>NZ_QOHJ01000004.1 GCF_003319185.1 Blastococcus sp. TF02A-30
AGTTACGGCGGCCATGGCGAGAGGGAAACGCCCGGTCACATTCCGAACCCGGAAGCTAAGCCTCTCAGCGCCGATGGTACTGCCCTGGAGACGGGGTGGGAGAGTAGGACGCCGCCGGACAACCATTACCGAACGGGGGTCAGAGCCACGTGCTCTGACCCCCGTTCGCGTGTTTCGGGACAATCTATTGCGCGGCGCCATCTTCGTGCGCGCCGCTGTCGAAGAGGTAGCTGACTTTCATGACCACTCCGCGTCGCGGTTCCGACGGCCCCCGAGGCGGCCGAGGCTCGAACGGCGGACGTCCGTCCGGCGGCTCCGGCCGTCCCGCCTCCGGCGGCGGTCGCTCGGGTGCACCCCGTAGCGGCGGTTTCGCCGGACGCGGGTCGCGCCCCCAGGACGACCGCGGACCTCAGCGACCGCGTGAGGACCGCGGCGGAGACGACCGCGGTTACCGCGGCGACGCCGGCGGTCGCTCGTCCGGCGAGCGGGGTGGTGCGGCCCGGTCCGAACGCGGTGACTGGCAGGGCCGTCGCCCTGCTGGTGAGCGCCCGCAAGGCGACCGTGCGCAGCGTGTTGGCTGGCAGGAGCGCCGACCGACCGGTGACCGTCCGCAGTGGCAGGACCGTCGTCCGGCCGGCGACCGTCCGCAGGGGGATCGACCGCAGCGGAGTGGTTGGCAGGAGCGTCGCCCCGCCGGGGAGCGTCCCCAGGGGGACCGTCCGCAGTGGCAGGACCGTCGTCCGGCCGGCGACCGTCCGCAGGGGGATCGACCGCAGCGGAGTGGTTGGCAGGAGCGTCGCCCCGCCGGGAAGCGTCCCCAGGGGAACCGTCCGCAGTGGCAGGACCGTCGTCCGGCCGGCGATCGCCCGCAGGGCGACCGCCCTCAGCGTGGGAGTTGGCAGGACCGTCGTCCGGCCGGCGACCGTCCGCAGGGGGACCGCCCGCAGTGGCAGGACCGTCGTCCGGCCGGCGATCGCCCGCAGGGTGACCGCCCTCAGCGTGGGAGTTGGCAGGACCGTCGCCCGGCCGGCGACCGTCCGCAGGGGGATCGACCGCAGCGGAGTGGTTGGCAGGAGCGTCGCCCCGCCGGTGAGCGTCCCCAGAGGGACCGTCCGCAGTGGCAGGACCGCCGTCCGCCCGGCGACCGTCCGCAGGGTGACCGCCCTCAGCGTGGGAGTTGGCAGGACCGCCGTCCCGCCGGTGACCGGCCGCAGGGTGACCGCCCGCAGTGGCAGGACCGTCGCCCGACCGGCGATCGCCCGCAGGGTGACCGCCCTCAGCGTGGAAGTTGGCAGGACCGTCGTCCCGCCGGCGACCGGCCGAACGGTGACCGCCCGCAGTGGCAGGACCGCCGTCCGGCCGGCGACCGGCAGCAGGGTGACCGCCCTCAGCGGAGTGACTGGCAGGACCGCCGTCCCGCTGGTGACCGCCCGCAGCGGTCCGGGAGCGCAGCGCGGCCCGACCGCGGCGGTGCTGGTAGCTGGCGGGATCGCCGTCCGTCCGACGACCGCCGTCCTCGTCCGCAGGAGCGCTCCGAGCGGCGTCCGCCGATGCCGCCGGGGCCGGAGATCCCGGAGTGGGCCGACCCGCGCGAGCTCGACCCGTCGGTGCGAGCTGCCCTCCGTGGTCTGGACCCCCGCAACACGCAGAAGGTCGCCGGTCACCTCGTCGTCGCCGGCACCCTCGTCGACGAGGACCCGGAGCTCGCGCTGGCCCACGCCCGTGCTGCCCGTGACCGCGCCTCCCGCGTGGCCGTCGTCCGCGAGGCCGTCGGTGTCGCGGCCTACCACGCCGGTGACTTCGCCGAGGCCGCCCGCGAGCTCCGCGCCTACCGGCGGATGAGCGGCGACCACGGCTACCGCGCCGTGCTGGCCGACTGCGAACGCGCGCTGGGCCGTCCGGACGTGGCGCTGCGGCTGGTGGCCGAGGCGCTCGCGGAGTCACCGGACGCCGACGAGATCGCCGAGCTGCGGCTCGTCGAGGCCGGCGCTCGCCGCGACCTCGGGGAGAACGCCGCCGCTCGCCTCGTGCTCGAGGGTGCGCTGGGCGGCCGTCCCGATCCGGCTCGGCTCACCGTCGGAGACACCACGCAGCTGCGGTTCGCCACGGCCTACGCCGACCTGCTGGGGGCCGAGGGGGAGGAGGCGCTGGCCGAGCAGTGGCGCGACGCCATCACCGCCGCAGACCCGGAGGCGCTCGCCGACGGGGTCGAGTTCAGCGAGTTCGAGGACGACGACGACGCGCGGCCCGCCGAGCAGGCGACCGATGCCGAGCGGGACGACCAGGACGAGGAGGGGGACGAGTTCGTCGACGACACCGCCGAGGACCCCGCCTTCCCGACGTCGGGCCGCTCCTTCCAGGACGAGGTCGAGGCCGAGGTCGCCGAGCTGCTCGGTGAGGACGGGGACCAGGACCAGGACGAGGCCGCACCGGCCGAGGAGACCCCAGGCAACTGACCTGTGACGAAACGGGCGCCGCCGTCCACACGCGGCGCCGGAGTCCACAGATCGACGACGAGCCTGGGCCCGCGCACCCCGCGGGCCCAGGCTCGTCCCATGAGCGTGGCTGTCATCGATCGCAACGACGTCGTCCTGCGTGGGCGGCTCTCCGCCCCGGCCGAGATCCGGACCCTGCCCAGTGGCGACGCCCTCGTGACGTTCCGGCTCGTGGTGCGCCGGCCCGAGCCGCGGGCCCGCGGTCAGTCGGTCGACGTCCTCACCTGCATCACCTACGACCGGGCGCTCCAACGGCGGGTCTCCGCCTGGCAGGCGGGTGACGTCGTCGAGGTCGAGGGGGCACTGCAGCGCCGGTTCTGGCGGACCGGCACCGGCACCGCCTCGGTGTGCGAAGTCAACTGCCGGCGCGGTCGCAAGGTGCCCCGGTCGGGGCCGGCGGCCGGCGAGCGCACCGCCTGACGTGCGGGCAGCGTCAGTCCGCGAGCGGGCGCAGCACCAGCCCGGTTCGGGGCTTGGGCACGAACAGCGTCGACTTGCGCGGCATCCGGGCGCCGGCGCGGGCCACGGCGGCCACGTCGGCGGGGGAGGGGGCGCGGAGCAGCAGGGCGACGCCCGACCGCTCCACCGCGGTGCGCAGGGCGTCCCCGACCGAGTGCGCGATGAGGATCGAGCCGGGCTCGTCGTCGCGCCCCCACAACCCGCTGACGAGCCCGTGGTGGGCCAGCACCACGTCGAGGCGGCGCCAGGCGGCCGGAGCCTCCGGCGGAACCGCGGCGAGCACCTCCGGGGACGGGGCGCTGAGCTCCACCAGACGGGAGCCGTCGCTGAGCAGGAACCCGGAGCGGTGCGGGTCCCGCAGCCAGCGCTGCGCGACGGCCTCCGCCTCGCCGGCAGCCGGGGTCGGCAGCTCCGTGACCACGAACCCGGCTGCCGCGGCCGAGACCGCGGTGTCCAGCGGGAGGTCGGGGACCACGCGGTGGATCGGGTCCACCCGCAGGCCCCCGGGGCCCATCGGGGTCACCAGTGCCAGCACGGCATCACTGCCGGGCCGCGCGGGATCGGCGCGGTGGTGAGCGCTGGCCGCGGCGAAGCGGTGGTGCCCGTCCGCGATCACCGACCCGGTGCGGCGCAGGGCCGCGGTGACCTGGTCCAGCAGACCGGGATCGGTCACCCGCCACAGGCGGTGCCGGACACCGTCGTCGTCGACGACCTCGAGCGTCGCGGGGGTGGCACGCAGCCGATCGGCGAGCGTCCCCAGCGCGGGCGACGGGTCGTGGGCCAGGACGATCGGCTCCAGATCGGTGCCCGTGGCGGCCAGCAGGGCGCGGCGCCCCTCGACGGCCAGCGGGTAGGTGTCCTCGTGCGGCAGGACGGCGGCCGATCCCGGCGCCGGGAGTGCCACCGCGCCGAGCCAGCCGGTCGTCGCGGGCGCGCCCTCGGGCTGGAGCTCGTAGAGCCAGAGCGCAGGCTCCGCGTCGCGCTCGAGGACCCCGTCGGCGAGCCAGGCCGCCAGCGTCTGCGCCGCTTCCGCGGTGGAGCGGTGCGCCCCCTCCGGCGTGCCCGCCGGACCCGGGCGGTCGACGCGCGGGAGGATCAGGCGCACGATGTTGTGCGGATCGGTGCCGGCCAGGCGGTCCCGGCCCGCGGGGCTCACCAGGTCGTAGGCCGGCGAGCTCACCCGCGCCAGGTGCCCCGGGTCGCGACGCCGGTAGATCAGGGCCCGGAAGGGCCTGACCTCCAGACCTGCCGCGGGAGCGGACGAGCGGGGGTCCGCCGACGACGTGGGCACGACGGCAATCGTAGGAGCGCGGCGACCGGGTATCCCGGTGCGGGCCCGGGCGGACGGGAGGCAGCGGTGACGGAGGGCGATCCACCGGACGACGGCGGCCCCGGCGGGGGCGTCTACGAGTGGTACCAGCGCGGGCTGCGCCTGCTCGCCGACCGCAACCCGGACGCCGCCGCCACGCTCCTGGCCCGCGCTTCCGAAGCCGAGCCCAGCTCCCGCAGCATCCTCGAGGCCCTGGCCCGCGCGCAGTTCGACGCCGGCCGCTACCGCGAGGCGATCGACTCGTTCACCGCCCTCATCGGGCGGAACCCGACCGACGACTACGCCCAGTTCGGTCTGGGCATGGCCGCCAGCCGGGCCGGGGAGCTGCGCCTGGCCGCGGAGCACCTCGCGCTGGCCGTGGCGATGCGCCCGGACCACGGTCACTACGCCCGAGCCCTGCGCGGGGTGCGCGCACGGCAGGCAGCAGAGGAGTCGGCATGAGCGACGAGCAGGTCCCCGCGATGGCGGACGGCTGCGCGGGACCACCGGCCACCGCGTACGACGTCGCCCTGCTCGACCTCGACGGCGTGGTGTACGTCGGCCCCGACGCGGTGCCGGGCATCCCGGAGGCCCTGCGCCGGGCGCGGGCCGCGGGCATGGCGCTCGGCTTCGTCACCAACAACGCCGCCCGGACCCCGGAAGAGGTCGCCGCCCACCTCACCGAGCTCGGGATCGAGGCGGCGCCGCGCGACGTCATCACCAGCTCCCAGGCGGCGGCCACCGTCGTCGCCGGGCTGTTCGGGCCCTCCGCACGGGTGCTCCCCGTGGGTGGCCCCGGTGTCGCAGCAGCCCTCCGCTCCGCGGGGCTCACCGTCGTCGGGCGCGCAGAAGACCGACCGGACGCCGTCGTCCAGGGTTACGGCCGCGAGGTCGGCTGGGCGCAGCTGGCCGAGGCCGTCGTCGCCGTCCGCGGGGGAGCACGGCACGTGGCCACCAACGCCGACGCCACGATCCCCTCGCCGCGGGGCCCGCTGCCCGGCAACGGTGCGATGGTCGCCGTCGTCCGCGGCGTCACCGGCCAGGAGCCGCTGGTCACGGGGAAGCCGGACCCGGCCATGCACGCCGAGTGCGTCCGGCGCACCGGCGCGCGCCGACCGCTGGTCGTCGGCGACCGCCTCGACACCGACATCGAGGGGGCGCGGCGGGCCGGCGCGGCCGGCCTGCTCGTCCTCACCGGCGTCACGGACCCGGGCCTCCTGCTGGCTGCCGCCCCCGAGCAGCGCCCCGACCTGCTCGCCCCCGACGCCGCGGGCGTGCTCGTCCCGCACCCCGCGGTGGCCCGCACGGCGACCGGCTGGCGCTGCGGGAGGTGGGAGGCGCGCACCACCGAGGGCGGTGGCCTGCTCCTCGACGCCACCGGGGGTGCGGACGAGGGGTCCGACGGCCTGGACGGTCTGCGTGCCCTGTGCGTCGCCCACTGGGCCGCCCACCCGGACACGGGCGTCCGGCCCCTCGTCCGCGCGGGCGACGAGGGAGCGGCCGGGCTCCTCGAGAGCTGGGCGCTGGATGCCGGCTAGCGGATCACAGCAGCTTGCGCAGCCGCAGCAGGTCGCGCAGCCCGGCCTCGAGCTTCACGCGGCCCGAGGCCCACGCCGGCCCGAAGGACATCTGCCCGGAGGTGAGGGCGACCAGGTCGTCGCTGGACATGGTCAGCCGGATGTCGGCCTTCGGGACGTCCGGCCCGTGCGGCAGCACGTGCAGGTCGCGCACCGCACCGCTGCTGAGCCGGCCCATCACCACCTCGTGCAGGTCGGTGATCCGGCACGAGAGGCTGCGGTCCAGCCCCTCCGCCGCGGGGTTCGCCGCGAGGTCGCCGAGGATGCCCTCGAGGGCGGTCATGCACTGGTCCATCGTGGCCACGCGGGCGGACCTCCTGCCGCAGTCGTGCCGTACCGGGAGCCACGACGCTATCGCCCAGCTCGCCGGGCCGATGCCCGCCCCGGCCGGCCGGTAACCTCGGCGGCAGAACGGACGGCGCCGCACCGGCCCGCCGGACGACTCCCGAGAGGCGACCACCATGACCGAGCCGAGCGCGCCACGACCGGTCCCCGGACCGCCGCGCCCGGCTCCGGTGCCCACCGACGACGGCGCCCCGGCGGGCGACCGGTTCGCCGGGCTGGACCAGCGCCCGGTGGCCGAGCACGTCGCGGTGTACGAGGCGGAGCACGCGCGCCTGCAGCGCGAGCTCGGCACGATCGACCAGCTCTGATGGCGCGTCGCCGGCTCGACGCCGAACTCGTGCGCCGCGGCCTGGCCCGCTCGCGCGAGCACGCCGTCGCCCTGATCGCCGAGGGCCGCGTCGCCGTCTCCGGCCGCGCCGCCACCAAACCCGCGACCGGTGTGGACGCCGCCGAGCCGGTCGTCGTCCGCACCGATCCCGACCAGCCCAGCTGGGTGTCCCGCGGCGCGCACAAGCTCCTCGGCGCGCTCGACGCCTTTCCCGTCCCGGTCGAGGGCCGGCGGGCTCTCGACGCCGGGGCCTCCACCGGAGGTTTCACCGAGGTGCTGCTCAGCCGCGGTGCGGCCGAGGTCGTGGCCGTGGACGTCGGCTACGGCGAGCTGGCGTGGTCGCTGCGCACCGACGAGCGGGTGCGGGTGCACGAGCGCACCAACGTCCGCACGCTCAGCCCGGAGGCCATCGACGGCCCGGTCGACCTCGTCGTCGCCGACCTGTCCTTCATCTCCCTCAAGCTGGTGCTGCCGGCGCTGACCGCGTGCGCCCGGCCCGACGCCGACCTGCTGCCCATGGTGAAGCCCCAGTTCGAGGTCGGCCGCGAGCGGCTGGGGGCCGGGGGGGTCGTGCGCGACCCGGAGCACCGGATCGCCGCCGTGCTCGAGGTCGGCGCGGCCGCCTCCGCGCTCGGCTGGGGGACCGCCGGGGTGGTGGCCAGCCCGCTGCCCGGCCCGGCTGGGAACGTGGAGTTCTTCCTGTGGCTGCGCCGCGACGCCGGCGCACCGCGGGAGGACGACGTCCGACGAGCAGTCCAGGAGGGACCGCAGTGACTTCGACCAGCGAGGGCGGAGGGGACGCGGCCCCGCAGCGGCGGGTCCTGCTCACCGTGCACACCGGGCGCCGCGACATCGTCGAGCTGGCCCGCACCTCCGCCGCCCGGCTCCAGGACGGCGGCATCGTGGTGCGCCTGCTCGAGGACGAGGCCGCCGACCTCGACATCGCCGGCGCCGAGGTCGTGCCGGCCGACGCCAAGGCGGCCTGCGACACCGAGATCGTCATGGTCTTCGGCGGCGACGGCACCTTCCTGCGCGCCGCCGAGCTGGCCCGCTACACCGACGCCGCGCTCATGGGGGTGAACCTCGGCCGGGTGGGCTTCCTCGCCGAGACCGAGCCCGAGGCGGTCGAGGAGACGCTGCACGCCATCGAGGCCTGCGAGTACTCCGTCGAGGAGCGCATGGCCATCGAGGTCGACGTCCTCGACCCCCACGGCGCCGTCGTCGACAGCACGTGGGCGCTCAACGAGGCCTCCGTCGAGAAGGCCGAGCGCTCCCGGGTGCTCGACGTCGTCATCGCCATCGACGGGCGCCCGCTCACCAGCTTCGGCTGCGACGGCGTCCTGTGCGCCACGCCCACCGGCTCGACCGCCTACGCCTTCTCCGCCGGTGGCCCTGTCGTCTGGCCCGACGTCGCGGCGCTGCTGCTCGTGCCCACCAACGCGCACGCGCTGTTCGCCCGGCCGCTGGTCACCTCGCCCGACTCCGTGCTCACCATCGCGGTGCCCGCCGACGGCAACCGGGCCCGCGTCTCGGCCGACGGCCGGCGGATGCTCGACGTGCCCGACGGCGGCCGGGTGGACGTCCGCCGGGCCGAGCGCCCCGTGCGCATCGCCCGGGTGCACGCGTCCACCTTCGGCGACCGGCTGGTGGCCAAGTTCGGCCTGCCGGTGCGCGGCTTCCGCGACGCGCGGCATGCCGGACCGGGGCACGAGCTGTTCACCAGCCGCAACGTGCTGACCCGCGGCATCGTCACCGGCGACGGAGCGGTCGGCCGGGCAGGGGAGGGGACCGGTGCCGCCACGCACGACCAGTGAGCGCTCGGCGCCCGCGCGCGACGCGGGGCCCGGCCGGCTCACCGAGCTGCGGATCCGCGGCCTGGGGGCGATCGACGACGTCACCCTCGACCTCGGTCCCGGGCTCACCGTCGTCACCGGCGAGACCGGTGCCGGCAAGACGATGGTGGTCACCGGCCTGACCCTGCTGTTCGGCGGGAGGGCCGACCCGGGCCGCGTCCGGGCCAGCGGCAAGGCCGGCGTCGAGGGGCGGCTGCTGCTGCCGGCCGGCTCGCCGGTGTGGGAGCGCGCCGCCGACGCCGGCGCCGACCCGGACGACGACGGCAGCCTGATCCTCGCCCGGACGGTGAGCGCCGAGGGCCGCTCCCGGGCGTTCCTCGGCGGGCGCGCCGTCCCGGTCGGCGTCGTCGCCGAGCTGGCCGACAGCCTGCTGGCGGTGCACGGCCAGACCGACCAGCTGCGGCTCTCCCGCCCGGCGGAGCAGCGCCGCGCCCTCGACCGGTACGCCGGCGCCGACCACCTCGCGCTGCTCGACCGCTACCGCGGCGCCCACCAGCGCTGGCGCGACCTCGTGGCCGACCTGGAACGGCGGCGCAGCTCCGCCCGCGAGCTGGCCCAGGCCGCCGACGTGCTGCGGCACGGCCTCGAGGAGATCGAGGCCGTGGGCCCCGAGCCCGGCGAGGACGAGGCCCTCGGCACCCAGGCGAAGCGGCTGGCCGACGCCGACGCGCTGCGCGCCGCGGCCGACGAGGCCCGGCTGGCCCTGATCGGCGACGTGACCGGTGACCTGGGCGGGGGAGAGGCGCCGCAGGACGCGACCGCCGCCCTCGCCATCGCCGAGCGGGCGCTGGCCGGCTCCGACGACCCGGCGCTGGTGATGCTCGCCCAGGACCTCGCCGACGCGGTCGCCGTCGTGTCGGACGTGGCCGGGCAGCTGGCCAGCTACGTCGCCGACCTGGACGCCGACCCCGCCCGGCTGGCCGAGGTGCTCGACCGGCGCGCCGCCATCACCGCCCTCGTGCGCAAGTTCGCCGACCCCGGCGCCGGCGTGGCCGGCGTGCTCGCGTGGGCCGCCGACGCGGCGCAGCGGCTGTCGGAGCTGGACGTCTCCGACGAGGCGCTGGAGAAGCTCGTCGCCGAGCGGGACGCCGCCCGTGCCGAGGTCGACGAGCTGGGCGCGCAGCTCAGCGCCGGGCGCCGCGCCGCCGCCGAGGGGTTCGCCGCCGAGGTGGGGGCCGAGCTGGCCGGCCTGGCGATGAAGAGCGCCCGGGTGTCCTTCTCCGTCGACAGCCACCCGGACGAGCCCGGCCCGGAGGGGATCGACGACGTCGCGCTGCTGCTGGCCGCCCACCCGGGCGCGCCCGCCCGGCCGGTGCACAAGGGCGCGTCCGGCGGTGAGCTCTCCCGCGTCATGCTCGCCATCGAGGTGGTCTTCGCCGGCGCGGACCCGGTCCCGGTCATGGTGTTCGACGAGGTGGACGCCGGCGTCGGCGGCCAGGCCGCCGGGGAGATCGGCCGACGGCTGGCCCGGCTGGCTCGGGAGCACCAGGTCGTCGTCGTCACGCACCTGGCGCAGGTGGCGGCCTTCGCCGACACCCACCTGGTCGTCGACAAATCGCCCGACACCGGTGCCGGCGTGACCGCGACCGACATCCGGGCCGTCGAGGACGAGGACCGGGTGCGGGAGCTCGCCCGCATGCTCTCCGGGCTCGCTGACAGCGAGACCGGCCAGGCGCACGCCCGCGAGCTGCTGGCCGTCGCCGCGGAGGCCCGCGGCTGACACCGGGCGTTCGCCGCACGGACGGGTGACGGGCGCGTGAGGAGCGGATCACCGGGGTAGTCGACGGCGGTGAGCTGCTTCTCCTCCGCCGACGAGTCGGCGCACTACGGCTTCTCGGTCTGCATGCTGCTCGACCAGTACCGCGAACAGCTGCGCTGGGAGCACGAGGAGATCGTCGAGCTCGGCACCGGTGACGCGACGGCCATCTCCGACGTCGTGCAGGCCCTGCCCGGGCTGAGGGTGCGCGGCTTCGACATCAGCGGTCCGTCGGTGGACCGCGCCCGGGCGAACATCGCCGAGCGGGGCCTGGGCGACCGCTACGCCGTCGAGCTGGGCGACTTCTTCGACCAGGCCGACGCCGCCGGGGGCGAGCGGGCCTCGACGGTCATCTCGAACCCGCCCTACATCCCCGCCCCCGACCGGGACATCCTGATGCCCGAGCTGTGGGGCGGCGTGCACGGCAACGACCTGGTGCTCCAGCTGCTCAAGGCCGGCTACGACAACGTCGTCACCGCGGTGGCCAGCTACGCCGACCCGCTGACCTCCGTGCGCACCGCGGAGGACCTCGGCTACCGCGTCGTCAACTTCCTGGCCATGGGCCTGGACTTCGGCACCTACAGCAGCGAGCCCAAGGTCCGCGAGCACATCCGCCGGCTCTGCGCGGACGGCCGCGGGTGGGCCGGCGACGACGAGTACATGGTCGCCGTCGCGCTGTTCACCCGGAACCCGGAGATCCCCGGCGACCGCGGGGACCAGCTGCTGCGCGCGCTGCAGGTCGACCCGGCCCCGGCCGTGCCGGCGGTGGCCGCCGCCTGACCGCGGCGGCCTGCCCGCGGCCGGGCTGCGCCGGCCTACCGCCGCTTGGCGTAGCCGGCCAGGCCGAACTGCAGCAGCGCCAGCCCGCGACGGCCCTGCCGGCGCAGCTCGCCGGCCAGCTCCGGCCCGGTGACCCCGGCCAGCACCCGGTCGCGGGCGAGCTCCAGCAGCGAGGCGTAGAGGCCGAGGACGGCGTGCGCCGCCAGCCACGGCTCGACCTGCCCCGGCCAGGCCCGCGTCTCCTCGGCGATCAGGGCGGCCAGCGCGTCGGTGAGCTCGCCGAGGATCTCCCGCTCGCGCACCTGCAGGGTCCGGCTGCCCCGGATCACCCGGGCCATGCGGGCCACGCCCTCGGCCGCCTCCGGCGTCCCGAGCAGGCTGACGGCCGCCACCACGAAGCTGCCCGCGGCGGCGGACACCGACTCGCCCGACGGCCGGGTGCGCACCGCCTCGAGCAGCGCCTCGCGCATCGGCGGGTCGGCGTCGAAGACCAGCCCTTCCTTCATCGGGAAGTGGTTGAAGACGGTCTTCTCCACCACGCCGGCGCGTCGTGCGATCTCCACCACGCTCACGGCGTCGAAACCGCGCTCGGCGAACAGCTCCGCGGCCGCGTCGACGATCTTCGCCCGCGTCTCCTGGTAGCGCCGGGCGCGCGCGCCGGACCCCCCGCGCGGCTTGACGGCCGCGACGGCCGTCTCCGCCGCCGGGGGTGCCTCGGTGGCCTCCGGCGACGCCGGCGCGTCCTCCGGTTCCTCGGCGGCGGAGGGGAACGGCCTGATGAACGGCGTGGGGACGGCAGCCTCGGGCGTGTCCTCCGCCCCGGCGGGGACCGCCGGCATCGAGTCGGTACGGGGCAGTGCGCGGGCCACTCCAGTCACGTGCGCCACGCTAGTCACGAGTCGGTAACGATCCCGCTCGGACGCCGGACCGGTCGTTCCTGGCGTGTCGCGCCGCCCGTGGTGTCGAACACGGTGCGTGACTGAGGGGTCGCAGTCGCGCGTCGCGGGTCCGGGGCATCCGCGGATCGTGACAGCATGCAATTCATGCGCATCGGCACCCTTCGACGTGGCCGGGCACAGGAGTCGGGGCCCGGGGTGTCCGGCACCGCCCGGCTGGACCGTCGCACCAAGAACCTCACCAAGCGGCTGCGGCCCGGCGACATCGCTGTCATCGACCACGTCGACATCGACCGGGTCAGCGCCGACGCGCTGGTCGGCTGCAAGGTGGCCGCGGTGGTCAACGCCGCGCCGAGCATCTCCGGCCGGTACCCCAACCTCGGGCCCGAGATCCTGGTCGAGGCCGGCATCCCGCTGCTCGACGGCGTGGGGCGCGACGTCTTCGCCGCGCTCAAGGAGGGCACCGCCGTCCGCCTCGACGGCAACCAGCTCCTCGCCGAGGACGGCACGGTGCTGGCCGAGGGCGTGGCCCAGGACGCGCAGACCGTCGCCGCCTCCATGGCGGAGGCGCGGGCCGGTCTCTCCACCCAGCTCGAGGCCTTCGCGGCCAACACGATGGAGTACATGAAGCGGGAGCGCGCGCTCCTGCTCGACGGCGTCGGCGTGCCGGACGTCAGCACGGCCATCGAGGGCCGGCACGTGCTCATCGTCGTCCGCGGTTACGACTACAAGGAGGACCTGGCGGCGCTGCGGTCCTACGTCCGCGACTACCGCCCGGTGCTCATCGGCGTCGACGGCGGCGCCGACGCGCTGATCGAGGCCGGCTACTCGCCGGACATGATCATCGGCGACATGGACTCCGTCAGCGACGGGGCGCTGACCTCCGGCGCCGAGGTCGTCGTGCACGCCTACCCCGACGGCCGGGCGCCCGGCCTGCCGCGGGTGCAGGAGCTCGGCGTCGAGGCGATCACCTTCCCGGCCGCGGCCACCAGCGAGGACATCGCGATGCTGCTGGCCGACGAGAAGGGCGCCACGCTGATCGTCGCCGTCGGCACGCACGCCACCCTCGTGGAGTTCCTCGACAAGGGGCGGGGCGGCATGGCCTCGACCTTCCTCACCCGCCTGCGCCTGGGCGGCAAGCTGGTCGACGCCAAGGGGGTCAGCCGGCTCTACCGCAGCCGGATCTCCACCCTCGCGCTGGTCGTCCTCGTCCTGGCGGCGTTCGTCGCCATCGGCTCGGCGATCGCCGTGTCGGCCGCCGGCCGGGTCTACCTCGACCTGCTCCTCGACCAATGGAACAGCTTCGTGTTCTGGCTGGAGAACCTCTTCTCGTGATCGACTTCCGCTACCACCTGGTCTCCCTGATCGCGGTCTTCCTCGCGGTCGCGTTGGGCATCGTCATCGGGACGACCCAGCTCAACGACCCGATCCTGACCGACATCGAGAACCAGGTGACCGACCTGGAGCAGGACAAGCGCGCTCTCGAGGACCGCACCCAGGAGCTGCAGGCGCAGGTCGACACCTCCGACGCCTTCGCCCAGACGGTGGCCCCTGCGCTCGTCGAGGGCACGCTGTCCGGCGGCTCGGTGCTCCTGGTCGTCACCAACGAGGACGTCGCCCCCGAGACCGTCGAGCAGGTGACCGCGCTCATCGGCCAGGCCGGCGCGACCGTCACCGGCACGGTCCGGCTGCTGCCCGGCTACAGCGACCCGTCCAGCTCCTCGAGCCTGCAGAGCTACGTCACCGGAGGCGGGCTCCCCGCCGGGGTGACGGTCCCGCCGGAGGCCGAGGACGCCGGCGAGCTGGTCGCCTCGCTCCTGGCCCAGGTGCTGATGGTCCCGGCCGACGGCGGTGCCGCTCCCGACCCGACCGCGGCCAGCTCGGTGCTGGCCGGGCTGGCCTCCCTCGAGGTGGTGGAGGGCTCCTCGGTGCAGCCGGCCGAGCAGGTCGTGTTCCTCACCGCCGGCGAGTTCACCGGGGGCGAGGCCGCCGAGCGGAACGCCACGCTGGTCGAGCTGGTCACGGCCCTCGACCGGGCCGGCTCCGGCGCCGTCGTGGCCGGGGACGCCGCGTCGGCCCGGGAGAACGGGCTCGTCGGCGCGATCCGGGCCGACCAGGGCGTCTCCGGCAGCGTCTCCACCGTCGACAACGTGGCCACCGCGGCCGGCCAGGCCAGCGCGGTGCTGGCGCTGCGCCAGGAGCGCGCCGGCACGTCGGGTGCCTACGGCACGGGCGAGGAGGCCCAGCCGGTGCCGGCCCTGGCCTCCGCGACGCCGTGACCCGGCCATCCGCCCGTCGCCGCGCCGCCCTGGCGCTGGCCGGGGCCCTCGCGGGCCGCGCCGCGCTGGCCGCGGCAGCCGCGGCGACGGCCTCGGAGGCGGGGGCGCCGTGGCGGCGCACGAACTACGCGGGCCGGCCGGTCTCGCTGCTCGGCGGACCGGCGCTGGCCACCGCCGCGACGGCGACCGCGGTGCTCGGCGCGCCGCCCGGCACCCGCGCGGCCACCGCGGTCGTCGGAGCCGTCTCCGGCCTGGTCGGCGGGTACGACGACCTGGCCGGCGCCCGGCCGGAGCAGGCCCGCGACAAGGGGCTGGCCGGTCACCTGCGCGCCCTGCGCGAAGGCCGCGTCTCCGCGGGGGCGGTCAAGGTGGCGGGCATCGGCGCCGCGGCCGCCGTCGCCGCGCTGCTCACCCGCCGGGAGCACGGGGCCGGCGCGCTGGCCGACGGCGTGCTGACCACCGGCCTCGTCGCGGGCACCGCCAACCTGCTGAACCTGCTCGACCTGCGGCCCGGTCGCGCCGCCAAGGCCGGCGCCCTCGCCGCGGTGGTCACCCTCGGCGGCCCGTCCGGCGGGCTGGTGGCCGGCCCGCTCGGGGCGACCGCCGCGGTCCTGCCGGCCGACCTCGGTGAACGGGTGATGCTCGGCGACAGCGGCGCGAACGCCCTCGGCGCGCTGCTCGGCCTGCGGCTCGCGGCGGCGCCCTCGCGGGCCGCCCGCGCCGGGCTGCTCGCCGGCATCGCGGCGCTCACGCTGGCCAGCGAGAAGGTCAGCTTCACCACGGTCATCGAGGCGACGCCGGGGCTGCGCGAACTGGACCGGCTCGGCCGCCGGTCGTCGTGACCGGCCGCCGGATCGCCCAGGGCGTCGCCGGCGCGGCGGCGCTGATCGCCGTCCTCACCCTGCTCGCGCGGGTCGCCGGCTTCGGGCGGACGCTGGTCTTCACCAACGCCGTCGGCGCCGGCAGCACCGGCGACACCTACCAGGCGGCGAACACGGTGCCGAACATCGTGTTCGAGGTGGTGGCCGGCGGGGCGCTGGCCAGCCTCGTCGTCCCGATGCTGGCCGGCGGGATCGCCGCGGGCGACCGGGAGCAGGTGCGCCGCACCGCCTCGGCGCTGCTCGGCTGGACGCTGCTGGTGCTGACCCCGCTGGCCCTGCTCATCGCCGTGTTCGCCGAGCCCATCGCCCGGCTGCTCGGCCCCGGCGAGCCCGAGGAGGTCGACCTCGCCGCTCGGTTCCTCCTGGTCTTCGCACCCCAGGTCGTGCTCTACGGCATCGGCATCGTGCTGGCCGGCGTGCTGCAGGCGCACCGGCGCTTCGCCGCCCCCGCGATCGCCCCGCTGCTCTCCAGCGTCGTCGTCGCCGCGGCCTACCTGCTCTTCGCGGGCATGGGCGGCAGCCGCGACGTCGCCGACCTGTCCCGTCCCGCCGAGCTCGTGCTCGGCGTGGGGACGACGCTGGGCGTGGTGGCGCTCAGCCTCAGCCTGCTCGTGCCGCTGCGCCGGCTGGGTCTGCACCTGCGGCCGTCGCTGCGCTTCCCGGTCGGGGCGGCCCCGCGGGTCCGCCGGCTGGCGGTGGCCGGGGTGCTCACCCTGGCCGGGCAGCAGCTCGTCGCCTTCGTCGCCATCCGGCTGACCGGCGGGGACGCACCCGACGGCAGCCTGGTGGTCTACGGCGCCGGCCTCACGCTCTTCCTCGTCCCGTGGGCGGCGCTGGCCGTGCCCCTGGCGACGTCGGCCTACCCGGGGCTGTCCGAGCGGGCGGAGCTCGACGACGACGCCGGGTACGCCCGCGCGCTGGCCCCGGTCACCGCGCTGGTCGTCGCCGCCTCGGCCGCAGCCGCCGCGCTGCTGATCGCCGTCGCGGGCCCCATGGCCCGGGTCTTCCTGAGCTCGGACACCGGTGCCAACGTCGCCGCCCTGCGCGACACCACGATCGCCTTCGCGCCGGGGCTGGTCGGCTACGGGCTCGTCGCGGTCCTGACCCGCGCGCTCTACGCCCGCGGGCTGTGGAAGGCGCCGACCGTCTGCGTCGTCGGCGGGTGGCTCGTCGCCGTCGTCGCGGACGTGGTCCTCGCCGCCGCGCTGCCGGCCGGCGACCGGGCCGCCGCGCTCGGCGCCGGGCACACGATCGGTGTCACCGTCGCCGGGCTCGCGCTGCTCGCCGTCGTCGCGCGCACCGCTCCGGCGGGCTCGCTCGCCGGGCTGCCCCGGATCGGCACGGCGGCGCTCGGGGCGGCGGCGGCGGGGGCGGCCGCCGGGCTCGCCCTGTCCCGCGCGCTCGGCGCGGACCCGGTGCCCCAGCAGGGCGTCCTCGCCGCGGTCGGCGTCGGCGTGCTCGCCGGAGCGCTCGTGCTCCTCGTCGTCGCGGCGGTCATGATGGGAGCCGCGCGGAGTGCCCTGATCGACGCGCTGCGTGCCCTGCGCGCACCCGACCGGCTGGAGGTGGCCCCGTGACGGAGCCGCTGCCGCTGTCCGGTCGCCGCGTCGTCGAGGTGCTCGCGACCAGCGCCGGGGGAGTGGGATCGCACATCCGGGCCCTCCTCCCGACGCTGCGCGAGGCCGGCGCGGACGTCGGGGTCGCCGGCGCGCCCGCCACCGAGGAGCTGTTCGGCTTCACCGCGACCGGTGCCGACTTCGCCCCGGTGGGCATCTCGTCGGGCGCGAACCCGGCCGCCGACGCGCGGGCGGTCGCCCAGCTGCGCCGGGCGATCGCCGGCGCGGACCTGGTGCACGCCCACGGCCTGCGGGCCGGTCTGGTGGCCGCCGCGGCGCGCCGGCTGCTGCGCGGGCCGAAGCCCCCGCTGGTGCTCACGCTGCACAACGCGCTGCAGGAGGGCGGCGGCCGGTTGCGGTCGGCGCTCGAGGCCCTGGAGCGGGTCACCATCCGCAGCGCCGACCTGGTCCTCGCCGTCTCCGGCGACCTCGCCGACAACGCCCGCCGGGCCGGCGCGCCCGACGTGCGGGTCACCCCGGCGCTCGCCCCGCCGCTGCCGCCGGCCGCCCGGACCCGGGACGAGGTGCGCGCCGAGCTGGGCGTGGCCGACGGCCGGCCGCTCGTGGTGGCCGTGGGCCGGCTGCACCCGCAGAAGGGCTACGACGTCCTGCTCGACGCCGTCGGGCGCTGGACCGGCCGGCCCGGCGCCCCGTTCGTGGCCGTCGCCGGTGACGGGCCGCTCCGCGAGGAGCTCGCCGCCCGCGTCCGGGAAGAGCAGCTGCCCGTGGTGCTGCTGGGCCGGCGCGACGACGTCGCCGACCTGCTGGGTGCCGCGGATGCCTGCGTGCTGCCCTCGCGCTGGGAGGGCAGCCCGTTCACCGCCCAGGAGGCGCTGCGCGCGGGGACGCCGCTGGTGTCCACCCGCGCCGGCGGCATCCCCGAGCTGGTGGGCGAGGCCGCCGACCTCGTCCCGGTCGGGGACGCCGCCGCGCTGGCCGACGCCCTCGACCGCGTGCTCGGCGACCCGCGGCACGCCGCCGCGCTGGCCGATGCCGGCCGCCGGCGCGCCGCGGAGTGGCCGGACGAGGCGGGGGCGGCCCGCCGGCTGGTCGCCGTCTACCGGGAGCTGCTCGGCCCTCCGGGCAGCGGCCGGCCATGAGCCCGGCCCGCCGCTCGCCGGTCCTGCTGCTCGTGCTGCTGCTGACCGTCCTCCTGGGGTGGGCACCGCCGGCCGCCGCCGCCGACGGCACCGCCGCGGCGGAGAGCGCGGACCGGGCGCTGGTCGTCGGGGTGCCCGGGCTGGTCTGGGGCGACCTCGACCCGGCAGCCACGCCGCGGCTGTGGGACCTCGCCGAGCAGGGGTCGGTCGGCGCGCTGTCGGTGCGCGCGGCGCGGGGGACCACCTGCCTGCTCGACGGCTGGGCCACCCTGGGGGCGGGCAACCGCGCCCGGTTCCCCGGTCCCGACGACGGCCTGCCGCCCGTGCCGCTGCCGACCCTTCCGCTGCCCCCGGGTGAGGGCGAACCCGGCGCCGAGCCGTCCGAGCCGCGGGTGAGCACCTCGCTGTCGCACTGCGGTCTGCAGGAGCGGATCGCGGCCGTGGCGCTGGAGGACCCGGCGGCGACCGTGGCGCGCACCGCGGACGACCCGGGCACGAACCGGTTCGGCGCCGAGCCCGCCGCCCTGGCCGACCAGGTGGGGTGCGCGGCGACCTCCGGCCGGGCCGCGGCGCTGGCCGCCGCGGCACCCGGGGTGCAGCTGACCCGGACCGACGTCCTGCCGGCGGAGCCGGCCGAGCTGACCGCCTTCGTCGCGGCCTGCCCGCTCACCCTCGTGTCGCTGGACCACCTGACCACCGCCGGCGTGCCCGGGATCGACCAGACCGACGACGGCACCGAGCCGCTGCCCCGCGCGGGGGCGCTGAGCCGCATCGACGAGGCGGTCGGCCGGCTGCTCGACGCGGTCGCCACGCTGCCGGGCGACACGCTGGTGCTGGTCGCCGGCATCTCCGAGGTCAACGACGGCCGACCGCAGCTGCACGTGGCGATCGCCGCCGGGCCGGGGTTCGACGACGGTGGCTGGCTGCGCTCGGCGAGCACCGGGCGCGCGCCGTACGTCCAGCTGATCGACCTGGCGCCGACGGCGCTGCGCGCGCTGGGCCTGGACGTCCCGGCCTCGATGAACGGGCAGCCGCTGCGGACCGCGGGGGAGCGGCCGGAGCTGGCCGCGGCGGTGACCCAGCTGGAGCAGGTGAACGTCGGGGCGACCCTGCACCACCGCAACGTCGCCGAGTTCTTCTGGCTCGTGGTGGCCGTCGGCTGCCTCGTCGTCGGGCTGGGCGTCCTCGTCCTCGGGCTGCGCCCCGGCCGGCCGGCCGGCCCCCTGGGCCGGTACCGGGGGCCGCTGCGGCTGCTCGCCCTGGCCGCGGCGTCCCTGCCGGTGGCCACCTACCTCGCGGGGTTGTTCCCCTGGGAGCGCACGGCTGAGCCCCTCCGGGCGATGGTCCTGTCGGTCGCCGGCGCCGTCGTGGCGGTGACCGCCCTGGCGGTGCTCGGTCCGTGGCGCCGCCGGCCGCTCGGCCCGCCCCTGGCGGTCCTGGGCGCCACCCTGGCCGTCCTGGTCGGCGACGTCCTCACCGGATCCCGGCTGGAGCTCAACGGGTTGCTCGGGTACGACGCCGTCGTCGCCGGGCGGTTCACCGGCTACGGCAACCTCAGCTTCGCCCTCGTCGCGGTCGGGGCGCTGCTGTGCACCGCCGCCGCGGCGACGGCGGTGGGCCGTCGCGTGCGGCCGGAACGGCGCCGGGTCGTCACCGGCGGCACGGTCCTGGCCGCCGGGCTGGTCACCGTCGCGGTCATCGGCGCGCCCGCGCTGGGTCGCGACTTCGGGGGCGTCCTCGCCTCGCTGCCGGGCTTCCTGCTGCTGGCCATGCTGCTCGCCGGGGTGCGGGTCACCGTCGTCCGCCTGGGCCTGGTCCTCGGTGCCGCCGTGGTCGCCGTCGGCAGCATCGCGGTGCTGGACTGGGCCGGCCCGGCGGAGGAGCGCAGCCACCTGGGGCGGTTCGTGGAGCAGGTGCTCACCGGCGAGGCGTGGACGGTGGTCTCCCGCAAGGCGCAGGCCAACGTCGACATCCTGATGGGCAGCCCGCTGGCCTGGATGCTGCCGGTGACCCTGGTGGCCGCGGTGTGGCTGGTCCGGCCGGGCGGGCTGCTGCGCAGCCGGCCGGACGGCGCGACGCCGGGTGGGATGCCCCCGGACGACGTCGCCGTCCTGCGCGCGGGGCTGCTCGCCTCGGCGCTGAGCCTCTTCCTCGGCGCGGCGGTGAACGACTCCGGCGTCGCGGTGGCCGCGACGGCGGCGGCCCTGCTCGTGCCGCTGCTGGTGTGGCTGGCCGCCCGCCCGGTGGCGGACACCCCCGCAGAGGGGGAGGACGCGGGTGGCGCTGCCCACTCGGGGCCGGTCGGGCCGCCGGATCGTGTTACGGTCGTCTCCCGTGGATCGACCGTCGGGAACGCCTGAATCCCTCTTGTCACGTGGCCTTCTGCACAACTCGCAGCCGACGAAGTTCGTCTTCGTCACGGGCGGCGTTGTGTCCTCTCTCGGCAAGGGGCTGACCGCCAGTTCGCTCGGCGCCCTGCTGTCCAGCCGTGGCCTGCGCGTCACGATGCAGAAGCTGGACCCCTACCTCAACGTCGACCCCGGGACGATGAACCCGTTCCAGCACGGCGAGGTGTTCGTCACCGAGGACGGCGCGGAGACCGACCTGGACGTCGGTCACTACGAGCGCTTCCTCGACATCGACCTCTCCGGCCGGGCCAACGTCACCACCGGGCAGGTCTACTCGGACGTGATCGCCAAGGAGCGCCGCGGCGAGTACCTCGGTGACACCGTGCAGGTCATCCCGCACATCACCAACGAGATCAAGGCCCGGATCCTCGCCGGCGCGGAGGCCGCGGAGCGGGTCGACGTCGTCATCACCGAGATCGGCGGCACGGTCGGCGACATCGAGTCGCTGCCCTTCCTCGAGGCCGCCCGCCAGGTCCGGCACGAGATCGGCCGCGACAACTGCTTCTTCCTGCACATCTCGCTGGTGCCCTACATCGCGCCGTCGGGCGAGCTGAAGACCAAGCCGACCCAGCACTCGGTCGCCGCCCTGCGCAGCATCGGCATCCAGCCCGACGCGGTGGTCTGCCGTTCCGACCGGGAGATCCCGGCCGGGCTCAAGCGCAAGATCAGCCTGATGTGCGACGTCGACGCCGAGGGCGTCATCTCCTGCGCCGACGCGCCGTCGATCTACGACATCCCGAAGGTGCTGCACCGGGAGGGCCTGGACGCCTACGTGGTGCGCCGGCTCGGCCTGCCGTTCCGCGACGTCGACTGGACCGTCTGGGGCGACCTGCTCGACCGGGTCCACGCCCCCAAGCAGACGGTGACCGTGGCGCTCGTCGGCAAGTACATCGACCTGCCCGACGCCTACCTGTCGGTGACCGAGGCCCTGCGCGCCGGCGGCTTCGCGCACCGCAGCCGGGTGCAGATCCGCTGGGTGCCGTCGGACGACTGCGAGACCCCGGAGGGCGCGGAGAAGGCGCTGGCCGGCGTCGACGCCGTCTGCATCCCCGGCGGCTTCGGCGTGCGCGGCATCGAGGGCAAGCTCGGCGCGCTGCGCTACACCCGCACCAACGGCATCCCGACGCTCGGGCTGTGCCTGGGCCTGCAGTGCATGGTGATCGAGTACGCCCGCAACGTCGCCGGCCTGGAGCAGGCCAACTCCGCGGAGTTCGACCCCGAGACCCCCGACGCGGTCATCGCGACCATGGCCAGCCAGGTCGACGTCGTCTCCGGCGCGCGGGACATGGGCGGCACGATGCGGCTGGGCAGCTACCCGGCCACGCTGCAGCACGGCTCCGTCGCCGCCGCGGCCTACGGCTCCACCGAGATCACCGAGCGGCACCGGCACCGGTACGAGGTGGCCAACGCCTACCGCGACCGGCTGTCCGGGGCGGGCCTGGTGTTCTCGGGCACCTCGCCCGACGGCCTGCTCGTCGAGTTCGCCGAGCTCCCGAAGGACGCGCACCCCTTCTACGTGGGCACCCAGGCGCACCCGGAGCTGAAGAGCCGGCCGACCCGCCCGCACCCGCTGTTCGCGGCGTTCGTGCAGGCCGCCGTCGACTACCAGGAGTCCGCGCGGCTCCCGGTGGAGTTCGACGAGGCCGAGAAGGTCGGTATCTGACGGTGGCCGACGACCCGGCCCCGCACGACTACCGCGTCCTCGCCACCGAGACGGTGTACGAGGGCCGGGTCATCCGCCTGGACAAGGACACCGTCGCGATGCCCGGCGGCGGTGACAGCGTCCGCGAGGTGGTCCACCACCCCGGCGCGGTCGCCGTCGTCGCGCTCGACGACGACGGGTTCGTGGTGCTGCTCCGCCAGTACCGGCACCCGGTCGGTGACTACCTGTGGGAGCTGCCCGCCGGCCTGCGCGACGCCGACGGCGAGCCGCCGGTGGAGACCGCGAAGCGGGAGCTGGCCGAGGAGGTCCGGCTGGCCGCCGACCGCTGGTCGCTGCTGACCACCCACTACAGCTCGCCCGGGTTCTGCGACGAGCAGGTGCTGGTCTACCTCGCGGAGGGGCTCACCGACGTCGACCGCCCGGAGGGCTTCACCGTCGAGCACGAGGAGCTGGACATGACCGTCGAGCGGCTGCCGCTCGCCGACGCCGTCCAGCAGGTCTTCGACGGGCGGATCCGCAACGTGTCGGCGGTGGTCGGTGTGCTGGCCGCGGCGCAGGTCCGCGCCACCGCGCCCCGGCTGCGGGACGTCGACGCGACCTGAGCCTCACGTCGGGCTGACCGGCTCCTCCGGGGCCGGCCGCAGGCCCAGCCGGCGCAGCTCCAGGCCGGCCAGGGCCCGCACCGCCTCGGGGTCCCCGGCTCGCCAGCCGGCCCCCGTCCCCGGCGGCAGCGCGGCCAGCTGGGGGAGCGGCGCCGTGGCGACCGCCCGGGCGGCGAGGAGCTCCACGTCCGGCGCGCCGGTGAGCAGCCGCCGGGCGGCGCCGGCCTCCCGCGCCCAGGCCAGCCGCCACGGCAGCCAGCGCAGCAGCAGCCAGCCCACCGGCAGCACGACCAGGACGACGGCGAGCCAGAAGGCCAGGGTCGTGACGGCGTCCTGGGTCGTCTGACCGGCACCGCCGACCGCGCCCCCGGCCTCGCCCAGGGCGTCGAAGGGCACGGCCAGCTCGTCACCGACCAGCGGCACGTCCTCGGCGACGCCGGAGGCCGAGGACATCTGGTCGCTCAGCGACCGCCCGAGGTCCTCCACCGCGCGCCCGGGCTCGGCCAGCACGAGGACGGCGCCGTGGACGGCGCGGGCGACGACCACCCACAGCACCACCCAGGCCAGCATGCCCAGATCGGCGGCCAGCTGGCGGGTGCGGAGGACGGGGTGCTGGGCGTACGGGCGCATCTGGACATCGTCGGGCGGGCACGCCCGGGCGGCAGGTCGAGCGCGGCGACGCCGGTGCGGTACCGGGCCCCCGACGGTGACCCTGCCTACACTCCGGCCCGAGGGCGGCCCCGACCGGGCACGCCCCTGACACGGTGGGGAGCCCCGTCACCCTCGGGGACGAGCCGCCAGACCAGGAGTCGGACATGCGGGTCGGAGTGCCCAAGGAGATCAAGAACCGCGAGTACCGGGTCGCGCTCACCCCGGCCGGGGTGACCGAGCTGACCCGCGCGGGCCACGAGGTGCTGGTCGAGCGGGGCGCGGGGGAGGGGTCCTCCATCCCCGACGCGGACTTCACCGCCGCCGGTGCCCGGCTGCTCTCCGACGCCGACGACGTGTGGGCCGACGCCGACCTGCTGCTGAAGGTGAAGGAGCCGGTGGCCGAGGAGTACGACCGCCTCCGGGCCGGCCAGACCCTGTTCACCTACCTGCACCTGGCCGCCTCGAAGGCGTGCACCGACGCGCTGGTCGCCTCCGGCACCACCGCCATCGCCTACGAGACCGTGCAGAGCCCCGGCGGCGCCCTCCCGCTGCTGGCCCCGATGTCCGAGGTCGCGGGCCGCATGGCCCCCCAGGTCGGGGCGCACGCGCTCGAGCGGGCGCACGGTGGCCGCGGCGTCCTGCTGGGCGGGGTGTCCGGCGTGTACGCGGCGAAGGTGGTGGTCATCGGGGCCGGGGTGTCGGGCATGAACGCGGCGGCGATCGCCCTGGGGATGCAGGCCGAGGTCGTCGTCCTGGACCGCGACATCGACAAGCTGCGCGCCGCCGACCGCATCTACCAGGGGCACCTGCAGACGGTGGCCTCCAGCGCCTACGAGGTGGAGCGGGCGGTGCTCGACGCCGACCTGGTCATCGGCGCGGTGCTGGTCCCGGGGGCCAAGGCGCCCACGCTGATCAGCAACGAGCTGGTGTCGCGGATGAAGCCGGGGTCGGTGCTGGTCGACATCGCCGTCGACCAGGGCGGCTGCTTCGAGGACACCCGCCCCACCACCCACGACGACCCGACGTTCCGGGTGCACGAGTCGGTCTTCTACTGCGTGGCCAACATGCCCGGCGCGGTGCCCAACACCTCGACCCACGCGCTGACCAACGTGACGCTGCCCTACGTCATGGCCCTGGCCAACGAGGGCACCGGCGCCGCGGTGCGCAGCGACCGGGCGCTGGCGCACGGCGTGAACGTGGTCGCCGGGCAGGTGGTGCTGCCCGAGGTCGCCGAGGCGCACGGGATGACCGCCGTCCCGCTGGAGGAGGTGCTGGTCTGACCGCCGCCCCGAGCACCGCGCCCCCCGCCGCCCCCGCGCTGGAGCGGGTGGTCACCGGCTACCTCGACCACCTCGCGGTCGAGCGTGGCCTGGCCGCCAACACCATCGCCAGCTACCGGCGCGACCTGCGCCGCTACACCGACCACCTGGCGGCGGCCGGGGTGTCCGGGCTGCGGGAGATCACGGAGTCCGACGTCGCCGGCTTCCTCGCCGCCCTGCGGCAGGGGGACGACGAGCACCCGCCGTTGTCGGCCTCCTCGGCCGCGCGCGCCGTCGTCGCGGTGCGCGGCCTGCACCGGTTCGCGCTGCTCGACGGCCTGGTGCCCGACGACGTGGCGCACGAGGTGCGGCCGCCGACGCCGGCCCGCCGGCTGCCCAAGGCGGTGCCGGTGGAGCAGGTCGTGGCGCTCATCGAGGCGGCCGGCTCGGTGGAGGGCCCGCGCGGGCTGCGCGACCGGGCGCTGCTCGAGCTGCTCTACGGCACCGGCGCGCGCATCTCGGAGGCCGTGGGCCTGGCCGTCGACGACCTGGACCGCGGTCAGGCGGCGGTGCGCCTGGCGGGCAAGGGCGGCAAGGAGCGGATCGTCCCGGTGGGCAGCTACGCGCTGCGCGCCGTCGAGGAGTACCTGGTGCGCGCGCGGCCCGCCCTGGCCTCCGCGGGGAAGGGCGGGGTGCGCGGCGGGGCGCTGTTCCTCAACGTCCGCGGCGGGCCGCTCTCCCGGCAGAGCGCGTGGGCGATCCTGCGGTCGGCTGCCGAGCGCGCCGGGATCGCCGCGGACCTCTCCCCGCACACGCTGCGGCACTCCTTCGCCACCCACCTGCTCGACGGCGGGGCCGACGTGCGCGTGGTGCAGGAGCTGCTCGGTCACGCCTCGGTGACGACGACGCAGGTGTACACGCTGGTCACCGTCGACCGGCTGCGCGAGGTGTACGCGAGCAGCCACCCGAGGGCATTGACCTGACAGCTCGCCGCAGCGCGTCTTGGCACATCTGCGCTGCTGTTCGGCTGGAGCAGTCACAGGAGTTGGCAGAGGTCGCCATGTCGACATGACGCCCGGCGTGCCTCCTTCGGGATCCGCCACCACCTCCATACGGTCGGTGCACCCGAGCGGGCAGGACGGCTGACCGCACCCGGCACCCCCGGATCGGGCTCACGGTGGAGGCAACAGACCCATGGCGATCCGAGCGGACGCGGCCCCTGCCGTCGCGCGCCCGCGCGACTCCGAGGAGATGGGTGCCGCCGCCTCGCGGCTGGACCCCGCGCGGGCGCGGCAGCGCAAGCTCCCGGACCCCAAGCCGCTGACCGAGCACGGTCCGGCCCGCGTCATCGCGATGTGCAACCAGAAGGGTGGCGTCGGCAAGACGACGTCGACCATCAACCTGGGTGCCGCGCTGGTGGAGTTCGGCCGCAAGGTGCTGCTCATCGACCTCGACCCCCAGGGCGCGCTCTCGGTGGGTCTGGGCGTGCCGGCGCAGAACATGGACCGGACCATCTACAACGCCCTCATGGAGCGGCGCACCACGCTGCGCGACGTCCGGGTGCCGACCGACATCCCCGGCCTGGACCTGGTCCCCAGCAACATCGACCTGTCCGCCGCCGAGGTGCAGCTGGTCAGCGAGGTGGCCCGCGAGCAGACCCTGCTCCGGGTGCTGGCCGACGTCCGGGACGAGTACGACTACATCCTCATCGACTGCCAGCCCTCGCTGGGCCTGCTCACGGTCAACGCCCTGACCGCGGCGCAGGGCGTGATGATCCCGCTGGAGTGCGAGTTCTTCTCGCTGCGCGGCGTCGCCCTCCTCGTCGACACGATCGACAAGGTCAAGGAGCGGCTGAACCCGCAGCTGGAGATCTCCGGGATCCTCGCCACGATGTACGACTCGCGCACGGTGCACTGCCGCGAGGTGTTCAGCCGGGTGGTCGAGGCCTTCGGCGACACGGTGTTCCAGACCGTCATCCAGCGCACCGTCCGCTTCCCCGAGACCACCGTCGCCGGCCAGCCGATCACCACCTGGGCCCCGACGTCCTCGGGTGCCGCCGCCTACCGCGACCTCGCCAAGGAGGTGCTGGCACTGTGACCGAGCGTTCGAGGGCACACATGGACGCAGCGACTCGAGTCATGCTGCCGACGAGCGCCAGCGAGGAGGTGTCGGCATGACGCGCCGGCCCGTGCTCCCCGGTGCGTCGGAGCTGTTCCGCCGCACCGACGCCACCGCCTCGGTCCCCGAGGTCACCGAGCTGCCCAACCTGGGCAGCACCACCAGCTCGCCGGCGCTGCGCGGGTCCGCCGCGCGCCGTCCGGCCGAGCCCGAGCCGACGCCGGCCCAGTCGCTCACCCTGGTGCCCGGTGGCGCGGCGGCCGCCGGTGACGACGACCTGTCCGCCTTCCGGTCGGCCCCGGCGCCCGCGCCGGTGCTGCAGCCGCACGTGCCGACGCGCGGCCGTCCCGCGCGTGGCCGGGAGCGGACCAAGCACGACGAGAAGATCACCGTCTACATCTCGGCCGACGAGCTGCTCGCGCTGGAGACCGCCCGGCTGACCCTGCGCGGGCAGCACGGCGTGGCCGCCGACCGCGGACGGATCGTCCGCGAGGCGATCTCGGTGCTGCTGGCCGACCTCGACGAGCGCGGCGAGGAGTCGGTGCTGGTGCGCCGGCTGAAGGGCTGACCCGAATACGCTCGGCGTCCGTGAGCGACAGCGACGGAGCGGTTCCGACGGCCGACCGGGCCGACGGGGCCGCTCCGGCGCGTTTCACCGTCCGGCTGACCAACTTCGAGGGCCCGTTCGACCTGCTCCTGCAGCTGATCGGCAAGCACAAGCTCGACGTCACCGAGATCGCGCTGTCGAAGGTCACCGACGAGTTCATCGCCCACCTGCGCGCCCTCGGCGACGAGCTCGACCTCGATCAGGCCAGCGAGTTCCTCGTCGTGGCCTCCACGCTGCTCGACCTCAAGGCCGCCCGCCTGCTGCCGGCCGCCGACGTCGACGACGAGGAGGACCTGGAGCTGCTCGAGGCCCGCGACCTGCTCTTCGCCCGGCTGCTCCAGTACAAGGCCTACAAGCAGGCCGCGGCCTTCCTGCGGGAACGCGAGACCGAGGCGGCGAAGCGGTTCCCGCGGGAGGCCGGCCCCGAGCCCCGGTTCGCCGACCTGGTGCCCGAGGTGCTGCTCGACCTCACCCCGCAGCAGTTCGCCGCGCTGGCCGCCCGTGCCCTGGCGCCCAAGGCGCCGCAGACGGTGAGCGTCTCGCACCTGCACGCGCCCCCGGTCAGCGTCAGCGAGCAGCTGCTCGTGGTCCGCAACCACCTGGTCCGCTCCGGCACGGTCACCTTCCGCTCGCTGACCGCCGACTGCGAGCACACCCTCGAGGTGGTGGCCCGCTTCCTGGCGCTGCTGGAGCTCTACCGGCAGCAGCGGGTGGTGTTCGAGCAGCTGACCCCGCTCGGCGAGCTGCACGTGCGGTGGACCGGCGGCACGCTGCCCGCGGCCCCGGTCGACGTCGACGGCGTCGTGGCTGATGGGGACGTGGCTGATGGGGACGTGGCCGACGAGGACGCGGCCGACGGATCGATCGACGAGGAGTACCGGTGAGCGACCCGCAGGAGCCCGGCAGCGCGCGCCCCGAGCCCGCCCCCTTCTCCTGGGACGCGCTGGCCGCGGAGCTCGCGGCCACCCGGGAGGAGGCCGAGAGCCGGGGCGAGGCCGACCCCGCCACGTGGGACGCGGTCGCCGCCGAGCTGGCCTCGCGGGTGGCGGAGCGGCCGGTCGAGGAGGACGAGGTCCCGCCGGTCCCGGTCGAGGACCCCGACGTCCCGGCGGTGCCCGAGCCGGAGCCCGAGCCGGAGCCGGAGCCGGCGGTCGAGGAGCCGCTGGAGCTGCTCGACCCGGTGGAGCTGCGCGGCGGCCTGGAGGCGCTGCTGTTCGTCATGGACGACCCGGTCGACGAGCCGACCCTGGCCGGCGCGCTGCGCTGCGACGTCGCGCAGGTCCGCACCGGCCTGGCCGAGCTGGCCGAGGGCTACGCCGCGCGGTCGGCCGGCATCCAGCTGCGCCGCGTGGGGGAGGGGTGGCGGCTCTACACCAGCGACGAGCACGCCGCCGTCGTCGAGCGGTACCTGGTGGACGGGCAGCGCAGCCGGCTCACCCAGGCCGCGCTGGAGACGCTCGCGGTCATCGCCTACCGGCAGCCGGTCACCCGTGCCCGGGTGTCGGCCATCCGCGGGGTGGGTGTCGACGGCGTCATGCGCACCCTCATCACCCGCGGCCTGGTGCACGAGGTGGGGAACGACCCCGACACCGGCGGCGGGCTCTACGCGACGACGCCGCTGTTCCTCGAGCGCCTGGGCCTCACCGGCCTGGACGAGCTGCCCGAGCTCGCCCCGCTGCTGCCCGAGACCGCGACCGTGCTCGACGAGCACCCCGACGCCTGACGGCGCTCCCCGGGTCAGCGGAACAGGAACGGCAGCGCCAGGCCGACGCCGATCAGCGCGGCCGCCGACACGCGCCCCAGCACGAGCGCCACCAGCCGTCGTCCGCGGGCCCACTCCTCGCGCAGCCACCACTGGCCGAGCCGCCACCGGGCGAGCCGGTACTCCTCGTCGGCGAGGGCGGGCGTGAGCCACCAGAAGAGGACCCCGGACACGACGAGCGCTGCGGCCAGTGCCCACGTGTCCGGCGCGAACGGGTCGTCGGAGGGCACCGGACGATCCTGGCTGCCGCCGGCCGCACGCGGGGGCGTCGTCCACAGGCGCGGGTGGGAGACTTGATGGCGATGAGCGACGCGACCCCGAACGACGAGAGCAGGACCGCGGCCGGCGAGGGCTGGTCCGAGGACATGGAGCTCGCTCCCGAGCACCCCGGGGACCGGCCCCCGGCCGAGGCCGGCGGGGAGCGCGAGGGGGAGCGGCTGCAGAAGGTCCTGGCGCGGGCCGGTGTCGCGTCCCGGCGCGTCGTCGAGGACATGATCGACGCCGGCCGGATCGCGGTGAACGGCCAGCAGGTGCAGGTGCAGGGCATGCGGGTCGACCCGACCCGGGACAAGATCGCCGTCGACGGCGTCCGGCTGGAGATCCGCGACGACCGGGTCACCTACGCGATCAACAAGCCCCCGGGCGTCATCACCGCGATGAGCGACGACCGGGCCCGTCCCACCGTGGGCGACATGATCGGCGACCTCGCGCCCGGGCTGGTGCACGTCGGCCGGCTGGACCAGGACACCGAGGGCCTGCTGCTGGTCACCAACGACGGCGAGCTGGCCCACCGGCTGGCCCACCCCTCCTACGGGGTGCGCAAGACCTACCTGGCGCAGGTGTCCGGCTCCATCCCGCGCGACCTGCACCGCCGGCTCCGCGCGGGGGTCGAGCTGGAGGACGGCCCGGTGAAGGTGGACTCGTTCAAGGTGGTCGACACCCACGCCGGCCAGTCGGTGGTCGAGGTGGTGCTGCACGAGGGGCGCAAGCACATCGTGCGCCGGCTGCTGGCCCACGTCGGGCTGCCGGTCTCCCGCCTGACCCGCACCGCCGTGGGCCCCATCGAGCTGCGGGCGATGCGCTCGGGCACCATCCGCAAGCTCACCCGCGGCGAGGTCGGGACGCTGGAGGAGCTCGTCGGCCTCTGAGCCGTCACAGGACGCTGCTGAGCAGGCCCAGCCCCAGCAGCGCCATGACGACGGCGATCAGCGCGTCGAGCACCCGCCACGCCGCCGGCCGGGCGAACAGCGGCCGGAGCAGGCGCGCCCCGTAGCCGAGGGCGGCGAACCACAGCACGCTGCCCAGCACGGCCCCGCCGGCGAACTCCCACCGGTGGGCGCCGTGGCTGTCGGCGACCGAGCCGAGCAGCAGCACGGTGTCCAGGTAGACGTGCGGGTTGAGCCAGGTCAGGGCCAGGCACGCGGCGACGGCGGCCAGCAGCGCGGTGCGGGCGCCGGCGGCGTCGACGGCGATCGACGCCGGTCGCAGGGCCCGGCGCGCGGCCAGCACCGCGTAGCCGAGCAGGAAGGCGGCGCCGCCCAGCCGGATGGCGGTGATGGCGTCGGGCAGCCGGGCGCTGAGCCAGGAGTTGCCGGCCACCCCGGCGACGATCAGCACCGCGTCGGAGGCCGCGCAGATCGCCACGACCACGCCGACGTGCTCCAGCCGGAGGCCCTGCCGGAGCACGAAGGCGTTCTGGGCGCCGATGGCCACGATGAGCGACAGGCCCATCCCGAGGCCGGCCGCTGCTGCGAGGAGTCCCGTCGTCACGTGCACCGACGCTAGGAGGCGCCGGTCATGCAGGCCAGCTAATGCTTCTACGGCGGCATTAGCATCGCTGTCGTGGACGTCGACCTCGCCCAGCTGCGCACCCTGGTGGCCGTCGTGGACGAGGGGTCGCTGGACGCGGCGGCCCGGCGGCTGCACGTGACCCCGTCGGCGGTGTCGCAGCGGCTGCGCGCGCTGGAGGTCGCCGCCGGCCGGGTGCTGGTGCACCGCGGGCGACCGGCGACGGTGACCCCGGCCGGTGAGCCGGTCCTGCGGCTGGCCCGCCAGGTCGGGCTGCTCGTCGCCGACACCGACCGGCGGCTGGACCCGGACGGAGCTGCGGCCCCGGTGGTGCCGATCGCGGTGAACGCCGACTCGCTGGCCACCTGGGCGCTGCCCGCCCTCGCGCCGCTGGCCGGCGACGTCCTCCTGGACCTGCACAGCGCCGACCAGGCCGACACCAGCGCGCTGCTGCGGGCAGGCACCGTCATGGGTGCGGTCACCTCCGACGCCGAACCCGTGGCCGGCTGCCGCGCCACCCCGCTGGGCACCATGCGCTACCTGCCGTGCGCCGCACCGGCCTTCGCCGAGCGCTGGTTCCCGGACGGCCCCGACGCCGGCGCGCTGCTCCGCGCGCCGGTGGTGGTCTTCGACCGGCGTGACGACCTGCAGCACGCCTACCTGCGGCGGCACCTGACCTCGACCGCGGAGGTGCCGGTGCACTACGTGCCGGCCTCGGCCGACTTCGGCGCCGCGGTGGCCCTCGGCTTCGGCTGGGGCATGCTCCCCGAGCAGCAGCTGGCGACGGCCGGCGGGGCCGTCGCGCCCTTCGACCCGGGCGGCGCCGTCGACGTCGCGCTGCACTGGCAGCAGTGGCGGCTGGAGTCCGAGCCGCTGGACCGGGTGGCCGCGGCGCTGGTGGGGGCTGCCCGCACCGCGCTGCGGCCGCCGGGCTGAGGCCCGGGCGACCCGCCGGTCAGCGCGCGGGCGCGGGGGGAGCCGTCGAGGCCCGCTCGACGACGGAGGTGTCGAGGGTGCGGTGCGGGGCGTCGAGCTCCTCGCCGGAGATGAGGGCCAGCAGCATGGCCGTCGCCTCCTCGCCCATCCGCCGGATCGGCTGCTGCACGGTGGTCAGCGGCGGGTCGGCGAGCGCGGACTCGGGGATGTTGTCGAACCCGACCACCGAGAGCTGGTCCGGCACGGCGATGCCCAGGTCGCGGGCCACCTCGAGCGTCGCCAGGGCGGAGAGGTCGTTCGCCGCGAACACCGCCGTCGGGGGCCGGCGGAGCGACAGCAGCTCGCGGGCCGCCTCGCCGGCGATCTCCGGCTCGAACCCGCCGGAGCGCACGAGGGTCTCGTCGACCGGCAGACCGGCGGCCGCCAGCGCCTCGCGGTAGCCCTGCTCGCGCTGCTGGGCCGACGCGAGGTCGGAGCGGCCGGTGATCATGCCGATCCGGGTGTGCCCCAGCCCGATCAGGTGCTCGACACCCAGGCGCGCGCCCTGCAGGTTGTCCGCGGCCACCGACGGCAGCCCCGAGGGGCCGGTGTGCGGGTCGACGGCCACCACCGGGCCGTCGGCCTGCACGTCGGTCACCGTCGGCGTCACCAGGACGGCGCCGTCGACGAGGGAGCCCATCAGGCGGGAGAGCGAGCGGCGCTCCCAGCCGACGCGCGCCTCCTCGTGCCCACCCGCGGAGTAGGCGATCAGCTCGTAGCCCGAGCCGTGGATGGCGTCGGCGACACCCTTGAGCACCTCGGTGCTGAACGGCTCGAAGTCCATGACCAGGACGCCCACGACGTTGGTCCGCCGGTTGCGCAGGCTGCGCGCGACCAGGCTCGCCTCGTAGCCGAGCCGGTCCACGACCCGGGTCACGTGGTCGACGGTCTCCGCGGACACGCCGTACCGCCCGTTGAGCACCTTCGACACCGTGGAGATGGAGACGCCGGCCTCCGCGGCCACCTGCTGCATGGTCACGCGACCGCCGAGGGACGGCGACGGGACCACCAGCGGGGCAGCCGCGCGGGCGCGGGCGACCTCGTCGACGTCGTCGCGTGGTGGGTGGAGCGTCATGAACAACCTCTCGTCGTCCGGGCCCTGGACGCATCGTGGCGCACGGGCCCTCGACCGCGCGCCTCGACGGGCGCCGGGGTCAGCCCTTCACCGCTCCCTGGAGCCCGCTGACGATCCGCCGCTGCATGGCGAGGAACAGCATGAGCGCCGGGATCATCGCGATGGTCGTGAAGGCGAGCACGCCCGCGGTGTCGGCCGAGTACTGCGTCGAGTAGTCGGCCACGCCGAGGGGCAGCGTCCGCATCTCGCCCTGCAGGAGCAGCAGCGGGAGCAGGTAGGCGTTCCACGAGGCCACGAAGGCGAGGACGCCGACGGTGACCAGGCCCGGCATCGACAGCGGCAGCGCGATCCGCCAGAAGATGCCCACCCGGGAGGAGCCGTCGAGCAGGGCCGCCTCCTCGAGCTCCTTGGGCAGCGCCATGAGGAACGGTCGCAGGATGACCACCGTGGTCGGCAGCGCGAACGCCGCCTGCGGCAGCGCGACGCCCCACCAGGTGTTGCCCAGGTCGAGGTCGCGGGTCACCAGGATGAACAGCGGGATGATCGCCACGGCCGCAGGGAAGAGCAGCCCCAGCACGAACACCAGGAACAGCGGCTCCCGGAGCTTGAACTGGTAGCGCGCCAGCGGGTAGGCGGCCATCACCCCGGCCAGCACCGCGATCACCGTCGTCAGGACGGCGATGACCGTCGAGTTGAGCGCGTACCGCCAGAAGTCGGGGTTGCTGACGACCCGCGTGTAGTTGCCCAGCACCCACGGGTCGGGCAGCGCCGCGGGGTCGCGGGCCAGCTGCTCGTTGGTGCGGAACCCGCCGAGCGCGCCGTAGAGCACCGGGCCGAGCGTCACCGCCACCACCGCGAGCGCCGCCAGGTACACGAACGGGCCGGCGCCCCCGGACCTCCTGGACCGTCGAGCCACCGGGATCTCCTTCTCAGCCGTCACCGTCGCCACCCGGTTCACCCCTCGGCCTTGGTGTCGCGGCGCAGCACCAGGAGCTGGTAGGCCAGCGCCATCACGAAACCGATCACGAACAGCAGCACGGAGGCGGCGCCGGCGATGCCGTAGTTGCTGCGCTGCGAGCCCTGGCTGATCAGGTACGTCGCCATGGTGGTCGTCGCGTTCGCCGGGCCACCGCCGGTCAGGATCCACACCATGTCGAACAGCTGGAGCGAACCGATCATCGACAGGAAGCACCAGGTCCGGATGGTCGGCGCCAGCAGCGGGATGGCGATGCTCCGCTGGATCTGCCACCACGACGCGCCGTCGAGCTGCGCGGCCTCGTAGAGCTCGTCCGGCACGCCCTGCAGGCCGGCGAGGAACAGCAGCACCGCCAGGCCCAGGTACTTCCAGGTGAGGACGACGAAGACGGTGGGCAGCGCGAGCTCGGGCGTGCCCAGGAAACCCTGCTCCGGCACGGGCAGGCCGACGGCGGAGATCATCGTCTCGAGCAGGCCGGTGCGCGGCTGCAGCAGCTGGAACCACACGACGCCCGCGATGACCTCGGCGAGCACGTAGGGGACGAAGATGATCGTCCGCAGCAGGCCGCGCCCGCGGAGGCGGCGGTTGAGCAGCAGCGCGAGCGCCAGGCCCAGCGGCAGCTGCACGAGGATCGACGCGAAGACGATGATGAAGTTGTGCGCGACGGCGTCGCGGAAGACGTCGTCGCCGAGCACGCGGGCGTAGTTGTCCAGCCCGATGAAGTCCACCATCGGGCCGAAGCCCTTCCAGCGGTAGAGCGACATCCGGGCGGCCGAGAACACCGGGTAGACGACGAAGACCGCCATCAGCGCCAGCGCCGGCGTGACGAACAGCAGGATCTCGAGGCGCTGCCGGCGCTTGCCGCCGACCGGGCGCCCGGTCACCCGGCGCGCTGCCGCGCGCCGGGTGACCGCTGCGCCGGTCTCGGTAGCCTCCGGCGCAGCGGTCACCGGGGAGGTCATCGACGGATCACTTCTCCTGGTCCGCTGCCTCTTGGGTGTCGTCCACGACGTCCTGCGGCGAGGCCTGGCCGGCCAGCAGCAGGGCGATCGCGTCGTTCATCGCGCCACCGACCGACGCGCCGAACGCGGTGTCGAAGTAGAGCTGGATGAACGGCGAGGCGTCGCGGACCTCGAGCAGCTGGGCGAGCGCCGGGTCGGACACCGACCCGATCGCGGCCGGGTTGGTCGGCAGGCCCATGTCGTTCTCCGCGAAGCCGGTCTGCACCTCGTCGGAGAGCAGGTACTTCACCAGGTCCACGGCGGCGTCGGGAGCGCCCTCGGCCACGGCCCAGGCGTCACCACCACCGAGCTGCGCCTCCGGGTCGCCCTCGCCGCCCTCGATGGCGGGGAAGGGGAACCAGCCGGTCCGCTCGCCCAGGCCCTGGCCGTCCTCGGTGAGCCCCTGCATCACGCCGGGCTCCCAGTGGCCGGCCAGCTCCATCGCGACCTGCCCGGTGGCGAGCAGACCCGAGGCGGAGGTGGCGCCCTCCTGGGCGGGCGTCGTCAGGAAGCCGGGGTTGAACGGCTCGGTCTCCAGGAGCGCCTGCAGCTCCTCGCCGGCCTGCACGAAGCACGGGTCGGAGAAGTCGAGGCTGGTCACCGCGTCGGTGAGCACGTCCTCGGAGCAGGCGCGCAGCGCGGTGTAGTACCAGTAGTGGGCCGCCGGCCACTTGTCGCCCGCGCCGACCGAGATCGGCGTGATGCCCGCGCCCTTGAGCGTCTCGACGGTGGAGTACAGCTCCTCCATCGTGGTGGGCGGCGTGGTGATGCCGGCCTGCTCGAAGAGCTCGGTGTTGTACCAGAACCCGACGACGCCGACGGAGAACGGCAGCGCGTAGGTCTGGTCCTCGACCTGCCAGCCGGCCAGCGTGCCCGGCTCGATCTTGCCGATCTCCTCCGAGGCGTCCTCGGTGAGGTCGCGGACCAGGCCGGCCTCCACGTGGTCGGCGAGCTCGCCGCCGCCGCGCTCCATGTAGACGTCGGGCAGGTCGCCGCTCTGGAAGGCGGCCTCCAGCCGGTCGACCATGTCCTCGTGGGCCATGGCCACGACCTCGACCTCGACGCCGGGGTTGGCGTCCTCGAAGTCCGCGGCCACCTGCTCGTAGTAGCCCCTGCCGGGCTCGTTGTTCGAGTTGTGCCACCACGTGATGGTGTTGCCGTCGGCTTCCGAACCGCCGTCGTCACCCCCACATGCCGCCACACCCAGCAAGACAGCGCTGCTGCACATCACCGAGAGAGCTGCTCGCCCCGGACGCCGCATGTCTGACCCCTTCGTCACTCCGCACGCCGCCTGTGGCGTGGGACACGTGTCGTGAAGATGGCAGGGGGCGCTTGTCGATGTCAAACGTTGTCGATAACGTTTTCGCTGTGACCTGCTCCACTGCCGCCGACGACCTGCGCCGTTCCGCGGTGACCCTCACCGTGCGCACGCCCGACGGCTCGCCGTGCGCCGGCGCCGACGTGCTCGTCGAGCAGCTGGGGCACGACGTCGCCTTCGGCAACATCGGGTTCGACTTCGTCGGCCTGGCCAACGGCGAGGAGGACGGCGCCCGCGAGAACGTCTTCGGCGGCGCCGACCCCGAGGCCGCGCGGCAGCTCGAGGAGCTGTGGCTGGACGTCTTCAACACCGCCACGCTGCCGTTCTACTGGGCCGGCTTCGAGGCGGTGGAGGGGCAGCCCGACACCGAGCGGCTGCGCGCCACCGCGGCCTGGTTCCGGGAGCGCGGGGTGCGGGTCAAGGGCCACCCGCTGGTCTGGCACACCCTGGCGCCGGACTGGCTGCGGCGGTCTCCCGACGAGGACGTCGAGCGGACCGTCCGGGCCCGGATCGGCCGCGAGGTCACCACGTTCGCGGGCCTGATCGACACGTGGGACGCGATCAACGAGGTCGTGATCATGCCCGTCTTCGCGAACGAGGACGAGCAGAACGCGATCACCCGGCTCTGCCGGCGGATCGGCCGGATCCCCACCGTGCGGCTCGCGTTCGAGGAGGCGCGCCGCGCGAACCCGGCCGCCACGCTGGTGCTCAACGACTTCAACCTGTCGACGGCGTACGAGTGCCTGATCGAGGGGGTGCTCGAGGCCGGGATCCAGCTCGACGCGATCGGGCTGCAGAGCCACATGCACCAGGGCTACTGGGGCGAGGAGCGGACCCAGGAGGTGCTCGAGCGCTTCGCCCGCTACGGCCTGCCGCTGCACTGGACCGAGACGACGCTCGTCTCCGGGGAGCTGATGCCCCCGGAGATCGAGGACCTCAACGACCACCAGGTGGACTCCTGGCCCTCCACCCCCGAGGGCGAGGCCCGGCAGGCCGACGACGTCGTGCGGCACTACCGGACGCTGCTCGCGCACCCGTCGGTCGAGGCCGTGACGTACTGGGGGATCACCGACCGCGGGTCCTGGCTGGGCGCGCCGGCCGGGCTGGTCCGCGCCGACGGCAGCCCGAAGCCCGCGTACGACGCCCTCCGCGGCCTGGTCAAGGGGGAGTGGTGGCTGCCACCCACCCCGGTGCGCACCGACGGCGACGGCCGCGCGGAGGTGCGCGGGTGGGCCGGCGAGTACCGCGTCACGGCCGGGGAGCGCACCGGCACGTTCCGCCTGCGGCCCGGCGCACCGCCGCCCGAGGTCACCGTGGCCTGACCACGGCCCGCGCCACCCGATCAGCGCACCACCGCGCCCCACCCCCGAACAGGACGGACACCCGTTGAGCATGGCCAGCAACGTCGGCACCGACCCCGCGCCGTGGCGCGACCCGGCCCTCCCGCGCGAGGACCGGGTGGCCGACCTCCTCGCCCGCATGACGCTGGAGGAGAAGGTCGCCCAGCTCTACGGCGTGTGGGTGGGCATCGACGCGACCGAGGGCGAGGTCGCCCCGCACCAGCACGAGATGGCCGCGGCGCCGGTCGACTGGGAGGCACTGATCCGCACCGGGCTGGGCCAGCTGACCCGGCCGTTCGGGACGGCGCCGGTGGACCCGCTGCTCGGCGCGAAGGGGCTCGCGGAGAGCCAGCGGCAGATCATGGCGGCCGGCCGGTTCGGCATCCCCGCCCTCGTGCACGAGGAGTGCCTCACCGGGCTGGCGGCGTGGACCGCGACCGCCTTCCCCTCACCGCTGTGCTGGGCGGCCAGCTTCGACCCCGACCTCGTCGAGCGGATGGGCGCGGTCATCGGGCAGGGCATGCGCCGGCTCGGCGTGCACCAGGGGCTGGCCCCGGTGCTCGACGTCGTCCGCGACCTGCGCTGGGGCCGGGTCGAGGAGACCATGGGGGAGGACCCCCACCTGGTCGGCACGATCGGCAGCGCATACGTGCGGGGTCTGGAGTCCAGCGGCGTCGTCGCCACGCTCAAGCACTTCGTCGGCTACTCCGCCTCGCGGGCGGGGCGCAACCTCGCGCCGGTCTCCGCGGGGAGCCGGGAGATCGCCGACGTGCTGCTCCCGCCGTTCGAGATGGCGCTGCGCGCCGGTGCCCGGTCGGTGATGAACTCCTACACCGACGTCGACGGCGTGCCCGCGGCCGCCGACCCGCGGCTGCTCACGGACCTGCTGCGGGAGACCTACGGGTTCACCGGGACCGTCGTCGCCGACTACTTCTCCGTCGCCTTCCTGCAGACCCTCCACGGTGTCGCCGGGTCGCCGGCGGAGGCGGCCGGGCTGGCCCTCGAGGCCGGAATCGACGTGGAGCTGCCCACCGTGGCCTGCTACGGCGAGCCGCTGGTGGCGGCGGTGCGCAGCGGCGCCGTCGAGGAGGCGCTGGTGGACCGGGCGTTGCGCCGGGTGCTGCTGCAGAAGTGCGAGCTCGGCCTGCTGGACGCCGACTGGTCGCCGGACGCCCCGGCCGTCGCCGAGGGGCACATCGAGCTGGACTCCGCCGAGTCCCGCGCGGTCGCCGGCGAGCTGGCTCGCCGCTCGGTCGTGCTCCTGGCCAACGACGGGACGCTGCCGCTGCGGGACGGGCTGCGCCTGGCGGTCGTGGGTCCGCGCGCGGACACCGCGCAGGCGATGCTGGGCTGCTACTCGTTCCCGATGCACGTGGGCGTCCACCACCCCGAGGTCGCCGTGGGCATCGACATCCCGACCGTCGCCGCGGCGCTGCGCGAGCACCCGGCGGCCTACGACGTCGTGGTCGCCCAGGGCTGCCCGGTCGTCGGCGGCGACGACGAGGGCATCGCGGCCGCCGCCCGCGCCGCCGCCGAGGCCGACGTCTGCGTCGCCGTCCTCGGCGACCAGGCGGGGCTGTTCGGCAACGGCACCTCCGGCGAGGGGTGCGACGCCGTGGACCTGCGGCTCCCGGGCCGGCAGGAGGAGCTGCTGGAGGCGCTGCTCGCGACCGGCACGCCGGTCGTGGTCGTCCTGCTCGTGGGTCGTCCCTACGAGCTGTCCCGGCAGGTCGACCGGCTCGCCGCGGTGGTGTGCGGCTTCTTCCCCGGCGAGGAGGGCGGCCCGGCGATCGCCGACGTCCTCAGCGGGCGGGTGTCCCCGTCGGGCCGGCTGCCGGTGAGCTTCCCGCGCGCGGGCAGCAGCCAGCCGGCCACCTACCTCGCCGCGCCGCTGGGCGGGCGCACCGACGTGAGCACGGTGGACCCGACCCCGCTGTTCCCCTTCGGCCACGGGCTGGGGTACGGCGCCGCCACCTGGACCGGGGTGCGGGCGCTCTCCGCGCCGGCGTGGGCCACCGACGGGAGCGCCGAGATCGAGGTGGCCGTGCGCAACGACACCGACCGCGAGCTCACCGAGGTCGTGCAGGTGTACCTGCACGACCCGGTCGCCGAGGTGGTCCGGCCGGTGCAGCGGCTGGTCGCCGCCCAGCGGGTGGACCTGGCGCCCGGCGCGGCCGCCACCGTCCGCTTCGACCTGCACGCCGACCTCACCTCCTTCCCCGGCCGCGACGGCGCCCGGATCGTCGAGCCCGGGGACGTCGAGCTGCGGGTGGGGGCGTCCAGCGCCGACGTGCGGCAGGTGCTGCCGTTCACGCTCACCGGGGCGCGGCGCACCGTGGGCGTCGACCGGCGGCTGCACCCGGAGAGCACCGTCGTGCAGAGCGCCGGCTGATGCCGCAGACCGACCTGCCGCTGGAGGAGCTCCGGCGGTACGACCCGCGGCTGCCCTCTCCGGCGGACCTCGACGAGTTCTGGGCCGCCACCCTCGCCGAGGCGGCGGCGCACCCCCTGGACGTGTCGTGCACGCCGGTCGACTCCGGGCTGGTGACGGTGGAGACCTACGACGTCGCCTTCGCCGGCTTCGGCGGCGCGCCGGTGCGGGCCTGGCTGCACCTGCCGGCCCGGGCCCTGCGCGGGGAGGGACCGCTCCCCGGGGTGGTGCAGCACCAGGGGTACAACGGCGGTCGCGGTCTGCCGCACGAGCACCTCCTCTGGGCCTCGGCGGGCTTCGCCCACCTGGTCGTCGACACCCGCGGGCAGGGGAGCGGCTGGACCGTCGGCGCCACCGCCGATCCGGTCGGCTCCGACGCGGCCCAGCCCGGCTTCCTGACCCGGGGTGTGCTCTCCCCGCACGACTACTACTACCGGCGCGTCTACACCGACGCGGCGCGGGCGGTCGAGGTGCTGCGCGAGCAGTCCGAGGTGGACGGCGCCCGCATCGCGGTGACCGGCACCAGCCAGGGCGGCGGCATCGCGCTGGCCGTCGCGGCGCTCGTGCCCGGGCTCCGTGCCGTCATGGCCGACGTGCCGTTCCTCTGCGACTTCCCCCGCGCGGCGCGGATCGCGCCGGGCGACCCGTACGGCGAGCTCGTGCGCTACCTCAAGGCGCACCGCGACCGCGCCGACCGGGTGTTCCGGACGCTGAGCTACTTCGACGGCGCGGTCCTCGGCCGCGCCGCCTCCGCCCCGGCGCTGTTCTCCGTGGCGCTCATGGACCAGATCTGCCCGCCGTCGACGGTGTTCGCCGCCTACTCCGCCTACGGGGGGCCCAAGGAGCTGTCGGTCTACCCGTTCAACGACCACGAGGGCGGGGAGGCCCACCACCACCGGCTGCAGCTGGACTGGCTGCGCGACCTGCTCGACGCGCCGGCCCCCACGGCCTGAGGACGGGGAACCCCATGCTGCAGGCGCGCCTGACGATCGACCCCGCGCGGACGGTGGGCCCGGTGTCCCGCCGGCTCTTCGGCGCGTTCGTCGAGCACATGGGACGCGGGGTGTACGGCGGCATCCACGAGCCCGGCCACCCGCGGGCCGACGGGAACGGCTTCCGCCGCGACGTGATCGAGCTGGTCACCGAGCTCGGCGTGACCACCGTCCGCTACCCCGGCGGGAACTTCGTCTCCGGGTACCGGTGGGAGGACGGCGTCGGTCCCCGCGAGGAGCGCCCGGTCCGGCTCAACCTGGCGTGGCACAGCACGGAGACCAACGAGATCGGGCTGCACGAGTTCGCCTCGTGGCTGGACGAGGTCGGCGCCGAGCTCATGCTCGCCGTCAACCTCGGCACCCGCGGCACGCTGGAGGCGCTGGACCTGCTCGAGTACGCCAACGTGCCCTCCGGGACGACGCTGTCCGACCGCCGGCGCCGCAACGGGCGCCCGGAGCCGTTCGGCGTGCGGATGTGGTGCCTGGGCAACGAGATGGACGGCCCCTGGCAGCTCGGCCAGCGGTCCGCCGACGACTACGGGAAGCTCGCCGCCCGCACCGCGAAGGCCATGCGCCAGCTCGACCCCGACCTCGAGCTCGTCGTCTGCGGCTCCTCGGCGGCCAGCATGCCGACCTTCGGCGAGTGGGAGCGCGTCGTCCTCGGCCACGCCTACGACGACGTCGACTACATCTCCTGCCACGCCTATTACGAGGAGAAGGACGGCGACCTGGGCTCCTTCCTCGCCTCGGCGACCGACATGGACCGCTTCATCGAGGCGGTGGTCGCCACGGCCGACCACGTGAAGGCGGTGCGCCGGAGCCCGCGGACGATCAACCTCTCGTTCGACGAGTGGAACGTCTGGTACCTGTCGCGGGTCCCGGCCGACCTGCCCCGGCGCATCGACGACTGGCCGCTCGCCCCGCCGCTGAGCGAGGAGCCCTACACCGTGGCCGACGGCGTCGTCGTCGGCAGCCTGCTGATGTCGCTGCTCCGCCACGCGGACCGGGTGACCAGCGCCTCGCTCGCGCAGCTGGTCAACGTGATCGCCCCGATCGCGGCCGAGCCCGGGGGGCCTGCGTGGCGCAAGCCGACGTTCTTCCCGTTCGCCACCACGTCGCGGCTGGCCCGCGGGGTCGCCCTCGAGGTGGACGTCGACGGCCCCGGCTACGACACCGCGGCGCACGGCCGCGTCCCGGTCGTCGACGCGGCCGCGACCGCCGACGATGGCACCGCCGCCCTCTTCCTGGTCAACCGCGCGCAGGCGGAGGAGGTGGAGGTCTCGGTCGACCTGGCGGCGCTGGGCACCGACGTCCTCGACGAGGCGCTGACGCTCGCCGACCCCGACCCGTACGCGGCGAACACCGCCGGGCAGCAGGACCGGGTCCGGCTGCGGCCGAACCCCCGGGCCGCGGTGGTGGACGGGACGCTGCGCGTCACCCTGCCGCCGGTCTCCTGGACCGCCCTCTCCCTCCGCTCTGCGCGGACCGACCGCCCCAGCACCACCGGACAGCAGCAGGACCACGCACCGGCGACGACGCCGGCGACAGAGACGAGGAGCAGGACATGGCAGCAGTGACCTTCGACGGGGCGACCCGCGTGTACCCCGGTGCCGATCGGCCGGCGGTGGACGCGCTGGACCTGACGGTCGAGGACGGTGAGTTCCTGGTCCTGGTCGGCCCCTCGGGCTGCGGCAAGTCGACGTCGCTGCGGATGCTCGCCGGGCTGGAGGACGTGACCGACGGCCGGATCCTCATCGGCGAGCGGGACGTCACCGACGTGGCACCCAAGGAGCGCGACATCGCCATGGTGTTCCAGAACTACGCGCTCTACCCGCACATGACCGTCGCCGACAACATGGCCTTCGCGCTCAAGATCGCCGGCGTGCCCAAGGAGGAGCGGGCGACCCGGGTGCGGGAGGCGGCCAAGATCCTCGACCTGGAGCAGTACCTGGAGCGCAAGCCCAAGGCGCTGTCCGGCGGCCAGCGCCAGCGGGTGGCCATGGGCCGGGCGATCGTGCGCCAGCCGCAGGCCTTCCTCATGGACGAGCCGCTGTCCAACCTCGACGCGAAGCTGCGCGTGCAGACCCGCACCGAGATCGCCGCGCTGCAGCGCCGGCTGGGCATCACCACCGTCTACGTCACGCACGACCAGACCGAGGCGATGACGATGGGCGACCGCGTGGCGGTGCTCAAGGACGGCCTGCTCATGCAGGTGGGCCGGCCGCGGGAGCTCTACGACCGCCCCGCGAACGTCTTCGTCGCCGGGTTCATCGGCTCGCCCGCGATGAACCTGTTCACCCTGCCGGTCGTCGAGGGCGGCGTCCGGTTCGGCGACGAGGTCCACCCCGTCCCGCGCGACGTGCTGGGCCAGGCGTCCGGCTCCTCGGTGACCCTCGGCGTCCGCCCCGAGGACCTCGTGGTGGGCGCGCACGGGCTGGCGGTCGAGGTCGACGTCGTCGAGGAGCTCGGGGCCGACGCCTACGTCTACGGGCGCACCCGGGTCGGCGAGGAGGAGCACCTGATCACCGCCCGCGTCGACGGCCGCACCCCGCCGCGGAAGGGCGAGGCCCTGCACGTGGCGCCGCGCGGCGGCCACGTGCACCTCTTCGACGTCCGGAGCGGGAACCGGCTGGGCGCCTGAGACCCCCGCCCGGCGCCCCGGACGCGGGCCGCCGGGCCGGGCAACTGCCGTCCCTCCCCGGGTGCGACCGGCCGCTCCGGGGAGGGCCGGTGGCGGGCGCTCCCTAGACTCGTTCCGGCGCCCGGCGATCCGGGCGTCGCGACGAACGAGGAGAGTGCATGGCCGTCCGAGCCATCCGGGGCGCGACGCAGGTCGACGCCGACGACCGGGAGCAGGTGCTCGAGGCCACCCGCGAGCTGGTCAGCGCGGTGATGGAGCGCAACGCGCTGTCCCGCGACGACGTCATCAGCATCCTGTTCACCGCCACCCCCGACCTGGTGTCGGAGTTCCCGGCGCTGGCCGCCCGCGAGCTCGGCTTCGGCGACGTCCCGCTGATGTGCGCCACCGAGATGTCGGTGCCGCACGCGCTGCCCCGGGTGCTGCGTCTCATGGCGCACGTCGAGACCGAGAAGCCCCGCGCAGACATCCAGCACGTCTACCTGCGCGGCGCCGTGGCGCTGCGCCGGGACATCGCGCAGTGACCCCCGTGAACGAGCAGGAGCCCATGACCACCCCGCAGAGCCCGTTCCGCGGCTCGGTGACCCTCGACGGCCCGTCCGGCACCGGCAAGTCCAGCGTCGCCCGCGGCGTCGCCGCCCGGCTGGGCGCCGCCTACCTCGACACCGGCGCCATGTACCGCGCCGCCACCGTCGCCGTCCTCGACGCGGGGGTGGACCCCGACGACGCCGAGGCCGTGGCCTGCACCGTCGCCGAGGCGCGGATCGTGGTCGGCACGCAGGCCGGGATCGAGGTCGTGGAGGTGGACGGCACCGACGTCGCCGTCCGCATCCGCGGGGCGGAGGTGACCCGGGCGGTGTCCGCGGTGTCCGCCGTCCCCGCCGTCCGCCGGCAGCTGGTCGAGCAGCAGCGCGCGCTGGTCGCCGGCGCCGAGGCAGTCGTCGTCGAGGGCCGGGACATCGGCACCGTCGTCCTCCCGGACGCGACGCTGAAGATCTACCTCACCGCCGCGCCCGAGGTGCGCGCCCAGCGCCGCGCCGGGCAGCTCGGCGTGACCGACCCGGGTGAGATCGCGGCCCTGGCCGCCGACCTGCGGCGCCGGGACGAGTACGACAGCAGCCGGGCCGATAGCCCGCTGCGCCCGGCCGAGGACGCCGTCGTCGTCGACAGCAGCGAGCTCTCGCAGGCCGCCGTGGTCGACCGGATCGTCGCGCTGGCCGAGTCGGCCGTCGCGGCAGGGGACCGCACGTGAGCGAGAACGAGATCCAGAACCAGGGGCCGCTGCCGGTCGTCGCCATCGTCGGTCGCCCGAACGTGGGCAAGTCGACGCTGGTCAACCGCATCCTGGGCCGTCGCGCGGCGGTCGTGCAGGACGTCCCGGGCGTCACCCGCGACCGCATCTCCTACGAGGCGCTGTGGAACGGCAAGCGGTTCACCGTCGTCGACACCGGCGGCTGGGACCCGAAGGCGGCCGGTCTCGGCGCCTCGATCAGCCGGCAGGCCGAGTACGCGATGAAGACCGCCGACGTCATCGTCTTCGTCGTCGACAGCCAGGTCGGCGCCACCGACACCGACCTGGCGGCCGCGCGGATCCTGCGGCGCAGCGACCGGCCGGTGATCCTCGTGGCCAACAAGGTCGACGACGAGCGCAGCGAGGCCAACGCCGCGGAGCTCTGGTCCCTGGGCATGGGGGAGCCCCAGCCGGTCAGCGCGCTGCACGGGCGCTCCAGCGGCGACCTGCTCGACCTCATCCTGGACGCGATGCCCGAGGCGCCGCGCGAGCAGGAGGAGGAGGGCGGCCCGCGCCGCGTGGCCCTGGTGGGCCGGCCCAACGTCGGCAAGTCCAGCCTGATCAACCGGCTGGCCAAGGAGGAGCGCTCGGTCGTCGACTCGGTGGCCGGCACGACCGTCGACCCAGTCGACTCGATCGTGGTCCTGGGCGGCGAGGAGTGGCGGTTCGTCGACACCGCCGGCCTGCGCCGCAAGGTGAACACAGCCAGCGGCATGGAGTACTACGCCAGCCTGCGCACCGAGGCCGCCATCCAGGCCGCCGAGGTCTGCGTGGTCCTGCTGGCCGCCGACGAGGTGATCAGCGAGCAGGACCAGCGGGTGATCACCCAGGTCGTCGAGGCCGGCCGCGCGATGGTGCTGGCCTTCAACAAGTGGGACACCCTCGACGAGGACCGGCACGCCCAGCTGGAGCGGGAGATCGACCGCGACCTGGCGCACGTGAAGTGGGCGACGCGGGTCAACATCTCCGCGGCCACCGGCCGCGGCGTGGGCAAGCTCGCCGACCACCTGCGCGCCGCCATCGCGTCCTGGGAGACGCGGGTGCCCACCGCCGAGCTCAACCAGTTCGTCCGCGCGCTGGTGCAGGAGACGCCGCCGCCGGCCCGCGGTGGCCGGGCGCCGAAGATCAAGTACGTCACGCAGGCCGACGTCCGGCCGCCGCGGTTCGTCGTGTTCTCGACCGGCTTCCTCGAGGCCGGCTACCGACGGTTCCTGCAGCGCAAGCTGCGCGAACAGTTCGGCTTCCACGGCACGCCGATCGAGATCTCGGTCAAGGTCCGCGAGGGCCGGGACAAGGACGCCCGGCGCGGCTGAGCCGCGCCGGGCGCCCGGCCCGGCTCAGCCCTCCGGCCGGACCGGCTCGGCTCAGCCCTCCGGCCGGACCGGCTCGGCGACGGGGCTCGGCCCCCGCTGGGACGGGACCGCGGTCGGCCCGCCGGTCAGGGACTCGGGCTCGTCGCGCCGGTGGCTCAGCCGGCTCGGCCACCACATCCACCGGCCGATGTCGAGGGTGAGGGCGGTGACCAGCACCGAGCGGACCACGATCGTGTCGAGCAGCACGCCGAGCGCGACCGCGATGCCCAGCTGGGTGAGGAACGTCAGCGGCAGGGTGCCCAGCACGGCGAACGTCGCCGCCAGGACCAGCCCGGCCGAGGTGATCACGCCGCCGGTGGCGGCCAGCCCGATCAGCGCGGCCCGGCGGGTGCCGTGGTCGTGCGCCTCCTCGCGCACCCGGGTCATCAGGAAGATGTTGTAGTCGATGCCCAGGGCGACCAGGAACACGAAGACGAACAGCGGGAACGAGCTGTCGGTCGTGCTCACGTCGAGCACCCAGTCGAAGATCAGCGCGCTGATCCCGAGCGCCGCGCCGTAGGACAGCACCACCGTCGCGATGAGGAGCACCGGGGCCACCAGCGCCCGGAGCAGCACGCCGAGGACGACCAGCACCACCAGCATGATCAGCGGGATGACCACCCGGTTGTCCCGCTGGGACGCGGTCTGCACGTCGAGGTTGATCGCGGTGTTGCCGCCGACCAGCGCCTCGCCGTCGCCGACGTCGTCCAGCTCGGCGCGCAGCCGGTCGATGGTGTCGTAGGCCGCCTGGCTGTCCGCGGGATCGGCCAGCGCCGCCTCGACCAGCGCGGCGTCGCCGATGACCTGCGGCTCCTCCACCGCGCCGATGCCCTCGGTGCCCGCGACCGCCGCGGCGACCTCGTCGGCGGTGCCGGCCGTGGTCAGCACGTGCACCGGGTTGCCGGCGGTCGCGGGGAAGTGGCTCGCGGCGACCTCCTCGCCGGCGACCGACTCCGGGGTGCCGCGGAAGGAGTCGGCCTGGGAGAGCCCCGTCGCGTTCACGCTGAACAGGCCGAGGCAGGCGACCAGCAGCAGAGCGCTGGTGACCACCCACACCGCCCGCGGGCGCGGGGCGATCAGCCGGCCGACGCGCGCCCAGATGCCGGTGGCGCTCGGCTCGGGGCTGCCGAACGCCGGGCGCACCGGCCAGAACACCCAGCGCCCGCAGATGACCAGCAGCGCCGGGAGCAGGGTCATGAGGACGACGAGGGTGACGCCGACGCCGATGGCCGCCACCGGCCCCAGGCCCGCGGTGGAGTTCATGTCGGCGGCGACCAGGCAGAGCATGCCGAGGATGACGGTGCCGCCGCTGGCCAGGACCGCCGGGCCGGCCCGGTGGACCGCCTCGGTCATCGCCTCGTGCCGGTCGGCGTGCAGCCGGAGCTCCTCCCGGTACCGGGCGACCAGGAGCAGCGCGTAGTCGGTGCCCGCACCGACCACGAGCACGGTGAGGATGCTGGCGCTCTGCGCGTTCACCGTCAGGTCGGCGTGCCGGGCCAGCAGGGTGATCAGGGCCTGCGAGCAGAACAGCGCGACCACCGCGGAGAAGATCGGCAGGATCCACAGCACCGGGCTGCGGTAGGTGAACAGCAGGATGAGGACCACCACGCCGAGGGCGGCGAACAGCAGGGTGCCGTCGATGCCCTCGAACGCCTCGGAGGAGTCGGCCGCGTTGCCGGCCGGGCCGGTGATCCACGACTCGAGGCCGTCCGGGCCGTCGGTGGCGTCGGTGCGCATGCCGTCGACCAGCGGCCCGATCGCCTCCCAGCCGTCCGAGCCGACGTTGAGCGGCACCACGAGCTGCGCGGCTTCGCCGTCCTCGGCCAGGATCGGGCCGACCACCTCGCCGTCCAGCTCGCCCAGGCGGCCGAAGGTCGCGGCGTCCTCCTCGACCGCCGCCAGGTCGGCGGGGGTGAGCCCACCCGTGCGCTCGTAGACGACGACCGCCGGGATGATGTCGGGGTCGGAGCCGAGCGCGGTCTGCTCCTCGAGCGCGACGGTCGACTCGGCGTCGCCGGGCAGCCACGAGGCGACGTCGTTGTCCTGCTCGTCGGTCAGCGCGCCGGCCAGCGGGCCGGAGGCGGCGGCCAGCACCAGCCAGAAGACCAGGATGACCCACTTGATCGTGCGGTGGCTCACCTTGGATGCGTAGGACCTGCCCATGACGGGACCTCCGGGCACCTGCGTGCCCCTGCTCGAGGACGACGGCAACCCCGTGGGCGCGAACGCTAGCCAGGGGTGCCGACAGCTGTCACCGGGTTTGACGCCGTGGGCGGCAGGAACTGATCGGGGGGCAGCCGGACCGGGGGAACGGGTGCGGTAACCTTCCCTGGCGGTCGTCGCGCGCCCGGGGGAACCCGGCGAGGCGGGCGGCGCGCGGGCTGTAGCGCAGCTTGGTAGCGCACTTGACTGGGGGTCAAGGGGTCGCAGGTTCAAATCCTGTCAGCCCGACAGTGCAGCTCAGGGGCCGTTCCGGGAGATCCGGGACGGCCCCTGACGCGTTCCGGGCCGGCCGTCCACCGCTCGCTCCCGGCCCGGGTGTCGCCGTCGTCACGCCGATGGCGGCACCTCGACGGTTGTGCACAACGGGTCCGTGTCCGGAGAATGGCGGGGGCCCCGGCGAAGGCAGCTGCGCGGCTCCTTCCCTCCCACCCCGCCGGGCGCGCCGGTCAGAGAGGCTGCTGTGACCGACCCTGTGGAGCCCGTGCTCGTCGACGAGCGGGAAGCCGACCGGGTGCGCGGTGAGCTGGCGATCGCGGCAGCGGGCATCGGCACGTTCGACTGGGACCTGGTCACTGGCCGGCTGGACTGGGACGCCCGCCTGATCGAGATCTTCGGCTACGACCCGGGCACGTTCGACAGCAGCATCGACGGCTTCAACGACCGGTTGCACCCCGACGACCTGGAGCGGGTCACCACGGCCCTGCAGACCGCGATCGACACCTGCGGCGAGTTCGCCGCGATCTACCGGGTGTGCCTGCCCACCGGTGACACCCGCTGGGTGTCGGCCCGGGGGCGGACGCTGTGCGCCGTCGACGGCTCGGCCGTGCGCCTGCTGGGCGCGGCCTACGACGTCACCGACCAGCGGGACGCCGAGCTGCAGGTGACCCGCGTGCTGGAGGCCATGCCGGCCGGCTTCTACTCCCTGGACCGCGACTGGCGCTTCACGCACGTCAACGCCGCCGCTGAGAAGCTCCTCCTCCGCAGCCGGGACGAGCTGCTGGGCCGCGTCATCTGGGACGAGTTCCCGGCCGCGGGCGGCTCCGCCTTCGAGGAGAACTACCGGCGCGCGGTGGCCACCGGGGGGCAGGTGGCCTTCCCCGCCTACTACCCGCCGCCGCTGGACGGCTGGTACGAGGTGCGCGCCTGGCCCAGCCCTGACGGGTTGTCGGTGTACTTCCTCGACGTCACCGCCCGCCACCGCGAGGAGCAGCGGGCCGAGGAGGCCGCAGCGCGGCTGGCGTTGCTGGCCCAGGTCACCGAGCAGCTGACCGGCACCATGCAGGCCGAGCAGGCCGTCGCGCTGCTCTCGCGGCTGGTCGCGCCGGCACTGGCCGACTGGTGCATCGTCACCCTCGTCGGCGACGAGCAGCCCGGAGGCCGGCGCGGTGTCCGGGACGCCGGCTGGTGGCACCACGACGACGACATGCGGGACACCGTCCGGCGGTACTGCGAGACCCGCATCCCCGCGCTGCGCGAGCAGGCGTTCGTGTACCGGGCGCTCGGCAGCGGCGAGCCGGTCGTCGTGGCGGAGGGCGCCACCGCGGCCATCCGCGACGTCCTCCAGCCGGGGGAGGCCCGGGACCTGATCGGCGAGCTGGCTCCCGAGTCGGTGGCCGTCCTGCCGCTCCACGGGCGGGGACGCACGGTCGGCCTGATCACCCTGTTCAACGGCCCGGAACGAGGGGCCTTCTCGGCGGAGGACCTGAGCACGGCCGCCGAGGTGGCCGGCCGCGCCGGGTTGGCGCTGGACAACGCCCGCCTCTACGGCCAGCAGCGCGCCCTCGCCGAGCAGCTGCAGCGCAGCTTCCTGACCGCACCGCCGGAGCCCGACCACGCCGAGATCGTCGTCCGCTACCTGCCGGCCGGGGCGGCCGCGGCGGTCGGTGGGGACTGGTACGACGCGTTCCTGCAGCCCGACGGGGCCACCGTGCTGGTCATCGGGGACGTCGCCGGTCACGACACCGCGGCCGCGGCGACGATGGGCCAGCTCCGCAGCCTGCTCCGGGGCATCGCGACCTCGCACGACGGTGCCGGCCCGGCCGACGTGCTGGCGAAGCTGGACGCCTCGATGCAGCTGCTGCAGGTCGACACGCTGGCGACCGCCGCGGTCGCCCGGTTCGAGCAGGACCCGGACGAGCGGGAGCGCGGGGTGACCCGGATGCGCTGGTCGAGCGCCGGTCACCTGCCCCCGGTCACCATCCACCCCGACGGCACCGTCTCGGCCCTGGGCCGGTCCGGCCGTGCCGAGCTGCTGCTGGGCGTCGACCCCGGCACGCCCCGCACGGAGACCGTGGTGACCCTGGACCGGGGGGTCACGGTGCTGCTGTTCACCGACGGGCTGATCGAGCGCCGCGACTCCGACATCGACGCCGGCACGGACCGGCTGCTGGCCGCGCTGGCCGACCTCGCCGACCGGCCGCTGCAGGAGGTCTGCGACCTGGTGCTCGAGCGGATGGTCGACGGACGGCCCGAGGACGACGTGGCCCTCGTCGCCGTCCGCCTCCACCCCGAGGACCGCCCGCGCCCGGCCGAGGCCGGCCCCCGGGTGCTGCCCGCGTCGGTCCCACCCGGGCCGGGCGGCCGGTAGCCCGGCGACCGGGCTCGTCGTCGTCCGGGACCCGCGAGGGGTCCGCCGTATCGTGGCGCCACCGGACGTCGCGGACGAGGGGTGGACCATGCGGGACGCAGTGATCGTTGAGGCCGTGCGCACGCCGGTCGGCAAGCGCAACGGCGGGCTCTCGGGCGTGCACCCGGCCGACCTGTCGGCCCACGTGCTGGACGCGCTGGTCGGCCGCGCGGGGCTCGACCCGGCGCTGGTCGACGACGTGGTGTGGGGCTGCGTGAGCCAGGTGGGGGAGCAGACCTTCGACATCGCCCGCACCGCGGTGCTCACGGCGGGCTGGCCGGAGACGGTGACCGGTGTGACCGTCGACCGCCAGTGCGGGTCGTCGCAGCAGTCGGTGCACTTCGCGGCCGCCGGGCTGATCGCCGGTCAGTACGACGTGGTGGTCGCCGGCGGCGTCGAGTCGATGAGCCGGGTCCCGATGGGCTCGGCCCGGCCCGAGGGGCACGGCTCCCCGTACTCGCAGCGCTACCTGGACCGCTACGACGGCGTCCGCCCCAACCAGGGCGTGGGGGCGGAGATGATCGCCGAGCGGTGGGGGTTCTCCCGCCAGCAGCTGGACGAGTTCTCGGTCGCCTCGCACGAGAAGGCCGCCGCCGCCCGGGACGACGGGCGGTTCGACGCCCAGATCGCCCCCGTGCCCACCGACGTGGGTCCCGTGCGGCGCGACGAGGGCATCCGCGAGTCGACGGTGGAGAAGCTCGGCAGCCTGAAGACCGTCTTCAAGCCCGAGGGCGGCGTCATCACCGCCGGCAACTCCTCGCAGATCTCCGACGGCTCCGCCGCGCTGCTCATGACCACCTCGGAGAAGGCGCGCGAGCTGGGCCTCACCCCGATCGCCCGGGTGCACACCGCCGTCCTGGCCGGCGCCGACCCGGTCATCATGCTGACCGCGCCCATCCCGGCGACGCAGAAGGTGCTGCAGCGGTCCGGCCTGTCGATCGACGAGATCGGTGCGTTCGAGGTCAACGAGGCGTTCGCCCCGGTGCCCCTGGCCTGGCTGGCCGACCTCGGTGCCGACGCCAAGGCGCTCAACCCGAACGGCGGCGCGATCGCCCTGGGGCACCCGCTGGGCGGCTCCGGCGCCCGGCTGATGACCACCCTGGTGCACCACATGCGGGACAACGGCATCCGCTACGGCCTGCAGACCATGTGCGAGGGCGGCGGCCAGGCGAACGCCACCATCCTCGAGCTCCTGTAACCCGTCCTGCGGATCGGCCCGCGGTGCTGCCGCGGGCGGTGCGGTCGACCGTTATCCCCAACAGCGAATAGCCATCCCGGGAGGAACGCCCCGCGGTCGAGGGCCGCGGATCAGTGCCCCGTGAGGCGCCGGCAGTCGGGGCACGGGTTCGCCGACCCGAGACCGCGCCGGCCGTCCCACTTCCCCTGCACCACGTCCACGGAGGCGCCGCAGATCGCCGCCCAGGGAGGCGGCAGGTCGGCGGTGCTGCGCAGCACCGCGTGCGCCTGCCCCGTCGACTGGACGTACCCGGCGGCGTGGTCGCCGGCGGCGATGGCGCCGGCCAGGTCGTCGGTGCTCATGCCCTCAGCATGCGCGGGCGGGTGCGGGCCGTCGTCACGGGGTAGCGCCCGGCAATGGCGAACGGGACGCGGACGGCGGGGGAGGAGCGGCCCCCTTCACGGGCGTCCGGCCTGCTCTACGGCATCGGCTTCGGCGGCTTCGTCGACGGCATCGTGCTGCACCAGATCCTGCAGTGGCACCACATGGTCAGCTCCGTCGACGGTCGCGACCCCGGCACGCTCGCGGGGTCGGAGGCGAACACCGTCGCGGACGGCTTCTTCCACCTCGGGACCTGGGCAGCGGCGTTCGCCGGCATGGTGACGGCGATCGTCGCCTGGCGGCAGGGCCGGATCGCCCCGAGCTGGAGCTTCCACTTCGGGCTCGTGCTGGCCGGTTGGGGCCTGTTCAACCTCGTCGAGGGGCTGGTCGACCACCAGGTCCTCGGCGTGCAGCACGTCCGCGACGACCTGGGCGCGCCGCTGAGCTGGGACCTGGCCTTCCTCGCCTCCGGCGCCCTGCTGGTCCTCGCCGGCTGGCTGCTGCACCGCCGCGGGGCGCGGGACGTCGCGCGGCGCGCGTCCGGACGTGCCGAGAACGCGCTGGACGGCCGAGCGGCACCGTGATCACGTGTCCGGCGTGGAGCACCTGATCCGTCTCGACGACCGGACCGTCCTGTGGGCCGAGGAGCTCGGGAACCCGTCGGCGCCGGCGCTGCTGCTCGTCATGGGCGCGAACGCCAGCGGGCTCACCTGGCCCGACGCGCTGGTCGACCGGCTGGCGCAGCGGCACCGGGTGATCCGCTACGACCACCGCGACACCGGCCGCTCCAGCCGGGTCTTCGCCGAACGCCCCTACGCGATCCGCGACCTCGCGGACGACGCCGTCGCCGTGCTGGACGCGCTGGACGTCGACCGGGCGCACGTCGTCGGCATGTCCATGGGCGGCGTGCTCGTGCAGCTGCTCCTGCTCGACCACCCCGACCGGCTGCTCAGCGCCACCGTCCTCGCGACCGCGGGGCTGGGCGTCGGCCTGGCCGCTCCCGGCGGTGGGCCCGCCGAGCTGCCCGGGCCGTCGCCGGTGCTGCTCGAGCACTGGGCGTCGATGGGGGAGGACCGCGAACGCGAGGGCGAGCTCGCCTGGCGGGTGGAGCACTGGCGGCTGCTCGCCGGCGACGTGCTGCCGTTCGACCCCGGCGGGTTCCGGGCGCTGGAGGAGGCGGTGATGGCGCACAGCGGCGAGGTGCGGGGCCCGGTGGCGCACGCCCTGGCCGACCAGTCCGGCCTGGACCGGGGGCCGGAGCTGGCGGGCAACCGGGTGCCGACGCTGGTGGTCGAGGCCCCGGAGGACCCGATCAACCCGCCGCCGCACGCGGCCAACCTCGTGGCCACCATCGGCGCGGCGCGGCTGGTGACGATCCCCGGCATGGGGCACGCCCTGCCGCCGCAGGTCCACGGCCCGCTGGCCGCGGCGATCGAGGCGCACACCGCCGCCGTGGACGACCTCGGCCGCTGACCGCTCCGGGTTCCCTTGATCGGGCCCGCCGGGCGGGGCAGGCTGTGATGCAGAGCACAGCCGCAGCACCGGGAGGCCGCCGTGGAAGCCCATGTCGGGGACCGCATCGTCGTCCGCTCCACGCACCAGGGGGAGCCCGACCGCGTCGGGGAGGTCGTCGCCTGCGCCGAACCCGGGGGCGGTCCGCCGTACCGGGTGCGCTGGGAGCCCGACGGGCACGAGGGCCTGTTCTACCCGGCCGGCACGGCGAGCGTGCTGCACGCCGCCGGTAGCCAGGGCTGAGCCCGTGGGGAAGGAGACCGCGACCGCGCCGGCGCCGCGACCGGCCGCGCAGGTGCGCAACGTGGCCCTGGTCGGTCACTCGGGAGCGGGCAAGACGACGCTGGCCGAGGCGCTGCTGGTGGCCACCGGAGCGCTGCCGCGGATGGGCCGGGTGGAGGAGGGCACCACCTGCCTGGACACCGAGGAGGTGGAGATCCGCCAGCAGCGCTCCGTCTCCCTGGGCGTCGCCACGGTGGAGCACGCGGGGCACCGGATCACGCTGCTGGACACCCCGGGGTCGCCGGACTTCGTGGGGGAGCTGCGCGCCGGGCTGCGGGCCGCGGACTCCGCGCTGTTCGTGGTCTCCGCGGTGAACGGGGTCGACGCCACCACCGTGCAGCTGTGGGAGGAGTGCGCCGCGGTCGGCATGCCCCGCGCCGTCGTCATCACCCAGCTGGACCGCCCGCGCGCCGACGTCGAGGACGCCGTGCGGCTGTGCCAGATGCTGCTGGGGGAGGGGGTCTACCCCGTGCACCTGGTCGACCGCGGGGCCGACGGCGCCGTCCGGGGAGTGGTGTCGCTGCTCGACCCGGCGACCGAGGCGCCGGAGGCCGACCGGCTCCGGTCGGAGCTGATCGAGGGGATCATCGGCGAGAGCGAGGACGAGGCGCTCATGGAGCGCTACCTGGCCGGCGACCGGCTGGTCCAGGACGACCTGATCAGCGACCTGGAGACCGCCGTCGCCCGTGGCCACTTCCACCCCGTGCTCTGCGCCGCCCCGCTGGCCGGGGTGGGCATCGACCCGCTGCTGGAGCTGCTGGTGTCCGGCTTCCCGTGCCCGGTGGAGCACGGCTGCCCGCCGGTGACCCGGCCCGACGGCTCACCGGCCCCGGCCCTGTCCTGCGACCCCGACGGCCCGCTGGTCGCCGAGGTCGTCAAGACGACGACGGACCCGTACGTGGGCCGCGTCTCGCTGGTGCGGGTCTTCTCCGGCACCCTGCGACCCGACGTCCCCGTGCACGTCTCCGGGCACGGCCTGGCCGACCGCGGGCACCCCGACCACGACGTCGACGAGCGGATCGGCGTGCTCACCTCGCCGCTGGGTGCGCTGCTGCGCCCGGTCGCCGCCTGCCCGGCCGGCGACATCTGCGCCATCGCCCGGCTCACCAGCGCCGAGACCGGCGACACCCTGTCCTCCCCGGAGGACCCCCGGCTCGTCCCGCCGTGGGAACTGCCGACGCCGCAGCTGCCGGTCGCCGTGGAGGCCACGTCCCGCTCCGACGAGGACCGGCTGGCGACGGCGCTGTCCCGGCTGGTCGCCGAGGACCCGACCGTGCGGCTGGAGCGGCGGACCGACACCGGCCAGCTGCTCCTGTGGTGCGTCGGCGAGGCGCACGCCGACGTGCTCCTGGAGCGGCTGCGCACCCGGCACGGAGTCTCGGTGACCACCGTCCCCGTGCGGGTGCCCATGGTCGAGACCCTGGCGGGGCCGGCGCGGGTCACCGGGCGGCACGTCAAGCAGTCCGGCGGGCACGGCCAGTACGCCGTCGTCGTCGTCGAGGGGGAGCCGGGCCCGCCGGGGTCCGGGATCGTCTTCGAGCAGCGGATCGTCGGCGGCACCGTGCCGAGCCAGTTCCACGCCAGCGTGGAGAAGGGCATCCGCGCCCAGGCCCAGCGGGGCGTCAGCGGCGACCGGCCGGTGGTCGACCTGCGGGTGACCCTGGTCGACGGCAAGGCGCACTCGGTGGACTCCTCCGACGCCGCCTTCCAGGCCGCGGGCGCCCTGGCCCTGCGCGAGCTCGCCGCCGCTGCCGGCACCCGGGTGCTCGAGCCGTGGTGCGAGGTCGACGTGCGGGTGCCCTCGGAGTACGTCGGCGCGGTCATGAGCGACCTGTCCTCGCGGCGGGCCCGCGTCACCGGCAGCGAGGCCGATCCCGTGCGCGACCGGACGACGGTGCGGGCGGAGGTGCCCGAGGTGGAGCTGCTCGGCTACCCCGGCGTGCTCCGCTCGGTCACGCACGGCACCGGCAGCTTCGAGCGCCGCCCGCTCGGCTACGAACCGGCACCCGCGTCGGTCGCCGTCCCCGCCTGAGCGCCCGCCGGAGCGCCGCCGCCCGTACCGTCGGCGGAGGCCGATAGCCTCGGGCACGGTGTGCAGCGGGCTGGAGGGGCAGTGACGTCGACGAACGGGCCGGCGGCCGAGGCGGGGACCCCGGCCGAGGCCCCCGCGGGGTCCCCGGCCTTCGTGGACCGGGACCAGCTGCCCGACCGCGTCTGGACGGTGCCGAACGCGCTGTCCGTGCTGCGCCTGCTCGGTGTCCCGCTGTTCCTGTGGCTGCTGCTCGGCCCCGAGGCCGACGGCTGGGCGGTCGTCGTGCTGGCGGTCTCCGGCCTCACCGACTGGGCCGACGGCAAGATCGCCCGCTGGCTGGACCAGGGCAGCCGCCTCGGCGCGCTGCTGGACCCGGCGGCCGACCGGCTCTACATCGTCTGCACGCTGGTCGCCCTGGCGGTGCGCGACGTCGTCCCCGTCTGGATCGTCGTGGTGCTGCTCGGCCGCGAGGCCGTGCTCGGCGTGATGCTGCTGGTGCTGCGGGCCTCCGGCTACCCGCCGCTGCAGGTGCACTACCTCGGCAAGGCCGCCACCTTCCTGCTGCTCTACGCGTTCCCCGTGCTGCTGCTGGCCTCGGGGGAGGGCACCCTCGCCGAGATCGCCGAACCCTTCGCGTGGGCGCTCACCATCTGGGGAACCGCCCTCTACGTGCTGGCCGGCGTCCTCTACGTCGTCCAGGTGCTGGGCCTCGTCCGCGCCGACCGGGCTGCCGAGCGGGGCGCCGGGCACGCGGAACCGGTGCCGTGACCGCAGCCCCGCCCGGCGGCCGGCTGCGGTCGATGGGGGCCTCGCTGCTCGACGACGTCCTCGCCGAGACGCTCGACCCCGCCTACGCGCAGGCGGCGGAGGCGCGGGCGGCGCGGGGCGAGGACCCGGCGACCCGTCGGCGGTGGCCGGGGCAGGTGGCGGTGGCCCTCACGATGGCGGTCGCCGGCCTGCTGGTCGTCGTCACCTACGACCTGGCGGCCGCGCGCGACCAGGGGCGGCAGGAGATCCGCGAGACGCTGGTCCAGGACATCCGCGCGGAGACCGACGCCGGAGACGAGCTCGCCGGCACGCTCGAGGACTTGCGGGCCGAGGTCACCCGCGCCCGCGACGAGCTGCTGGCCAGCTCCGCCACCGGTCAGCGGGCGCTCGAGGAGCTGGCCGCCGCGGAGGCCGCGGCCGGGGTGGTCCCGGTGACCGGCCCGGGGCTGCTGGTCACCCTCGCCAACGCCGAGGTCGACGCCGACGACGACCCCGTCAGCGGCGGCACCGAGAACACGGCCGGGCGGGTCCGCGACGGCGACCTCCAGCTGGTCGTCAACGCGCTGTGGGCGGCCGGCGCCGAGGCGATCAGCATCAACGGCCAGCGCCTGGGCCCGACCAGCGCCATCCGGTTCGCCGGCGAGGCGGTCCTGGTCGACTTCCAGCCGGTCACCAACCCCTACGAGGTCAGCGCCATCGGCGACCCCGACACCCTGGCGAACGCCTTCCTCGACAGCCCCGAGGTGATCCGGCTGGCGGAGGTCTCGCAGAACTTCGGCCTCCAGTTCACCTTCGCCAAGGAGGACGAGCTGCGGCTGCCCGCCGCGGGCACGCCCGAGCTGCGCGACGCCGAGCCGGCCCCCCGCGACCGCACCGACCCGACGACCGGAGACTGACGCGTGATCCCCATCCTCGGACTGGCCGCCGGCGTGCTGCTCGGCCTCCTGTTCGACCCCACCGTGCCGCTGTGGCTGCAGCCCTACCTGCCCATCGCGGTGGTGGCCGCCCTCGACGCCGTCTTCGGCGGGTTCCGCGCCCGGCTCGACCGGATCTTCGACGCCAAGGTCTTCGTGATCTCGTTCGTGTCCAACGTCGTCGTCGCCGCGCTGATCGTCTTCCTCGGCGACCAGCTGGGGGTCGGCGCGCAGCTGTCCACCGCCGTCGTCGTCGTCCTCGGCATCCGCATCTTCGGCAACGCGGCCGCGATCCGGCGGCACGTCTTCCGCGCATGACCACCACGCCCGAGCCCGAGGGCGCCGAGGCGGCCCCGCCGCCCCCCGCCCGGCCGCGGCGGCCCTGGTGGCGCCGCCGCGGGCCGCGGGCCGGCGCGCTCATCGGCGTCCTGACCCTGCTGCTGGGCTTCGCCCTGGCCGTCCAGGTGCGCAACACCGACACCGACCAGGTGCTGGCCGGCGCCCGCGAGGAGGACCTCGTCCGCATCCTGGAGGAGGTCACCTCCCGCGGGCAGCGCCTGCGCGAGCAGATCGCCGACGAGCGGGCGGCGCTGCGCCAGCTGACCAGCTCCGACAGCCGGTCGGCCGGCGCGCTGGAGGAGGCCCGGTTGCGGGCCGACGAGCTCGGCGTCCTCACCGGGACGCTGCCCGCGGTGGGCCCGGGGCTGCGCCTCACCGTGCGCGACGCCGGCGGGACGATGCGGGTGACCGACCTGCTCGACACGATCCAGGAGCTCCGCGGGGCCGGCGCGGAGACGATGCAGGTCGACGGCGTCCGGGTCGGGCTGTCCACCGCGGTGACCGGGCAGCCCGGGGCGCTGCTGCTCGACGGGCGGCCGATCACCGCCCCCTACGAGTTCCTCGTGCTCGGCGACCCGCAGAACATCGAGACCGCGCTCAACATCCCCGGGGGAGTCGTGCAGTCGCTCACCGGGCGCGGGGCGTCGGTGGTCGTCACGCAGGAGGCCGAGCTGCTGGTCGACGCGGTGCGCCCCCGCGAGGAGCCCCGATACGCTGCGCCCGACGACGACTGACGAAGGACGTGGAGACCCACCCCATGAGCACCCCTGACGACCGCCGGTACACCGATCAGCACGAGTGGGCGCTGGTGCAGGGCACCGACGGCACCTCGACCGTCGTCCGGGTCGGCATCACCGACCACGCGCAGGACGCGCTGGGGGACATCGTCTTCGTGCAGCTGCCCGCGGTGGGTGACGAGGTCGCCCCCGGCACGCCCATCGGCGAGGTCGAGTCCACCAAGTCGGTGTCGGACATCTACGCACCCGTGGCGGGCGTGGTGGCGGCGGTCAACGAGGCCCTCACCGACGCCCCGGAGACCATCAACGGCGACCCCTACGGAGCCGGCTGGCTGGTCGACATCGCCGTGCCCGGCGAGGGCGGCGACCCGGTCGGCGGCCTGCTCGACGCCGACGCCTACCAGGCCCTCGTCGACGCGTCGTGAGGGCCCGCCCGCAGGGCCGGCCGCCGCGTCGCTCACTATGATCGCGTCGAGGCACGGAACGACCGGCGACCAGCCGGGACGCCCTCCGTCCTCACCCCGCACGTCCGGTTGACCCTCGGGTCGACCGCTGGTTCCATGACCCACGGCCCGCCGCGCCCCCGCGGCGGCTGACCCACGACGGGCCGTCCGGCCCGTCGTCCGCCGGCCGCCCGCGGCCTTTCAGGCCCGCGGCGGGGCCCCTCGCACCGGAGGAGACGCAACGTGCACTGCACTCGATGTGGCCACGAGAACCCCGAGGGCAGTCGCTTCTGCGCGCAGTGCGGTGCGGCCCTGTCCCCCGAGCGGATCGGGGAGTCGACCAGCGTGATCCCCAAGGTCGGCGGCGAGGACACCGGCGACCAGCCGGAGCTGGCCGAGTCGGCTGCCGACGCGCACGCGGGGGCCGTGGAGTCGCTGCCCGCCGGTTCGGCGCTGCTGGTCGTCAAGCGCGGGCCGAACGCCGGCAGCCGCTTCCTGCTCGACCAGGACGTCACCACCGCCGGTCGGCACCCCGACAGCGACATCTTCCTGGACGACGTGACGGTCAGCCGCCGGCACGTGGAGTTCCACCGCGAGGGCGGCGGCTTCTCGGTGCACGACGTCGGCAGCCTCAACGGCACCTACGTCAACCGGGAGCCGGTCGACGTCGCGACGCTGGCCGGTGGCGACGAGGTCCAGATCGGCAAGTTCCGCCTGGTCTACCTGACCGGTCCGCGCACCGGCGAGCCGGCCGCTCGCTAGTGGCCGCGCCGGCTTCCCCCACGTGGGCGGCGCCGGCCGGCACGGGCGGCGCGCTCCGGAGAGAGAAGGGGGCGTGACCGCCGTGCCCGGGCGCGAGGACGCGCTCGGGGACGCTCGCGACCAGCACGCACCCCGCCTCACCATCGGCGAGGTGCTGGCGGTGCTCCGCGACGACTTCCCCGACGTCACGATCAGCAAGATCCGCTACCTCGAGTCCGAGGACCTGGTGCACCCGCAGCGCACGCCGTCGGGGTACCGCAAGTTCTCCCGGGCCGACGTCAGCCGGCTGCGCTACGTGCTGGCCGCCCAGCGCGACCAGTACCTGCCGCTGCGGGTGATCAAGGACCACCTGGACGCCCTCGACCGCGGCGAGCCGCTCCCGGGTGCCGCCTCCTCGACGGTCCCGCCGCCGCCGGCCGGGACCGACGGGACCCCGGACGCCCCGCCGATGACGCCGGAGCAGTTCGCGCGGGCGGCCGGCTTGGAACCCGAGCAGCTCGCCGACTGCGTGCAGTTCGGGCTGCTGGCCACCGACGCCGAGGGCCGGCACCCGGCGGCCGACCTGCCGGTCGCCCGGGCGGCGGCCGGGCTGGCCCGGCACGGCATCGAGCCCCGGCACCTGCGGGTCTACCGGACCGGCGCGGAGCGCGAGGCCGGCCTGGTCGAGCAGCTCGTGGCACCGGTCCTGCGGGCCCGCTCCGAGGAGGCGCGGGCCCGCGCCACCGAGAAGCTCCGCGAGCTGGCTGCGTTGTCCGCGCAGCTGCACACCGCGCTCCTGGAGGCACGCCTCCGGGACCTCCTGCGCCCCTGAGTCCGGCGTACCGTGGACGACGTCGCCGTCCACGCCGCCCCAGGGGCCCGACCACCAGATCCGATCGACCGCTCGCACCGGGGGACCAGCACCCGGGCCCGCAGCTGAGGGAGCCGTACCGTGCAGGAGCTTCGAGTCGTCGGCGTCCGGGTCGAGCTGCCCGGCAACCAGCCGATCCTGCTGCTCAAGGAGACGCAGGGCGAGCGGTACCTGCCGATCTGGATCGGTGCCGTGGAGGCCGCCGCGATCGCGTTCGAGCAGCAGGGCGTCCGGCCGGCCCGGCCGATGACCCACGACCTGCTCCGCGAGGTGGTCCGCGCCCTCGGGGCCGAGCTCGAGGCGGTCAACATCACCGAGATGCGCGACGGCATCTACATCGCCGAGCTCGTCTTCGGCAACGAGCGGGTGGTCAGCGCCCGCCCCTCGGACGCCGTCGCGCTCGCCGTCCGCACCGGCGCCCCCATCTACGGGGCCGACGACCTGCTCGACGAGGTGGGCATCGAGATCCCCGACGAGCAGGAGGACGAGGTCGAGAAGTTCCGGGAGTTCCTCGACCAGATCTCCCCGGAGGACTTCGGCGCGGGCTCCGGCTCCGGTGGCAGCGGGGGCGGCGGCCCGGCCTGAGACGGCCAATCCCGTTACATCGGCAGCAGCGCTGCCGCACTTGACCCGAAATGATGAGCGGGGCGACACGCCGCCCCTGTCAGTTGACCGGCCCCCGGGCCCGGCTTACGGTCGGCGAACAACAACGGTGTGACACCTGAGGTCAGTGGGTGTATGGCCGTCTACCCGTCGCGGTGACGCAGCGGGACCGGAGGAGGACGCTGGACGTGAGCGACCAGAGCAACGGCTCCCAGGGTCAGCTCTTCAGCGATGCCGCTGTGGGCGCGCCGCCGTACGACGAGGTCGACACCGACCTGGTCGGTTACCGCGGCCCCACCGCCTGTGCCGCTGCAGGGATCACCTACCGCCAGCTGGACTACTGGGCCCGTACCGGTCTGGTGGCCCCGTCGGTGCGCACCGCCACCGGCTCGGGCACCCAGCGGCTGTACTCCTTCCGCGACATCCTGGTCCTGAAGGTCGTCAAGCGGCTGCTCGACACCGGCGTCTCCCTGCAGAACATCCGCAAGGCCGTCGACCACCTGCGCAACCGCGGCATCAAGGACCTCGCCAACGTCACGCTGTTCTCCGACGGCGCCACGGTCTACGAGTGCACCTCGGCCGAGGAGGTCGTCGACCTGCTCGCCGGCGGCCAGGGTGTCTTCGGCATCGCCGTCTCCGGTGCCCTCCGCGAGCTCTCCGGTGAGCTGGCCGAGCTGCCCGCGGAGCGCCTCGACGGCACCCCGGCGCACGCCGCGGACGACGAGCTGGCCATGCGCCGCCGCCGCCGGATCGCCAGCGCCTGACGACCGGTCACGCCCGTCCCAGGGGCACCAGGCCCGGCGGGGCCCGCTGGTACCGTCCCAGCAGTGATCGAGCGCGCCTCCGAGTCCGCCGTCCCGCTGACCGACGGGCTGCCGTCGCTGTCCGACCTCCAGCCCGCCGGCTCGTTCGCCGGCCGGCACATCGGCCCCCGTCCGGCTGACACCGCCGCGATGCTCGAGGCGGTCGGGTTCGACTCCCTCGCGGCGCTGGCCGACGCCGCCGTCCCGGAAGGCGTCCGCGACCGCAGCCCGCTGCGCCTGCCGGCCGCCGCCGACGAGGCCGCGGTCCTCGCCGAGCTGCGCGAGCGGGCCGCCGACAACGAGGTCTTCACCTCCATGATCGGCCTGGGCTACTCCGGCACGATCACCCCGCCGGTCATCCAGCGGATGGTGCTCGAGAACCCGGCCTGGTACACCGCCTACACCCCGTACCAGCCCGAGATCAGCCAGGGCCGACTCGAGGCGCTGATCAACTTCCAGACGATGGTCGCCGACCTGACCGGCCTCGACGTCGCCGGCGCCTCGATGCTCGACGAGGCGACCGCCGCGGCCGAGGCCATGACGCTGGTCCGCCGGGCCGGCCGGGCCAGGCCGGACGCCGTCTTCGTGGTGGACGCCGACACGCTGCCGCAGACCCTGGCCGTGCTCGAGACCCGCGCCGAGCCGCTGGGCATCCGGCTGCACGTCGCCGACCTGTCCGCCGGCTGGCCCACCGACCTGCCGGAGGCCGGTGCGTTCGGCGTGCTGCTGTCCTTCCCGGGCGCCAGCGGCGCCGTCCGCGACCACCGCGCCCTGGCCGCCGCCGCGCACGAGGCCGGCGCGCAGGTCGTCGTCGCCGCCGACCTGCTGGCCCTCACGCTGCTGGAGGCACCGGGGGAGTGGGGCGCCGACGTCGCCTGCGGCACCACCCAGCGCTTCGGGGTGCCGCTCGGCTACGGCGGTCCGCACGCCGGCTACCTGTCGGTGCGCGAGGGCCTGGCCCGCCAGCTGCCCGGCCGGCTGGTCGGCGTCTCGGTGGACGCCGACGGCGACGTCGCCTACCGGCTCGCGCTGCAGACCCGCGAGCAGCACATCCGCCGCGAGAAGGCCACCAGCAACATCTGCACCGCCCAGGTGCTGCTGGCCGTCATGGCCGGCGCCTACGCGGTCTACCACGGTCCGGAGGGGCTGGCCGTGATCGCGGCACGGGTGCACCGCAGCGCCCAGACGCTGGCGAACTGGCTGGCCGACGGCGGCCTCGAGCTCGCGCACCCCGCCTACTTCGACACCCTCCAGGTGCGGGTGCCGGGCCGCGCCGACGACGTGCTCGCCGCCGCCGCGCAGCGCCGGATCAACCTGCGCCGGGTCGACGCCGACACCGTCGCGGTGGCGTGCGACGAGACCACGACCCCGGAGATCCTGCGCGCGGTCGCCGAGGCGTTCGGCGTGGCCGCGGGTGAGCCGGCCGGCGACGGCGCGGACGCGCTGCCGGCCGAGCTGCGCCGGCGCACCGCCTACCTGACCCACCCGGTCTTCTCCGCGCACCGGTCGGAGACGGCGATGCTGCGCTACCTGCGCGCGCTGTCGGACAAGGACCTGGCGCTGGACCGCACGATGATCCCGCTGGGCTCGTGCACCATGAAGCTCAACGCCGCGACCGAGATGGCGGCGATCACCTGGCCGGAGTTCGCGAACCTGCACCCGTTCGCGCCCGCCGAGCAGGCCCGCGGCTACGCCCGGCTGATCGACGAGCTGTGCACCTGGCTGGCCGAGGTCACCGGGTACGCCGCGGTGAGCGTGCAGCCCAACGCCGGGTCGCAGGGCGAGTTCGCCGGGCTGATGGCGATCCGCGGCTACCACCGCTCGCGGGGCGACGACCAGCGCGACGTCTGCCTCATCCCGAGCTCGGCGCACGGCACCAACGCCGCCAGCGCCGTCATGGCCGGCATGCGGGTCGTCGTCGTGGCCTGCGACGAGGCGGGCAACGTCGACGTCGCCGACCTGCGGGCGAAGGTCGACCAGCACGCCGAGCGGCTGGCCGCCATCATGCTGACCTACCCGTCCACGCACGGCGTGTTCGAGGTCGACGTCCAGGAGATCTGCGCCGCGGTGCACGACGCCGGCGGTCAGGTGTACGTCGACGGCGCGAACCTCAACGCCATGGTGGGGCTGGCCCGGCCGGGCCGCTTCGGCTCCGACGTCAGCCACCTCAACCTGCACAAGACCTTCTGCATCCCGCACGGCGGCGGTGGCCCCGGCGTCGGCCCGATCGGCGTGGCCGAGCACCTGGTCCCGTTCCTGCCCGGTCACCCGCTCGCCGACACCGGTGGTCGCGGCCCGGCGATCTCCGGCGCGCCGTGGGGCTCGGCCGGGATCCTGCCGATCTCGTGGGCCTACGTGCGGCTGATGGGCCCCGACGGTCTGCTCGCGGCCACCGAGCACGCCATCCTCGCGGCGAACTACCTGGCCACCCGGCTGCGCGAGCACTTCCCGGTGCTCTACACCGGCGCCGGCGGGCTGGTCGCCCACGAGTGCATCCTCGACATCCGGCCGCTCACCAAGGCCACCGGCGTCACCAACGACGACATCGCCAAGCGGCTCATCGACTTCGGGTTCCACGCGCCGACGATGAGCTTCCCGGTCGCGGGCACGCTCATGGTCGAGCCGACCGAGAGCGAGGACCGCGGGGAGCTGGACCGCTTCGTCGAGGCGATGGTGACCATCCGCGGTGAGATCGAGAAGGTCGCCACCGGCGAGTACGACCGCGCCGACAACCCGCTGCGCAACGCCCCGCACACCCTGGCCATGCTGGCGGGGGAGTGGGGCCGGCCCTACCAGCGCACGACGGCCGTCTACCCGGTGCGGGGGCTGCAGGGGCGCAGCTACCTGAGCCCGGTCCGGCGGATCGACCAGGCCTACGGCGACCGCAACCTGGTCTGCGCCTGCCCGCCGCCCGAGGCGTTCGCCGAGCACGACTTCGGCGACCACGCGCCGTCGGTGAACGGGTCCACCCCGAGCCGCGCCGGTGGGGCGCCGGACGACCTCGGGACGGCCGGCGACGTGGTGGCCGCCGGCCGCTGACGGCTGTCGTACCGGCCTGCCATGGTGGCCCGGTGACGACGACGGACGCGAAGACCGACCTCCGGCGCTACCTGCAGGCCGCGCGTGACGCGGTGCTCTGGAAGCTCGACGGGCTCCCGGAGCGCGACGTGCGCCGGCCGATGACGCCGACCGGCACGAACCTGCTCGGCCTGGTCAAGCACCTGACCTTCGTCGAGCTCGGCTACTTCGGCGCCACCTTCGGCCGCCCGGTGGCCGCGGCGCAGGCCTGGGTCGACGACGACGGCAGCGAGCCGAACTGGGACATGTGGGCGACCGCGGAGGAGTCGCGGGAGCAGGTCGTCGAGGGCTACCGGCGGGCGTGGCAGCACGCCGACGCCACGATCACCGAGCTGCCGCTGGACGCCACCGGCGCGGTGCCGTGGTGGGGCGAGGGAAAGGACGAGGGCGAGGTCACCCTGCACCGGGTGCTCGTGCACGTCATCGCCGAGACCCAGCGGCACGCGGGTCACGCCGACGTCGTGCGCGAGCTGGTCGACGGCACGACGGGGATGCGGGCCGACGCCGGCAACATGCCGGACGTCGACGCGGCCTGGTGGGCCGCCTACCGCGAGCGCCTGGAGCAGGTGGCCCGAGACGCGGGGTGAGGCCCCGTCCGGAGGCTCGCCCCGGGCGTGCGAGGGGTGAGCGGGACGGGTTCCCCCCTCAGGCCGAGGCGAGCTCCGGGGCCACCCACTCGTGGTGGTCGGGGACGGCGCTGCCGTCGGGCAGCAGCTCGCCGTCGTCGTCGAAGAGGACGACGCCGTTGCACAGCAGGCGCCAGCCCTGCTCGGGGTGGCTGGCGACGACGGCGGCCAGGTCACGGGCGTCGCTGGACACGTCGGGGCAGGGCTGCGGGTGGTGGCACATGGTGGTTCCGTCCGTCGGCCGGCCTGTGGGGCCGGTGTTGCGATTCGTGCTCGTCCGGTTACCGAACGGAATGAGTGTGCGCGGGCTGAAGACGGATCGGGGTGATCCGCGTCACCAAGTCACCCCGTCGGGGTGGTGAGGTTCTGCCATGGCGCCGGGCCGGGGAACCGGTCAGAGCTTCCTGAGCAGCACCCGGCGGACGGAGTGGTCGGCGGCCTTCTGCAGCACGAGCCGGGCGCGCGAGCGGGTCGGCGCGATGTTGCTGCGCAGGTTCGGGCCGTTCACCGCCGACCAGATGCCCAGCGCCGTCTCGCGGGCCTGCTCGTCGGTGAGGTCGGCGAACCGGTGGAAGTACGCCGAGGTGTCCTGGAACGCGGTCCGGCGCAGCGCCAGGAAGCGGTCGACGTACCACTGCTGGATGTCGGTCTCGGCCGCGTCGACGTAGACCGAGAAGTCGAAGAAGTCGGAGAGGAAGACCTCCGGGGAGCTGCCGTCCGCCCGCCGGCCGGCCTGCAGCACGTTGAGCCCCTCGAGCACGAGGATGTCGGGCCGGTCGACCGCCTGCCGCTGCCCCGGGACGATGTCGTAGGACTGGTGGTCGTAGACGGGGGCGGCGACCTCCTCGCGACCGGACTTCACGTCGGCGAGGAAGCGCAGCAGGGCGCGGCGGTCGTAGCTCTCCGGGAAGCCCTTGCGGCCGAGCAGGCCGCGCTCCTCCAGGACCGCGTTGGGCAGCAGGAACCCGTCGGTGGTCACCAGGTCGACCCGCGGGCTGCCGGGGGAGGCGGCCAGCAGCGTCTGCAGCAGCCGGGCGGTGGTGCTCTTGCCGACGGCGACGCTCCCCGCGACGGCGATGACGTAGGGCACCTTCGCGGTCGAGTCGCCGAGGAACTCGCTCTGGGCGGCCCACAGCCGGCGGCTGGACGCGACGTGCAGGCCGAGCAGCCGGGCCAGCGGCAGGTAGACGGTGGCCACCTCGTCGAGGTCGATGCGGTCACCGAGCGAGGCCAGCTCGGAGAGCTCCGCCTCGTCCAGGGGCAGCCGCGAGCCGGCCGCCAGCGCCCGCCACGAGCCGCGGTCGAACGACGCGTAGGGCGAGATGGAGCCGCGGGTGCCTGCCGTCACGCCCCCATCGTGCCGTCCGGGTCCCCGGGGTCGTTCGCGCGGGTCACCCGGGCGGGTGGGGAGGAGGGCCGGCGCACCGCCGGGGGCGGGGAGGCGGTCCGCGCGGGTCTAGGGTGCGCGTGTGCCGACCCGCCCGGGGCTGCTCGAGTGCATCGAGCGCTACTTCGCCGCCGCGCCGCTGCCGGACGCCCGCGTGGAGCAGGTGGGCGCGCTCGACGTCCCGGTCGCCGATCCTGCCTGGCCCTACCCGGCCCGGCCGCGGCGCGATGCCGGACGGGTCACCGCGGCCGACGTCCGGGCCGCCCTGGAGCTGCAGCGCTCGGCCGGGCTGCCCGAGGCGCTGGAGTGGATCCCGGAGTGCTCACCGGAGATCGCCGCCGTGGCGCGTGCCGCCGGGCTCCCCGTCGAGGAGCTGCCGCTGCTGGTCGCCGACGACCCGGTCGAGGTGCTGCTGCCCGCAGGGGTGCGGCTCTACGTCGTCGGCGCCGACGACCCCGAGCTCCCGCACTACCAGCAGGTCGCCGTCACCGCGTTCGCCCACCCGGGCGGGCGGGCCGACGTGCGGGCGACGCCCCCGGACCTCTCGCCCGAGGGGCGGGCGCGCACCGCCGTGCTGCGGGAGCGGATCGCCGCCGGGCGCACCGTGATGATGGTGGCCATGGAGCAGGGCCGGCCGGTCGCGGTCGGCTCCCACCAGCCGGTCGACATCGACGGGACCGAGGTCAGCGAGATCGTCGGCGTGGCCACCCTGCCCCGGCTGCGGGGCCGCGGCCTGGGCGCGGGAATCACCTCGGCCCTGGCCGCGCACGCCCGGGAGAGCGCCGACCTGGTGTTCCTGGTCGCCGGGGACGACGACGTCGCGCGGGTGTACGAGCGGATCGGCTTCGCCCGCCTGGCCACCACCGCGGTGGCCGAGCGCCCGGCGGCCTGAGCGCGGTCAGCACCGGGGGTCCGGCGGGGCCGGCAGCGCCGCGGCCACCGCGTCCAGTCCCGCCCGCGCCGCGGCCCACCCGGTCCCGGCGGGCAGCTCGCTGAGCAGGACGACCACCTCGCCCTCCCGCACGCCCGCCGAGTGCAGGTGCCGCCGGCCGTCCACGCAGCACATCCACCCCTGCTTGGCGGCGGGCCCCGGCGCGGCGAGGACGCCGTAGCGCTGGTCGAACCCGTCGGCGGCGGTGGCCGTCGTCCCGCGCAGCCAGCCGAGCAGCGACGCGGCGTCGTCGGGGTGGGCGACCGCCGGCAGGCGGGCGAGGAAGACCGCGACGTCCCGGGCGGTGGTGGTGCTCTGCCCCCACCGGCCCGGGACAGCCGGGGGAGCGGTGCCGGTCAACCCGTAGCGGTCCGCCACGTCGGAGACCATGCGCCCGCCGCCGTGGCGGACCCAGAGGCGCGAGGCAGCGGCGTCGTCGGACCGGCGGACCATGTCGGCCAGCAGGGCGGAGTCCTCGGGCGGCACCGGCACCCCGGCCACCCGGGCGCGGTGCAGCACGTCCTCGGCGACGAACAGCTTGACCAGCGAGGCGGTCGGGAAGGGCCGGTCCCCGTCGGGGGAGAGGGCCAGGCGCACGACCCCCTCGTCCGTGCTGGCCGTCGCGACCGCCGTGGTCCCGCCCGGTACGCCGGCCCGCGCGGCCGCCGCCACCTGCGCCGCGGCGGCTTCCGGGCCGGGGTGACGGAGGCCGTCGTCGCCCGGGCGGCGCGGCCCGAGCTGCAGCGTCTCCGCCAGCAGCACCGTCAGGAGCGACACCAAAAGCCGCACGACGGCCCGCCGGCCGGCCGTGACCGGGAGCACCCCTCCAGGGTGCGCCTGCGGCCGCCCACTGCTTCACGGTTCATGCAGCGGACGGCGCGCCCGGGACCGCGGGCGCCGGGATCACTCCTCTTCGTAGGTGACGACCATCGTCGCGCGGGCCAGCGTGTGGAAGAACAGGTTGAACCCGAGCACGGCCGGGGTGGTGTCGGCGTCGACGTCGAGCCGCTCGGTGTCCACCGCGTGCACCACGACGAAGTACCGGTGCGTGCCGTGACCCGACGGGGGAGCGGCACCGACGTAGCCGGCGAAGCCGCCGTCGTTGCGCAGCTGCAGCGCGCCGTCGGGCAGCCGGGGCGTGTCCTTGTCGCCCGCCCCGCTCGGCAGCTCGGTGACCGACGCAGGGATGTTGGCGACCGCCCAGTGCCAGAACCCGCTGGCCGTCGGGGCGTCGGGGTCGTAGACGGTGACGGCGAAGCTGCGGGTGCCCTCCGGGAACCCCGACCACGACAGCTGCGGCGAGCGGTCCTCGCCACCGGCGCCCATCACGCCGCTGACGTGCGGCGTGGCCAGCGGCCGGCCGTCGGCGCAGTCGGTGCTGGTCACCGTGAAGGAGGGCACCTGCGGCAGGAAGTCGTACGGGTTCGGCGGGGTGGGCCGGTCGGCCATCGGTGCGCTCCTCGGGGTTCGCGGCGTCCTGCCTGGTGGGGCGGGGGACGGTCGGTGCCGTCCCCCCCGCGACCCTAGGCAGGCACGTCGCCGTTCGCGCGCCGGCCGGTGCCGTGACGAGGGCGCCCCGCGTTCGACACGTGCGCGGCGCGGGACGCCGGTAGCGTCGCACCGTGCCCCGTCCCGGCCTCGGTCTGCCCGACACCGTCCGCGCCTGCCTGTTCGACCTCGACGGCGTGCTGACGCGCACCGCGACGGTCCACTTCGCGGCGTGGAAGCGGACCTTCGACGAGTACCTGCAGGCCACCGATCCGGCCGCGCCGCCGTTCAGCCAGGACGACTACAACCGGTTCGTCGACGGCAGACCGCGGGCCGACGGGGTCCGCGGTTTCCTCGCCAGCCGGGGGATCGAGCTGCCGGAGGGAGAGCCGGGTGATCCCCCGGACGCGGCGACGGTGCAGGGCATCGCCGGCCGCAAGAACGAGCTGGTCCTGCGCGAGCTCGAGGAGCACGGCGTGGAGGTGTACCCGGGATCGGTGCGCTACCTGCGCGCCGTGAAGGCGGCCGGCCTGGCCACCGCCGTCGTCACCGCCTCGGCGAACGGGGAGCAGGTGATCGCCGCCGCCGGTTTCGCCGACCTGATCGACACCAGGGTCGACGGCGTCGTCGCCGCGCGCGAGGGGCTGCGCGGCAAGCCCGAGCCGGACACCTTCCTGGCCGGCGCGCGGGCGCTGGGCGTCGCGCCGTCGGAGGCAGTGGTCTTCGAGGACGCCCTCGCCGGCGTCGCGGCCGGGCGGGCCGGCGGTTTCGGGTACGTGGTCGGGGTCGACCGCGTCGACCAGTCCGACGCCCTGGCCGAGGCCGGCGCCGACGTCGTCGTCGACGACCTGGAGCTGCTGCTGGGGGAGCAGCCGTGACCGAGGGGCGGGCCACCTTCCCGATCGAGCCGTGGTCGCTCACCGAGGTGGGCCTCGACCACGGCTCGCTCGGCGTGCACGAGTCGGTGTTCGCGCTGGCCAACGGGCACATCGGGATGCGCGGGTCCTTCGACGAGGGCGAGCCGGTCGTCGTCCCCGGGACCTACCTCAACGGCTTCTTCGAGGAGCGGCCGCTGCCGTACGCCGAGGCCGGCTACGGCTATCCCGAGCAGGGCCAGACGGTCGTCAACGTCACCGACGGCAAGCTGATCCGGCTGCTGGTGAAGGACTCGCCGCTGGACCTGAACTACGGCGAGGTGCTCGAGCACCGGCGCACGCTGGACCTGCGCGCGGGGGTGCTGCGCCGCACGACCGAGTGGCGCTCGCCCGGTGGCCGCTGCGTGCGGGTGACCAGCACCCGGCTGGTCTCGCTCACCCGGCGGTCGATCGCCGCCGTCGAGTACCAGGTGGAGGTCATCGACGACCTCGGTGACCTCTACGTCGCGCTGCAGTCGGACCTGCTGGCCAACGAGATGCACGGCACCGAGAGCGAGGACCCGCGGGCGGCGGCGTCGTTGAGCCGCCCCCTGCAGGCGGAGTTCTCCGTGGGCCGGGGCCGCCGGGCGGTGCTGGTGCACCACACCAAGCGCAGCCGGCTGCGGCTGGCCGCCGGCATGGACCACGTCGTCCAGATCCCCGACTCGAGCACCGAGGACATCGAGGCCAACGGCGACCTGGCCCGCTACACCCTCGCGGCGCGGATCCCGCCCGGGGGCTCGCTCAAGCTGGTCAAGTTCCTGGCCTACGGCTGGTCCTCCCGCCGCTCCGGCGCCGCCCTGCGCGACCAGGTCGAGGCGGCGCTCGCCACCGCGAAGCTCGCCGGGTTCGACCGGCTGCTGCGCGAGCAGCGGGAGCTGCTGGACCAGCACTGGGACGAGGCCGACGTCGAGATCGAGGGCGACGGCGAGCTGCAGCAGGCCGTGCGGGTGGGCATGTTCCACGTCCTGCAGGCCGGGCTCCGCGGCGAGCGGCAGGCCATCCCCGCCAAGGGGCTCACCGGCCCGGGCTACGACGGGCACACCTTCTGGGACACCGAGACCTACGTGCTCCCGGTGCTCACCTACACCGCGCCGCACGCCGTCCGCGACGCGCTGCGCTGGCGGCACTCGACCCTGGAGCTGGCTCGCGAGCGGGCCCGGGTGCTGGGCCGCCGCGGTGCCGCGTTCCCGTGGCGCACCATCCGCGGCGAGGAGACCTCGGGTTACTGGCCCGCGGGCACGGCCGCCTTCCACATCAACGCCGACATCGCCGACGCCGTCGTCCGCTACCACAACGCCACGCTGGACGAGGACTTCGACCGCGACTTCGGCGCCGAGCTGCTGATCGAGACCGCCCGGCTGTGGGCCTCGCTCGGCCACTTCGACGCCGAGCACGGCTTCCGGATCGACGGCGTCACCGGCCCGGACGAGTACACCGCCGTCGTCGACAACAACGTCTACACGAACCTCATGGCGCAGCGGAACCTGCGCGAGGCGGCCGCCGCGGTGCGCCGCCAGCCCGAGGTCGCCGGCCGGCTGGCCGTGGAGCCGGAGGAGGTGGAGACCTGGCTGCGCGCGGCCGCGCTCATGGCGGTGCCGTACGACACCCAGCGCGGGGTGCACATGCAGTCCGACGGGTTCACCCACCACGAGGAGTGGGACTTCGCGAGCACGCCGGCCGACCACTACCCGCTGCTGCTGCACTACCCCTACTTCGAGATCTACCGGAAGCAGGTGGTCAAGCAGGCCGACCTGGTCATGGCGCTGCACCTGCGCGGGGACGCCTTCACCCTCGAGGAGAAGATCGCGAACTTCGCCTACTACGAGGCCCGGACCACCCGCGACTCCTCGCTGTCGGCGTCGCAGCAGGCCGTGGTGGCGGCGGAGACCGGCCACCTGCAGCTGGCCTACGACTACTGGGCCGAGGCGGCGCTGACCGACCTGCAGAACCTGCACGAGAACTCCGGGCACGGGCTGCACATCGCGTCGCTGGCCGGCGGGTGGACCGTCGCCGTCGCCGGCTTCGGCGGGCTGCGCGACCACAACGGCGAGCTCACCTTCGCCCCGCGGCTGCCCGAGCGGATCACCCGGCTGCGCTTCCGCGTGGTCTACCGGGGCCGCAAGCTCACCGTCACCGTCACGCCGGACACGGCCACCTACCGGCTGGTCGACGGCGATCCGCTGGAGATCCGCCACCACGGCCGGGAGGTCACCGTCGACCACGCCGACCTGGTGCTCGACATCCCGGAGCCGCCGAAGGTCGACCCGGTGCACCAGCCCCCGGGCTGCCAACCGCGCCGCCGCACCCGACCCGGCACGCCGCCCGCCGCGCACCCCTCGGCCGACGACCGCCACTGAAGGCGGCCGCTGTCAGGTCAGCAGCCACCGCGCGCCGAGGAGCAGGGCGCCGACGTCGACGACGAGGAACACGCCCACCCAGACCAGCCCCGGGATGCGGGTGAGGCGGGCCAGCTGGTCGGCGTCGGAGTCGGGGGCGCGCCGACGGCGGCGGGCGGTGTGCAGCTCCAGCACGGTGCGCGGCGCGGCGAGCAGCAGGAACCAGGTGGCCAGCGCCGCGAACGCGGTCTGCCCGTCCGGCGGCAGCCACCAGGTTGCCGCGAAGACCACGGCTCCGGTGACCAGCACCGACCACAGCCCGTACCAGTTGCGGATCTGCACCAGCAGCAGCGCGAGCAGGACCAGCAGCGCCCAGAGCAGGCCGACCGCGTGGCCGGAGGCGAGCAGCGCCGCGGCCCCCAGCCCGATCAGACCGGGGCCGGTGTAGCCGGCCGCGCAGGTGAGCACCATGCCGGGCCCGGTGGGGCGGCCGGCCGACACCGTGAGCCCCGAGGTGTCGGAGTGCAGCCGGATGCCGGACAGCCGCCGTCCGACCAGCAGCGCGACCACACCGTGCGCGCCCTCGTGCGCGATCGTCACCACGTGCCGGGTCAGCCGCCACAGGACGGGGGAGAGCACCAGCAGCGCGGCGGCCGCGGCGGAGCCCAGCAGCAGCTCGAGCGGCGGGGGAGGGGCGGTGGCGGTGACGCGGTCCCAGAACCCCCCGAGGCCGCCGTCCACGACGCAGCAGTCAACCGCACCCCCCTGGCAACCGGCCGGAGGCCGGGCCGGCAACCGCGTGGACGGGCCGGCCCGCCCGCTGCGACGATCCAGGCGTGGACCTGCTCGCGACCCTGCCGGCTTTCCTGCTCGCCGTGCTGCTGATCTCCGCGTCGCCGGGTCCGGCGATGGCCCTCATCCTGCGACGAGCGGCGCTGCGCGGCTTCCGCGGCGCCGTGCCCACCGTGCTCGGGCTGGAGCTGGGGCTCTACCTGTGGGCGCTGGCGGCGGCCGCGGGTGTGGCGCTTGTCGCGGCGTCGGAGGCCGGCTTCCTCCTGCTGCGGGTGGTGGGCGCCGCAGTGCTGATCGTCCTCGGCGTCCGCGCCTGGCGGGCCGCCTGGCGGCAGCGGGGGAGCGGCGGGTCCCTCGACCCCGAGCCGGCCACCCCGTCGCGGCGGCGCTGGTGGACGGCGTTCGGCGAGGGCGTGCTCGTGCAGCTGGCCAACCCGAAGGCGGCGATCTTCATGCTGGCCTTCTACCCGCAGTTCGTGCCGGTGGACGGGCCGGTCTTCGCCACGACGGCCGCGCTCGCCCTGCTGCAGGTGGCCGTGGAGACGGCGCTCTACCTCGCGCTGGCGGCCGCCGTGGCCCGGGCGGGCACGTGGTTCCGCCGGCCCCGCGTCCGGCGGCGGCTGGAGGCCGTGAGCGGAACGGTGCTGGTCGTCCTCGGTCTCCGGGTGGCCGCCGCCGGGCGCTGACGCTCAATTGCCCGGCTTGACCGCCTTGCCGCGCTCCTGCTCCGCCTCGTCGGCCTGGTAGGCGCCGGGCACCGCCGTCGCCGAACCGTCGTCGTCCGTTCCGGGGGTGAGCGGCCGGTCGGTCAGGTTGCCGGGACCGGGGGAGGGGGTGCCGCCGGGCTCGCGGTGCTCGTCGGTGTCGGGACGGGACTCCGTCATGGTTCCTCCTGGTGGGGTGGGTTCCCGCCCGCTACCCGGCCGGGGCGCCGGAGGAACGGGCCCGTCAGAGCAGCCCGGCGTCGTGCACCACGAGGGCCACCTGCACCCGGTTGCCCGCCTCCAGCTTGACGAGCAGGCGGGAGACGTGCGCCTTGACCGTGGCCACGCTCATGTAGAGCTCGGCGGCGATGTCGGCGTTGGACAGCCCCCGGCCGACCGCCAGGGCCACCTCGCGCTCCCGCTCGCTGAGCCGGGCCAGGAGAGCGCGGGCGCGGTCGCCGTCGTCGTCCCGCGGTGCGGCGGCCTCCGCCACGTGCGCGATCAGCTGGCGGGTGACGGTGGGGGAGAGCATCGGCTCGCCGTCGGCCACCCGGCGGACCGCGTCGACGATGTCCGCGGGCGGGGTGTCCTTGAGCAGGAAGCCGCTGGCGCCGGCTCGCAGAGCGCGCAGCACGTGGTCGTCGGCGTCGAACGTGGTGAGCACGATGACCTGCGGGGCGTCGCCGCCGGCCTGCAGCCGCTCGGTGGCGGCCAGGCCGTCCACCCGGGGCATCCGGATGTCCATGAGCACGACGTCGGGCGCGGTGGCGGCGACCGCGGCCGGCACCTCGTCGCCGTCGGCCGCCTCGCCGACCAGCCGCAGCCCGTCCGCCCCGCCGAGCACCATCGACAGGGCCGCGCGCACCAGCGGGTCGTCGTCGACCACCAGCACCCGGACCGCGGCGCCCTCCGGCGCCGTCACGCCGCGCCACCGGCGGCCGGCCAGGGCAGCCGGGCGCGGAGCCGGAACTCGCCGTCGGGCGTCCAGCCGTGCTCCAGGCTGCCGCCGGCCAGGCTGACCCGCTCGAGCAGGCCCACGAGACCGGTGCCGCTGCCCGGTACGGAGGAGGGCTGCGAGCCGCCGACGCGCAGCGGGTTGCGCACCTCCACGGTGAGGCCGGTGGCCGCGGCGCCGTCGACCAGCACGTCGGCGACCGTGCCCGGGGAGTGCTTGCGCACGTTCGTCAGCGCCTCCTGCACCACCCGGTAGGCCGCCCGCCCCGCCGAGGCGGGGACCTCGGCCAGGTCGGCCACCTGGTACCGGGCCCGGACCCGCAGGCCCGCCTGCCGGCTCTCCTCGACCAGTGCGGGCAGGTCCACGAGCGTGGGCTGGGGTGGCTCGACGGCACCCGGCTCCCGGGCGGTCCGCAGCACGCCGATGACCTCGCGCAGGTCCTCCAGCGCCTGGTGGGCGCTCGCCCGGATCACGCCGGCGGCGGCCGCGACGTCGGCCGGCGGGGCGTCCGGGCGGAACTCCAGCGCCCCGGCGTGCATGCTCAGCAGCGACAGCCGGTGCGCGAGGACGTCGTGCATCTCGCGGGCGATCCGGGTGCGCTCCAGCTGCTGGGCCTGCTCGACGCGCAGCCGCTGCTCGGCCTCGGCGCGGTCGGCGCGGTCGCGCAGCGACACCACCAGCTGGCGGCGGGCGCGGACGAACATGCCCCAGGCCACCACCGCCGCGGTCGCCACGGTCCCGATCGCCAGGAAGGCGGGGGTGGGCAGCTCGGGATCCGGCCGCAGCCGCAGGTACACGGCGAAGGAGGCCAGGTTCGCCGCGGTGACGACGGCCACCGGCTGCCAGGTGCGGTGCACGGCGACGGTGAACAGGCTGATCAAGACGGCGAAGCCGGCCATGTCCGAGAAGGCGCCGGGCACGGTCAGCAGCAGCGCGAGGCCCACCGGCCACCGCCGCCGCGCCCAGAGCAGCAGGCACGCCAGCGAGCCGGCGACCAGGTCGAGGAACAGCAGGCCGTCCGACGGCGGCGCGGCACGGCCGGCGGCCTCGGCGAACGCGAGCAGGCCGGCCACGACGGCGACGAGGAACAGCGCGACGTCGACCACCCAGTCCCGGACCGATCGCGGCACCCGGCCGCGCCCGTCGGCGGCCTCCGGGGAGAGCGAGTCGGCCAGCAGCAGCGCGGGGACCAGCGACGGGTGGTCGATGCCCGGAGGGGACCCGGCAGCGGGGCGGACGGCGGTGGGCACCCTCGCAGGCTACGGACGACGGACGTCGGTGGCATCGACCGAAGGTCGCGAACGCGGGGGAAACGGTCGACCAAGGTCGAGGGGGAACCGCCGTCGGGCTGACGCGGTCCGCCGGGCGGCCACGGCAGGGTGGTCCGCGTGATCTCCGTCGAACACCTGACCAAGCGGTACGGCGCCCAGCTCGCCGTCTCCGACGTCTCCTTCAGCTGCGCGCCCGGGACCGTCACCGGCTTCCTCGGACCCAACGGGGCCGGGAAGTCCACGACCCTGCGGGCGCTCTGCGGGCTGACGCTGCCCACCACCGGCACCGCGACGATCGGCGGGCGGCGCTACCGCGAGCTGCCGAACGCCGGCCGGCACATCGGCGTGCTGCTCGACGCCGGTGCCCAGCACGCCGGCCGGACGGGGCGGGAGGCGCTCACCCTGTCCGCGATGGTCCTGGGCGTCGCACCCCGGCGGGTGGACGAGGTCCTGGAGCAGGTCGGCCTGGCGGGGAAGCCGGCCGGCAAGCGGGTCGGCAAGTACTCGCTGGGCATGCGGCAGCGGCTCGGCCTGGCATCGGCGCTGCTGGGTGACCCGCAGGTGCTGGTCCTGGACGAGCCGGCCAACGGGCTGGACCCCGAGGGCATCTTCTGGATGCGCGGGCTGCTCCGGGGCTTCGCCGACCGCGGCGGTACCGTGCTGCTCTCCTCGCACCTGCTGCGCGAGGTGGAGGCGGTCGCCGACCGGCTCGTCGTCATCGCCGGCGGCCGCATCGTGGCGCAGGGCGGCAGCGAGGAGCTCCTCGCCGGGACCGGCACGCTGGTCCGGGCCCGCGACCGCGGCGCGCTGGCGGCGGCGCTGGCGGCGGCCGGCATCGGCGCCACCGCCGGGTCGGCGGACTCGCTGGTGGCCGACGGGACCGCCGAGGCGGTCGGGCTGGCCGCCGCCCGCTCGGGCGTGCCCCTGCTGGAGCTGCGGCCGGCCGGCGGCGACCGGCTCGAGGAGCTCTTCCGCTCGCTGACCGGCCCGAGCGCCGGCGGCGCCCCGACCGCGACCGCCCCCCAGATCCAGGAGACCCGGGCATGAGCACCGCCACCGTCCCGTCCACCGCGTCCACGCCGTCGCCCGGCTCGGCCCCGGCGCCGTCGCTGCTGCGGCTCACCCGCGTGGAGCTGCGCAAGACCAGCGACACCCGCGCCGGGTTCTGGCTGCTGCTCGTCGTCGGCCTGACCACGGTCGCGGCGGTCGCGCTGCTGCTGTTCGCCGGGGACGAGCAGGACCGCACCCTCGCGAACTTCTTCGCGATCACCCAGCTGCCGATCAGCCTGCTGCTCCCGGTGCTGGGCATCCTGCTGGTCACCAGCGAGTGGTCGCAGCGCACGGCCATGACCACGTTCGCGCTGGTGCCGGCGCGCTCGCGGGTGCTGACGGCGAAGGTCCTCGCCGCCACGGTCCTCGGCGTGCTGGGGGTGGCTGCCGCGGCCGTCGCCTCCGCCCTCGGCGCGCTCCTCACCCCGGTGCTCACTTCCCACAGCGCCGACTGGAGCCTCTCGGGAGCGCAGGTCGGGCAGGTGCTCGTGGCGCAGGTGGTCACGGTCCTCGTCGGCGTCGCCTTCGGCATGCTGCTGCTCAGCTCCCCGCTGGCGATCGTCCTGTACTTCGTGCTCCCGACGGTCGTGACCGTCGTGTCGAACACCGTCGGCAGCCTCACCTGGATGCGCGACTGGCTGGACCTCGGCACCACGCTGGCCCCGATGTACGACGGCACGCTCGACGGCCAGGGCTGGGCGCAGGTGGCGACGTCGCTCGCCCTCTGGGGCGTGGTGCCCCTGGTCGCCGGCTGGGTGCGCATCGAGCGCAGCGAGATCGGCTGACCCGGGTCCCGGTCGTTCCCCGGCGCGGGGAGCGACCGGGACCTCACAGCTGCTGGGTCAGGTTCACCGCGTTGCCGTCCGGATCGCTGATGTGCGCGACGCGCTGACCCCAGGGCATGTCGTTCGCACCGGACCCCGACCGGCCACCCAGGGCGGTCACCCGCGGCAGCAGCGCGTCGACGTCGGGGACGTCGATGCTCAGCACCACGCGGGTCGGCGCGCCGGGGGAGACGTCGCCGTCGGCCACGAGGCCGAGGTGGGAGTCGCCGATCCGGAGCCCGACGAAGAACACCGGCCCCTCCTCGGGGACGCGTTCGGCCTCCGTGGCGCCCAGCAGCTCCGTGTAGAAGGTGCGCAGGCGCTCGAGGTCGGACGTCACGATGATCGGGCTGACGGTGGGCACGGGTCCTCCTGTCGGACGGGGCGTTCCCGGGTACGACGCCGCGGACGGCGGGGGCTCATCGGGAAAACGTCACCGTGACGAAAAGTCGCCGGACGCGGGGGCGAGCAGCCAGCGGGCGAAGAGGGCATCACCGGCCAGTTCGGTCCGCCACTGGACCCAGATCCGGAAGCCGTGGGCGGTGGCGCGCAGCAGCGGACCGCCGGCGTCGTCCTGGCGCTCGTCGTACGCGTCGGACGTCGGCGTGGCCCGGGGTGCCTCGGGAACCAGGGGAGCGGCCTGGACGCCGGCGCCGTCGAGCGCGGCGCTGATGAACGCGAGCCGGCCGCTGGGGACGGCGACGTGGTCGCCCGGGTCTCCGGCGTCGTCCGGGTGGGCCAGCGCGGCCTGCAGGGCGGCGGGGTAGTCGCCGGCGTTCACCTGGAGGACGGCGACGGCGCCGTCGTCGGCGCGGTAGATCTCGAGCCAGCCCTCGTCGCCGACCTCGGCGTCGGTGAGCAGGAGAGCGGCACGGCCGGCGCCCACGGGGACGCTGGTGACCTCGTAGCCGAGGTCGGGCACGAGTTGCTCGTAGTGGCCCTCGGTCTCACCGGACCAGTCGGGCAGCAGATCGGCGTCGAGGGCGAGGAAGGGCTCGCCGTTGGTCCAGCAGCGGCCGACGTGGGTCCAGGTGCGCATGCCGCCATCGTCGCCCAGCAGGGCGGTCAGCCGGTGGTGGAGCGGGTTGCCGTCGTATGAGTTGACATAATGTGCATTATCGGCGGTGGATCCGGAGGCTCAGAAGGGGTTGGTCGCCGTGCGCGGCCGGCGCCGACGCTCGCCGCTCGCGGGCGCTGTGCCCTCCGTGCACCGTCGCGCGCCGTCGAGCGCCGTCGAGCGCCGTGTTCGCACTCGGGCGTTCCGAGCAAGCTGCCCTGGCCGGGCGCACGGTCCGGATCGAGGTCCGCCGTCCGCGCCCGGGTCGATCATCCGCGCCTGCTCCCCCGTGCCGATCTTGATCTCTGTTGATCTTGATGCGGGCTGCCGTGTGGCCATGACGGGCCGACAACCGTCTCAGGCGCTCCGGGGCCACCTCTTCCCCCATCCGACCACACCACCCGAATTGCGTAACTGTGACGAAAGGTGGGTGGTCGAGGTGCTTCGACGGGCGGTCCGGCGCCGACGTTCGTAGGGTCGAGGCATGCGCATCCGACGACCGATCGCCGCACTGTTCACCGCACTGGCGTTGTTCGGGGGTGGCGCGACGCTGACCGCCTGCGGCGACCCGGCGACCCCGAACGAGGGGACGACCGACGGCAACGGGAGCGACGAGGAGCTCGACGACGAGGACGCCGACCGGGAGAACCTGCCGGACAACAGCAACCCGGACCCGGGCAACGAGGACGACCAGAACGACGACACGCAGGACCCGGACTGAGCCGGGGCGCTCAGGAGCGCTCGGTCACCCAGAGGCGGTCGAGCCGGCCGGTCGAGCGCACGAGATCGGCCAGCGACCGCTCGAGCTCGGCCTTGGTGGGCTTCTCGGTGAGCAGCGTCTCGACGTCCTCGAGGGCGCAGCGCAGCTGGTAGAGCCGGTCCTGCAGCCCGTCGAGCTCGGCGCGGGACACGAGGACGACGTCGGCCGGCAGCCCCGCCTTGGCGGTGGCCGAGCGCTGCTCGTAGGCGCGCTGCCGGCAGGCCTGCCCGCAGTAGAGCCGCGGACGACCGACCGACCCCTGCTCCGGCAGGACCCGCCGGCACCAGCCGCAGCGCCGTTCCTCGCCCCTCCCCCGCGTCGGGGCGGGGGAGAGCTGCGGGGAGGTCATGGTGCTCGACGCGTGCTGCTGTGCCACGTCTGCGGAGGCTAGACGGGATCTCCGACAGGACCCGGGGACACGCCAGAGCGGGTCCGGTCCGTTGCCCGGGCGGGGGCTCGACGGGGCCGCGGTGCGCCCCCACTAGCGTGGACGCCGTGGCCTCCGCGCGATTCGCCTTCCTCGACGCGCCCACGCCGTTGGCCATGGCGCACCGCGGCGGCGCCATCGAGCACCTGGAGAACACCATGCCGGCCTTCCAGGCCTGCGTGGACCTCGGCTACCGGTACCTGGAGACCGACGTCCAGGTGACCGCCGACGGCGTGCTGGTCGCCTTCCACGACCCGACCCTGGAGCGGATCACCGACCGCACGGGCCGGGTGGACGCGCTGCGCTGGGCGGAGGTGGCGGAGGCCCGGATCGGTGGCCGGGAACCGGTGGTGCGGCTGGAGGACCTGCTCGCGGCGTGGCCGGACGTCCGCTTCAACCTCGACATCAAGGCCGCCGGCGTCCTGGCCCCGCTGGTGCGCCTCGTCCGGCGGATGGACGTCGCCGACCGGATCTGCCTCGGGTCGTTCTCCGACGCCCGCATCGCCGCGGCCCGCCGGCTGTTCGGCCCCGCGGTCTGCACGTCGCTGGGCCCACGGGGCGTGGCGGCGCTGCGGCTGTCCTCCTACTCCCCCCGTGCCGCCGGGCTGGTGCGCATCCAGGCCGGGTGCGCCCAGGTGCCGCTGCAGCTGGGCGGCCGGGCGCTGGTCGACGAGCGGTTCCTGGCCGCCGCGCACGCCCGCGGCCTGCAGGTGCACGTGTGGACGGTCGACGACCCGGTCGAGGCCGAGCGGATGCTGGACCTCGGCGTCGACGGGATCATGACCGACCGCCCGGCGATGCTCCGGGAGCTGCTCGAGAAGCGGGGCCAGTGGGCACCACGCTGAACGCCCGCACCGCCCCTCCCCTGCCGGGGGAGCTGGCCGCGCTGGTGGGTCCCGAGGACCCGGGGTGGTTCGCCCGCGAGCTGGCCGTGGCCGCGGCGCCGCCCTGGTGGTTCTGGCGGTTCGTGCTGCACCGGCTCGGCTGGGTGGTCGGCCTGTTCGGCCGGATCGAGGCCACCGGCGAGGTCCCGGACCAGCTGCGCCGCGGCCCGCTGCTGCTCGCGGTCAACCACATCGGCGACTTCGACCCCTTCGTCGTGGCCGTCGCGCTGCACCGGCTGGGCGTCCGGCCCCGCATCATGGCCACCGCGGGCATCCTCGGGGTGCCGGTGGTCGGCCGGCTGCTCGAGCGCTGCGGCGTGATCCGGGTGCAGCGGGGCACCGAGCTGGCCCGCACCGCCGTCACCGTCACGCAGGTGGCCCTGGCGCACGGCGGCCACGTCGTCGCCTACCCCGAGGGGCGCCAGGGGCTGGCGCCCGGGCTGTGGCCCGAACGCGGCCGCACGGGCATGGCCCGGCTCGCGCTCACCTCGGGGGTGCCGGTGCTGCCGGTCAGCCAGTGGGGAGCCCACGAGGTGCTGCAGTACGGCCGCGGCTGGGGCAAGGTGCGCACCGCGGCGCGGGCGGTCGTGCGCCGCCCGGTGCTGCGGGTGCACGTCGGCCCGCCCGTGGTGCTCGACGACCTGCGGGCCGGCCGGGTCGGGGACGCCAACCGGGCGCGCACCCGCATCGCGGCGGCCATCACCCGCGGGCTGGTGCCGCTGCGCGCCGACGAGCCGGAGGCACCGCGGTTCCCCGACCCGACCCGCCCGCAGAGCCGGCCCGCCGCCTTCCCTGGCGGCGTCGTCCCGGAGGACATCCCGTGAGCTCCGCCCCCCGGTGCTGGACCGGTCGGTCACCGGCTGGCACCCTGCGCCGGTGACCGCGCCCTCCGCCGCCGGAGCAGCTGCCGACGAGCCCACGGCCGAGCGGGCCCTGCGCCGCGAACGCTTCGGCTGGTACTCCTACGACTGGGCCATGTCGGTCTTCAACACCTCGGTGACGACCGTCTTCCTGGGCCCCTACCTCACGTCGGTCGCCGAGGACGCCGTCGGCGAGGACGGCCGGCTGCCCGTGCTCGGGCTCGACATCCCGCCCGGCAGCTGGTTCTCCTACGTGCTGTCGGTGTCGGTCGTCCTGCAGGTCCTGGTCCTCCCGCTGACCGGCGCCGTCGCCGACCGGACGGGGCGCAAGCGCCAGCTGCTCGGCGGGTTCGCCGCCCTGGGCGCCCTGGCCACGACAGGGCTGTTCTTCGTCGCCGACGGCCGCTACCTGCTCGGGGCGCTGCTGTTCGTCGTGGCCAACATCAGCTTCGGCGCCGCGACCGTCGTCTACTACTCGTGGCTGCCCGACCTGGCCGGGCCCGACGAGCGCGACGCCGTCTCCAGCAAGGGCTGGGCCTTCGGCTACGTGGGCGGTGCCCTGCTGCTCGCCGTGCACCTCGGGCTGGTCCTCGGCGCCGACTCCCTGGGGCTCACCACCGGCGAGGCGGTGCGCATCTGCCTGGCCAGCGCCGGCCTGTGGTGGGGCGCGTTCACCGTGTTCACCCTGTCGCGGCTGCGCGACCGGCCGGTCCGTGACCCCGACGCCGTCCGCACCGGAACCGGGTTCCGGCAGCTGGCGACGACGCTGCGCGAGATGCGCGCCTTCCCGCTGACCCTGTGGTTCCTGGGCGCCTACCTGCTGTTCAACGACGGCGTCCAGACGGTGATCTCGCTGTCGGCGACCTACGCCACCGAGGAGCTGGGCCTCGAGCAGGACGTGCTCACCGGCGCCATCCTCATGGTCCAGGTGGTGGCCATCGCCGGCGCGCTGGGCCTGGGGCGGCTGGCCGGGGTCTACGGCGCCAAGCGCGTGGTGCTCGGTGCGCTCGTCGCCTGGATCGGCGTGCTGCTGGCCGCGTTCTTCCTCCAGGAGGGCGCCGTCGCCCAGTTCTACGCGCTGGCCGCGGTGATCGGGCTGGTCCAGGGCGGCACGCAGGCGCTGTCGCGGTCGCTGTTCAGCCAGCTCATCCCGGCCGGCAAGGAGGCCGAGTACTACGGCTTCTACGAGATCAGCGACCGCGGCACCAGCTGGCTCGGGCCGCTCGCCTTCGGCCTCACCTACCAGCTCACCGGGTCCTACCGGCTGGCGATCGTGAGCCTGGTGGTCTTCTTCGTGGCCGGCTTCGTCGCCCTGGCCCTGCTCCCCATGCGCCGCGCGGTCGTCGCGGCCGGCAACACCCCACCGGAGAAACTGTGACGGCCGATCAGCACCCCTCCCCTCCCCCGGTCCCGCTGCCCGTCCCGGCCGCGGTCCCGGCGTCCGGCGACCGGCGCCGGCACCCGGCGCCGGCGCACCTGCGGTTCTTCCACGGGCCGATGGACTGCGGGAAGTCGACGCTGGCCCTGCAGGTGGACCACAACCAGAGCCGGCAGGGCCGCTACGGGCTGCTGGTGACGCAGGGGGACCGCTCGGCGGCGCCGCAGATCAGCTCCCGCGTGGGGCTGTCCCGCGAGGCGATCGAGATCGACGGCGCGACCGACCTGCGGCTGCTGGTGCGCGACCGGTGGGCGGACGGCCAGCGCGTCGACTACCTGATCGTCGACGAGGCGCAGTTCCTCTCCGCCGCCCAGGTCGACCAGCTCGCCGAGCTCGTCGACGAGTCGCACGTCGACGTCTACGCCTTCGGGCTGACCACCGACTTCCGCACCCGGCTGTTCCCGGGCACCGAGCGGCTGCTGGAGGTCGCCGACGACGTGCAGCGGGTCCAGGTCGAGGTCCTGTGCTGGTGCGGGCTGCCCGGGCTGCTCAACGCGCGGGTCGTCGACGGGGTGATGGTGCGCTCCGGCGAAACCGTCGTCGTGGCCGACACCGCCCCCGCGGAGCTGCCCGGCGAGGAGGGCGGCCCCTCCCCCGCCGTGCGCTACCAGGTGCTGTGCCGGCGGCACCACGTGCGCGGCGAGCTGGGCCCCACCGCGGCCGGTCCCGGGCAGCTCGCGCTCCCCTGAGCCGGCAGCTCACCCCTCCGGGGGGCGGAGGCGCGCAGTTTCTGCCCCCATGCGATGATTGTCCACCGATTCAGCGGAATCTCTCCGCGAACTCCGTCGTTGGTGCAAGTGACTCCCGCAGGCATGGGTAATGCCCCTGCCGGGCGGGCATCGACCGACCGACACCCGAAGCACGAGAGGACCGGTGTGCCATGGGCGAGCGTTCACTGCGCGGCAGCCGACTGGGCAGCGTCAGCTACGAGACCGAGCGGAACACCGCCCCGATCGAGCGGCAGTACGCCGAGTACAAGTGCCCCTCGGGTCACCTCTTCACGGTGCCCTTCGCCGACGACGCGGAGCTCCCGGACACCTGGGAGTGCAAGTTCGACGGCTCCGCGGCCAAGCTGGTGGGCGGCGCCGAGCCGGCCCCCAAGAAGGTCAAGCCCCCGCGGACCCACTGGGACATGCTCCTGGAGCGTCGTTCCGTCGAGGACCTCGAGGAGGTCCTGGCCGAGCGCCTCGAGGTGCTCCGCGGCCGGCGCACCCGCGCCAGCTGACGAAGGACGTCACGACGGCCCCGGTGGAGCGATCCACCGGGGCCGTTCTGCGTCTGCGGGGTGTCAGCGCAGCGGGCGGCCGTCCGGGCCGCGCAGGACCTCGCCCTCGATGACCAGCGGGCCGGCCGCGGGCGCGGGACCGGCGTCGGGCACCTCGGCGGTGCGGACGCTCTCCACCCGCACCGGCGGGCGCAGCCCCACCGGCACCCGCGAGGCGATCAGCCGGCCGAGGACCGCCCGCACCAGCGAGCGGGTGCCCGGCAGCAGGCACAGCAGGCCCACGAGGTCGCCGAGGAACCCGGGCAGCACCATGAGCAGCCCCCCGACGCCGATCAGCCCGGCGTCGCCCAGCTCCCGGCCGGCCGACCGCCGGGTGCGGGCCCGCTCGCGCAGCTCGGCCAGCGCCCTGGTCCCCTGCCGGGCCAGAAGCACCCAGCCCAGCGCACTGGTGGCCAGCGTCGCGAGGACGGTCCAGCCGACCCCGATCCACTGCGCCACCAGGACGAGCACGATCACCTCGGCCAGGGCCCAGAGCCCGACCAGCAGCCGCAACCGTCGTCCCACCACGTCCTGCCTCTCCTGCCCCGTCCGAGACCGGCGGCGGCGACCCGCCTACCGGGCCGCGCTCGACCGCCCGCCGTCGCGGGGCCGCGCCGGCACGGGCCGGGAGATCCGGCCCGGCAGCCGGTCGGCCAGCCGGTCGCGGAGGCCCCACGCGGTGACCCGTACCAACGCCTCTCCAACGATCGAGCCGCTCATCTTGCTCCTGCCGTGCTCCCGCTCGGCGAAGGTGATGGGCACCTCGCGGACCCGCGCGCCGGCCCGCACCGCCCGCCAGGCCCAGTCGACCTGGAAGCAGTAGCCCTGGCTGGCGACGTCGTCGAACGGCAGCCGGTCGAGGAGCGTGCGCCGCGCGGCCCGGTACCCGCCGGTGGCGTCGCGCAGCGGCAGCCGCAGCGCCCAGCGCGTGTACCGGTTGCCGGCGCGCGACAGGAGCAGGCGGTGCAGCGGCCAGTCGACCACGCTCCCGCCGGGCACGTAGCGGGAGCCCAGCACCAGGTCGGCGTCGGCCAGGCCGGCCAGGAGCTGCGGGAGCTGCTCGGGGGCGTGCGAGCCGTCGGCGTCCATCTCGACGACGACGTCGTACCCGTGCTCCGCGGCCCAGCCGAAGCCGGCGACGTAGGCCGGGCCCAGGCCGGCCTTCTCGGTGCGGTGCAGCACGTGCACGCGCGGGTCCGCGGCGGCCAGGCGGTCGGCAAGCTCGCCGGTGCCGTCCGGCGAGCCGTCGTCCACGACCAGCGCGTGCGCGTCCGGGACGGCGGCGTGCAGCCGCGCCAGGACCGTCTCCAGGTTCTCGATCTCGTCGTAGGTCGGCACCACCACGAGCACGCGGTCGGTCACCGGGCCGCCCGGTTCCGGCGCACGGCGACGGCCAGCGCGCCCAGGCCCACCGCGGTGAGCGCCCACTCGGGGGCCGAGCCCAGGCGGGTCGCCAGGGTGCGGCTGCCACGCTGGGCGATCTCCTCGACGAACACGTCGGGGGTGAACAGCTCCGAGGAGCGCACCACCGAGCCGTCGGGCGCGACGATCGCCGAGATCCCGCTGGTCGCGGCGATGGCCACGGTGCGGCCGTGCTCGACCGCCCGGAGCCGGCTGATCGCCAGCTGCTGCTCGCTCTCGTCGGTGTAGCCGAAGGTGGCGTTGTTGGTCTGGACGACGAGCATGCCGGCGCCGGCCACGTCGTGCACCAGGCCGTCGTAGACCACCTCGAAGCAGATGAGGTCACCCAGCTGCGTGCCGCCGACGTCGAGCAGGCCGACGTCGTCCCCGGCGGCGAAGTCGCGGCGCACCAGGTCGACCTGGTCGCTGAACAGCCGGAAGAAGGAGCGGTAGGGGATGTACTCGCCGAAGGGCACGGGGTGCCGCTTCACGTAGGTCTCCCCCGGGCCCTCGTCGGGGTCCCAGACGATCGCGGTGTTGCTGATGGAGCGGCCCGGTCCGTCGACGACCGCACCGACGAGCACCGGCACGCCGATGGCGGTGGCCGCGCGGTCGATCTGCGCCGCGGCGTCGTCGTTGGTGTAGGGGTCGATGTCGGAGCTGTTCTCCGGCCAGATCACCAGGTCCGGCTGCGGCTGCTCCCCGGCCTCGACCGCGTCGGCCAGCTCCAGGGTGCGCTGCACGTGGTTGTCGAGCACCGCGCGCCGCTGGGCGTTGAAGTCGAGCCCGGCCCGCGGGACGTCGCCCTGGATGACCGCGACGGTCGCCGTCGGACCGCCGGTGGTGAGCGAGGGCCCGGCCAGCGGCAACCACGCCGTCGCGCCGATCAGCAGGACGGCGCCGGCCGCGGCGAGGCGCACGGCGGCGGTCCGGGGCGCGCGGCGGCCCACCAGGACGGCCCCGGCCAGGAGGGCGCCGAGCAGGGCCACCGCGAAGCTCACCAGCGGCACCCCGCCGTAGGCGGCGAGGGACAGCAGCGGGCCGTCGGTCTGGCTCAGCCCGAGCCGGCCCCACGGGAAGCCGCCGAAGGGCGCGCGCCCGCGCAGCGCCTCCTGGGCCACCCACAGCGCCGCCACCCACACCGGCCACCCGGGCAGCCGGGTCGCCAGCGCCGTGGCGCCGCCGAGCAGCGCCAGGTACAGCGACTGCACGACCGCGAGGGCCAGCCAGGGGAACGACCCGACGTACACGCCGGTCCAGGACAGCAGCGGGACGAAGAAGGCGAGGCCGGTGACCAGCCCGAGCCACACCCCGAACCGGACCCGCACGCGGTGCGCCGCCACGGTCAGGGCGGCCGGACCCAGCACGGCCAGCGGCAGGATCCCGGCGGAGGGGAAGGCCAGCATCATGGCCAGGCCGCCGAGCGCGGCCAGCAGCGTCCGCCAGGGCAGCCGGGCGGTCAGGCCCGTCAGCCGGCCGGAGCCGGGGTCCGCCGTCGGCACGGCAGGCGCCGGCGCGCTCGGAGCCGCCACCACGCATGCCCTCCCGGGAACCGTCCCGACCGTCACCGGGACGTCGCCCAGAGCCGGGGTGCCTCCCCGAACCGGTCGGACGGGGTCCGGACCGCCACGCTCGTCGCCGCGGTCCTGACCCAGCATCCCACTCGCCCCGTCGCGCTGGACGAGGTCATTCCCCCGACCGGGGTGCGCGCCGGCGGGGTCCCGGTCGGGCTCTCGTCTTCGGGCCGGACGGCCGGTCGCTGGCGGCGACCGGCGCGACCGTTGTCTGATGACGGGGTCCGCTCGGGTTCCGCCGGGTTCGCCGGCCGCTCCCCCGGGTCTCACGCCGGCCCCCGCGGCCCGGTTCGCACCGGAGGGCCCGCACGCTGGATCCGAGGGGCACGGCGCGGTGCTCCCGGAAGAAGAACTGCAGGGACTGTAAGAACACAGCGCGGTCGTGCCGACACTTCCGGTAACCGGGAGACCGACTGTGACCCGATCGTTACCCTGCTGCCGGCACGACGAGGGTCGCCACGGCCTCGACGACGATCAGCGGCTCGTCGAGCACCCGCGCTGCGGAGGCCCCCCGCTCCGGCTCGGCCCGGGCCACGACGCGCGCGGTGCAGCGCAGCTCCCGGCTGCGCCGGCCGATGCGGACCACCTCGGCCGTCGCCTCCAGCACGTCGCCGGCCCGGACGGGCCCGAGGAAGCGGACCTCGGAGTAGCCGGCCAGCAGCCCCTCGTCGCCGTCCATGACGATCGCGACCTCGGTGGCGACGTCGCCGAACAGCCCGAGGCTGTAGGCGCCGTCGACCAGCGAGCCGCCGTAGTGGGCGTGCGCGTAGGGCACGTAGCGGCGGTGGGTGACGGTGAGGCCGAGCCTCGGGTCCTCGGTCATCGGGGCTCCTCCGGGATCAGTGCGTGCACCAGGTAGCTGGCGACCTCGCCGGGCGTCGTCCCCCGGCCGAAGACCTTGTCCACGCCGAGGTCGGCGGCCATCGCGGGGTCGAAGCGCGGGCCGCCGACGACGAGCAGGGGGCGCTGCTCCCCCATCGCCTCGCGGAAGGCGGCGGCCAGCTCGCGGGTGTTGCGCAGGTGGGCGTCCTTCTGCGTGACGACCTGGGAGACGAGGACGGCGTCGGCGCGGGCGGCGCGGGCCCTGGCCACGAGCTCGGGCACCGTGACCTGGGCGCCGAGATTCGTCACGGCCATCTCGCGCAGGTACTCCAGGCCCTTCTCCCCCGCGAAGCCCTTCACGTTGAGGATCGCGTCGATGCCGACCGTGTGCGCGTCCGTTCCGATGCAAGCGCCGAGCACGACCAGCTTGCGGTTGAGGCCGGTCCGGATCGCGGCGTTGATCTCCGCCGACGACAGCAGCGGGTAGGCCCGCTCCTCGACGACGACGGCGTCCAGGTCGACCAGGTGCTGCACGCTGCCGTAGACGACGAAGAAGGTGTAGCCGCTGTCGATGGCGTGGCTGTGCACGACCATCGCGGGGTGGATGCCCATCTTGTTCGCCAGCTGGAGCGCGGCGCCGTCGGCCTTCGGCCCGGCGGGCACGGGCAACGTGAACGAGGTCTGCACCATCCCGTCGCCGGTGGTGTCGCCGTACGGCCGCACGATCGAACCGTCAGGCATGGTCGGCTTCCCCCTGTTCTCCCAGGAGCTCCAGCGCGGGGTTGTACGCGTCCGGGCCGGTCGCCACGACGCCGTCCAGGCCTTTGCCGCCGTCGGCGGGGCGCCGGGTGATGCCGAAGGTGCCGTCGGCGATCGCCTGGATCAGCCCCTCGGGGTGGTCGGCGATCTTCTCCAGCAGCCCGACGGCCTCGGTGAGCACGGTGTGCGCCCGCCGGTCGATGAACCCGCCCCGCGGCGGGGAGAAGTCCTCGGCCAGGTTGCCCGCAGCGTCGAGCACGTAGCGGACGTTGCGCAGCGCCAGGTCGCGGTCGGACAGCCACGGCGTCACCACGGCCTCGGTCATCATCCCGACCAGCAGGATGCCCTGTCCGGTCAGCGCTCCGGCCAGGTTGAAGAACCCGTCGAGCAGGTAGCCGCGGAACACGTCGCCGGTCATGTGCTTGGTCGGCGGCATCCACTTCAGCGGCGCGTCCGGGAAGAGGCTGCGGGCCAGCAGCGCGTGCGCGAGCTCGAGCCGGAAGGACTCGTGCCGCTCGGGCTGGATCTCGAAGGCGTGGCCGAGCCCCAGCTGCCAGTCCTCGAGCCCCGCCTCGTGCGCGAGGGTCTCGTTGAGCAGCTGGCTGACCGTGACCGTGTGCGCCTCGTCGACGGCGTCGGCGGTGGTGAGGTAGTTGTCCTCGCCGGTGTTGATGATGATCCCGGCGCGGGCGTGCACCATCCGGCTGAACCGCTGGTCGACGAAGGTGCGCCGCGGGTTGATGTCGCGGAAGAGGATCCCGTACATCGCGTCGTTGAGCATCATGTCCAGCCGCTCGAGCCCGGCCAGGACGGCGATCTCGGGCATGCACAGGCCGGACGCGTAGTTGGTGAGCCGCACGTAGCGGCCCAGCTCGGCGCTGACGTCGTCCAGGGCGGCCCGCATGAGCCGGAAGTTCTCCTGGGTGGCGTACGTGCCGGCGTAGCCGGTGCGGGTGGCGCCCTCGGGCACGTAGTCCAGCAGCGACTGCCCGGTGGAGCGGATGACGGCGATGACGTCGGCCCCGGCCCGGGCGGCGGCCTGGGCCTGCGGGATGTCCTCGTGGATGTCGCCGGTGGCCACGATCAGGTAGATCCACGGCCGGCGCGGGGGGTCCCCGTGCTGCGCCACCAGCTCCTCGCGGCGCCGCCGGTTGGCGTCGATCCGGGCGATGCCGCCGGCGACCGCGGCGCGGGCCGCCGCGCGGGCGCGCTCGGCGTCCGCACCGGTGGGTACCGCGAACCGCGCCGTGCCGGCGCCCACCTCCTCGGCGAGCTGCTGGAGGGTCCTCCCGGACGCCAGCGCGTGCCAGACCGGCAGCGCGACGCCGGACTCCAGCCCCACCTGGTCCCGGACGGCGTCGACCACCCGGTTCACCCACGGCACCCGGTCCTCGACCCTCCCCTCCCCCGTCACCGGGTCGGTGCCGGTGAGGCCGGCCAGGCGCAGCACCGCCCGCTCGACGGAGACGGTGGTGTGCCGGTGGGCGAGGTCGACGACCGGCGCGGCGGCCCGGGCGGCCAGCTCCCGCGCCCGCGCCACCAGGGCGGGGTCCAGCTCGAGACGGGTCATGCGGGTTCTCCTCCGACGACCAGCAGGCGGCAGGCGGGGCGCTCCCGGCCGGCGAGGACGGTGGACAGCGTGCTGGTGGTGGCCCAGAGCGCGAGGTCGGCGGGGGCGCCGGCGGCGAGCGGGCCGGCGGGGTGCTCCCGCCGGGCGGCGGACCAGCCCCCGTGGGTGGCGGCGTCGAAGGCGTCGAAGGGGCGCAGCCCCGAGCCGGGCGTCCGGTGGTCGACGGCGGCGTGCACGCCGCCCCACGGGTCGAGCGCGGTCACCGGGGCGTCGCTGCCCAGCGCCAGGACGACGCCGGCGTCGGCGAGGTCGGCGAAGGGGTTGGTGCCGGCCGCGCGCTCGGCGCCGAGCCGCTCGGCGTACATGCCGGCGTCGCCACCCCAGGCGGCGTCGAAGGCCGGCTGCACGCTGGCGACGACGCCCCAGACGGCCATGCGGTCGACGACGTCGTCGTCGGGCATCTCCAGGTGCTCGAGGCGGTGCCGGCAGGCGCGGACGGCCGCCACGCCCAGCTCGTCGACCACCGTCCCGATCGCGTCCAGGACCTGCCGGACGGCGACGTCGCCGATGACGTGGAACCCGGCCTGGATCCCCGCCTCGGTGCAGGCGCGGACGTGGTGCACCAGCGACGCCGTGTCGAAGCGGAGTGCCCCGGAGGTGCCCGGCCGGTCGGCGTAGGGGGTGCTCAGGGCGGCGGTGTGCGACCCGAAGGCGCCGTCGCAGAACAGGTCGCCACCCGCGCCGACGAGCCCGAGCTCGCGCACCAGGTCGAGCCCTCCGCGCTCGGCCAGCTCGCCCCAGTAGCCGAGCACCCGCGGCCCCGGCTGCTCCCCCGCCAGGGCGAGCAGCCCGGCGAGGTCGTCGGCGCCCGACACCTCGGGACCGGCCATCTCGTGCAGCGTCCCGATGCCCAGCGCCGCCGCGGCGTCGAGGGTGGCGCGCTGGGCGGCCCGCCGCTGCGCCGGGGTGACCGCCCCGAAGGCGGCCTGGCGCGCGGCGTGGTGGGCGTCCAGGCGCAGCTGCCCGTCCGGCGCGTACCCGGGCAGCTCCGCGATGCCGGGGATGCGGTCGAGCAGCGCGGTGGAGACGGTCGCCGAGTGGACGTCGACCCGCGCCAGGTAGACCGGCCGGTCGCCGGCGACGTCGTCCAGGTCGGCCCGGGTCAGCCCCCGCCCCTCCGGCCAGCCGGTCTCGTCCCACCCGGTGCCGAGCACCACGCCTCCCGCCGCGGCGGCGAGGTGCTCCCGCAGCGCCGCGACGGCGCCGGCAACGCTCGAGCTCGAGTGGAGGTCGAGACCGGTGAGCGCCAGTCCGGTCGCCGTCGCGTGCACGTGCGCGTCGACGAAGGCCGGGGTGAGCAGCGCCCCCTCCCCCGCGACGGTCCGACCGGCGGACGGCGCGTCCACGGCGTCGCCGAGCCAGGTGATCCGGCCGCGGTCGACGTGCACCGCCCGGCCCGGGCGGTCGCCGATCGTCACGTCGGTGAGGAGCAGGCTCACGCGTGCACCCGCGGATCGACCAGGGCGCGCACGCCCGGCGTCGTCCGGTAGAGGTCCAGGGCCATCGCCGCGTGCCCCGGCGTGTAGCCGTTGCCCACCAGCATCGTCACGTCCGCCGCCATCCCCTCCGCGCCCAGGGCCGCCGCCGGGAAGGAGGTGGCCATGGAGAAGAAGACCACGGTGCCGCCCTGGGCCGTGGCGAGGACCGCGCCGTGCTCCGCCCCCGGGACGTCCACGCACACCACGGTCAGGTCGGCCGGGGTGCCCACGGCGGCGGCGACGGCCAGCGGATCGGTCGCGTCGGCGACCACCACCCGGTCGGCCAGGCCGGCGGCGGTCAGGGCGGCCGCCTCCGCCTCGTCGCGCACCAGCCCGGTGAGCGACGAGGCCCCGGCCGCGCGGGCCGCGGCGAGGGAGAGGCAGCCGCTCTTGCCCGCGGCGCCCAGCACCACGACCGACCGGGCGCCGCTCCGCTCCACGACGCGGGCGGTCGCGGCGGGGGCGCCGCAGACGTCGAGCAGGGCGAGCGCCACCGGCTCGGGCAGGTCGTCGGGCAGCACGGCGGCGATGGAGCGGGCGAAGAGGATCGCCGTCCCTTCTGCGGGGACCTGCTCGGAGCGACCGTCCCAGCGCACCAGCCCGTCGGTGATCCGCAGCGGGGTGAGGGTGAGCGAGACGAGGGTGGCCACCCGCTGGCCGGCCGCGAGCCCGAGCGGGGACTCCGCGCCGACGGCGTCGACGACCCCGATGAGCATCCCTCCGGAGCCGGTGACCGGGTTCTGCATCTTGCCGCGCTCGGCGACGATGGCCAGGACCGCCTCGCGGACGGCGTCGCCGTTCCCGCCGCAGGCCTCGGAGAGCTGGCGGAACGACGCCGCGTCGAGGTTGAGCCGCTGCACCGCGATGCGCACCTCGTCCGGCCCGATCGCCGGGTCCGTGTCGAGGCGGAGCGCGGCCTGCGGCAGCACACCGGGGGGCTCCAGCACGCGGTGCACGCCCAGTGCCCGCTCCGCCGCTCCGTGCACGCGCCTCTCCCGTCTGCCCGGTCCGTCGCAGGAGAACCTAGCGTGAACGGCCTCCGACGCCGAAGATCCTCCCGTAGGGTGCCCCGTGTTGGCGAACGACGAGGAGGCAGCACCGTGCTGGAACAGCCTTACGGGTACGTCGCGCGGGAGCTCGTCGAGCCCGACTGGCGGCGGCTGCCGGGCTTCGCCGACGTGACGCCGGAGCAGTGGCGCAGCGCCCAGTGGCAGCGGGTCAACTGCGTGAAGAACCTGCGCCAGCTCCGCGGCGTCTACGGCGACCTGCTCGACGAGTCCTTCTACGCCGACGTCGAGGCCGACCAGGCGGGGCGGGCGACGATGTCGCTGCTGCTGCCGCCCCAGATGCTCAACACGATGGTCCCGGACGCGGTGCCGACGACCGCGGCGATGCTGGCCGACCCCGTGCGCCGCTACATGCTGCCCGTGGCGTCCGACCGGCTCCCGGGCGCGGCGGCCAGCCACCCGTACGCCGCGCGCGACTCGCTGCACGAGCACGAGATGTGGGCGGTCGAGGGGCTCACCCACCGCTACCCCACCAAGGTGCTGGCCGAGCTGCTGCCCACCTGCCCGCAGTACTGCGGCCACTGCACGCGCATGGACCTGGTCGGCAACTCCACGCCCGCCGTCGACAAGCTGAAGTTCGAGCTGAAGCCGGTCGACCGGCAGGCCGAGATGCTCGCGTACCTGCGCCGCACCCCTGGGGTCCGTGACGTCGTCGTCTCCGGCGGTGACGTGGCGAACCTGCCGTTCAAGAACCTGGAGGCGTTCGTCGCCGGGCTGCTGGAGATCGAGTCGGTCCGCGACATCCGGCTGGCCTCCAAGGCGCTCATGGGGCTGCCCCAGCACTGGCTGCAGGACGACGTCGTGGCCGGCATGACCCGGCTGGCCGGCACCGCCCGCGCCCGCGGGGTGTCGCTGGCCGTCCACACGCACGTGAACGCCGCCCAGTCGGTGACCCCGCTGGTGGCCGAGGCGGCGCGCGCGATGCTGGCGGCCGGCGTGCGCGACGTGCGCAACCAGGGGGTGCTGCTGCGCGGGGTCAACGCCACCGCCCCGCAGCTGCTCGACCTGTGCTTCGCGCTCCAGGACGGCGCCTCGATCACGCCGTACTACTTCTACATGTGCGACATGATCCCCAGCGCCGAGCACTGGCGGGTGTCGCTGGCCGAGGCGCAGACGCTGCAGCACGACATCATGGGCTACCTCCCCGGCTTCGCGACGCCGCGGATCGTCTGCGACGTCCCCTACGTCGGGAAGCGCTGGGTGCACCAGGTCGCCGAGTACGACCGCGAGCGCGGCATCAGCTACTGGACCAAGAACTACCGCACCGGCATCGAGGCCGGCGACGAGGCGGCCCTGGACCGGCGCTACACCTACTACGACCCGATCGCGACGCTGCCGGAGAGCGGCCGCGCGTGGTGGGCGCAGCGGGACGTCGACCCGGTCGCGGCGGAGTTGCGCGCGGCGAGCTCGCGGGCGGCGTCGGCGGCGGACCTGGCGGGCTGAGCCCGGGCACGGTGCCGGGCCGCGGCGGGCCGGCATGTTTGCCGGTCGGGGTCGGCGGTAGCCATCTGCGGTGGGGGCGACGCTGGAGCTGCTGCGGACCGAGCGGCTGCGGCTGCGCGCCTGGACCGCCGCGCCCGGGGACCTGGCGCGGCTGACCGACATCTACGGCCGTGACGAGGTCACCCGCTGGCTGGGCGGCCCTCCGACGGTGCCCCCGGCCGAGCTGGTGGCCCGGTGGGAGGCGGTGCACGCCCGCGACGACCGGTTCGGCTGCTGGGCGGTGGAGCGGCGTGACGGCGTGGTGGCCGGGACGCTGCTGCTGAAGCCGTTGCCGAACGGAGTCGGCGAGGTGGAGGTCGGCTGGCACCTGCACCCGGACTCGTGGGGGCACGGCTACGCCACCGAGGCGGCGCGGGCGGTGGTCGACCGCGCGTTCGCCGCCGGCCTCCCGGAGGTCTACGCGGTGGTCCGCCCCGGCAACGCGCCGTCGCTGGCGGTGTGCCGCCGGCTGGGCATGACCCCGCTCGGGCGCATGACCCGCTGGTACGACGTCGAGCTGGAGGTCTTCCGGCAGATGGCGCCGGCCGTCGTGGACTGAGTCAGCGCCCGACCAGGCCGCGGAGGCGGGCGACCAGGCTCTTCCTGGCCCGCTTGGGACCGTGGCCGGCGGCGCGGGCGGAGTCCTGCACGGCGGCCTCCTCCGGCGTGGGGGCCGTGCCGCCCAGGTGCACGGGCAGCCACCAGCTGTCGTCCGGGCCGGCGGGCTGCTCCGGGTAGGTGCGCTGGGCCTCGTCGAGCAGCGCCTCCATCGCGACGCGGGTGCGCACGAGCAGCTGCTGCACCTTCTCCCCGGGCTCGGCGACGATGGGCTCGCCGAGGATCACCGTCACCGGGGTGCCGCGGCGCCACTGCACCTTGTGGCCCTTGGTGGCCACGCGGTGCCCGCCCCAGACGGCGGCGGGGATGATCGGCACGCCGGCGTCGAGGGCCATGCGCGCCGCTCCGGCCTTGAGCTCCTTGACGGTGAAGCTGCGGCTGATGGTCGCCTCGGGGAAGACGCCGACGACCTCGCCGTCCTTGAGGGCGCGGACAGCGGACTCGAAGGCGGCCGAGCCGGCCTTCCGGTCGACCGGGATGTGCTGCATGGCGCGCATGAAGGGCCCGGCGAACCAGTTCTCGAAGACGGCGGACTTCGCCATGAACCGGACCAGGCGGTGCTGCGGCAGGGCGCCGAGCCCGAGGAAGGTGAAGTCGAAGAAGCTGACGTGGTTGCTGCAGATGACCGCGCCGCCGCTGGCCGGCACGTGCTCGGACCCGCGCACGTCGAAGCGGAAGCGGAAGAGCCGGAAGACGACCAGCGCGACCCGGATGATGAACCGGTAGGGGCGGTCGCGCTTCGGTGGGGCCGCGCCGAACAGGTCGGTGCGGACGACGTCCCGCCAGCTCGCCGTGTACATGACCGGACCCTAACTTACGGTGCCGTAGGTCGCTCCGCGCCGGCCGTGACGTCCACCGCGGCCCGGACGACCGCGGTCGGGTCGCCGGTCGCCGCGAGGACGCGGCGCTGCAGGTCCGCGCCGGTGCCGCGGTCGAGCAGGGCGGCCACCCCGGCGCTGACCCGCTCGTCGTCACCGGCTTCGGCCAGGGCCGGCCGCACGTGCTCCAGCAGGTCGGTGAGGACGGCGGCCGCGGGGGCCGGGCGGCCGGTGCGCGGGTGCACCAGATCGCCGGTCAGGCCCGAGCGGCCGGCCCGCCAGACGGCCAGCCGCAGCACCTCGGCACGCATGCCGGGGACGGCTGCGCCGGAGCGCCACTCGCGCGCGGCGGTCTCGACCAGCCCGCGGACCAGCCCGGCGAGGGTGACGGCGTCCTCGACGCGGAGGCAGACGTCGGCGGTGCGGACCTCGACGGTGGGCCAGTTCGCCGACAGCCGGGCGTCGAAGTAGACCATCCCGGTGTCCAGCACGGTCCCGGTCGCGAGCACGTCGTCGACGAGGCGGTGGTAGTCCGCCGCGTCGGCGAACGGGCCGTTCGGGCCGGCCGACGGCCAGCGGTGCCACACCTGCGAGCGGAAGCTGGCGTAGCCGGTGTCCTGGCCGCGCCAGTACGGCGAGTTGGACGTGAGCGCGGTGAGCACGGGCAGCCACACCCGGATGCGGTTGAGGACGGCGACGCCCTCCTCGTCGTCCTCGACGGACACGTGCACGTGGCAACCGCAGGTGAGCACGTCGCGCGCGGTCTGCCCGAAGGCCTCGAGCAGCCGGCCGTAGCGCTCGCCCTCGGTGTGCACGGGCACGACGTCGACGGGCGAGGTGGCCAGCGCCGCCACGCGGGCACCGACGGCGACGGCCGCCGCGTCGGCGCGGTTCCGCCAGTGCCGCAGCTCCCGGTGCACCTCGTCGAGCGTCGTGCAGACGCGGGTGCCCAGCTCCATCTGCTGGGCCTTGAGCTCGGGGACGAGGTGTGCCGTGCCCTGCTCCGCGTCGTCCCCTGCGCGCTCGGCGCGATCGTGCTCGGCGACGTCCTCCCCCTCGCCGCGGCGGGAGGCGACCTCGAGCGCCTCGGGGCCCAGGGGCGCGGGGACGCCGTCCGGGCCGATGACCAGCAGCTCTTCCTCGACCCCGACCGTGCGCACCTGTTCATGATCAGCAGTCGGACGGCTCGGCGCGCGGTGGTCTTGGTGAGGCCACCCCATCGAGGGTCCGTGACCGTTATCCCCAAGTGTTCTGCGGGAGCAGCACCACCTGCGGTGCCGCTGCTCCCCCTGGTTCCGTTCCAGCGCCGTCGCGGCATTCGGCGATTGCTGATGCGCCGCCCGGAGGGCGGCGCCGTTGTCGACGGCAGGTGACCACGGAATCGGACCTGCATCGTTGTTGGGGATAACGGTAGTGTCCCGACATGGCGCGCTCGTGGCAGCAGCCCTTACCGGAGATGCCGGCCCCTCCTCCGGCCCGTGCATGGCGTCGGTTGGACGGGCCGCCCGGGTACGAGGCGCAGTGGCGCCGCATCGCGGAGGCCGCGCTCGAGCTGGGCATGGGCCCCGACGAGGTGGCGCAGACCGGGCTGGACCCGCTGGCCGCGGCCCGCGGGTGGAAGCCGGCGACGGTGGCGCTGTACAGCAAGGTGCTGCGCTACGGCGGGCTGGCGCTGCCCCGCGTGCCCACCCCAGAGCCGGATCCACCCGAGCTGGACCTGCGGCCGCTCACCCAGGTGCGGGGTGAGGACCCGGAGCACCTGCGGGCGGTCGCCTGGTGCGCGCTGGCGCTGGGCTGGCCGGCCCCGGTCGCCCGGTTCCGCTCGCTGCGCCGCGACCAGGTGCACGCCACGACCCGCCGGCTGCTGCTGCTCACCGACGACGGCGAGTGGTCGGTGCCGGGCGCGCTGACGGCGTGGCACGCGTGGGAGGCGGTGCGGGGGCGGTTCCCGGCGCTCGCGGCGAGCCCGTGGGTGCTGCCGGCGCTGCGCCGGGGCCCTGGGCTGGATTCGGCGGTCGGGGGGCGGCTGTCGAACCAGGCGCTGCAGGTCACCTTCACCAAGCACGCGCGGCGGACCGCGCAGCACCTGCGGGCGACCGCTCCCCCGTCGCGGGTCGAGGCGGTGGAGGAGCTGGCGACGGCCTACCGGGACCTGTCCTACGACTCCTACCGGCGGCTGGCGCTGGCCGCCGGTGCTCCGCCGGTCGCGCCCCGCGGCGTGGTCCGGGCGTCCCGGGCCGTCCACCGCTCCTCGCGCCGGGCCACCGGCTGACGGGCTCGCCACGGACGGGCTCAGAACGGCGGCGGGGCGTCCGGCGGCGGGGGCGCGAGGACGGCTCGTTGCTCGTGCGGGTCGCGCAGGCCCGGCGGGTGGGTGCTCCTCGTGATCCCGCCCGGGGTGGTCACCTCCAGCACACCGTTCGGTAGCAGGACGAACCGCCATCCGGGCGCGAGGGTCTTCAGCCGGTGGTGGTGCCGGCACAGGCAGCAGAGGTTGTGGCACGCCGTGACCCCGCCCTCGCCGTGGGGCACCACGTGGTCGAGGTCGGCGCGGGCGACGGGCTGGCCGCAGTTCGGCTGCCGGCAGGTGCGGTCCCGGGCCTCGGTGAAGCGGCGCTGCCCCGCGCCCGGCCGGTAGCGGTCGACCGGGGGCGGCGGGCCCATCACCGGGCAACCGCACTCACCCGCGTGGGCGGGGCACTCGGAGCGGGCGAGCCGCCGCAGCTCGGAGGTGGTGGTCGACGCGAGCAGTGTTCCGTCGTCATCGAGGAGGCAGAGCCGCAGCGAGCCGCCGGGCGGCGCCTCCAGTCCGCCGGTGCCCAGGGCTCCCAGCTGGCGCAGCACCTCGCGCACGTGCTCGGCCGTGATCGGCTGCCGCCCCACCTCGGCCGCCTCGCAGCCGGCGCCCGTCAACGAGGGCAGCGGCACCAGCACGTCGAGGTGCGCGGTGACCGGAGGGCGGCTGGTGTCCCACGGTCGGAGGCACAGGTCGGCGAAGACCAGGGTGCGCAGCAGGCCGATGGGGCGTCGGTCGCCGTCGTCGCGGAGCATCCAGGCCAGCTGGTCGATCGTCGTCCAGCACGCCGCCGCCACCGGCGACGAGAGGTCGACGACCAGGCGGCTCATGCCGTCGCCCACCGCCTGAACGGTCACGTCCGCGGCGCGCTCGGCGTCCTCGCGCCTGCGCTCGGCCGCGTCCGGATCCTCCTCGAGCACCTCGCGGGTGAGTACCCGGCGCAGCCCCCCGAGGGACAGTGTGGCGGCACGGGCCACCACGCGGGCCGACACCGCCTCCGCGACGCCTGCGGCCGTGCTGCCCAGCACGTCGACGAACACGCGAGCCCGTGGCCAGTCGAGGATCCCGTCCGCCAGTGACGTCCACACCTCCGGCAGCCGCCGGGTCAGGACGTAGGACTCCGCGGCGAGCCGGCCGGCGGACCGGCTCGAGCTGTTGACGATCACCGCCAGCTCGTCGACGAAGAACTCGCTGGTGCCGGGGATCGGCCCGTCGGAGAACCCGTCGGGCGCCGATCCGGGCCGGGGGTCGCAGGCTGCGGGGGCCGAGCTGTGCTCGGCCAGCTCCATGACCAGGTGCGCCTCGTAGGCGGCGAGAGCGCCCTTCAGCGCCTGGACCCGTTCGAGCTCGACGGACGTGTCGCCGCGGGAACGGGTACCCATCGGGACCGCCTCGGCGAGACGGGCAGGAGCGGCTCGGGACTCGTCGGGAGGCAGCTCCCGCACCGTCAGGTCGACACCCCAGCCTTCGAACACGTGAGCGAATCTACCGGCTGGGTCTGACAGAAACCGCTGCTCAGAGCAGCGAGAGCTGATCGGGTTCCGACGTCGTCCCGGGTGTCGAGGGTGCCTCGCGCTCCTCCTTCGGCGGGACGCCGGGCAGTCCGCCGGTCGGCAGGCTGCCCGTGGGGAAGCCTGCCTCCTCGTCCCCCGGCACACCGGTCGCCGCCGACCCGTCGGCCTGGCGCGCGGTGCCGCCGGACTGCCGGTCCAGCCCGTGCCGCGCCAGGACCGGCGCGACCTGCCGGGCGAGCCAGGTCCGGTACTCGCCGGACACGTAGGCGCGGCGGGCGTACATCCGCTCGTAGCGCGGGACCAGCTCCGGGTGGGCGCTCCGGAGCCACGCCATGAACCACTCGCGCGCACCCGGGCGGAGGTGCAGCGGGATGACGGTGACGCCGGTGGCACCCGCGGCGGCGATCGCACCGATCGCGGCGTCCAGGCTCTCCTCGTCGTCGGTCAGGCCGGGCAGCACCGGTGCGAGGAAGACCCCGTACGGCAGGCCGGCGTCGGCGAGCGCGCGCACCAGGTCGAGCCGGGCGCGGGGCGTCGGCACGCCGGGCTCAAGGGCGGCGTGGAGCTCGTCGTCCCAGATCGCCATGGAGACCCCGAGCCCGAGCGGTACCTCCTGCGCGGCCTCGGCGAGCAGCGGGACGTCGCGGCGCAGCAGCGTGCCCTTGGTGAGGATGGAGAACGGGGTGCCCGAATCCGCCAGCGCCCGGATGACGCCGGGCATGAGCTTGTACCGGCCCTCGGCGCGCTGGTACGGGTCCGTGTTGGTGCCCAGCGCGACGTGCTCTCGCTGCCACGACGGCCGGGCCAGCTCCTTCCGGAGCACCTCGACGAGGTTGGTCTTCACGACGACCTGCGTGTCGAAATCGCGGCCCGAGTCGAACTCGAGCCATTCGTGCGTCTTGCGAGCGAAGCAGTTGTGGCTGACGACGCCGTTGGCGATGAAGTCGCCGGTGCCTGTGGTGATGTCGAACATCGGCATCTCGAGATTCAGCGGCTCGATGCGACGCACGCGGAGGTCGGCATCGCTCTTCACCGCGACGCCGTCGAGGGCGCACTTCCTCCGGATAGCGGGATCCGTCAGGTGCAGGAAGCGCACGTGCTCGCGCAGGCCGCCTCGTAAGCGGACGGTGCGCACTCGGTTCGCCAGACCCCGGTCCTCGAGGACGGCGTCGAAGCCGAAGGAAGCGAATGCTGCTTGCGTACGCCCCAGCATCTCGTCGTCCGCGTTGCTGATCCGGAGCACCCCCTGGCTCCGGCTGCCCTCGGCGTCGAAGATGCCGGCCAGGAATCCCCGCTTCCAGGCGTCGGTGGGTTCCGTCGGCCAATCGACCAGCTCCCTGATGCGCGCCACCGAAGCCGCGGCGGACGTACGGATCGCCGTCATGGCCCGCCGCTTCTCCGTCGCCGGTGCGAAGGTGAACTCATCGGTGCGGACGCCTTCCCTCGCGAGGTAGTCCTGCGTGCGCACCAGCGCCTCGGGGTCCGCAAGGGCCAGCCGGAAACGGTGGACGTCGCCGTGGGCTCGGCCGGCGCGCAGGTACCGGTACACCTTCAGGTTGGCGTCGCCGCGCACCATGCCCGTCAGGTATCCGCGGCGGTATTCAGCACAGGCGGTGGAAGGCGCCGCCGAACGCCCGAACCCGAGCAGCTTGTCGTTCGTCGTGAGGTGAGGGCGCTGCTCGGCACCACTCATCGCGCCTGTGACGTGCTTCCAGCCGCGGCCGGTGAGGAAGCGGTGGTCACCGCTGGCGACGAGCTCGGTTCCGTCCGCGAGGGTGACCCGGTGAGCCGGCTTCACCGTGGACCAGTGCGCCAGCACCTCGGTCGTGACGTAGTGCCGATAGGTACCGCGTCGCTCGGTCCCGACGATCTGATCGCCCACCCGGAGGTCCGCGATCGGCTTCTGGCGACCATCTGCCATCAGGATCAACGTGTCCCCGGAGAGGCAGTACACACACGAATGGCTGCATCCGCGATAAGGGTTGATCGTCCAGGGGAACGGCATGGCCGATTCGCCGGGCACGTGGTTGAGCGCGGAGCGGGACCGCACCTCGTGGAAGGTCAGCCCCGGGAACTCCGGCACCTGCACGCTGCGCAGCAGCCCGCGGATGCTCGGCATGCCCGGCAGCGTCGAGGGGTCCTCGAGGTCCAGCCGTTGCGCGTCCCACCGCATGACCTCCATCCGAACACGTGTTCGAACGGATGTCCAGTCAGCCGACGACGTCGGCGCGCACCATCGTGACCCCCTGAGGCCCGACCGCCCGCCGAGCCGCGGGAACGGCCGCCAGGTAGACCGTGAGCCCCGCGGCTCCCTCGTCCCCGGTCGAGGGCAGCGCCACCGCGGTCGCGCGCACGTGCTCCCCCGCGAGCCAGAGCTCGACGGGCGCCGGCGAGCGCAGGTTGCGCCACCAGGTCTTGTGCTCGGCGTCGCCGACCAGCACCCACACCGAAGCGCCGTCGCGGGCGTACTGGCAGACCAGCTCGTGCGGCTGCCCGGTCCGGGCACCGGTGTATCGCAGCACCGCGAGGCCCCGGCCCAGGCGTCGTCCCAGCCGGGTGCGCAGCACCCGCCGCAGGAGGGGGTTGGCGACCCGGTTGGTCAGCAGGTGTCCGGCCACGGGGGCAGGCTAGAGCGGCGGGCGGTCCTCGTAGAACGAGGAGAGCACGACCGTCGTGCGCGTCGTCACGTTCGCCGCGGCCCGGATGTCCTGCAGCAGGTGCTCGAGCGCGTCGGGCGAGGCCACCCGCACCTTGAGGATGTAGCTCTCCACGCCCGCGACGGAGTGGCACTCCTCGATCGCCGACAGGTGGGCCAGCCGCGCCGGGGCGTCGTCGGGCTGGGCGACGTCGATCGGCGTGATGGAGACGAACGCGGTGAGCGGCAACCCCAGCTGCTTGGCGTCCAGGGTCGCCCGGTACCCGGTGATCAGCCCGCGCTGCTCCAGCCGGCGCACCCGCTGGTGGACCGCGGACACCGAGAGCCCGACCTTCTCCGCCAGCTCCGTGAAGCTGGCCCGCCCGTCCCGCGCCAGCGCGGCCAGCAGCGCCCGGTCGACGTCGACCGCGGCCGCGGGCTCAGCCGGGGAGTTCGACGAGCTCACGGGGACCGACGTTCAGGGGGCGGACGCCGTCCTCGGTGCAGACGACGATGTCCTCGATGCGGGCGCCGCAGCGCCCGGCCAGGTAGATGCCGGGCTCGATGGAGAAGGCCATGCCGGGCACGAGCGGGATGCCGTTGCCCTCGACGATGTAGGGCGCCTCGTGCGAGTCCAGGCCGATGCCGTGGCCGGTGCGGTGGATGAAGTGCTCGCCCCAGCCGGCGTCGGCGATCACCCGGCGGGCCGCGGCGTCGATCTGCTCCGCGGGGACCCCGGGCCGCACGGCCGCGGTGGCCGCCTGCTGCGCGGCGTGCAGGACGCCGTACCACTCGGCGACCTCGGCCGACGCGGAGCCGCCGACGACGTAGGTGCGGGTGCAGTCGGAGCGGTAGCCGGTCGCCGTCTCGCCACCGATGTCGATGACGACGACGTCGCCCGCGGCCACGACCCGGTCGGAGAGCTCGTGGTGCGGGCTGGCGCCGTTCGGGCCCGACCCGACGATCGTGAAGTCGACACCGACGTGGCCCTCCTCGATGATCGCCGCGGCGATCATCGCCCCGACCTCCGCCTCGGTCCGCCCGACGGTCAGGAACTCCGCCATCCGGGCGTGCACCCGGTCGATCGCGGCTCCGGCCGCCGCGAGCTCCTCGATCTCCGCGGCGGACTTGACCATGCGCAGCCGGTCGACCACGGGGGCGGCCAGCTCGAGCGCGGAGCCGGGCAGCGCCCGCTGCACCCCCAGCGCGTGCTCGGCCCAGGTCCGGTTGCCGACGGCGACCCGGGTGGGCGCGGCACCGATGCGGGCGGTGGCCGTGGCGGCGAGCAGCGCGAACGGGTCGTCGGTCTCGTCCCAGGCCAGCACCTCCAGGCCCAGGGCGCCGGCAGGGCTGGCGTCCACCATCGGCGCCTCCAGCCGCGGGACGACCAGGAACGGCTCACCCCGGCGTGGCACCGCCAGCGCGGTCAGCCGCTCCATCGCGTGCGCGTCGTACCCGGTGAGGTAGCGCAGGTCCGACCCCGGCGTCAGCACGAGCAGATCGGCGCCGGTGTCCGCGGCGATGTCCCGCGCGGCGTGCACCCGGTCGATCGTCACGAGCGGTGCGGTTCCGGCCGCTCCAGTCACGGTTCCCACCAGCGCAGACTAGCCACGGGGACGGTCATCGCCGTCATCCGTTGCCGGACCGCTACCGTCCGGCCCCGTGACGACCATGCTGCTCGACGCCGCGTCGCTGTACTTCCGCGCCTTCTACGGGGTCCCCACCAGCATCACCGGTCCGCACGGCCGTCCGGTGAACGCGGTGCGCGGGTTCCTCGACATGACCGCCCGGCTGCTCACCGCGCACGGTCCCGACCGCCTGGTCGCCTGCTGGGACGACGACTGGCGCCCGGCGTTCCGGGTGGCGGCCCTCCCCTCGTACAAGGCCCACCGGGTGGCTCCCGAGGGCGGCGAGGAGGTCCCCGACGAGCTGAGCCCGCAGGTGCCCGTGCTGGTGGACGTCCTGGCCGCGGCCGGCCTCGCCCGCGTGGGCGCGCCCGGGTACGAGGCCGACGACGTCATCGGCACCCTGGCCACCCGCGCCCGCGGCCCGGTCGACGTCGTCACCGGTGACCGCGACCTCTTCCAGCTGGTCGACGACGAGCGCGGCGTGCGGGTCCTCTACACCGCGCGCGGCATCGCCGACATCGAGCTGGTCGACGAGGCGGCGGTGGCGGCCAAGTACGGCATCCCGGGCCGGGCGTACGCCGACTTCGCGGTGCTGCGCGGCGACCCGAGCGACGGGTTGCCGGGCGTGGCCGGGGTCGGGGCCAAGACCGCCGCCGCGCTGATCAACGAGTACGGCGACCTCGCCGGGATCCGGGCCGCCGTGACGCGCACCGTCGTCCCGCAGGCGCCGCTCACGGCGGCCGTGCTGAAGAAGCTGCACGCGGCGGCGGACTACCTCGACCGGGCGCCGGTGGTCGTGGCCGTGGCCCGTGGCATCGACCTGCCCGCCGTGGAGGGCGAGCTGCCGCGGGTGCCGGCCGACGCCACCGCGCTGGCCGAGCTCGCCGCCGCCCACGGCCTGGAGTCCTCGCTCCGCCGGCTGGGCGCCGCGCTGGGCTGGCCCGAGGACGTCCTCGACTGAGCCGTCAGGCGACGTCCCAGTCGTAGGCGGCGTCCTCCTCGTCGACGATCCGGATGACGAAGGTCAGCTCCTCGCCGTCCTCGGTCACCCCGTCGCACTCGTACTCGGCCAGCGGGCGCACGCGCATCCGCTCCTCGCAGCGGAGCTCGACCGAGACCTCCTCGCGCTCCTCGAACTGGGCGGCCACGTCGCGCTCGACGGCCGCGGTGTCCAGGACCCGCGGCCGCAGCGTCCCGCCGGTGTAGACGGCGACCGCCAGGAGCACCGCGAGCAGGAGCAGGCCGCCGAGCAGCCGACCCCGCGACCGCCGCCGCGGCGCCGCCGGGGGCGGCCCGTACGGCGGTCCGCCGTAGGGCTGCTGGCCGTACCCGGGCGGGGGCCCGTATCCCGGCGGGGGCCCGTATCCCGGCGGGGGCCCGTATCCCGGCGGCGGTCCGTATCCCGGCGGCGGTCCGTATCCCGGCGGCGGTCCGTACCCGGGCTGCTGGCCGTACGCCTGCTGCGACTGCGGGGGCCCGTAGTACGGCCGGCCCTGCGGCGGCCAGGACGGCGGCGGGCCGTAGGGCTGCTGCGGGGGCTGGGGGCCGTGCCGAGCCGGCCGCTCGGCGTCCTCGCCGTCCGGGCCCGGCCGCCACGGGTCGCTCATCGGGTTCCCTCCACTGCTCAGCCCCCCACGGCCACGGCGACCACGCCCCGGCGGACCCGGGTGACCGCGGCCCGGGCGACCGACGCCACCGGATCCTCGGCCACCTTGGCCACCTGGTCCAGCAAATCGATGAGCTGGCGGGTCCAGCGCACGAAGTCACCGCCGGAGAGCTCGGTGCCCGCCTGCTCGGCACCGGCCAGCACGCGGTCCAGGCTCTGCCCGTCGGCCCACCGGTAGGCGGCCCAGGCGAACCCGAGGTCGACGTCGCGGGTGGCGGGCACGCCGTGGAAGGCCTCGACGTCCTGCAGCCGGGCGCGGATCCGGCGCATCTCGCCGACCGCCGCCGAGACCTTGCCGGCCGGGATCGCGGGCAGGCCGGGCAGGTCACGCCGTGCCTCGTAGACCAGCGTCGAGGCGACGGCGGCCAGCTCGGCGGCGTTCAGCCCACGCCAGACCCCGCCGCGCAGGCACTCGGCGACCAGCAGGTCCGACTCCGACCAGATGCGGGCCAGCCGGCGGCCGTCGTCGGTGACCACCGGGGCGTCGTCCATGGGGACCACGACGTCGGTGTCGGCCGGCACCAGGGGCACGGGCTCGGGCACCAGGTAGCCGAGCTCCTCGAGGACGTCGCAGGTGGCGTCGAACTGCCGGGTCAGCGAGCCGGTGCGCTCGGCCATCTTCTTGTGCAGCTCCTCGGCCTCCCGGACGGCCCGGTACCAGCGCTCGGCCACCCGCACGAGGTCCTCCCGGTCGGGCAGCTGGTGCACCGGGTGCCGGCGCAGCGCCGCGCGGAGGTCGGCGAGCACCGGGTCGTCCGCCGCGGCGGAGCGGCCCTTCGTGATCCGGCGGGCACCGAGGTCGTTCTCCACGCGGGCGTTGCGCAGCGTCGAGGCGAGGTCGCGGCGGGCGTGCGGGCTGCGGTGGTTGAAGTTCTTCGGCACCCGCACCCGCGCCAGCGCGGTGACCGGCGTCGGGAAGTCGACCGACCCCAGCCGCCCGGCCCAGCGGTCCTCGGTCAGCACCAGCGGCCGCGGGTCGGCCAGGTCGGTCATGCCCGGGTCGAGGACGACGGCCAGCCCCTGGCGGCGGCCCGAGGGCACCCGGATGACGTCGCCGGGACGCAGCGCCGCCAGCGCCTCGCCCGCCTCCATGCGCCGCTTGGCCTGGGAGTCGCGGTTGAGCTCCTTCTCCCGGTCGGAGATCTCCCGCCGCAGCTGCGCGTAGGCGGCGACGTCGCCCCGGTCGCTGTGCATCTCGGCGGCGAGCCGCTGCGCGTCCTGCTCGTGGCGCGCCGCGGCGCGGGCCAGGCCCACGACCGAGCGGTCGGCCTGGAACTGGGCGAAGGACGACGCGAGCAGCTCGCGCGCCCGGGCCCGGCCGAACGAGCTGACCAGGTTGACCGCCATGTTGTAGCTGGGCCGGAAGCTCGACCGCAGCGGGTAGGTGCGGGTGCTGGCCAGGCCGGCGACGACGCTGGGGTCCATGCCCGGGGCCCAGACGACGACGGCGTGCCCCTCGACGTCGATGCCGCGGCGGCCGGCCCGCCCGGTGAGCTGGGTGTACTCCCCCGGCGTCACGTCGACGTGCGCCTCGCCGTTCCACTTCACCAGCCGCTCGAGGACGACGGTGCGCGCCGGCATGTTGATGCCCAGGGCGAGGGTCTCGGTGGCGAACACCGCCTTGACCAGCCCGCGGACGAAGCACTCCTCGACGGTCTCCTTGAAGGCCGGCACGAGCCCCGCGTGGTGCGCGGCGAGCCCGGCGAGCAGCCCCTCGCGCCACTCCCAGAAGCCGAGGACGTGCAGGTCCTCCTCCGGCAGCGAGCCGGTGCGCTCGTCGATGATCGCGGCGATCTCCGCCCGCTCGGCTTCGTCGGTCAGCCGCAGGCCGCTCATCAGGCACTGGTGGACGGCGGCGTCGCAGCCGTTGCGGCTGAACACGAACGTGATCGCCGGCAGCAGGCCCGCCTTGTCCAGCCGCTCGATGACGTCGGACCGGGCCGGCGGGCGGTAGCGGGGGCGGAACCCGGAGTCGCGGCGGCGGTCCCCGCCCCAGCCCTCGATCCGCCGCTCGTGCTCGCGGACGTAGCGGACCAGCTCCGGGTCGACCACCGAGGCGCCGCGCTCGCGGGCGGTCAGCTGCCGGGGTGCGTCGCCCTGCGCATCGGAGTGCGCGGCCGGCCGCAGGGAGAACAGGTCGAACACCCGGTTGCCGACGAGCATGTGCTGCCACAGCGGGATCGGCCGCACCTCGCTGACCACGACCTTGGTGTCCCCGCGCACGGTGACCAGCCAGTCGGCGAACTCCTCGGCGTTGCTCACCGTGGCCGACAACGAGACCAGCGTGACCGACGGCGGGAGGTGGATGATCACCTCCTCCCACACGGCGCCGCGGAAGCGGTCGGCGAGGTAGTGCACCTCGTCCATGACCACGTAGCCGAGCCCGGCCAGGGCGGGCGACTCCGCGTAGAGCATGTTCCGGAGGACCTCGGTGGTCATCACGACCACCGGGGCGTCGCCGTTCACCGCGTTGTCGCCGGTGAGGAGGCCGACCTTCTCGGGCCCGTAGCGCTCGACGAGGTCGTTGAACTTCTGGTTCGAGAGCGCCTTGATCGGGGTCGTGTAGAAGGCCTTCCGGCCTTCGGCGAGCGCCTTGTGCACCGCGAACTCGCCGACGACGGTCTTCCCGGCGCCGGTGGGCGCGCACACCAGCACGCCGGACCCCTCGTCGAGCGCCTCGCACGCCTCGACCTGGAACGGGTCGAGGGAGAAGCCCAGCTCGGCGGTGAAGTCCGCGAGGGCGGGATGGGCGGTCCGGCGCCGGGCAGCGGCGTACCGCTCAGCGGGGCTGGACATGCCTCCCACGTTAGGCGGCTCCGGCCCGGTCGGCTCCCGCAACCCGCAGCGCGCCGGGCACGCACTCGATCGCGACCGGCAGCGGGGCGACCGGCTCGCCGTCGGCGTAGGTGGTGACGCCGGTGCAGGCCAGCTCGACCCGCGCCGCGCGCACGACCTCCACCGAGGGGTGCCGCACGTGCGTGCCGTCGGCCAGCCGCGGCTTGGTCCGGATCAGCTCCAGCCGGCTCGTGGCCCCCACGACCGTGACGTCGAAGAGCCCGTCGGCGGGGTCGGCGCCCGGGCAGATCCGCAGCCCGCCGCCGTACCAGGCGGTGTTGCCGACGGCGATCATCGTGGCCGGCAGCGTGCGCGTCACGCCGTCGACGGTGAGGGTCACGTCGTAGGGGCGCAGCCGCGCCAGCTCGAGGAGGACGGCGACGTCGTAGCGGCGGCGGCCCCGCGGCCAGCGCAGCCGGTTGGCGCGGTCGGTGACGGCCGAGTCGAAGCCGCAGCAGAGCACGGTGGCCCACCACCGCTCCCCCACCCGGCCGGCGTCGACGGTGCGGGACCGGCCCGAGACGAGGTCCTCCCCCACCGCGCGGACCGCGGCGAGGGGGTCCGCCGGCACGCCGAGGGCCAGGGCGAGGTCGTTGCCCGTCCCGGTCGGCACCACGCCCAGCGGCGTCGTCGTCCCGGCGACCGCCTGCAGCGCGGCGTGCGCCGCGCCGTCGCCACCGACGGCGACGACCGCGGCGGCGCCGCCGGCGACCGCGTCGGTGGCCAGGCGCTCCGCCTCGGCCCCGGTGGTGGCCGGCAGCACCCGCGGCGCCAGGCCGGCCGCCCGCAGCCCGTCGAGCACCGCGCCGCCGAGCTCCCGAGCGCGGCCGCGGCCGGCGGCGGCGCTGAGCAGGACGGCGACGTCCACGCTCAGCCGCGGGGGGACGGCGAGGAGCCGAGCGGGTCCTCCAGCGGCGCGGGCTCCTCGATCCGGGACGGCGTCGCGTCCAGCGGGGACGCCTCGTCGTCGGAGAGGTCGGCGAGCCCCGCGGCGGCCTCCCGCCGGGCGCGGCGGCGGTCCACGAAGCGGGCGATCTGGATGGCGATCTCGAACAGCACGATCATCGGACCGGCCATGAGCAGCATCGTGAACGGGTCCTGCGTCGGCGTGACGAACGCGGCGAACACGATGGTGAGGAAGAAGATCCAGCGCCGGCTCTTGCGCAGCACGTCGTAGCTGAGGACGCCGACCAGGTTCAGGGCGACGGCCAGCAGCGGCACCTCGAAGCTCACCCCGAACGCGATGAGCAGGGAGAGCATGAAGCCGATGTAGTCGGGAGCGGTGAGCGCGATGATCGTGCCGTCGCCGGCCAGCGACAGCAGCAGCTCCAGGCCCTTGGCCAGCGACACGTAGGCGAGCACCGCGCCGCCGGCGAACAGCAGCGAGGAGACGGCGACGAACCCGACGCCGTAGCGCTTCTCGTTGCGCTTGAGCCCGGGGGTGATGAACGCCCAGAGCTGGTACAGCCAGAAGGGCGACGAGAGCACCGCCCCGGCCAGGAAGGACACCTTCAGCCGGATGAAGACGCCGCCGAACACGTCGGTGATCAGCAGGCCGCACTCCGTGCCGCCGTCGCCGTAGCGCAGCTCGGGGTCGAGGTTGCAGTACGGGGCGCGGATGAACTCGCCGAGCCCGTGCTCGTACCACCAGAAGGCGACGGCGGTGGCGACCAGCAGCGCCAGCAGCGCCTTGCCGATGCGGTTGCGCAGCTCGGTGAGGTGGGCGACCAGGCTCATGGTCGCCGACGGGTCGCGCGGCGTGCGCCGTCGCCGCTTCCCCGTCGCCTCGCTCACCGTCGTCCCGCCGTGCGCAGGGGTCAGCGGGGGCCGTCGGCCGTGCGCGAGCGCTCGGCCTGGGCGCGCAGCTCCGCGGCCCGCAGCTCGGCGGCGCGGGCCTCCGCCTCGAGCTCGGCGGCCGGGTCAGCCGGGGCGACGATCTCGCCGCGGACCGGGGTGGTCCGCGCCGGGTCCTTCGACCGCACGTCGTCGTCCTTCATGCCCTTCATCTCGCCCTTGAAGATGCGCAGCGAACGGCCCAGTGATCGGGAGGCGTCCGGCAGCTTCTTGTAGCCGAAGAGCAGCAGGATCGCCAGGATGATCAGGATGAGCTCGGGGGCACCGAGTCCGAGCATGACGGTCCTCCAGAGGTGGGTGGCTGGGGGCGATGCTACGCCGGGGAGCTGTCCGCCCCCCGGCGTTCAGCTGCCTGCGGCCTGCCGTTCAGCGGCGCGTTGCGCCGTCCGCTGCGCCTCCTCCAGGACCGGCCGGAGGTCGCGGTCGACGGCCTCGACCTCGCGGCGCAGCCGGGCGGCCGCGCCGAGCACGCCGTAGACCACTCCGCCCAGGACGAGGACGGCGAGGACTCCGACGGCGATCCAGACGACGAGGAGCAGCACGGTCCGACCCTAGCCCGACGGTGCGACGCCGTAGCGGGCCAGCGCGGCCCGGGCGTCGGCGGCCACCTCGGCGGTGAGCTCGCGGGGCTCGTCCACCAGGGCCTCGCCGCCCAGGGACGCCACCAGCCGGCGGGCCCAGGCCAGGTCGGCGGTGCGCACCGTGACCGCCAGGCCGCCGGCCGGGTCCTCGACCGGGCGGACCGAGTCGACCGGGTAGTAGTCGGCCACCCAGCGAGCCCGGCGGGAGAGCCGCAGCCGGACCGCGGGCGATCCGGGCTCGGCCTGGTAGATGCCGTTCTCCACGTCGCGCTCGTGGGCCTGCGGCGGCGGGGCGGCCGGCTCGTCGAGGACGGCGACGTCGTCGACCCGGTCGAGGCGGAACAGCCGGACCCCCTCGGACCTGCGGCACCACGCCTCGAGGTACCAGCGGCCCTCGACAAGCAGCAGCCGCATGGGGTCGACGGTCCGCTCGGTGCGCTCGTCCCGGGTGGGCACGTAGTAGTGCAGGTGCAGCGCCCGCTTGCGCTCCAGGCCCTCGCGGACGACGGCCAGCGTCTCCTCCCGGGCGTCGACGCTCACGGCCACGGGCGCGGTCTCGGCGCTGTGCCCGGCGGCGGCCGACACCTTGGCCAGCGCGCGGCTGACGGCGTCCCGCTCGGCGAGCCCCGGCAGCTCCAGCAGGGTGCGCAGGGCGACGACGAGCGCCACCGCCTCGTCGGTGGTCAGCCGCAGCGGCCGCACCATGCCGGCGGTGAACGTGACCCGCACCCGGTCGCCCTCGAAGGAGAGGTCGATCAGGTCGCCCGGACCGTAGCCGGGCAGGCCGCACATCCACAGCAGTTCCAGGTCGCTGCGCAGCTGCCGCTCGGTGACCCCGAAGTCGCGGGCGACCTCGGCCACGGCCACGCCCTCGGGGCGGGCGGTCAGGTACGGGACCAGGGCCAGCAGCCGGGTCATCCGGTCGGTGGTGCCGGTGCTCGTCACGAGGGCTCCCCCATCGCGGCCAGCCGGGTGAGGCGGCCGATGACGGCGTCGCGCATCTCGGCCGGCGCCTCCACCAGCACGTCGGGGCCGAAGGAGGCCAGCCGGTCGGCCAGCCCCCAGGGTTCGGTGGTGCGCAGCTCCAGGCGGTCGTCCCCGTCGTCGGACGGGCCGAGCGGGGTCGCCTGGCGGCGCAGCCCGTTGGCCGTGCCGGGCCGGGCGCGGACGACGACCACGTGCTCCTCCCCGCCGACCTGGCCGGCGACCATCGCGCCGAGGTCGACGTCCGGCGGCGGCTCGAACGCGCCCGCCGGCCCGGTGGCCTTCGGGGTGCCGACGACGCGGGACAGCCGGAAGACGCGCGGCTGCTGCCGGTCGAGATCCAGCCCGCCCAGGTACCAGCGGCCGTGCCACGCGATGACGCCCCAGGGCTGCACGTGCCGGCGGCGCGGCTCCTCCTCGTCGGGACGGCGGTAGTCGAACTCGAGCACGCGCCGGTCGCGGGCGGCGGCGTAGGCGGGCTCGAAGGCGGGCTCGCCGGCGTCCAGCCGCGGCTGCAGCGGGATGCCGCGGCTCGCGTCGACGTCGACGCCGGCGGCCTTCAGCTTGACCAGTGCGCTGTGCGCGGCGCCGGCCAGCTGGGCCGATTCCCACAGCCGCAGGGCCAGGCCGACGGCGGCGGCCTCCTCGCCGGTGAGCGTGATCTCGGGCAGCTCGTAGTCGGCCCGGGCGATGCGGTAGCCGTCCTCGGTGTCGAAGGCGCTGGTGCGTCCGGTCTCCAGCGGGACGCCCATCTCGCGCAGCTCGGCCTTGTCCCGCTCGAACATCCGCTTGAAGGCCTCGTCGGCGCGGTCGGTGCCGTCGTCGGGCTCGTAGCCGGGCACGGTCGCGCGGATGCGGGCCGCCGTCACGTACTGCCGGGTGCTGAGCAGCGCGATGACCAGGTTGACCAGCCGCTCCGCCCGCTTCGCCGCCATGGCGGACAGGCTAGATCAAGGACCCCCTGCCCCCCTCCGCGCGCACGCTCGCGCGGGACCCTGCAGCGGGCCGACCACCGGCCGGCGACATAGGCTGCCCGCGTGCCGAACTCCTCCCGCATCCGCTGGCGCCGCGGCGAGGTCACGGCCGTCGGCCGGGCGTGGCGGGACGCGCTGGAGCTGACCGTCGCCGTCCCCGACGACGGCGAGGTGCGGGCGCTGGCCTACCCGTCGCTGGTGGGCGTGCCCGAGGTGGGCGACGCGGTGCTGCTCAACACCACGGCCTGGGCGCAGAACCTCGGCACCGGCGGGTACGCGCTCGTCGTCGCCGTCCCCGACCGCCTGCCCGCCGACCCCACCGGGCCCGGCCACCTGGTGAAGGCGCGCTACACGCCGTTGCAGGTGACCGTGCAGGGCGTCGACGAGCAGGAGACCGAGCACCACGCGACGCTGGCCGAGGCCGACTCGCTCGAGGGCATGCCGGTCGTGGTCGCCGACCTGCACTCCGCGCTGCCCGCCGCCCTCATCGGGGTGCTGGCCACCGACCCGGACCTGAAGGTCGCCTACGTGATGACCGACGGCGGCGCGCTGGCCGCCGGGTTCTCGCGGACCCTCGACGGGCTGCGGAAGTCGCTCGCGGGCGTGGTCACGGTGGGCCAGGCGTTCGGCGGCGACCTGGAGGCGGTCACCGTGCACACCGGGCTGCTGGCGGCCAGGCACGTGCTGGGCGCCGACGTCGCCATCGTGGCCCAGGGCCCCGGCAACCTGGGCACCGGGACGCCGTGGGGCTTCTCCGGGGTGGCCGCCGGTGAGGCGTGCAACGCGGTGACGGTGCTCGGCGGGCAGGCCATCGGCGCGCTGCGGATCTCCGACGCCGACCCACGACCGCGGCACCGCGGGGTCTCCCACCACTCGCTGACCGCGTTCGGCCGGGTGGCGCTGGGCGGGGTCACCCTGGTCGCGCCGCGCGGGCTGGGGTCGGAACTGGGCTCGCAGGTCGACGAGGACCTCGCCGGCCAACCGGCGCGCAACCCGGTGGTGTGGGTGGACACCGACGGCCTGGAGGAGGCCCTGGGCCTGTCCCCCGTTCCGCTGCGGACGATGGGCCGCGGCATGCCCGAGGAGCGGGCCTACTTCCTGGCGGCCGCGGCCGCCGGCCGCTACGCGGCGCTGGCCGTCCCGGTGCCGGTGGAGCCGGTCGGCGACTGATCCGCCGAGTGCGACGAACTCGTGGCCATCAGCGGCTCATGGCCACGAGTTCGTCGCACTCGCTCGCTCACGTGCTGGCGATCAGCTTGTCCACGCGGTCGTCGACGGCCTTGAACGGGTCCTTGCACAGCACGGTGCGCTGGGCCTGGTCGTTGAGCTTGAGGTGCACCCAGTCGACGGTGAAGTCGCGCCGCTTCTCCTGGGCCTTGCGGATGAACTCCCCGCGCAGGCGGGCGCGGGTGGTCTGCGGCGGCACGTTCTTCGCCTCGAAGACCCGCGGCTCGTGGGCCACCCGCTCCACCTGACCGGCGCGCTCGAGCAGGTAGTACAGCCCGCGGGTGCGGCTGATGTCGTGGTAGGCGAGGTCCATCTGCGCGACGCGGGGGTGCGACAGCGGGAGGTCGCGGCTGGCGCGGTAGCGCTCGATGAGGCTGTGCTTGATGGCCCAGTCGACCTCGCGGTCGATGAGGCTGAGGTCCTCGGTGTCCACCGCCTTGAGCACCCGGCCCCACAGCTCGAGCATCTGCCGGTGCACCGGGCCGAAGCCCTCGCGATCGGCGAACTCCATCGCGCGGTCGTGGTACTCGCTCTGGATCTCCAGGGCCGACATCTCGCGGCCGTTGGAGAGCCGGACCTTGCGCCGTCCGGTGATGTCGTGGCTGATCTCGCGGATGGCGCGGATCGGGTTCTCCAGCGTCATGTCCCGGATCGGGACGCCGGCCTCGATCATCCGCAGCACGAGGTCGGTCATGGTGACCTTGAGCAGCGTCGTCGTCTCGCTCATGTTCGAGTCGCCGACGATGACGTGCAGCCGGCGGTAGCGCTCGGCGTCGGCGTGCGGCTCGTCGCGGGTGTTGATGATCGGCCGGCTGCGCGTGGTGGCGCTGGAGACGCCCTCCCAGATGTGCTCGGCGCGCTGGCTGACGCAGTAGATGGCCCCGCGCGGCGTCTGCAGCACCTTGCCGGCGCCGACGACGATCTGCCGGCTGACCAGGAACGGGATGAGGACGTCGGCCAGGCGGCTGAACTCGCCGTGCCGGCCGACCAGGTAGTTCTCGTGGCAGCCGTAGCTGTTCCCGGCGGAGTCGGTGTTGTTCTTGAACAGGTAGATGTCGCCGGTGACGCCCTCCTCGGCCAGCCGCTGCTCGGCGTCGACCAGGAGGCCCTCGAGGATCCGCTCGCCGGCCTTGTCGTGCACGACGAGCTCGGTCAGGTCGTCGCACTCGGCGGTGGCGTACTCGGGGTGGCTGCCGACGTCGAGGTAGAGCCGGGAGCCGTTGCGCAGGAAGACGTTGGAGCTGCGGCCCCACGACACCACGCGGCGGAACAGGTAGCGGGCGACCTCGTCCGGGGAGAGCCGGCGCTGCCCGCGGAAGGTGCACGTGACGCCGTACTCGGTCTCGATGCCGAAGATCCGTCGGTCCACGTCCCGAGACTAGGCCCGTGGAGCGACAGCGGCCGGGTGCGCAGCGCCGGTCTCGCTACCGGCGCTCGTCGACGCGCCGGAGGAGCTCGTCGAACGCCTCCTCGACGTCGTCGTGCCCGTTCTGGGCGGCGCGCTGCTTGCCGTGGATCAGCGCGGCGCGGTTGACCGTCCGGAAGTCCCCGTAGGGGAACCGGTGGCGCGCCTTGGTCTCCTCGTTGGCGTCCTCGTCGATCGCGAGGTGCCAGGCGGCGTAGGCGTGCCAGCCGTGCTCCTCCAGCTCGGTGTTGCCGTCGTCGGCGGAGGGCGCGGCGTCCGACCACTCGGTGGTGTCGTCGACCTTCCCGTCGTCGATGAGCTGCCGGGCCTGCTTCACGGCGTCGTGGTTCACGCGGTAGGTGGGCATGCCGCTCCCCTACCCCGGCGGCGTCAGCTGTTCTCGTCCTCCCCGGTGTCCGGGTGGGCCTCGCCGGTGTGCTCGGCGCCGCCGGCGGTGTCCGGCGCGGCCGGGTCGCCGAGGCCGGCCGGCGTGCCGGGGGCCGGGTGCGACGGCGCGTGGTGGGCGGTGCCGTGCTGCGCGCCGTGCGGTGCCTGCTCCCCGAGCAGCGAGCGCAGCGCGGCCCCGGTGATCCGCCGGAACGCGCGCTTGGGCCGGCGCCGGTCCAGAACGGCGACCTCGAGCTGCTCGGCGGTGAGCGTCGTGGGCCCGCCGTTGCCGGAGCCGGCGGTGACCGGGCTGACCGCCGACAGCGCCCGGACGCCGACCTGGAGCGCGTCGGTGAGGCTCATGCCGGGGTGGAAGTTGTCCCGCAGGTGGCCGGTGACCGCCTCGGCCTGGCCGCCCATGACCACGAAGCTGGGCTCGTCGACGACCGAGCCGTCGAAGGTCAGGCGGTAGAGCTGGTCGCTCTCGGGCCGGTCGCCGACCTCGGCGACGCACAGCTCGACCTCGTAGGGCTTCATCTGCTCGGTGAAGATGGCGCCGAGGGTCTGCGCGTAGGCGTTGGCGATGACCCGGCCGGTCACGTCGCGGCGGTTGTAGGAGTAGCCGCGGACGTCGGCCAGGCGGACACCGGCGACGCGCAGGCTCTCGAACTCGCTGTACCGGCCGACGGCGGCGAAGCCGATCCGGTCGTAGATCTCGCCGACCTTGTGCAGGGTGGAGCTGGGGTTCTCGGCGATGAACAGCACGCCGTCGGCGTAGGTCAGGACGGCGACGCTGCGACCGCGGGAGATCCCCTTGCGGGCGTACTCCGAGCGGTCGCGCATGACCTGCTCGGCGGAGGCGTAGTACGGCATGGTCATGGCTCAGGCCTCCCGCGTCATGTTCTGGCGGTCGGCAGCCGCCCGCTCGGTGACGATCGTGTCCGCGACGGCGGCCACCTCGGCGTCGGTGAGCCGAACGGCGCCCTCGGCGTCGACGCGGTAGACGATCGGGTAGAGCCGGCGCACCGGGTCCGGGCCACCGGTGGCGGAGTCGTCGTCGGCGGCGTCGTAGAGCGCCTCGACGACGGTGCGGACGGCGGCGGGGGCGTCCAGGCCCTGGCGCCAGGTCTTCTTGAGGCTGTTCTTGGCGAAGAGGCTGCCGGAGCCGACCGCGGCGTAGCCCCGTTCCTCGTAGTTCCCGCCGGTGACGTCGTAGCTGAAGATCCGGCCGGGGGTCGCGCCGGGCGCGGCGTCGAGGTCGAAGCCGGCGAACAGCGGGACGACGGCGAGGCCCTGCAGGGCGGCGCCGAGGTTGCCGCGGATCATCTGGGCGAGGCGGTTGGCCTTGCCGTCGAGGGACATCGTGAGCCCCTCGATCTTCTCGTAGTGCTCCAGCTCGACCTGGTAGAGCTTCACCATCTCGATGGCGATGCCCGCGGCGCCGGCGATGCCGATGACGCTGTAGGAGTCGGCCGGGTAGACCTTCTCGATGTCGCGGGAGCTGATCAGGTTGCCCATCGTGGCGCGCCGGTCGCCGCCCATGAGGACGCCGCCGTCGTAGGTCGCCGCGACGATCGTGGTGCCGTGCGGGGTGATGTCACCCACCGGCAGCTGCGGGACGGGGCGCCGGCCGGGGAGCAGGTCCGGCGCGGTGGACGCCAGGAAGTCGGTGAACGAGGAACCCACCCGGTCCAGGTACGCGGGCGGGAACCCGCTCCGGCCAGCTGACGACTCGTTCACCCATCCGCCTCTCCCGCCGTCTTCCGTCGGCGTGACCTGCTGGTACGGCCCGTGCTGCGAACGCTGCCCGGGCGTCGGTCCGACCCTACCGGCGCCACGTCCACCCGGATGGCCCGGACCGATGGGAAGCCCGCCGCGTGGAACATCGCTATCAAGCGTTGGCTCATGGCGTGGAAGCGGACGTACTCCGCCGCGGCACGGAGGATCTCCGGGTCGTCGCGGAACTGGCCGAGCCCACCGTTGCAGTTGAAGCACAGCAGGGCGCGGACCGCGCCGGTGCCGTGATCGTGATCGACGTGCACCGCCGGCGCTGACCGGCAGATCGCGCACAGGCCACCCTGCTCGTCGAGCATCGCGTCCGCCTCGGCCCCGGTCATGCCATACCGCCGGCGGAGGTGGTAGGTGCGCTCGCCGCCGACCGCTTCCTTCGAACGGCGGGTCCGCGCGTTGTGGCATGGCTTGCAGTAGCTGTTCAGGCCACTCCGTGCGGCTGCATTTCGACCGAAGGCCTCGAGCGGTAGCACCTCTCCGCAGTCTGGGCACCACTTGTGGCCCTCAGGCACCTGGATGCCGCGTGGAGAGCGACGTCCGGGACCGCCCGTGCGGCGGTCACGGCTGTCCTGATGCCGCCTGCGCGCGTGGTCACGGCAGTAGAAGGCGTAACCGTCCCTGGAATTGCGGTTACGCGTGAACTCGGAGAGTGGACGTTCTTGCCCGCAGTCCCGGCAGAACTTCTCCTCCATGCCGATGGATTACGGAACAAGATCGTTCACTGACCCCCTTTTTGCACGTACGAGCGCACGAACTCCTCGGAATTCTCCTCGAGGACGTCGTCGATCTCGTCGAGAAGAGAGTCGACGTCCTCGGTCAGCTCCTGGCGGCGCTCGGCGGCCTCGGTGTCGACCGAGGCCTCGACCTCGTCGGTCTCCTCGCGCGACCGCGTCGCCTTCTGCTGCCCGCCGGTGTCCCTGGTGGCCATGTCATGCCCTCCCGTCGTGGGAACTGCTGCTGAGCGTGAAAGTACCCGCCGGATGTGACATCCGGGGTCCGCCGGACGGGTGCCGTGGACGAGCTTCCGGACCTGTGGATCAGCCGCCGGTGATGGTGTCGACCAGCTCCTGCGCCGTCGCCGACGCCTCGAACAGCGCACCGACGTGCTCGCGGGTGCCGCGCAGCGGCTCCATGGTCGGGATCCGCACCAGGTTCTCCCGGCCGAGGTCGAAGACCACCGAGTCCCAGGAGGCGGCGGCCACCTGCGCCGGGAAGCGCCGCAGGCACTCGCCGCGGAAGAACGCCCGGGTGTCCGACGGCGGCGAGGTCATCGCCCGCGTCACCTCGTCGTCGGTGAGCAGCCGCTGCATCGAGCCGCGCGCCACCAGGCGGTTGTAGAGGCCCTTCTCCGGCCGGACGTCGGAGTACTGCAGGTCGACCAGCTGCAGCCGCGAGTCCCCCCAGCCCAGCCCGTCCCGCGACCGGTAGCCCTCCAGCAGCCGCAGCTTCGCCGGCCAGTCCAGCCGGTCGGCCAGCCGCATCGGGTCGACCGCCAGGTCCTCCAGGACCTCGGACCACCGCTCCAGCACGTCGGCGGTCTGCTCGTCGGCGCCCTCGCGCTCGACGAACTTCCGCGCCTGCTCCAGGTACACGTGCTGGATGTCCAGCGCGGTCATCGTCCGGCCGTCGCGCAGCCGGACCGTGTGGGTCAGCGACGGGTCGTGACTGATGGCCTGGAGCGCCTCGACCGGCTCCTCGAGCGCGAGGTCGCGCGGGAGGTAGCGGGCCTCGATCATCGCCAGCACGAGCGACGTCGTCCCGACCTTGAGGTAGGTGGACAGCTCGGCGAGGTTGGCGTCGCCGATGATCACGTGCAGCCGGCGGTACTTGTCGGCGTCGGCGTGCGGCTCGTCGCGGGTGTTGATGATCGGACGCTTGAGCGTCGTCTCCAGGCCGACCTCGACCTCGAAGAAGTCGGCGCGCTGGGACAGCTGGAAACCCTGGGTGCGGCTCTCGGTGCCGATGCCCACCCGTCCCGCACCGGCGAAGACCTGGCGGGTGACGAAGAACGGCACGAGCCCGCGGATGATGTCGATGAACGGTGTCCGCCGGTCCATCAGGTAGTTCTCGTGCGAGCCGTACGAGGCACCCTTGCCGTCGGTGTTGTTCTTGTACAGCTGGATCGGCTGGGTCCCCGGCACCCGCGCGGCCCGTCGGGCCGCCTCGGCCATCACCAGCTCCCCCGCCTTGTCCCAGAGGACGACGTCGCGCGGGTTGGTGACCTCGGGCGTCGAGTACTCGGGGTGCGCGTGGTCCACGTACAGCCGGGCACCGTTGGTGAGGATGACGTTGGCCATCCCGGTGTCCTCGTCCAGGTCGTTGTGGTCGAGCGCCTGGGCCGGCGTGAGGTCGAACCCGCGGGCGTCGCGCAGCGGCGACTCCTCCTCGAAGTCCCACCGCGCCCGCCGGGGCGTCGGCGCCTCGGCCACCGCCCAGGCGTTCACCACCTGGCTGGACAGCGTGGTGGGGTTCGCCGTCGGGTGCCCGGGCACCGAGATGCCGTACTCGACCTCGGTGCCCATGACCCGCCGCACGCTCATGCCCCAACCCTAGGCGGCTGCCGCGGAGGCGGCCGGGACAGGATGGCGGCGTGGACGCACCGCCCTTCGGGCTCTTCCTGGACGTGGACGGCCCGGTCTCGAGCCCCGCGACCCGCACCGTGCCGGCGCCGCTGCTGGACGACCTGCTCACCCTGCTGGCGCGCGGGATCCCGGTCGTGCTGAACACCGGCCGGTCGACCGACTTCGTCCTGGCGCAGGTCGTCGCCCCGTTGCGCGACCGCGGCCTGCCGGCCGGTGCCCGCCTGCACGCGGTCTGCGAGAAGGGCGCCACGTGGGTGTCCGCCGGCGACGGCCGGGTGCACGCCGATCCCGAGCTCACGGTCCCCGCGGTCTGCCACGAGCTGCTGGAGACGCTGATCGCCGACTACGGCGACGCGATGTTCGTCGACCGCACCAAGCGGGCCATGGCCACCGTCGAGGCGCGCACCGACGTGCCGCCGGAGGTCTACGGCCGGCGCCAGCGGGAGTTCGACGCCGACCTGCTCGCCGGGCTCACCGCCGCCCGTCTCGGCGTGCGGCTGCGCGACCAGCGATTCCCGGACGCGGACGGGCGGACCCCGTGGCGGATCGACCCGTCGGTCATCGCCACCGACGTCGAGGCCGATGCCTCGGGCAAGGCGCTCGGCGCCCGCCGCGGCCTGGCCCTGCTCGCCGCCGACGGCCCGCTCCCCCGGGCCTGGCACACCGTCGGTGACTCGCGGTCGGACTACGCCATGGCCGACGAGCTGCACGGCCGCGGCGACGACGTCACGCACGTCGACGTCAGCCCGCAGGGCCCGCTGACTGGCACGCCGTACGCGGTCACGGCCGTGCCGGGGCTCGTCTACGAGGCCGCGGGTGCGGCCTACCTCTCCGGGCTGCTGCCCACCTGACGACGGCGGCCCGGCCCGCGCTCGCGCGCGGACCGGGCCGCCGGCCGGTCAGAGGTACTGGCCGGTGTTGGTCGCGGTGTCGATCGCGCGGCCGGACTCGCTGCCCTTGCCGCTGATGAGCGTGCGGATGTAGACGATCCGCTCGCCCTTCTTGCCCGAGATCCGCGCCCAGTCGTCGGGGTTGGTCGTGTTGGGCAGGTCCTCGTTCTCCTTGAACTCGTCCACGCACGCCTGCATCAGGTGGCCGACCCGCAGACCGCCGGTACCGGTCTCCAGGCGCTCCTTGATGGCCATCTTCTTCGCGCGGTCGACGATGTTCTGCAGCATCGCGCCGGAGTTAAAGTCCTTGAAGTAGAGGACCTCCTTGTCACCGTTGGCGTAGGTGACCTCGAGGAAGCGGTTCTCCTCGCTCTCCGTGTACATGCGCTCGACGGTGCGCTGGATCATCCCGGCGATGGTCGCCTCGCGGCTGCCGCCGTGCTCGGCCAGGTCGTCGGGGTGCAGCGGCAGCGACGGCAGCAGGTACTTGCTGAAGATGTCCCGCGCCGCCTCGGCGTCCGGCCGCTCGATCTTGATCTTCACGTCGAGTCGGCCGGGCCGCAGGATCGCCGGGTCGATCATGTCCTCGCGGTTCGAGGCGCCGATGACGATGACGTTCTCCAGGCCCTCCACGCCGTCGATCTCGCTGAGCAGCTGCGGCACGATCGTCGACTCGACGTCGGAGGAGACCCCCGAGCCACGCGTCCGGAAGATCGAGTCCATCTCGTCGAAGAACACGATGACCGGCGTGCCCTCGCTGGCCTTCTCCCGCGCCCGCTGGAAGACCAGGCGGATGTGCCGCTCGGTCTCGCCGACGTACTTGTTGAGCAGCTCGGGGCCCTTGATGTTGAGGAAGTAGGACTTCCCCTGGCCCTCGCCCTTGAGCGCCGACACCTTCTTGGCCAGCGAGTTGGCGACCGCCTTGGCGATCAGCGTCTTCCCGCACCCGGGCGGGCCGTACAGCAGGATGCCCTTCGGCGGGCGCAGCTGGTACTCGCGGAACAGGTCCGCGTGCAGGAACGGCAGCTCCACGGCGTCGCGGATCTGCTCGATCTGCCGCGACAGCCCACCGATGTCGGTGTAGTCGATGTCGGGGACCTCTTCGAGGACGAGCTCCTCGACCTCGCTCTTCGGGATCCGCTCGTACACGTAGCCCGACCGCGACTCCAGCAGCAGCGAGTCACCGGCGCGCAGCGGCTGGTCGGCCAGCGAGTCGGCGAGGTAGACGATCCGCTCCTCGTCGGTGTGCCCGATGACCAGCGCCCGCTGCGTCACGCCGTCGACCGGCTCCAGCAGCTCCTTGAGCATGACGACGTCGCCGGCGCGCTCGAAGCCGCGCGCCTCGACGACGTTCATCGCCTCGTTGAGCATGACCTCCTGGCCGGGGCGCAGCTGGTCACCCTCGACGTTGGGCGAGAGCGTCACCCGCAGCTTGCGGCCGCCGGTGAAGACGTCGACCGTCCCGTCGTCGTGCCGGGACAGGAAGACGCCGTAACCGGACGGCGGCTGCCCGAGCCGGTCGACCTCCTCCTTGAGCGCCACCAGCTGCTCGCGCGCGTCGTGCAGCGTGCCGGCCAGCTTGTCGTTGCGCTCGGACAGGAAGGCCGCGCGGCCCTCCGCCTCGGCGATCCGCTCCTCCAGCACGCGCACCTGGCGCGGGCTGTCGGCCACCTTGCGGCGCAGCAGGCCGATCTCCTCCTCGAGGTAGGAGATCTGGCTGAGCAGGGCGGCGACGTCGCGCTCGCGACGCGCCTTCATCTCGTCGGGACCGTTGCTCGGACCTGGGCCCATCGCGCACCTCCGCACACATCGGGAGAGCCAGGAGCCAAATCTATACACGCGCGCCGACAGTCCGCTCCGGGCTCGCGGGCACCGCGCGCAACGTCCGCGTGAACCACCGTCCCAGCCGCCCCAGGGGCGGCTGGGACCGTCAGTGCTTCTGGGCGCGGCGCTGGCGGATCGGCGCGACGGCGCCCTCGGCGAGCCGCCGGGCGGTCACCAGGAACGCCGTGTGCGCCACCATCCGGTGCTCCGGGCGCACCGCCAGGCCGACGGCGTGCCACGGCCGCAGCAGCGTCTCCCAGGCGTGCGGCTCGGTCCAGACGCCCTGCGCCCGCAGCGCCTCCACGTAGGTGGACAGCTGCGTCGTCGTGGCCACGTAGCCCACGAGGACGCCGCCGGGCCGCAAGGCCGCGGCCACGGTCGGGAGCACGGCCCACGGCTCCAGCATGTCGAGGACGACGCGGTCGACGACCTCCTCGGCCGGGTGCTGGTCGAGGTCGCCCAGCCGGAGCGACCAGTTGGCGGGCACCTCGCCGAAGAAGGCGCCGACGTTGCCGCGGGCGACGTCGGCGAAGTCCTCGCGCCGCTCGTAGCTGGTCAGCGATCCCTCCGAACCGACCGCGCGCAGCAGCGAGCAGCTCAGCGCGCCCGAGCCGGCGCCGGCCTCGAGCACCCGCATGCCGGGACCGATGTCGCCGAAGCCGACGATCTGCGCGGCGTCCTTCGGGTAGATGACCTGCGCCCCGCGCGGCATGGAGAGCACGAAGTCCGCCAGCAGCGGCCGGAACGCCAGGTAGCCGGTGTTGGCGGTCGAGTGGACGACGGAGCCCTCGGGGGCGCCGATCAGGTGGTCGTGCTCGATCGCGCCGCGGTGGGTGTGGAACTGCTTGCCGGGCTCGAGGACGACGGTGTGCATCCGGCCCTTGGGGTCGGTCAGCTGCACCCGGTCGCCGACGACGAAGGCGCCCTCCACCGGCTCGCCGCGGGGCGCGGGCGCCGGCTCGGTGGGCACGTCGACGTCGGGCTGCTCGATCTCCACGGGCGACGAGCGTACGGACGGGGTCGGTGTGACCCGTGTCCCCGGTGCGGCGCGGGCGCTCGGAACTGTCGGACCCCCGGCCTAGCCTCGGGTGCATGACGGCGATCGACGCGCAGCCCGCTCCCCCGGAGGCCACCGCCCCGCGCCGTCCGTCGCTGTCGCCCAGCCGCGCGGCGGACTTCAAGACCTGCCCGCTGCTGTACCGCTTCCGGACCATCGACCGGCTGCCCGAGCGCAAGTCGCTCGCGGCGGTCCGCGGCACCCTCGTGCACAGCGTGCTGGAGAAGCTGTACGACCTGCCGGCCGCCCAGCGGACGCCGGAGAGCGCCCTGGAGCTGGTCGAGCCGGCCTGGGCGGAGCTGCGCGACGAGCCGGGCATCGCCGAGCTGTTCGAGACCTCCCAGGACGACGGCGCCGAGACCGACGCGAACGCCCCCGAGTCGGTGGCCGCCTGGCTCGCCTCGGCCGGGAAGCTGGTCGAGAAGTACTTCACCCTCGAGGACCCGCGGCGCATCGAGCCGCACGGTCGCGAGGAGCTGGTCGAGGTGACGCTGCCCGACGGCCTGCTGCTGCGCGGCTACGTCGACCGGCTGGACGTCGCCCCGAACGGTGCGCTGCGGGTGGTCGACTACAAGACCGGCTCGATGCCCCGCGAGGCGTTCGAGGCCAAGGCGCTGTTCCAGATGAAGTTCTACGCGCTGGTGCTGTGGCGCACCCGCGGCGTGGTCGCCGCCCAGCTCAAGCTGCTGTACCTCGGCGACGGCGACGCGCTCACCTACGCGCCCGACGAGGCCGAGCTGGTGCGCTTCGAGCGCACCCTGCTGGCCATCTGGGCGGCGATCGAGCGGGCCGTCGCCACGCAGGACTTCCGGCCGAGCCCCAGCCGGCTCTGCGGCTGGTGCGACCACCAGGCGTTCTGCCCGTCCTTCGGGGGCACTCCCCCGCCGTTCCCGACCGAGGCCGCCACGGCCGCCGGCTGGCAGACCCTGCCGATCGTCGAGCGCGACTGAGCGCAGCGTCAGTTCTGCGCCGGCTCGGCGCGGACGTAGGCGACGAGGGCGTTCGCGTGCCCGTGGCCGAGTCCGTGCTCGTTCTTGAGCCAGTTCACGACGTCCATGTGCTTCTGCAGCGGGCTGGCGCGGACGAGGTCCAGCCACTCCCCCACCGGGCGCCCGTACTTCTTCTCGATCGAGGGGAAGTAGGACGCCGGTCCCTTGACGCTGCCCGCGCTCACGCTGCTCTCCTGCCATCCGGTCACGGCCCCACGTGGGCCGCCGTCAGGAGATCAGACCAGGGCAGCGCCCGGAACCCATCGGTGGGAGGTCAGCTCGCCGGGCTGCCCGCCGGCGCCCGCCCGTTCAGCGCCGCGGCGAGGTCGTCGACCGCGAGGCCCACGAGCGACTCCACCTGGGTCAGCCCCGGCGCCGGCGGGACCTGCTGCATGCCCGCCACCCCGAGCACCGCCGCGCCCGCGGTCAGACCCGAGGTGACGCCGGTCAGCGAGTCCTCCACGACCACGCACTCCCCCGGCCGCACGCCGAGGGCCGCCATCGCCTGCAGGTACGGCGCGGGGTCGGGCTTGCGCGCCGGCACCTCGTCGCCGCAGACGGTGAGGTCGAACGGGCTCTCGCCGTCGAACGCCGCGACGACGTGCGCGATCACGAGATCGGCGACGGCGCGGCCCGTCGTCGTCACCAGGGCGGTCCGCAGGCCGGCCGCGCGGACGGCCGCCAGCAGTTCCCGCGCCCCGGGCTGCCACCGGACCGACCGGGCCATCATGTCCGCCACGGCGGACTCGATGCCGGCGATGTCCTCGGCCTGCTCCTCCGGGGTGCGCACCACGCCGAGGTCGGCGTAGAGGATGCCCATCGACACCGCCATGCTCGACCCGACGGTGCGGGCCCGGGCCTCCGCGGACATCCGGCCGCCCAGCCGCGCGGCCAGGGCGAACATCGCCTCGCCCCAGTACTCCTCGGTCTCGACGAGCGTGCCGTCCATGTCGAAGAGGACGGCGCGCAGCTCCGGTCGGCTCATCCCCGGTAGTTCACGTGCACGTGGTCCATGTGGTTGGCCGTGGCGCTGCCGCGGTCCTCCATGGTCTTCCACGAGCCGCCCGGGGAGGAGAGCATCCGCTGCTTCCAGATGATGTACTCCACGCCCAGCTCGTCCCAGTGCGCCCGGTGGTAGTCGACGATCGCGTCGCCGAGGGCGCCGCTGGTCATGTAGTCCAGGGCGAGGCCGGAGGGGTGTCCACCAGGGTCGGCCGCGCTGGCGCGCGTGCCGCCGATGGTCATCCCGGCGGCACCGGGCACGTGGGTGACGACGGCGTTCGCGGCGGCCTGGGCCACCGCCTTGATCGGGCCGGCGCTGTTGCTGATCCGCGCGACGGCGGTGGCGGCCGCCGGAGCGGCGGCGGCGACCTCGGCCACCTGGGCGGCCTTTGCGGCCTCCGCCTCGGCAGCGGCCCGGGCGGCGGCAGCCGCGGCCGCCTCGGCAGCCGCACGGGCCTCCGCCTCCGCCTTCGCCGCGGCGGCGGACTCCTCCGCCTGCGCCTGCACGGTGGCCGCCTCGACCTGCTCGGCGTCGCGCTCGGCGCGGCTCGCGGTGAGCTCCTGCAGCTGCTCGGGTGCCGCCGAGGCCGCGGCGTCGGCGGACGACGCGGTGATGCCCAGGGCGTCCGCCACCGATGCCGCGTCGCGGGTGCCGGCCTCGGCGGGCTCGCCCGGGAGCAGGTTCACCACGGCGATCGCGCAGACGCCGGCGATGCCCAGCGAGTAGGCGACGCGGGAACTGGGGGCCGGCCGGAACCGGCGGGCGGTGCGGGTGGAACGGGGGGCGGCGACCTCGTCGGTACCGGTGGCGCCGTCGTCGTGCACGTGCGTGTTCAGGCTCGCCACAGGGGCGGAACTCCGTTCTTCCAGTACCGCCTACCGGGTTAGCTGACGGGTTCGGGCGGGAAGACGCCCTACCGGCGCGCAGGCACGCGCGCAGGATTCACCCCAGGGGAACCATGGGTCCCCGGTCCGCGCGCGGCACTCCACCGTGCGCGGTTCGGCGGCGTCCGGCCGAGGTCCTCGTTCTGAGGCGCGGGGCTCGGGCAGACGGAGAACAAACCTACTCACGTCGTCGGCCCACGGCACCTCCACGACCGGACCGGTCCGTCACGCGGTACCCGTCGCCGCAGGTGAGCGGAGCGCGCCGTCCCGGCCCATGGCGCAGCTCACGTGCCCGCCGGCGTGTCGCTACTCGTCCTGCGTGCGGTAGCCGAGGTTCGGCGACAGCCAGCGCTCCGCCTCCGCGAGCGTCCAGCCCTTGCGCCGGGCGTAGTCCTCGACCTGGTCGCGACCGAGCCGCCCCAGGACGAAGTAGCGCGACCGCGGGTGCGAGAAGTACAGCCCGCTGACCGCGGCACCGGGCCACATCGCCATGCTCTCGGTCAGCTCGATGCCGGTGCTGGCCTCGACGTCGAGGAGCTCCCAGATGGTCTGCTTCTCGGTGTGCTCGGGGCAGGCCGGGTAGCCCGGCGCCGGGCGGATGCCGGTGTACTTCTCGGCGATCAGCTCGTCGTTGCCCAGGTCCTCGCCGGCGGCGTAGCCCCAGAACTCGGTGCGCACCCGCTCGTGCAGCCGTTCGGCGAACGCCTCGGCCAGCCGGTCGGCCAGCGCCTCGAGCATGATCGCGCTGTAGTCGTCGTTGTCCTCCTTGAACGCCATGACGCGCTCGGTGGAGCCGATCCCCGCCGTCACCGCGAAGGCGCCGACGTAGTCGGCCAGGCCGGTCTCCTTGGGCGCCACGAAGTCGGCCAGGGACTTCCGTGGCGCGCCGTCGCGCCCCTCGGTCTGCTGGCGCAGCTGGTGCAGCACGGTGCGCACCTGCGCGCGCGACTCGTCGGTGTAGACCTCGATGTCCTCGCCGTCGACGCGGTTGGCCGGGAAGAGGCCGAAGACGCCGTTGGCCCGGAGCCACTTCTCCTCGACGATCCGGTCGAGCATCGCGTTCGCGTCCTCGTACAGCCTGCGCGCGGCCTCGCCCGTGGTCGGGTTGTGCAGGATGTCGGGGAACCGCCCCCGCATCTCCCACGCCAGGAAGAACGGCTGCCAGTCGATGTACTCGCGCAGCTCGCCGAGGTCGTAGTCGGTCAGAGTCTTCACGAACTGCGTGGCCGGGTGGCTCCGGTGGTCGCAGGCCGGGCCGGCGCAGGTGTCCAGCGCCTGCTGCAGCAGCATCCGTGGGCGCGGCGGCCGGTACCCGCTCCAGTCCAGCTCCGGGGCGTTGGCGCGGGCGGCGGCCAGGGGCAGCAGCGTGCGGGTGTCCTGGCGGGCGGCGTGCCGCTCGCGCAGCGCCTCGTAGTCGGCCTCGGTGTCGGCCAGCAGCTTGGGCCGCTGCTCGTCCGACAGCAGCGCCGCGACGACCGGGACCGACCGGGAGGCGTCCTTCACCCAGATGACCGGCCCGTGGTACTTCTGCGCCACCTTGACGGCGGTGTGCGCGCGCGACGTCGTCGCCCCGCCGATCAGCAGCGGGATGTCGAAGCCCTGCCGCTCCATCTCCGACGCCAGGTTCACCATCTCGTCCAGCGACGGCGTGATGAGCCCCGAGAGGCCGATGACGTCGGCGCCCTCGTGCTTGGCGGCGTCCAGGATCTTCTGCGCCGGCACCATGACGCCGAGGTCGACGACGTCGTAGTTGTTGCACTGCAGCACGACGCCGACGATGTTCTTGCCGATGTCGTGGACGTCGCCCTTCACGGTGGCCATGACCACCGTGCCGTTGCTGCGCTCGGCGTCGCCCGGCTTCTTCTCCGCCTCGATGTACGGGATCAGGTGGGCGACGGCCTTCTTCATCACGCGGGCGGACTTCACCACCTGCGGCAGGAACATCTTCCCGGCGCCGAACAGGTCGCCGACGACGTTCATGCCGTCCATCAGCGGGCCCTCGATGACCTCGATCGGCCGGCCGCCGCGGGAGGCGATCTCGGTCCGCAGCTCCTCGGTGTCGGCCTCGACGAACTCGTCGATGCCCTTCACCAGGGCGTGGGTGATCCGCTCCCCCACCGGCAGCGACCGCCACTCCTCGGTGGCCGCCTCCTTGACCGAGCCGTCGCCGGCGTAGTCCCCGGCGATCTCGAGCAGCCGCTCGGTCGCGTCGGGGCGGCGGGCCAGGACCACGTCCTCGATCCGCTCCCGCAGCTCGGCCGGCACCTCCTCGTACACCTCGAGCGCACCGGCGTTGACGATGCCCATGTCCATGCCGGCGCGGATGGCGTGGAAGAGGAAGACGGCGTGGATCGCCTCGCGGACGGGGTTGTTGCCGCGGAAGGAGAACGACACGTTCGAGACGCCGCCGGAGACCAGCGCACCGGGCAAGTTGTCCTTGATCCAGGCGGTGGCCTCGATGAAGTCCAGCCCGTACCGCGCGTGCTCCTCGATGCCGGTGGCGACGGCGAAGACGTTCGGGTCGAAGATGACGTCCTCGGCCGGGAACCCCACCTGGGTCGTGAGGATGTCGTAGGCCCGGCGGCAGATCTGCTGCCGCCGCTCGAGGGTGTCGGCCTGGCCGTCCTCGTCGAAGGCCATGACGACGACGGCGGCCCCGTGCTTGCGGCACAGCCGGGCCTGCTGCACGAACTCCTCCTCGCCGTTCTTGAGCGAGATGGAGTTGACGATCGACTTGCCCTGGATGTTCTTCAGCCCGGCCTCGATGACCTCCCACTTCGAGGAGTCGACCATCACCGGGACGCGGGAGATGTCGGGTTCGGCGGCGATCAGCTTGGTGAAGCGGTCCATCGCCTCGACGCCGTCGATCATCCCCTCGTCCATGTTGACGTCGATGACCTGTGCGCCGGCCTCGACCTGCTGGCGGGCGACGGCGAGCGCGGCCGGGTAGTCACCGGCCTTGATCAGGTTCCGGAAGCGGGCCGACCCGGTGATGTTGGTCCGCTCGCCCACGTTGACGAACAGCGATTCGTCGGTGACGACGAGCGGCTCCAGGCCGGACAGCCGCAGCGCGGCGCGGGAGACGGCCGGCGTGCGGGGCGGAGCCCCCTCGACGGCGCGCGCGATGGCGGCGATGTGCGCCGGCGTGGTGCCGCAGCAGCCGCCGACCAGGTTCACGAACCCCGCCTCGGCGAACTCGCCGACGATCGCGGCGGTCTCCTCCGGCGCCTCGTCGTACTCGCCGAAGGCGTTGGGCAGACCGGCGTTGGGATAGGCGGAGACGAAGGTGTCGGCGATCCGCGACATCTCGGCGACGTAGGGGCGCATCTCCGCCGCACCCAGCGCGCAGTTGAGGCCCACCATCAGCGGGGCCACGTGCCGCACCGAGTGCCAGAAGGCCTCGGTCACCTGGCCCGACAGCGTGCGGCCGGAGGCGTCGGTGATCGTCCCGGAGATCATCACCGGCCAGCGGCGGCCGTGCTGCTCGAACAGCGTCTCCAGCGCGAAGATCGCCGCCCGTGCGTTGAGCGTGTCGAAGATCGTCTCGACCAGCAGCACGTCGGCGCCGCCCTGGACCAGGCCGTCGGCCTGCTCCAGGTAGGCCTCCACCAGCTGGTCCCAGCTGACGTTGCGGGCGCCCGGGTCGTTGACGTCGGGCGAGATGGACGCCGTGCGCGTCGTGGGCCCGAGCGCACCGACGACGTAGCGGGGCTTGTCCGGGGTGCGGGCGGTCATCGCGTCGGCCTCGGCGCGCGCCAGCCGCGCGGAGGCGACGTTGAGCTCGTGCGCCAGGTCCTGCATGCCGTAGTCGGCCAGCGAGATCCGGTTCGCGTTGAAGGTGTTGGTCTCGATGAGGTCCGCGCCGGCCTCGAGGTACTCGCGGTGGATGCCGGTGATGATCCCGGGCTGGGTGACGCTGAGCAGGTCGTTGTTGCCCTGGACGTCGCTCGGCCAGTCGGCGAAGCGCGTTCCCCGGTACCCCGCCTCGTCCGGGCGGTCCCGCTGGATGGCGGTCCCCATGGCGCCGTCGAGCACCAGCACGCGCTGCCGGAGCAGGGCGGTCAGCTCGTCGGTGGCGTCCGGGCGGAGGTCAGCAGACACCGACCAAGACTAGACGCGCGGGACCGGACGGAGGTTCCCGCCACGTGGACCCGCCCGCGCCGATCGGGCGAGGAGCAGGGGCGTTGTCGGCGGACCGACGTAGGCTCGGAGGGGTGATCGACCCGATGTCCGGCACCGACGACCTGCCCGAGCTGACCGACGCCGTGGCGGTGGTCGCCTTCGAGGGCTGGAACGACGCCGGGGACGCCGCGACCGGGGCCGTCGAGCACCTCGAGCTGATCTGGGACGCGAAGCCCCTGGCCGCCCTGGACCCCGAGGACTACTACGACTTCCAGGTGAACCGGCCCACCGTCTCCCTGGTGGGCGGGGTGAACCGGCGGATCGAGTGGCCGACCACCCGGCTGTCGGTGGCCCGGCCCCCGGGCAGCGACCACGACATCGTGCTCATCCGGGGCATCGAGCCCAACATGCGCTGGCGGGGCTTCTGCGAGGAGCTCATCGAGCTGCTCCAGGAGCTCGACGTGCAGACCGTCGTCGCGCTCGGCGCACTGCTCGCCGACACGCCGCACACCCGGCCCACCCCCGTGACCGGCTCGGCCTACGACGACGAGTCGGCGCAGGCGTACGGGCTGGAGACGTCTCGCTACGAGGGGCCCACCGGCATCCTGGGCGTGTTCCAGGACGCCTGCGTGCAGGCCGGCATCCCGGCGATCAGCTTCTGGGCCGCCGTGCCGCACTACGTCTCGCAGCCGCCGTCGCCGCGGGCGACCGTGGCGCTGCTGCAGCGCGTCGAGGAGGTCCTGGAGCTCACCGTGCCGCTCGGTGCGCTGCCGCAGCAGGCCGACGACTGGGTCAAGACCGTCGACGAGATGGCCCGCGAGGACGACGAGGTCGTGGAGTACGTGCGCTCCCTCGAGGAGCGGGCGACCGAGGTCGACCTCTCCCAGGCCAACGGCGACCAGATCGCCCGCGAGTTCGAGCGCTACCTCAGGCGCCGTGGCGGCTCCGCCGGCGGAGCCTGACAGAGGGCCCCCTCCTCCCCACCCCTCGCACGCTCGGGGCGGTGCCCTGGAGGGGGCCGGAGGCGCTCGGCCCTAGCGCAGCAGCGGCCGCATGCGGGCGCTGGCGTCGTCGCCGAACAGCCGGTCGTGCGTGTTGAGCGCGAACCGGTCGGTCATGCCGGACACGTAGTCCACGACCTGGGTGAGCACGTCGGCCTCGGGGTCGCGGTAGCTCTCCGGCATCAGCTCCGGGTGCGCGACGTGGTGGTCGACGAGCCGGCGGATGACGCTGATGGTCAGGTGCTTCTGCCCCGCGGCGGTCTCGGAGTTGTAGACCCGCTCGAACATGAAGGCCCGCAGCTCGTGCATCGCCTCCAGCGGCTCGGGCGACATGACCACGCGCCCGCCGTCGGCCAGCGAGCCCTCGACGACGGCGTCGATCATCGCGCCCACCATCTGGCTGCCGGGCTCGCCGAACACCGCGCGGGCGCGGGCGGGCAGGTCGGTCGGCCGCAGCACCCCCGCCCGGACGGCGTCCAGCGCGTCGTGGGACAGGTAGCCGATCCGGTCGGCGTACCGCACGCACTCGCCCTCGCGGGTGGACGGCGGCGGGTCGATCTTCCAGCTGTGCGCGCGGACCCCGTCGCGGACCTCCCAGGTGAGGTTCAGGTGCTCGAGGACCTCCACGATGCGCACGCCCTGGGCGGCGTGGTGCCAGCCGCCGGGCACGTAGGGGTCGAAGGCGTCCTCGCCGATGTGTCCGAACGGCGAGTGGCCCACGTCGTGCGCCAGCGCGATCGCCTCGGCCAGGGTCTCGTTGAGGCCGAGCGCCCGGGCCAGCGAGCGGGCCACCTGGGTGACCTGCAGCGTGTGGGTCAGCCGGGTGACGAAGTGGTCGCCGTCGGGGTTGAGGAAGACCTGCGTCTTGTGCTTGAGCCGGCGGAAGGCCTTGGCGTGCAGGATCCGGTCGCGGTCGCGCTCGAAGGCGGTGCGCAGCGGGTCCTCGGGCTCGGGGCGCTCGCGGCCGCGGGTGGCCGCCGACCGCGTGGCAGAGGGGGCGAGCAGCTCCTCCTCGCGCTCCCGCGCCGCCCGGTCGGTGAACCGGAAGGCACCGCCGCCGGCCATCAGCAGTCCTGCAGCGCCACGCCGAGCAGGGCGTCGACCGTGTCGCACACGACGGCCGGGGCCTGCTCCTCGCGCTCGCCCTCGCCGGAGAGGGTGGCCGCGGCCCACGCGTCGACCAGCGCGATCGCGCCGGGGCTGTCCAGGTCGTCGGCCAGCCGCTCCCGCACGCCGTGCAGCACCGGGCCGGCCGGTGCGCCGGAGTCCTGGGCGACGGCGCGGCGCCAGGTGCCCAGCCGCTGCTGCGCCTCGCGCAGCAGGTCGGGGGTCCAGGCCCGGTCGGTGCGGTAGTGGCCCGACAGCAGCGCCAGCCGGATCGCCATGGGGTCGACGCCCTCGCCGCGGAGCTTGGAGACGAACACCAGGTTCCCGCGGCTCTTGCTCATCTTCTCGCCGTCGAGGCCGATCATCGCCGCGTGCACGTAGGCCTGGGCGAAGGGCTTGGTGCCGGTGAGCGCCTCGCCGTGGACGGCGGAGTACTCGTGGTGCGGGAACACCAGGTCGCTGCCGCCGCCCTGCACGTCGAAGCCCATGCCGATGGTGTCCAGCGCGATGGCCGCGCACTCGATGTGCCACCCCGGGCGGCCCTTCGCCCCGCGCGGGCCCGGCCACGACGGCTCGCCCTCGCGCTCACCACGCCACAGCATGGGGTCCAGCGGCTGGCGCTTGCCCGGGCGCTCCGGGTCTCCCCCGCGCTCGGCGAAGAAGCCCAGCATGGTGGCCTCGTCGTAGCGGGACTCGCTGCCGAAGCCCGGGGCCCGCGAGATGTCGTGGTAGACGTCACCGGTGCCGTCGTCCAGGACGTAGGCCAGCCCCTCGTCGAGCAGCGTCTCGATGTAGCCGACGATGCGCGGGATCGCCTCGACGGCGCCGACGTAGTCCTCCGGCGGCAGCACGCGCAGCGCGGTCATGTCCTCGCGGAACAGGGCCGTCTCGCGCATGGCCAGGACGATCCAGTCCTCGTTGTCGCGGTCGGCGCGCTCGAGCAGCGGGTCGTCGATGTCGGTGACGTTCTGGACGTAGTGCACCGCGTGCCCGGCGTCCCGCCACACCCGGTTGACCAGGTCGAAGGCCAGGTAGGTGGCCGCGTGGCCGAGGTGCGTGGCGTCGTAGGGGGTGATCCCGCAGACGTACATCCGCGCCGTGCGGTCCGGGTTCGTGGCCACCACCTCGCCGCGGGCGGTGTCGTGGACCTTGAGCACGGGGCCGGTCCCGGGCAGGGTCGGCAGCAGCGGAGCGGGCCAGGAGAGCACGGCACGAGCCTAGTTCGCAGGTCCGACGCCGCTGGGCCGCCGGTCGGCCCGGCCGACCCGGGAGGGGGATGCGTGGAGGTCGACCAGTACCTGCCGGCGCTGCAGCGGGTGAACGCCCGCTTCGCCGACGTCGTGTCGGAGGCGGTGCTCGCCCACGGGTGGCGCGCCGCGGTCCCGGGCTGCCCCGGCTGGACGCTGGCCGACCTGGCCTGGCACCTGGCCGAGGTGCAGCACTTCTGGGCCTGGGTGGTCCGCACCCGCGCCCAGGACCCGTCCACGTACGTCGAGCCCCGACGGCGCACCGACGACGAGCTGATCGGCTACGTGCTCGCCCAGAGCGCCGAGCTGGAGACCGTCCTGGCCGGCGCCGACCCGGCGGAGCGGGTGTGGACGTGGGCGCCGCGGCAGGACGTCGCCTTCGTGCTGCGCCGGCAGGCCCACGAGGCGACCGTCCACACCGTGGACGCCGAGCAGGTCATCGGCGACGTCCGCCCGATCCCGGCCGAGCTCGGCCTCGACGGCCTCGACGAGTGGCTCGAGGTGATGGTGCCCGGCGCGCTGCCCGGCGGAGCGCCCGAGGGCGCGCACCCGGTGGTGTTCCACGCCGTGGACGCCGACGCCGAGCGCACCCTGTTCCCCGGCTCCCGTCCCTTCCCCATCGCCACGCTGACCGGGACGGCCGGCGACCTGCTGCTGGCCGCCTGGCGCCGGGTGCCGCTGGAGGTGGTGACCGTCGACGGCGACGGCCTCCAGGCGGCCGCGATGATCGGCCTGGTGGAGCTGGACTGACGCCTGCGGAGAGCTCAGCAGACGAAGGCCGACCAGCAGAGCTCGTTGCGCCGCCGCTGGTCGTCGAGGACCAGCTCGCGGACGGCGTCCGGCAGCTGGTCGCGCTGCCACCGGCACTCGCGCCGCCCGGCCGCCTCCGCCTCCCCCGGTGGGGCCGCCGCACGGGCGGCCTTGATGGCGTACGCGGCCGCTCCGAGGTCGTGCTCGGCCACGTGCGCCACGACCGCCGCCTGCCCCGCGGCGTAGGCGGCGTGCCGGGCGGCGCCGGTCAGGTCCCTGGCCGCGCCCATCGCGTGACCGCCCGCGGCGCGCGCCCGCATCATCGGCAGGTCCCCGCCGGCCCAAGCACGTGCGGCCTCGATCGCCCGCCGCGGCCTCGGGTCGTCGGGCCGGACCGCCTCGAAGAACGGTAGGACGTGCTCGGCGCACGCCGCGGCCCACAGCGCGAGCAGGTGGTGGTCCTCGTCCGTGAGCGATCCACCACGGCGGACGGTCACCAGGCGGGGGTCGCGGACCTTCGGGAGGATCACCGCCCGGGACGGTACCGGGCAGCGCGGGCGCTAGCGTCTGGCGGATGTACGTCCCGCAGCACTTCGCGATGGGCCATGCCGACCTGCGCGCGCTGCTCGCCCGCCCGGCCGGGGACCTGGTGACCGCGACGGCGGACGGGCTCAAGGCCACGTTCCTCCCGTTCGTCCACGACGCGGGCGCCGGTCCGCACGGCGCGCTGCTGGGCCACCTGGCCAGGAACAACGACCAGTGGCGGGTGCCGCCCGTCGGCGAGGCGATGGTGGTCCTGCGCGGGCCGGACGGCTACGTGTCGCCCGGCTGGTACGCGTCGAAGGCCGAGCACGGCCGCGTCGTCCCGACGTGGAACTACGTCACGGTGCACGTGCACGGCGAGCTCGTCGTCCACGACGACGTCGCCTGGCTGCGCGACCTGGTCGGGAGGCTCACCGACCTGCACGAGGCCGGCCGGCAGGGCCCGTGGTCCGTCGCGGACGCCCCGGACGCGTTCGTGGCCGGACAGCTGCGCGCCATCGTCGGCGTGGAGCTGCGGATCAGCCGGATCGAGGCCAAGGCCAAGCTGAGCCAGAACCGCCCGCCCGCCGACGTCGACGGCGTCGTCCGCGGTGCCCGCGCGGCCGGCGACACCGCGCTCGCCGACGCGGTGGAGGCCGCCCGCCGCTGACCGCTCAGGGCCAGCTGACGGCGTGGCGGTCGAACTCCTCGCCGGTCTGCACGCCGACGACGCAGAACACCAGGCCGGCCGGGTCGAGCAGCTGCCAGAACGAGCCCATGTCGCGGTGCCGGGTGGCGCCCAGCGCCTCCAGCCGCGCCACCTCGGCGGGGATGTCGTCGGTCTCGATGTCGACGTGCCACCGCGGCGGCGTCCCCTCGCCGGTGCGCTGGACCTCGACGTGCCAGCCGTCGGCGAAGGAGCCCAGCGACGCCCACTTCTCGTCGGTGGGGTCGGCGTCGGCGGTCCGGCCGGTCGCGCCGGCCCAGAACGCGGTGCCGGCGGCGTGGTGCTCCGGCGGCAGGTCGAGCAGCAGGATGGACAGGCGGCTGCGGTGCGGCATGCCCGCAGGCTAGGAGCCACCCCCGACGAGATCTGCGCACTCGGGGCTCTCCCGCGGCGGGAAGCCCCGAGTGTGCAGATCTCGCGGGGTCAGAAGGGGGGCCAGGGCAGGGCGGGCCACTCGCCGCTGGGCTCGGGGTGCAGCTTCGTGCGCAGCAGCTCGGCCACCCGCTGCTGCGTGCACCGCACCTCGCGGCGGGTCAGGTGCTCGTGCAGCTCCTCGCCCAGGTCCCCGCGGAGGTCGTCGGCGAGCTGCTCCAGCACCTCGAGGGCGGCCAGCGGGACCGGCCGGCCGGCCCAGCGCCACAGCAGGGTGCGCAGCTTCGGGTCCACGGAGAAGCAGATGCCGTGGTCGACCCCGTACGCGTGCCCGTCGGGCATCGGGATGATGTGCCCGCCCTTGCGGTCGGCGTTGTTCACCACCGCGTCGAACACGGCCATCCTACGCAGCGCGGGGTCGTCGCGGCGGACGTACTCGGCCAGGTCCACCTCGGGGTCGCCGTCCACCCAGAGCTGCACCATGCCCGGCCCGAACAGCCCCTCGCGCAGCACCGTCGGCGGGACGACGCGCCACCCGGTGGCCTGCGAGACCAGGAACGCGGAGATCTCCCGCCCGGCGAGCGTGCCGTCCGGGAAGTCCCAGAGCGGCCGCTCCCCCGCGACCGGCTTGTAGACGCACTCGGCGGCCAGGTCACCGGAGCGGACGGTGCCGACGAGCGTCACGTTGGACGCGTCGAGCATCCGCCCCTCGAGGTCGATCTCGCCGTCGCGCAGCAGCGCCAGCGCCTCGGCGTCGTCCCCCGGGGCGCGCAGCGCCGGGTCGAGCGGCTGCTCGCCCATGGCGGGGCCGCCGCTCAGCGGCGGTAGCCGTTCTGCCGCGGGCAGACGTGCCCGGTCGGGTCCAGCGGGAGCGAGCACAGCGGGCAGGACGGACGGCCGGCGGCGATCACCCGGCGGGCACGGGCGATGAACGCGCGAGCGGCCATCGGGGTGATGGTCACCCGCAGCGCGTCGGGGCCCTCGTCGCTGTCGGAGAGGATCGCGTCCTCCTCGATCGGCTCCTCGCCGGCGGCCACGGCCTCGACGACGACGGCCTGCTCGGCGCCGTCCCAGGCCAGGCCCATGGCGGCGACGCGGAACTCCTCGTCGATGGGCGCGGTGAGCGGGTCGAGGTCGTCGACGTCGGCGTCGGGCGGGATGACGGCGTTCGCCCGGCCCGCGACCTCGTCGAGGAGCTCGGCCATCCGGTCGGCCAGCACCTGCACCTGGTTCTTCTCCAGCGCGACGCTGACCGTGCGGCCGGTGTCGTCGGAGGCCTGCAGGTAGAAGGTGCGGTCCCCGGGCTGGCCCACGGTTCCGGTGACGAACCGGGTCGGACGGTCGAAGAGATGGACCTGACGGGGCACGCGCCCAGGTTACGCGGCGACGGCGACCGGAGCCGGGGACGACGGCGAGGTCAGACCGCCGTGCCGGCCCCGCCGCCCACCACGGCGTCGGAGGACGCCTTCTTCCGCCGTCCGCGCTTCGGCGGCGGGATCAGGGCGGAGACGTCGCCGCCGGTGTCGTTCACGCGGACGACGAACGGGCGGGTGTCGGTGTAGGTCACCACCGAGATCGAGGCGGGATCGACGACGATCCGCTGGAACTGGTCCAGGTGCAGCCCCAGCGCGTCGGCCAGGACCGCCTTGATGACGTCGCCGTGGCTGCACGCCAGCCAGACGGCGTCCGGGCCGAGCCGGGCGTTCCACTCGCGGACGGCGGCGACCGCGCGGGCCTGGGTGTGCGCCAGCCCCTCGCCCTCCGGACCGGGGAACACCGCCGCGGAGGGGTGCTGCTGCACGACCTTCCACAGCGGCTCCTTGGCCAGCTCCTTGATCGTGCGGCCGGTCCAGTCGCCGTAGCGGGCCTCGCCCAGCCGGTCGTCGGTGGCCAGCTCCACCGACCGGCCGTCGAGGACCGCGGTCGCCGTCTGCACGCAGCGCTCCAGCGGGCTGCTCACCACCGCGGCGAGCGGCACCGTCGCCAGCCGCTCCCCCACCGCGCGCACCTGCGCCGCACCGGCCTCGTCCAGCTGCACGCCGGGCGTCCAGCCGGCCAGGACCCCGCCCGCGTTCGCCGTCGTCCGCCCGTGCCGGAGCAGGATCACCGTGGTCACGGGCGGGAGCCTACGAGGACGTCGTCGCCGAGTTCGGGTCGAGGACGCCGGCGAGCACGAGCGCGAGGATCAGCAGGCCCAGCAGGATCCGGTAGACGACGAACGGGGTGAACGACCCGCGGTCGAGGTAGCGCAGCAGCCAGGCGATCACGGTCAGCCCGACGCCGAAGGCGAGCACGGTGGCCAGCAGGGTCGGCCCCCAGCTGATGCCGGGGCCCTCGGTGTCGCCGGTCAGCGCCTCGTAGACCTGGAAGAACCCGGACGCGAGGACGGCGGGCACGGCCAGCAGGAACGAGTAGCGGGCCGCCGCCGCGCGGGAGTAGCCCAGGAACAGCCCGGCGGTGATCGTGCCGCCGGACCGGGAGACCCCCGGGATCAGCGCCATGGCCTGGGCGAAGCCGAACCCGATGCCGTGCGGCACGGTGAGGTCCTTCAGCTCCCGCTGCTTGGCACCGATCCGGTCGGCCCAGAAGAGGATCAGCGAGAACAGGATCAGCGCCGTCGCCACGATGCGCAGGTCGCGGAACGTCGTCTCGATGTCGTCCTGGAACAGCAGGCCGAGCACGCCGATCGGGAGGCTGCCGACGATGATCAGCCAGCCCATCCGGGCGTCGGGGTCGCCCTTCCGGCGGCCGCCGAGCGAGCCGACCCAGGCGGTGATGATCCGCCAGATGTCGTGCCGGAAGTAGAGCAGGACGGCCGCCTCGGTGCCGATCTGCGTGATGGCGGTGAAGGCCGCACCGGGGTCGTCCCAGCCGAACGCCTCGCCGACGACCCGCAGGTGGGCGCTGGAGGAGATCGGCAGGAACTCGGTCAGCCCCTGGACGATCCCGAGGACGACGGCTTCGAGCCAGCCCATCAGCGGGCCTCGGCGGGGGCGGTGGTCAGCGGGGGCACGAGGGGTCACCTTAGGCGTGACGCGCCCGACACCCCCGGCAGCGCTCCGGACGGCGGGTGCTCCCCGGTCGGTGTCCTCGCGCGCCGGTAGGTTGGCCGGTCGTGGAGCAACGCGCGCTGGGACGCAGTGGTCTGGTCGTGTCCCGGCTGGCACTGGGCACCATGACCTGGGGCCGCGACACCGACGAGGACGAGGCCGCCATGCAGCTCACGGCCTTCGTCGACGCCGGCGGCACGCTGGTCGACACCGCCGACGTGTACTGCGACGGCGAGAGCGAGCGCGTCCTCGGCCACCTGCTGGCCGACGTCGTCCCCCGGTCCGACGTGCTCGTGGCGACCAAGGCCGCCGGCCGCACCGGCTCCGGACCGATGGGACGCGGGTCCTCCCGCGGCCACCTCATCTCCGCCCTCGACGCGTCGCTGGAGCGGCTCGATCTGGACCACGTCGACCTCTGGCAGCTGCACACCTGGGACGACGCCACCCCGCTCGAGGAGACGCTGGCCGCCTGTGACCTCGCCGTCTCCTCCGGGCGCGCCCGCTACATCGGCATCAGCAACTTCACCGGCTGGCAGACCGCCCAGGCGGCCACCTGGCAGCGGGCCTGGCCCGGCCGCACCCCGGTCGTGAGCACCCAGGTCGAGTACTCGCTGCTGCAGCGCGGCGTCGAGCGCGAGGTCGTGCCCGCCGCCGAGGCGCTGGGGCTGGGCGTGCTGGCCTGGTCCCCGCTGGGCCGCGGCATCCTCACCGGCAAGTACCGGCACAGCACGCCGTCGGAGTCGCGCGGGGCCACCCCGCAGTGGCAGGGCTTCATCGACGGCCTGCGCTCGGCCACCTCCGACCGGATCGTCGAGGCCGTCATCACCGCGGCCGAGGGTCTGGGCACCAGCCCGCTGGCCGTGGCGCTGGCGTGGGTGCGCGACCGGCCCGGCGTCGTGGCGCCCGTCGTCGGTGCCCGCACCGCCCAGCAGCTGCAGGCCTCGCTGGACGCCGATGCCGTCCGGCTGCCGGCCGCGATCCGCACCGCCCTCGAGGACGTCTCGGCCCCGCACTTCAGCTACCCCGAGCGCCGGGCGGACCGGTGACGGCAGCGGCTCCCGTGCCCGGCGGGGATCCGGTCTTCGCCGCCTTCTGCGCGGCGGGGCTGTGGCCCGGGCTCGGCCGCCGGACCGCCGCGGAGCTGCCCGCCGCCGGCATCACCCAGCCCGACGACGTCACCGCCGACCGGCTGACCAAGCTGCTCCGCGTGGGCCGGCAGCGGGCCGAGCGGCTGTTCTCCAGCTTCCTGTCCGCGCAGCCCACCTACGAGGTGGTGGAGCTGCTGGTGGGTGCGGGGCTGGAGGCCAAGCTGGCGTCCGGGGTGGCCGACGCGCTCGGCCCCGACGCCGCGCGCCGGTTGCGCGACGACCCGTGGGCGCTGCTCGGGCTGTCCGGGGTGTCGCTGGTCGACGCCGACCGGCTGGCCATCGCCGTGCTCAAGGGCGCCGACCGGCAGGACGCCCGCCGCGGCCGGGCCATCGTCGGGCTGACCCTGCGCACCGCCACCCGCGACGGGCACACGGTGCTGCCGGCCGATCTGGTCGTGTCGGCGCTGCAGGCCGAGCGGTTCGACGACCCGGCCGCCGCGATCGTGGCCGCCGTCGAGTCCGGCGAGGTGCTGGAGCACGAGCCGCCCGAGCCGGACTGGGACGGCGAGGGTGAGCCGCCCGAGCCCGATCCCGCGCTGCGGACGCTCTCCCTGGCCCGCTACGGCATGGCCGAGGAGGCGGTCGCCGAGAACGTGCAGCGGCTGATGGTCACCGCCGAGCCGATCGCCGACCCGGTGTCGGTGCGGTCGGTGTCCAAGGGCCTGGACACGGCGCAGGCGCAGGCGGTCGCCCAGAGCCTGACCGCGGGCGTCTCGCTGCTGACCGGCGGACCCGGCACCGGCAAGAGCCGCACCGTGGCCGCCGTCGTCCAGCTGCTGCGCAAGAAGGGCACCGAGGTGGCGCTGGCCGCCCCCACCGGCCGGGCGGCCAAGCGGCTGGAGGAGCTCACCGACCACCCGGCGACGACCGTGCACCGGCTGCTCGGCGCGCAGGGCATGACCGGCGGCTTCTCCCGCAACGAGGAGTGGCCGCTCGACGCCGACGTCGTCGTGGTGGACGAGGCCTCGATGCTGGACGTCGAGCTGACCGCGGCCCTGCTGGAGGCCTGCCAGGACGGCACGCACCTGCTGCTCGTGGGCGACCCGGCGCAGCTGCCCTCGATCGGCCCCGGCCACGTGCTCGGCGACCTGATCGACTCCGGCGCCGTCCCGGTCACCGAGCTGACCACGCTGTACCGGCAGGCCGAGGGCGGGGCGATCGCCCGGCTGGCCACCGCCGTGCGCGGCGGCGACCTGCCGCCGGTGGACTCCCCCGACCGCGAGGTCGTGGTCGTGCCGGCCACCGGGTCGGCGGAGGCCGCCCGCCGGGTGGTGCAGCTGATCACCGACTCCATCCCCCGCGCCCTGGGCATCCCGGCCGGCTCGGTGCAGGTCGTCACGCCGGTGCACCGCGGCCCGGCCGGCACGATCGAGCTCAACAAGGCCATCAAGGCGGTGCTCAACCCCGGCGAGGGCACGGTGTTCGGCTTCGACGTCGGCGACCGCGTCGTCGCCACCGCCAACCACCTCGACCTGGAGCCGATCGGCTTCGCCAACGGCGAGGTGGGCACGGTGACCAAGGCCGGCGACGGCTCGCTGGGCATCGACTTCAGCTCCGGCCCGGTCACCGTCACCGGGACGGCGCTGTCGGACCTGCGGCACGGCTGGGCGATCACGGTGCACCGCGCGCAGGGTTCCGAGTGGCCAGGCGTCGTCGTCTGCCTGCCCCCGGAGGCCGGCGGCATGCTGTCGCGCCCGCTGGTCTACACCGCGCTCACCCGGGCGCAGAAGCACCTGTCGATCGTGCACGCCAGCGGCGCGGCGCTGGCCCGCGCGGTGCGGGAGGTCGACGTCCGGCCGCGGCGCACCCGGCTGGCCCGGCTGCTCGCCGAGACGGCGGGCTGACGCCTCCCGTCGTGATCAGGTCACCTGATCACCAGGGGTCCTGGCTCACCGTCGACGGTGAGCCAGGACCCCGTGCGGTGAGCCAGGACGACGGTCAGCCCTTCAGCGACTCCTCGACGTCCGGGTTCTCCTCGAACCAGGCCTCGACGGCCTCGTCGTAGCTGCCCTCGCCGTACTCGTTGACGACCAGGTTCTCCAGGGTCCCGTACTGCTCGTCGGTGAGGGTGAAGTCCTCCATCAGCCCCGCGACGTCGGCGCAGTCCTCGGTGAACCCGCCGCGGGCGAGGTTGTGCAGGCCCTCGGCCTCGCCGAGCGCGCCCTCGGGGTCCTCGAGGTCCTTGACCGGGAACTGGCTGTAGGCCCAGAACGGTCGCCACAGCGTGACGACGACGTCCTCCTGCGCGTCCACGGCCGACTGCAGCTCGGCGAGCATCGCCGTGGTCGAGGACTCGACCAGCTCGTAGGAGCCGTCGAGGCCGTAGGCCGGCATGACGCTCTCCTTCGTGGTCCGGGTCAGGCCCGCGCCCGGCTCGATGCCCACGATCCGGCCGTCGAACATCTCCGCGTTGCCGGCCAGGTCGGCGATCGACTCGATGTCGGTATACTCCGGCACCGCGAACGTCAGGACCGCGCCGTCGTACCAGGCCCCGAGGTCCTCGATGTCGTCGCCGAACTCCTCCATGTAGTCGGCGTGGGTGACCTCCGACCACGCCGACGGGTAGACGTCGACGTCGCCCTCGGACAGCCCGGCGTACAGCGGGGCGGCGTCGGAGATCTCCTCGAACTCCACCTCGTACCCGCGGTGCTCGAGCACGTTCTTCCAGAGGTGGGCCATGCTCAACCCGTCGGTCCAGGACGGGATGAAGCCCAGGGTGACCGAGTCGCAGGCGCTGCTGCCGCCCCCGGTGCCGCCGGACGCGGCGGTGTCCTCGGTGTCGTCCCCTCCGCAGGCGGTGACGGTCAGGGCGACGGCGGCGAGCCCGGCCGCCAGGCGGGTGGTCGTGCGCAGACGGTGCGCGCTCATGGGAGTGCTCCTCTCGGTGGTGCCGACCGCGTCGTCGCGGGCGGCCTCGTGCACGCCGAGACGGCGGTCGTCCCCGTGGACCGACCGCCGCGCTCGGCGCAGGCGTGGGGTGGTGCGGCTAGCGGGCCGGCACCGGGGCGGCCGCGACTGCGGGCTCCCGCCCGACCGGCGCCGGCGGGCGCGTGCGGCGCCGGACCAGGGCACCACGCAGGCCACCGCTCTCGCGGTCGCCCAGGGCTGCGGTGAGCCGGTCGAGGTAGATCGCCAGGATGACGACGGCGAGACCGGCCTCGAAGCCGAGCCCGACGTCGAGCCGGGAGATGCTGGTGACGACGACGCCGCCGAGCCCGCCGGCGCCGATGAGGCCGGCGATGACCGTCATGGACAGCCCGAGCATGATCACCTGGTTGATGCCGGCCATGATCGTCGGGCGGGCCAGCGGGAGCTCGATGCCGCGGAGGATCTGCCCGGGCGAGCTGCCGAAGGCGTGGCCGGCCTCGACGGTCTCCCGGTCGACCTGGCGGATCCCGAGCTCGGTGAGCCGGACGCCCGGCGGCATGGCGAAGACGATCGTCGTGACGATGCCGGGCACCAGGCCGATGCCGAAGAAGATGACCGCCGGCACGAGGTAGACGAACGCCGGCATCGTCTGCATGAAGTCCAGGACCGGCCGGACCAGCGCGCTGACCCGGTCGCTCTTGGCCGCGGCGATGCCCAGCGGAACGGCGATCACCACCGCGACCACCGTGGCCACCAGCAGCAGCGCCAGCGTCTCCATGGCCTCGGGCCACAGCTCCATGCTCTGGACCAGCAGGAGGCCGGCCAGCGAACCGACCGCGAACGCGACCGACCGCGCGAGCAGGCCGAGGGCGGCCAGCAGCACCGCGAAGAGCACCGGCGGCAGCACCAGCAGTCCGTCGGTCAGCCCCTCGACCGCGCCCTCGGTCGCCGCGCTGACCGCGTCGAGGACGGGGTCGAGGTGGTCCTTGAGCCAGTCGAAGGCGGCGTCCACCCACTCGCCGACCGGGACGCGGGGCAGCGCCCCATCCTCGGCGGCGAGCGCGGTGCCCGGGAGCTCAGCCACGCCGACCACCGGCCAGCGCCACGCGTGAGCCGTTCACCGCGGGGCCGGGTGCGTCTCCCGGCAGCACCGCGGGCGGGCGGCCGTCGGGGCCGGGGGCGGGGGTGCCGGCGAGCGCGGCGAGCACGGCTTCGGGCCGGACGAGGCCGCACGGCCGGCCGGCGTCGTCGACGACCACGACCGGCTCGCTGCTGCCCAAGGCGTCGAGCAGCGTCGCCACCGGCGCCGTCGGCGGCACCCGCACGGCTCCCGCGGTCCCCGTGGTGCCCACCTCTGTCATCACGTCCGCGGCCGTGAGCACGCGGGAGCGGTCGACGTCGGCGAGGAAGCGCTCGACGTACTCGTCGCCCGGGTCGGCCAGGATCTCCTCGGGCGTGCCCAGGCGCACCACCCTGCCGTCGCGCATGATGGCGATCCGGTCGCCCAGCCGCATGGCCTCGTTGAGGTCGTGGGTGATGAAGACGATCGTGCGCCCCAGACGGCGCTGCAGGTCGATCAGCTGGTCCTGCATCTCGCGGCGGATCAGCGGGTCCAGCGCGCTGAACGCCTCGTCCATGAGCAGCACGTCGGCCTCGGAGGCCAGCGCGCGGGCCAGCCCGACCCGCTGCTGCATCCCCCCGGAGAGCTGGTGGGGCCGGCGGTGGGCGTCCCCCTCCAGGCCCACCATCGCGAGCGCCTCCCGGGCCGCCGCGTGCCGGGTGCGGCGCTCGACGCCCCGCACCTCGAGCGCGTACGCCGCGTTGTCGAGCACGCTGCGGTGCGGGAGCAGGGCGAAGTGCTGGAAGACCATGCTGATCCGGCGGCGGCGCACGTCCCGCAGCCGTCGCGCGTCCAGCCCGGTGATCTCCTCGTCGCCGACGTGCACGCTGCCGGCCGTCGGCTCGAGCAGGCCGTTGAGCATGCGCAGCAGGGTCGACTTGCCCGAGCCGGACAGCCCCATCACGACGAAGATCTCGCCGGGCTCGACGTCGAAGCCGACGTCGATCACCGCGGGGGTGGCGCCGGAGGACCGGAGCTCCGCGAGGTCGGCCCCGTTCCGGAGCCGGTCCACGACCTCTCGGGGGCGTCGACCGAACACCTTCCACAGGCCTTCGACACGGAGTGCGGGCACGTTCCCTCTTTCGCCGTCGGGTGCCGTCGACCTCGGCACCGCACCCGCTGCCCTGCCCGGAGGCGGGGTGCGGGGGCACGGGCGGGCCGCGACGTCCATCTGCTGCGCGGGGGCGGCACCCGACCGCGGGACGCGTGGTCCGCGCCGGTCGGGCCGTCCTGGCAACGGCGAGCGAAGTTACCGGCGGACCGGGACGGATCCGGCCGGATCGACCCGATCGACAACGTTCCGCAAAGAGATCGTCATGCGGCTCGCCGGGGCCGCGCGGGGCGCCGGCAGGGGCTCACACCGTGGTCAGGCGGGCACGGGCGGCCGCCAGCAGCTGCTGGGTGGCCGGTCCCAGCTGGCCCGGGCAGCTGAGCGGCGCGGCGAAGGGCGCCCGGACGTCGGTGTGGCCGCGCGGTCGCTCGATCCGCAGCCGGTAGCCGAACCGGTCGACGCCGAGCGGGCGCACCCGGTCCCCCGGGGCGACCGCACCGGCCGGCAGCAGGCCGCGCAGCAGGTCGAGGACGTCGGGGTGGTCGGCGTCCAGGTGGCGCAGGGTGTCGGCCTCGATCGACGCGAGCGGATCGGGCCGGGCGGTCAGGAAGTCCTGCGGGCCGACGTCGGTGCCCGGCCCGCCCTCGCCCAGCACCACCTCGGCGAGGTCCAGCCGCAGGAGCACCGCGCCGCGGCCGACGTCGAGCAGCGCGGCGTCGGGGCGCGCCTCGGCGAAGGCGAGGACCTCCCGGCGCTCGTCCTCCGCCCGGACCGGCGTCACCCAGCCCGACAGCCACAGCTGCGCCCGCACCGGTCGGCGCAGCGGGACGGCGCGTGGTCGCTGACCATGAGCAGCGCCGACAGGTCCTGGCCGGGGGCCTGGCGCACGGCGGTGGCGAGGTCGCCGTCCGCGGGGACGACGAGCAGCAGCCGGCCGGAGGTCGTGACTGCGTGCGCCAGCACGCGGGAACCCTCGACGCCGGGCGCGCAGACCGTGGCCCCGTGCTGGAGGGCGACGGTCCGCGCGCGCTCGGCGGGCGTCGGGCGGCAGGCGGCCGCGGCGGGTGCCGCGGAGCTGCTCGGGCAGGTCGTCATGACGGCCTCCTCGGTGCAGTTAGGGAAGCCTAACCACACTCAGGTGTCCGCGGAAGGGGCTGGCGGTGACCATCGCGAGCCTCGAGCACCGCCAGGTCGCGGACGGCGTACCGCCGGTGCTCGCAGTGCTCGTTGAGCACCACGGCCAGTGCGTGCCGGACCGGGATGGGCTCGGGCTCGCCGGCGGGCGCCGGCGTCGCGGTGCGCACCTCGTCCAGCCGGGCCTCGGTCAGCCCGTCCAGCACCCGGCGCACCTGCGCCCGCCGGTCGGCGTGCGCGGCTTCCGCCTCCTCGAACGACGGGCGGGCGTCGCCCGACCCGACGCGAGCCCGCTCCTCCTCCGAGAAGTCGGTCGGCGGCAGCCCCAGCGGGTGCCACGGCGCGGCCGCCCCGTCGACGACCTTCCCGATCCAGGAGTCGACGGCGAAGACGAGGTGGCGCAGCGTCTCGGCGACCGACCACTCGCCGTCCACCCGCTCCTGCCGCAACTCCTCGGGCAGCTGCCGGGCGCGGGCCACCGTCGCGTCCCAGAGCTGCTCGAGGGTCGCCCACATCGCGCGGTGGTCCTCCGCCGTCCGGACCGCCCGCAGCTGCACCCGCTCGGGGTGCCGCCGGTCGAGCTCGTCGCGGACGAAGCCGGAGACGTCGACGTCGTCGACCAGCACCCGGCCTGCCGAGCCGTCGAAGCCGTCCACCCGGAGGCCGTCGACCCACGAGCTGACGATCCGCGCGCCGCTGAGGTCGCAGTCGCGGAAGGTGGCGCCGGCGAGGTCGGCGACGGCGAAGGTGGCCCCGCGGAAGGCGGCGGTGCGCTCGTGGTGCTGCGGCATCGCGCCAGTCTGCTGGCGGCCGCACCCCGGGGGAAGCGGTCAGTCCTCCTGGAGATCGTCCTCCACCGGCACGTCGAGCTCCTGCTCCAGGACGTCGGCCTCGTTCGCATCGCGGTCGCCGACCGGCCCCCGGGGCCCGCCCGCCTCACCGGGACGGGCGGCCAGCTGCTGCTCGAGCGCGTCGGCCTCCGGCACGCCGTCACCGGGAGCGGCGGCGTCCCCGGCGAGGGAGACGGCGGGCGGGTCGAGCAGGGCCTCCTGCTCGGCGCGATCGGCGTCGTTCGCGGTACCGGGTTCGGTCACGTCGTCCTCCGTCGGTAGCGGTTCGGGTCCGGTCCCATCCTGCCGCCCGGAGCGGGCTCCGGCAGACCGGCCGGTGTGATGCGGGGAACGACCACGTGACCGATCGTCGACGGAGAGGCACAATCGGGCCGATGGAGGCGCCTGCCGGGGAGTACGAGTTCGCGCCGCTGCGGATCCCACCGGGCACGTCCCGGTCCGCGGCGGCGACCATGCTGAGCCTGCAGGCCGACGTCGGCGGATGGGAGCTGGCCCGGCTGCAGCTGCACGCCGACGGCACGCGCAAGGTGATCATGCGCCGGCGCGCGCGGCTGTCCTACCTGCCCAAGCCGGTCATCTAGCCACCGGGTCGAGCTGCCCGGCGCGGGCGAGCTCGGAGCCCAGGTCGCGCAGGATCGCGACCACCTCCTCGACGGCCGGGCGCGGCGTCGCCTCGACCCGCTGCACCACGGAGATGCGCCGTGCCGCCCGGATGCCCGCCAGCGGCACGCGCACCAGCGGTCGCGCGAGCCGGACGAACCGGGGCATCAGGGCGACGCCGACACCCGCGGCGACCAGCTCCTCGGTGACCCGGAAGTCGATCACCCGCTGGACGACGTGCGGGGAGAAGCCGCCGGCCTTCGCCATGCCGCCGAGCACGTCGTCGATCATCCAGCCCTCCGCGACGGAGATCCACGGGTCCTGGGCCAGGTCGTCGAGCGCCACGGCATCCCGCCCGGCCAGCGGGTGGTCCGGGGGCAGCAGCACGTCCAGCGGCTCCCGGAGCAGCTCGGTGGACCGCAGCCGCGCGGTGCCCACGGGCCGGTCGCGCTCGTCCTGGTGCACCACGACCAGGTCGACGTCGGCGAGCATCGCCTGCACCTCGCCGACCGGCCGGTCGGGATCGCGGCCGCTGACGCCGATCCCCCGCGTCGCGGCCCGGGTGATGAGCTCGGGCAGCAGCATCGCCGCGCCGGTGGGGAACAGCGCGATCCGCACCGTGCCGCGGGGTCCGCTGCGGTAGGCGGCCATCTCCTCGTCGGCGGCGGCGAGCGCGGCGAGCACGTCGTCGGTGCGCCGGACCAGCGCCCGCCCCGCGTCGGTGAGGCGCACACCTCTGCCGGACCGCTCCAGCAGCGGCACCCCGGCCTCCCGGGCGAGCACCTTCAGCTGCTGGCTCACCGCCGACGGCGTCAGGACCGCGGCCTCCGCCGCGGCGGTGATCGATCCGCGGTCGGCCACCTCGCGCAGCAGGCGTAGCCGCTCCACGTCCATGAAGCAACGCTACACAGTCGATGCAGATGTCATCGCTTGTCACGAACCGTCACGGGACGCAGGCTCGGGCACGTGACTGCAGGGAACGGGGCGCCGGCGGGCCGGGGCGTGGATCTGGCGCTGCTGGCGGTGGCGGTCGCCTGGGGGTCGAGCTACCTGGCGGCCAAGTCGTCCACTCCCCCGGATGCGGTCTTCGCCGTCATCGCCCTGCGGTTCGCCATCGCCGTGCTGGCGATGGTCCTCCTCCTGGCCCCCCGGCTGCGCGGGCTGACCCGGCAGGAGCTGGGCGTGGGGGCCGTGCTCGGCGCCGTCCTGGCGCTGATCTTCGCGCTCGAGACGTACGGCGTGACCCGGACGTCGGCGGCGAACGCCGGGCTCATCATCTCCCTGACCATCCTCATGACGCCGCTGCTGCAGGGCTGGGTGACCGGCCGGGTGCTGCCTTCGACCTTCTTCCTGGCCGCGGGCACCGCGGTCGCCGGCGTCGTGCTGCTCACCCAGGCCGACGGGTTCCGGGCACCCGGCGCCGGCGACGTCCTCGTCCTGCTGGCGGCGGCGGTCCGGGCGGTGCACGTGGTGGCGATCGCCGGTCTCACCCGGGGCCGGCAGCTGGACTCCGGCCGGCTCACGCTGGTGCAGCTCGGCACGGTGCTGCTGCTCTGCACGGGGGCGTCGGCGGTGTCCGGGCCCGCCCCGTGGTCGGTGGCCGCCGCCCTGCCGGCGGGCGACTGGCTGCTGCTGGGGTACCTGGCGCTGGCCTGCACGGTGCTCGCCTTCGCCGTCCAGACGTGGGCGGTCCGCAGGACCTCGCCGGCCCGCGTGAGCCTGCTGCTCGGGACGGAGCCGCTGTGGGCGTTCGCCGTCGCGCTGTCGTTCTCCGGTCAGCCGTGGCGGCCGGTCGCGCTGGCCGGGGGCGTCCTCGTGCTGGCCGGGGTGACGTGGGGCCGGGCGGTGGAGGCCGGCGCCGCTACGCCCAGTGCGCCGGCGGGTGCACCGCCGCGGGGAGCCGGGTGGCGGCGTCGCCCCTGGCGGCCTCGACCTGCGGCCGGGTGAGGAACAGCACCCGGCTCAGGTCGGTGCCGCGGACGTCGGCGACGCGGAGGTCGGCTCCCAGCAGGTCGGCGGGCCCGAGGTCGACCCCGCGCAGGTCGGCGCCGATCAGGTAGGCGCCGCGCAACGACGCCGCCCGCAGGTCCACCCGCCGCAGGTCCCGCCCCATCAGGTCCGCGCCGCGCCGGTCCTTCGCGCGGGCCGGTGCCCCTGCGCGGACCCGGTCGCTCACCCGGCCGAGCAGCTCCCCCACCCGGGCGCGCAGGTCGCCCACGTCGAGAGCCCCGAGCTCGTCGGCCGTCCCGGCCGCCAGGCGCTCGACCTCCTCGCGGGCCGCCGCCACCTCGGCCGCCAGCGCCCGTGCCTCGGGCCGCTCGGCCGCCTCCGCGAGGTACCAGAGCACCTCGTGCAGCTGCCGCACGACGGGCAGGACGGCGAACTGCGCCGCTGCGATCTCCGGCGCCTCCCGCCAGCTGCGCCCGCCGAAGGTGCCCTGGGTGATCCGCTGCCCGGCGCCGAAGCAGTCGAACACCGTGCAGCCCGGGAAGCCCCGCTCGCGCAGCCGCGCGTGGATGCCGCACCGGAAGTCCTCGCCCAGGTGCCGGCAGGGCGTGCCGGCGGGCTTGTCGATGGCGAAGTCCGCCGACGCGGCGAAGGCCGGCGCGACGCAGCACAGCCCGGCGCAGCGGGAGCAGTCGGCCCGCAGCTCCGCGCGCGGGTCGACGACGGGGAGCTGCGGGCCGGGCACGACGCACCAGCCTAGGCGGCTACGGGACGAGGACGACCTTGCCCACCGTGTCGCGGGAGGCCAGGCGGGCCAGCGCCGCGGGCGCCTGGTCCAGCGGCAGCACCTCGCCGACCAGCGGGTCGACCGAGCCCTCGGCGACCAGCCGGGTGAGCTGCTCGTGCACCTCGCCGAAGATGGCAGGCTCGTGCTTGCGGTAGAGGCCCCAGTGCAGGCCGACGACGCTGTAGTTCTTCACCAGCAGGTGGTTGGCCTTGGCCTCGGGGATCCGGCCGCTGGTGAACCCGACGACGACCAGCCGCCCCTCGAACGCGATGCACTTGGTGCTCTTGTCGAACACGTCGCCGCCGACCGGGTCGTAGACGACGTCGGCGCCGTGGCCGCCGGTGACCTCCTTGACGACCGGCACGAAGTCCTCGCTCGTGTAGTCGACGACGACGTCGGCGCCGAGCTCCCGGCACACCTCGGTCTTGCGCGGCCCGCCCGCGGTGGCGATGACCTTGGCGCCGGCCGCCTTGCCCAGCTGGATCGCCGCCGTCCCGACGCCGCCGGCCCCCGCGTGGACCAGCAGCCACTCCCCGGCCTGCAGGTGCGCGCGGCGGTGCAGGCCGACGTAGCCGGTCTGGTAGGTCAGGTAGAGCGAGGCGGCCTTCTCGTCCGACAGCCCCTCGGGGGCGGGGAAGGCGGCGGCCTCGTCCATGAGCACGTACTCGGCGAACGCTCCCGGGCCGCCGGCGGGCGAGCCGATGACCCGCTGGCCGGTGCCCACGACCTCCCCGCACAGCTCGACGCCCGGGGTGAACGGCAACGGCGGCTTCTCCTGGTACATCCCCATCGCCATGAGGACGTCGGGGAAGTTGAGCGCCGCCGCCCGCACCTTCACCAGCACCTGGCCCGGCCCTGGAGTGGGCTGCTCGACCTCGTCGAAGCTCATCACCTTCGAGGGGTCGCCGAGTTCGTGTACCCGCCATGCACGCATGCCCGCGACCCTGCCAGACGCCTCGTGACCGCCGTCACCCGGTCCGGTGGGTTCGCGCCCGCGGCGGCTCCCGTGCCAGTGTTCGGGGGACGACTTCCCGCCCCTCGGACGGATGGACGCATGATCCGACCCCTGACCGACCGGCTGCGCTTCCTCGCGGCCTTCCTCGCCCACCCCCGCCAGGTGGGTGCGGTGCTGCCGACCTCCCGGACGGCGGTGCGCGGGATGCTCGACCTCGCCGACGTGCCCGGCGCCCGCCTGGTCGTCGAGCTCGGCGCGGGCACCGGCAGCCAGACCGCCGAGGTCCTCGCCCGGCTGGCACCGGACGCCCGGCTGGTCTCGGTGGAGATCGACCCGAAGCTGGCCAAGGTGCTGGAGAACCGGTTCGACGACCCCCGCCTGCAGGTGGTGGTCGGCTCGGCCGAGCAGCTCGCCGACCACCTGGGCGGGCAGGCCGCCGACGTCATCGTCTCCGCGCTGCCCTACACGTCGCTGGAGCCGGGGCTGCGCGGCCGCATCCTCGACGTCCTCCCCCGCTGCCTGGCGCCGGACGGCGACGTCGTCGTCATCCAGTACTCGCCGCTGATGCTGGGCGAGCTGCGGGCGCGGTTCCGCGACGTGCGCTGGCGGGTCACCCCGTGGAACGTGCCGCCGGCGTTCCTGATCGGTTGCCGCGGACCGCGCTGATCAGCGCATGCCCGGCGGGCGCAGCGCCTCCGGGACGACCGCGGTCTCGCCGCTCCCGGTGCGCGCGGCCGGCACGCCCTTGAACTTGTAGGGCACCGTGCCGACACCGGGCTGGATGACGTAGGCCGCGCCCGGCTCGGCCGAGGTCCAGGCCATCACCATCGCGTCGGCGACCTCGTCGGCCGACAGCACGGGGAAGTTCGCCGCCGTGAACTGGTCGCGGATGCGGTCGATGATGGCGGTGTCGGCGAAGCCGGGGCAGAGCGCGCTGATCGTCGTCCCCTCGGCGGCCAGCCGCGGCGCCATCGAGCGGACGAAGGCGATCGCGCCCCCCTTGGCGACGCTGTAGCCCGGGTCACCGGCCATCGGGGAGAGCCCGGCCAGGGAGGCGGTGACCACGATCGCCCCGCCGCCGGCCCGCTTGATCGCCGGGCGGGCGGCGACCGCGCCGTAGACCACGCCGAACAGGTCGATGTCGACGACGCGCAGGAACTCGTCGAGGTCCAGCACGTCGTCGCTCTTGGCCGCGGAGATCCCGGCGTTGAGGTAGGCGGCGTCGAGCCGGCCGTGCTCGGCCTCCACCTGGGCGACGACGGCCTCGTTGGCCGCGCGGTCGGTGACGTCGAGGACGACGAACGGGCAGCCGAGGTCGGCGGCCACCGAGCGGTTGCGCTCGCTGTCGAGGTCGGCGAGGACCGGGGTGACGTCGAGCGCCTTCAGCTTGGCGGCGAGGGCGCGGCCGAAGCCACCGGTCCCCCCGGTGATGAGAGCGACGGATCCGGCGGCGGGTGTGGGGGTCGTCACTCCCCCATCATGCAGAGCGCAGGAAACGGTCGAGCACCCGGATGCCGAACTTCAGCGACTCGACGGGCACCCGCTCGTCGATGCCGTGAAAGAGCGAGGCGAAGTCCAGGTCGGCGGGCAGCCGCAGCGGCGAGAAGCCGAAGCAGCGCATGCCCAGGCGCTGGAAGCTCTTGGCGTCGGTGCCGCCGCTCATGGTGAACGGCACCGGGCGGGCGCCGTCGTCCTCGGCCTGGAGCGCGGTGACCATCTGGTCGACCAGCGGGCCGTCGAACGTCGTCTCCACCGCCTGGTCGTGCACCAGCCACTCGCGCTGCACGCCCTCGCCGATGAGGCTCGCCAGCTGCCGCTCGAACTCCTCCTCCTGGCCGTAGAGGAAGCGGCCGTCGACGGTGGCGCTCGCGGTGCCGGGGATGACGTTGGCCTTGTAGCCGGCGTCGAGCATCGTGGGGTTGGCGGTGTTGCGCAGCGCCGCGCCGATCATCCGGCTGATGCTGCCCAGCCGGGCCAGGGCCAGCTCGGGCTCGGCCGGGTCGATCTCGATGCCGTAGGCGTCCTCGACCGCGGCGAGGAACGCGCGCATCGGCGGGGTGAGGGTGAGCGGGAACCGGTGGCTGCCGATGCGGGCCACCGCCTCGCACAGCCGGGTGACGGCGTTGTCGTCGTGCACGAAGGAGCCGTGACCGGGCTTCCCGCCGGCGGTCAGCCGCATCCAGGCCAGCCCCTTCTCGGCGGTCTGCACGAGGTAGAGGCGCAGGTCGTCGCGGACGGTGATGCTGAAACCGCCGACCTCGCTGATCGCCTCGGTGCAGCCCTCGAAGAGGTCGGGGTGCTCGTCGACCAGGTGGTGCGCGCCGAGCGTGCCGCCGGCCTCCTCGTCGGCGACGAAGGCCAGCACGATGTCGCGGTCGGGCTGCACGCCGGTGCGGGCCCAGTCGCGCACCAGCGCCAGCACCATCGCGTCCATGTCCTTCATGTCGACCGCGCCCCGGCCCCAGACGTAGCCGTCCCGCTCCTCCCCGGAGAACGGGTGCACGCTCCACTCGGCCGGATCCGCGGGCACGACGTCGAGGTGCCCGTGGACGAGCAGCGCGGGGCGGCTGCGGTCACGGCCCGGGACGCGGGCGACCAGGCTGGCCCGGCCCGGCTCGGACTCGTGGATCTCGCTCTCGATGCCGGCGTCGGCGAGCTTGCAGGCCACCCACTCCGCGGCCTTGCGCTCCCCCGCGCTGGTGGCGGTCGCACCGGTGTTGGTGGTGTCGATGCGGATGAGGTCGGACAGGAGCTCGGCCACCTCGTCCTGGGCGCCGGCGAGCGGGGCGGGGGTCTCGGCCATGGCCCGATCGTGCCGCACCTGGGCGCGCCGTGCCCCGGTCGGGTGAACCGGCCCTGTTCCGTCTGCCTGTGACGGCCGATGATCGGAGCGTGACGGTCGTGCGCGCGCTGCGAGCCCGGGACTTCCGAGCTGCCGCGCACAGCGCCGCCCTCATCCTGCTGGTCAGCGCGGTGGTGCTGAGCCTGCTGCCGCTGTTCGCCGTGCCGGTCGGCGGTCCCGTCGCGCAGGCGGTCCACTGGACCGGCGTCGTCACGATCCTCGGCGCCGCGCTCGCCTGCCGGGTGCTGCGCCCGGAATTCCTCGACCGCTGGGCGGTCTGCACGGTGCTGGCGCTGGCCGGCGTCGGGCTCATCGGCACCCTCAACGTGCTGACCGAGGACACCTCGGCCGGGTCCCAGGCGTTCTACGCCCTGCCGGTGCTGTGGGTGGCGTTCCACCTCCGCGCCACCGCGGTCGCCCTGGTGACGGCGTCGGCCGTCGCCGTCAACACGCTCGCCCTCCTGGCCCTGCTGCCGACGGCCAAGGCGCTCACCGACGCCACCTTCTTCGGCGCCGTGCTGATCGTCATCGCCGCGCTGCTCGTCCGGGCCAACCGGATGCAGGAACGGCTCGTGGACGCGCTCCAGCGCCAGCTGACCGTCGACTCCCTGACCGGCCTGGCCACCCGGAGGGCCTTCGACGAGGCGCTCGAGACGGCGATCAACCGCCCGGTCCCCGGCGGGACGGCGCTGGTGCTCATCGACGTCGACTCGTTCAAGTGGATCAACGACACCCACGGCCACCCGGTCGGCGACGACGTCCTCGTGCACCTGGCCCGCGTGCTGCGCGGGCGGATCCGGGCCGAGGACGCCGTCCTGTCCCGGCTGGGCGGTGACGAACTCGCCGTGCTGATGCCCGGGTGCGGCCGCGAGGTCGCCGCCCGCCGGGCCGAGGAGCTGCTCGACGCCGTGCGCGGCGAGCCGCTGGCCCTGGCGGACGGCACGCTCGTGGCGCTGTCGATCAGCCTCGGCGTGGCGCACCTGCCCCGCTACTCCCGCGACCGGCGCGGGCTCTACACCTCCGCCGACGCGGCGCTGTACGAGGCCAAGCGCGGGGGTCGCGGCCGGGTCGCCCTCGCCGTCTGAGGGACCGTGCCGGCCGGCCGGGGGGTGCGTGATCGCCGCCGGGCCGTCGGGTAGTCTTCTGCTCGCACTCGTCCGGGTGGCGGAATGGCAGACGCGCTAGCTTGAGGTGCTAGTGCCCTTTATCGGGCGTGGGGGTTCAAGTCCCCCCTCGGACACTCCTCACGGGGGAGCTTCCCCAGCACTACGTGACGCAGCTCACGCGAATCCGGCTGCGCTCACGATTTCGTCCGGCACCTGTCTTGAGGTGCCAACCCCCTCCGGCCTGATTCGGGCCAAGCAGACCGAGCGGCTGGTCGCCGCGCTCATCCCGCCGACCACCGCTCCGACCGTCGCCGTCCCTGACGCCGCCGCGACGGTCCTGCCGCTTCCGGCGCTGGCTCCGGTCCAGCCCGCGCGGTTCCTTCACCGCACCGCCCTGCTCGATGACCACGGCCGCGTGCGGGAGGCGACTCTCTTCGCCCTCCTCGGCTGGAAGCCCGAGCAGGCCGTGGAGGTCATCGAGCACGGTGCCGGCCTGCTCGTGCGTGCCACACCCGACGGCTCGGTCGTCCTCGACTCGAAGGGCCGCGTGCGCGTTCCGGACGCCTTGCGGAAGTTCCGCGGCTGGGCCGCCGGTGAGGTGCTGCTGCTGTCGGCCTCCTCCGCCGCCGGCGTCCTCGTTCTCTCCTCCACGGCCCTCCTCGACTCCCTGGTGGTGCTCGATGCCTGTGCCTGACTCCCTCACCCCCGACGACCTCGCGGCCCTGCTGGCCGACCCGACCGCGGCCGGGGTCATCAAGGCGCTCGCGGCCGGCCTCGGACTCCAGCCGGCCGCAGCCGCGACGGTCCCCACGGTCCGCGAGTACGCGCCGACGGTGCTCGCTGCGGCTACGCCCGGCACTCGCCGGACGTACTCGACGTACTGGAACCTCCTGGTCCGCGAGCACGGGGACGACCGCATCACCGAGGTGACCACGAGCAAGCTGCGCGCCCTGGCCCAATCGGCGCGCGCCAACGCCGTGCGACGCCGCAACGGCCAGAGCGGGGCCAGCGCCGAGGAGAACTGCGTCGCGGCCCTGCGCGCGTTCTTCCGCTGCGCGGTCGAGGACAAGTACCTCACCGACAACCCGGCCGCCGCCGTCCGGAAGCCGGTGCGCCCACCGAGCCAGCGCCGGGCGCTCACCGAGCAGGAGTTCCGCGAACTGGACGAGGTCACCCGCACCGGCGGCAACGACCCCGTGCTCGACACGCTCCTGCTGCGCTTCCACGCGGAGACCGGCGCGCGGCGGGGCGGCGCGCTCGCTCTCAGCCTGGCCGACCTCGACGAGCCCCGGCTGTGCGTGCGCCTGCGCGAGAAGGGCGGCAAGGCTCGCTGGCAGCCGGTCAGCCCCACCCTGTTCGCAGCCCTCGTCGAGCACGCCGCCGCCCGCGGTGCCCGGGACCCGGAGGAGCAGGTCTTCCGCTACCGACCGCGTCGCGGCGAGGAGAAGGGCGCGCCCCTCACCCGCCGTCGGTACAACACCCTGGCCGACCGCTGGCAGCGGTCGCTGCCCTGGGCCGCGCAGTACGGCGTCAGCCCGCACTGGCTGCGGCACACCGCGCTCACGGCCGCCGAGCGGGTGGGCGGCTCCTACGGCATCGCCCGCGCCTACGCCGGCCACGCCGAGCCGGCCGACGCGACGACCACCTACATCAAGGCCCAGGTGGGCGACGTGGCTCGGGTGCTGGCCGCCATCACCGGCGAGCCGCACCCCCTCGCGTCCTCCTGAGTCGAGGCAGGCGGTGGTGGGTCATCCCCGGCGCTGTGGGCGGTTTGGCAGCGCCCAAAGCGGTACCCACCCCGCCTCGCCGCGAGCGGCACGGTCGTGTGCTTCGGCGTTGTCCGCGGCCACGTTCTCCGCGAGGCTCCAGACGGCTTGCTCCCACTCCTCGCGCTCGACGGGAACGCCGACGCCGACGCCGTGACCGAGGAGAAGCAACGTCCACTCGTCGGGCGTGCCGGGGTCTCCGAGCGGCTCCAAGCGAGCCCTTCCCGCCAGCTCTACAGCCATGTCCGCAGGGCAGCCGACGTCTCGAAGAGCGGCCGCCAGTGCCGCACTCATCCACGGCTCGAAGCTGAGGCTCTGGTCAGCGGGCACCCCGGGACGGTAGCGACCGGACGGCCGACAAGGCGGGACCCGACGGCTCCTGGCCGAGTGACGAGGCCGCCGGACGGTCCCGGCGGTGACCGCCACCGAACGCCTCCACAGCAGCACCCACGGCCCCTGCGCCCGGCCCGTCCAACTGGCCGGCACCGAGTTCGATGCCTCGACCGGTGAGAGGCTCGGCCGCAAGACCGTCGAGCGCCGCTGCGGCAGCCGGCTCGCCTCCCAGTGCCCGTCCTGCTCCGCGCTCTACGCCGCCGACGCCCGAGCGCTCATCCGTGCCGGGCTCACCGACCCCGACACGGGTCGGCCACTGCCCGCCACCTTCGTCACCCTCACCGCTCCGGGAGCAAGCGTCTTCGGCCAGGTCCACTCCCAGCGGCGCAGCGGCGGCAAGCGGGGCAAGGTCCGCACCTGCCGCTGCGGTCGGCGGCACCGCGACGGCGACCCGCTCCTCGGCTTGCCGCTGGACGAGGCGAGCTACCGCTACGACCTCGCGGCCGCCTACAACGCCGCCGCCGGCCGCCTCGCGGCCGTCACCTGGCAGAAGCTCGGCCGCGTCCTGGGCGAGCGTCTCCGCGTGGTCCGCGTGATGGAGTACCAGGCGCGCGGCCTGGTCCACGTCCACGCCCTCGTCATCGGCACCGTCTCCCAGGCCGACCTCGACCTCGTCGTCTCCGGCGGCACCAACCCCCGCACCGGCCGGCGCATCGCGCCGGTCCGGCACGGCCGGTGGAACTGGGGACCGCGCTGCCACGCCCGCCCGGTCCGGACCGGCCACGCCGACCGGCTGGGGGCCTACATGAGCAAGGTGACCGCCTACGCGGTCAAGGCAGCGGGTGAGGACCGGCCCAGCGGCGGATTCGCCGAGAAGATGGCCCGAGCCGGAGCCGCCGCCTGCCGGTGCTCTCACCCGCGCCCCGACTGCTGCGACGGCGAGCGCACCAGCATCCTGACCGCAGCTGACGGCAACCCGGTCACCGTCGTCTGGCAGTCCCGGCCGTCGCAGGTCCCCTGCCGCCGGCACAAGCTGGCCCGTCGCGGCTGGGGCTACCGAGGTCACGTCTTCGCGTCCTCCCGGAACTGGGGCACCACCTTCGGCGAACTGCGCGCGAAGCGCGCGGCGTGGGCCGCCGGCCGGCAGGCCGGCGCGTCTACGCCCACGGTCGTGCTCTGGGAGCCCCCGCAGTACCGCACCGACCGCCCAGGACCAGGCGCAGCCTGGTCCCTTGATTCCGTAAGGAAAGTCGTCACACCAGGACCCACCGGGACGGCTACTGGCACGGACGGACGAGCTCCGGACGGTGCCCAGTGGCCGGCGACCGCCGGCCCCGACCCCCGGAGGCCCTGATGCTCCTTCCCATCGACACCGCTCCCCTGCGCTTCCTGCTCACCGGCGAACCGACCGCCGTCCTCGACTACGAGACCCGCCTGCCTCGCACCGACGCGGCTGGTCGGCCGCTGCTCCGGGTGCCCGTGGTCGTCACCGGCACCGGTGAGAAGCGCGCGCCGGCGGTCGAGGTGACCGTCCCCGGGCCGCTCCCCGAGGTCGAGCTGGGCAGCCTCGTCGCCTTCACCGGGCTCGCGCTGCGCACCTGGTCGGTCCCTGGCACCGACGGCCGTGAGCGCAGCGGGACCAGCCTGCGCGCCGACGCGATGGACCTCGTGTGAGCCTGCTCCTGCGCGGGCTCTCTCGGGTGGCCTCTCCGCAGCTCCTCTGGCCCACCGCCGCCCGGGAGGTCGGGTTGCTCGGCACCCGCGCCGTCGGCTGCCGCCCCACAGCTCTCGGCTGGGCACTCACGCTGCGCCTCCGCCCGCCGGCCACCGCGACCGTCCTCGACGCCTACGTGGAGCCGCTGGCCACCGCCTTCGGCGTTGCCCGCGTCCGGGTCGCCGCCGACCCGTTCAGAGCCGACCGTGCGACGGTCGCACTGGACCTGCGGCCATCGCTGGGAGCCGTCGCCTACCCCGATGACAGCCGCCTGGTCTGGCTGCCTCGGGTGAGCGCCACCCCGGTTCCGCTCGGCATCGACGAGGACGGCGAGGAGGTCCGCCTGCCGCTGTACGGGTCGAGCCTGCTCGTCGCCGGCAGCCCGGGCTCCGGGAAGTCCACGGCGCTGCGCACGGTGCTGGCCGGACTCGCCGGCCAGCGCGACACCGCCCTGGTCGGCATCGACCCCAAGCGAGTCGAGCTGACGCCCTGGCGGGACCGGTTCAGCGCCCTGGTTGTCGGCAACGAGGCCGAGCCGACCCTCCGCCTGCTCCGGGACCTGGTCGCTGAGGTCCAGCACCGCGCCACCCGGCTCGCGGACCAGGGCCTCGTCGCCGTCCACCCTGACGCGGAGACACCCGCGCTGGTGCTCGTGGTGGACGAGTGGGCCGAGCTGGCGGCCGACGGGACGAGCAAGCAGCGCGCCGAGGCGCACGACCTGCTGCGCCGCTTCGTCTCGCTCGGGCGCGCGGTCGGCTGCTCCGCCGTCCTGGCCACCCAGCGACCGACCAGCGACACCGTGGACACCGGCACCCGAGCGCTGCTGGCACACCGCCTGGCCCTCCGCTGCGGCGACCGCTGGCAGTCCGAGGCCATCCTCGGCCAGGGCAACGACCAGGCGGCGCGCATCCCGTTGTCCTCGCCCGGCTGGGGGCTGCTCGCCAGTGGCCCGGACCTGCGTGGGGTCCAGGTCTACGACCTCGACCCGTCGCGGATTCCGCAGCAGCAGTGCCGCGCGCTGGCCGTGCCGTCGCCGTGGTGAGCTCGTTGCCGGTGATACTGCGGCCGTGACTGAGGCACGCGCGACGCTGCGACTCGAGCCCGCCGTCGTGACCCGGGTGTTCCACGACGGCAACATCACGCGTCACCCCGAGTCGCACTTCCTCGACCTCGTGGTCAGTGGCCAGTCGCTGAGGCAGGTCACCGCAACGCCGGGGCCGGAGCTCGTGACCGAGCTGAACCGGCCGTGGCTGCCCGGGGTACCGGACGCCGTGGCGACGTTCCTCGGCCGGCGTCCGGGCGAGTTCCTCGCACCAGGCCGCATCCCACTCCTGGTCTGCGCCGTGGACGGTGACCTCGGCTGCGGAGCGCTCACCGCGGCCCTCGACGTGGGAGCTGCCGAGGTCACCTGGTCGGACCTCCTGTGGGAGGACGGCATCGTCGAACCCCGGCCGGTGGAGCACCTCGCCCAGGCGCTCACCTTCGACCGAGCTGACTACGAAGCCGCCTTCGCAGGCGCCTACGAGCGGGTGGCCGCGTTCCCCTACGACGAGCTGGCCCACCACGGCCGCCGGTTCCTCTGGCCCTGGCAGTGGGGGTGGAAGCTGCCTCGCGACTGACGGCCCGCCGCCTCTACAGTCCTCCGCACAGGAGGTGTCCACCGTGGAGAACACGACCACGGGGAACCTTCCCCACGTAGAGGACACAAGTCCCCCCTCGGACACCACGAAGTGGTCGCGGAAGACGTCGCGGCCCACGTCAGGGACCGCTCACGGCGTCGTGGGGGTCCACGACGCCCGCGCGAGGTCAACGCGCACGTCCTCGCCGGGGTCCAGCAACGCAGTGGATTCCTCGAGGAACTGCGCGAGTGCCTCCTGGGCCGCGCCCCTGACCGGCCGCCCCATCGCATCGACGACGCGCCACCACGGCACGTCGTGACCGCCGCTGCGCAGGACCTGCCCGACGGCGCGCGCCCCCGTCCCGGCCGCCTCCGCGACATCGCCGTAGGTCATCACGTGCCCGCTGGGAATCGAGGACACGATGCGCAGGACCCGCTCGGCCACGTCGTTCACGATGTCGCCCCCTGCTGCCGTCGTGGACCGGGTGTCCCCTGGAGCGCTCGTCGCTCTCGGCGGGCGTCGTCGTCACCGTCCTCGTCCGCGGGCGCCCTTCCCAGGACGAACTCCCGCGGTGGGGAGAGGACCCCGTTCGCCTGCACGGTGACGGAGTGCGCCCCCGGGTAGTAGGTCCGGGTGGTGATGGGGCGGAAGGAGTGGGTCTTCGTGACGACGGTGCTGCCGCCGGCGGCGATGTGTCGTGACCCGAGCTTGAAGGTCTTCGCGCTCACCGACCCGTTGGCGCGTCGGAATCCGATGGAGTAGTCGATCGCCACGGTCGCGTCCGTCTCCCCGTCGTTCGTGACGACGGCCGTGAACGTGAGGTCCCCGCTCCAGGGAACGACATCCGCGGGGATGCGCGGTCGGCCTACGTGCAGCCTGTCCCCGGTGAACCCCACGAGCGCCAGCGCGGTGGGATCGGCCCGCTTGATCAGGGTCCTCAGGCCGTGCCGGAGCAGCCAGGGGGTGGTGGCGTCCGGGTCGCCGGCCCACGCGGCGGCGGCTTCCGTGACGACGGAGGGATCGACGCGACTGAGGTCGTTGAGGTGGTTGGCGACCGAGCGCCGCACGTACTCCGCCGGGTCGCGGTAGGTGGCGTCGAGGATGCTTCGTGTCGCCCGGGGATGGGCGAGCAGCCACGGCACCCGTCTGGCCCAGGGCAGGTACGCGCGGGACCCTTCGGTGGCCAGTCGCCGCACGTGCTCGCTGTCGTGCGCCGTCCAGGTCCGCATGATGCGCAGACCGCGCTCGGGTCGCGCGTTCAGCAGGTGGCGCACGGCGAACTCACCCGTCAGCCCCACGGTGAGCCGGCCAGGAGTGCCATGGCGGCGTCGAAGTCCCGCGTCGACCCGCTGTCGAGTGCTCGTGCGGCGATGAACTCCGTGGTAGGCCAGATCATCCACCCGTCGAACCGCGGCTCCTCCAGCACGTCGAGCACCAGGCGCTCGGCGGCGGCGAACCCCGCCGGGACGTCGTCGAGGAGAGCATCGCGGACGACGTCCACCCGCTGCCGGAGCCGGGCACCCCGCACCGCACCTTCCGCCCGGACCAGAGCGGCGAAGTCGCTGGTGGGCGCGACCGCTTCCAACGCGGCCCGCAGCCGTGCGACGACGACCGGGCTGATCAGCTCGTCCATGGCTCCCACGGCAGTTCCTCTCCCTCCGACGACGTCCGGCGGTCGATGCTCGGCGGTCTAGATCGTCGGGACGGTGCCGCCGTCGATCACGTACTCCGCACCCACGATCGCCGACGCCTGGTCGGACACCAGGAAGGCCGCGAGTTCGGCGATCTCCTCCGTTCTCGCGAAACGGCCGAGCGGTACTCCGCCGAGGGACTCGAGGATCTTCTCCTTCGCCCCCTCCCGGCTCAGGCCGTTCCCTTCGGCGATGCGGTCCACGAACCGCTCGTAGGCCTCGGTCTCGATCCCACCAGGACTGATCGCGTTGACCCGCACGCCGTGCGGCGCGAGTTCGTTCGCCAGCCCCTTGCTGTAGGTGCGCAACGCGGCCTTGGCGGCCGCGTACGCGAGAGATGCGTCGTACTGCGGCAGCTGCCGCTGGATGGACGTGAAGTGGAGGACGACGCCGTACCCGGACCGGATCATCGCGGGCAGCAGCGCCCGATCGAGCCGCACGGCCCCCAGGAAGTTGAGGTTGAGCTCGATCATCCACTGCTCGTCCGTGATCTTGCGGAATCCTCCGGACGGCGTCGACGCGCCTCCCACGACGTGCACGAGGATGTCGACGCCCCCCGCCTCCTCGAGGCGCGAGGCGACGAGCGCTGTGCCCTCGGCAGTGGAGGTGTCGGACGCGATGAAGCGGTCCGGGAACTCGTACCCGTCGGGCATCGTCCGGGCCGTCACGTAGACGTCGGCGCCCAGATCGCGAAGCCGTTCGGCCACGGCCTTGCCCGATCCCTTCGACCCGCCGGTGACGAGCGCCCTCCGCCCGTCCAGCCGCCCGGGCTGCGCTCTCGTCCGTCCGCTCATGCACCGACCGTGCGGCCTCTCGGGACGGGAGTGTCAAGCACGGGACCCTCCCCCTGGGGGAGGGTCCCGGCTCTCGGAGGGCCCGTCGTGTCCGGGCTGAGCCGGTCAGCCGGCGTGGACCCGTTCGGAGATCTGGCGCTCGAGGGCGTTGAAATCGGCCGCGTTCACGTCCCGGTCCTCCCCCAGCAGCACCGGGACGACGTCGCTGATGTGCCCGGGCACCCCCTTGGCGGCGCCGCCGGTCATCACCACGACCCGATCGGCGAGGTACACCGCCTCCTCGATGGAGTGGGTCACGAAGACGACGGTGGTACCGGCCTCGCGGTAGAGCCGGCGCAGCTCGTGCTGCATCTGCGTCCTCGTGAGCGCGTCGAGGGCACCGAACGGCTCGTCCATCAGCAGCACCGCCGGGTCGTTGGCGAGCACCCGAGCGATGGCCACGCGCTGCTGCATACCGCCCGAGAGCTCTCCCGGGAACCGGTCGGCGAAGCGGGTCAGGCCCACGACCTCGATGAACGCATCGGCGATCTGCCCCGCCCTGCGGCGGGGCGTCCCCCGCTGCCGCAGCCCGAACCGGACGTTCTCGGCCACCGTCAGCCAGGGGAACAGCCCGTAGTCCTGGAACACCACCCCCCGGTCCGGGCCGGGGCCCGTGACGGGCCGGCCGCCCACCTCGACCCTCCCCCGGGTGGGCGCCTCGAAGCCGGCCAGGATCCGGAGCAGGGTGCTCTTCCCGCAGCCGCTCGCGCCGACGACGGCGACGAACTCCCCCGGCGCGATGTCGAGGGACACCCCGGCCACCGCGTCCACTCCCCCGGCCCCGCCGTACCTCTTGCCGAGGTCGTCGACGAGCACCCGGCCACCCTCGGTGTGGCGGGTGAGACGGGACAGGTCGGGCGCGCTCACGTGGACCTCACCAGGGGACGACGACGGAAGATGCCCTTGAGGCCGTGTACCAGGATGCGGTCGGAGAGGAAGCCGGCGAGCCCGATCACGATCATCCCCACGACGACGCGGTCGGTGCGGACCTGTTCGCGGGCCAGGGTGATCATGCTGCCCAGGCCCCACTCGATGCCGTTGCTCTCGCCGAGCACGAGGATCACCCAGGCGAGGCCGAGGCCGATCCGCAGCCCGCTGACGATGCCGGGGGTCGACGCGGGGACGATCACCTTGAGCAGCACGTTGGCCCGCGAGGTGCCGAGCATCTGCGCCGCCTCGACCAACCGGGGCGGCACCTCCCGAACCGCCCCCACGGTGTTGAGCAGGATCGGGAAGAAGGCCGAGAGCGTGATCAGGAAGATCGTCGCCTGGCTGCCGAACCCGATGATCAGCAGGACGAGGGGCACCCATGCGGTCGCCGGGATGGGGCGGAACAGGTTCACCGCAGGGTCGAACGCCGCGTGCACCAGCCGGTAGCGGCCCATCAGCACGCCCAACGGGATCGCCAGCGCCGCCGCCAGGCCGAAGCCGGCGAGCACGCGGCCGGTGCTGGCCCACAGGTGCTGCCACAGGGTGCCGCTGAACGCGTCGTCGAAGACCCCGCCGAACGCGAAGTCCCAGAGCAGGCGAGCGACCTCGACGGGCTCGGGCAGGAAGCCCATCTTGATGTCGAAGACGAGCACCCACTGACCGCGCACCCCGAGGTGCCACAGGCCGACGATGCCGACCAGGACGCCGAAACCCAGTGCTGCCCGGCCCGCCGCGGCCGACCGGCCGCTGGTCGGGGACGTCACGACCCTGCGGGCTCGTCGCGCGACGCGAAGGACGCGTCCACGACGTCCTCGAGCGCCGGAGCCTGCGCGATCATGCCGAGGCGGGCCATCTGGGCGGCGAGGTTGCCGATCTGCTCCTCGTAGGTCGGCGAGAGGTCGGCGCGGAGCCAGAAGTTCTCCAGCGCGCTCTCGAGGACAGCCTGGTCGCCGCCGTACTCCTCGATCATCTCCGGGAGCCACTCGTCCTGGTTGTCGGCCATGTAGGCGGTGGTCGCGGCGTGGGTGTCCACCACGGCCTGCACGAGGTCGGGGTCCTCCTCGATCATCGCGCCGGTGGTGAGCAGGGCGATGTTGAGCCGGCCGATCTCGGTCGAGTACGGGTCGGCGATCGCATGCCCGCCGGCGCCCAGCGCGAGGGACACGCCGATCTCGGGTGCGGCGAAGGCGTCGATCTGGCCGGTGCTGAACGCGTTGAAGAACTCCGGCGCGCTGAGGGACACCAGCTCCACGTCATCGACGTCCACGCCCTCGCGCTCGAGGATGAGCCGCAGGCCGACCAGCTGGGAGCTGGACTCGAGGTACCCCATGCGCTTGCCGACCAGGTCCCGCACGGACTCGATGCCCGGGCCGCCGATGATGCCGCTGCCGCCGTCTGCGGCGGCGGCGACGATGCGCACGTCCCGGCCGGTGGCAGCGCCGGCGATCGACGCCGTGATGCTGCCGACCGCGAAGTCCACCGAGCCGCTGGCGAGCGCGTCGTTGAGCGCCGGCGCCGTCTCGAGCGCGACCACCTCGAACTCGACATCGCCTTCGGCGTGCTCCGCGTACAGGTACGGCGCGTAGAAGTGCGGCTGGCCCCGCAAGGTGCCCACCGTGACGACCTGCGCTTCCCCGCTGCCGTCCCCGCTGGTGTCCGTGCTGGCGCCCGTCGACGTGCACGCCGCCGTCGCCGCCACCAGGGCGAGTGACGCGAGGGCGCTGACGGATCGACGGAGAAGGGGCGAGGGCTGCGACGCATTTGGCATGCGCCGATGTTCGGGGGCGCATGTTGCGCCGTTGTAGCCCGGACATTTCCCGACGGGGCATCACGCACTTCGCCGGGTGTGCTCCTCGTCGCACACCGCCGCCGAGACGGCGTGCAACGGGACGGAGGTCACAGACGTGCCGGTCCGCCGCAGCGCGGAACACGGCTGAAACCTCGGTTCCGTAGCTTCCCGCCGGTGATCCCACCCGTGCTCCAGCCTGGGAGCGGCCCGATCCCCGCCGGTACGTACCTCCCCGCCACCCCGGACGCGGTGCTGTGGGGCCGGCTGCCCTGCGCGGCGGACTCCCCGCTGCTCACCGTCGCCGCCGGCTCCGAGGTCACCGTCGACACCGTGAGCCACGAGGGGATCCTGGAGGACCAGGGTCGCGACCCCGTGACCTGGTTCGGCCGGCACGGCGTCACCGAGGTGCTCGAGGACGCCGTCGCCCTGGCCAAGAGCGACGACCCGCATCGCTTCGGCGTCGACGGGCCGCACGTCGTCACCCGGCCGATCGCCGTCGACGGGGCCCGCGTCGGCGACCTGCTGGCGATCACCCTCCTCGACGCCACGCCACGGGTGCCGTACGGCGTCATCTCCAACCGGCACGGCCGCGGCGCGCTGCCCGGCGAGTACCCGGGCGAGGGCATGCCGCTGTTCAGCGCCTTCGCGGGCGTGGACGGCGACGGCACGCACGGTCTCCTCCCGCTCGTCGACGGCGGCGAGCGCACCGTGCGGTTCCCGCTGCGCCCCTTCCTGGGGATCATGGGCGTGGCCGTCCCCGGCGCCCAGCGGCCGCACTCGGTGCCGCCGGGCCCGCACGGCGGCAACCTGGACATCTCCCTGCTGACGGCCGGGAGCACGCTGTACCTGCCGGTGCAGGTCGACGGCGCCCTCGCCTACGTCGGCGATCCGCACTTCGCGCAGGGCGACGGCGAGGTCAGCCTCACCGCCATGGAGGGCAGCCTGCGGGCCACGGTCCGGCTGGACGTGGTCGCCCGCGAGGAGGCGCTGCAGCGGTTCGGCGAGCTCGCCGGTCCGCTCGCCGAGACCACGGAGCTCCTCGTCCCCACGGGGTTGGACGAGGACCTCGACACCGCCGTGCAGAACTGCGTGCGCGCCGCGATCGCGCTCCTGCAGGCCCGGTTCGGGATGGACCGGCGGCTGGCCTACGCCTACCTCTCCGCTGCGACCGACTTCCGGATCAGCCAGGTGGTCGACGTCGTCAAGGGAGTGCACGCCACGATCCGGAAGGCGGACTTCGCGTGAGCCGCCCCGCCACGCCGCCCGGGCTGCTCGACGCGGTCGCCGCCTACGAGACCGCTCTGATGGCCGACGACGTCGCCGTCCTCGACCGGTTGTTCGCGCCGGGGCCGGCGACGCTGCGCGCCGACGCCGACGGCGTCCTGGTCGGGCACGACGAGATCGCCGCCTTCCGCGCCGGACGCGGCGGTGCGCCGCGGCGCACCATCGCGCAGCTCCACGTCCAGGTGGTCGACGCCGACCACGCCCTCGTCGTCGCGGTCACCGACCTGGCCCGCGGCGGCCGGGGGCTGCAGACGCAGCTCTGGGCGCGGTCCCCCGCGGTGGCCGAGCACGGGGGCTGGCAGGTCACCGCGGCCCACGTCTCGGTGCCGCCCCCGGCACTGGACACGCGGATCTGGCGAGTCGTCGGCGACCCGCTCGTCCCGCCCACGGGAGAGGGGCCGCTGACCGGGCAGAACGTCGCCGTCAAGGACCTGTACGCCGTCGCCGGGCACCCCGTCGGCGCCGGCAACCCGGCGTGGCTGGCCCAGGCCGCCCCGGAGCCGCAGCACGCCGCCGCCGTCGGCCGGTTGCTGGACGCGGGCGCCTCGGTGCGCGGCATCGCGCGCACCGACGAGCTGGCCTACTCGCTGGCCGGCACCAACCCGCACTACGGCACGCCGCCGAACGCGCGGGCGGAGCACCGTGTCCCCGGAGGCTCCTCGAACGGCAGCGCCAGCGCGGTGGGCCTGGGCCACGCCTCCATCGGCCTGGGCACCGACACCGGCGGCTCCATCCGCGTGCCGGCCGCCTACCAGGGGCTCTTCGGCATCCGCACCACCCACGGCGCGGTCGACCGGACCGGCCTGGTGCCGCTGGCGCCGGACTTCGACGCGGTGGGCTGGGTGACCCGGTCCGCGGATCTGCTCCGGTCGGTCGGCGACGAGCTCCTCCCACCCGGCTCCCCCGGCGGCACCGACCGGCTGGTCCAGGTGCCGGACCTGCTCCGCCTGGCCGAGCCCGACGTGGCGCAGGCCCTGCGCGGGTGGCTGGCCGCGGCCGGCGCGACGGAGCTCGACGTGCGCCTCCCCGAGCTCGACGAGTGGCGCGCCGCCTTCCAGACGTGGCAGGCATTCCAGGCCTGGCAGGCGCACGGTGGTTGGCTCGACGGCCGGCTGGACGTGCTGGGCCCGGACGTGCGCTCGCGGTTCCGGCACGCGGCGGGGGTCGACGCCGACACGGCCGGCCGCGCGCGCGCGGTGCTGGACCGGGCCGCGGATCAGGTGCGCGACGTGGTCGGCGACCGGATCCTCGTGCTGCCGAGCGCCCCGTCGGTCGCGCCACCCACCGCCACCGGCAGCACCCTCGAGGACCGCACCGCCACCATGCGGCTGACCTGCCTCGCCGGGCTGGCGGGCCTGCCGGCGGTCAGCATCCCCACCACGACGGCCGCCGGGTTGCCGGCCGGGGTCTGCCTGGTCGCGGCGGCCGGCCGCGACCGGGACCTGCTCGCCCTCGCCGAGGACACGCAAACCTGAAACGGACGCAACGCGGCTGAAACCGCGGTTTCCTACGTTCGGCCCGTGGTGCTCTCCGAGTTCAACGCGCTCGCAGCCGAGGAGGCCGCGGCACTCCTGCGACGGTGCGCCGACATCCCCTCGTTCGCGGCCGCCCTCGTGGCCCGACGGCCCTTCGCCGACGTCGACGAGCTGCGCAGCAGCGCGCGGGAGCTGGCCGGCACGTGGTCGGAGGCCGAGGTGGCGGCCGCGCTGGCCGACCACCCCCGGATCGGCGAGCGGCCGACCGGACCCGGGGCCACCGCCGCGCTGTCCGAGCGCGAGCAGGCCGGCCTGGACCAGGCCGACACCGGGCTGCGCCGCCGCCTCGCGGAGGGCAACCGGCGCTACGAGGAGCGGTTCGGGCACATCTACCTCGTCCGCGCCGCCGGGCGCAGCGGCCCCGAGCTGCTGGACCTGCTCGAGCAGCGCCTGGCCAACGACCCCGCCACCGAGCGCGGTGTCACCCGGTCCCAGCTGGCCGAGATCGCGCTGCTGCGCCTGGAAGGGCTGGTCAGCGCGTGAGCTCGTTCAGCACGCACGTCCTGGACGCCGTCCTCGGCCGGCCCGCCGCCGGCGTGGACGTCGTCCTCGCCCTGCCCGACGGCAGCACGGCCGCCGGCACCACCGACGCCGACGGCCGCGTCCGGCTCGACGTCGACCTGCCCCGTGGCGAGCACGAGCTCCGGTTCGCGACCGGGCCGTGGTTCGCCGCGCAGCAGCGGGCCACGTTCTTCCCCTCGGTGACCGTCCCCTTCGTGGTGGCCGACGACCGGCACCACCACGTCGCGCTGCTGCTCAGCCCGTTCTCCTACACCACCTACCGGGGGTCCTGATGAGCAGCGAGCACGTCCTCGGTCCGCACCAGTACGGCAAGGCGGAGTGCCGCCTGGTCCGCGTCGAGCGGAGCACACCGGAGCACGCCCTCGCCGACCTGACCGTCACCACCCAGCTGCGCGGGGACTTCGACGCGGCCTACACCGAGGGCGACAACGCCCACGTGCACGCCACGGACACGCAGAAGAACACCGTCTACGCGCTGGCCAAGGAGCACGGCGTCGGCTCGCCGGAGGCCTTCCTGCTCGTCCTGGCCGGGCACTGGCGTGCCCAGCCGTGGGTCACCGGCACCCAGATGGCCGCCCAGCAGCACTCCTGGGAGCGCATCGGCGCCGGCACGCCGGGGGCCGGTCACTCCTTCGCCCGCACCGGCGGCGAGGTGCGCACCGCCGTCGTGCAGACCGACGGCGCGGAGACGTTCGTGCTCGGCGGGCTCTCCGGGCTGACCGTGCTCAAGAGCACCGGCAGCGAGTTCTCGGGCTTCCCGCGGGACCGCTGGACGACGCTGGCCGAGACCACGGACCGGATCCTCGCGACCAGCGTCACGGCCTGGTGGCGGTACGCGGCCGCACCGGCGGACTGGGACGCCGCGCACTCCGCGGTCCGCGCCGCGCTCGTCGACGCCTTCGCCGGGACGCACAGCCTGGCGCTGCAGCAGACCATCCACGCCATGGGCGGCGCCGCGCTGGACGCGGTCCCCGAGCTGGCCGAGATCCGGATCAGCTGCCCGAACAAGCACCACTTCGAGGTCGACCTCGCGCCGTTCGGGCTGACCAACGGCGGCGAGGTCTTCCTGGCCGCCGACCGGCCCTACGGGCTGATCCAGGCCACGATCCAGCGCGCCGGCGTCCCCGACGAGCCGCGGGCCTGGACCGCCGTGCCGGCGTTCGCATGAGCGCCGGCCTGACCGCGACCACGACCGTCCGGGCCCGCCGGGTCCTGGTCGACGGCACCGTCCGCCCGGCCACGGTGCACGTCGCGGACGGCCGGATCACCGCGATCGGGCCCTACGACGGCGACGGTCCGGCCGACGTGCCGGGCACCGCGTACCTGCTGCCCGGCGTCGTCGACACCCACGTGCACGTCAACGAGCCGGGCCGCACGCACTGGGAGGGCTTCGCCACCGCGACGCTGGCCGCCGCGCTGGGCGGCGTCACGACGCTGGTCGACATGCCGCTGAACTCGGTCCCGCCGACGACGACGGTCGCGCACCTGCGGCGCAAGCAGGAGGCCGCCCGTGGCCGGCTGGCGGTCGACGTCGGGTTCTGGGGTGGGGCGGTCCCCGGCAACGAGGGCGACCTCGAACCCCTGTGGGACGCCGGTGTGCTCGGCTTCAAGTGCTTCCTCTCCCCCAGCGGCGTCGACGAGTTCCCCCCGCTGGACCCCGACGGCTTCCTCCGGGCGCTGCGCACCGTCGGCGGCTTCGGCGGGCTGGTCGTCGTGCACGCCGAGGACGCCGACGTGCTCGCGGCCGCGCCGGCACGGCCGAGCCGCGCGTACGCCGACTTCCTGCTCAGCCGCCCCGACGAGGCCGAGACCCGCGCGATCCGGCAGGTGATCGACGGCGCCCGGGAGACCGGTGCCCGCGTGCACGTGCTGCACCTGTCCAGCGCCCGCGCCCTGCCGCTGCTGCGCGACGCCCGGGACGAGGGTCTGCCGGTCACCGTCGAGACCTGCCCCCACTACCTGGTCTTCACCGCCGAGCAGGTACCGGACGCCGCCGCGGAGTTCAAGTGCTGCCCGCCGATCCGCGACGCCGGCAACCGCGACGAGCTGTGGGCCGCGCTGGCCGAGGGTGTCGTCGACTGCGTCGTCAGCGACCACTCCCCCGCGACCGCGGAGGAGAAGACGCGGGGCGGCGGCGACCTGCAGCAGGCCTGGGGCGGGGTGTCGGGGCTGCAGGTGGGGTTCGCCGCCGTCGCCGCGGAGGCCGCCCGGCGCGGCATCGACGTCGCGACGGTCAGCGGCTGGATGTCCCGGGCGACCGCCGACCTCGTCGGCTTCGGGCACAAAGGTCGCATCGCCGTCGGTGCCGACGCCGACCTGGTCGTCTACGACACCGCCGGGGAGACCGCCGTGGACGCCGCCCGGCTGGCGCACCGGAACCCCATCTCGGCCTACGACGGGTCGACCTTCCCCGGCCGCGTGACCCGCGCCCTCGTGCGCGGCCGCGCCGTCGACCCCGACCGCCCCGACCACGGCTGGGGCGCGCAGCTGAGGAGGAGTGCCTGATGGACGACACCGCCGGCCTCGACGTCCCGCCCCGGCTGCTCATGGGCCCCGGCCCCATCACGGTCGACCCGCGGGTGCTGCGCGCGATGTCCGCCCAGCTGGTGGGCCAGTTCGACCCGTTCATGACCGAGGCGATGACCGGCACGATGGCGCTGTACCGCGAGGTGTTCCGCACGGCCAACGAGCAGACCTTCCTCGTCGACGGCACCTCCCGGGCCGGGATCGAGGCGGCCCTGGTCTCCCTGCTGGAGCCCGGCGACCGGGTGCTCGTGCCGGTGTTCGGCCGGTTCGGGGCCCTGCTGCGCGAGATCGCCGAGCGCTGCGGCGCCGAGGTGCACACCGTCGAGGTGCCGTGGGGGCAGGTCGTGCCGCCGGAGGTGGTCGAGGAGGCGGTGCTGCGCGTCCGGCCCAAGCTGCTGGCCGTGGTCCAGGGCGACACCTCCACCACGATGTGCCAGCCGCTGGCCGACCTCGGCGAGATCTGCCGCCGGCACGGGGTGCTGCTCTACTGCGACGCCACCGCGTCGCTCGGCGGGAACCCCTTCGAGGCCGACGCCTGGGGGATCGACGTCGCCACGGCCGGCCTGCAGAAGTGCCTCGGCGGCCCGCCGGGCAGCGCGCCGATCACGCTCTCCCCACGGGCTGTGGAGCTGATCGAGGCCCGCACCCACGTCGAGGCCGGCATCCGCGACGACGGCGACACCGACCGCGGCACCCGCATCGCCAGCAACTACCTCGACCTCGCCCAGGTCATGGCGTACTGGGGCCCGCGCCGGCTCAACCACCACACCGAGGCGAGCTCGATGCTCTACGCCGCCCGCGAGTGCGCGCGGCTGCTGGTCGAGGAGGGCCTCGACGCCGCGATCGCCCGGCACGAGCTGCACGGGCGGGCGATGGTCGCCGGCGTCCGCGGCCTCGGCCTGGAGGTGTTCGGCGACCCCGCGCACAGGATGAGCAACGTCGTCGCCGTGCACGTCCCGGACGGCGTCGTCGCCGACACCGTGCGCGCGGCCCTGCTCGACGACTTCGGCATCGAGATCGGCACCTCGTTCGGTCCGCTGCACGGGCGGGTCTGGCGGATCGGCACGATGGGCTACAACGCCCGTCGCGACGCCGTCCTCACCACGCTCGCGGCCCTCGAGCAAGTGCTGCGCGGCTGCGGGGCAGCCGTGCCCGCCGGCGGCGGCGTCGGCGCCGCGCGCGAGGTGTACGCCGCATGACCACCGCCACCACCAGCGCCGCCGACGTCCTGGCCCGCTGCGCCGAGCTCGACCGGTTGTCCGCCAGCCCCGACCACCTGGTGCGCGTGCACCTCACCCCTGAGCACGCGGCCGCCAACCGGCGCGCCGCCTCGTGGATGGCGGCCGCCGGGCTGACCCCGTGGCAGGACGCGGCGGGCAACCAGTGGGGCCGCCGCGAAGGCCGGACCCCCGGGCTGCCGGCGCTGGTGCTGGGCTCGCACCTGGACACCGTCCCGGACGCCGGCAGCTACGACGGGATGCTCGGCGTGGTCATGGCCGTGGCGGTGGCCGAGCGGCTGCGCGACACCGATCTGCCCTTCGCCCTCGAGGTGGTCGGGTTCGGCGACGAGGAGGGTGCCCGCTTCGGTACGGCGTTGCTCGGCAGCCAGGCGGTCGCCGGCACCTGGGACCCCGCGTGGGAGGACCTGCGCGACGCCGGGGGGGTTCCCCTCCGCCAGGCGTTCCGCGACTTCGGCCTCGACCCGGCGCGGGTGGGCGAGGCGGCCCGCCGGCCCGGGGAGCTGGTCGGCTACCTGGAGGCGCACATCGAGCAGGGCCCCTGCCTGGAGGCCGCCGACCGCTCGCTGGGCTACGTCACCGCCATCGCCGGCGCGCGGCGGTTCCGGCTGTCCGTCCTGGGCGAGGCGCGGCACGCCGGCGGCACCCCGTACGAGCGGCGCCGCGACGCGCTGGTCGGCGCGGCCGAGGCGGTCGTGGCCGTGGAGCGGATCGCCCGCGCGGGCGACTGCATCGCCACCGTCGGCCGGCTGGAGGTCCACCCGGGCGCGGTGAACGTCGTGCCCGGCCGGGCCGACCTCACCCTCGACCTGCGCGCCGCCACCGACACCGAGCGCGACCGGATGTGGGACGTGCTGCACGCCGAGGTCGCCGCGATCTGCGCGCGCCGAGGGCTGGGCCTGGAGGTCGTGGAGACGCACCGGGCGCCCGCCGTCCCCTGCGCCCCGTGGCTGCAGGAGGCGGTGATCGCCGGGATCGGCGCTACCGACGACCGCGGCGCCCAGGAGCCGCTGGGGCTGTGGAGCAGGGCGGGGCACGACGCCATGGCGATGGCGGCGGTGACCGACGTCGGCATGCTGTTCCTCCGCTGCGCCGACGGGATCAGCCACTCCCCTGACGAGGACGTCCGCGAGGTCGACGTCGCCCGTGGGCTGGACGCCTTCGAGGCCGCGGTGCTGCGGGTGGCCGCCGTCGTGGAGGCCCGGAGGTGACGGGGCTGCGGATCGACGAGCGGATCGCCCGGTGCCACCCCGCGCTGACCTCGCAGGAGCGGCGCGCCGCCGAGACCCTGCTGGAGCACCTCGACGACCTCGCCACCTACCGCGCCGCCGAGCTCGCCGCCCTGTCCGGCGTCTCCAAGGCGACGATGAGCCGGCTGTTCCGCTCGTTGGGGTTCAGCGACTTCGACGAGGTCCGCGACCACCTCCGCTCGCTGCGCACGGCCGGCGAGCCGCGACGGGCCGGTGGACCCCCCGACCTGGCCGCGCACGCCGGCTCCGAAGCGGCCGCCGTCTCGGCCGCGGTGCTGGAGCCCGCCGTCGCCGATGCCGTCGCCGTGCTGGCCGACGCCCGGCAGGTGCTGGTCGTCGGCTGGCGCAACAGCCATCCCGTGGCCCTGCACCTCCGCGAGCAGCTCGTGCAGGCCCGGCCGCGGGTGCACCTGGCGCCGGTGCCCGGGCAGGTGGTGGGTGAGGAGCTGGCCGATCTGGGTCGCGGCGACGCCGTCGTGGCCGTCGGCTTCCGCCGCCGCCCTGCCGGCTTCGCCGGGTTCCTCGCCACGGCCGCCGCGACCGGCGCTGACGTCGTGCTCCTCGGTGATCCCACCGCCGCCGGGCACTCCGGCGCCGCGCGGGTGTGGTTGCCCTGCCCGGTGCAGGGCACGCTCGCCTACGACTCCTACGCCGCCGCGATGAGCGTGGTCGCCGTCCTGGCCGACGGCGTCCTGTCCCGCGTGGGCCGGGCCGGCCGCGACCGCATCTCGGCGATCAGCGCCACCTACTCCCGCCTGGGCGAGGTGGAGTAGTGGACCTGGCCTGGGTGGAGACCTACCGCGGTGCGCGGGACCGGGACGGCCTGCGGCTGCGCCCGGGCGAGCGGCTGCTGGCCGGCGGGACGTGGCTGTTCTCCGAACCGCAACCGGCCGTCACCGGCCTGGTCGACCTCACCGCGATGGCCTGGAAGGCCTGGGAGCCGCTGCCCGACGGCGGCCTGCGGATGGCCGCCACCTGCACCGTGCAGCAGGCCCGGTCCGCGCCGTGGCCCGACCCGGCACTGGCGGGACGGTGCGCCGACGCGCTGCTGATGTCCTTCAAGGTGCAGTCGGCCGCGACGCTGGGCGGCAACCTCTGCCTGGGCCTCCCGGCGGGCGCCATGGTGGCGCTCACCGCCGCGCTGGCCGGCGAGGTGGTCCTCTGGACGCCGGACGGCGGGGAGCGACGGGTGCCCGTTCCCGGCTTCGTGCGCGACGCCGGCGTCGTGGACCTCCGACCTGGAGAGGTCCTCCGCGCGGTCGAGCTGCCCGGGCCGGCGCTGCGCCGGCCGACGGCGTTCCGCCGCGCCGCGCTCACCGACCACGGCCGCAGCGCGGCGCTGGTGATCGGCCGCCGCGATCCGGACGCGGTCGTCCTCACCGTGACCGCGTCGGTGCCCCGGCCGGTGGTGCTGGCGCTCCCGCCCACCGCGACCGGCGCCGCGGTCCGCGACGCGGTGGCCGACGCCTGCGGCGCGACGGGGTGGTTCGCCGACCCGCACGGCGCCGCGGACTGGCGGGCCGCGCAGACGGTGCGGCTGGCAGCCGAGGTGCACGCCGAGCTGGGAGAGGTGGTCCCGTGATCCTCGACGGCAGCGAGGTGCCCGGCTCGCCGGCGCCCGGGCAGTGCCTGCGCACCTGGATCCGCGAGTGCGGGGGGACGGCGGTGAAGAAGGGCTGCGACACCGGCGACTGCGGCGCGTGCACCGTGCTGCTCGACGGCGCGCCGGTGCACTCCTGCATCACCCCGGCGGCCCGCGCCGGCGGCCGGGAGGTGACGACGGCGGCGGGGCTCGGCACGCCCGCGGAGCTCTCCCCCGTGCAGCGCCGGTTCGTCGAGGCGGCCGCCTTCCAGTGCGGGTTCTGCACGCCCGGCTGGGTGGTGACGGCGACGGCGCTGGCCGGCCCGGACGGCACCGTCGCGGTCGAGGAACCCGAGCGTGCCTTCAAGGGCAACCTGTGCCGCTGCACCGGCTACCGGTCCATCCGGGACGCCCTCGAGGGCCGGGTGAACGTGACGGCCGCCGGTGGCGTCGGGTGCTCGGTCGCCGCGCCGGCCGGCCCGCGGGTGGTCACCGGCCGGGAGGAGTTCACCCTCGACCTGCCCGACGCCGGGGTGCTGCACGTGGCCCTGGTCCGGTCGCCGCACGCGCACGCCCGGGTGGTGGCGGTCGACGCCGGCCGCGCCGAGGCGGTGCCCGGCGTCGTGCTGGTGCTCACCCCCGCCGACTCCCCCGACGTCCTCTACTCGACGGCCCGGCACGAGAGCCGGCTCGACGACCCCGACGACACCCGGCTGCTCGACCACGTCGTGCGCTTCCGGGGCCAGCGGGTGGCGGCGGTGGTCGCCGAGTCGGCCGCCCTCGCGCAGCGGGCCGCCGCCCTGGTCGAGGTCCGCTACGAACGGCTGCCGGCGGTCTTCGACCCCGAGGCGGCGCGGGCGCCCGGCGCCCCGCTGCTGCACGGCGACAAGGACCCGGCCGCCTCGCGGATCGCCGATCCCCAGCGCAACGTCGTCGCCGCCACGCACGGCGAGGTCGGCGACGTCGCGGCCGGCCTGCGCGCAGCGGCGCACACCGTGCGGGGCACGTGGACCAGCGGCCGGGTCGCGCACGCCGCCCTGGAGACGCACGGCGCCCGGGCACGGGTCGACGACGACGGCGTCCTCGTCGTCCGCACCAGCACCCAGGTGCCCTTCCTCGTCCGCGACGAGCTGGCCCGGGTCCTCGGCCGCGACCGCGACCGGGTGCGGGTGGTCGCGGCGCGGGTCGGCGGCGGGTTCGGCGGGAAGCAGGAGCTGCTGGTCGAGGACGTCGTCGCGCTGGCCGCGCTGCGGCTGGCCGAGCGCGGGGACCGGCGGCCGGTGCAGCTGGAGATGACCCGCGAGGAGCAGTTCACCGCGATCCCGCTGCGCCACCCCATGCGGGTCACCGTGGAGGCCGGCGCCGACGCCGAGGGCCGGCTCACCGCGCTGCGCGTCGAGGTGCTCAGCGACACCGGGGCCTACGGCAACCACGGGCCCGGCGTCATGTTCCACGGCGTCCACGAGTCGGTCGCCGTCTACCGCTGCCCGGCCAAGCGGGTCGACGCCGAAGCGGTCTACACCAACAACCCGCCCAGCGGCGCGTTCCGCGGCTACGGCCTGGGCCAGGTGGTCTTCGCCATCGAGTCGGCGCTCGACGAGCTGGCCGTCGAGGCCGGCATCTCCCCGTTCGACCTGCGCCGCCGCAACGTCGTGGTCCCCGGCGACCCGCTGGTGGTCAACGGGCCCCCGAGCACCGACCTGGAGTTCGGCAGCTACGGCCTGGACCAGTGCCTGGACCTGGCCGAGTCGGCGCTGCGGCAGACCCGGCCCGCGGACCCGCCGGCGGAGGGCTGGGCGGTCGGCGAGGGGATGGCGCTGGCGATGATCGCCACGATCCCGCCGCGCGGGCACCACTCGTCCGCGCGGGTGGCGCTGGCGCCGGACGGCACCGCCACCGTCGCCGTCGGCACGGCGGAGTTCGGCAACGGCACGGCCACCGTGCACACCCAGCTGGTCGCCGAGGCGCTGGGCATCGCTCCCAACCGGGTCCGCCTGGTCCCCTCCGACACCGCCACCTCCGGCTACGACTCCGGAGCGTTCGGCTCCACCGGCTCGGTGGTCGCCGGCCTGGCCGTGCAGCGCGCCGTGGCGGAGGTGCGGCGGCGGCTGGACGACCTCGGCGGCCCGGCCGCCCTGCGCGGGCTGGAGGGGCCGCTCGTGGCGACCGGCACCAGCGACGGCGGCCGGCGCTCGGTGGCGTTCAACGTGCACGCCGTGCGGGTCGCGGTGCACCCGGCCAGCGGCGAACTGCGGGTCCTGGACTCGGTGCAGGCCGTGGACGCCGGGGTGGTGCTCAACCCCGAGCAGCTGCGGGGCCAGGTCGAGGGCGGGGTCGCCCAGGCATTCGGGTCCGCGCTGCAGGAAGAGGTCGTCGTCGAGGACGGCGCGGTGCTCACCCGCGGGTTGCGGACCTACCGCACACCCCAGCTCGGCGACGTGCCGGCCACCCGGGTGCTGGTCGCGGACACCGTCGACGCCCTCGGTCCGCACGGCGCGAAGTCGATGAGCGAGGCCCCGTACAACCCGGTCGCGCCCGCGATCGCCAACGCCGTGCGCGACGCCGTCGGCGTCCGCCCGCACGCCCTGCCGATGAGCAGGGACCGCATCTGGCGGCTCACCCGAGGAGGCACCCCGTGACGTCCACGATCGACGAGAGGTGGCTGCAGCACGCCGTCGACCTGGCCACCGCGAACGTGGCGGCGGGCGGCGGGCCGTTCGGCGCGCTCGTGGTCCGCGGCGACGCCGTCGTGGCCAGCGGGGTCAACCGGGTCACCCGCGACCTGGACCCCACCGCGCACGCCGAGGTCACCGCGATCCGGGCGGCCTGCCGGGAGCTTCGCACCTTCTCCCTCGCGGGCTGCACCCTCTACACCTCCTGCGAGCCGTGCCCCATGTGCGCGACCTCCGCGCTGTGGGCGCGGCTGGACCGCGTCGTGTTCGCGGCCAACCGCCACGACGCGGCCGAGGGGGGGTTCGACGACCGGGCCTTCTACGACCTGCTCGCCGCCGAACCGCCGTCCTGGCCCACCGCGGTGCACGAGCTGCGACTGGGCACCGCGGTCGCGCCGTTCACCGCCTGGCGGGACAACCCGCTGCGCGTCGACTACTGACCGCGTGGAACGAGCGTTCCAGCGCGGGACGGGGATTTCTTTTACGCCGCCGAAACGCCGCTCCACCTGGGCCGAAACCCGCCGCTCCTAGCGTCCGCACGGACGACGACGGAGCCGGGGAACCGCTCCGCCGCCGAGGACCGACAGCCTTCCTTCGACCAGGAGAAGCCCATGACGAAGCGCGCCCTGCGCACCGCCGCAGCGCTCACCGCGGCCGCCCTCGCCCTGACGGCGTGCGGCGGCTCGGACGAGCCCGAGACCGCCGCCGGCGAGGGCGGCGACCTCGGCCCGCTGACCCTGCAGCTGTCCTGGATCAAGAACGCCGAGTTCGCCGGCGAGTACTTCGCCGACACCAACGGGCACTACACCGCGGCCGGCTTCTCCGACGTGACCATGGACCCCGGGCCCGGGCCGATCGAGACGCTCGTGGCCAGCGGCGAGGCCGACTTCGGCCTGAGCAACGCCGTGGCCACCGCCCAGGTGATCGCGGAGGAGGACGCGCCGCTCAAGATCGTCGGCACCAAGTTCCAGAAGAACCCGTTCACCATCCTGTCGCTGGCCGACGGCGGGAACATCGCGACACCCCAGGACCTGGTCGGGAAGCGGATCGGCGTCCAGGCCGGCGGCAACGAGACGCTGTTCGACGCGCTGCTCGAGGTCAACGGCATCGACCCGGGGTCGGTGGAGAAGGTGCCGGTCGAGTACGACCCCGCGCCGCTGATCGACGGCGAGGTCGACGGCTTCCTGGCCTACCTGACCAACGAGTCGATCACCGTGCAGGACGCCGGTTACGAGGTGACCAACCTGCCCTTCGCCGACAACGGGCTGCCGTTCGTCGCCGAGAGCATCATCACGACCGACGAGATGATCGCCGAGCACCCGGAGACGGTGAAGGCGTTCCTCGAGGCGGAGATCCTCGGCTGGCAGGACTACCTGCGCGACCCGGAGGAGGGCGCTCGCCTCGCGGTCGAGGAGTACGGCGCCGACCTGGACCTGGACATGGCCAAGGAGGTCGAGCAGGCGGAGGTGCAGAGCACCCTGATCGTGACCCCCGACGTGGAGGCCAACGGCCTGCTCACGATCACCGACGAGCTGATCGAGCAGAACCTGGCCACCCTCGCCGCCGCCGGTATCGACCTCACCGACGCCGACGACCTCTTCGACCTCTCCCTCCTCGAGGAGCTGCTCGAGGAGAAGCCGGAGCTGGTCGAGGTGCCCAGCGCGGCCTGACCCGCCCCCGATCCCGACAGGAACCCCATCGTGACCTCGCTCTCCGAGGCCGAGGCCCCCCGGTCGGCCGCCCCGCGGCCGGCCGGGGGCACCGGCATCCACCTCCAGGGCCTGACCAAGGCCTTCGGCTCCGGCCGCAAGCAGGTGCGGGCCATCTCCGACGCCACCCTGCACACCGACCAGGGCAGCTTCGCCTCGCTGCTGGGCCCCTCGGGGTGCGGCAAGTCCACGATCCTGCGGATCCTCGCCGGCCTGGAGCAGCCGACCGGCGGCACCGCGCTGGTCGACGGCATGACGCCGGCGCAGCTGCGCAAGGCGCACGGCCTCGGCATCGCCTTCCAGGACTCCGCGCTGCTGCCGTGGCGCTCGGTGGAGGCCAACATCCGGCTGCCGTTCGAGGTCGCCGCCACCCGGCCCGACGCCGCCCTGGTGGCCGAGCTGATCGACCTCGTGGGCCTGTCCGGGTTCGAGAAGGCCAAGCCCGCGCAGCTGTCCGGTGGCATGCGCCAGCGGGTCTCCATCGCCCGCGCGCTGGTGGTCAAGCCGTCGGTGCTGCTGCTCGACGAGCCGTTCGGCGCCCTGGACGACATGACCCGCCAGCGGCTGAACGTCGAGCTCCTCCGGATCTGGACCGAGAAGCCCGCGACCACGCTGATGGTCACCCACGGCATCTCCGAGGCGATCTTCCTGTCCGACCAGGTCGCTGTGATGAGCGCGCGGCCCGGCCGGATCGTGGAGGTCATCGACGTCGACCTCCCCCGCCCCCGGCACCCGGAGATGATGCGGACGCCGGAGTTCCACGCCCTGCACGACCACGCCTCCGAGCTGCTGTTCGGCGGCGGGACGGCGGCCGGGTGAGCACCGTCCTCCGCCGGGAGCAGCTGCGCTCGGTCGGCTTCGGCGCGCTCGGCCTGCTGGGCGTGGTCGCGGTGTGGGAGCTGCTCGTCCTCACCCTGCTCGCCGACGCCCGCATCCCCTCCCCCGCCGGCGTCGTGGGTGCCGCCGCCGACCGGGGGTGGGGCTTCTACGCGACCCACTTCGGCATGACCCTGCAGGAGGCCGCGGTCGGCTTCGGCTACGGCACGGTCGCGGCGGTCGCGCTGGCCGCCCTGACGCTGCTGGTGCCGGCTCTGGAGCCGCTGGTCATGCAGATCGCCGTCCTCACCTACTGCGTGCCGCTGGTCGCGATCGCGCCGGTGCTGTTCATCGTCATCGGCAACCCCGACGAGGGGCAGCGGGCCGGCACCGCGACCGCCCTCGCCGCGCTGTCGGTCTTCTTCACCACCGTCGTCGGCACCGTGCTCGGGCTGCGCTCGGCGGACCCGGCCAGCCTGGAGGTCGTCCGTGTCTTCGGCGGCGGGCCGGTGCGGCAGCTGACCAAGGTCCGGCTGGTCGCGGCGCTGCCGTCGGTCCTGGCCGCGCTCCGCGTGGCCGCGCCGCTGGCCTTCCTCGGGGCGATCCTCGGCGAGTACGTCGGCGGCGTGCAGCGCGGCGTCGCGATCACGCTCAAGATCGCCCAGCAGAACGTCGACGTCGAGGGCGCCTGGGCCATCGGCCTGGGCTGCGCCCTGGTCGCCGGGGCGTTCTACGGCGCGTTCGCCCTGCTCGGCCGGGTCGTCACGCCGTGGTCGCGAGGTGCCGCGTGAGCGCCGACCTGCTCGTCCCCGCCCCCGCCGCCGCCCCGGCCCGGGGCCGCCACCCGCTGCTGCGGGCCGTTCTCCGGGCGGTCGGCACGATGGTGCTGGTCCTCGCCGTGGTCGTCGCCCTCTGGGTGGTGGGCCTGTGGGCCTTCGACGTCTCCAGCTACGTCGGCAAGGGGCCGCTGGACGTCGTCGACATCCTGTTCGTCGACGAGGACGCCGCCGAGCTGCGGACCGAGATCGCCGGGCTGCTCGGGCGCACGCTGCTGGACGCGGGCATCGGGTTCGCCGCCGGCATGCTGGTCGCGGTCCTGCTGGCCGCCGTGGTGGTCCGGTACCGGGCCGCGGAGAGCGCCGTCATGCCGGTCGCGCTGATCCTGCAGACCGTCCCGCTGATCGCGCTGGCGCCGATGCTCATCCTGCTGGTCGGCCGGGGCTACGTGATCGTCGCCGTGATGAGCGCGGTCGTCGTGCTCTTCCCCGCCCTGGTCAACATCGTCGTCGGGCTGCGGTCGGTGAGCCAGCAGATGCGCGACCTGGTGCTGGTCTACGGCGGCTCCCCGATGACCGTGCTCCGGAAGGTGGCCTTCCCGTCGGCCCTGCCGGCGTTGTTCGTGTCCGTGCGCATCGCCGTTCCCGGTTCGATGACCGGCGCGCTGCTGGCCGAGTGGCTGGCCACCGGCAAGGGCGTCGGGTACGCCGTGGTCTCCGCCGCGGCCCGGTCGCAGATCGGCAAGGTCTGGGCCCTGGTCGTCGTGATCACCCTGGTGTCGCTGCTGCTGTACCTCCTCGCCCAGCTCGTCGAGGCGGCGGTGCTCAGCCGGTTCGGGCAGGCGGACCGGGCATGATCGCCACCGCCCGCCGCCCGCCCGGCTACCCGCCGCACTCCCGGCCCGTGCCCGCCGACCCGGCGGTGGACGCGATGGTGGCGGCCCTGCCCAAGGTGAGCCTGCACTGCCACCTCATCGGCACGGTGGCGCCCGGCACCGTCGTCGAGCTCGCCGCCAAGCACGGCGTGCCGCTCGAGCGGGGCGCCGAGGACCTCTACGACCACGACAGCTACGAGGACCTCGGCGAGTTCCTGCGGGTGCTCGACGTCGTCGGCTCGGTGATCCGGGACGCCGACGACTTCTCCCGCGTGACGTACGAGTCCCTCACCGCCGGCGGTACCGACCACGGCGTCCTCTACCGGGAGCTGCACCTCAGCCCGCCAGGGCACCCGGGCGTCCCCTACCCGCGCATCCTGGAGGGCGTCCTCGCCGGGCTGCGCGACGCCCGCACCGACACCGGCATCGACGCCCGCCTCGTCATCGGCATCAACCGCGAGCGCAGCGGCGGGGCCGCCGTCGAGCTGGTCGAGCAGGTCGTCGAGCACCGCGTCGACGAGGTCGTGGGCATCGGGCTGGACTACGCCGAGGTCAACGGCCCGCCCGGCCGGTTCGTCGAGGCCTACCGGCTGGCCGCCCGCGCGGGCCTGCAGCGGACGGCGCACTCGGAATCCGGCCCGCCCCGGCACGTGCTCACGCTGCTCGACGAGCTCGGTTGCAGCCGGGTCGACCACGGCTACCACGTCGTCGACGACCCGGAGATCACCGCCCGGTGCGTCGCGGAGCGGATCCCCTTCACCTGCACGCCGGTGAGCTCCGACATCGGCCGCTACTCCGGCAGCGGTGACGGCACCCACGCGCGCATCCGGCAGATGGTCGACGCCGGGCTGTGCGTGACGATCGACTCCGACGACCCGCCGATGTTCGGCACCGACGCGACGCACGACCTCCGGGTCCTCGCCCACGCCCTGGGCTACCGCCGCGACCAGCTGGCCGCCTTCACCACCAACGCCATCGACGCCTGCTGGCTCGACGAGACCGGCAAGGCCGAGCTGCGCCGCCGGGCCGCCGCAGCCCTCGCCGCCACCCCCGACGCCCCTCCCCCCGCACTCCCCGAGGAGACCCGATGACCGAGTTCACCGTGCCCGCCGTCGACATCGCCGCCTACGTCGCCCCCTCCGGCAGCGCCGCGGACCGGGCTGCCGCCGCGCGCGCGTTCGACGAGGCCGCCCGCACCGTCGGCTTCGTCCAGGTGCTCGGCCACGGCATCCCGAGCGCGGTCACCGACGCCTTCGCCGCGGCGCTGGACTCCTTCTTCGACCTGCCGCTGGAGGCGAAGAAGACCTACCGGACGCCCCCGGAGGTGAACCGCGGTTACAGCCCGCCGAAGACCGAGTCGCTCAGCCTCAGCCTGGGACTGGCGCCCTCCAACCGGATGCACGACTTCTTCGAGGCCTTCAACGTCGGCGCGGCCCGCAGCGACTACCCGGGCGTCGACCTGCCCGCCGTCGACTACGCCGAGAACGTCTGGCCCGACGAGGCCGGTGGCTTCCGCGAGGCGGTGGCGGCCTACTTCGACGAGGCGGCCCGAGTGGCACGGACCCTGACGACGATGTTCGCCGACGCGCTGGGGCTCCCCGCCGGCTTCTTCGAGCGGTACACCGACCACAGCCTCGACGTGCTGCGGATGAACAACTACGCCCTGCCCCCGGGCGAGGTGACGCTCGACGGCGACCTCACCGGGATGGGAGAGCACACCGACTACGGCATCGTCACCGTGCTCTGGGCCGACCGGGTCAGGGGCCTGCAGGTCCTGGGCCGCGACGGCGCCTGGCACGACGTCATGCCCGCCGACGGAGCGTTGCTGATCAACCTCGGTGACCTCATGGCGCGGTGGACCAACGAGCGGTGGATGTCGACCCTGCACCGGGTCAAGCCGCCGATCGTCGACGGGTGCATCGAGCGCCGGCGCTCCGCGGCGTTCTTCCACGACGGCAACATCGACGCCGTCATCGAGACGTTGCCGACCTGCCTGGACGCCGACGGGACGTCGGCGTACCCGCCGGTCACCGTGGGCGAGCACATCCGGGCGAAGCTGGCCGGCTCGCGGGCCGGTGTGGCCAACACCGAGGCGGAACGGGAGGCAGCACGGGTCCTGGCGGCGCGGCCGGCCTGAGGTCCCCCGGTTGCCGTCTGGCGCGTGTGCGGCGCTCAGCAGCCGCGGACGGAGTAGTCCCGCAGCAGCGGCCATGACGCCGCGGGCGTGGTCGTCCAGTCGAAGACCGACACCCCGACCGCACCCCGGTCGGCCGCCGCGCGAGCCATCGCCCCGTAATCGGTGGCCGGAAGATCGGCGCCGAACCCGCCGATCACCGACACCGCGGCGCACGGCTCGCCCAGGTTGGCCCGCGTCCGCGCGATGTTCTCGCTGGTGTACCGGTAGGCGTCCCGCCAGCCGGAGGCCGCCGTCCGGTTGCTCCAGTACGCCATCGGCATCCACACCTGGTAGTACCGGGCCAGCTGCCGCCACGGGAACCGCGGCCAGTAGCTGGGGTTCAGCACGTCGGTCACCACCGGCGGCAGCACGATCGCGCCGAGCGTCACGTCCGGCAGCGCCGCCCACAGCCGGGCGGAGAGGTCGACCAGCCGCGCGTTGCGAATGTCCACGTCGGTCACCGAGAGGTCCTCGATGTCGACCCCGATCGCGTCGAAGGCCTGCCCGGAGGCCCGGAAGTCGGCCATGGCCCGCAGCCGCCGCAGGTCGGCCTCGACGTCGGTGAGGTGCGGCAGGTACCAGGCGACCACCTGCATGCCGCGCGCGTGGGCGCGGGCGAGGAACTGACCGAGCAGGTCGGGGCTGAGCAGTCCCGGGAAGCGCGGGTCGTCCGCGGCTGCCTGCAGGTAGATCGTGTCCACGCCGGCGGCGGCCATCGCGTCGACCGTGGCCGGGGTGATCGGAGGGTTGGCGCCGGCGTACTCGCGGCTGAACCGGAAGCGGGTCACCCAGGTGCCGGACTGGTCGTAGGGCGCCAGCAGGGCCATCCGCACCGTGCCGGTGGCGGCGTCGAAGCGCAGGAACCCGCGCTGGAAGTCGCTCTGGCGGCCGCCGGTCACCGCGTACTCGTCGGAGATCGGGTAGCCCAGCGGCCCGGACGCCCAGCCCAGCGCGGCCCACCGGTCGCGGATGGCGCCGTGCACCTCGTGCACCCCGGTGGTCGGGGTGAAGTAGATGGACCCACCCTGGAAGTGGTTGTAGCGCCCGCCGTCCGGCGTGCCCAGCTCGCCGGTCACCGGGTAGCCGAGGAAGCCGGCCTGGGCGCCGAGGGACGCCCACTTGCCCCGGATGGCGCCCCGCACCTCGCGCGCGCCGGTCGCCGGCATGAAGTAGACGGAGCCGCGCTGGAAGTCGTTGTACCGCCCGCCGTCCGGCGTCCCCAGCTCGTCGGTCACCGGGTAGCCGAGCGCGCTGCGCTCCCGACCCAGCGCCGTCCACGTGCCCCAGATCGCGCCCCGCACCTCACGCGCGCCGGTCGCCGGCGTGAAGTAGACCGAGCCGCGCTGGAAGTCGTTGTACCGCCCGCCGTCCGGCGTCCCCAGCTCGTTCGTGAGCGGGTAGCCGAGAGCGCTGCGCTCGCGGCCGAGCCGTGACCACGTGCCCCAGATCGCGCCGCGCACCTCGTGCGCCCCCGTCGCGGGGGTGAACGTGATCGTCCCCCGCTGGAAGTCGTTGTGGCGGCCCAGCCCGTCGGCGACGCCGAGCTCGTCGGTCACCGGGAAGCCCACGTCGCTGCGCTCGCGACCGAGGGCGGCCCACGCACCCAGGACGGCGCCGTGCACCTCGTGCGCCCCGGTCCCCGGCGACCACGAGATCGTGCCACCCACGTAGTTCTGGGCGCGGCCGCCCGGGACGTCGAACGGCCCGCCGACCGGTGCCCCGAGGAACGACGCCGCCCCACCGAGCTCGCAGTGGTGACGCGCGATCGGGTCGGCCTGCTCGCACTGGCGGGCCAGTGCCGGCGCGGGGACCAGGCCCAGCCCGGCGGTCACCAGCGCGACCAGCAGCACGGTCGGGCCCCGACGGGTCCACATGGCGACCGCCTCCCCCCGACGGCGGGCCGGAAGGACCCCACCCGTCGGGACGACGATCGCCCCGGCGGGAGGGCTGCGCCCAGGGCTGTTCGTCTTCGGCGGGCAGGGTCGTTCCGATCGCCCGAGGGCTCACGGCGGGGGACGTTGGGCCCAGAGCCGCGCACCCGCACCCGGCTCTCCGGACCGCCGGGCGGAGCGCTGGCGTCAGCCGGGTGGCGGACCGTCAGTTCCGGTTGAGGCCGTGCTGCCGGGTGAGGAGCGCCCGCTTGTGGTGCGCCTCTGCCGCATCCAACTCAGCGGTGGTCGCGGTCGGGCCGAACACGCGCAGGATGCTGAAGACGAAGTGCCTCCGGTGGGTCACGTCGACCTCTGCCAGTTCGCGGAGCGCGACGTTGCCGCCGTGGCCGTCGCGGGCGTACGCGCTCCACCGACCCAGGAGGCGCTCCGTGCCGTCCGCCTTGCCGACGTACAGCCGGCCGCTGCTGGTGTCCGCGACGAGGTAGATGCCCTGGACGGCGGCGAGCGCCGTCCTCCACTCCGCGTAGCGCGGTTCCTCGACGACTGCCAGCAGCTCGTCGTGCGTGATGAGGACGTTGTCGAAGCCCGGGAACGGGACACGGGCGGGGTCGGCGATCTCGACCACCGGCATCTGCGCGGCTCTCCCTCCCACCTTGGCCCAGTTGATCGTGTCGTTCGTCCACTCGATGACGAGCCGGTTCCGCAGCGATACGAGGACGTCCGATGCGTGGAGGTCGAAGAACCGCTTGTCCTCGGTCCGCTCGGCGAGGACCTCACCCCTGTTCTCGTAGGCCGCGAGGAACCGGGACCGGCGCTTGCCGTCCGCCATGAAGTTGAGCCACAGGGCAGGTGGATCCCTCGGGATCTTGCTCTGCCGGATCGACTGCTCTCGGACGTAGGTGAGGACGTTCTCGACCGTGGCGTCGCGCGGGCCGGTGAGGCCGTCGGCGCCGTAGGTGTGCCGGACGAGGAGCACGTCGTCGGTCGCGACGCCCGCCACGCCCAGCAGGTCCGCGAGGGTCAGGTCACCGCGCAGGGGGGACGTCTCGATCTGCCGCATGATCCGAACCTACGGACCCACGCCGCCAGTCGAACCAACCGTGCGCCGCGGCCCGCCCCTGAGTGGGCGTGCCGGGGCGCACGTGGTCGGAGCGCTGCTGTTGCCCCTGACCGCGAGCCCGGTCAGGCCGTTCCGCCCTCCTGGTCCAGGCAGAGGATGTTGCCCTCGCTGTCCTTGAACCAGGCGGCGCGTCCCATCCCCTCCATGGACGCGATCTCGCCGTCCCAGCGGACGCCGGGCATGTCGTCGTACACCTCGAAGACCACTCCCTTGGCCTTGAGGTCACGCACCTCCGCGTCGAGGTCGTCGACGTGCCACTGGGCGATGGTGTGCCCGGCCCGGCCGGCGAACTCGGTCTCGTAGACGTTGAAGGTCGTGCCGGCGTCGGTGCGGTAGGTCAGCGCGATGCCGTCGATCTCCCTCGTCGGCGTCAGCCCGAGCACGTCCGCGTAGAAGTCCCGCGCCCGCTTCAGATCTGCGGCGGGGATGTTGGCCTCGACCCTGCTGCTGCTCAGCATGGTGCCTCCCGGGTGTGTATGACCCCCGTTCCGGCCGACGGTAGTGGGGCCCGGAGACCGGCGGAAGGGTCCTCGGGCCGTGCCCGACCGCCTCGTGCGTTGGTCGTACCGGCCGATGTCGACGACGCTCGTCCGCGGTGCTGGCCGGCCGCGTCCCGGAACCACGGCGTCACGGCGCACGGCCCCATGGACCGCGCGGCGGCGCGCCCCCAGACTGGTGCGGCAGTCGACGGGCAGGAGGACCGCGGTGGGGCTCGGCATCGACCTGGGAACCACCACCACGGTCGTCAGCGACGGTCGCCGGGGCGTGATCTACGACGAGCCGTCCGTGATGCTGCTGCGCCGCGACGGCCCCCGCCGGCACCGGCTGCTCGCCATCGGCCAGGAGGCCGCCGACCTCATCGGCCGCGCACCGGCGGAGCGGTTCACGCCGCTGCGGCCGCTGCAGGACGGCGTGGTCACCGACCTGGAGACCACCCGGCTGTACCTCCGCTCGGTGCTGCGCAAGGCCGGCCGCCGGGTCTGGGAGCTGCCCGTGCGGGCCGTGATCGGGGTGCCCGTCGGGGCGTCCGCCCTCGAGCGGCGCGCGCTGCTCGAGGCCGCGGAGGAGGCCGGCATCCGCCCGGTCACCGCGCTCGACGTGGCCATCGCCGGCGCAGTCGGCTGCGGCATCGACCCGCTGGAACGGCGGGTGCGCATGGTGGTCGACATCGGCGGCGGCACCGCCGAGGCGGTCGCCTTCTGCTTCGGCGGGGTCCTCGCCCACCGGACCAGCAAGCTGGCGGGTGAGGAGATGACGGTCGCCGTCGCCCGGTACCTCCGCGAGCAGCACCAGCTGCACGTCGGTGAGCTCGAGGCCGAGGACTTCAAGGTGCGCTCGTCGTCCAACGGGCACGGCCCGCTCGTGGTGCAGGGCCGCGACGCCGCCACCGGCCGGCCACGGCTGGCCACCGTGCCGGGGACCGAGGTGTCCGAGGCGGTGCGTCCCGTCACCGGCGAGATCGTCCGGTCGATGTCGGCGTGCCTGGAGGACCTGCCGCCGCAGGCGATCGCCGACGTCCTCGCCGACGGTGTGCTGGTGTTCGGTGGCGCGTCCGGCTTCCCGGGCCTGACCGACGAGCTGGAGCGGACCCTCGGGCTGCCGGTCCGGCTCGCCGACGAGCCGCGGACCTGCGTGGCCGAGGGCGCCGCCCGGGCGCTGCGCGACCGCCGGCTGCTCGCGGCCTACGGGGGACGCTGACAAACGGGGGCGCTGACAAACGGGGGCGCTGGGCCTCACGGCGCCTGCACCGGGCCGGTCGCCACCACCTCCTCCCGGTTCTCCAGGTAGTGGCGCAGGCCGTCGGCCACCACCGTCTTGGCGGTGTTCCCTCCCGTCCCCGGCCCCTGCACCACCGCGGTCACCACGACCTCGGGGGCGTCGAACGGGGCCGCGGCCGTCATCCAGTTGTCGTACTCGTCGGCGCGCAGACCGCCGTCCTGCGCCGTGCCGGTCTTCGCGCCGACCGGCGCGGGGAGCCCGGCGAGCGACCCCGCGGTGCCGCCCGTCACGGCTCGGCGCATCCCGTCGCGCACCGGCCCGAGGTCGGCGACGAACGGCACCGGCGTCACCGCCGGCGCGGGCAGGGCGGTGTCCGCACCGGTCCCCGAGCGGACGGCGAGCCCGAGCTGCGGCGTCACCAGCTGCCCGGTGGCGACCGCGCCGGTCCACCGGGCGGCCTGCAGCGGGGTCACCTGCAGCTCGCCCTGGCCGATCCCGAGGATCACCGTGGAGCCGCCGTACCACGTCCCGCCGCGGGCCCGGACCGACTCCGGGGTGCCCAGGTAGCCGGCCGACTCGCCCGGCAGGTCGATGCCGGTCGGCTGCCCCACCCCCAGGGCACGGGCCGTGTCGATCAGCCGGTCGGCCCCCAGCGCGACGGCGAGCTTGTAGAAGTACACGTCGTTGGAGATGGCGATGGACTCCACGAGGTCCATGGGACCCATCGGACGCCAGTTGCCGAAGGTGTGCCCGCCGTACGTGAAGGCCGCCCCGGTGGGGATGGCCTGGCGGGGGGCGAACACGCCGTGCGCCTGGTTGGCCGCCGCCACCACCAGCTTGAACGTGGACCCGGGGGGCAGCGCCGCCTGGGTGACGTGCTCGAGCAGCGGAGAGCCCGGCGCCTCCCCCAGCGCGCGCAGCGCCGCGGCGTCGACCGCTGGCCCGTAGACGCTGTTGTCGAAGGACGGCGTGCTGGCGATGGCGAGCACCTGCCCCGACCGGGGGTCCATCGCCACCGCGGCACCGATCTTGCCGCGCGGGCGCGGTTGCGCGCCCAGGGCGGTGGCGAGGCCGGCGTCCAGCACGCGCTGCAGGCCCACGTCCAGCGAGAGCCGCAGATCGGCCCCGGGCACGGGTGCCACCCGCTCCCCCATGGCCACCGGCACGCCCGCCGGGTCGACGTACAGGCACTGGCGCCCGTTGATGCCCCGCAGGACCGCGTCGTACTGCCGTTCGAGGCCGGCGCGACCGACGATCTCGCCGGCCGGCAGGCCGGGCCACCGCTCCTCGTCGTCGGGCGTGGCCACCCCGGTGAACCCCAGCACCGGCCCGAGCAGCGCCCCGTGGGGGTAGCTGCGGCGCGCCTCGGGGACGACGAGCACCCCGGTGATCCCGGCGGCGGTCACCGCGTCGCCGGCCGCGCGCACCACCTCGGCCACCGGCACCGCGAGCGTGGTCGCCTCCACCGCCTCCAGCCCGGCCGCCAGCTCCTCGCGCGGCCGGCCCACCAGGTCGGCGAGCCGGTCCCGGTCCGCCGGCCGGGCGCGCAGCAGGGCGGGGACGACGAGGACGCGGTCGAACCCCGTCCCGGCGTCGGCGGCGTCCAGCGCGAGCGGCACGTCGTGCCGGTCGGTGATCGCCCCGCGGGGCGCCGGCAGCCGGATGCACCGGGTCATCTGCTCGTCCCCGACCACCTGGAGGGCCGCCCCCTCGGTGCGCTGCAACCGCCAGCCGTAGAGGCCGAAGGTCACCAGCAGCGCGGAGAGTCCCAGCGCGGCGAGGCGCACCAGCCGCGGACGCGCGGTCCGCCGGCCCAGCGGCACCCACAACCGCCGCCGGGCGCCGTCCCGGCGGACGGCGAGGGCGACACCGAGCGCCGCCAGGTGCACCACGAGCGCCGTGCCCCCGTAGCTGAGCAGCGGGAACGGCACGCCGGCCAGCGGCAGGAGCCCGAGGTTGGCGCCCACCGAGACGACCGTCTCCACCCCCAGGAGCATCGCCAGGCCGCCGGCGACGAGCGCGCCGTGCAGCGTGCGGGACGCCCGGCTGGCCAGCGCCAGCCGCCACACCACGACGACGACAGCGAGGACCGCCCCCGCCCCGGCGACCAGCCCCCGCTGCCCCACCAGGCTGGCGAGAGCCAGATCGGTCTCCTTCTCCGGCAGGTACTCCGCGCGCAGGCCGCGCAGCGGGTCGTCGGCGCGGCCGAACAGCCCGCCGGAGCCGACCGCGATGTGCGCTTGCCGCAGCGCCCAGCCCGAGCCGGTCGGGGACTCGTGCGCGCCGACCAGGAAGCTCCCGAGGCGCACCAGCTGGTGCGGCTGCAGGAGGCCGATCAGCAGCGGGGCCGCCAGCGCCGCCACCGCGGCGAGCGGCAGCAGGAACCGCGCCGGGATCCGGCCGATGACCAGCACGGTCACGGTGAGCAGCACGAGCAGCACCGCGGTGCTGAGGTCGGGCTGCAGCAGCGTCAGGGCGACGGGCACGACCGCGAGGAGCAGCGCCAGGGCCATCCGCTGCCACGACGGCCGGCCCGAGCCGACGACGCCGGCGAGCACGAGCAGCAGCCCGAGCTTGGCGAGCTCGGACGGCTGGAAGCTGAGCGGGCCGACGGCGATCCACCGGGTGGCCCCGTTCGCCGACCGGCCGACGAGGGGCACGGCGACCAGGAGGACCACCGCTGCCATGTACGCGCCGACGGCCAGGACGCCGAGGTAGCGGACCCGCACCCCCCAGAACACCGCCAGGGCGAGCACCCCCGCCCCGGCGACGAAGCCCTGCCGCGCGGCGAGGTCCGTCGCGCCGATCAGGTGCAGGTTGGCGATCCCGAGCCCGACCAGCGCGATCGCGGCCAGGACGGCGAGCAGGTCGAAGGCGGCGCTGCGCCGGCTGCGCCGCTGCTCGCGAGTGCGCCGGTACCGCCCGCCCGCCGGCCCGGGAACCTCCACCGTGCCGGCGCGCACCGTCCGGCCGGCGCCCCTCACGAGCCCGGTCCCGCGGCCGGGCAGGAACCGAGCACCACCGGCGCCGATGCCGCCGACGCGGGGGCCCCGGTGACGGCGACGACGGCGACGCCGTCACCGGCCGGGACCGGGACGACGCCGACGGCCTCGATCCGATCGGCCTCCGGCGGCGCGGTGAGCGTGCCCCCGGGGACGCTGACCGTCGGCCCGGAGCACCCGTCCACGACCACGTAGGACCAGGTGACCACCCGCGCCTCGGCCGCGGGGGCCAGCCGCACGAGCACCCGCACGGTGCAGGGCGCGCCGGGGGCGCAGCGGCCGAGCGGGCGCAGATCCACCCCGAGCACGCTGCCCGCCGAGGGCGGTGCCGGCGCCGGGACCGACGGGGTCGCCGGCGCGGACGCCGTCGGCTCGTCGGCACCACGGCCGGCGTCCAGCAGCGTGTCGACGTCGGCGGCGATCTGGTCGCGCAGGAACACGACCTCCGACACGACGGCCGCGACGAGGACGAGGACCGACAGCAGCCAGGCCCCGATCCGCCGTCTCAGGGGCACCGGTGCCCGTGGCGCGGGCGGCGCCGGCCGGGCCGCGACGGGCGCGCCGGTCCGCCCGGCCACCCCTCCGGGGCCGGTGGCCCGCTCACCGACGGCCCGCGCCAGCGCCGCGAGCTCGGCGCGCACCGCCGTCCGGTCGAGGCACGCGGCGGCCTCCTGCAGCCTCCGCGCCACGACGGCGGGCCCCGTCGTCGGGAGGTCCCGGACGGCGCCATCGAGCTCCTCGAGGTGCCGCGCGGCGGTCGGGTCGGCACCGGCGCCGGGCCGGCCCACGGCGGCGGCGATCCCGGCGAGGACGGCGTCGAGCGGCCGCGTGCCGCCCTCGGCCGGACCGCGGAGCACGACCCGGCCGTCGGCCGCCACCCAGACCCGCGCGCCGGGGGCTGCGCGGCCCCCGCCGTCGTCCTCCGCGCCGGCCGGCACCGCTGCCGCGAGGACGCCCGCGCCGAGCTCCAGCGCCTGCGCGGGCGTGAGCCGGGCGAGGGCCAGCAGCCGGCCCAGTTCCACGCCGCCGGGAGCGTCCGCCGGAGGCGTCCTCCCCGGCGCCGGCCCATCCGTGTCGTGCGCGCGGGGGTGAACCGCCCGGCGGTCCGGATCGTGGCGCTCGGGCACCGGCCGGGTCGTCAGATCCGTCACCGACGGCCACCCCCGCTCAACCGCTGCCGACCGAGCCCGTCCCCCGTGCCGCGCCACCGCCGATACTGGCCGGAACCGATCCGGATGTCACCGGGGCCGTGCGCGGCGGCAGCGCCGCTCACGACGTCACCCGCACGAAGTCCCGGCCGTCGTAGCGCCAGCGCACCGTGAGCGGCACGGAGGGACCGCTGGCGTGGACGTCGTCGGGCCCGTACGCCGTCATCGCCGCGACGATCTCCCCGTTCCGGATCGACAACCCCGCCGGCCGGTACTCCGGCGGCAGCGGAGCGGTGCCCTGCAGGTCGCGCGGGCTGGGCAGGGTGCCGCGCAGCTCGCCGGTCGGCGACAGGAGCTGGACCTCCTGGACGATGCCGTTGGACGGCTGCGGCGAGCACTCCAGCAGGACGACGGCGTCGAGCTCGTCGTCGCCGTCCAGGTCGCCGGTGGCGGTGTCCGCGACCCGGACGTCGTAGTGGGCGTAGTAGGGCGGTCGCCCCTCGTCGGCGGGCACCCGCGCGTACCCGTCGACGACGGTCGCGCGCAGCCCTCCGGGCACGATGCCGTCGCAGGTCAGCGTGTACGTGGTGCTCGACCAGTCGACGGCGGCTCCCGACGGGGCGTCCGTCCCGGCCGGCGAGGCGCACGCCGCCAGCACGCAGCAGGCCACCAGCCCGGCGGACGTCCGGGCGCCGGTCGCTGGCTGGGGCATCGGTGATCACCTCGCTCGCGACGGCCGGCGAGCCGCTACGGGAAGGGTCCACCCGCGGCCCGGGCGACCTCGCGCCCCGGAGGTCCTCGACCGCCGGGACCTCGGCCCCTTCGGAGCCGACCCGGGGGCGGCTCACCGTGGTCGCGAACCCCGCCGACCGCCGGAGGAGCCCATGGTCACCAGCCAGCGCAGCCACCAGGCCACGACCCCGTCAGCGCGGTCGCAGACCACCGCCGGGCTGCTCCTCCTCGGGAGCGGAGCCGCCGTCCTCCTCGTGATCGTCACCGCGGAGGCGCTGTACCCCGCCGCCTACGACAGCACGGTGAACACGGTCAGCGACTTGGCCGCGATGCGCCCGGACGACGTCGTCCGCCAGCCCTCGGCGGCCATCTTCAACGTGGCGATGGTGGTGATCGGGGCGGCGATCGCCGTCGCGGCGGGGTTGCTGGCGCGCAGCCGGGTGCGGACCTCGGCCTGGCTGCCGCTGGCCGGCCTGGGCCTCGGCATGGTCCTGGTCGGGTTCTTCCCGGGGAACACGATCATGGGCGTGCACCAGCTGGTGTCGCTGCTGGCGTTCGTCAGCGGTGGTCTGGCCGCCGTCCTGACCGCCCGGCTGCTCCCCCGGCCGCTGCGGCCGGTGCAGGTGGTGCTCGGCATCGTCGCGCTGGGGTTCCTCCTCGGCTACGAGCTGCTCGGGGAGCTGGCCTTCTTCGAGGAGCTGGGCGAGGGCGGGACGGAGCGCTGGATCGTCTACACCGTCTCCCTGTCGCTCGTGGTGCTCGGCAGCGGGCTGGCCGCGGGGCCACCTGTCACCGCACGAGGAGACCTTGGCCCCGGGTCGTGAGGCGTGATCCGGGCCACGATCGAGGCGGCGACCTGCCACCCCAGCCGACCCCCGCGAGGCCAGCATGACCACGACCCGAGCGTCAGCCGAGACCGCCCAGATCCCGACGCCGGCGGTGTCGGTCGCCCGGTTGTTCGCCGACCGCGTGGCGGCCACCCCGCGCAGCGAGGCGTTCCGGTTCCCGGACGGCGCCGGCGGCTGGCGCTCGGTGACCTGGGAGGAGGCGGGGACGACGGTCCGCTCCCTGGCGGCGGGCCTGCTCGCCCTCGGCGTCCGGCCGGAGGACCGGGTGGCCATCGCCAGCACGACGCGGGTCGAGTGGATCTACGCCGACCTGGCCGTGCTGTGCGCCGGCGGGGCGACCACGGCCGTCTACCCCACGACCAACGCGGAGGACGCCGCGTTCATCCTGGCCGACAGCGGGTCCCGGATCGCCTTCGCCGAGGACGACGCGCAGGTCGCCAAGCTCCGCGAACGCCGCGCGGAGCTCCCCGACCTCGAGCGCGTCATCACCTTCGACGGCGCCGCGGACGGCGAGTGGGTCCTGGGCCTGGCCGACCTGCAGCTGCTCGGCGCCCAGCACCTCGCCGACCACCCGTCGGCGGTCGACGACGCCGTCGCCGCGGTCGGGCCCGAGCACCTCGCCACGCTCATCTACACGTCCGGCACGACGGGCCGGCCGAAGGGCGTGGAGCTGCCGCACCGCTGCTGGACCTACATCGCCGCCGCGGCGGTGGCCCTCGACCTGGTCCACGACGACGACCTGCAGTACCTGTGGCTGCCGCTGGCGCACTCGTTCGGCAAGATGCTGGAGGCGGTCCAGCTGCAGATCGGGTTCGCCACTGCCGTCGACGGCCGGATCGACATGATCGTGCAGAACCTGCCGGCCGTCCGGCCGACCTTCATGGCCGGTCCGCCGCGGATCTTCGAGAAGGTGCACGGCGCCGTCGTCCAGACCGTGGAGGCCGAGGGCGGCGTCCGGCTGGCGCTGTTCCGCTGGGCGTTCGAGGTGGGCCGCCGGGTGTGGGACGCCCGGGTCGAGGGCCGCCGGCCCGGCATCGCCCTGCAGGTCCAGCACGCCGTCGCCGACCGGCTGGTGCTGGCGAAGGTGCGGGCCCGCTTCGGTGGCCGGCTGCGCTTCTTCATCTGCGGCGCGGCCGCGCTGTCCACCGACATCGCCCGGTGGTTCGGGGCGGCCGGCCTCCCGGTGCTCGAGGGCTACGCGCTCAGCGAGACCGGTGCCGGCGCCTGCGTGGCCGACCTGGACCGCCCGACCCCGGGCTACGTGGGCCGGCCGCTGCCCGGATCGGAGGTCCGGATCGCCGAGGACGGCGAGATCCTCCTCCGTGGGCCGTTCGTCATGCGCGGCTACCACAACCGGCCGGACGCGACCGCCGAGGTCCTGCGACCCGACGGCTGGCTGGCCACCGGCGACGTGGGCGAGCTCGACGCCGAGGGCCGGCTGCGGGTCACCGACCGGAAGAAGGACCTGATCAAGACGTCGGGCGGCAAGTACATCGCGCCGCAGACCATCGAGGTGCTGTTCAAGGCGGTCTGCCCGCTGGCCAGCCAGATGCTGGTGCACGGCGACGGCCGCCCCTACGCCACGGCGCTGATCGCCCTCGACCCCGACGCGCTGGCGCGGTGGAGCGCGGGAGCGGGTCTGGCGGCGGCCGGCTACGCCGACCTGGTCGCCGACCCCGCGGTCCGCGAGGAGGTCCGCCGCTGCGTGGACGAGCTCAACACCCGGCTCAACCGCTGGGAGACGATCAAGGACTTCCGGATCCTCGACCACGACATGTCGGTGGAGACCGGCGAGGTGACGCCGAGCATGAAGATCAAGCGCGGCCTGATCGAGGCGCGCTACCAGGCGCTGCTCGACTCGATGTACGAGGACCCGGTGCTGTCCTGAAGCCCGCCCGCGGTCGGCGGGTGCCCGCGCCGGGCGGAAGTCCCCCGCCCGGGACGTGCCTTCGACCCTGCCGGGGAGCGGCCTCGCGGGTCCATGGTGCAGGCAGGGCACCACCTCGGGAGGGCTGCACGTGACCGCGCTGCTGATGACGGGTTTCCCCGGTTTCCTGGGCTCGACGCTGCTCCCCCGGCTGCTCGCCCGCCGACCGGAGGACCGGGCGGTCTGCCTCGTCCAGCCCCGGCACCTGGCGACGGCGCGGCGGCGGGCCGGCTCGCTCGCCGACGCCCACCCCGCGCTCCGCGGGCGGATCGAGCTGCTGCCGGGTGACCTCACCGCCCCCGGGCCGGGCCTCGGCGGCGACTCCGGCGTCCCCGACGACGTCACCGAGGTCTGGCACCTGGCGGCGGTCTACGACCTCGCCGTCGACCGCGACACGGCGCGCCGGGTCAACGTCGACGGCACCGCCCGGGTGATCGACCTCTGCCGGTCCCTGCCCGGTCTGGAGCGGTTGCACCACGTCAGCACCTGCTACGTCAGCGGGCGCTACGCCGGCACCTTCGGCGAGGCGGACCTCGCGGAGGGGCAGAGCTTCCGCAACCACTACGAGGCGACCAAGCACGAGGCCGAGCTGCTCGTCCGCAAGGCGATGGCCGACGGCCTGCCGGCGACGATCTACCGCCCGGGCATCGTCGTCGGCGACTCGCGCACCGGCGAGACCCAGAAGTACGACGGCCCCTACTTCTTCGCCTCCTACCTGCGGCGGTTCCCCTTCGTCGCCCCGGTCCCGCGCCTGGCCGACCCCGACCGGGTGCGGTTCTCCCTGGTGCCGCGCGACTTCGTCGTCGCGGCGATGGACGCCCTCGCGGCGCAGGACCGCTCCCTCGGGCAGACCTACGCCCTCACCGATCCCCGTCCCCCGACGGTCCGGCAGCTGGTCGACACCTTCGCCGGGCACCTGGGCAAGCGGGTGCTGTGGGTGCCGCTGCCGCTGGCACCGACCCGGTACCTCGTGGGGACCGTGCCGGGCGCCGAGCGGCTGATGGGGCTGCCCGCCGAGGCGCTGGAGTACGCCACCTCCCCGACCACCTACTCCACCACCAGCACCGACCGGGACCTGGCGGGCACCGGCGTGGTGTGCCCGGCGTTCGAGAGCTACGCCGGCACCCTCCTGGACTTCATGCGCGCCCATCCCGAGATCGGCTCGACGGCGATGGCCTGACGACCTCCGCCGTCCGACGACCCCAGGGGAAGACGATGCCCGACTCCACACCCGCGCACGTGCTCGACCTGCGCCTGGCCGGAACCGCCCCGGACCGGGACGAGCGCGTCACGTTCCTGGACCGCGACGTGCGGATCGTCCAGCGCAGCACCGGTGGCGACGTCGCGGCGGCGCGGGAGCACGTCCGCCGCTGGGCCTCCCGCGCGGCGGCGATCGCGGTGACCGGCCCGCCCGACCTCGTCCACGCGGTCCGGTCCGCCGCGCCGGTGCCGGTGACCGACGGCCTGGCCCTCGGCGACGTCCTCGACGAGTGGGCCATCCGGCACGTGCAGACCGAGATGCCGGGCTACTTCGCGAACGCGCGCACGGTGGTGCTCGGCGGCACCGGCCACGAGCGGGCCGCCCGCACGCTGGGCGCGTACACCGGCAACCTCGAGTTCGCCGATCCGCTGCTGCGGCTCGACCGGGCGGTCCGGTCCCGCGGCGAGCCGGTGCTGGGCAGGGTGGTCGACGCGGGGCTGCGGACGGCGCGGGTGCTGCCGCCGGCGGTGCGCACCCAGGCGCTGCACCTGGCCGCGCCGGTCCTCGTCCCCGCGGGCCGGGTCAGCACCGCGCTGGCCCGGCGCGCGGCCCGCGACTGCGACGTCGTCGTCGGGACCGTCGAGGAGCTCGCGGAGTTCGGGCTGGCCGACCTCACGGGGAAGACGGTGATCAGCTCCGCCGTCCCCGGGGACGTGGTGGCTGACCTGGGCGAGCGCGGGGTCGACCTGGTGCTGGACCCGACGCCCCAGCCGTTCCCGTCGCTCACCGTCTCCCCCGCCGTGCTGGAGGCGATGATGCTGGCCCTGGTGCCCGACCACGAGCGGCTGACCGACGACGACCTGCTCGACATGATCGACGCCGCGGGCCTCGAACCGCGGCTGCTGCGTCCGAACGGGCCGCGGCGCACGAGCCGGTTCGCCTTCGTGATCCACCCGCTCTCGCGGCGGTTCTTCACCAACGTCGAACCGCTGGCCACCATCGCCCGGTTCTCACCGGCGCCGGTGATGGACGTGCTCGAGCGAGCGCTGGCCTACCTCCCGCCGATGGTCTACAGCCACGTCACGGGCATCACCTCGCCCACCGGCGCCCGGGCCGAGGGGTGGCTCATCACGGTCGGCGGCACGCCCCGGGAGCTGATGGCCCACCGGCCGGAGTTCACCTACGCCCGGCTGCTGGAGGCGGCGGAGATGGCCAAGCGGCTCGGCGCGCAGGTGATGGGGCTCGGGGCGTTCACCAAGGTGGTCGGCGACGCGGGGGTCACCGTGGCCAAGCAGGCCGCCCTGCCCATCACGACCGGCAACAGCTACAGCGCCTCCGGCGCGCTCTGGGCCGCGCACGAGGCGGTGAACCGGCTCGGGCTGGCCGAGGTCGACGAGCAGGGCCGGATCCACGGGTCCGCGATGGTCGTGGGCGCCACCGGGTCCATCGGGTCGGTCTGCGCGCGGCTGCTGGCCCTGGCCAGCGACGACCTCTGGCTGGTCTCGCCGGAGACCGCCAAGCTGCTCGCCCTCAAGCACGAGATCGAGCGCGAGAACCCCCGGGCGCGGCTGCACGTCGCCGCCACGCCCGGCGCCCACCTGCGGGACATGGACGTGATCGTCACCGCGACCTCGGGCGCCGGGAAGCGCGTGCTCGACATCATGGCGGTCAAGCCCGGCTGCGTGATCACCGACGTCGCCCGGCCTCTGGACCTCTCCCCCGAGGACGTCGCCAAGCGGCCGGACGTGCTCGTCATCGAGTCCGGGGAGATCGAGCTGCCCGGCGACGTCGAGATGCGCGACATCGGCCTCCCGCCCGGCGTGGCCTACGCCTGCCTGGCCGAGACCGTCGTCCTGGCCCTCGAGGGCCGCTACGAGACGTTCACCGTCGGGCGCGACATCGACTGGGCGAAGGTCAAGGAGATCTACCGGCTGGGCCTCAAGCACGGGATGGAGCTGGCCGCGATCTCCGGCGCCCGGGGCGTCTTCACCGACGCCGACTTCACCCGGGTCCGGGAGCTCGCCCTCGCCGGCCGGGGCGGCCGGACGAGGACGTCGACATCGGCGTCGTGAGCGGAGCCGCGCGACGCCCGCCTCGTCCGCGCGTTCGGTACCTCCGGCGCTGCCTCCCCGGGTCCTCCGGCCCTGAACGGCGGACCCCGCGTTCGGGAGCCTCGCGGCATGGGCGGTGCCGTGGACGTCGGCCGGACCTCCGGGGTCAGCGGGGCTCCGGGGCGGTGGCCGCCGCCGCGCGATCGCCGCGGGCCGGTCGAGGTGGCGCCGGACGTGCACGCCGTGGTGCTGGGCCGCGGGTTCCCGGCCGCGAACGCCTACCTGGTCCGCGCCGGGGAGGCCTGGGCGCTGGTCGACGCGGGCTGGGCCGGCGACGCGACGGCGATCCGCCGGGCCGCCAAGGAGGTGTTCGGGTCCGGCACGCGCCCGCTCGCCGTGCTGCTCACCCACGTCCACCCCGACCACTCCGCGGCGGCCGGTGAGCTCGCGCGCTCCTGGCGGGTGCCGGTCCTCGCGCACCCCGCCGAGCTGCCGATGGCCGCCGGCCGGCACCTGCCGGAGTTCGACACGCCCCTGGACCGTCGGCTCGTCATGCCCGTGGTCCGGCGGCTGCCGGTCCGGACGCGCGCCCGGATCGAGGCCGCCGGCGACATCACCGACGTCGTGCGGCCGCTGCCCCCGGACGGCGAGGTCCCCGGCCTGCCCGGCTGGGAGTGGGTGGCCACCCCGGGGCACACGCCCGGGCACGTCTCCTACCTCCGCCGCGGCGACGGGGTCCTGATCTCCGGCGACGCGGCGCTCACCGTGGACGCGGACACTCCGGCCGGCTGGCTCACCGGCCGGCGGCGGGTGTCCGGGCCGCCCTGGTACTCGACGTGGGACCGGGAGCTGGCGCGCCGGTCGGTGGCCGTTCTCGCCGCCACGGCGCCCCGGGTGCTGCTGCCGGGGCACGGGTACCCCCTCGCGACCGGGACGCCGGACGCGCTGCGGGCACTGGCCGCGGACGGCCGCACCCGCACCCGCCGGGCGGTCGACCGCGCCGTCGTCCCCCTGGGCAACCCCTCCGCGGCGCGCTACCGCCCGCCGCCGCGCCTCTACGCCCGGCTGCAGTGGCTCGGGCACGCGCTCACCGCCCTCGGGCTGAGCCCCCGGTACGTCGTCACCCTCGAGGTGCCCGGTCGCCGCAGCGGCGTCGTCCGGCGGACCACCCTGGTCCGAGCCGAGCACGGGGGCGAGCACTACCTCGTCTCCCTGACCGGGGAGTCGGAGTGGGTGCGCAACGTGCGGGCGGCCGGCCACCGGGTGGTGCTCTCCCGCGGCCGCCGACGGACCCCGGCCACGCTAGTCGAGGTGCCGGCCGACCGGCGGGCCCCGGTCATCCGCTCCTACGTGCTGCGCGCGGCGCGGCGCCCCGGCACGACGGCGGTCGCCCGCGAGGCCCGGGCCTTCTTCGGCGTCGGCCCGGACCTCGACCTGGACGAGATCGCGGCCGTGGCCGACCGCTTCCCGGTGTTCCGCGTCGTCCCGGACGCCGCAGGCGGCTGACGGCTCCTATCCGACCGGCGCTCGGCTCCGGCGCGCCGTCGCGCCGGTGGGCGGCAGCGCCCGCCGGGCGGCCAGCTCGACCAGCAGCACCGCGGGCACCACCACGGCCGCCGCCAGCGGGAGCACCGGGATCGACCACTCCAGCAGCAGGACGTCGTGGGCCAGCGCCGGCACCGCCAGCACGATGGCCGTGACTCCGGTCAGGGCGAGGACGAGGACCACCTTGACCCCGCTCAGCGGCCTGGCCAGGACGACCAGCGTCCACAGCGCCACGGCGAGGACCACCAGGGTCGCGGTGGTGCGGGCGGCGTCCACCCCCGCCGTCCGGTCCAGCCACCGGGTGAGCGCGTAACCGGTGTACGCGGCGGCCCCGGTCACCACCCCCACCGGCAGCGAGAACGTCAGCACCCGGCGCAGGAAGCCGGGGACGTAGCGCCGCCGGTTGGGCAGCAGGGCGAGGAAGAAGCCGGGGACACCGATGGTGACCGTGGAGATCAGCGTCAGCTGCACCGGCGCCAGCGGGTAGGCGGCCACCGTGGCGACGGTGATCAGCGCCATCACCAGCGAGTACACGTTCTTGACCAGGAAGAGGTTGGCCGCCCGCTCGATGTTGGCGATCACCCGCCGGCCCTCGGCGACGGCGTCGGGCAGGTGGGCGAACCGGCCGTCGAGCAGCACCAGCTGGGCCACGGCGCGGGTCGCCGGGGAGCCGTTGCCCATGGCGACGCCGATGTCGGCGTCCTTGAGGGCCAGGGCGTCGTTGACGCCGTCACCGGTCATGGCCACCACGTGGCCCCGGCGCTGGAGGGCGCGGACCATCGCCCGCTTCTGGTGCGGCGTCACCCGCCCGAACGCGCTGGCCCGCTCCACGACGTCGGCGAGGGCGTCGTCGTCCTCGGGGAGCGTCCGCGCGTCGACGGCGTCGCCCGCTCCCCCGACCCCGGGAACCCCGACCGCGGCCGCGACGGCGCCCACCGTGCGGGGGCTGTCGCCGGAGATCACCTTCAGCGCCACGCCCTGCTCGGTGAAGTAGCGGAGCACCTCGGCGGCGTCGGGGCGGATCTGCTCGGCCATCAGCACGAGGGCCACCGGCCGCAGGCCGTCGGGGAGCCGCACCTCCTCGCCCTCCCCCGAGGCCGGCGCGGGCGAGGCCGCCAGCAGGAGCACGCGGCGCCCCTCGGCGGCCAGCCGCTCCGCGCGCTCCCGGGCCGCCTCCGACTCCGCACCCGGGGTGCCCGCGAGCACCATCTCCGGCGCCCCCAGCACCCAGGTCCGGTCGCCGGGCGGTCGCACGGCCGACCACTTGCGGGCCGACGAGAACGGCACCACCTCGGTCCCCCGGCCGTCCGGGGGCGGCGGGAACACCGCGGCGAGCGCCGCCGCGGTCGCGTTGGCCGCGTCGGCCGCCACGAGCGCCCCCAGGGCGGTGGCCACCGCGTCCGGCCCGGTGCCGTCCAGCGGTTCGAGCCGGTCGAACCGGACGTCGCCGGAGGTGAGCGTCCCCGTCTTGTCGAGGCACACCACGTCCACGCGGGCCAGCCCCTCCACGGCCGGCAGCTCCTGCACGAGGGTCTGCCGCCGGGCCAGCGCCACGGTGGCCACCATGAACGCGAGGGTGGTGAGCAGGACCAGGCCCTCGGGGATCATCCCGACCAGCGCGGCCACCGTCCCGGTGACGGCGTCCCGCCAGCCGACGTTGTCCTCGCTGCGGAACTGGCTCCAGAGCACCGCCGGCGTGACCACGACCAGGACCACGGCGATCCACCGCAGCAGGCGGTTGGTCGAGGCGACCAGCTCGGAGTACGTGGTGGTGAACCGCCGGGCCTCGGTGGCCAGCCGCGCCGCGTAGGCGTCGTCGCCCACCGCCGTCGTCTGCGCCCGCGCGCTGCCGGCGACCACGATCGACCCCGACCAGAGCGCGTCGCCGGGGTCCTTGGCCACCGGCTCGGCCTCCCCGGTCAGCAGCGACTCGTCGACCGCCAGCCCCGCGGAGGACCGCACCACGGCATCGGTCGGCACCTGGTCACCGGCGCGCACCTCCAGCAGGTCGTCCAGGACGACGTCGGCGGGGGCCAGCTCCGACAGCACGCCGTCGCGGACCACGCGGGCCCGCGGCGCGTTCAGCACGGCCAGCCGGTCGAGGGTCCGCTTGGCGCGCAGCTCCTGGACGATGCCGATCCCGGCGTTGGCCACCACGACCCCGCCGAAGAGGGCGTTCTGCCAGCGGCCGCTGGCGACGGCGACCACCCACAGCGCGGCCAGCAGCCCGTTGAAGAAGGTGAGCACGTTGGCCCGGACGATCTGGCCCACCGTCCGGCTGGTCCGCACCGTGGTCGCGTTGACCAGCCCCGCCGCCGTCCGCTCGGCCACCTGCGCCGCCGACAGCCCACCGACCGGCGTCCGCGGTCGCTCGACCGCCGCCTCCAGGTGGGGCCGGACCGGCTCCACCGCCGTCCCGCCGTCAGCCGGCACCTGCCCGCCCTCCGCTCTCCCCACGCCTGCAGCATCCCGGTCCGGGGGCCGACCCGGCCAACACCACCACCGCGCCGTGTCGCCGCGCAGGGACCGAAGTCCCCGGGCTTCCGGTCTTCCGTCCGCTCCCGGACGGGCCCGGGGAGTCCACGGTGGGGCCACCTGCCGGAGTCGAGCAGAGGGAGCAGCATGTCCGCCACCACGACCGAGCAGCGCGCCGCGTGGAACACGCTGACCGAGCGGATCAGCGCCGACCACGCCGACCACGACGTCGCCATCGAGCTCATCGACGCCGAGGGCGGTGACAGCTCGATGGTCGAGCGGCTGCCGTTCTCCGGCATCACCTACGACCACCGGGACGACGTCGTGGTGGTCTCCGTCGGAGGCCGGGACCGGCGCTACCCCGTCGTCCTGCGCCACGTGATCGAACACCCCACGAAGCTCGAGTTCGACGCCATCGCGCAGGGAGCGGCGCTACGGATCACGGACGCGGCCGGCACCACGACGCTGATCAGCATCCTGCGCCGCCCCGACGGCCACCGCGGGCCAGGCGCCTAGGCGGCCGGTCCGCGCGTAGGGACGGAGGTCCCACGGGCCGGAGCCGTGCGCCCCGCGCGACGCCCCGCCGCGAGCGGCAGCGTGGGCCCCATCCACCGCCCGCCACCCGCGGGCGTCCCCCCGAGGAGGTCGGTCCCCGTGCAGGTGCAGGACGTGCTGGGCAGCGCGCGCGACGCGATCACCGTCCGCCGGGTGTTCGGTGAGCCCTACGAGAAGGACGGCGTCACGGTCATCCCGGCGGCCCGGGTGGGTGGCGGCGGTGGCGCCGGCTCCGGCTTCGACGAGGCCGGCCACGAGAACTCAGGCGGCGGGTTCGGCGCGGGCGGGCGCCCGGCCGGCGTCTACGTCGTCAAGGACGGCACGGTGAGCTGGCAGCCGGCGGTCGACCCGAACCGCGTGGTCGCCGTCGTCGGCGCCGTCCTGGTCACCTGGCTGCTGACCCGGCCGCGCGGAGCTCGACGCCGCCGGTGACGCCGGCTACAGCAGGCCGCCGGCCCGCAGGTTGAGCGCGGCGACGACGACGGCGAGCACGACGCCACCGACGGTCGCGAGCGCGAGCAGCACCCGGCGCAGGCTCCACCGCTGGACGCGGATCCGCGGGTGCGGGGGCAGCAGCGCCTGGAACTCGGCGAGCAGGTCGCGGCCCGAGGCCTCGACGCGCCGGCGGAGCTGGCGGGGCAGGGTCAGGGAGCCGGTCGCGGCGATGGCCTCCGCCAGCTCGGTCCGGTCGAAGCAGCACTGCGCCCGGGCGGCGACCCGCTCCGGGCCGACGGCGAGGGCCAGGGTGAGCATCATGTTCGCCAGGTCGACCGCCTGCCGCCACCGCGAGGGGCGCAGCTCACCGAAGGAGACGTCGACCAGGTAGACCCTCGACCCCTGGGCCAGCACGTTCGACGGCTTGATGTCGCGGTGCGCCGCCCCCGCCGCCCACAACCGCCGCACCTGGGCCAGGGCGTCGTCCACCACGGCGTCGTCGACGTCGGCGTCGAGGATCTCCCGCGCCCCCGGCACCATCTCGGTGACCAGCAGGTACTCGGCGCCGGGGACGACCTCGACCACGCCGACCGGCTCGGGGACCCGGACGCCGGCGTCGCGCAGCAGCCGCAGCATGTAGTCCTCGTGCTCGACGAGCCGGCGGACCGAGCCGAACGGCGCCTCGTCCTCCAGCCGGCCGTACCGCAGCACGCGGAACAGCTTGTACCAGCGGTCGGAGCGCAGGTGGGTGACGGAGTACAGCTTGCCGAAGAGCACCCCCTCCCGGGGGCCGCTCACCAGCAGGCGGCACGGCGTCGAGCCCGCCGAGCCGTCCAGGCGGTAGGGCTCGAGGCCGCCCAGCTGCAGCCCCAGTTGCTCCCGCACCGCCGTGAAGATCCGCTGCTTGCGCTCGTCGTCGAGGCGCAGGTGCGCCTTGACCACCCGCCGGTAGGTCACCGGGAACGCCCGCTCGGGCGCCAGCAGGTGCACGGTCACGGCGGCCACAGCGGCGCCGAGCAGCGCGCTGAGCAGCTCGGTCGTGACGACGTCGTGGCCCATGGCGACGCGCTCGGCCGCGACGCCCAGGAGCAGCGCCCAGACCGCCGCCCAGCCGGCCACCCGGACCCGCCCCGCCGGCGTGAGCACCAGCAAGGTGGCGGTGGCGACGGTCGCCAGGACGACCGTCGGCCAGGCCGGCAGCTCCACGGCGGCCGGCGATCCGGTGACCCCGGAGCGGAGGTCGCGAGCCAGGCTGGTGTGCCCGAGCGCCAGCTGGGCGACCGCGGCCACGACCGAGACGGTGCCGAGGTAGACGGCGAGGTGCCGCCACCGCGCGGACCACACGAGCACCGCCACGGCCGGGATCCACAGCACCCGGTACCCGAGGACCACGCCGTAGCGGTCCAGCGCCTCCGCCCACGCCGGGGTGCCGTCGCCGGCGAGCGCGTCGCCGACGCGGCGGTCGAAGCCGGCGAGGGGACGGGCCGGCAGCCAGCGCACCAGCAGGCCGGCGACGGACAGCGCGCCGGCCGCCGCCCACACCCAGACCGCCCGCGCCGGTCGCGGCCGCCGCGCGCGCTCCCACCCGTAGGGCCGACGCCAGCGGTCACCCTCCGGCCAGCGCGGCCGTCCGACGGCCGTGCCAGGGGTGAGGGTCACGCGCTGCGCTCCCACGCCACCCTCCCCGTCCGCTCGAGCGCGCCGGTGGCCGAGCGAAACCATGATCGCCGCCGGCGGCCCGGTCGGCACGGGACCAGCGTCCCGGCCGCCCGGCCGAAGGTCCCAGCCACCGCTGCCGGCCACCCGGGCCGTCGTCGGCGCGGTGTACGGGCCGGCACGCGCGGGAACGTGCCGGTCGTGCTCACCCACCCGCGCACGCCGCCGGCGCTCCAGCCGGAGCCCGCATCCGGCCCGGCCGGGACCGCTGCGGTGCGGCCGTGAGCGGGACCGCCGGCACCCGCCCTCCGGGCCGGAAGACCCTGCCCTCCGGAAGAGCGGCGCGGTCCACTCGGCCGGTGACGACGCAGGTACAAGGCCCTCCCGTGACCGGACCTGCCACGGCCGCCCACGCCCGGCACCCGGTGCAGCGGCACCCGGTCGACCTCGTGCGCGTCCTGCTCGGGGCGGCGGTGCTCGGCCTCGGCTTCCTCGTCGCCCAGCGCGGGGAGCTGCCCGTCTTCGAGCGGGACGTGTTCCAGCTGGTGAACGACCTCCCGCCCGCCGTCTTTCCGGTGATCTGGGCCGTCATGCAGCTGGGCAACGTGCTCGCCGTGCCGGTGGTCGCGGCCGTCGCGCTGCTCGCACGGCGGGTCCGGCTCGCCCGGGACCTGCTGATCTCGGGCGGGCTCGCCTACGTCACCGCCGACCTGGTGAAGGGTGTGGTCCGGCGGGAGCGCCCGGGCGGGTTCGCCGTGGAGGTCAACTTCCCCGAGGGCCCCGTCGGAGGGCTGGGGTTCATCTCCGGCCACGCCGCCGTCGCCGCGGCGCTGGCCACCGCCGCCGCGCCCTACCTGCCCCGCCGCGGCCGCCGCGCCGTGTGGGTGCTGGCCGGCATCGTCGCGCTGGCCCGCATCTACGTGGGCGCGCACCTCCCGCTGGACGTCGTGGGCGGGGCCGCGGTCGGGTGGGCGATCGGCTCGCTGGTGCACTTCGTGTTCGGCGTCCCCCGCCGCGACGTGTCGGTCGACCGCGTGCGAGCTCTCCTGGACCGGCTCGGCGTCACCGCCGTGGACCTGCGGGCCGCGCCGGTGACCGCGCGCAGCTCGCACCCCTTCGAGGCGGTCGACGACGCCGGGCGCCGGCTGTACGTGAAGTACCTGGAACCGGACCGGTTCGAGCGGGACTGGCTCTACCGGCTGTACCGGTTGCTCGCCGTGCGCGACATCAAGGACGCCGACGCCGTCGCGCCGCTCGGCCAGCAGGCCGAGCACGAGGCCGTCGCCGCGCTCACCGCCCGCGAGCGGGGTGTGCGCACGCCGGCGGTGCTGCTGGCCCGGGGCGACGGCCGCGAGGCGGTCGTCGTGCAGCGGTTCGTCGACGCCCGCGCGCTCGACGAGCTCGATCCCCGGGAGCTGACCCCCGAGCTGCTCTCCGCGGTGTGGGAGCAGGTGGGTCTGCTGCACCGGGCACGGGTCGCCCACCACGACCTGGTCGCCGGCAGCGTGCTGGTGGACGCCGCCGGCGACCCCTGGCTGGTCGACTTCGGCAACGCGCTCACCGGTGCCGGCGACGATGCGCTGGCCGGCGACGTCGCCGAGCTCATGGCCTCCCTCGTGCTGCTGCTCGAGCCGGACGCCGTGGTGCGCAGCGCCGTCGACCGCCTGGGCGCGGAGGCGGTCGAGGCGGCCCTGCCCGGCCTCGCGCCGCTGAGCCTGGCCGCGGTCACCCGTGCCGCCCTGCGGGAGCGCCCGCACCGGCTGCACCTGCTGCGCCGGGAGCTGCGCCGGCAGCTCGGCCTGCCCGACCCGGACCGCCCGGAGTTCCCCCCGCCGGGGCTCCCCGCGCGCCTGGCGGTCGCCGCCGGCTCCCTGCTGGCGCTCGTCGGCGTCCCGCTGCTCGCCGGCGCCGGTCCGCTCGCCGAGTCGATCGAGCACGGCGGGTGGCGGTGGCTGGGCGGGGCGCTGGCCCTGGCGGTCCTGGCCCGTGTCGGGGTGGCCGCGGCGGCGCTTCTCACCGTGCCGCGGCGGATCTCGCTGGGCCGCACGGCCGGCGCGGTGATGGTGGCGGACGCGGCGACCCTGCTGCACGGCCGGATCGGGTGGCGGCGGGCGGCCGCCCGTTTCCTCGAGCGCGCCGGCGTCCTCCCCGGGCCCGCTGAGCAGGCGCTGGGCCGGTTCGGTGCCGGGGCCGTGCTGGCCGCCGTCGTGGTGGCCCTGGCCACCCTGGTCCTGGCGGCGGTCGAGGGCCGGCTGACGCAGTGGCAGGGCCCCGAAGGGCTGGTGCGCTCGGTGCTGGTCGGGCTCGCCGCCTGGGTCCTGGTGCTGCTCGGCCAGTGGCTCGCGCGGCGCGGCGGCACCGGTCCGGTCCCACCCGGGCAGCGCGAGGACGTGCTGCTCGCCCTCCGGGAGCTGCTCTCCGTCCGCCGCCCGGACGCCGGCACGGTCTGGCGGCGGGGTGCCCAGCTCTGCTGGATGGTCACCGGCGTCTTCCTCGAAGCGGCGGTGCTCGCCGCGGCGCTGCACAGCGTCGGCGGCGAGGTGCCGCTGCTGGCGACCGCGTCGGTGTACGGGGTGCTCCACCTGCTCTGGTCGGTGCTCCCGGTGACGGGCGCGCCCGGCGCTGCCGACGTCGGCCTCCTCCTGGCGCTCACCGGGCTCGGTGCTCCGCTGGCCGCCGCCTGCGCCGCCGTCCTCGTCTTCCGCTCCCTCACCTTCTGGATCCCGGCGGCGACCGGGGCGCTCCTGACCTCGCGGTACGAGCGGCACTTCGGCCGGTGACCGCGCTGGCGAGCGGGCCGCGGGCGCGGGCGCGGGTGCGCCGCGTCGTCGGCCACCCCGTCGTTCGGATCGGTCTCACCGTCGGCGTGGTGCTGCTCGTCTTCGCCGGCGTGCTGCCCCGGATCGCCGACTACGGGGAGGCGTGGGAGCTGGTCCGGTCGCTCACCGCGGTGGAGACCGGCGTCCTCGGAGTGGTGGGCGTGCTCAACCTGCTCTCCTACGCGCCGCTGTGGACCGCCGCGCTGCCCGGGCTGCCCCTCGTCCGGGCGGTCCTCACCGACCAGGCCTCCACCGCGGTGGCCAACACGGTGCCGGTCGGCTTCGCCTTCGGCGTGGGCACCTCGGCGGCGATGTTCCACTCGTTCGGCTGCTCGCCGGCGGCGATCAGCCGCGCCGTCGTGCTCACCGGGGTCTGGAACAACCTGGTGAAGCTGGGCACGCCGGCCCTCGCCCTGCCCGCGCTCGCCGTCGTCGGCGAGGTCACGGGCGGGCTGGCCGTCGCCGCCGTGCTGGGCGGGCTGGTCCTCGTGCTCGTCGTCGGCGCGCTCCTCCTGGCGCTGACCTCCGCCGGGTTCGCCCGCGCGGCCGCCCGGGCGGTGCAGCGGGCGGCCGCCCCGCTGCTCACCGCGCTGGGGCGGCCGGCACCGACGGGCTGGGCGTCGCGCGCGGACCGGTTCCGCCGTGACTCCCTCGGGCTGGTGCGGGACCGGTGGCCGCGGCTGACCGCCGCCGCCCTCGCCAGCCACGCCGCGCTGTTCCTGCTGCTGCTGACCTGCCTGCGGGCGGTGGCGGAGAACGGGGACGCCGACGTGCACTGGATCGCCGTCCTCGCCGTCTTCGCGGTGACCCGGCTGGTCACCCTCGTGCCCATCACGCCGGGTGCGCTCGGCGTGGCGGAGCTGAGCTACGTCGCCGGGCTGACCGCGATCGGGGTGGCACCGGCGACCGCCGCGGGCGCCGTCCTCGTCTTCCGGGCGCTCACCTGGTTCCTCACCATCCCGCTCGGCGTGCTGTCCTGGATGGTCTGGCGGCGGTGGCTGGCCCGGCACGGCCCCGTCCCCGTGGGCGGCTGACGTGCCGGTCCGACGGCGCCGGGCCGACGCCGTCACCGCCGTGCTGGCGGCCGGCGGCGCCGCGCTGTGCGCCTGGGCCGTGGCGGACGGCACGGTCGGCGACGTGGAGCGCCAGGTCTTCCGGCTGGTCAACGAGCGCTCCGACGGCTGGCGCGGGCCGCTGTGGGTCTTCCAGCTGCTGGGCGTGCTCGGCATGCCGCTGCTCGTGGCCGCGGGTGCGCTGCTCGCCCGCCGGGTGCGGCTGGCCGCGGCCCTGGTGCTGCTCGTGCCGATCAAGCTCGTCGTGGAGCGCGCGGTGCTCAAGGAGCTGGTGCACCGGGAGCGCCCGGGGACCACGATCGCCGACGCGATCCTGCGCGACGTGCCCTCGGCGGGCGCCTCGTTCCCGTCGGGGCACGCCGTGATCACCGCCGGCATCGTCGTGCTGCTCCTCCCCCACCTCCCGCGGCGGTGGGGGGTGCTCGTCGTCGCGCTGGCGGTCCTGAACGGCGTGGCCCGCGTCTACCTCGGTGCGCACGCGCCGCTGGACGTCCTCGGTGGCGCCGCGGCCGGCGCGGCGGTCGGGGCGGTGCTGAACCTGGTCGTGGGCGTGCCGGCCCGCCGCCCCGGCTCCGCGTCGTAGGTCCCGCGACGAGAGGTCCTCCGCTCCTGGGCGGCCCCCGCCGGCGGCGGTGGCATGACGGGGAGGGATGGAGGGGACATGGGACGCCGCGCTCGGCTCGCGATCACGGCCGCCGCGGTCGCCGTCGTGGGCGCGGTGGTCGCCGTGGTGGTCACCGTCGGCGGGGGCGACGACGGGTCCCCGGGCGCCTCCGGCGACGGGTCGCCCGCGTCGTCCCCGTCCGCCACGTCCACCGCCACGACGCCGACGGAGGGCCCGCCGGGACACACCCCCACGCCGTCCCCCACCACGCCGGCACCCGGCCCGACGACCACACCGGCCCCCTCGCCCACCGCCCCCGTGCCGGGACCGACGGTGCCCGCAGCGCTGCGCGGGCAGGACGTCACCGCCATCCCGACCGACCGGCGGGTCGTCGCGCTCACCTTCGACGCCGGCGGCGACAGCTCGGGGCTGGCCCCGATCCTGCGCACCCTGGCCGAGCAGCGGGTGCCCGCCACCTTCTTCGTCACCGGGCGGTGGGCCGCCGCCGACCCGGCCGGGCTGGCCGCGATCCGTGCCGCCGGCCACCGGATCGGCAACCACTCGGTCAGCCACCCGCACTTCCCGGCGCTGTCGGACGCCGCCCTGGCCGAGGAGGTGCGCGGGGTCGAGCGGACGCTGCGCGGCAGCGGGATCGACCCGCGGCCGCTGTTCCGCTTCCCCTTCGGCGACCGCGACGCCCGCACCATCGGCGCCGTCAACGACCTGGGCTACGTGGCCGTCCGGTGGACCGTGGACACCCTCGGCTGGCAGGGCACCAGCGGCGGCCGCTCGGTGCAGTCGGTCGTGGACCGCGTGCTCGGGGCGCAGCGCCCCGGCGAGATCGTGCTCATGCACGTCGGCGCCCACCCGGAGGACCGCAGCACGCTGGACGCCGACGCGCTGCCGGCGGTGATCGCGGGCCTGCGCAGCGCGGGCTACGGCTTCGTGACGCTCGACGCGCTCACGCCGCTCTGAGACCGGCAGGGCCGAAGGTCGCCCCGCGCGGGGACCACCCGTCCCGCACCCGGGGACCTCCGCACCCGGCCGCGGTGGTCGGGCAGCACCGAGGCTGGCAGCGACCGGCCGCACCGGTCCGCCGCCGCTGCCCGGAAACGAGGACTCCATGCCCGACCAGGGTCTCCTGGCCCCCGCCGACGTCCGGCGCCGGCGCCGGTTCGCCCTCCACCTGCTCGGCTACGCGCTCGCGAACGTCGTGCTCCTGGTCACCTGGCTGGTCGTCGCCCTGGCCACCGAGCGCTGGTTCCCGTGGCCGCTGGTGGTCACCGCCGCCTGGGGGCTGGTCCTCGAGCTGCACCGGCGCGCCGCCTACGCGCCCCGCCCCGCCCGGCGGTGAGCAGCGAGGTGGCCGCGCCGGCCGTCTCCGCTGCCGGCCTGACCGGCGAGGAGGCCGCCCGCCGCCGGCCGCCCGGGGGCAACCGGCTGCCGGTCGAGGGCCCGCCGTCGCCGGTGCGGCTGCTGGTGGCCCAGCTGGTGCACTTCTTCGCCCTGCTCCTGTGGGCGGCCGCCGCCCTGGCCTTCGTCGGCGGGATGCCGCAGCTGGCCGTGGCCATCGTGGTGGTGGTCGTCCTCAACGGGCTGTTCGCGTTCGTGCAGGAGTACCGGGCCGACCGGGCCGCGCAGGCGCTGCGCGACCTGGTGCCGCACCGGGTGACCGTGGTCCGGGACGGCCGGCGGCAGGAGATCGACGCCGTCGACCTCGTGGTGGGCGACCTGGTCCTCCCCGAGGCGGGCGACCGGGTCGCGGCCGACCTGCGGGTGCTCGACGCGCACGGCCTGCGGCTCGACGAGGCGATGCTGACCGGCGAGAGCGAGCCGGTGGGCAAGGGCCGGGACGACGCCGTGTACGCGGGCTGCTTCGTCGTCGAGGGCGAGGCCTCCGCGGTGGTGACCGCGGTCGCCGGCGACACCCGGCTGGCCTCCATCGCCACCCTGACCCGGGGTGTCGAGCGCGCCAAGACACCGCTGGCCAAGGAGCTGGACCGGCTGGTGCGCACGATCACGGTGCTCGCGCTGGGCATCGGTGCCGTCTGCTTCGCCGCCGGGGTGGTGCTGGGGCTCCCCCTGAGCGACGGCTTCCTGTTCGCCGTCGGGGTGACCGTCGCCCTGGTCCCGGAGGGGCTGCTGCCCACGGTCACGCTGTCCCTGGCCCGCGGGGCGCAGCTGCTGGCCGCGCGCAAGGGCCTCGTGCGCCGGCTGGAGTCGGTCGAGACGCTCGGGTCGACCACGTTCATCTGCACCGACAAGACCGGCACGCTCACCCAGAACCGGATGGCCGTCGTCACCGTGTGGACCCCGCAGGGGCGGATCTCCGTGCACGGCACCGGGTACGAGCCGACGGCGGAGCTCGAGGGTCCGGAGCCGGCGCTGGCCGCCGCCCGCGAGCTCGCCCGCACGGCGGCCCGGTGCTCGACCGGCCGGACCCGGCAGGACGACGACGGGTCCTGGATCGCCCTGGGCGACCCCATGGAGGCGGCGCTGGACGCCCTCGCGCACCGGCTGGGCGTGCCCGGCACCGTCGAGGGCAGCCCGCCGGGCACCCGGCGGTTCCCGTTCGACCCGCGGCGGCGCCGGATGTCGGTGTGGGAGCACGACGTCCTCTCCGTCAAGGGCGCGCCGGGCAGCGTGCTGGACCGGTGCACGGATCCGGGTCCCGCCGCCGAGGAGGCCGACCGGCTGGCCGCCCGGGGGCTGCGCGTCCTCGCCGTCGCCCGGCGCCGGGGACCGCTGCCCGACGGCGCCGACGCCGACACCGCCGAGCAGGACCTGGAGCTGCTCGGGCTGGTCGGCCTGGAGGACCCGCCGCGCCCGCACGTGGGCGCCGCCCTGGCCTCGTGCCGCACCGCCGGCATCGGCGTCGCCATGATCACCGGGGACTCGGCCGCCACCGCCGAGGCGATCGCCCGCGAGACCGGGCTGTGGCTGCCCACCAGCCGGGTGCTCCGGGGGGACGAGCTGCCGGCCGACGAGGCGGCGCTGGGCGAGCTGCTCGCCGACGGCGTGGTCGTCTGCCGCGTGGCGCCCGAGGACAAGCTGCGGATCGCCCGGGCGCTGCAGGCCCGCGGGCACGTGGTGGCCATGACCGGTGACGGCGTGAACGACGGCCCGGCGCTGCGCGCGGCCGACATCGGCGTGGCCATGGGGGTCGGGGGCACCGACGTCGCCCGGCAGGCCGCCGACCTGGTGCTCCTCGACGACGACTTCGCCACGATCGTGGCCGCGGTGCGGCAGGGCCGGACGACCTTCGCCAACATCCGCCGGTTCCTCACCTACCACCTCACCGACAACGTCGCCGAGCTGACGCCGTTCGTCGTCTTCACCGTCACCGGCGGCGGCGTGCCGCTGGCGCTGAGCGTGCTGCAGGTGCTCAGCCTCGACATCGCGACCGACCTCCTCCCCGCGCTGGCCCTGGGCGCCGAGCCGTCGTCCCCGCGGGTGCTCGACGGCCCGCCGCCGCGGCGCCGGCTCGTCGACGCCGGGCTGCTGCGCCGCGCGCTGACCGTGCTCGGGCCGGTCGAGGCGACCGTGGCGATGGGTGCCTTCCTCACCGTCCTGCTGGGCGCCGGCTGGAGCTACGGCGAGCCGGTGCCCGCCGGCACGCTCGCGGGCGCCTCCGGCGCCGCGTTCACCGCGGTGGTGCTCGGCCAGTTCGCCAACGCCTTCGCCTGCCGCAGCACCAGCCGGCCGGCCTGGCGCCTGGGGTGGCGGAGCAACCCCCTGCTGGTGTGGGCCGTGGCCGTGGAGCTCGTCGTCCTGCTCGCGCTGCTGCTCGTGCCCCTGCTGGCCGACCTGCTGGGCCAGTCCGCGCCTCCGCTGCCCGGCCTGCTCGTCGCGCTCGCGGCCGTCCCCGCGGTCCTGCTGGCGGACGCCGCGGCCAAGCGGGTGGCCGTGCGGCGGCGCGCCGGCGGTCAGCGCACGCCGGCCCAGAGCGCGCGCTCCCGGGCGTAGGGGTCCTCGAGCAGGTCGGACGACGGCACGGCCAGCCGGCGCACGGCCCGCCGGTCGGGCCGGTACCGCGGCCAGCCGGGGTCGCCCGAGGTGGCGAAGGCGACCCAGGCGCCGTGCACCTGGTCGGCCAGCTCCTGCGGCGGGGAGTCACCGAGCGCCCCGCCGAGCATCTGGTCCCGGCCGAGGTCGAGGGTGTCGAACACGAACGGCATCTCCAGCCCGTGGCAGGACCCCAGCGCCCCGCCGAAGGCCGGGGAGGGCCAGGCGAACTCGTACATCCAGGTCCCGGCCGCCGCGGTGGCGTGCGCGTCGGCGAGGCGGACCGCCGGCACCCGGACCCACCAGTCGGTCTGGACGGCGGCGAGCACCTCGCCGGCCGCCCTCGGGTGCCCGTCCCGGTACGCGGCCAGCACCCGCTGCGGCGGCAGGCCGTAGGCGGCCGCGCTGCGGAAGCCGTAGGTTTCCACGGGCCCGGTGAGGACCTCGTCGGTCAGCCCGTCCACCAGGCCGCCGAGCACCGCGAACAGCCGCCACTCGTCGGTGTTGCTGCCCAGGAGCACCGCCACCCCGTCGGCCGAGCCCGCCGCGATGCGGTCGATCGGGGTCCCGGGCAGCAGGTCCCCGTCCACGACGGGGTGGAAGGGCATCGTGCTCGCCACGACCTCGGTGCCCCAGCGGGCCGGGTCCGGGTCGGACACCACCTCGCCGTCCACCCGGGCCTGCGCCTCCAGCAGCCGCGGCACGGGCACCTCGGCCAGGGCCGCGCGCGTCGGCGGGACGCCGAGCACCTCGGCCAGCCGCGCCCCGATGCGGGCGGCGTCGTCGGCCGGCACCACGTGGTGGGCCGCTCCACTCTCCAGCACCGCGCCTCGGAACAGCCCCTGGGCCCGCGGCACCGCCAGCAGGGTGCCCAGGCACATGGCGCCGGCGGACTCCCCCATCACCGTGACGGCGCCGGGATCCCCACCGAAGGCGGCGATCTCCTCCTGCACCCAGTGCAGCGCGGCCAGCAGGTCCCGCAGCCCGAGGTTGGCCCCGTCGTCGTCCTCGCCCAGGTAGAGGAACCCGTCGGCCCCCGTGCGCCAGTTGACCGTCACGCAGACGACGCCGTCGCGGGCGAACCGGCTGCCGTCGTAGCTGCCGCCCGAGCAGTAGTGGAACGACCCGCCCGGCACCCACACGACCACGGGCAGCCCGGTGGCTCCCGGATCCGGCGTCCAGACGTTGAGGTTGAGGCAGTCGTCGCCCGGGGCCGCCGGGTCGAACAGCAGGCCCCACGGGTCCGGGTGCGGCATCGCCGGCTGCGGCGGTTCGGGCCCCAGCACGGTCGCGTCCCGGACGCCGTCCCACGGCACGACCGGTCGCGGTGGCCGCAGCCGGCCGGCGCCCACCGGGGCCGCCGCGTACGGCAGCCCGAGGAAGGAGTGCACGCCGTCCCGGACCGCGCCCCGGACCGCTCCGGCGCGCGTGCGCACGATCGATTCCACGGTGACCTCCCTCGGTCGTGCGGCCCCGTTCAGCCCTGCGGGCCGCCGGACGTGCTCAGCACCGGCGCGGGCGGGGGCGCCGTCGGGCCGGCGGGCGGCGGCGTCTGCCCGCTGCGCCGCGCCGCGACGAGGACGAGGACCAGCCCGGCGGCCAGGAGCACGCCGCCGATGCCGAACAGCGCCGCGGCCAGCCCCGGCAGCGCCGGGACGGTGGCGCCCACCCGCACGTCGGCCGCGAGGTCCGCGGCGCCGTCGGCGCGCATCAGCACGACGGTCCAGTCGCCGTCGGCGGGCCGCCACTCGAGGGACAGCTCGCCGCGCCCCGTCGCGCTCTCCACCCAGATGTCCTGGTCGCCGGGCGGTGCGGCCGGCGCCCCGCCGTCGACCTCGCGCACCGCGTCCGGACCCAGCCAGCGGTTCCCCCGGCCCTCCCAGCGCGGCCCGAGGTCGCGGACGACGTCGTGCCGCACGTCGGCGAGGTAGCGATCGGCGTCGGCGGTCCGGGCGATGCCGACGAACAGCTCCTCGTCGGCGGAGGACGGGTCCACCTCGATGCGAGCCGTGCCGAGGAAGTCGTCGAGCACCCAGTCCGAGCCGCGCACGTCCAGCTCGATGCTGTCGCTGGTGATCGCGTACCCGTCGGTGCTGACCGACGCCCACGGGGTGACCAGGAAGTCGCCGTCCCGCTGGGTGCGGTCGGCCCACAGCAGCGTCGCGCCGCCGATGCCGAAGCCGGTGGCCGCCGTGAGCAGCACCGCGCCGATCACGACCGCGACGACGCGGCCGGCGCTCCACGTGCTCCCGGGGTGGTACGGGTGCCCGCCGGCACCCGCCGGCGGCGTGGGAGCAGCGGCGGTCGCTCCGCCGCCGGACGGCGCGGGCGGCGGCGGGACCGCCGGCGTCCCCGGGTCGGTGCCGCCCATGTCGAGGCGGAACGGCGGGTAGCGGTCGGTCATGAGGGCCGCGTAGGCGGCCACCCGCAGGGCCCAGCGGTTCAGCCCGATGACGAAGTCGTACAGGGACGGCGGGTACCGCCCGGTGAACAGCAGCGCGATCCCGGCGATGAGCACCAGCAGGGTGAGCAGCCCGCCGGCGGCCCACCCGTCGTCGCCCCCGCGGCCGCCGGCGCCCAGCCAGAGGCCGCCCCCGACCAGCACGGCGAGGATCAGGTAGTGCGGGATGGCCAGCAGCCACCACTTGACCAGCACCAGCCCGCGGGACAGGTGCTCGGGGTAGGGCACCTCGAGGTGGGCCGGGTAGGCGGGGTCGTCGGTGAGCCGGAACGGCGGGTAGCGGTCGGTGCCCAGCGCGCCGTAGCCGTAGTGCTGCACCCGCCACGTCCAGCGGAGCACGCCGACGGCGTAGTCGAACAGCGGCCGCGGGTACCGGCCGGTTACGAGGATCGCGACGAAGGCGATCACCGAGACGACGACGAAGCCGATCCACAGGAAGGCCAGCACCACGTAGTGCGGAAGGAGCAGCAGCCACTTCACCAGCCACAGGCCCCGGGAGAGCGCCGGATCCCGCGCGGCGTCGACGCGCACGGGGTAGGGCTCGCGGTGCTCGGTCACGGTGGTTCCTCCCCTCGGCGGCCGTCCGGCCACCGCTCCCCCCCGACGCTCGCGCAGCCGGGCCACCTCCTCCCACCGCCCAAGGTCGTGCGCTCGTCCCGCCGGGGTCCCGGAGGCGGGGGACGAAGGTCCGCCGGGATCAGGCCTGGCGGCACGGGTGACGCCGGCCGCGGGCCGCCGATGGTGGACGGGCACCCGTCGATCGAGGAGCGCCCCCGTGTCCGTCCCCCCGCCCCGCCCGGCCCCCGGTGCCGCCCTCACCGCGGCCCTGGAGGCGGCCGCCGACCGGGCCGTGCTCGCCCCGTCGGTGCACAACACCCAGCCCTGGCGGCTGGTGCTGCACGGCGACCGGCTGGAGCTCCACGCCGACCGCAGCCGCCAGCTGACGGTCCTGGACCCGCGGGGCCGGGCACTGGCCCAGAGCGTCGGTGCGGCGCTGCTCAACGCGCGGGCGGCGGTCGCCGCGGCCGGGTTCGCCGCGGCGGTGGACCGGCTGCCCGACCGGGACGACCCCGATCTGCTGGCCGTCCTGCGGCCCGGACCGGGGCCGGCCGACGCTTCCCTCGCCCGGCTGGACGCCGCCGTCCCGCTGCGGCACACCAACCGGCGCCGTTTCGGCGAGGAGCGGGTCCCCGACGAGCTGCTGCGGGTGCTGGTCGAGGCGGCCGACGCCGAGGACACCCTCCTCGTGCCCGTCGACCGCCCGGACCACCTCGACCTGCTCGGCCGGCTGCAGCGCACGGCCGACGGGATCCAGAACGCCGATCCGGCCTACCGCGCGGAGCTGCGCCGCTGGACCACCCGCTCGGCCGACCAGGGCGACGGCGTCCCGCCCGAGGCGGTGGCCCACGTCGACGGGCGCCAGCACGACGCGCTGCCGCTGCGCGACTTCGACACCACCGGATCGGGCGGCCTCCCCGCCCGGACCGGGTCGGGGACGGCGCAGACGGTGGTGCTGCTCGCCGGCCGCACCGACGACCTCCTCGCCTGGCTGCGCGCCGGCGAGGCGCTCGAGCGGGTGCTGCTGGAGCTCACCACCCGCGGCTGGGTGGCCGCCCCGATGACGCAGGCGGTGGAGGTCCCGCTCACCCGCACCCAGCTGCGGTCGGCCCTCGTGTGGCACGGGCACCCGCTGAACCTGCTCCGGGTCGGCCGCGCCGCCCCCACGCCCACGACACCGCGCCGCCGGCGCGACGACGCGGTCCGCGGCAGCGGCCGGCCCCCGGCTCCGCTGCGGCACCCGCCCGTGCCCGGCGCCACCGGGTGGGTCCCGCCGGTGCGCTGAGCCGCCGGCCCTCAGCGGTGGAGGACGGCCGCCCCGCCGAACCGGCCGTGCGCGAGGTCGGCCAGCGCGCGTGGCGCGTCGGCCAGGTCGTACCCGACGGTGGTCGCCCGGACGCCGAGCCGGACCGCCAGCCGCAGGAACTCCTCGCCGTCCCGCCGGGTGTTGGCCGTGACGCTGCGCAGCCGCCGTTCCTCGAACAGCTCGGCGGCGTAGTCCAGCCCCGGGATCGGCGACAGCCAGATGCCGGCCACGGCCAGCGTGCCGCCGCGGTCCAGCGCGCGCAGCGCCACGGGCACCAGCTCGCCGGCCGGGGCGAACAGCACGGCCCCGTCCAGCGGCTCCGGCGGAACGTCCTCCGCGCCACCCACCGAGTCCACGCCCAGGCGGGCGGCCAGCACCCGGTTGTGCTCGCCGCGGGTGAGCACGTGCACGCGCAGGCCCTGGGCGAGGGCCAGCTGGGCGGTGAGGTGGGCGCTGCCCCCGAAGCCGTAGATCCCGAGCCGCCCGCCGGGCGGCACCTCGGCCAGCCGCAGCGCCCGGTAGCCGATGATGCCGGCGCACAGCAGCGGCGCGGCCTGCTCGTCGGGGAGGTCGTCGGGCAGCGGGTGGGCGAAGCCCTCGTCGACCAGGCACGCCTCGGCGTAGCCGCCGTCGAGATCCCAGCCGGTGAACAGCGGAGCGGTGCAGAGGTTCTCCCGCCCCGCCCGGCAGAACCGGCAGGTGCCGTCGGTCCGGCCCAGCCAGGCCACCCCGATCCGGTCACCGAGGGCAAACCGGGTGGCGCCCGGTCCCAGCGCGTCCACCCGGCCGACCACCTCGTGCCCCGGGACCACCCCGGGGCGCCGGGGCGCCAGGTCGCCCTCCGCGAGATGCAGGTCGGTGCGGCACACCCCGCAGCAGCTCACCGCCACGCGCACCTGCCCCGGCCCCGGCTCCGGCAGCGGCCGGTCGACCGCGCGCAGCGGGCCGTCGTCGACCGGGCCGGGTGCGGCGACGGTCCAGGCCAGCACCCCCGGCTCCGGACGGGGCGCTCAGGCCTGGCCGGCGGTGGCGGCGCGGAGCGGTTCGGCCCCCTCCTCGGCCGGCGGGTGCACCACCATGACCGGGCACTCGGCGTGGACGACCGCCCGCAGCGCCACCGAGCCGAGCAGCATCCCGGCCAGGGAGCTGCGGCTGCGGCTGCCGACCACCAGCAGGTCGGCGTGCTCCGCGGCCCGCACGAGGACGTCGTCGGCCGGACCCACGTCGGCCCGCACGCGGACCTCGACGTCCGGCGAGGCGCCGAGCACCTCCTGCACGGCCTGCTCCGCGCTGCGGCGACCGTCCTCCAGGAGCTCGGACACCGTCGGGCCGGTGACCACCGTCAGGTCCGACCAGGTGTCGACCGGCACGCGGGCGACCACCACCTCCAGGGGACCGCCGCGCCGCCGGGCCTCCTCGGCGGCCCGCTGCAGCGCCGCCCGGCCGGCGGCGGAGTCGTCGAACCCGACGACGACGCGGCCGTCACCCGGGCCCGTTCCGGGACGGACCACCACGACCGGGCACGGCGCGTGCGCCGAGCACTGCAGGGCGACCGAGCCGAGCAGGGTGCTGCGCACCCCGCCGCGCCCGCGGCTGCCCAGCACGAGCAGGGCCGCGCCCTTCGACAACTGCACCAGGTGCTCGGCCGGGGTGCCGGCCGCCACCGTGATCCGGACCGGCACGTCCGCCGCCACGGCGGCGCCGGTGACCTCCGCGGAGCTCAGCACCTCGTCGACGAACGCCCGGGTCCGGTTCTCGGTGTCCTCGCGGATCTGCGTCATGTGCCGGGGGTCGAGCAGGTAGGCATCGGCCCAGTAGAAGTCGACCGGGAAGGTGGCGACCACCTCGAGCGACGCGGACCTGCGCGCCGCCTCCAGGACCGCCCAGACCAGAGCGGCGCGGGAGTGCGGGGATCCGTCGACTCCGACCACCATCCGCGTGGTCGTCCCTGTGGCGGTCATGCTGGGCTCCTCGGCTCGGGGTGCGGTCAGCCAGACCCTCCCGTCGGGCAGCCCGCCGCGCCGTGGCCCGACGTCCCCGTGTGCCGGGACGTTCGTCCCCGTGGACTGGTACCGCGGCCCGCTGGGGGCCACCCTGGCCCGGTGCCCGCACCGGTCGTCGTCCTGCAGCTGTGGGGGGTGCCGCTGCGGGCCCTCCCCCGCGCGGTCGCGCACGTGGCCGCCGACCGGCTGGCGCTGCGCGCCGTGCCGGGGCTCCGGTTCAGCCGGTCCCTGGGTACGGGCGCCGGCCGCAGCTTCGGACCCGGCGACGCCGACCTGCGGCGGTGGGCGCTGCTGACCGTCTGGGCGGACGAGACCGCCGCCGCAGCGTTCGACTCCGGTCCGCTGGTCGCGCGGTGGCGGCGGTTCGCGGACGAGGAGTGGACCGCCCGGCTGCGGCCGCTGGCCGTCCGCGGCCGGTGGGGAGGGCGCGAGCCGTTCGGCCGGCCCGTCCCCGGACCGCACACCGGCCCGGTGGCGGCGCTCACCCGCGCCCGGCTGGCGCCGGATGGCGCCCTGCGCTTCTGGCGTGCAGTGCCGCCGGTGGCCGCCGACCTGCACCGCGCACCGGGGCTGCTGCTCGGCCTGGGGATCGGCGAGGCACCCCTGGGCTGGCAGGGCACCTTCACCCTGTGGCGGGACCAGGACGCGCTCACCGGTTTCGCGTACGGCCGGGCGGCGCACGCCGCGGTGGTCGCGCGGACCGGGCACGAGCGGTGGTACGCCGAGGAGCTGTTCGCCCGGTTCGCCGTCGAGGCCGCCCGCGGCACGGTCCGGGGCGCGGATCCGCTGGCGGCCCCGGCGGGGAGGTGAGCGGGCTCAGCGCCCGGGCGCGCTGTCCTCGGCTGCCTCCGGCGTCCTCACCTGCCGCTGGATGTCGAGGACGATCGCCCGCACCTCCTTGATCAGCTCGTCGCTCTCGAGGTTGGTGGCGTAGTCGTGCGCGGCGAGGTCGGCGGTGATCTGGTCGGCCCGCTTGGCGGCGATCAGCAGGATCGCCCCCTGCAGCGCCGCGACGCAGCTCAGCACCAGGTTGAGCAGGATGAAGGGGTAGGGGTCGAAGCCGGTGTCCCGGTTCCCCACCATCCAGCCGGCCAGGAACACCAGCGACACGAGCACGAAGGCCCACGACCCCATGCCGTTGCGCAGCGCGTCCGCCGCCCGCTCCCCCCTGGTCAGCTGGCTCCCGGAGCGCAGCGCCGGGTGGCGGCGGCGGATCCGGGGGGTCCGGTGGTCCGGATCGCGCGTGAACATGCCGGGACGGGTCGTCATGCCCGGACGGTAGGTCGTCCCTCGCCCACCGGGTGCACGACCAGCACGTCCCCGTGCGCGTGCATCGCGCAGTGCAGGGCCACCGAGCCCAGCAGCAGGCCGCGCACCGTGCCCCGGCCCCGGCTGCCGACGACGAGCAGCCGGGCGGTCCGGCTGCGCTCGACGAGCACCTCCCGCGACGCGCCGTCCACGACGGAGACGTCGATCCGCGGCACGGCGGCACCGGCCGCCTCGCGATCGGCGACCGCCACCGCCACGGCGGCCCGGGTGCGCTCCTCGAGGTCGGCGCGGATCGCCTCCTCCGACGGCGCGGCGTCGCGCTCCAGGTCCGTCCAGTAGTCCACCACGGAGTAGACCGCGACCACCTCCACGTCCGTGCCGGCCCGGGTGGCCTCCTCGAGCGCGGCGCTCAGCGCCGCCCGCGCGCCGTCGGAGCCGTCGAAACCCACCACCACGGGGCCGTCCGGCCGCTCCCCCGCCTCCGGGTGGACGACGAGCACCGGGCAGCCGGCGTGCGTGGCGCAGTGCAGCCCGACCGACCCGAGCAGCACGCTGCGCACCCCGCCCCGCCCCCGGCTGCCCACGACCAGCAGGTCCGCGCCGGCGGACGCGTCCAGGAGCACCTGGGCAGCGGGCCCCGGGGCCACGACGACGCGCACCTCGACGTCGCGGATCCCCGGGACGCCGGCGAGCGCCGGGTCGGACAGCACCTCCTGCACCAGCGACCGGGCCCGGGCGTCGACGTCCTCCCGGATCGCCGCGACGTCGGGCACGACCAGCGGGGCGCCGGCCCCGGCGTAGAAGCCGCCGACGACGAAGGCGGACACCACGTCGAGGCCCGCGCGACGACCGGCCGCGGCCACCAGCGCGTGCGCCAGCGCGGCCCGGGATTCCGGGGACCCGTCGACCCCCACCGTCACCCACGGACCGCGCCGTCCCTCGGCCGCCCTGCCCCCGGCCGCACCGGGCTGTTCCGGACCGCTCACCTGGACCCTCCTCCTGCCGGCCCGACGACCGGGCGCGCGCCCCACCCTCGGTCCCGGGCGGCCGGCGGGCGCCGGGCACTCGGTCCGACGATCCGGGACCAACGTCCCGGCCGGCGCCGCCCGCCCGGCCCTGGGACGCCTCCTCCGTCGTCCTTAGCGTCGGGCCCGGTCCTCGTCCCCCACCCCCGGAGCGCACCGTGCGAGCACGCGACGTCATGACGCGGAACGTCGTCACGGTGGGGCCGCGCACCTCCGCCAAGCACGCCGCGGAGCTGATGGCGGAGCACGGGTTCGCCGCCCTGCCGGTCCTGGACGACGACGGCCAGCTCGTCGGCATCGTGGCCGAGGCCGACGTCCTCCGGGACCGGATCCCCCCGGACCCGAGGCTGCACCTGCGCCGCGACGCCGACGCGGAGGTCGTCGGCCTCCTGGTGCGCGGCGTGATGACCGACGCGGTGCGCACCGTGGACGCCGGCACGGACGTCGCCGACGTCGCCCGCCTGTTCGTCGACGAGCGGCTGCGCAGCGTGCCGGTCCTCGAGCACGACCGGCTCGTCGGCATCGTCAGCCGCCGCGACCTGCTGCGCTCCGTGGCCCGCCCCGACGACGCCGTCCGGCACGACCTGCTGCAGCTCGTCGAGGGCTACACCGGCGACCTCGGAGCGTGGGCGGTGGACGTCGTCGAGGGCATCGCCACCGTGCGCCGGACCCGGGGGGCGCCCCAGGTGTCGCGCCAGGTCGAGGAGGGCGCGCTGACCTCGCTCGCGCGGACCGTGCCCGGCGTCGTCGGCGTCCGGGTCCTCACCGGGCCCGACCACACCGCCGGCACCAGCTCCTCGTGACCCCGCCCGCCCCCGCCCCGATCCGGAGAGCCGCCATGACCGACCTCCCCCCGCACCGCCCCGTCGTCGTCGGGGTGGACGCCTCGGATGCAGCCCTGCGGGCGGTGCGGTTCGCCGCCGACGAGGCGATCCGCCGCGCGGTGCCCCTGCACGTCGTGCACGCCACCAGCTGGCCCTTCGGCGGGCTCGCCTCGCCCCCACCGGAGGAGGAGATGGCCGAGCTGGTGCGGTCCGCGGCCGAGCAGGTGATCCGCACCGCCGTCGAGGCGGCGACCGCCGGTGGCTCGCTGGAGGTGACCGCCTCCGTGCTCGACGGCGCGCCCGTCCCGGTGCTGCAGGAGGCCTCGGCGGACGCGTCGCTGCTCGTCGTGGGCAGCCGGGGGGCCGGCGGGGTCGCCGGGCTGCTGGTGGGCTCCACGGCCACCGGCGTCGTGCACCACGCGCAGTGCCCGGTGGTGGTGCTCCCCGACCCCACCGCCGCCGCCGTGCAGGGGCGGAGGTCCGTGGTCGTCGGGGTCGAGGGCCGGCCCGGCGAGGAGGACCTGCTGGCGTTCGCCTTCGACGAGGCCGTCCTGCGGGGCACCGACCTGGTCGCCGTGCACGCGTGGCGGGAGGTCGCCGGAGAGGTCGCCGACCCCGCCCTGAGCCCGCTGGTGGACTGGGCCGGGGTGCTCTCCGACGAGCAGCGGGCCCTGTCCGAGGCCCTGGCGGGCTGGCGGGAGAAGGCGCCCGACGTCGTCGTCCGCGAGGTCGTCGTGCGGGACCGGCCGGTGCGGCCGCTGCTGGGCGTGGGCCTCACCGCCGAGCTCCTGGTGGTCGGCCACCGGGGACGGCACTGGCTCAGCCCGACGACGCACGCGGTGCTGCACCGCGCTCCCTGCCCGCTGGCGATCGTGCCCCTCCGCCCCGCGGGCGCCCGGTGAGCGAGCGGCCGGTGCGGGTGCTGGTCACCGTCGCCAGCCGGCACGGGGCGACGGCGGAGATCGGCGCCGAGATCGCCCGCTGCCTCGACGGGTCCGGTGCCGCGGCCGTCGCGATCCCGGTCGAGCAGCGTCCCGACCCCACTGCCTTCGACGCCGTGATCATCGGCAGCGCGGTGTACGCCGGCCGCTGGCTCGAGCCGGCCCGCGAGTACGCCGCGGCGCACGCCGGCCTCCTGCGGACCCGCCCGGTGTGGCTGTTCAGCAGCGGACCCATCGGCGCGGCCCCGTTCCCGCCGGACGAGCCGCACGACATCGCGCCGCTGGCCGCGCTCACCGGTGCGGACGGGCACACGGTGTTCCCCGGCCGGCTGGACCCGACGCGGCTGGCCTTCGGCGAGCGGGCGATGGCGACGGCGATGCGGGCTCCGGTCGGTGACTTCCGCGACTGGGACGCGATCCGGGCGTGGGCCGCCGGGGTGGCCGCCGCGCTCGGGGTCAGGACCGCGACGGCCGGCTGACCGCCCGCTCCGCCCGAGGGTGAGCTGCGAGCAACATCCCGTTGCGAGCCCTTCCGCTGACGTGCGCACGGTGCGACCCTGCGACGGTGAGCGGTAACCGCCGGTCTTCGAGGAGTGGAGGCCACCCCGTGCCCGGACCCCGCTCGGCAGACCCCGGACCCGACACGGCGACCGCCCTGTCGGCGATGCGGCTGCCCGAACTCCTCGAGGAGGTGCAGGAGCGGCTCGGCGTGGTCGCCCGCACCCAGGCACGGGTGCAGCACCTGCTCGACGCCTTCCTCACCGTGTCCACGGGCCTGGACCTGGACTCCACCCTGCGCCGGCTGGTCGAGGCGGCCGTCGGCCTGGTCGAGGCGCGCTACGGCGCGCTCGGCGTGCTCAAGGAGGGCGGCGGCCTGGCCGCCTTCATCCACGTGGGCATCGACGACGAGACCGCCGCCCGGATGGGCTCGCTGCCGGAGGGCAAGGGGGTGCTCGGGCAGCTGATCACCGAGCCCTACCCGCTGCGCATCCCCGACCTGAGCCAGCACCCCGCCTCGGTCGGGTTCCCGCCGCACCACCCCGAGATGCACTCGTTCCTCGGGGTGCCGGTGCTGGTGCGCGGGGAGGTGTTCGGCAACCTGTACATGACCGAGAAGGCGCACGGCGAGTTCACCGCCGAGGACGAGGCCGTGCTCACCGCGCTCGCCGGTGCGGCGGGCATCGCCATCGACAACGCCCGCCTCTTCGAGGAGGGCGAGGCCCGGCGCCGGTGGGCGGCCGCGGTCTCCGACATCCGCCAGGCCCTGCTCGACACCGCGTCCCCCGACGACGCCCTCGACCTGGTGGTCGCCCGGCTGACCGACCTCACCGGGGCGGACGGCACCTGGCTGGTCGCCGGCCCCGACCCCGCCGACGGCCGGTACACGGTCGTCGTCCAGCGCGGCACCGTGGACCTGGAGGAGACGGTCGGCCAGCGGATCACCGCCGCGGAGAGCCCGGTGGTGGCCGCCGTCGAGGCCGCCTCCGGTGTGGCGTCGGTCGACCTGAGCACCCTGGCCTACGAGGGGTGGAACTCCCACGTCCCGTGGGGGCCGTGCCTCGGTATCCCGCTGCGCGGCGTCGACGCCGGCTCCTACGTCGTCGTGCTCGCCCGGAAGGCGGGCGCGCCCGCCTTCGCGTCGTCCCTGCGGCCCGCCGTGGAGGCCTTCGCCGACCAGGTCACGGTGGCCCTGGACATGGCCGCCCGCCAGCAGCTCGCCCGCCGCCTGGACGTCTACGAGGACCGCGACCGCATCGCCCGCGACCTGCACGACCTGGTCATCCAGCGCGTCTTCGCCTCGGGGCTGGCGCTGCAGTCGGTGCTCCCCCGGCTCGCCGACCCGGAGGCGCGCAAGCGGGTCCAGGGCGTGATCGGCCAGCTCGACGACACCGTCCGGGACATCCGCACGACGATCTTCGACCTGCACTCGACCGAGGCCGCCGACGGCGGGGACAGCCTGCGGCGGCAGGTGCTGGACGTCGTCACCGGCACCGTCGGCGACGTGGTCGCCCCCACCGTGCGCATGTCGGGGGCCGTGGACAGCCTGGTCACCGGTGACCTCGCCGCGGACGTCGTCGCCGTCGTCCGCGAGGCGGTGAGCAACGTGGTGCGGCACTCCGGCGCGTCGCAGGTCACCGTCACCCTCGACGTCGGTGAGGACGTGGTCGTCGACGTGGTCGACGACGGCCGGGGCATCGACGAGCGGGCCGCCCGCAGCGGCCTGCGCAACCTGCAGGACCGGGCCCGGCGCCGGGGCGGGGACGCCGGCGCGACGCCGCTGCCCGACGGCGGCACCCGCGTGCACTGGTCGGCGCCGCTGCGCTGAGGCCCGACCGCTCGCCGCGCGGGCGGCGGGTCAGCGCCCGCGGCCGCCCGAAGGGGCGCCGCGCAGCTCCGCGGCCAGGACCGCGGCCTGGGTGCGGCGCTCCAGGCCGAGCTTGGCCAGCAGGTGGGAGACGTAGTTCTTGATCGTCTTCTCGGCGAGGAACATCCGCTCGCCGATCTGCCGGTTGGTCAGCCCCTCGCCGATCAGCTCGAGCACGGTCCGCTCCTGGTCGCTGAGCGAGGCCAGCGGGCCGGCCGGCTCCGCCGCGCGGCGCATGCGCTCGAGGACGGCGGTGGTCGCCGTGGGGTCGAGCAGCGAGCCGCCCGCGGCGACGGTGCGGACCGCGCTGACCAGGTCCTGCCCCAGGATCTGCTTGAGCAGGTAGCCCGAGGCACCGGCCATGATCGCCTCGAACAGCGCCTCGTCGTCGCTGTAGCTGGTCAGCATGATCACCTTGAGCTCCGGCATCCTCGAGCGCAGCTCCCGGCAGACGGTCACGCCGTCGCCGTCGGGCAGCCGCACGTCGAGGATCGCCACGTCCGGGCGCAGCGCCGGCACGCGGGCGAGCGCCTCGGAGGCGTTCTTCGCCTCCCCGGCAACGGTGATCTCGCCGGAGGCCTCCAGCACGTCGGCGACCCCCCGGCGCACGACCTCGTGGTCGTCGAGGAGGAAGACCGAGATCGGGTTCGACTGCTCGTTGCTCACGTGTCCATCCTGCATGTCCCGGCCCGGATCGGGCACGCGGCGTTCGGGTGCCCGGCCGGGCGTCCGCGCGCCACGCTAAGGACCGGCCCGGCGCGGCCCGCAGAGTCCAAGGTCCTGAACGCACCGGGCCTGGTGGGCGGGGCCGGTCACCGGGCCGGTCCCGGCTCCGGGTGACCCCCGCCCCTGCCGTGCCGGGTGGTCGCGGGGCGATGGTCGCGCCATGGCACAGCACCCGACCGCGGCACGGCACCCGACCGCACAGCACCCCACCGCGCTGATCGCCTACGCGACCGCCGCCGGCTCGACCGCCGGGATCGCGGAGCGCATCGCTGCCACCCTCGCCGAGGACGGGGCGGAGGTGACCTGCCGGGCGGTGACCGATGATCTCGACCCGGCCGGCTTCGACGTGGTCGTCGTCGGCAGCGCGGTGCACAGCATGGCCTGGCTGCCCCCGGCGCTGGCCTTCCTGCCGAAGGCCGCGGCGAGCGGGGCGCCCGTCTGGTGCTTCAGCGTCGGCGGGCTGGCCTCCCCGGACTCCGGCCGGGTGTCCCGCTACCTGGCCGCCGGCGAGCTGCGCCGGATCGAGACCGGCTTCCCGCACGGCTTCACCCCGCGGGAGCACCGGCTCTTCACCGGCGTCGTCGACGTCACGCGCAGCCCGTTGTGGGGCCGGGTGTTCTACCGGCTCACCGGCGGGTCCAGCGGCGACCACCGCGACTGGGCCGCCGTGGCCGCCTGGGCGCGGCGGATCGCCACGGCGATGCACGGGAAGGCGTCCGCGGCCGGCAGCGCGACGGCCTGAGCCCCGCACGGGCCCTGCGTCCCGGCGGCTCAGGACCTCGGGCACTCCTGCGGCCCGTGCCCCCGGGCGCAGGCTCGGCTGGCATCCCGCCGACCCGAGGAGCCGCAGTGCTGACCACGTCGCTCGACCACTCCACCGCGCGCGCCGCGGTGGCGCTGGCCAACCTGGCCCCCTCGGTGCACAACTCGCAGCCGTGGCGCTGGCGGATCGGCGACGCGAGCATCCACCTGTTCGCCGACGCCACCCGCGCCCTGCCGGCCACCGACCCGGACGCGCGCGACCTGCGGATCAGCTGCGGCGCCGCGCTGCACCACCTCCGGGTGGCCCTGCTCGCCGCCGGGCTCGGCAGCCGGGTGCACCGGCTGCCCGACCCCGGGCACCCCGAGCACCTCGCCGCCGTCGAGCCGGTGCCCGCGCAGCCGACGCCGGACGACCTGGCGCTGGCCCGCGCCGTGGAGACGCGGCGCAGCGACCGCCGGGCCTTCTCCACCTGGCCGGTGCCCCCCGAGTTCCTGGCGCAGCTGGTCGCCGCCGCCGCCGGGCAGGACGGCGACCTGCGCATCCTGCCGGGCGTGCACCGGTCGCTGGTCGCGCGGCTGGTCGAGCGCGCCGCGGTGGAGCAGGCACTGACCCCCGGCCTGGCGCAGGAGGTCGCCCGCTGGACCGGCACCGCCCGGGGCGCCCGCGAGGGCGTGCCCGCGGCCAACGTGCCCCCGCAGGCCGACGGCACCGTGCCCGTGCGCCGCTTCGCCGCCGCCGAGCAGGCCCCGACGGTCCTCGGCCGCGACGAGACCGACGGCACCGTCGTGGCCCTGCTCGCCACCTCCGGCGACTCCCGCGTCGACCAGCTCCGGGCCGGCGAGGCGCTGAGCGCGGTGCTGCTGACCGCGACCCGGCTGGGTCTGGCGACCGACCCGATCAGCCAGCCGCTGGAGGTGCCGGCGGCGCGGGCGCAGCTGAAGGCCGCCGTGCTGGCCGAGGCCGGTGAACCGCAGATCCTGGTCCGGCTGGGCTGGGCGCCCATCAGCGCCGACCCGGTGCCGCGCACCGGGCGCCGGCCGCTCGCCGACACCGTCGACCGCATGGACCGGCCCTGGTCACCGGACCGGCCGTGGTCGGCCGACCGGCCGGGCTGAACCCGCCGCGCGAGCGGGCCGCCGGACGCGACGTCCGGCGGCCCGCTCCCGCGTTCAGTTGCGGAACACCGCCACCTTGAGCGCCCCGGAGGTGCCGGGGTCGGCGAACACGTCGTAGGCCCGGGGCACCTCGTCGAACCCGAAGCCGTGGGTCACCAGCCGCCGGGTCTCGATCAGCCCCGACCGGAGCATGCGCAGCAGCAGCGGGGTCGTGGAGGTGTCCACCAGACCCGTGGTGATCGTGACGTCGCGGATCCACAGGTCCTCGAGGTGCAGGGTGGTCGGGCGGCCGTGGACGCCCACGTTCGCGACCCGCCCGCCCGGCCGCACCAGGGCGACGGCGAGGTCGAACGCCTCGGGCAGGCCGACCGCCTCGATGGTCACGTCGGCGCCCAGCCCGTCGGTGAGCTCCCGGACCTTGCCGAGCACGTCGTCGTCCGGCGACAGCGCGAGGTCCGCGCCCTCGGCGAGCGCGGCCGCGCGCCGGCTCTCCACCGGGTCGACCACGACGACCCGCTGCGGGGTGTAGAGCCCGGCGGCGATCACCGCGGCCAGCCCGATCGGCCCCGCGCCCACGACGACGACGGTGTCGCCGGGGCCGACGCCGCCGTTGAGCACCCCGACCTCGTAGGAGGTCGGGAAGATGTCGGCGAGCATCAGCGCGGACTCGTCGGTGACCCCGTGGGGCAGCTTGTGCACCGATCCGTCGGCGAACGGCACCCGCACCGCCTCGGCCTGGACGCCGTCGATCGTGTGCCCGAGCACCCATCCCCCGCCGCCCAGGCACTGCCCGTAGCGGGCCTCCCGGCAGAAGCGGCAGCGCCAGCAGGCGCTGATGCACGAGATCAGCACCCGGTCACCCGGCTGCACCGTGCGCACGCCGGGACCGACCTCGCGCACGGTGCCGACGGCCTCGTGGCCGAGGATCCGGCCGGTCTCCACCTCCGGCACGTCGCCGCGCAGGATGTGCAGGTCCGTGCCGCAGATGGTGAAGGCGTCGACCTGGACGACGGCGTCGTCGGGGTCGACGATCGCCGGTTCCGGTACCTCCTCCCAGGACCGCTTGCCCGGGCCGTAGTACACCAGTGCCTTCATGTCCGCCTCCTGCGTCGTCGGGAGGCCAGTCCAGCGCCGGCGGCCGGTGCCGGGCCACGTCCGGGCGACCGTGGTCGGGGGGCCTTAGGTCCGTCGTCGGTCAGACGACGCGGGCCCCGAGCGCGCGGGCGGCGAGCAGCAGGGCGGCCGGCACGGCACCGGCCGCCACCGCCGGCAGCAGCTCCGCGACGGCGAGCGGCTCGGTCCGCAGCAGCTCCCCGAGGCCCGGCAGGTAGACGCCGGCCAGCAGGAGGAGCAGGCTGCCGGCCGCGGCCAGGGGCACCCAGCCGGCGCCGGAGCGCACGCCCCGCCGCCAGGACCCGCCGGGTCGCACGGCGAGGGCCAGGAACAGCTGCGCGGTCGTGAGCGTCACGAACAGCTGGGTCTGCCAGGGACCCCCGGTCGCGTCCGACCAGGCGGCCACCGCCAGGCAGGTGGCCGCGATCGCGACCGCGAGCAGCGCCAGCTGCCGGGTCAGCACGCGATCCAGCACGCCTTCGTCCGGCCGGCGCGGCGGACGCGCCAGGACGTCGGGCGACGGCGGCTCGGCGCCCATGGCCACGCCGACCGGCCCGTGGGTGAGCAGGTTGACCCACAGCACCTGCGCCGGGGTCAGCGGCAGGGCCAGGCCGACCACCGGACCGAGGAGCATGACCAGCACCTCGCTGATCCCGCCGGCCATGCCGTAGCCCACGAACCGCCGCACGTTGTCGTAGACCCGGCGCCCCTCGGCGACCGCCGCCGTCACGGTGGCCAGGCTGTCGTCGGCCAGGACGATGTCCGCTGCCTGCTTGGCCACCTCCGTGCCGCGCTGCCCCATCGCCACCCCGATGTCGGCGGCCCGGAGCGCCGGGGCGTCGTTCACGCCGTCGCCGGTCATGGCGACGACGTGGCCCTCGTCCTGCCAGGCGTCGACCAGCCGCAGCTTCCCCTCCGGCTCCACCCGCGCCAGCACGGCGCCCTCGGCCGGGTGCGCGTCGTCGACCAGGCCCACGGCCCGGGCCACCGCCGCCGCGGTGCCGGCGTGGTCGCCGGTGACCAGCACCGGCCGGATGCCGGCGCGGTGGCAGGCCGCGATCGCGCCGGCGGCCTCGGGCCGGACGGGGTCGTCGAGGGCGACGACCCCCAGCAGCACGCCGTCCCGGGCGACGCCGAGCACCCGGCTGCCCTCGGCGGCCCACCGGTGCGCGACCTCCAGCGCCTGCGGGAGTCCGGGGAGCCCCGGCGGCAGCGCCTCGGGGGCGCCCTTGGTCAGCTCGGTGGTCCCCCCGCCGGGCGCGCGGTGGACGGTGGTCATGCGGCGGGTGAGGGCGTCGAACGGCTCCTCGGACAGCCGGGGGTGGGCCGCCCGCAGCGCCGTCACGTCCAGCCCACCCGCGAGCGCCGCCCGGACCAGCGAGGTCTCGGTGTCCGCGCCGCCGGCCGCCCCGCCGGCGCCGGCTCCCGAGGGGTCGGCGTCGTTGCAGAGCGCCGCGGCCTCGAGCAGGGCGCGCGCCGCCGGCCCGGGGCCCGGTCCGACCGCCGTCTCTCCCTCGGCCGGCGTCCACAGCCGGTCGGCCACCATCGCGCCGCGGGTGAGGGTGCCGGTCTTGTCCGTCGCCAGCAGGGTGACCGAGCCCAGGGTCTCGACGGCCGGGAGGGTGCGCACCACGGCGCCCAGCCGGCTCATCCGGGCGGCTCCGCGGGCCAGCGCCAGGGCGACGACGGCCGGCAGCGAGTCCGGCACCGCCGCGGCGGCCAGCGCCGCGGCGGTGACGACCGTCGTCTCCCAGGGCTGCCCGCGGAGCAGGCCCGACGCCACGAAGAGCAGGCAGGCCACGGCCACGCCGGCCGCGATCTGCCGGCCGAGCCGGTCCAGCCGGCGCTGCAGGGGCGTGTCCGGGGAGCGCTCGTCCTGGACCAGCGTGGACACCCGGCCCACCGCGCTCCGGGCACCGGTGGCCACCACGAGCGCCTCGGCCGAGCCGCGGACCACGGTGGTCCCGGCGTGCACCATCCCGGCCCGGTCGCCCAGCGGCGCGTCCTCGGGCGAGACCTGGTCCGCGTCGCGGTCCACCGGCAGCGACTCGCCGGTGAGCACCGACTCGTCGACCTGCAGGCGGGAGGAGCGCAGCAGCCGGGCGTCGGCGCCCACGACGTCGCCGGCGGCGAGCCGCAGGACGTCCCCGCGCACCAGCTCCCGGGTCGGCAGCCAGACGTCGCCGCCGTCGCGCAGCACCCGCGCGGTGGGTGCCACGAGGTCGGTGAGCGCCTCCACCGCGCGGACCGCCCGCCGCTCCTGGACCACGCCCAGGGTCGTGTTGACGACCACCACGAGCAGGATCACCGCGCAGTCGACGACGTCGCCGACCGCGGCGGTGAGCACGGCCGCGCCGAGGAGCAGCAGGATCAGGGTGTCCCGGAGCTGGGCCAGGATCGAGCCGAGCAGCGACACCGGCCGCCGGGTGCGCACCTCGTTCGGTCCCTCCGCGGCCAGCCGGGCGGCGGCCTCCCCCGCCGGGAGGCCCGCCCGCGGGTCGACCCCGGCCGCCGCGAGCACCTCCCGCGAGGGCCGCGCCCAGGGCGCCGCGCCGAGCGCGGGGACGACGTCTCGGTGCTGCTGCTCCGTCCCGGTCACCGGCCGAGCCTCCGGGTCCGGGGGCACCGCTCCCCAGGGGCGGAGGTCCGTGCCCCTCGGGACCGGCGACTCCGGCTGCCGTCCGCACCGGGCGACACGCTGACCGGGACCCCCAGCGAAGGAGCTGCCATGGCCTCCCCGTCCTCCCTGCCCGCTCGCGCGACCGGAGGGGCGCGGTGAGCGCCCCCGCGACCGAGCGCACCCGGGTCGCCGGATCGGGCCTGGTCGCCCGGCTCCGCGAGCTCGGCATGGCCGACGTGCCGGCGGCCGGCGGGAAGGGCGCCAACCTCGGGGCCCTGATCGCCGCCGGGCTGCCGGTGCCCGACGGGCTGGTCGTGCTCGCCCCCGCCCTGCGGGCGGCGATGGCGGAGGCGGGGGCCACCGAGGAGCTCGCCCGCCTGCACGGGGCCGCGCTCGCCGCCGCCCGCCCCGGCGCGCCCGCCGACGTGCGCGACGGGCTGGAGGCCGCCTGCCGGCGGGTGCAGGACGTCGTCCACCGGGCCGGGGCCCCGGCCGCGCTGGTGGCCGAGCTGCGCGCCGGGTACGCCGGCCTCGGCGAGGACCCGCCGGTCGCCGTGCGCTCCTCGGCGGTCGGCGAGGACAGCAGCGAGGCGTCGTTCGCGGGGATGAACGCCAGCTACACCAACGTCCGCGGCGCCGAGGCCCTGGTCGCGGCCGTCGTCGACTGCTGGGCGTCGGTCTTCGCGCCCCGGTCGGTGGCCTACCGCGCCGAGCGCGGGCACGACGCGGTGCCCGATCTCGCCGTCGTCGTGCAGCTGATGGTGCACGCGCGGCGGTCCGGGGTGGCGTTCACCGCCGACCCGGTCAGCGGCCGCCGCGACCGCGTGGTGCTGGAGGCCGCCTGGGGCCAGGGCGAGGTCGTCGTGAGCGGCCGGGTCGAGCCCGACACCTACGTCCTGGACGCCGACGGGCCGCGGCTGCTCTCGGTGCACCGCGGCGCGCAGGACGTGCAGATCGTGCGGGGGGCGGACGGCGGCGACAGCACCGTACCGGTGACGCCCGGTGAGCAGCCGGTGCTCTCCCCGGCCGAGGCCGAGGAGGTGGCCGCGCTGGCGCTGCGGGTGCAGGCGCTGCACGGGCAGCCGCAGGACGTCGAGTGGGCGGCGGACGAGGAGCGGTTCTGGCTGGTGCAGGCCCGGCCGGTCACCACGCTGGCCCCCGCGCCCGCGGCGACCGACGCGGCAGCGGCACCCGCGGGGGCGCCGGTGCTGCACGGGCTGGCCGCCTCGCCGGGCCGCGCCTCCGGTGCGGTGCGGGTGCTGCACTCCCCCGCCGAGGGCGACCGGCTGCTCGACGGCGAGGTGCTCGTCGCGCCGCTGACCAACCCCGACTGGCTGCCGGCCATGCGCCGCGCCGCGGCGGTGGTCACCGACAGCGGGGGGATCACCTGCCACGCGGCGATCGTCGCCCGCGAGCTGGGCCTGCCGGCCGTCGTCGGCACGCGCACCGGCACCACCGCCCTGCGCGACGGGGCCGTGGTGACCGTGGACGGGGACACCGGCGACGTGCTGCCCGGCCGGTCGGCCCCCGCCGCCGTGCCGGCGCCCCGCGGCCCGGCGGTGGCCGCCCCCCGGACCGCCCCCGCCCCGGCCGACGAGGTCACCGCGACGGGGCTGCAGGTGAACCTGGCCGATCCCGAGCGCGCCGCGGAGGTGGCCGCGCTGCCGGTGGACGGCGTCGGGCTGCTGCGCGCCGAGCTCCTGCTCACCCGCGCGCTCGACGGCCGGCACCCGGCCGAGATGATCGCCCGCGGGGAGTCCGAGCAGGTGGTGGCCGCCCTGGCGGACGGGCTGCGCACCATCGCCCGGCCGTTCGCCCCGCGGCCGGTCGTCTACCGGACGGCGGACCTGCGCACCAACGAGTTCCGGGGGCTGGCCGGCGGCGAGGCGCACGAGCCGGTCGAGGACAACCCGATGATCGGCAACCGCGGCTGCTTCCGGTACGTGCAGGACCCCTCGCTGTTCCGGCTGGAGCTCGAGGCGCTGGCACGGGTCCGGGAGGAGTTCCCCGGGGTGGCCGTGATGGTGCCGTTCGTGCGCACCGGCTGGGAGCTGGAGGCCTGCCTCGAGCTGATCGACGCCAGCCCGCTGGGCCGCCAGCGCGGGCTGCGCCGCTGGGTCATGGCCGAGGTGCCGTCGGTCGGCCACTGGCTGCCGGAGTACATCGGGATGGGCGTCGGCGGGGTCTCCATCGGCAGCAACGACCTGACCCAGCTGGTGCTCGGCGTCGACCGCGACTCCGCCGACCTGGCCGAGCTGTTCGACGAGGCGGACCCGGCCGTGCTGGCGGTCATCGACTCGGTCATCGCGACCGCGCGCCGCGCGGGCATCCCGTCCTCGCTGTGCGGGCAGGCCCCGTCGCGGCGGCCCGAGTACGTCGACCACCTGGTGCGGGCCGGGATCTCCTCGGTCTCGGTCGAGCCCGCCGCGGTGCCGGCCACCCGGCGGGCGCTGGCCCGGGCGGAACGCCGGCTGCTGCTCGAGGCGGCCCGGGCCGGCGGGGCGCGCGCGTGACCGCGGCCCGCCCGGCCCCCGTGGTCGTCGGTCTGGACGGCTCGCCGGACGCCTCGGCGGCGGCGCTCCTGGCCGCCGAGGAGGCCGGCCGCCGCGGCGCCCCCCTCGAGCTGCTGCTCGCCTTCCCCTGGCCGGCCGGCACCCGCGTCCCGGCACCCGAGGGGTTCGACGGCCGGGCCGCGATGCACGTGATGGCCGAGCTGGTGCTGGAGACGGCCGCCGACGAGCTCCGGCGGCGCTTCCCGGGCCTCTCCGTCCGGTCGCGGCTGGTCGAGGGCAAGGCCCCCGACGTGCTCGTGGCCGCCGCCCGGTCCGCCCAGCTGGTCTGCCTGGGCTCCCGCAGCACCGGCTCGCTGGAGGACGCCGTCCTCGGCTCCACCGCCGCGGCCGTGGCCCGCGCCGCGGAGTGCCCGGTGCTCGTCGTCCCGCTGCGGGCCCGGATCACCGTCACCGGCCGTTCCGGCGTCGTCGTGGGGGTCGACGGGCCGGAGGACGACGCGGCCCTGGGGGCCGCCTTCGCCGCGGCGGCGGCACGCGGCTGCCCGCTGGTGGCGGTGCACACCTGGCGGCACCCGGTCCCCGGGCCGGCGCACCTCGCCCTCGACCCGCTCGTCGGGGCGGAGGCCGCGCAGCGGCGCGAGGAGTCGCTGCTCGCCGACCTCGTCGCCCCGTGGGCCACCCGCCTGCCCGAGGTGCCGGTGCGCCAGGTGGTCGAGCGGGCGCGCGCCGCCGAGGTGCTGCTGTCGGCCGCGCTCACCGCGGAGCTGCTGGTCGTCGGGCGCCGGCACCGGCCGGGAGGGGTGCTGGGCACCCTGCGGTCCACGACGAACGCCGTCCTGCACCGGGCCGGGTGCCCCGTGCAGGTCGTCCCGGTGACCGAGCCGGCCCGGCCCCCGGCGGGCGCCCCGGCCTGACCGCCCGGTCAGGCCGGGAGCGGTCCGACCTGCACCCGCACGTCCAGCGCCCGCGCCCCGCCGGGCGTGACGACCAGCGGGTTGACGTCCAGCTCCCGCACCTCCGGGAGCGCGTCGGCCAGCCAGGCGACCCGGCGCAGGCAGTCGCCGACGGCACCGGTGGCCAGCGTGCGCCCGTGGGCGGTGCCGAACAGTCCGGTGCCCCGGAGCATCTCCTCGACGTCCGCGTCCGTCACCGGGGCGAGGCGGTGCACCCGGTGGCCGAGGGCGTCGGTGGCCCGCCCACCGGGCCCGAGCAGCACCACCGCCCCCGCGGCGGCGTCGCGGACGGCGCCGACGAGCAGTTCGTCGCCCGCCTCGGCCAGCGGCTGCACCACGGCGCCCAGCCACGCCTCTCCCGCCCGCTCCTGCCACCCGGTCACGGTGGCGGCCACCTCCGCCGGGTCGGAGACCGGCAGCCGCAGGAGCCCGGCGTCGCCCTTGTGCACGACGCCCCGCACCGTCCCCTTGACCGCGACCGGACCGCCCAGGGCCGCGGCGGCGGCCGCCGCGTCCGCCGGCGTGGGCGCCCACGTGGCCGGGACGACCGGCAGGGCGGCGGCCGCGCACAGCGCCCCCACCTCGTACGGCAGCAGCCAGTCGCCCCCGGGCGCCCGCGCGAGCACCGCCGCGACCACCGCGCGGGCGGCCACGACGTCGACCCCCTCCGGCGGCACCGCGCCGCACCCCGGGCGCCGCAGCCAGGCGGCCCGGCGCCAGGCCACGGCCAGGGCGCGGGCGGCGAGCGCCGGCTCGGTCACCGAGGGGACGAAGCGATCCGATCCCGGCTCCAGCGGCAGCCGGCACAGCGGGTCCGCCCCGGCGAACCGGACGTCGACCACCGGGGCGGGGTCCCGGGCGGCCGCGACTGCGCCCGCGACCGCCGGCCCGGGATCGCTGACCCCGGTCGGCGCGGTGACCGTGAGGACGGCGCCCACCCGCCGGTCCTCGAGCAGCTCGCGCAGCGCCGCGGCGAAGGCGTCGGCCGGCACCGCGGCCCCCGTGTCCACCGGGTTGGCGGTGCTGGCCAGCGGGGGCAGCACCGCCTCCAGCCGCGCCCGCAGGTCCTCGGGCAGCGGTTCCAGCGGCAGCCCCTCGGCGGCGCAGGCATCGGCGGCGAGCACCCCGCCCCCGCCCAGGTTGGTGAGCACCACGACGGTCCCCGGTCGCGGCAGCGGCTGGCCCTGCAGCAGGGCCACCGCGGCGCTGAGCGTGCCGAGCTCGCCCACGCCCTGGATGCCCGCGGCGGCGTAGGCGGCCTCGCGGACGGCGTGCGGGGTGGCCGACCGCGCGGTGTGCGAGGCGGCGGCGCGGGCCCCGGCGGCCGAGGTACCCGGCTCCAGGGCGAGCACGGGCATGCGCCGGGCCAGGTGCTCCGCGGTGCGGGCCAGCCCCCGGAGGTCGGGCTCGGACTCGGCGTAGAGCACCACCAGCCGGGTGCCCGGGTCCTCGTCGAACCAGGCGAGCAGGTCGCGGGCCCCCACGTCGTGCGCGTCGCCGATCGCGGCCACCGCGGACACGCCCAGCCCGATCCGCTGCCAGGCGGCGAGCGCGGCCAGCACCACCCCGCCGGACTGCGCCACCAGGCCGAGGTCGCCGGTCGGCGGGGTGCGGCCGGCGAAGGTCGCGTCGAGGAGGGCGGGGGCGCCGGGCGCGGCGACGCCCACGCTGTTGGGGCCCACCATCCGCATGCCGTACCGGTCCACGAGCGCCCGCACCCGGCCGGCCAGCCCCGGCACGGCGGGGAAACCCCCGGAGAGCACCACCAGCCCGCGGACGCCGGCCCGACCGCACTCCTCCACGACCGCCTCGATGCCGACCGCGGGGACGGCCAGGACGGCGAGGTCGACGGGGCCCGGGACGTCGGCCACCGACCGGTGGCACGGATACCCCTCCAGCTCGCCGGCCGACGGGTTGACCGCGTGCACCGGGCCGGGGAAGCCGGCTGCCCGGAGGGACCGCAGCACCGAGCGGCCCACGGACCGCTCCCCCCGGCCGGCACCCACCACCACGACGCTGCCGGGGCGGAGCAGGGGCGCCAGGCCGGCCGCCGCCGCCGTCCGGAAGCGGGTCTCGCTGGCCGTCCAGTAGCGGTCGCCGGGCTCCAGGACCACCTCCAGGGAGACCCCGCCGCCGGCGCTGACCGTCTCCAGCGGCATGCCCAGGCCGGTGAGCACCTGCATCATCGGCCCGTTCTCCGCCAGGACGTAGGCCTGCAGCCGGCGCACCCCCCACCGCAGGGCCGTCGCGGCGAGCTCCTCGAGCAGCGCGGTGGCCACGCCCTCGTGCCGCTCCCCCGGGTCGACGACGGCGGCCACCTCGGCCAGCTCCCCGCCGGCCGGCAGCAGCTGGACGGCGCCGACCAGGCGGCCGCGGACGCGGGCCCCGAGGGTGAGCCCGCCGTACGACGGGTCGAGCGTGCGGCGCACGTAGCCGGCCACGTCCCGCGGGTGCAGCGTGGCGAAGCGCAGGTAGCGGTCGCGGTCGGACAGGCGGGTGTGCAGCTCCACCAGCTCCGCCTCGTCGTCGGGGCCCAGCGCGGTGATCAGCGCCGGGACGCCGTCGCGCAGCAGCACCCGCGCCGGGCGGGGCGGCGTGCGGCGCGGCGCACCGGGCGCCGGGGCGTCCGCCGCAGGAGCCGCCGGAGGGGCCTCCGGGATCTCGGCACCGGGTCCGTCCTTGTCCTGCCTCACCGGTCCGCCGCCGGGCTGCGCCGGTCCGACGGGCGGCCGCCGGAGCGCGGGCCGGGCGCCGGGCCGACCGCGCGGGCCAGGCGGTCCAGCACCGCCTCCTCGTCCACCGGCACCGCCAGCACCTCCAGGCCGGAGCCGGCGAGCTGCTCGCTGGGCGGCCCGGGCAGCCCCGCGGCCCCCGGCCGCAGCGGCAGGAGGCGCGCGCAGACGCGTTCCCGCAGTTCCGGGGACCCCGCCCCGAGCCCGCCGGTGAAGACCAGCCCCTCCCAGCGGTCCAGGGTGGTGACGGCGGCCGCGACGGCCATCGCCACCGAGCGCACGAGCACCTGCACCGCGAGGTCGGCCGCGGCGTCGCCGGCGGAGAGCAGCGCCGCGACGTCGGTGCGGCCGCCGGAGATCCCGGCCACGCCCGAGCGGCGCTGGAGCAGCTGCCGCACCTCGGCGACCGAGCCGCCGTGCACCTCGACCAGGCGGAGCACCACCTCGGGGTCCAGGTCGCCGCTGCCGGTCAGCGAGACGACACCTCCGGCCGGGCTGACCGCCGCGGTCGTGGCCCGGGGCATGCCGCCCGACACCGCGGTCACGCTGCAGGCGTGCCCGAGGTGGACGACGACGGCGTCGCCCAGGCCGGGCAGCAGGTCGACCACGCTCTGCACGGCGAGCCCGTGCAGCCCCCAGCGGCGCAGCCCCTGCGCGCGGGCGTCCGGCGGCAGCGGCAGCAGCGTGGCCGCCGTCGGCAGCGCGGTGTGGAAGACGGTGTCGGGCACCAGGACGTGCCGGCCCCGGGCCAGCACGCCGCGGCGGCGTCCAGGACGGCGAGCTGGCGCGGCAGCTGCAGCGGGTCGGCGCGGGCCTCCTCGCGGAGGCGGGCCAGCAGCGGCGGGGTGGCCGGGCGGGCGGTCCGCAGCACGGCGCTGCCGTGCGCGACCCGGTGCGCGACGACGTCGGGGCGCAGGCCGTGGCGGTCCAGGACGGCCGCCACCTCCTGCACGGCCGCCGGCCACCCGCCGGGCAGCAGCGCGTGCTCGACGACGGGGCCCCCACCGGTCACCACGACCCGTGCCCGCTCGCCGTCCAGGCCGGTGATCTCCAGCGACAGCCGTCGCCCGGGGTCGCGGACGGCGGCCTTGAGCGATGCGGCTCCGGCGTTCAGGGACAGCACCACCGCCGGCCGCGCGGTGGCGCCGGCCCCACCCGGGTCGTCCACGGGGTGCAGCGCAGCGGTCATGCCGTCACCGTGGCCCGGCCACCCCGCGGGCGATCAGGGCCGAAGGACCCGTCCGCGCCGGTCCTGCGCCCGCACCACGGTGGTGCCCGCGGCGCCCGCCAGCACGGCGGCGGCGTCTGTCAGCGCCCCGATCGCCGCCGGCCGGCCCGTGGCGCGCGCGAACGCGGCGCAGGCGGCGAGCTTGGGCCCCATCGAGCCCGCCGGGAGCGGCAGCGCCGCGGCGTCGTCGTCGGTCAGCCGGCGGATCTCCGTCGCCCCGGGCGTGCCGAAGCCGCGCAGCACGGCAGGCACGTCGGTCAGGAGCAGCAGCCGGTCCGCGCCGAGCTCGCGGGCGAGCAGCGCAGCGGTGGCGTCCTTGTCGACGACCGCCTCCACGCCGCACAGCCGCCCGTCCCGCACCGTCACCGGCACTCCCCCACCGCCGCCGCACACCACGACCGCGCCGCCGTCGACCAGCTGCCGGATCGGCCCCTGCTCCACGACCCGCAGCGGCTGCGGCGAGGCCACGACCCGGCGCCACGCGGCGCCGTCGGGTGCGATCCGCCAGCCGAGGCGGGCGGCGAGGTCCTCGGCGGTGCCGCGGTCGTAGCCGCGGCCCACGAACTTCGACGGCGCCGCGAAGCCCGGGTCGGCCGGGTCCACGACGGTCTGGGTGAGGACGCCCACCACCGGGCGCCGGACCCCGGCGTTGGCCAGCTCCTGGACGAGCCAGTAGCCGATCATGCCCTGCGTCTCGGCGCCGAGGACGTCGAGCGGGTAGGGCCCGGCCAGCGCGGGGTCGGCCTCGGACTCCAGGGCGAGCAGGCCGACCTGCGGCCCGTTGCCGTGGCAGACGACGAGCTCGTGGTCGGCGGCCAGCGGCGCCAGCGCCTCCGCGGCACGGCGGACGTGCCGGCGCTGCACCGCCTCGTCCGGTCGCTCGCCCCGCTCGAGCAGCGCGTTGCCGCCCAGGGCGACCAGGATCCGCACCTCAGCCCGCCAGGGCCTGGACGAGGACCGCCTTGATGGTGTGCATCCGGTTCTCCGCCTGGTCGAACACCACCGACCGCTCGGACTCGAACACCTCGTCGCTCACCTCGACGCCGTCCAGCCCGTAGCGGTCGTGGATCTCCGCGCCCAGCACGGTGCGCCGGTCGTGCAGCGCCGGCAGGCAGTGCAGGAACCGGGCGTCGTCCCGTCCGGTCGCCGCCATCAGCGCGGAATCGACCCGGTAGGGCCGGAGCACCGGGACGCGGGCGTCCCACTCGGCCTGCGGCTCCCCCATGCTCACCCACACGTCGGTGTAGACGAACGCCGCCCCGGCGACTGCGGCGCGCGGGTCGTCGGTGACCAGCACCCGCGCCCCGCTGCGGCCGGCGAGGTCGCGCGCCGTGGCCACCACGTCCGCCGGCGGCTGCAGCACGGCCGGTGCGGCGACGCGGACGTCCATCCCCAGCAGCGCGCCGGTCACCAGCAGGGAGCGGGCGACGTTGCTGCGGCCGTCGCCGGTGTAGCAGAAGGCGATCTCCTCCACCGGGGCGCCGGCGTGCTCGGTCATGGTGAGCACGTCGGCCAGCATCTGGGTCGGGTGCCACTGGTCGGTCAGCCCGTTCCAGACCGGGACGCCGGCGAAGTCGGCCAGCTCCTCGACGGTCTCCTGGGCGAAGCCGCGGAACTCGATGCCGTCGTAGAGCCGGCCGAGCACCCGGGCGGTGTCGCGCACCGACTCCTCCCGGCCGAGGTGGCTGCCCTCGGGCCCGAGGTAGGTGACGGCGGCGCCCTGGTCGGCCGCGGCCACCTCGAAGGCGCAGCGGGTGCGGGTGGAGTTCTTCTGGAAGACCAGCGCGATGCTGCGACCGGTCAGCCGCCGGGTCTCCCGGCCCTCGGCCTTGGCCCGCTTGAGCTGGGCGGCCAGGCCGACGAGGTCGAGGAAGGACCCCTTGTCCAGGTCCAGCTCCTTGGTCAGCGAGCCCGGGTGGCGGGCGGGGGCGCGGCGCTGCTGCACGGCGGTCACGCGACGCCGTCCCGCTGGATCGGGCAGGTCATGCAGCGGGCGCCACCGCGACCCCGGCCGAGCTCGCTGCCCGGGATGGCCAGCACCTCGATACCGGCGTCGCGCAGCAGCGCGTTGGTCACCGTGTTCTGCTCGTAGCCGACCACGACGCCCGGCGCCACGGCGAGGAAGTTGTCCGCGTCGTTCCACTGCTCCCGCTGGGCGCTGCGCGCGTCCTCGTCGGCGGTGAGCACCCGGACCCGGTCGAGCTCCAGGGCCTCGGCGATGGTGGCGAACAGGTCCTCGCGCCGCTCGATGCGCAGACCCGCGTCACCGCGGTCGAGCACCTCCTCCGGATCGGCCGGGGTGACCACCCAGGGCCGCAGCGAGGCCGCCTCGAGGTACGGGTACCGGACGAAGGTGTCCCGGTCGACCATGGTCAGCACGGTGTCCAGGTGCATCTGCGCGTGCGAGCGGGGCAGCTCGACGGCGATCACCTGCCGGGCGGCGCCGGCGGCGAACAGGGCGCGGGCGAGGATCTCCACCCCCATCGGCGTGGAGCGCTCCCCCATGCCGATCAGGACGACACCGGAGCCGAGCACGTGGATGTCCCCGCCCTCCAGCGTGGCCGGCTGGTGGTCGGCGTCGTCGTCCCCGTAGTAGGTGGGGAAGGTCGCCCCGGCGAACAGCGGGTGGAACCGGTAGACCGCGCGGCTGTGCACCGACTCGCGGCGCCGCGCCGGCATGGCCATGGGGTTGACGGTCACGCCGGCGCCGATCCAGGCCGAGTTGTCGCGCTGGAACAGCGTGTTGGGCAGCGGGGGCAGGACGAAGTCGTCGAGGTCCATCGTCTGCCACCGCAGGCTGCCGACCCGCAGCGGCGACAGGTCGGCCCGGGTGATGCCGCCGACGAGCAGCTCGGCCAGGTCGCCGGGGCCGGTGTCGTCGGCCAGCGCGCGGACCGAGCGGGCCAGCGCGGGGCCCAGCGCCCGGTCGGTGACGACGCGGTCGAGCACGAAGGCCCGCGCCTCCGCCGACTTGAGCGTCTCGGCGAGCAGGTCGCCGAAGTGGTGGACGGTCACGCCGCGCGAGCGGAGGACGTCGGCGAAGACGTCGTGCTCCTCGCGGGCGCGCTCGGCCCAGAGGACGTCGTCGAAGAGCAGGTCGCGGCAGTTGGCCGGCGTGAGCCGGGACAGCTCGAGACCGGGACGGTGGACGATCGCCTGGCGCAGCACCCCGACCTCGGAGTGCACGCCCAGTGCCTGGGGCATCTCGGTTTCCTCTCGGATCGGTCGGGTCAGCGCCGGCTGCCGTCGAGCGGCGCCGGGCGCTGCTCCGGGAGGGCGACGTCGGCGGGGAGCGGCCCGCCCAGGGTCAGCGGCAGCTGGTCGGGGACCGGCGGCGTCCCGGCCTCGGCGGCCGGGCCCTCGCCGTACTCGTGCCGCGCGGACTTCATCCAGATGTAGACGGGCACGCCGAGGAAGAGGCAGAAGACGCCGTAGTAGACGGCCTGGTAGCCGCTGCCGGCCAGTGCCCAGAAGGAGAAGACCAGGGCCAGCGCGCTGACCCCGAGGTCGCGCGCGAGCCGCGCCGGGCTGGTGCTGCGCCCGCGGGTGACCAGCCAGTACAGCTGGGCGGCCGCGCTGAACAGGTACGGGATGACCGCGGTGAGGACGCTCAGCAGGACGATCGTGGTGAAGACGGTGGCGAAGCTGGTGTAGCTGACCACGGTGAGCGCGGAGGCCAGCAGCGTCGAGACGACGATGCCGAACGCGGGCACGCCGCGCCGGGTCCGGGCGAACTGGACCGGGAAGAGCCGGTCCTGCGCCGCGGCCAGCGGCATCTCCGCGACGATGAGGGTCCAGCCGATGAGCGCGCCCAGACCGGACACGATGGCCGCCACCGCGACGGCCTGGCCCGCCCAGGTGCCGCCGACGATGGCGTCGGCGGAGTCGGTGAAGGGGGCGGTCGAGTCCTGCAGCGCGGCGTTCGGCACGGTGCCGAAGACGGTGACCGTGCCGAGGATGTACACGACGGCGCAGCCGATGGTGCCGAGGACGGTCGCCCGGCCGACGTTGCGGGTCGGGTCCGCCACCCGGCCGGCGGCGACGGAGGCGGTCTCGATGCCCAGGTAGCTGAACAGCGCGATCGCCGACGCGGCGGAGATGGCCCCCCAGGCGGACATGCCCGAGCCGTTGAAGGCCCCGAAGTTGTCCACGTCCACGAAGAGCAGGCCGACGGTGGCCATGAGCAGCAGCGGCACGAACTTGAGGACCGTGGTCACCACCTGCAGCGCGCCGGTGTTGCGCAGCCCGGAGAGGTTGACCGCGGCCGGGATCCAGAGGCCCACCAGCGCGATCACGATGGACCAGGCGGTGTCGTGCCCGGTGTTCCAGAAGACCTCCACGTAGCCGACCCAGGCCACGACGATCGCCGCGTTGCCGGCCCACGCGGTGATCCAGTAGGACCAGGCGTTGAGGAACCCGGCGAACTCGCCGAACGCCTCCCGCGCGTAGACGTACGGACCTCCCGAGCCGGGCAGCCGCCGGGACAGCGCCCCGAAGGTCAGCGCCAGGGCCAGCGCCCCGACCGTGACGAGGACGAAGGCGACGAGGCTGATCGGCCCGTACACCGCCAGCGCGGCCGGCAGGGCGAAGACCCCGGTGCCGATGACGGAGCCGACCACCAGGGCCGTCGCGGTGGGGAGGCCGAACCGGTGCTCGGCGGGCGGGGGCTCGGGCGAGGAGCCCGCGGCTGCCTCGAGCGTCGTGGAACGGGTCATGTCCGGTCTCCTGGGGTCGTGAGCTGCGCCGTCGCAGCCGGGACGAGCCTGGCCGCGGGGACGTCGCGGCCCCAGGGACCAAGGTCGGGCAGCGGGATGACCCGCCGCCCCCCGCCGGGGTCCGCGCCCGGGACCTTCGGCCTCGCCCGTCCGTGCTCGCCTGCTCCGGACCGGTCAGCCGCCGTCGGTGCGGCGGGTGACGACCACCCGCCAGAAGATCTGCACGGCCGCGGCCAGCACCGCGGCGTTGAACAGCATCTGCACGCTCACCACCAGCCGGGCCAGCTGGCCGGCGGCGTGCACGTCGCCGTACCCGACCGTGGCCAGCATCGCCAGCGCGAAGTAGAGGGCGTCGGTCCGCGTCCGCAGCCCGACGAACTGCCCCTCGCCGCCGGTGGCCACCAGGTAGTCGGCGAGGGCGGAGACGACGATGCCGACGACCAGGGCGACCAGCAACCGGTCCAGCCGGACGGCTGCGGCGTCGGCGTGCGCGTCGCGGAGGACCTCCCGGGCGACGAACCACGCCGCCGCGGCCAGCACCGCGGCGGTGCCGACCGCGCGGAGCAGCGTGCCGGTCTCCGCCGCGGGTTCGCGGACCGGCACGAGGTAGTAGGCGACCAGCACGAGCCCCAGCACCACGACGGGTGCGGTGCGCCGCCGTCGCCGTGCCGGACCCACGATGGGCTGACCTCCTCCTCGGGCGCTGCTCTGCGCCAGCGAAGCCGCCCGGCCCCGGCCCCGCGATGGCCGGAGGTACCGGGGCAGCAGGGGCCGACGTCCCCGGGCGGGACCTTCGACGGCCGCGCGCGCACCGTTCGGCCCGGGCGCCCGCCGGGTCGGCCCGCCACGGTGGGTGCATGAGCCCGCGCCGCGCCGCCGTCCTCCTGCCGGTCCTGGTGGTCGCCGGTCTCCTCTCGGCCTGCGGCGACGACGAGGACGATCCCGGCGCATCACCCCCGCCGTCCACGGCCACCAGCTCCGCTCCCGCCACCTCCGGCTCGCCGTCGGGCACCCCCGGCACCGAGGACGACGGCCGGCCCGACGCGCCCCCGTTCCCGGCGGACGTGGAGCCGGACACCGCGCAGGCCTCCGCGGACGCCGCCGTCACGGTGACCGGGATCCGCACCGGCCGGCACGACGGCTACGACCGAGTCGTCCTCGACGTGGCCGGCACCGGAACCCCCGGGTGGGACGTCCGGTACGTGCCCGAGGCCAGCAGCCAGGGCAGCGGGGCGCCGATCGCGGTGGACGGCGCGGCGATCCTGCAGGTCACGCTCACCGGTGTCGGCTACCCGACCGAGACCGGGATCGAGGAGTACGCCGGCGGCACCCTGCCGGGCGCCGGCACCGAGGTGGTGACCGAGGTCGTCTGGGACACCACCTTCGAGGGCACCTCCGTGGCGTTCGTCGGCACCACGGCGCAGCGGCCGTTCCGGGTCTACCTGGTCGAGGACCCGACGCGGGTCGTCCTCGACGTCGTCCACGGATGAGGGAGCAGCACGTGCACGAGGAGCACCGGTCATGACCACCGGCCCGGTCGCGCTGGTCGAGTCGGCACCGACGGCAGCGGCGGTCGTTCGGGGGCACGTCACCCCGGCGGAGCTGCCCGGCTTCCTGTCCGCCGCCTACACCGACGTCCTGCAGGTGCTGGCCGAGCAGCACCGCGCGCCCGCCGGACCACCGTTCGCGCGCTACCGGGAGTCCGGCGACGGCTTCGAGGTCGAGGCGGGCTTCCCGTCCGACGGGCCGCTGGAGCCATCGGGGCGGGTGGTGCCGCTGGTCCTGCCCGGCGGGCCGGCCGTCACCGCCCTCCACCACGGCTCCTACGAGTCGGTGGGCGAGACCTACGACGCGCTCACCCGCTGGCTGACCGCCCACGGCCACCGGCCCGCCGGCGACGCGTGGGAGTCCTACCTCGACGAGCCGGGGGGTCCGCAGCCGCGGACGGCGGTGCGCCTGCCCTGCACCCGCGATCCGGGAGCGCCGGTGGGCCGACGGCGGTGGCGGGATCTGAGCCCGGCGCAGCAGACCGCGGTGCTCGTGCTGGCCTCGGTGCAGCTCTCGCTGGCCGCGACGGCCTGGGCGGACCTGGCGACCCGCCCGCCGGAGCGGGTCAACGGCCGCAAGTCGGTGTGGGCCGCGGTGATCGCGGTGAACTTCGTCGGGCCCGTCGCGTGGTTCCGCTGGGGGCGCCGGTCCTGAGCCGGTTCACCGCAGCAGGGACTCCAGCGTCTTGGCCGACAGCAGCCGCGCCCACCAGGGACGGCGCTGCGCCGGCGGGGCCGGGGTCGGGGACCGGCGGTCGCGACGCCAGCCCCGCTCCGCGGGACGGACCGCCATCGCGCCGCCCTTCATGCTGACCCAGCCGCCGGGCCCCATGGTGACCAGCGCCTTGGCGCCGGACGGGCGGGCCGCCAGCCGGCGCGCGACCAGGACCGCGCCGACGACGACCTCCGCGGTGGTGAGCACGCGGGTGACGTCGACGGCCGGGTGCCAGCGCACCCGCCCGCGGCGCAGCACGAACGCGCCGAGGGGCCGGGTGCCGCCCATCCCCGCGTCGAAGCGGCGCCGGTCCCCCGCCGCGCCGGGTGTCCGCGTCGCGGTGTGCGTGCGGGCCGCGGTGGCGGTGATGACCGTCGTGCCGTCCCGCTCGCACGGCACCCCGAACGCGGTGGCCCGGCCGTGCCCGTCGGACCGCGGGTCGGCGTGGACGGGATCGAGGGACATCGCGGCCTCCGCGGCGGCTCGGCTGGATCGCACGCCCTCCAGGCTGGCACCACCGGGCCCCGCGCTCCCGGGTCGGAAGTCACCGGTGGCACCGCCCTCCGGCCGGTGCCACGGCGGCCCTGCTGCCGCCAGCATCGGGCAGCACGACGACGAGAGGCAGGGCACCGTGTCACTCAACCTCGCCTTCCTGCTGCGGGAATCGGCGCGCACGCACCCGGAGAAGTGGGCGCTGCTCCACGACGGCGGGCGCATGTCCTACGTCGAGCTGGACGCCGCCTCCGACCGGTTCGCCGCGGGGCTGGTGTCCCGCGGGCTGCGTCCGGGCGACGCCGTGGCACTGCAGCTGCCGAACGTGCCGCACTTCCCCGTGGCGTACTTCGGGATCCTCAAGGCGGGCTGCGTGGCCGTCCCCGTCAACACCCTGCTCCGGTCGGCGGAGATCGCCTACGTCCTCCGCGACTCCGGCGCCCGCCTGCTCGTCACCTGGAACGGTGCGGCCGAGGAGGCCGCCAAGGCGGCGGCGGACGTCGGCCTCCAGGAGCTGTTCGTGCTGGACCTGCCGGGCTTCCCGCCGGCGTCGGTCGGCCGCCGGTTCCAGCAGCTGGCGGAGGCAGTCGTCCTCGGGCCGCCGCCGCTGCACCAGTCCGATCCCGGTGACACCGCCGCGATCATCTACACCGCGGGCACGACCGGGCGGCCCAAGGGCGCGGAGCTGACGCACTTCCAGCTGTTCATGAACGCCGACACCCCCGGACGGCTCTTCGGCATCCGCGACGACGACGTCATCCTCACCGTGCTGCCGCTGTTCCACGTCTTCGGGCTCTCGAGCATCCTGAACTGCGCCGTGCGCTTCGCCGCGACGATGTCGCTGGTCCCGCGGTTCGACCCGGAGCGGGTCATGGCGACGATCCAGCGCGACGGCGTCACCGTCTTCGAGGGCGTGCCGACCATGTACATCGCGCTGCTCAACCACCCCCGCCGCGACGAGTTCCACCTGTCCTCGCTGCGGGTGGGCATCTCCGGCGGCGCCCCGCTCCCCGCCGAGGTCATCGACGAGGTGGAGCGCACCTGGGGCATCGTCGTCCTCGAGGGCTACGGGATGTCGGAGACCGCGTCGACGACGACGTTCAACGTCAGCGCCGAGGAGCGCCGGGTCTACAGCGTCGGCAAGCCGGTCTACGGCGTCGAGGTGGGCATCTGGGACGACGCCGGCCGCCCGCTGCCACCCGGGCAGGAGCACGTGGGCGAGATCGTCGTCCGCGGGGTCAACGTCATGCGCGGCTACCACGGCCGGCCGGACGCGACGGCCGAGGCGATGGCCGGCGGCTGGTTCCACACCGGCGACCTCGGCTACCTCGACTCCGACGGGTTCCTCTTCGTCGTCGACCGCAAGAAGGACCTGATCATCCGCGGCGGTGAGAACGTCTACCCGCACGAGGTGGAGGACGTCCTCTACGAGCACCCGGCCGTCGCGGAGGCGGCGGTCGTGGGGGTCCCCGATCCCCGGCTGGGGCAGGAGGTGAAGGCCTTCGTGGCCCTGCGCCCGGGACGGGTGGCCACGGAGGCCGAGCTGGTCGCCTTCGTGCGGGAGCGCGTGGCGTCCTACAAGTACCCGCGCACGGTCGAGTTCCGGGACGCGCTGCCGAAGAACGCCACGGGCAAGATCCTCAAGCGGGAGCTCGTCGGCTGATGGACCGCATGAGCCCGCTGGACGCCGCGTTCCTCCAGCTCGAGGACGAGGAGCCCGGCACGTCCCTGGCCATCGCGTCGATCGCGGTGTTCGAGGGCCGCGCGCCGTCCACCGACGAGTTCGCCGCCGCGCTGGCCGGCCGGCTGCCGCTGATCCCCCGGTACCGCCAGAAGGCCCGCGAGGTGGCGCTGGACCTCGGCCCGCCGGTGTGGGTGGACGACCCGTCCTTCGACCTCGGCTACCACCTGCGCCGCACCGCCCTGCCCCCGCCGGGGGGCGACCGCGAGCTGGCCGCGCTCATGGGCCGGGTCATGTCGGCCCGGCTGGACCGGGCCCGCCCCCTGTGGGAGTACTGGCTGGTCGACGGCGTGCGCGACGCGGGTACCGGCGAGGAGCGCTGGGCCCTCATCTCGAAGGTCCACCACAGCATGGTCGACGGCATCTCGGGGACCGATCTGTACCGGGTGGTCTTCGACGCCACTCCCGAGCCCGGCGCCCCGGCGCCGGACGACTGGCACCCGGAGCCACCGCCCTCGGACCTCGCGCTCGCCTCGGCGGCGGCCCTGGACCTGCTGCGGCTCCCGGCGAAGCAGGCCCGGGCGCTGCTGGCGGCGGCGCGCCGGCCGCGGGCGCTGGGCCGCACCGCCGCGCGCACCGCCCGCGGCGTGGCGTCCCTCGCCGGGGCGCTGGTCCCGGCGTCGCGGACCTCGCTGTCCGGCGCGCTGTCCGGGCACCGGCGGTTCGCGCTGGCCCGCGGCACGGTGGACGACGTCAGGAGGGTCCGCTCGGCGCTCGGGGGGACGTTCAACGACGTCGTCCTGGCCGCGGTGACCGCCGGCTTCCGGGAACTGCTCCTGGAGCGGGGCGAGCAGCCCGCGCCGCACGGCGTGCGCACCCTGGTCCCGGTCTCGGTGCGCGCCCCCGGCGAGGAGAGCATCCGGGACAACCGGGTGTCGCTGCTCCTGGCCGACCTGCCCGTCGACGTCGCCGATCCGGTCGAGCGGCTCGCGGCGGTGCGTGCACGGCTCACCCACCTCAAGGCCGCGGGCGAGGCCGAGGCCGGCGCGGCGCTGCTGGCCGTGGCCGGGGGCGAGCCCTTCCCCTCGATCGCCGCGCCGGTGCGGCTGGCCGCGCGGCTGCCGCAGCGGCAGATCGTGACGGTGACGACGAACGTGCCCGGTCCGCGCCGGCCGCTGTACGCGCTCGGCCGGCGGCTGGTGGAGATCGTCCCCTACGTCCCCATCGCCGCCCGGCTGCGCACCGGGGTGGCGATCTTCAGCTACTGCGGCCGGCTGACCTTCGGGGTGACCGGCGACTACGACACCGCGGCGGACGTGTGGACCCTGGCCGACGGCATCGAGCGCGGTCTGGCGGAGCTCGTGTCGGCCGCGGCGGCCCAGGAGGGCGAGGAGGAGGGCGGCCCGGAGCCGTTGCGCGCCCCCTGATCCCCCGGGTCAGCTCGCCGCCGGGGCGCCGCGCCGCTCGGCGCGCTCCTTGATGCCGTGCAGCATGCGGCGGGTCATCACCAGGGTCACCGGCTCGCCGATCCGGGTGGCCACGCGCAGCCCCGCCTGCCGCGGGACCTCGGTGCGGGCCCGCGAGAGCAGCCGGCAGCCGCCGGCGCCGTCGGGCACGACGGAGAAGGACCACACCCCGTTCCACGGGTGCTCCGGGGGTGCCTGGCGCAGCACCAGCGCCCGCGGCGGGTCCACCCGCGCCACGGTGAAGGCGTAGCCGTCGGGCATCGGGCCGTAACCCCGCGGCACCACGACGACCCGGTCCCCCTCGGCGAGGTGCTGCCACTCCTCGCGGATCTCGTCGGCCGAGTGGATCCGCAGCCCGATCAGGTTCTCCAGCCGGTCGTAGCTGTACATGCCGCCGCGGTCCTGGCCGATCTGCACCAGCCACGCCCAGACCGCCTCCGGCGGCGCGTCCACGGGCACGGCCATCGTGAGCTGCTCGGCGGGCTCCGGGACCAGGTCGTCACCGGGCAGGACGGCGGCCACCTCCGCGTCCGTGGCTCCCCAGTTGCGTCGGGCGTGCAGCACCTGCAGGCCCGCCGCCGCGGCACCCGCGGACAGCAGCAGCGCACGGAGCATCGGTTCCTCGTCTCGGTGGGGCCGGCCGGCCGGCGCGGGGCAGGACCTCCAGGGTCGCCGACGACGGGGACACCGGGGCGGGCCGGACGTCCCCTCGGCCAGGGGCGTCCGACCGTGCCGCGGACGGCCTCAGCCCTCCCCCGGCGTCCTGCCCGCGGGGACCTCGAAGACCGCGAGCAGCTCGTCCACCTCGCGGTGGGCCTCGTTGGGATGGCGGAACGGCCGGTGCCGGTGCAGCTCGTAGCGCGTCCGCCGGCCCTCGCGGGCCCGGCTGACGTAGCCCGCCTCCTCCAGGTCCCGCAGGATCGCCAGGGTCGCGCGCTCGCTGATGCCCACCCGCTCGGCGAGCTCCGCCACCCGGGCCCGCGGATCGGCGGCGACGGCCAGGAGCACGTGCCCGTGGTTGGTGAGGAAGGTCCAGGACGGGCGGTCCGCGGCGGTCATCCGGCGTCTCCTGTTCGGATCGGGTGGCGCGAACACCTGAAGTGCGGTTCACTCGTTCGCGGAGGGGAGTATCCCCCGTCGCACCGCCGTCAGTACGGCTCCCTCGGGAGGGGGCTCGGTGGAGCGGGTGCCCGGCACGGCCGGGCGCCGGGAGAGACCTCCGGTCGGTTCGGACCGGAGGTGTGCTCGTGCAGGTGTCCCTGTGGTTGTGGCTGGCCGTCCTGGCGTTCATCGTCGGGATGCTGGCGGTCGATCTGCTCGCCCACCGGCGCGCCCACGTGATCGGCGTGCGCGAGGCGGCGGCGTGGTCGGCGGTCTGGGTGACCACCGGCATCGGGTTCGGCGCCTGGGTGTGGTGGCGCTACGGGGCGGAGCTGGGGCAGCAGTACTTCGCCGGCTACCTGATCGAGAAGTCGCTGGCCGTGGACAACGTCTTCGTCTGGGCCATCCTGTTCGCCTACTTCGCCGTCCCCCGCGAGCTGCAGCACCGGGTGCTGTTCCTGGGCGTGCTGGGGGCGCTGGTGTTCCGCGGGCTGTTCATCGCCGGGGGCTCGGTGCTCATCGCGAGCTTCGGCTGGGTGCTCTACCTGTTCGCCGCGTTCCTGCTCTGGACCGGCTACCGGATGCTGCGGCAGCGCGACGAGCACCTGGACCCGGAGCGGTCCCGCGCCCTGCGCCTGTTCCGCCGGTGGGTGCCGATGACCGACGACTACCACGGCCAGCGGTTCCTCATCCGACGCGGCGGGAAGCTGCTGGCCACGCCGCTGCTGGCCGTGCTGTTCCTCGTCGAGCTCACCGACATCGTCTTCGCCGTCGACTCGATCCCGGCGATCTTCGCGGTCACCGACGAGCCGTTCCTGGTCTTCACCGCGAACGCGTTCGCGATCCTGGGGCTGCGCGCCATGTACTTCCTGCTCGCCGACCTGATCCACCGCTTCGTCTACCTCAAGACCGGGCTGGCGCTGGTGCTGGTGTGGGTCGGCCTGAAGATGGCGCTCAAGATCGACGTCTTCTACGTGCCCACGACCGTCAGCCTGGCGGTGATCAGCACGATCATCGGCGTCTCGATCTGGCTGAGCCTGCGTGCCACCCGGGGCCAGGGCCGGCACGCGCTGCCCACGCCGGCCCGCCCGCCGTTCGGCGTCGCCACCGACGAGCAGCTCACCGCTCTCGAGCCGCTGTGGCGCCGGCGCGGGACGTCCCGCGGCGTACCGGCCCCGCGCGACCCGGACGACGCCCGGTCCGACGAGGAGCTCCGGCGGTGAGCGCCCCGGTGGCAGCGGGGCGCTCCGCCGGGCAGGGTCGGGGTTCCGAGCACCGGGGAGGGTCCGTGCGGAACAGGCAGGATGCGCACCGCGGACGGCGCCGGCCGCGCCCACCGCGGGCGTTCACCCGGACGGTGGCCGCCGCCGGGCTGCCGGCCGGGCCGGCCCGCACCGGGCCGGTGACCGACGCCGACCTCGACGGGCTCCCGGAGGCCGCAGCCCGGTACCTGCGCGCCATGGGCGTGGTGGGCCGGCCCCGACCGTGGTCGTTCCGGGCGCACTTCCGCGGACGGTTCCGCCGGCGGCCCGACGGACCGTGGCTGCCGCTGGACGCCTGGCAGTACAACTCCGCCGTCGAGGTGGCCCGGCTCTTCCGCATGCGGCTGGTGGTGGGCCGGGCCCTGCCGATGTGGGGCTGGGACACCTACCGCGCCGGGACCGGCCGGATGCTCGGCAAGGCGCTCGGAGTGGTGACCGTCGCCGACGGGTCGGGCCCCGAGTTCGACACCGGCGAGCTCACCACCTGGCTCGACGACGCCGTCCTGCTGGCACCCGGGATGCTGCTGGACCCCCGGACGACCTGGTCGGCCGCCGGGCCGGACGCCTTCCGGGTCTCGGTCTCCGACGCCGGGCGCACGGTCGGGGCCGAGGTCCTCCTCGACGAGGCGGGGCGGCCCCGGGACGTCCGCAGCACCGACCGCTGGGCGGACCTGCCCGGCGGCCTGGTGCGGGCCCGGTGGAGCACCCCGGTGACCGGCTGGCGGACCGTGGACGGTCGCCCGCGGATGACCGGCGGAGCCGCGGTGTGGCAGCTGCCGGACGGCGACTTCCGCTACGGCGAGATGGAGCTGCGGGACCTGGTGCTGGACGTGGCGCCCGGGCGGTGACGGGAGCGGCCCGGCCGGGCCGGTGACCTCTCCCGGTCCGGCCGGGTCCTTCGGCCCTGCCCGCCGCGCGGCGCCGGCCGGTTCCCTCGTCCCCGCACCTCCCACCGCGCCGGGGCTCCGGCGTGCCGATCCCCCTGGAGAGCCATGTCCGAGTTCACCGCCGGCCGCTTCGACGGGCGCACCGCCGTCGTGACGGGGGCCGGGGCCGGCATCGGCCGCGCCACCGCCCTCCGGCTGGCCCGCGAGGGGGCGCGCGTCATCGCCTCCGACATCTCCGAGCCGCGGCTGAAGGAGCTGGTGGGCGAGCACGGCGAGCTGCCGCTGGTGCCCGTGGCCGGCGACGTCGCCCAGTCGGGCAGCGCCGCCGAGCTCCTCGCCGCCGCCGACGGCCGGGTCGACGTGCTGGTGAACAACGTGGGGATCATGGACGGCTTCCTGCCGCCTGCGGAGATGGACGACGAGACCTGGGACCGCGTGCTCGCGGTGAACCTGACGGCGACCATGCGGATGACCCGCGCGGTGCTGGCGGTGATGCTCGCCGCCGGGCACGGCTCCATCGTCAACGTCTCGTCCGAGGCCGGGTTCCGGGCGTCGGCCTCCGGCGTCGCCTACGCGGCCTCGAAGGCGGCGGTCAACAGCCTGACCCGGAGCACCGCGCTCTTCTACCGGCAGCAGGGCATCCGCTGCAACGCCGTCGCCCCGGGGCCGGTCGCCACCTCGATCGAGGCCCCGTTCCGCTCCACCCTGGCCGGGCAGGTGCTCGGGCCGATCATGGCCGTGACCATCCCGCCGATCGCCAGCTCCGAGGAGCTCGCCGCCGCCATCACCTGGATCGCCTCCGACGACGCCAGCAACGTCAACGGTGCCGTGCTCGCCTGCGACGGGGGCTGGTCCGCGCTGTGACGGCGGCCGGGCCGGCGGCACGGGACCAGCCCGGCGCCGTGGGCACGCGGACGGCGCTCCGCGCGGTCGTCCGCGACCGCCCGCTGGCCGCCTACGTGCTCCTGGCCGTGCTCCTCTCCTGGTCCTGGTGGGTGCCGGTGGCGCTCACCGGGGGCACCGCCAGCCACGTCCCTGGTCTGCTCGGACCGGCGCTCGCCGCCGTCGGGGTGACGGCGGCGACGGGAGGCCGACCGGCGGTGCGGCAGCTGCGCGGACGGCTCGGCGCGCCGCGCTGGTGGGCGCTGGCCCTGCTCCCGCCCGCCGTCGCCGCGGTGGCGGCCCCGCTCCTCCACCTGCTCGGGGACGGGCCGGCGCTCGGCGACTTCGCCGACATGCCCGGGATCCCGGCCTGGTCGTGGCCGGCGGTGCTGCTCGTCCTCTTCGCCGTGGGCGGCCTCGGCGAGGAGGTCGGCTGGCGCGGGCTGGCCTGGACCCGGCTGCGCCGGCGGCTCGGGCTCCGGGACGCGGCGCTGGTGCTCACCGTGCCCTGGGCGCTGTGGCACCTGCCGCTGTTCTGGATCGACAGCGGTCTGGCCGGCCTCTCCCCCTGGGTGGTGCCGGGGTGGCTGCTCGGCCTGGCCTCGGGCGCCGTCGTGCTGGGCTGGCTCTACGAGCGCAGCGGCAGCCTGCTCGTGGCCGCGCTCGCGCACACCGCGGTGAACGTGGTCAGCGGGACGCGCGGCGGGGAGGGGCTCGTCGCGGCCGTCGTGTCCGCCGGTGTGATCGCCGCGGCCGTGGCGCTGCTGGCGGCGGACCGCCGCGGCGGGCCGGCTCCGCGGACGGTGAGCGGGCGCCCGTGACCCCGGAGGACTTCTTCGCCGGCTCGCCGCTGGGCCTGGCCACCCTCGACCGCGTGACCGCGGCGATCGACGCCGCCGGGGGCGCGACGGTGCGGGTCACCCCCAGCCAGGTCGCCTTCCGGCGGCGCCGCGGCTTCGCCTACCTCTGGCGCCCCGGGCAGTACCTGCGCCACCCCGGGGCGGACGTCGTCCTCTCCGTCGTGCTCGACCGGCGCGATCCCTCACCGCGGTGGAAGGAGGTCGTGCACCCGGCGCCCGCGCACTGGATGCACCACCTGGAGGTGCGCACGCCGGCCGACATCGACGGGGAGGTCACCGGCTGGCTGCGGGAGGCCGCTGCCCTGGCCGGGCCGTCACGCGGCGAGGACGAGGTTTCTTGACCGGCTCAAGGAGGCCCCCGGAGAATCCGGCTGTGCAGGACACCGCCGATCTGGAGCGGGCACTGCGCGCTGCCGGTCTGCGGGTCACCCGGCCGCGGCTCGCCGTGCTCGACGCCGTCCGCCAGGAGCCGCACCTGGACGCCAAGACGCTGCTCGCCGCGGCCCGTTCCCGGCTGGGCGCGGTGTCGCACCAGGCGGTGTACGACGTCCTGCACGCACTGGTCGCCGCCGGTCTCGTGCGCCGGATCCAGCCGGAGGGCTCCGACGCCCGCTACGAGGCCCGGGTCGGCGACAACCACCACCACCTGGTCTGCCGCGACTGCGGGGCCATCGCCGACGTCGACTGCGCCATCGGCGCCGCACCCTGCCTCACCCCCTCCGTCGACGGCGGCTACGTCGTCGACGAGGCCGAGGTCCTGTTCTGGGGACGCTGCCCGGCCTGCGCGGCCGGCCGTCCTCCCGCCCACCGCACCGCACAGGAAGGCACGTCGTGACCAACGAAGTCGACAAGCTCCAGTCCGCGAGCACCAGCGAGAGCGAGAACCCGGCGGTCCCGTCGCCGAGCCAGGCCACCGACCGGCGGCCCCGGACCAACCGCGACTGGTGGCCCAACCAGGTCGACCTCTCGGTGCTGAACAAGCCGTCGAGGGACTCCGACCCGCTGGGGGCGGACTTCGACTACAGGGCCGAGTTCGCGAAGCTCGACGTGGAGGAGCTGAAGAGCGACCTCCGCCGGCTGATGCGCACGTCGCAGGACTGGTGGCCGGCCGACTGGGGGCACTACGGCCCGCTGTTCATCCGCATGTCGTGGCACGCGGCCGGCACCTACCGCATCGCCGACGGGCGCGGGGGCGGTGGCCAGGGCGCGCAGCGCTTCGCCCCGCTGAACAGCTGGCCGGACAACGCCAGCCTCGACAAGGCCCGCCGGCTGCTGCTGCCGATCAAGCAGAAGTACGGCCGCACGCTGTCCTGGGCCGACCTGCTGGTGCTGGCCGGGAACGTCGCGCACGACGACATGGGCCTGCCGACCTTCGGCTTCGCGTTCGGCCGCGAGGACACCTGGCAGCCGGAGGAGGTCTTCTGGGGTCCGGAGGACACCTGGCTCGGCGACGAGCGCTACGCCGGGGACGATCCGCTGGACCTCGACGAGGGCCCGCTCGCGAACGTCACCATGGGCCTGATCTACGTCAACCCCGAGGGGCCCAAGGGCAACCCCGACCCGCTCGCCTCCGGTCACGACATCAAGGTGACCTTCCGGCGGATGGGGATGACCGACGAGGAGACCGTCGCCCTCATCGCCGGCGGCCACACGTTCGGCAAGGCGCACGGCGCGGGCGACCCCTCGCTGCTCGGCCCGGAGCCCGAGGGCTGCCCGGTGCACGGCAACGGCCTGGGCTGGATCAGCCAGTTCGGCACCGGCAAGGGCGCCGACACCATCACCAGCGGCCTCGAGGGCGCCTGGACCCCGACGCCGACGACCTGGGACAACTCCTACTGGGAGACGCTGTTCGGGTGGGACTGGGAGCTCACCGAGAGCCCCGCCGGCGCCAAGCAGTGGCAGCCGAGCAACCCCGAGGCCCAGGAGCTGGTGGCCGATGCGCACATCCCGGGCAAGAAGAACCCGCCGATGATGTCGACGGCGGACATGGCGCTGCGGGTGGACCCGGAGCTGCGCGCGATCGCCGAGCGGATCCGCGACGACCCCGAGCTCTTCGCCGACCAGTACGCCCGCGCCTGGTTCAAGCTGCTGCACCGCGACATGGGCCCGAAGAGCCGCTACCTCGGCCCGGACGTGCCGGCCGAGGACCTCATCTGGCAGGACCCGGTACCCCCGGTCGACCACGAGCTCGTGGGCGAGGCCGAGATCGCCGACCTCAAGCAGCGGCTGCTCGCGTCGGGCCTCACCGTGCCGCAGCTGGTGCACACCGCCTGGTCGGCCGCCGCGTCCTACCGCGGCACCGACAAGCGCGGCGGCGCCAACGGCGCCAGGCTGCGGCTCGAGCCGCAGATCGGCTGGCCGGTCAACGAGGGCGTCCGCGACGTGCTGCCGGTGCTCGAGCGGGTCAAGGCGGAGTTCGAGCAGCAGACCGGCAAGCGGGTGTCGATGGCCGACCTGATCGTGCTCGGCGGCAGCGCCGCGGTGGAGAAGGCCGCGGCGGACGCCGGCGTGCCGGTGACCGTGCCGTTCTCCCCCGGGCGCACCGACGCCTCGCAGGAGCAGACCGACGTCGAGAACTTCGGCTGGCTGGAGCCGCGCGCCGACGGCTTCCGCAACTGGATCGCCCCGGGCAGCAAGCTGCAGCCGGAGACCCTGCTGGTCGACCGGGCCTACATGCTGGAGCTGACCGCCAAGGAGATGACGCTGCTGGTCGGCGGCCTGCGCGTGCTCGGCGCGAACACCGGCGGCGTCCGCCACGGCGTCTTCACCGACCGCCCCGGTGTGCTGTCCCAGGACTTCTTCCGCAACCTGCTCGACCTGGGCGTCTCGTGGTCGACCTCGGCCGAGGGCGAGGGCGTCTACGAGGGCCGGGACGCCGAGGGGAACGTGGTCCGCACGGCCACCGCCGCGGACCTGGTCTTCGGCTCGAACTCGATCCTGCGCGGCATCGTCGAGGTCTACTCGGCCGACGACGCCAAGGAGAAGTTCGTGCAGGACTTCGTCGCGGCCTGGGTGAAGGTCATGGAGCTCGACCGCTTCGACCTGCGCTAGGTCCCGGCCGCCCGGCGACCCCGGCCCGCGCAGAGCGGGCCGGGGTCCCCGGTCACGACGCGTCGGCGACGAACCCCCGCCAGTTGCGCATGTACTCGACGAACACCGGGGACAGCCCCTCGCCGGCGAGGTGGTCGGGGCTCACCGGCGTCGGCACCGGCACGAACCCGGCGTCCCGGCGCACCCGGTCGGGGAAGTCGTGGTGCAGGATCGCCGCCCGGCCCACCAGGACGAAGTCGGCGCCCCGCTCGAGCGTCTCGGCCGCCTGCCGGCCGCTGCGCACCTTGCCGGCCACGCCGAGCCGGGTGCTGCCGCGGTCGAGCTCGGTGAACCAGTCCATCAGCGGGCGGTCCCGGTACGCCTCCTCCTGCGGCTGCTTGGCCACGTCCCACAGCGAGAGGTCGAGGTAGTCGACCTCGCCCCCGCGCAGCAGCTCGGCGGCGACCTCGCGGACCTCGGCCAGCAGCAGCCCGAAGCGCTCGGGCGAGAGCCGGACCCCCACCTGGAAGTCCGGCCGGCAGCGCTGCCGCACGGCGGTGACCACCTCGAGCAGCAGCCGCGCCCGGTTCTCCAGGGATCCCCCGTAGCCGTCGGTGCGCCGGTTCAGCTCCGGGGAGAGGAACTGGGTGAGCACGTAACCGTGCGCGCCGTGCACCTCGACGCCGTCGAACCCCGCGCGCTCGGCCCGCACGGCGGCGGCGGCGAAGTCCTCCACCAGCTGCACCACCTCGTCGGCGGTCATCGCCCGGGCACCGCTGGCCTCGTCGTCCGACGGCGCGACCGGCTGCCCCACCAGCTCGCGCGGCGACCGGGCACCGGCGTGGTGCAGCTGGAGCGCGGCCAGCGATCCCGCGTCCTTGACCGCGGCCGCCAGCCGGGTCAGCCCCGGGAGGTGGTCGTCGGAGAACACGCCGAGCTGCCCGGGGAAGCCCTGGCCGCCCGCCTGCACGTGCGCCGCGCAGGTCATGGTGAGGCCGTGGCCGCCGCGGGCCCGAAGCGCCAGCCAGCGCAGCTCCTCCTCGGACAGCCGGCCGTCGGGGTGGCTCTGCGTGTTGGTCAGCGGCGCCAGCCACACCCGGTTGGGCGCGGCGGGGCCGTGGGCCAGCGGGAGGGGCGCGAAGAGGTCGGGCACCCGCGCAGGCTACGGCCAGGGCGCGGATCCGCCGCCGGTGGTCAGGAGCCGGCCCATCTGCTCGTGCACCGCCTGGATCGCCTGCAGCGGCCGGATCATCACCCGGAACTCGACGATCCGGCCGGCGTCGTCGCACCGGACGATGTCGACCCCGTTGACGTGCTTGCCGTCGACGGTGGTCTCGAACTCGAGCACCGCGGTGTCGCCGGAGAGCACCTCCTTCGTGTAGCCGAACGCGCCCGCCCCGGCCAGCGCCCGGGACGCCGCCTCGAGGTACTGCGTGGTGACCGCCCTGCCGCGCTGCGGGGTGAACACCACCGGCGAGTAGAAGACGACGTCGTCGGCGAGCAGCGCGTCGAGACCGCCGGGGAGGTCCCCTGCCAGGTACCGGTGCCAGCGGGCGATGACGTCGTCGATCACGGGGCCTCCTCGTCGTCCCTGCGGGGGCGCGGCCGCACCCCCGCAGCGATCCTGCCCTGCCGGGCCGCGGTGCGATCAGGCGTGCCGGGCCCGCGGGCCGCGCCAGTGACGGCGCAGCGCGAGCACCCGGACGGTGAAGACGGCGACCGCGACCCCGGCGCCGAGCAGCGGCCCCTCGACGCCGGCGGTCGAGGCGGTGCCGACGAGGAGCGCCCCGGCCAGCGCCGGCACCGCGTAGAGCTCGGAGTCCGGCCGGACCAGCGCCGGGACCTCGCGGGCGATGACGTCGCGGAGCACGCCGCCGCCGACCGCGGTCGTGACCCCCAGGCAGGCGGCCGCGACCGGTGCCAGGCCGAAGTCCAAGGCCTTCTCGGTGCCCGCCACGCTGAACAGCCCGAGCCCGGCCGCGTCGAAGACCAGCAGGGGCCGCGTCAGCCGGGTGAACCCGCGCGGGGTCAGCGCCGTGAGCGCAGCGGCGATGAGGGCCACGACCAGGTACGGCCACTCGGTGAACGCCGGGGGCGGGGTGTCGCCGAGCACCAGGTCGCGGACCAGCCCGCCGCCCAGGGCGGTGACCACGGCCAGGATCGCGATGCCCACCACGTCGAAGTCGCGGCGGATCGCCATGAGCGCCCCGGAGACCCCGAAGGCGAACACGCCGATCAGGTCGAGGATCTGCACGTCGCCTCCGGGGTCGCCGCGGGCGGTCAGGCGGCCGTCGCCCGGGCGGCCTCGTCGATGACCTGCGCGACGGCGACGGGACGGGAGACGGTCACGGCGTGGGACGCGTCCACCTCGACGACGGTCGACGAGGCGCGCCCGGCCATGAACCGCTGGGCCTCTGCGGGGACGGCCAGGTCCTGCTGCGTGACGACGGTCCAGGACGGGACGGTCTTCCAGGCCGCCTTCGTCGCCTTGTCCGCCAGGGCGTCGCCGGTGATCGGCCGCTGCGTGACGGCCATCAGCGCGGCGGCGTCGGCCGGCACGTCCGCGGCGAAGATCGCCTGGAACTTGTCCTGCTCGATGTACAGGTCGTCGACGGGCTGCCCGTCGGGACCGCGCACGGGCACCGGCCGCAGCGCCGACCCGAGCTCGTTGCCCGGGTACTTCCCGGCCAGCTCGCCGGTGCTCTCGCCCTCGTCGAGCAGGAAGCTGGCGACGAACACGAGGGCCTTCACCCGGGGATGGCCGTCGGCGGCCTCGCTCATCACGCTGCCGCCGTAGGAGTGGCCGGCGAGCACGATCGGCCCGTCCACGCCGTCCAGGACGTCGCGCAGGAACTCGGCGTCGCCGTGGAGCGAACGGAGCGGGTTGGCCACCCCGATCACCGGATAGCCGTCCCGCCGGAGCTGGGCGATCACGCCGTTCCAGCTCGACGAATCGGCGAAGGCCCCGTGCACGAGCACCACCGTGGGCTTGCCGGTGCGGGGCTCGGAAGTGCTGCTGGTCATGGTCTCTCCCTCTCGGTCAGCGAGCGATCGGTCGTCGCCCGTCCGGTGCGCACCACGTGCGCGCCCCCGCCAACGCACCCGGTATGCGATATATTGCATCCCTTGGAAGGGCTGCGGAAGACTCCTTTCCGCCCTTCCCCGTTCCGCAGCACCCCGCTCCGCCAGGAGGTCTCCCCGTGCCGATCCCCCCGTCCGGTCCCGTCGGCCGCGGCCTCCTGCGCGACGACGTCCACCGCCGCCTCCGCGACGCGATCGTCGACGGGACCTTCGCGCCCGGCGAGCAGCTCAGGGACCAGGAGCTCGCGGCCTGGCTCGGGGTGAGCCGGACGCCGGTGCGCGAAGCGCTGCTGCGGCTGGCGCAGAGCGGGCTCGTCGCGGCCCAGCCGGGCCGCTCGACGGTCGTGAGCACGCTCGACGCCCGGGACGTCCGCGACGCCCGCGACGTCGTCGCGGCCATGCACGAGCTGGCGGTCCGCGAGGCGGTCCCGGCACTGACCGAGGCCGACGTCAGCGCCATGCGGGAGGCCAACCGGCGGTTCGCCGCGGCCGTGGAGTCCGGCGACGTCGAGCAGGCGCTGCTGGCCGACGACGAGCTGCACGGGGTGCTCGTGCGCATCGCCGGCAACCGCGCCCTCGGCACGGTGCTCGAGCAGTTCACGCCCACCGTGCGCCGGGCCGAGCGGCTGCGGTTCGGCTCGCTCGGGGGCCAGGCGTCGGCCGACCGCCACGACGAGCTGATCCGGCTGTGCGCCGCCGGGGACGTCGAGGGGGCGGCCGCCGTCGCCTACGACACCTGGCACAGCCTGCCGAGCGGTGAGGCGTGACCGGCCGGCCCCCGGCGTCACGGGGCGATGACGAGTTCTGCCACGAGGTCGCCGTCCAGCGCGAAGCGGTACCGGAGGTCGACCACCCCGCCGGGGAAGTCGCCTTCCAGCCGGTTGACGGCGACCCAGTGCGCGTCGTCGGTGCGCTCCGCGGCGACGAGCGTGGTCGTGTACGTGAACTCCGATCCCGCCTCGGTCAGGAAGCGGCGGATCTCGTCGGTCCCGCGGTAGGTCGTGCCGTCGTCGACGACCACCGCGGTGGACGTGAAGGCCCGCAGCGCGGTGTCCGCGTCACGGGCCACGTGCGCGGCGAGGAAGCCGCGGATCGGGGTGGGGAGCTGGTCGGGCCGGATGCCGGTCGGTGTGGTCATGGCCCGAGGCTGCGGCCTCCTGGCGCGGGAGGGTCAAGCGCGCGACCCTCCCCCGGGGAGAGGGTGCACAGTGGCGCCGTGCTGGCGATCGGCGAGTTCTCCCGGCTGACCCACCTCAGCGTGCGCACCCTCCGCCGGTACCACGACGCCGGCCTGCTCGAGCCGGCGAGCGTCGACCCGGCGACCGGCTACCGGTCCTACAGCGCCGACCAGATCCCGGTCGCGCAGGTCATCCACCGGCTGCGGGAGCTCGACGTCCCGCTGGCCGACGTCCGGCGCATCCTCCGGTCCCCCGATCCGCACGCCCGGGCCGGGCTGGTCGCGGAGCACCTGCAGCGGCTGGAGGCCGAGCTGGACCGCACCCGCGCCGCGGTCGCCTCGCTGCGCCGGCTGCTGCGCCCGGAGCCGCCGCCGCTGGACGTCGAGCTGCGCGCGGTGCCGGCGACGACGGTGGCCGCGGTCGCGGACGACGTCCGGCACGACGAGGTCCTGGCCTGGTACGCCGGCGCCATGGCCGAGCTGGACGCGGTCGTCGACGAGCCGGCCGGCCCCCCGGGCGGGCTCTACGACAACGCGCTGTTCGAGGAGGGCCGCGGCCGGCTCCTGGTCTACCGCCCGACCGACGACCCTCCGCGCCGCGGCCGCGTGCACCCGGTCACGCTGCCGGCCGTGGAGCTGGCGGTCACGACGCACGTCGGCGAGCACGACGACATCGACGTCAGCTACGGCGAGCTGGGCGCCTGGGTCGTGGCCAACGCGCTGGCCGTGGCCGGGCCGGTGCGCGAGACCTACCTGGTCGGCCCGCGCGACACCCCGGAGCCGTCGGCGTGGCGGACCGAGATCGGCTGGCCGGTCTTCCGGGTCGCCCCGCGCTGAGGTGCCCTCACCCGCGGGGGGCGAGCCCCCGGCGCAGCTCGTCCAGGGCCTGCGCGAGGCCGACCCGCGCGGCCCAGCCCCAGCCCCGCGCCCGGTCGGTCCGCATCCGCCCGGTCCAGACCGGCTCGTCGGTCCACTCGGGTTCGACACCCAGGGCCCCGGCCACGGTGCCCAGGTAGTCGCGCCAGGTCGCGGGCTCCCCCGCGACGATCACCGGGGTCGTGCCCCCGGCCACGGGACCGCGCTGCGGGTCGTCGGCGGTCGCGACGGCACCCGTGGCGACGTCGGCGAGGAAGGCGGCCAGGTCGTCGACGTGCACCCAGGCCCAGGTCTTCGCCGGGTTGGCCCGGCGCTCGCCGTCCCGGACCTCCTGCGGGCGCAGCGTGTTCCACACCGACGTCTCGCCGGGACCGGTGATCGCCGGCGGCCGGACCAGCACGGTCGTCAGCCCCTCGATCCGCGCCAGCGCCGCGTCGGTGGCGTTCTTGGTGTCGGGGTAGTCGCCGCTGCCGTCGGGCAGGAGCGGGCTGCCCTCGGCCACGTCGCCCGCGCCCGCCGAGCGGTCGTAGACACCGGCCGTGGACACGTGCACCAGCCGGGCGACGCCGGCGTCCCGCGCGGCCCGGGCGAGGACCGGCGTCCCCTCGACGGCGACCCGGTGCTGCACCTCCCGCGGCGAGCCCATCGGGTGCACCGTCGTGACGACGGCGTCGGCGCCCCGGGTGACGGCCCGCGCGAGCTCCTCGTCGGCGAAGTCGCCGACGACCTCGGTGGCCCCGTCGAGCGCCGGCGCGCTGCCGGCGCGGCGGACGACCGCGCGCACCTGCGCCCCCCGCTCGGTGAGCGCCCGGCACACCGCCGCGCCCACAAGCCCGTTCGCACCGGTCACCACGACGACGGGAGAGGGAGCAGCCATGCCCTGCACCCTGCCAGCGACCGCAGGACGGCGCCTCGGGAACCGCCAGGGGCGTCGCGACCGTTGCCTGCAGGAGGGCACACCGCCCGGGACGAGGAGCCGATGACCACCCCCTTGCCGACCGACGCCGCCGGCGCCGTCGACGTCCGTGCCGACGACGAGCTGTCCTGGCTGCTGGCGCTGGACCCCGCCGTGCTCGCCGTCCTCGGTGGCGTCGTCCTCCTGCTGCTCCTCGTCGCCACGGTCGTCGGCTGGGTGGTCGTCCGGCGGATCCGGCGCAACCCGCTGGTCGCCCGCGCCCGCGAGCTGGGCGTCCAGGGCGCGACCGCCGTCGCCGCGCGGCGCCTGCCCCCGGGGCCGCGGCGCACGGCCGCGGAGCTCCAGCTCGACATCGGCCGCGCCCGCGAACGGCTCCGCCGCCAGGTGTCCACCGCCCAGGCCGCGGGAGCGCACCTCGGCGACGTCCCCGGCCTGCTGCCCTCCCTGGAGGCCGAGGGCACCCGCCTGGAGCAGCTCCTGCGGCAGCGGGCGCTGGCCCCGGCCACGACCGACCGCTCGGACCTGGAGGCCGACGCCCGGCGCTACCTCGACATGCTGGCGGACGTCTGCGCGGCGGTGCTGGAGGCCGAGCAGGCGGTCCCCGCCCCCGGTCAGGTGGGCGCCGACGTCGCCGATGCCGTCAGCGCCCTGCGCGCCCACACCACCGCCTACCGCGAGCTCACCTCGCCGCCGGGGCTCCCCCCGCTGCCCTCCCCGTCACCCTCCCCCGAGCCGTCGCGCCGGGACCCCGCGCAGGGCTGAGCGCGGCCGGACCGGACGCCGGCTCCGGGTGCGCGGTGGGCCGCCGCGTGGTCACCTGGGGTCGCTGATCACCACGACGGTCCAGGAGGTGGCATGCCACGGGTGCACCTGCTGGCGACGGGCGGCACCATCGCGAGCCGGCGCACCGACGCCGGGCTCGCCGCCACCACGCCGGCGGCCGAGCTGCTGGCCTCGGCCGGCCCGCCCCCGGACCTCGACGTCACGGTGAGCGACGTCTCCACGGTGGCCAGCTTCGCGCTGTCCACGGCCGATCTCGGGGCGCTCGTGCGCGAGCTCCGGCGCTGCCTCACCGACGACGTGGCCGGCGTCGTCGTCACGCACGGCACCGACACGATGGAGGAGTCGGCGTACCTCGCCGACCTGCTGCACGACGACCCGCGGCCGGTGGTCTTCACCGGGGCCCAGCGGCCGTTCGACTCGCCCGCCCCCGACGGCCCGGGCAACCTGGCCGCCGCCCTGCGCGTCGCCGCCTCCCCGGCGGCCCGGGACCTCGGCGTGCTGCTCTGCTTCGACGGCCTGGTGTTCGCGGCGCGCGGGGTGCGGAAGGTCGACACCCTGCGCAGCGCCGCCTTCGACGCACCGGGGCGCGGCCCGCTCCTGCGGGTGACCGACGCCGCGGTCCTCCCGCTCGCGCGGCCGGCCCGGCGCGACGCCGTACCGCTCGACCTGGCCGCGGAGCTCCCGCGGGTCGACGTCGTCCCCTGCTACCTCGGTGCCGACGACGCGCTGCTGCGCGCCGCCGTGGCGGCCGGTGCCCGGGGCGTCGTCCTGGAGGCATTCGGCGCCGGCAACGTGCCGCCCGCGATCGCGGAGGCGGTCGCCGGGCTGGTGGCCGACGGCGTCCCGGTGCTGGTCTGCTCGCGCGTCGCCTCCGGACCGGTGGCCCCGCTGTACGCCGGTGGCGGCGCGAGCCTGGCGCGCGCGGGTGCCCGGTTCGCCGCCGATCTGAGCCCGTGGCAGGGCCGGTTGCTGCTCGGCGCCGCGCTGGCGCACGACCCCGACGACCCGTACCGCGTCCTGGACGCCCAGCTCGGCACCTGACCTGAGGAGGAGACGTGGCCAAGGAGATCTTCGTGGCCTTCGGCGTCGACATCGACGCCGTCGGCGGGTGGCTCGGCTCGTACGGCGGCGAGAACTCGCCGGACGACATCTCGCGCGGCGTCTTCGCCGGCGAGGTCGGGGTGCCCCGCATCCTGGAGCTGTTCCGGCGGTACGACCTCACGCAGACGTTCTTCTGGCCGGGGCACTCGATCGAGACGTTCCCGGAGGAGTTCGAGGCGTGCGTCGCCGCCGGGCACGAGATCGGCGTCCACGGCTACAGCCACGAGAACCCGATCGCCATGAGCCGGGAGCAGGAGCAGGCGGTGCTCGACCGCTGCATCGCGCTGATCGAGGAGAAGACCGGGCGCCGGCCCACCGGCTACGTGGCGCCGTGGTGGGAGTTCAGCGGCGTCACCAACGAGCTGCTGCTCGAGCGCGGGATCACCTACGACCACTCGCTGATGCACCGCGACTTCGAGCCGTACTACGTCCGGGTCGGCGACTCGTGGACGAAGATCGACTACGAGGCACCGGCGGAGACCTGGATGAAGCCGCTGGTCCGCGGCGAGGAGACCGACCTGGTCGAGATCCCGGCGAACTGGTACCTCGACGACCTGCCGCCGATGATGTTCATCAAGTCCAGCCCGAACAGCCACGGCTTCGTGAACCCGCGCGACACCGAGCAGATGTGGCGCGACCAGTTCGACTGGGTGCACCGGGAGATGGACTACGCGGCGTTCACCATGACCATCCACCCCGACGTCTCCGGGCGCCCGCAGGTGCTGCTCATGCTGGAGCGGCTCATCGAGCACATCACCGGGCACGACGGCGTCCGCTGGGCGACCTTCGACGAGATCGCGCGGGACTTCCTGCGCCGCTCCCCGCGCACCGGCGCCTGACGCCCCGCGCACCGTTCCGGGGGAACACCCCGGCGGGAGGTGTGGGACGCACCGGCTCCGGGCAGTCGCCTCCCTGCCCGCGACCGCACGGTGCCGGGCGCCGCGCTGCTTCGCCGTAGGGAGAGTCCGATCACCGCGTCCGAGGGCCAGGCCCCCACCACGTCCCGCACGACCGGCACCGGCACCACGGACGACGACGGCGGCGGGCTGACCGGCGCCGTCGTCATCGTCGCCCTCGTCTCGGCCATCTCCGGCCTGCTCTACGGCTACGACACCGGGATCATCTCCGGGGCGCTGCTGCAGATCAGCGACGAGTTCGCCATCGGCAACGGCTGGGAGCAGGTGATCGCCGCCTCGATCCTGGCCGGCGCGGTGATCGGCGCGCTGACCTGCAGCCGGCTCAGCGAGCGGCTCGGCCGGCGGACCACCCTGCTGATCGTCGCCGCGGTGTTCGTCGTCGGTTCGCTCGGCGCCTCGCTCGCGCCCAGCCCGCTGCTCCTGTCGCTGGCCCGCGTCGTCCTCGGCTTCGCCGTCGGCGGCGCCACCCAGACCGCCCCGGTGTACGTCGCGGAGCTCGCGCCCAGCCGGTACCGCGGCCGCCTGGTGCTGTTCTTCCAGATCGCCATCGGCGTCGGCATCCTCGTCGCCACCATCGTGGGCGCGACCGAGGCCGTCGACTGGCGGCTGGCGATCGGCGCTGCCGTGGTCCCCAGCGCGCTGATGCTCCTGCTGATGCTGCGGCTGCCCGACAGCCCGCGCTGGCTGGTGAAGGCCGGGCACGAGCAGCGCGCCCGGGAGGCGCTGGAGCGGGTGCGGCCCCGGGGCGCGGACGTGTCCGGCGAGCTGCGCGACATCGACGAGCTGGTCGAGGCCGAGCGCGGGGCCACCACCCGCGGGTGGTCCGGGCTGCGGCAGGCGTGGGTGCGACCGGCGCTCGTCGTCGGCTGCGGTCTGGCGATCTTCACCCAGCTGTCCGGGATCGAGATGATCGTCTACTACTCGCCGACGATCCTCACCGACAACGGCTTCTCCGACAGCGCCGCGCTGCGCGTCTCGGTGGGCCTGGGCGCGACCTACCTCGTCACCCAGCTCATCGGGCTGGCGATCATCGACCGGGTGGGCCGCCGCCGGCTGACCCTCGTCACGCTGCCCGGGGCGGCCCTGATGCTCATCGTCCTGGGCACGTTCTTCGTGACCGGCAACGACGGCGAGGCGCAGGTGCCCTACATCGTGGCCACCCTGATCGCGTTCATGGCGTTCACCGCCGGCGGCATCCAGCTCATGGGCTGGCTGACCGGCTCGGAGATCTACCCGCTGGCCACCCGCGAGGCCGGTGCGGCGGCCCAGTCGGCGTCCCTGTGGGGCACCAACCTGCTGATCACCCTGACCCTGCTGACCATCATCGACACGATCGGCACCGGCCAGACCTTCTGGCTCTACGCCGGGTTCAACGTGGCCGCGTTCGTCTTCCTGTACCTGCGCATGCCCGAGCTCACCGGCCGCAGCCTGGAGCAGATCGAGACCAAGCTGTCCGACGGGCAGTTCCGGCCCGCCGACCTGGCCCGGGCGGCCTGACCGACGCCCGCGGCAGGATGGCCGCATGAGCACCCGCCCCCCGACGTCCCGGACCACGGCAGCGCTCGTCTCCGGCGCAGCGACCGCGGCCTACTACGCCACGCCGGACCTCATCCCCTCGCGCACCACCCGCGGCTGGGTCAAGGCCGGGCTGGTCGCGGTCTCCGTCGCGGCGTCCGTGCCGGAGCTGCGGGCGTCCCGCAGTTCCGGGAGCGGGGACGGCGAGGGCGCCGGGGCCCTCGCGCAGGTCCTCCGGTCGATGCCGGCGCGCGGCAGGGCCGCCGCCGCCGGGGTGGTGGCCGTCTCCGTGGTGGGAACGGTGGCCGGCGTGGTCGCCGGCGAGCGCTGGATGTTCCGCCGCGGGGAGCGCCGCGCGGCCGCGGGCAAGCGGTTCGCCCACACCGGCCCCGCGCTGGTGTACGGCGCGCTGACCGCGGCCCTCGGGCTGATCCCGCCGCCGGAGGAGCGCCGGCCGTGACCCGCGTGCTGGTCACCGGGATCCGCGGCAAGACCGGGGTCCCGCTCGCCGGGCTGCTGACCGCCCGGGGCGTCGAGGTGCTCGGCGGCAGCAGCGATCCGGGGCGCGTCGCCCTGGCCGGCGTGCGGCCGGTCCCCTTCAGCTGGGACGACCCGTCCGGCTGGTCCGCGGCCACCGGCGCGGCGGACGCCGTGTACCTGATCCGGCCCGATCGGCCCGACGCGCCGGAGCTCGTCGCGGCGCTGCTCGACGCGACGCCGGCCGGAGCCCACGTCGTCCTGCTCTCCGAGCGGGACGCCGACCAGGTGGGGCCCGACGGCTGGGCGGTCCGGACCGAGCGCGCGGTGCGCGGCAGCGGGCGGAGCTGGACCATCCTGCGGCCGAGCTGGTTCATGCAGGTCTTCACCGACCCGCGGTTCTACCGCGACCGGCTCCTGGACGACGGCGAGCTGCCGTTCGCCGACGGCGGTGCCCGGGTCGCCTGGATCGACGCCCGCGACATCGCGGCGGTGGCCGGACGGGCCCTGCTCGACGACGCGCACTCGGGCCAGGTGCTCGAGCTGTCCGGACCGGAGTCGCTCTCCCTGGCGCGCACGGCCGCGCTGCTGTCCGCCGCCCTCGGGCACCCCGTGGCGCACCGGGAGCTGACGGTCGAGGAGGCCGTGGCGGGGTCCGAGGGCTTCGAGCGGGAGCTGTCCGTGCTGACCTTCGAGCGGGTGCGGGCCGGCGTCTTCAGCGCGGTCACCGACGACGTCGAGCGGGTGACCGGCCGGCCGGCCCGGAGCCTGGCGCGCTTCCTCGCCGACACCGGTCCGGCCCTGGGCCGCCCGAGCTGAGCCGGGGGGCGCTGAGCCCTGCGCCCGGCTCGTCAACGGGCCGGGGCGCACAGGGCGGCGTCGACCGCGTCGGACACGTGCTCGGTCATCTCCAGCGACGTCGGCAGGGCGGTGACCGCGACGACGGCGCTGCGCCCGTCCTCGGTGGCCAGGTTGCGGGTCTCGAAGCCCTGGATGTCCCCGCCGTGGCCCCAGGCCGCGCCGCCGCAGCTGAGCTCGTGCCGGGCGATGCCCAGGCCGTACTCCCACCCCTCGGTGGGCTCGAAGCCCGGCGCGGGCACGGTGCCCAGCATCTCGGCCTGCTGCGCCGGCTGCAGGAGCTCCCCGGCGAGCAGCGCGTCGAAGAAGCGGCGCAGCTCGTCCGCGGTCGAGATCAGCTGACCGGCGGCCCAGCCGAACGAGGGGTCCATCTCCGTGACGTCGACCCACGGGGTGCCGGGCTCGACGGCGACGTAGCCCTGCGGGTGCCGGCCCGCGATCCGCTGGTCCCCCGTGGTCGGCCAGTAGGTGTGCCGGAGCTGCAGCGGCTCGATGATCCGCCGGGTGATCTCCTCCCCCACCGGTCGCCGGGTCACCTCCTCGACGAGCAGCCCGGCCAGCACGTAGTTGGTGTTGCTGTACTCCCACTGCGTGCCGGGGGCGAAGTGCGGCGGGCTGGTCAGGGCGGCGTCGACCAGCCGGTGCGGCTGGAGGTGGTCCGACCTCCGGTCGACCAGGTCCGCGGGCTCGTCGAAGAGGACGTCGTCGTAGTCGGGCAGCCCGCTGGTCTGCTGCAGCAGCTGCCGGACGGTGATGCGGTTCCCGTCGTGCCCGTTCCCCCGCACCACGCCCGGCAGGTACCGCTCCACGGGGGCGTCGAGCTCGACCTGCCCCTCCCCCACGAGCTGGAGGACGACGACGGCGGTGAACGTCTTGGTGTTGCTGCCGATCCGCACCACGCCGTCCCTGGGGACCGGTTCGCCGGTGCGCAGGTCGCCGACCCCGGCGGTGTGCTGGCGGACCCGCCCGTCGGCGTACCGGACGGAGGCCAGCGCGCCGGGGAAGCCGTCCTCGGCGACCAGGGCGTCCAGCTCGCGCTGGACGGCGCTGTGCGCGGGGCCGCCGGGCGCGGCGGTGGCTTCCGGTGCGGCGGTGGCTGCCGGCGCGGCGGTGGCTGCCGGCGCGACGAGGGCGACGCCGGCGGCCACCGCCCCGGCGAGGCCGAAGGCGACCGGGCCGCGGCGGCGGGCGACGCGCGGGGTGGAGAGCGTGCGGTGCGGCATGGGGAGCTCCTCGCATCGGTGGGCCGGTGAGCTCCACCATCGCCCCGTGCCGCGCCCTCGATCGATCCCGCCCGCTACCGGACCGGCGGTACCGCAGGCACCACCTCCGCCGTCAGAGGCCGTGCGCCTCCGCGACGAACGGCAGCGCCGGCTCGGGCACCCCGCGCCCGTCCGGCCGCGGCCAGTGCACGGCGACCTCGGTGATGCCGGCCTCGGCCAGCCGGCCGAGGGTGTCGAGGTAGCGCTCGCGGCTCTCGAACGGCCAGGCGACCTCGAGCCCGACGAGCACGGAGCGGCGCAGCTCCCCGGGGTCGCGGCCCTCCTGCTCCAGGGCGGCGGTGAGCCGGCGGCTCTGCTCGGCGATCGCGGCGAGCCACTCGTCGGCGGGCACGTCGGCGCCGAAGGGGCCGTAGGTGACCCAGGCCGAGCCGTACCGGGCCGCCAGCCGGAGCGCCCGCGGCCCGGTGGCCGCGACGGTGAACGGCAGCCGGGGCCGCTGGACGCAGCCCGGGATCTGGTGCGCGTCGACCGCCGTGAACCAGGCGCCCTGCACGGTGGCCACCGGCTCGACGAGCAGCCGGTCGAGCGCCGCCAGCCACTCGGCGAACCGCTCCGTGCGCTCCGCCCGGGTCAGCGGCGGACCGCCCAGCACCCGCGCGTCGGGGCCCTCGGTGCCGACGCCGACCCCGACGTCGAGCCGGCCGCCGGACAGCTGGTCGAGCGTCATCAGCTCCTTGGCGAAGGGGGCGGGGTGCCGGAAGTTCGGCGACGCGACGAGGGTGCCGAGCCGCACCCGCTCGGTGCCGACGGCCGCCGCGGCCAGCAGCGGCACGGCGGCGTGCCACGGCCCGTCGGCCAGCAGCGGCCAGGTCAGGTGGTCGTAGGTCCACACCGTGCGCACGCCGGCGCGCTCGGCCGCCCGCACGTCGTCGAGGAACAGCGGGACGGGGTGCCGGTCGGGCAGCACGACGGCCGACAGGTCGAGGGTCACCCGCTCACCCTAGGAGCGGGCCCGTGACGTGCCGGAACGGCGGGCGCGGGAGGATGCGGCCATGTGCACGGTGGTGGCGCGACGGTCCTCCGGCCGGCCGGTGGAGATCCTCGCCGTCCGCGACGAGCTGACCACCCGCGAGTTCGACGTCCCCGGCCGGTGGTGGCCGGAGCTGCCCGACCTGGTCGGCGGCCGGGACCGCCTCGCCGGCGGGACGTGGTGCGCGACCGACGTCGCGACCGGCGTCACCGCGCTCGTGCTCAACCGGCACCACGAGCGCCCTGCCGCTCCGGGCGCCCCCAGCCGCGGCGTGCTACCGCTGCTGGCCGCCGTGCACGGAGCGGGTTGGACCGAGCACGTGGAGCTCACCGGGATGGCCGGGTTCCTGCTCGTCCTGGCCTCGCCCGACCGGCTGACCAGCTGGGAGTTCGACGGCGAGCGGCTCACGGCGACCGAGCACCCCGACGGCACGCACGTGCTCACCTCCGGCGGCCCGGAGGACAGCAAGGGCGGCCGGTGGCGGGACGCCTTCGCCGCGACGTCGTTCCCCGAGCAGTGGCGGGCGCTGGTCCAGGAGCACCCACCGGCCGACGACCCGGCCGCGCTGGTCGTCCGGCACGAGCGTGACGGTCAGGTGTACGGCACCGTGTTCGCCGAGACGATCGACGCCCGGCCCGGCCGGCTGCGGCTGCAGCACAGCCGCCGGCCGTGGACGGCGGAGTGGGACAGCGCCGAGTTCGAGGCCTGACCGGTCAGATCGCCCGGCGCCGCTGCAGGTGCACGAAGGCGAGCCAGCCCAGCGGCGCGGGCAGCCAGAAGGTGACCGTCCGGAAGGCCAGCACCGCCGCGAGCGCGGAGGACACCGGGACGCCGGTCGCCGTCAGCCCACCGACGAGCGCCGCCTCCACCGCCCCCAGCCCACCCGGCGTCGGCGCGACCGACCCCACCGTGGAGGCCACCAGGTACACGCCGATCACCGTGGGCAGCGCCACCGAGGCGTCGAAGGCCCGCAGCGAGGCGTCCAGGGCCAGCACGTAACCGGCGGTCTGCAGCAGGATGCCGCCGACCGCGGTGACCAGCCGCCGCGGTTCGGTGGCCGCGGAGAGCAGCTGGGGCAGCGACTGCCGGAGCAGCGGCTCGAGCCGGTCGCGCAGCAGCCGCCGGACCGACGGCACGGCGAGGAGGCCGCCGACCACCGCGAGCGCGACGGCCAGGACGAGCAGCACCTCACCGCTCGGCACCAGCGAGAGACGGGCGGTCGACACACCGCTGGCCCAGCCGACGACGAGCAGCAGCAGGACGGTCACCGCCACCGTGGCCACCTGGCTGACCGCGACGCTCGCCGCGGCCCCGGCGACGCTCAGCCCCGACTGCTGCAGGAAGCGGACGTTGAGCCCGACGTGGCCCACCGTCGGCGGGGTCACCAGCGTCAGCCAGGCCGTGGAGAGCTGCACGAGCGAGGTGCGCACCAGGGACAGCGCGATGGGCACGAACGCGACCAGCACCAGGGCCGCCCCGACGTAGGTCACCGCCGACCCGCCGAGCGCGACCAGCAGCCACCACGGATCGGCCTGCCGCAGCTCGTCGACGACGCTCACCCGCGACAGCTGCGAGGCGAGCAGGACCGCGGCGACGGTGGTCGCGGCCACGGTGAGGATCACCCGCAGCGAGAACCGCTCCAGCCGGGGCGCGGACGCCACCGGGCCGTCCGGGCCGGCGAGGGCGGTGCGCAGCTCCGCGAGCAGGTCGGTGCCGCGCACGGACCGCCGCACCACGGCGGGGAGGGCGACGGGCTGCAGCAGCGCGGGGAGGCGGGGCGGCCCGGCACCGCGGGTGTACGCCGCGCGGAGCGCCGACGTCGCCGCGTCCGGGCCGACGACGGTGGCCCCGCCGACGAGCAGGGCCACCGCGTCGAGATCGCGCTGGAGGTCCCCGGCCGCGGGCTGCGCCGAGCGGAGGTCGCGGAAGCCGGCCCGGCCGTCGGCGCCCAGGACGACGCACTCGGGGGTCAGCCCGCCGTGGGCCAGGCCGACGTCGTGCAGCCGGCGCAGCGCGGCGAACGCCGCGGTCAGCCCGCCGGCGGCGGCGTCCCCGGCCTCCGGCAGCGGCGTGCCGTCCAGCGGTCGCTCGGCCAGGACGAGCGCGGGACCGACCGCGAGCAGCGCCAGGACGCCCGGCACGGGCACACCGGCGGCGGCGGCCAGCGCCGCGCTCGACGCCTGGCGTTCCAGGTCCCCGCGCTGGCTGAGCGCGGGACGGCCGACCACGGCGGCGCGGAACCGGAGCAGCCGGCCGGCACGCCGCACCAGCGGGACGCCGCGCCCGTCGGGGTCCACGACGGTGACGCAGACCGGTCCGGTGCCGTCGGTGCCGGTGAGGCGGACGAAGCCGGCCGCCTGCTCGGTCACCTCCAGCTCGCCGACGGCCACCCCGGCGCGGGCGAGCACGGCGCGGAGCACGTCGTCGTCCGGGCGGGCCGGGGCGACGCCGGCCGCCAACCGCACGGCCAGACCCGCGGCGGCGCCGAGCAGGACCGCCGCGACGACGCCGGGCAGGGTGAGGTTGCCGAGCGCGATCGCGCACCCGAGCGCGGCCAGCACCGCCCAGCGGCTGGGCACCCGCCAGCGCCGGCGCCGCTGCAGGTCCGCCCCGACGAGGAAGGCGATCGTGACCACGACCGGCACCAGCGCGGCGTCGTCCCGGGGAGCGGTGAGGACGTCGGGGACGATCCCGCCGGCGTCGTCGCCCAGCCGCTCCCCCACCGCGCCGAGGAGCAGACCGAGCAGGCCGGCCGCGACCGCCTGGAGCGCGGCGGCCCGGCGCTGGCGGGCGGCGTCGACCGCCACGGTCAGCAGCACGGCGAGCACCGCGAGGGAGGCGGCGACCGACGCGGCCGAGAGCACCGCGCGGACGGGGTCCCGCCGGACCACCGGCACGGCGTCCACCAGGGAGTCGACGGCGTCCGGGGCCTGGGCGGCGGCCAGCACGACGAGGAGCAGCCCGGTGACCGAGACGCCGAGCTGGAGGACGTCGCTGGGTCGCCGGACCCGGGGGGCGGAGCGCGTCGTCGGCACGGCGTCCACCTCCCCGATCACGGCGCGATCATCCCCGACCGGCGGAGCGGGCCGGCGCACCGGACCTGCGGACGACGGTCGCTTGACACGGCTAACGGCGTTAGCCAGACTGGCTAACGCCGTTAGCCACCCCCCGGAGGAAGTCACCGTGCGCGAGATCAGCGTGACCACGTCCATCGCCGCCCCGCCCCAGGTCGTCTGGGCCGAGCTGACCGACACCGGGAGCTACGGGACGTGGAACCCGTTCATCCCGGAGCTCTCGGGCGAGCTCCGGGAGGGCGCCCGCCTGCGGGTCCGCATCGTCCCGCCCGGGGGTTCGGGCATGACCTTCCGCCCGACCGTCACCACGGTCGAGGAGGGGCACCGGCTGGCCTGGCTCGGCCGGCTCGGGGTGCCCGGGCTCTTCGACGGCACCCACTCCTTCACCCTCACCCCGCGGGCGGACGGCGGCACGGACCTGACCCAGCGCGAGGAGTTCCGGGGGCTCCTGGTGCCGCTGTTCGGCGGCACGCTCGCCAAGACCGAGGCCGGCTTCGCCGGGATGAACGAGGCGCTCAAGGTGCGGGCCGAGGAGAGGGGCCGCCGGTGAGCCGCCGCGACGAGGTCCTCGCCGTCGCCGAGCGGCTGCTCGAGGCGGAGGGCCCGGAGGCGGTGACCATGCGGCGGCTGGCCGCCGAGCTCGGCATGCAGGCTCCCTCGCTGTACAAGCACGTGCGCAGCAAGGACGACGTCGAGGCCGGATTGCAGGAGCGGGCCCTGCTGCAGATGGGCGCGGCGATCTCCACCGCCGGACCGGACCTGCACGCGCTCGCCGCGGCGTACCGGGCGTGGGCGACGGCGCACCCCCGCCTGTACCGGCTGGCCACCGGGCGGCCGCTGCGCCGCGACGCGCTGAGCCCCGGCGTCGAGGAGTCGGCCGCCGCGCCGGTCGTGGCGGCCGCCGGGGGTGACGAGCACCGCGCGCGGGCGCTCTGGGCGCTGGCGCACGGCCTGGTCGACCTCGAGCTGGCGGACCGCTTCCCGCCCGGCGCCGACCTCGACCTGACCTGGCGCGCCGCGTTGGAGGCGTTCGCCCGCCCGGCGTGAGTGCCGGAACAGCCCGGCCGCGCGGAGCGCTGGCCCCTGCGTGATCGACGAAGGCGCCCGGCTGTCCCTGCTCGACCGCTCGCGCACCCGCGTGGGCGAGCCGGACGCCGCGGCGCTCGTCGGCACCGCCGAGCGGGCGGCGCGCGCCGAGCAGCTGGGGTTCGCGCGGTTCTGGGTGGCCGAGCACCACGGCGTTCCGGGCGTGGCCGGTGCGGCGCCCGCCGTCCTGCTGGCCGCGCTGGCGGCCCGGACGTCGACCATCCGGCTGGGCTCGGCCGGGGTGATGCTCCCCCACCACCAGCCGCTGGTCGTCGCCGAGCAGTTCGCCACCCTCGCCGCCTTCGCGCCGGGTCGGGTCGACCTGGGGCTGGGCCGCTCCCCCGGCTTCACCCCGCCGGTGCGCCGGGCGCTGCGGGAGACCGAGCGCGACTTCCCCGCCGACCTCGCCGAGCTGCGCGCCTTCCTCACCGGGAGCGCCGACATCACGCTCCACCCCCGGCCGGTCGCACCGGTGCCGCTGCACCTGCTGGCCACGGGCAGCGGGCTGGAGGTCGCGGCAGGGCTGGGCATGCCGGTGATCGTCGGTGGGCCGATCCTCGGCGTCGGCGGCGACCCGGAGCCGGGGCTGGCCGCGCTGGCCCGCTACCGGCGCACCTTCCGGCCGTCCGAGCAGCAGCCCGAGCCGCGGATCTCGGTCAGCCTCGACGTGCTCGTCGCCGACACCGCCGCGGAGGCCGCGGACCTGCTGCTGCCCGAGGCGTGGGCGATGGCCCGGGCCCGCACGGAGGGCGCGTTCCCGCCCCTGGAGCCGGTGGCCGCCGTCCGGGCCGCCCGGCGCTCGGCCCGGCAGCAGCAGTACCTCGAGCAGACCGCTGCCACCGCGATCGCCGGCACGCCGGAGCAGGTGGGGAGCCGGCTGGCCGAGCTCCTCGACCGCACCGGGGCCGCCGAGCTGGTCGCCAGCAGCAGCACCTTCGACCGGGCCGCCCTGGCCGCGTCCGACGCGGCGCTGGCGGCGCTGTTCGCTTCGCCCTAGCGGTTCGCCAGCGCGTCGGTGAGCAGCGCGACCAACGCCTCGAGCTGCACGTCGGAGGACGAGGAGACCTCCTCGTCCGAGCCGTCGAGGGCCCGGGCGGCCAGGCCGGCCTTGCTGTCGATCAGCTCGGCGATCCGCGCGTCGAGGGTCTGCGCGGCGATGATCCGCCACGCCGTCACCGGCTCGGTCTGCCCGATCCGGTGGCTGCGGTCGATCGCCTGCGTCTGCTCGGCGTCGGTCCAGCTCAGCTCGGCGAGCACGAGGTTCGAGGCGACCTGCAGGTTCAGCCCCACCCCGGCGGCGGTCAGCGAGCACACCGCGACCGCGACGTCGGGGTCGTTCACGAAGGCGTCGATGTTCTTCTGCCGCACCGACGGGGTCTGGTCGCCGCGGATGGAGGAGTAGCTCACGCCCTGCCGGGACAGCGACTCCTCGGCGGCGTCCATGACGTCGACGTGCTTGGCGAAGAAGACCACCTTGCCGGCGCTGCGGGCCAGCTGGGCGGCGTAGTCCGCGGCCAGCCCGGCCTTCGCCGAGCCGATCCGCCGCATCATGCTGAAGACGTTCTCGCCGGACTCGCCGTTCTGCGCCTCCTTGAGCTCCGACCGGGCCACCCGGCGCACGAGCTCCATGTCGATCGCGTCGACGTCGAGGGTCGTCGCGCGGTTGGCCATCGCGGTGTCGTAGCGGGCCACGAGGCGGCGGGCCAGGTCCCGCTCGGCGGCGCGGATCGAGCGGCCGGCGGCGCCGTCGAGCTCGACGGGGATGTCGGCGATGCGGCGGGCGGGGATGTCGGAGGCGACGTCGACCTTGCGCCGGCGGACGATGCCCTGGTCGATGACCGCCCGGCGGGCCGCGGCGTAGAAGCCGGGGTCGGCCGGGGTGAGGCCGGTGTCCTCGAGCGCGTCCAGGAGCTCGCCGAGCGGCTTGCTGTCGTCGATCCAGCCGAGGAACTGCCAGATCGCGAGGAAGTCCTCGATGTCGTTGATCAGCGGCGTGCCGGTGAGCGCCATGAGCAGCGGGCGGACGGTGCGCTCCCGGATGCGCTGGGAGAGCGCGAGCACGTGCTGCGACCGCTGCGAGGTCTTGTTCTTGATGAAGTGCGCCTCGTCGACGACCATCCCGCGGAAGCCGAAGTTCCCCAGCCAGCCGACGTGCCGGTCCAGCACCTCGTAGTTGACGACGACGACGTCGGCGAACCCGTCGACGGTCTCGCCGTCGCCCTGGACGACGGTGGCGGGACGGTTCGGCGTCCAGATGCCGGTCTCGCGCGCCCAGTTGGTCTTGACCACGTTCGGCACGACCACCAGCAGCGGGTAGGCGTCGGCCGCCTCCGCGGCGAGCAGCGCCTGCGCCGTCTTGCCCAGGCCCGGCTCGTCGGCCAGCAGGAAGGTGCGGTGCCCCTCGGCCGCCGCGGCGACGAGCTGCGCCTGGTGCGGCATCAGCTCGCGCTTGCCGAAGGCGCGCAGCGCAGAGGGCTCGGGCAGGCGCATGACCGCCGGCTCGCCGTCGCCGGCCCGCTCGAACGAGCGCAGCAGCGGGCCGAGCAGCTCCCAGCCGGCCAGCCGGCGCGGCCGCGAGGGACGCGGCGGGGCGGCCGAGAAGTCGGGTGCGAGGAAGGGGTTGGCCAGTTGCCGGGCGACGACCGACTGCGGGACGACCCGGTGCTCGGGCGCGGCGGGGGCGGCCACGGCCTCCGCCGGCGCCTCCTCCTCGGGCTCCGGCTCGACCCCGGCGTCGCGCAGCAGGTCGCGGGCGAGCGACCGGGCGGCCGGGGTGACGGCGGCGTCCTCGCTCAGCAGGGCGAGCAGCCCGGCGTCGCGGACGGCCGTCTTGGCGAGGATCGTGGCCACCCCGTCGAGCCGCTTCATCTGCTCGGCGCGGGCGGCGGCGGTCAGGCTCTCGTCGTCCCGGACGTGCGCGTGCTGCTCGCGCATGAGCAGCCCGATGGCCTGGAACTTGGTCCGCAGCGACGGGGTGACCCGTCCGCGCTGGACGGCCGCCTCGACGTCGCGGACGGCCCGGGCGAGCGCGGCGATGACGTCGCCGTCGGCGACGGGGCGCTGCTGCCGCGGGGTGCTTCGGCGCGCGCCGTTGCGACGCTGGCCTGGTCGAGCCACGGGCCCTCCTCCTCTGCTCTGCTGCGCCGGGACGGCCGCAGCAGGATGCCGCGCACCCCGTGACCGAGCCCGGACCTCGCGAGCTGCTCGGGGAGCAGGCCCGGTCCGGCGCCCGGCTCGCGGATCTCCGGGAGATCGACGCGGCATGGCCGGCACGGCGCCCACGGACGGGAGAACCGGTCGTCGACGGCCCGGGCCGCGTTCGCACGGGGTGAACCACCGGCGGAGCGGACCGCTCGCCGGCGTGGTGCGACTCAGATGCTAGCGCCTGGGGCCGCCGTCCCATTCCCCGCGCGCGATCCGCGCCGCACGACGTGCCACGCCACGGCGTACGCCAGCACGCCGACGGCCAGCGCCGTCCCGGCCTCGGTGACGAGCAGCCGGGTCACGTGCTCGGCCAGCTCTGCGCTCGACGCGCCCTGCCCGCGCAGGTCCGCGCGAAGCCCGGGGAGGGCGGCGAGGGCCTGCCCGGCGCCCCACGCCGCGGTCGCGGCCCCCAGGGTCCCGACGACCGCCAGCCGCTGCGCGGGGGCCAAGGTCGCGCCGGCCGGCACCGGCCGCGGCTCGGTGCTCCGCCACCAGCGCAGCACCCACGCCGAGATGACCGCTCCCCCGAGCAGACCGCCGGCCAGGTTCACACGGGCCGACCAGGCGGTACCGGCGACGTCGCCGAGCGCGTCCCAGGCCAGGTGGGTGGCCGCGCCCACCACCGCCGACAGGACTGTCCACCCCAGGAGGGCGGGGCCGAACGGTCTGGGGTCGGTGCGCAGCCGCGCGACGGCGGCCGGCGGGAGCAGCGCCACCAGCGGGCGGAAGAGGACGACCCGGAACACGGCGAGCAGCACCAGGGCGATCAGCGGGTCCAGCCACAGCAGGGACGACGCCTGGTGGGTGAGCGTGAGGTTGTAGTCGCCGCCCAGCCACCGCAGCGACACGTAGTACGGGAGGTCGGGCGCCATCGCCCCGATCACCAGCGCCGACGGGACCAGCGGCGTGCGGGCCAGCGGCAGCACGGCCGCCGGGTGGGTGAGGGTGAACGGCACCGCGCCACCCTAGGCAGCGAGCGCGCGGACACCCGATCAGCCGCGCGACCGCGGGCCGAGCAGGCTCGCGTGTGAGTCGCGCGCAACCCATCCGGAGCGTCAGAAGGGCGGCGGGTCGTCGTCCGGTCCGGTGCCCGGCGGTTCCGGTCCCGGACGCTGCAGGAGTTCCCCGATACCCGGCAGGTGCCGGGCTGGTGGCGGCGGCTCAGCGGGTGGCGGCGCGGGGGGTCGCAGGCCAGGTGGTCGGGTGGTGCGGGTGATGCCGGACGGGGTGGTGACGTGCAGGGTGCCGTCGGGGTCCATCGAGAAGTGCCAGCCGGGGGCGAAGGTCTTGAGCCGGTGGTGGGAGCGGCACAGGCAGCACAGGTTGCTGCAGACCGTCTCGCCGTCGCAGCCGTGCGGGCGGACGTGGTCCAGGTCGGTCCAGCCGACGCGCTGGGCGCAGCCGGGCATCCGGCAGGTGCGGTCCCGTGTCTTCGTGAACCGCTGCTGGCGGCCGGTCGGGGTGTAGGCGCCGGTCGCCGGCGGTGGCCCGAGCACCGGGCAGCCACAGTCCTGGCCGGGGTGCCCGGCTTCGGGGTGCTGGGCACATCCCCTCTTGGCCAGGCGGAGGAGTTCGGCGACGGTGGTGGTGGCCAGCAGCCGCCCGTCGGCGTCGGTGAGCGCGAACGTCAGCCCACCGGCCGGCGGGTTCTGCAGGCCCAGGGCGCCGATCCGGGCGAGTAGCTCGCGGACGTGCGCGGCGGTGATCACCAGCCCGTCCACCACGCCCGCTGCGGTGCCGGCGCCGGTGAGCGAGTCGAGCGTGGCCGTGATGGTCAGGTGCGCGGTCACCGGCGGCTGCCCGGCCCCGCCGGGGCGGCGCAACAGCAGCGAGAACAGCTCGGTGCGCAGCGCGGCGATGGGCCGGTCGTCCCCGTCGGCCTTGGCCATCTTCGCCAGCGCGTCGATCACCGCCCAGGCCTCGGCGGCCTCGTCGGCGGGCAGGTCCGCGCCCAGGGTCGCCATCCCGTCGGCGCCGGGCTGCAGGAACACGTCGGCGGTCTTGCGCGCCCGCTTGCGCCGCTCCTCAGCGGCCGTGGCGTCGAGGGTGAGCAGCAGCTCCAGCGCCCGCGCCCGTAGGCGGCCCACCGACAGGTCCACCGCCTCGGGCAGCAGCGCCGCCTCCACCGCCCGCGCCAGCTCGGTGGTGGTGCCGCCCAGCACCTCGGCCAGCGCCGCGGCGCGGGCCACGTCCAGCTCCCCGGCCGCCAGCCCGGCGAACGTGGCCGGCAGCCGATCCCGCCACACCCGCGCCCGCGAGAACAGGTGATCAGCCGTTCCGCGGCCGCGGTTGAGCACCAGCGCCAGCTCCCCGGCGAAGAACTCGCTCACCCCGGCCACGCCGCCGTCCGCGCCCCACCCGGCCGACCCGGCACCCGGCTCACCCGGGCGCGGATCGGAGACGTCCGGGGTCAGCTCGGCCATCCGCAGCACCAGCTCGGCCTCGTAGGCGGCATCCACCGCCTTCCGCCGCTGCAGCCGCACCAGCTCCGCGGCCGCCTGCTCCTTCGAAAGCAGCCCCACCGGCAGCACCGCAGGGGCCACCGGCTGGTCCAGCGACCAGTCGATCAGCACACCCTCGACGAGCGAGGAACCGGCGATCCGAGCCACACCTGCACGCTAGGAAAGGGGTACGACAGTTTCCGCAGGTCCGGTGGGTGGGCCCGGACCGCCGCCTGCCAGGATCGGACGTCGTGCGGACAGGACGGCGGAGCGAGCTCCCGCGCGAGGTCGGCGTGCTCGCCGTCATCGCCTTCGTGGTGGCCCTCGGCTTCGGCATCGTCGCGCCGGCCATCCCGCTGTTCGCCCGCGACTTCGGCGTCGGCCGGACGGCGGTCGGCCTGGCCGTGAGCGCCTTCGCGTTCTTCCGCTTCGTCTCCGCGTTCGGCGGTGGCGCTCTGATCGAGCGGTTCGGCGAGCGGCTGGTGCTCGCCGCCGGGCTGGGGATCGTCGCCGTCACCACCGGGCTGGCCGGGCTGGCCGGGTCGTTCCCGGTCTTCCTCGCCCTGCGGGCCGCCGGCGGCGTCGGCAGCGCGATGTTCACCGTCTCCGCGCTGTCACTGCTGCTGCGGGTCGCCCCGCCGACGCACCGCGGCCGGGCCGCGGCGACCTGGCAGGGCGGCTTCATCCTCGGGGGCATCGCCGGGCCGGCGGCCGGCGGGCTGCTGGCCGAGCTCTCGCCGCGGCTGCCGTTCTTCCTCTACGCGGGCTTCCTGATCGTCGCCGGGGCGGTCGGGCTGGCGCTGCTCCGGACCGCGCCGGCCGGACCGGCCGGACCGCACGCCGCCGGCCCCGACCTCGAGCAGGGCCCGGTGCCGCTGGGCGCCGCGCTGCGCACCCGCGCCTACATCGCGGCGCTGGTCGCCAACCTCGGCGTCGGCTGGGTGCTGTTCGGCGTCCGCAACTCCCTGGTCCCGCTGTACGTGACCGAGGAGCTGGGGCGCACGGTGGCCTGGGCCGGCGCCGGGCTGCTCGCCGGTTCCCTCGCCCAGGCGCTGGGGCTGCTCCGGTCCGGCCGGCTGGTCGACCAGTGGGGCCGCCGGCCGTCGCTGGTGCTCGGCTCCGCCCTGGCGACGGCGTCGCTGCTCGTCCTGGTGCTCCCGCCCCAGCTCACCCTCTTCCTGCTCTCCATGGCGACGTTCGGCCTCGCGGCCTCCTTCCTGGCCAGCGCCCCGGCCGCGCTGGTCGCCGACATCAGCCCGGCGCGCGGCGGCCGGGTCGTGGCGGTGTTCCAGATGTCCGCCGACCTCGGCGCCATCGCCGGCCCGCTGGTGGCCGGCTGGCTGACCGACGTCGCGTCGTTCCAGTGGGCGTTCGCGGCGTCGGCGGCGGTGCTGGCCGCCGGCCTGCTCGCCTCGCTGTCCCTGCCCCGGGAGAAGCGCCCCACCGCGAACCTGTGACGCCCGGCCCGGCGAGCGGCGCCTCGCGGGCACCCGCGGACCCTCGGCATCAGGAGTGTCAGCTCCTCGCGGGCGCCACGGTCCGGATCGGCAGCTTCGGACGCGGAGTGGTGCTCGGAGCCACGACCGACGACACGTCGACACCGATGGCCCACTGCCGCCAGACCTCCGGGCCTCCGAGCTGCTGGATGTGCACGTCACGCATGTCCTCCGCCCCGCTCCAGCCCTCTTCTCCGAACACGTGCGGGAAGGAGATCTTGCTCCCCGACCACGAGTTCTGGCTCCGGGCGATGCGGTCGCGCCGCGAGGGCTCCGCGTGCTCGATCTCCCAGAGGAAGTACGCACGGATGGCCTGACGCACGTCCTCCGCGGTGGCCAGACGGACGCTCGTCTGCAGCGTGCCGCTCCGGTCGACGTGGAACCGGACCCACGCGACCAGATCCGGGGCCCACTCCTGCCACACGTCGTCGCGCGTCAGGACTTCGTCCCGGGACAAGGGACCCAGGTCGGACCTGAGGTAGAGGTTGTACGGCAGCGCGTCGTACTCGGCCCGGTCGACCCAGGCGAATCGCGCCTTCACCTGGCAGGTCAGGTATGCCTTCGCCTCCTGGCCGGCGAGCGCGCGCAGGCGGCGTGCTGCCGGGCCCTCGCCCTCTGCTGGTTCGACCGCCGTCCACCGCCCCGTCCGGTACTTCTCCTGGTCCACGTACAGATCGACCTTGTCGTGTGCCCGCCCGGGCAGATCCAGCGCCTCCCGCCGCTCCGCACGTGCCGGCGCATCCATCATCGACGTCTTGAACTGCGTCGCCTGGGCCCAGATCTCCTCCCACGCCGTGATCCCTGCCGGGACGAAGAGCGCACCGACGAGGGACTCCGCATATCCCCCGACTATGGATGCGTTCGACGACAACGCCACGGGCGAGTCGCCGTCGGGGTGGAAGTAGCGGACGACGGCGGCGTACCGCTCGAGCGCCTCCTCGGGCGAGATGAGCTGCATGGTGGCACCGTTCCGTGTTCGTGGGTTCGACTCCCACCCTTCGGCAGCGCCGCTGCAAAGCCTGAGCGGATGAGCGGTTCCCGGCCCCCTCGGATGACCTGGCGTCGACGTCGCACCCGGCTCGAGCGAGGTGCGCACCTGGACGTGTCGTCCGTGCGGGCAAGGGTTGTCAGACGTCGCGGAGTAGCGTCCTGCCCGACCAAGGGTTGCCTAACCTCCGGCGCCCGGGACGGGAGCAGCGATGAGCGAGCCACGACGGAACGGCGACGGGCGACCGCCGCGCAAGCGCACCGCCCGCGTCGGCGAGGTGCTGCGCACCAGCCGGATCACGCCGCACATGATCCGCGTGGTGCTGGGCGGCGACGGCCTCGCCGGGTTCCCCGAGGGCGAGCTGACCGACCGCTACGTCAAGCTCATGTTCCCGCCGCCGAACGCCTCCTACGGCGTCCCTTACGACGTCGAGCAGGTCCGCGCGGAGCTGCCGGCCGAGCAGTGGCCGGTCACCCGGACCTACACCGTGCGCGCCTGGGACCCCGCCGCCGGCGAGCTGACCATCGACTTCGTGCACCACGGCGACCAGGGGCTCGCCGGGCCGTGGGCCGCCGCCGCCCGCCCCGGCGACCGCATCCAGCTCATGGGCCCCGGCGGTGCGTACTCGCCGCGCCCGGACGCCGACTGGCACCTGCTGGCCGGTGACGAGGCCGCCCTGCCGGCGATCGCCGCGTCGCTCGAGGGCCTCCCGGCCGGCGCCCGTGCGCTGGTGTTCGTCGAGGTGGCCGGCCCCGAGGAGGAGCAGTCCGACGTCGTCGCGGCGCCCGGCGTCGACCTGCGCTGGCTGCACCGCGGCGCGGCCGCCCCCGGTGAGGTGCTGGTGGAGGCCGTCCGGGCCACCCCGCTGCCCGAGGGGCGGGGTCACGTCTTCGTCCACGGCGAGGCGTACGCCGTCCGCGAGCTGCGTCGCCACCTCCGCGCCGAGCGCGGCCTCGACCCGCAGTGGACGTCGATCTCCGGTTACTGGCGTCGCGGTGACACCGAGGACCGCTGGCAGGCCACCAAGCAGGAGTGGAACGCCGCGATCGAGGCCGAGGACGCCGTCCCGTCCGCCTGACGTGGGTGTGACCGAGCTCACCGACCACTTCGGTCGGTAGTCCGACCGGATCGGTCGGGAGGCGTCGTACCCTCGGCGGCATGGCCCGACCGTTCCGCCAGCACGCGGACGAGGTGATCCTCGACCGCGCCGCCGCCCTCTTCGCCCGCCAGGGCTTCGCCAAGACGTCGGTGCAGGACGTCGCCGATGCCGTGGGCCTGTCCAAGGCGGGGCTGCTGCACCACTACCCCAGCAAGGACGCGCTGCACCGCTCGGTCCTCGAGCAGGCCCAGGCCCTCGGCGGGCGTGCCCTCGACTCGGTCGGGCAGCTGCCGGAGGGTCCCGCCCGCGACCGCCGCGCCCTGGAGCTGCTGGTCGACGTCGCCCTCGCGCACCCGGGGCTGGTCTCGCTGCTGCTGGCCCCGCTGACCGAGGGGACCCAGGACTGCGGCATCCCGGAGGTCGACTCCGCCGGGGCCGCGGCCCTGCGCGCCTTCGGCGTCGACCCGGACGCCCCGCCCTCGGAACGCTCGATCCGCGTCCTGGGCGCCCTCGCCGCGCTCGCCGTCCTCACCCTCGCCGCGCACCAGCACGACGACACCACCGGCTGGCGGCGATCGATCGTCGCCACCTGCTTCGACGCGCTCGGCCACCGCCGCCCGGGCGCCGCTCTTCCCGACCTCGACCAGGTGGAGGCCTGATCATGGCTGTTCTGTTGTCCCGGCTCGGTGCGTTCTCGCACCGGCACCGCCTGGCGGTGGTCGCCGTCTGGCTGGTCGTGCTGGTGGGCGGCGGCGTCGGCGCCGTCACGCTCGCCGGCGAGACCTCCAACAGCTTCTCCATCCCCGGCCAGGAGTCCACCGAGGCCTTCGACCGGATCGGCGAGGAGTTCGGCACCGGCGGCGAGGGCGCGACCGCCCGCGTGGTCGTGCAGGCCCCCGAGGGCGAGACCCTCACCACGCCGGAGAACGCCGCGGCGCTCGGCGCGCTCGTCGCCGAGCTCGGCGAGCTGCCCGGGGTCACCTCCGCCACCGACCCGCTCGACCCGGCGCAGCCGTCGGTGAACCAGGACCAGACCACCGGCTACAGCACGGTCACCTACGACGCCGGCATCGGCGAGGTCACCCCGGAGCAGCAGGAGGCCCTGCTCGAGGCGGTCGACGGTGCCCGCGACGGCGGCTTCACCGTCGAGGCGGCCGGCGACGCCACCCAGGAGGCCCCGCACGTCGGTGGCCCGGCCGAGGCGATCGGCGTCGTCATCGCGCTCGTCGTGCTGGCCGTCACCTACGGGGCGCTGGCCGTGGCCGGCATGAACCTGCTGACCGCCCTCGTGGGCGTCGGGGTCGGCGTCCTCGGCGTCACCATCGCCACCGGGTTCGTCGACCTCTCCTCCACCACCCCGACCCTGGCCGCGATGCTCGGCCTGGCCGTGGGCATCGACTACGCGCTGTTCATCGTCACCCGGCACCGGCAGGAGCTGCGGCACAGCGGCGACGTCGGCCGCGCGGTCGCCACCGCCGTCGGCACCGCCGGCTCCGCCGTGGTCACCGCCGGGCTGACCGTCGTCATCGCGCTGGCCGGCCTGTCCGTCGTCGGCATCCCGTTCCTCACCCAGATGGGCATCGCGGCGGCGCTCACCATCGTCGTGGCCGTCCTGGTCGCGCTCACCCTGGTGCCCGCCGTCCTCGGGTTCCTGGGCCTGCGCGCGCTGCCGAAGAAGCACCGCGCGGCCGCGGCCACCGCCACCGGCGACGCCGAGGTCCCGGTCAGCGGCCGCCGGTTCCTCGCCGGCTGGATCGCGACGGTCACCCGCCACCGGCTCGTGTCGCTGCTGGCCGCCGTGGTCGCGCTCGGCGTCATCTCCGTCCCGTTCTTCTCCATGCAGACGACGCTGGAGCAGCTGCCCGCCGCCGGCAGCACCCAGGAGAAGGCGCAGGACCTGCTCGGCGAGGCGTTCGGCGAGGGCGTCAACGGCCCGATCACCGTCCTGTTCGAGGGCGACGGCGCCGTGGACGCGGCCGCCGGCACCACGGAGGCCATCGGCGGGCTCGACGACGTCGCGCTCGTCGCCCCGCCGGTGCCCAACCAGGACGGCAGCGCCGCGCTGCTGCAGGTCATCCCGGAGTCGGGCCCGACCGACCCGGCGACCGAGCAGCTGGTCACCGACCTGCGCGCCCAGCTCGCCGACCTCGACGGCGTCGAGGCCTCGGTGACCGGGTCGACGGCGGTGAGCGTCGACGTGGCGAAGAGCCTCGACGAGGCGACGCCGGTCTACCTCGCCCTGGTCGTGGGCCTGGCGCTGGTCCTGCTGGTGCTCGTGTTCCGCTCGCTGCTGGTGCCGCTGGTCGGCGTGCTGGGCTTCGTGCTCACCATCGGGGCCTCGCTCGGCGCCACCGTGGCCGTGTTCCAGTGGGGGTGGCTGGCCGGCGCGATCAACCTGGACACCACCGGCCCGCTGATCAGCCTCACGCCGATCCTGGTGATCGGCATCCTGTTCGGGCTGGCGATGGACTACCAGATCTTCCTGGTGTCCCGGATGCACGAGGCGCACAGCCACGGCACCCGGCCGCTGGACGCCATCCGCACCGGCTTCCGGCAGGCGGCCCCGGTGGTCGTCGCGGCCGCGCTGATCATGTTCTCGGTGTTCGCGGGCTTCGTGCCCGCCGGAGAGCCCACGATCAAGTCGATCGCGTTCGCGCTGGCCATCGGCATCCTCTTCGACGCCTTCGTCGTCCGGATGGTGCTGGTGCCGGCCGCGCTGGCGCTGCTCGGCGAGCGCGCGTGGTGGCTGCCCCGCTGGCTGGGCTGGCTGCCGGTGCTCGACGTCGAGGGCGCCGCGCTGGAGAAGGCGCAGACGTCCCGGCCGCACGGCCGGCACGAGGCGCCGGAGACCGTCGGCGCGCACCGCGCGTAACCGGAAGGACGCACGACGGCCCGCCTCCCGACGGGGAGGCGGGCCGTCGTGCGTCCGGGCTCAGGCCGGTTGCGGGAACAGCCGGCGGAGCACGTCGGCCAGCGTGATGACGCCGTGCACCCGCCCGCCGTCGGTGAGGACGGCGAGGTGGTTGCGGCTCTCGCGCATCGCCGTGAGCGCCGAGTACACCGTGGTGTCGGCGTCGAGCGTGAACACCGGCCGGGCCAGGCCGGCCGCGGGCTCGTCGTCGGCCGCGGTGAGGGTGTCGCGGACGTGCACCACGCCGGTGATCCGCTCGCCGTCGCCGAGCAGCAGCCGCAGGTGGCCGGTGCGCCGGGTCGCCTCCCGCACCCCGCCCGCGGTGACGTCGACCGGCACGGTCGCCAGCGGGGCACCCGGCACGACGAGCTCGCGGACGGTCAGGCGCTCGAGCTCCAGGGCCCCGGAGATCTGCTCCGAGAAGCTGGCGTCGAGCGCCCCGACGTTGGCCGAGTGCTCCACCAGGTGCCGCAGGGCGTCGGGGCTGTGGCCCACGGCGAGCTCGTCCGCGGGCTCGACGCCGACCCGCCGGACGAGCCGGTTGGCGGTCGCGTTCAGCCCGCGCAGCAGCGGCCGGACCAGCGCCATGAAGCCGCGCATCGGCACCGCCAGCAGCGTGGCCGAGCGCTCGGGGTGCGCGATGGCCCACGACTTCGGCGCCATCTCCCCCACCACCAGGTGGATGAACGTGACCACCAGCAGCGCCAGGACGAAGCCGACGACGTCCGCGGCCACCAGCGGCACGCCCCAGCCCTCGAACAGCGGGGTGAGCCAGTGGTGCACCGCCGGCTTGCTCACCGCGCCGAGCGCCAGCGTGCAGGCGGTGATGCCCAGCTGCGAGCCGGCCAGCAGCACGGTCAGCTCCGACGAGTTGCGCAGCGCCGCCCGGGCCGCGCGGCTGGTCGGCGCGGCCTCCTCCAGCCGGTGCCGCTTGGCCGCCAGCGCGGCGAACTCCACGGCCACGAAGAAGGCGCTGAGCGCCACGATCGCCACGGTCGCGAGCGCGACCCCCCAGCTCATCGTGCGTCCTCCTGAGCGGCGGCGGCGCGGCCGGGCAGCTCCAGGCGCACCCGCGACGGCACGTGCCGCTCGACGTCCAGCACCTCGACGACCAGCAGCCGCGGCTCCGGGTCGTCGGCGAGCACGAGGTCACCGGGATCGGGTGGCAGCTCGACGGTCAGCCGGGTGCCCACCGCGGGCAGCGTGCCGGCCGTGGTGATGACCAGCCCGGCGATCGTCTCGTGGTCCCCGCGCGGCAGGTCCACGCCCAGCGCCCGCTCCACCTCGTCGACGTGCACGTCGCCGGGCATCTCCCAGACGCCGTCGCCGGCCACCGGCACGTACGCCGGGTTCTCGGGGTCGTGCTCGTCGGTGATCTCGCCGACCAGCTCCTCGGCGATGTCCTCCAGCGTGATCACACCGGCGAAGCCGCCGTACTCGTCGATCACGTGGGCCATCTGGTTCTCCGTGCGGGCCAGCTCGCGCAGGGCGTCGGGCAGCGCGGTGAACGTCGAGACGGCCAGCCCCTCGCGGGCGATCGCGGTCACCGGCGCGGTGTCCGGTTCCGCCGTCGTCAGGACATCGGCCAGGTGGACCACGCCGACGACGTCGCCGGTCGCGGTCTCCAGCACCGGGTAGCGGGAGTGCCCGTGGGCCATCAGCTCGCGCAGCTCGCCGATCGTGCGGGTCTCCGGCACGGTGTCGACCCGCGGGCGCGGGATCATCGCGTGCTCGACGTCGCGGCCGGGGAAGTCGAGGATGCGGTCCAGCAGCATCGACAGCTCGGCGGGCAGGTCCCCGCTCTCCCGCGACTCCTCCACGATGTGCTCGAGGTCGCGCGCCGTCGCCGCGTGCTCGACGTCGTGCACCGGCTCGATGCGCAGCAGCCGCAGCAGCAGGTTCGACGCGCGGTCGAAGACCGCGATCAGCCAGCCGAACAGCCGCAGGTAGAGGACGGTCGAGCCGGCCAGCCGGCGGGCCACCGGCTCCGGCCGGGCGATGGCGAGGTTCTTCGGGAACAGCTCACCGAAGAGCATCTGCACCAGCGTGGAGAACAGCAGCGCCAGGACGGCGCCGATGCCGACGCTCACCCCGGCCGGGACGGCGATGCCACCCAGCAGAGCGCCGAGCGACTCGCCGATCAGCGGCTCGGCGACGTACCCGACCAGCAGCCCGGTGACCGTGATCCCGAGCTGGGCGCCGGAGAGCATGAACGAGGTGCGGCGGGTGACCGCCAGCGCGCGCTGCGCGGGCACGTCACCGGCGCCGGCGGCTGCCGCCAGCCCGGAGCGGTCGACCGCCATGTACGCGAACTCCTGGGCCACGAAGTAGCCGGTGAGCGCGGTGATCCCGAGGACCACCAGCACACCCAGGAGGAGGGACAGGACTTCCATCACCGGCCACGCACCTCCTCAGCGAGGTCTCGGTACGTGGCCCGGGGACTGTGATAGCTGTTCATGTCTCTCTTCGTCAGGGGGACGGGCGCCGGGACCGGCGCCCGGGCAGCACAACGCCGGGACGGCGGGTGGCGTTCCGACGCTTCCCCGGCGCCGCGCGGGGAACACCCGTCCCATGGTGCAGCCGTCCGACAGCGTCGCAGACCGGCCGTCCCGGCGTCCGGGCGCGGGCGCGCACGACGCGGTCTCGCCGCACCACATCCCGCTGCGCGGCTGGGGCCGGATCTGGCTGCGGGCGGCGCGGCACGTGCTCGGCGACCGGCTGCAGGTGCTCAGCGCCGGGATCGCCTTCTTCGCGCTGCTGTCCATCGCCCCGATGCTGGTGACGGCGCTGTCGGTCTACGGGGCGGTGAACAGCTCCGCCGAGGCGCTGGACCAGCTCTCCGACATCACCGGCGTGCTCCCCGACGACCTCGAGCCGGTCGTCGCCGACCAGCTCGCCACCATCACCGAGGCCTCCACCCAGGTGCTCACGCTGCGCGGGCTGACCGGGCTGCTCGTCGCGCTGTGGACCGCCACGACCGCGGCCACGTACCTCGTCGACGCGCTCACCCTCGCCTACCACGAGACGGAGACCCGCAGCTTCTGGCGGCGCGGCGGGCTCGGCCTGGCGGTGGTCGTCGGCGGCGCGCTCCTCCTGGGCGCGACGATCGCCGTCGCCGGCGTGGTCTCCCGGGCCACCGCGGACGCCCCGCCGGGGGTGCGGCTGGTCGAGCGGCTGCTGGCGTGGCCGGCGCTGGCCGCGCTCGCGATCGCCGCGCTCGCCGTCCTCTACCGCTTCGCGCCCGACCGCCGTCCGGCCCGGTGGCGCTGGATCAGCGGCGGGGCGGTGGTCACCGCCGTGCTGTGGCTGCTGGCGACGACGGCGCTGTTCGCCTACGTGCAGGGGCTCGGCGGCTACCGGTCCACCTACGGCTCGCTGGCCGGCGTCGCGATCAGCATGTTCTGGCTGTGGCTCAGCGTCTTCCTGGTGATCGTCGGCGCCGCGGTCAACGCCGAGGCGGAGCGGGCCACCTCCCGCGACTCCACCGTCGGCCCCGAGCGGCCGCTGGGCGAGCGGGGCGCGGTCGTCGCCGACAGCCTCCCGCCCTCCCCGGCGCAACCGTGAGCGCACGGTTCCGGCAGGATCACCCCCGGGCATGCATCGGCGACCTCCGGTGTTGTGCCGAGCAACGGTCCGCCCGCGTCCGGAGCGTCGACCGCCCCACAGCCCCCGATCGAAGGTTCCTGCTTGCCCCCCACCCAGCCCGCCCGCCCCGCACCCTCGCGACGCCGTGAGCGCACCGCGACCCGTCAGGCAGCGGCCCGCACCGCCGACCGGACGGCGCAGCACGAGGAGCGGAGGGCCCAGCAGAGCTGGGTCGAGAGCGCGGCCCCGACGCTGCCCACCCGGGAGACCGCTCCCGCCGAGGTCTACTTCCACCTCGGTCCCACGAACTCCGGCAAGACCTACGAGTCGCTGCAGGCGCTGGCCCGCACCGGCTCCGGCGTCTACGCCGCCCCGCTGCGCCAGCTCGCCCACGAGGCCTACGCCAAGCTGTCGGCCCAGCTCCCCGCCGGCACCGTCGGGCTCTCCACCGGCGAGGAGGAGATCGACCCGTTCGCGCCGATCGTGTGCTGCACGGTCGAGAAGGCCCCGCTGCGCGGTGAGCTGCTGGTCCTCGACGAGTCGCACTGGGTGGCCGACCCCGACCGCGGCCACCACTGGGCGCGGCTGCTGCTCACCGGCGAGTACCGCGAGATGCACCTGATCTCGGCCGCCGAGGCCTACCTGCTGCTCAAGCCGCTGGTGTCCGACGCCGAGCGGATCACCGTCGTCAACCACAAGCGGCTGTCGCGGCTCGACGTGCTGCCCGCGCCCGTGCGCACGAACGCCGTCCGCCCGCAGACCCTCGTCGTCGCCTTCTCCCGCAAGGCCGTCTACGCCGCCGCCGCGGAGCTCGACCGGCACCGCCCCGGCAAGGTCGGCGTCCTCTACGGCGCGCTGCCCCCGGCCACCCGCCGCGAGGTCATCGACAAGTTCACCAGCGGCGAGCACGAGGTGCTGGTGACCACCGACGTCATCGGCCACGGCATCAACGTGCCGGCCACCACGGTGCTGTTCGCCGAGACGACCAAGTTCGACGGCACGGAGAGCCGGCCGCTGCGCAGCTGGGAGACCGCCCAGATCGCCGGCCGCGCCGGCCGGTACGGGCTGACCGGGCACGGCGCCGTCGGGGTGCTCACCGGGGTGACCGGGCTCAAGCCGGAGCCGGGCCTGCTCGCGATCGGCGCCGCGGTCGCCCGCGGCGACGCCATGAGCGACCTGCCCAAGCGCGCCCCGCGGCTGCGTCCCGAGCTCGAGGACCTCGGTGCGTTCGAGGCCGTCGACCTGCCCGAGGCGCTGACCCGGTGGATGGCGTGGGCGCGGGCGGCCACCCGCGACGAGGCCATGACCGCCGACGACGTCACCAGCCTCGTGCTGCGGGTGCACGCGCTGCTCCCGCTGCTGCGCGGCCCGCTCGGCGCGGTCGGCGACCTGCAGACGGTGTGGCGGCTGGTCAACCTGGCCATCGACTACAACCCGCCGCGGCGCACCCGCTGGCTGCTGCTCGCCGGCGCGGCGCTGCGGCACGCCGCCGGTCTGCCGGTGCGGCCGGAGACCGTGCTGCCCGACGTGCCCCGCGGCGGCAGCGTCGAGGAGTACGAGCAGGCCGCCGCCGCGGCCCGCGACGCGCAGACGCTGCTCCGCCAGTTCCCGGGCGTCGCCGGGCTCACCAGCGACGACGCCGCCTGGGTCGAGGAGGAGTGCGCCGAGATGATCAGCGAGCTGCTCCCCGACGCCATCTCGCTCGGCCGGTCCGGGAAGTGCACGGCCTGCGGTCGCGCCATCGCGCCGTGGTTCACCACCTGCCGGCCGTGCAGCTCGGCCCCGGCCGGACGGCGCGGTGGCGACCACGACCGCCGTCCCTCCGGCGGCCGCCGCGTCGCCGGCCGGGCCGCGGGCCGGGCGCTCGGCGGGCGCCAGGGCGGCCCGAAGGGCCGGTCCCGCCGCGGCTGACCCGGTCGTCGGCGCCCGACGTCGGCGATGTGCGCCCCCGGCGCGGTTCCCGACCGGGAACCCGCCGTCCGCGCACATCGTTGCCACGGCCGCCCGCCCGCGGACCCCGGCCACCTGCCCGGTTGTGCGGAAGTGCTGAAACGAGCGGAGTTGTTCGGCAGCTCGGCTACCGGCCGCACCGGCGCAGCAGGTCGATCGTGGGCAACATGCTCGCTCGACTCCTTCGCGCGGCCATCCCGGCTCAGCGGGTGGCCACGACCGCAGCGCCGCGGTCCCCGTGGTGGCGGACGGCGGTGGTCTACCAGGTCTACCTGCGGTCGTTCGCCGACGCCGACGGCAACGGCATCGGTGACCTGCAGGGCCTGCGCTCGCGGCTGCCGTACCTCGCCTGGCTCGGCGTCGACGCGCTCTGGATCAACCCGCACTACCCCTCCGGCGGTGCCGACGGCGGCTACGACGTCATCGACTACCGCGCCGTCGACCCCGAGTACGGCGACGTCGCCGACCTCGAGCAGCTGGTGGCCGACGCCCGCCGGGTCGGGCTGCGGGTCATCCTGGACGTCGTCCCCAACCACACCTCCGACCAGCACCCCTGGTTCCAGGAGGCGCTGGCCGACCCGTCGTCGGCCGCCGCGTCGCGCTACCACTTCGCGCCGCCGTCGGAGGAGCCGCCGAACAACTGGCGCTCGCTGTTCGGCGGGCCGGCCTGGTCGCGGACCCCGGACGGCCGCTGGTACCTGCACCTGTTCACGCCCGAGCAGCCCGACCTCAACTGGCGCGACCCCGCGGTCGCCGAGGACTTCGAGCGCACCCTGCGCTTCTGGCTGGACCGGGGCGTGAGCGGCTTCCGGGTCGACGTCGCCTACGGCCTGTTCAAGGACGCCGATCTGCGGGACAACCCCGGCACCTACTCCCCCACCCTGTTCGGGCACGGGCCGGAGCAGGCGATGACCTGGAACCAGCCCGAGGTGCACGACGTGTGGCGGCGCTGGCGGGCGATCTGCGACGAGTACGACGAGGCGATGCTGGTCGGCGAGGTGTCGCTCGCCGACGTCGGGCAGGTGGCGCTCTACTCCCGCCCGGACGAGCTGCACCAGTCGCTGGCCTTCCGGCTGCTCAAGTCGCCGTGGTCGGCGGAGGACTACGCCGAGGCCGTGGTGGAGGCGCTGGACGCCTTCGGCGAGGTCGGCGCACCGGTCTCGTGGGTGCTGAGCAACCACGACAAGGAGCGCAAGGTCACCCGGTTCGGCGGCGGCGACGTCGGCACCGCCCGGGCGCGGGCGGCCGTCCTGCTCATGCTGGCGCTGCCCGGCTCGGCCTACGTGTACGCCGGCGACGAGCTCGGCCTGCCGCAGGCCGCCGTCCCCGACGAGGCCAAGCGCGACCCGATCTTCTTCCGCAGCGGCGGGCTGCGTGCCGGGCGGGACGGCTGCCGCGTGCCGATGCCGTGGAACGAGACCCGCGGTGTCGGCTTCTCCACCGACCCGGACGCGCGGCCCTGGCTGCCGATCCCGGAGGACTGGGGCCGCTACGCCGTCTCCCGCCAGGCCCGCGACGGCGGCTCGATGCTCACCCTGTACCGGCGGGCGCTGGCCCAGCGGCGGGCGCACCCCTCCTTCGCGGAGGGCGAGGCGTCGGTCAGCCGGCAGGGCGACGTGCTGACCGTGCGGTCGGTCGGGCCGTCGGGGACCGTCCGGTGCGTGGTCAACATGGGCTCCCAGCCGGTGGTCGTGCGCTGCCCCGGCTCGGTGCTGCTGTCGTCCACGACGCGGCTGCCCCGGTCCGGTGACGGTCTGGCGCTGCCCCCGGACACCGCCGTCTGGCTCAGCGAGGACTGACCTCCGGGGGCGACCCGTGCGAGGGTGCCGCCGTGGCACCCGTCGTCCTGACCCTGCCGTTCCGCGGCACCTGGCGCGTGGAGAACAGCCCCGCCCGCCGGGTGCCCAGTCACGGCACGGACCTGTTCGCGACCACGTACGCCATCGACTTCGTCGCGGTCCGCGACCGCCGGACGGCGACCACGCGTGACTGGCGCACGCTGCTGGCGACCGAGCCCCCGGATCGGTTCGTCGGCTTCGGGGTGCCGGTTCTGGCGCCGGGGGCCGGCCGGGTGGTCGCCGTGCACGACGGCGAGCCGGACCACGCGGCGCGCCGGTCGCAGCCCGCGCTGGCCGGCTACGCGCTCACCCAGGCGGCGCGCGCCCGGGGCGGGGCCCCGGCGCTGGCCGGCAACCACGTCGTCGTCGCGCTGGCCGGCGGCGGGTTCGTGCTCCTGGCCCACCTGCGCCGGGGATCCGTGCCGGTGGCGCCGGGCGACCTCGTGGCTGAGGGGCAGCCGCTGGGTGGCTGCGGCAACTCCGGCAACTCCACCCAGCCGCACGTGCACCTGCAGGTGATGGACGGGCCCGACGGGCGCACCGCCCGCGGGCTGCCGCTGGCCTTCCGCGACTTCCGCGTCCTGCCGCGGTCCGGGCGGCCACGGGAGGTCGCCGTCGGGGTCCCCGACGAGCGGGACGTCGTCGAGCCGGCGTAGGCGCGCCGACGGGGCACGGCAGATCGTGCCAACCGGTCGCCGACGGTTCGGCCCACTTCTGCCGGTGCCGGACGCCGCCGACGGACCGTAGCGTTACGGAAAGCAGTCGGACCGAACCGGTCCGTCACCGCCTTCGAGGAGCTTCCCGTGCCTTCCTTCTCCCGCCCGACCCTCACCCTGCTGCCCGAGCCGGCCGGCTTCGCGGCCGACCCCTACGCCACCGACGAGTACGCCGACCCGTCGTGGGGCGAGGAGCTCTACTGGGACGAGCTGGCCGCCGAGGCGCCCGCCCAGGAGCCCGTGCAGCTGCCGGCCTGGGACGGCGACGCCGACGAGAGCGGCGAGGCGTGGCGGCAGGCGGCGCTGTGCGCCGAGACCGACCCCGAGGCGTTCTTCCCCGAGAAGGGCGGCTCCACCCGCGAGGCCAAGCGGGTGTGCACCGGGTGCCCGGTGCAGGCGCAGTGCCTGGAGTTCGCACTCGCCAACGACGAGCGGTTCGGCATCTGGGGCGGCCTGTCCGAGCGGGAGCGCCGTCGTCTCCGCTCCGCGCGGCGCCACCAGCTCAGCGCCTGACCGCGGTCAGGTCCCGCAGTACGTGACGTAGCGGCCGGCGGTGCCCGGCGCCGGGGCCGCGTACCGCTCCTGGCCGGGTCGCTCGTCGAACGGGGCGGTCACCGCCTCCAGCAGCCGGTGCAGCGGCGCCAGGTCGTTCTCCACAGCCGCCTCGAGCGCCTCCTCCACCAGGTGGTTGCGCGGGATGTAGACCGGGTTGACCCGGTCCATGACCGCCGCGTCGGGCGCCAGCCCCCGCCACCGGTCCAGCCAGGCGTCGAGGCCGGCCAGGTCGAGCACCATCCGCCGGGCCGGCTCGGCGTCGCCGCGAGCGGCCGCCCCGAGGGCGCGGAAGAACGACGTGTGGTCCACGCTGTTGTCCCGCAGCAGGGTGAGCAGGTCGTCGGCGACCGGGCCCACCACGTCGTCGCCGTGCTCGTCGGAGAGCCCGAGCTTGGCCCGGATGCCCGCCCGCCAGGCGGCGTTGAACCGCGGGCGGAAGGTCCCGAGGGCCTCGACGGCGATCGGCACCGCCTGCTCCTGGTCGTCGGCGAGCAGGGGCAGCAGCGCCTCGGCCAGCCGGGCGAGGTTCCACTCCGCGGCCACCGGCTGGTTGCCGAAGGCGTACCGGCCGCCGGTGTCGATCGAGCTGTAGACGGTCGCCGGGTCGTAGACGTCGAGGAAGGCGCAGGGGCCGTAGTCGATGGTCTCGCCGGAGATCGTCATGTTGTCGGTGTTCATCACCCCGTGCACGAAGCCGACGAGCATCCACCGGGCCACCAGGTCCGCCTGCGCGGCGACCACCGCCTCGTACAGCGCCAGGTACCGGTGCTCGGCGCCGGCGGCCGCGGGGTGGTGGCGGTCGATCGCGTGGTCGGCCAGCCGGCGCAGCAGGTCGACGTCGCCGGTGGCGGCGGCGTACTGGAAGCTGCCGACGCGCAGGTGGCTGCTCGCGACCCGGGCCAGGACGGCTCCCGGCAGCAGCGTCTCCCGCTGCACGGCTCGCCCGGTGGCCACGACCGCCAGCGAGCGGGTGGTGGGGATGCCGAGGGCGTGCATCGCCTCGCTGACCACGTACTCGCGCAGCATCGGCCCGACCGAGGCCAGCCCGTCGCCGCCGCGGGCGAACGGGGTGCGCCCGGAGCCCTTGAGGTGCAGGTCGCGCCCGTCGGGCAGCTCGCCGAGCAGCAGCGCCCGCCCGTCGCCCAGCCGCGGCGAGTAGCCGCCGAACTGGTGCCCGGCGTAGGCCTGCGCCACCGGCGTGGCGCCCTCGGGCACCGCGGTGCCGGTGAGCAGGCCGATGCCCGCCTCCCCGCGCAGGACGCCCGGGTCCAGGCCCAGCTCCCGGGCGAGCGGCTCGTTGAGCACCAGCAGCCGCGGGTCGGGCGTCGCGTCCGCCTGCCAGGGCAGGGCCAGCTCCGGCAGCTCGCGGGCGAAGCGGTTCCCCAGGACGACGGTCTGCGCCGGTGCGATGCTCACCCCGACCAGCGTACGAGCGGAACGCCGAGCGCACCGGGTGCGCGATCAGCCCAGGCGCGGGCTCAGGTTCTCCTCCCACACGTCCCAGCCCAGCCGCAGCACCAGCGCGCCGACGACGACGAGGAAGGCGACGCGGACGAAGCGGGCACCCCGGGTGGTGGCGGTCCGGGCCCCCAGGTAGCCGCCGACCATGTTGGCCGCGCCGAGCATGAGCCCCAGGCCCCAGAACACCGAGCCGTGCGGGACGAAGAACAGCAGCGCACCGAGGTTGGTGGCGCAGTTGACGATCTTGGCCTTGGCGCTGGCGGCCAGGAAGTCGTAGCCCAGGAGCGCCACCATCGCGAAGACCAGGAAGGAGCCGGTGCCGGGGCCCAGGATGCCGTCGTAGAAGCCGATGACCGCGCCGACCAGGGCGGCGATGCCGTGGTGCCGCCGGCCGGAGTGCCGCAGCGCGGTGACCTCGCCGAGCGAGGGGCGCAGCACGGTGAACGCCCCGACCGCCACCAGGGCCACGACGATCACCGGCTTGAACACGCTCGCCGGCAGCAGCGCGGCCAGCGAGGCGCCACCGAAGCTCCCGGCCAGGGCGATGCCGGCCATGGGCAGCGCGGTGCGCAGGTCGGGGTGCACGCGCCGGTAGTAGGTGATCGCGCTGGTCGTGGTGCCGGCGATCGAGCCGAGCTTGTTCGTGGCCAGCGCCTGCACGGGGCTCATGCCCGGTACCAGCAGCAGCGCGGGCAGCTGCACCAGCCCGCCGCCCCCGACGACGGCGTCGATGAACCCGGCGGCCAGCCCGGCGAGCAGCACCAGCGCGAGGGTGGTGCCGGTCAGCCCCTCCGGCAGGAGGTCGACCGCCAGCACGTCCGTCATCCCCTCCACCTCATCACGCCGCGCAGCGCCGGGCTCACCCGGCGTCCGCCCACGAGCGGACGACGGCGACGTCCAGCGGGAAGTCGACGGGGAAACCGCCGAACAGCAGCCGGCCGGCCTCGGCGGCCGCGAGCCGGACCTCCTCGGCGACGGCGTCGGCCAGGTGCTCCGGCGTGTGCACGAGCACCTCGTCGTGCAGGAAGAAGACCAGGTGCGGGCGGTCGCGCAGGTCGCCCTCGCCCAGCCGCCACAGCCGGTTGCGCAGGTCGGCCAGCCAGCACAGCGCCCACTCGGCGGCGGTGCCCTGGACGACGAAGTTGCGGGTGAACCGGCCCCAGGCGCGGCGGTGCCGGTCGGCGTCCCGGCCCGCCTGCTCCGGCGCCTCGCCCAGGTCGGCGCCCCGCTGCGCCCATGCACCGGTCGGCGCCGGGGAGCCCCGGCCGAGCAGCGTGCGCACCACCTCGCCCCGCTCCCCCGCGCGGGCCGCCTCCTCGACCAGCCCGATGGCCCGGGGGTAGCGGCGGGTGAGCCGCGGCATCATCCGGCCGCTCTCCCCGCGGGTGCCGCCGTACATCGCGCCGAGCATCCCGACCTTCGCCTCGGCGCGGCTGGCCACGGCGCCGGCGGTCACCATGCCCTCGTACAGGTCGGTGGCACGGGCCGCCTCGGCCATCGCGGCGTCCCCGCTCATGGCGGCGAGCACCCGCGGCTCCAGCTGGGCGACGTCGGCGACGACGAACCGCCAGCCCTCGTCGGCGACCGCCGCGGGCCGCACCTGCGCGGGCACCGACAGCGCGCCGCCGCCGTTGGACGCCCACCGGCCGGTGACCACGCCGCCGACCACGAACCACGAGCGGAACCGGCCCTCGCGCACCCAGGCGTCGAGCCACGCCCAGCCGTTGGCGGTCATGAGCCGGGCCAGCTTCTTGTACTCGAGCAGCGGGGCCACGACGGCGTGGTCGAGCTGCTCGAGCGTCCAGGAGCGGGTGTCCTCCACCGGCAGCCCGGCGGCCTGCAGCGCGCGGAGCAGCTCCGCGGGCGAGTCGGGGTTGAGCGCCGGCGCGCCGAGGGCGGCCCGGATCTCGCCGGCCAGCCGCTCCAGCACGGCGGGGCGCTGGCCGGCCACCGGCCGCGGCCCGAGCAGCCCGGTGAGGATGGCCTCGTGCACGTCCACCCGCCAGGGCAGGCCGGAGTGCGTCATCTCCGCGGCCACCAGCGCGCCCGAGGACTCCGCCGCCAGCAGCAGGGCCAGCCGCCCCCGCTCCGGTGAGGCGGCCACCGCCGCCTGCTGGCGGGCGTCCTCCGCGACCGCGTCCAGCCGGTCGGCCGGGTCGTCCAGCGGGAACAGCGCCGGGGCGTCGTCGGTGACCGGTTGCAGCGCGTCCCACGCCGCGGTCTCGTCGGCGGCCAGCAGCGACTGGTCGGCGAACGGCGACCGGCGCAGCAGGGCGTGGGTGAGCCGGAGATCGGTGCAGCGGGCCACGCGCACGCCCTGGCGGAGCAGCTCCGGGTACCAGCGGGTGGTGTCGTCCCACACCCAGCGCACCGGGCCGGTCTCGCGCCGGCCCACGAACCCGGCCAGCCCGGCCGCCGGCACCCGGGTGACGACGTCGCCCTCGCGCGCCTCGACGACGTCCCCGCCACGGCGCACGAGGACGATCCGGTTCACCCCGGCAGTGTCGCCGACGGGTCCGACACCGGCGCGGACGCCGACCGCTAGCGTCGCCGGGTGCGCATCAAGCCGGGCCGACCCGACCTCGCACCGCACGCCGGGCTGTTCGACGTCCCGGCGGCCGACGGCGGCCTCGCCGTCACCTTCCTGGGCGTCTCCACCCTGCTGCTCGACGACGGCGAGCACGCGGTCCTGACCGACGCCTTCTTCTCCCGGCCGTCGCTGCTGCGCGTCGGGCTGGGCCGGATCGCCCCCGACGGCGCCCGCATCGGCGCGGCCCTCGGGCGGCTCGGGCTGGACGGGCCGGGCTCCCGGCTGCGCGCCGTCGTGCCCGTGCACACGCACTTCGACCACGCCCTCGACTCCGCGGAGGTGGCCCGGCGCACCGGCGCGTTCGTCCTCGGCTCGGCGTCCGCCGCGCAGCTGGCCCGCGGGGCGCGGCTGCCCGAGGAGCGGATCCAGGTGGCGACGCCGGGCGTCCCGGTCGTGCACGGCTCGTTCACCCTGGAGCTGGTCGAGTCGGCGCACTGCCCGCCGGACCGCTACCCGGGGCGGATCACGGCGCCGGTCGTGCCGCCGGCGCGGGCCCGCGCCTACCGGTGCGGCGAGGCGTGGTCGGTGCTCGTCCGGCACTCGGGCGGGCGGACGGCGCTGGTGCAGGGCAGCGCCGGCTTCGTGCCGGGTGCGCTGGACGGGCGGGCGGCGGAGGTGGCCTACCTCGGGGTCGGCCAGCTCGGCCTGCAGGACGAGGGGTACACCCGGTCCTACTGGCGGGAGACGGTCGCGGCGGTCGGCGCCCGCGACGTCGTGCTGATCCACTGGGACGACTTCTTCCGGCCGCTGGACCGGCCGCTGCGCGCCCTCCCCTACGCCGGCGACGACCTCGACGTCACCCTGCGGGTGCTCGGCGAGCTGGCCCGGGCCGACGGCGTCGGGCTGCACCTGCCCGCGGTCTGGCGGCGCGAGGACCCCTGGGCCGTGCGCGGCTGAGCACGGCGCCGGGGCAGGATCGGACGGCGGACGAGGTGGTGCCCCACGGGCACCGGAGCAGAACGGGGAGTCGCATGCCGGGAGGCGGCCGCATCCAGCACGCCGGGCTCGCGCGGAAGGTGGTGCCTGCCGACGCGGCGGCGGCGCACGTGCGCCCCGGCGACACCGTCGGCATGAGCGGCTTCACCGGGGCCGGCTACCCCAAGGCGGTCCCGGAGGCCCTGGCCCGGCGGATCAGCTCGGCGCACGCCGCCGGAGAGCCCTTCCGGGTCAACGTGTGGACCGGCGCCTCCACCGCGCCGGAGCTGGACGGCGTCCTCGCGGCGGCCGACGGCGTCGACCTGCGGCTGCCCTACCAGTCCGACCCGGTCACCCGGCAGAAGATCAACGCCGGCGAGATGGACTACCTGGACGTGCACCTCTCGCACGTCGCGCAGCTGGCCTGGGAGGGGTTCCTCGGCCCGCTGGACGTCGCCGTCGTCGAGGTCAGCGGCATCACCCCCGACGGCTACCTCGTGCCGTCGTCGTCGCTGGGCAACAACAAGACCTGGCTGGACCGGGCCGACCGCATCGTGCTGGAGGTCAACTCCTGGCAGAGCGCGGACCTGGAAGGCATGCACGACGTCTACTACGGCACCGCGCTGCCGCCCGGGCGCCGGCCCATCCCCCTGACCGCGCCGGGCGACCGCATCGGCATCCCCTACCTGCGCTGCCCCCTGGACAAGGTGGTGGCCGTCGTCGAGACCGCCGCGCCCGACCGCAACACCACGCTGGCGCCGCCGGACGAGACGTCGCGGCGGATCTCGGGGCACCTGCTGGAGTTCCTGGAGCACGAGGTCGCGCGCGGCCGGCTGCCGGCGGACCTGCTGCCGCTGCAGTCCGGCGTGGGCAACGTGGCCAACGCCGTCCTGGCCGACCTCGGGGCCTCGCGCTTCCAGGGGCTGTCCGCGTTCACCGAGGTGATCCAGGACGGGATGCTCGACCTGCTGCGCTCCGGCACGGTGGCGATCGCGTCGGCGACCGCGTTCTCCCTCGGGCCGCAGGCGGCCGCCGAGTTCAACGCCGCCGCGGCCGAGTTCCGCGACCGGATCGTGCTGCGGCCGCAGGAGATGAGCAACCACCCGGAGCTGGTCCGCCGGCTGGGCGTGCTGGCGATGAACGGGATGATCGAGGCCGACATCTACGGCAACGTCAACTCCACCCACCTCATGGGCAGCCGCATCCAGAACGGCATCGGCGGGTCCGGCGACTTCGCGCGGAACGCGTACCTGTCCTTCTTCCTCAGCCCCTCGACGGCCAAGGGCGGCGCCATCTCGGCGATCCTGCCGATGGTGTCGCACATCGACCACACCGAGCACGACGTGCACGTGCTGGTCACCGAGCAGGGGCTGGCCGACCTTCGCGGGCTGCCGCCGCGCAAGCGGGCACGGGCGGTCATCGCGCACTGCGCCCACCCGGACTACCGGCCGCTCTTGGAGGACTACCTCGAGCGGGCGGACCGCGGCGCCTACGGCCGGCACACCCCGCACCTGCTGGGCGAGGCGCTGAGCTGGCACACCCGGTTCCTGGAGACGGGGACCATGCTGCCGGGCTGATCCGGCCGGTCAGGCGGGCTGGACCCCGAAGATCCCCGCGAGCCGCTCGATCTTGCGCGCCCGGCCCAGCCGCGGCAGGTCGCTGCCGTCGCGGATGACCTGGCCGCGCGCCTCGAAGTCGGCCAGGAAGTCCCGCGCCCAGGCGACGTCGGACGGCGCCGGGCTGATGACCTCGTTGATGACCGGCGCCTGCTCCATGTCGAGGCAGAGCTTGCCGGTCAGGCCGAGGGAGACGGTGACGGCGGTCTGCTCGCGCAGGATCGGGTGGCTGCTGTTCACCGTCGGACCGTCGATCGGGCCGGGCAGGCCGCCGATCCGGCTGGCCACCACCAGCCGGGAGCGCGGGTAGGACATGGCCAGCTCGTCGGCGCTGGTGCCGGTGTCGCGGCGGTAGTCACCGCTGCCGAACGCGAGCCGGAAGGCGCCGCGGGCCTGGGCGATCCGGACGGCCTCCTCGATGCCCAGCGCCGACTCCACCAGCGCGAGCACGGGCGTCGCGCCGCCGAGCCGGTCGAAGGTCTCGGTGACGTGCTCGGCCGCCTCGGTCTTGGCCAGCACCACGCCGAGCAGCCCCGGCAGGCCGGCCAGCGCCGAGACGTCGTCGGCCCAGTACGGGGTCGCGTGGTCGTTGATCCGCACCCACGCCGAGCGGTCCGGGCGGGACAGCCACTCGACCACGCCGGCCCGGGCGTCGGGCTTGCGCGCCGGGTCGACGGCGTCCTCGATGTCGAGCACCACCTGGTCGGCGCGCGACTCGTGCGCGACGTCGAAGAGCTCCGTGCGCGCACCGTTCACCAGCAGCCACGAGCGTGCGTCCTCGGGCCCGACCGTCCTCCGTCTTCCCACCCGGTCATCCTGCACCCCGTGCGGGAGCCGGATCATGCCCGGGTCCGACCAGCGGAAGTCAGCGCAGGCCGAGCACCGCCTGCGTCTGCGCCGCCATCCCGGCCTCACCCAGCGCGTTCGGGTGGACGATCACGGCGTTGGTGGTCTGCAGCACGGGCTCGACCCAGCGGACGCCGATCGGCTGGCAGGCGTCGCGGCCGTCGGACACCCGGCTCAGGTCGACGTAGGTGACGCCGGTCTGCCGGGCGGCCTGCGCGATGGAGTCGTTGAGCGTCTTCTGCAGGCTGCGCAGGTAGGGGACGTCGCCCTCGGCGATCGGCATCTTGTCGAAGCAGCCGCCGGTGGCCGGCAGGATCCAGGGGTAGCCGAGGATCGCCACGCGGGCCCGCGGCGCGGCGTTCCGGACGTCGCGCAGCGCCTGCACGAGCGCCGGGTAGGTGGTGCTGCGGACGGTGTCCTCGAACGAGGAGCCGTACCGGTCCTTGCACGGGCTGCCCTGCCCGAGGGTGCTCAGACCGGCGACGCCGCACTGCAGGATCGAGTTGATGAACACGCTGCTGTCGTTGCCGCCGATGGTCATCGTGACCAGCTGGGTGTCGCGGCTCAGCGCGGCCAGCTGCGGGGCGACGCCGGGGTGCTGCGCCCCGCGGTAGTCCCCGGTGTCCGCCGCCCCGCAGGTGACGTCGGTGAGCTGCGCTCCGATCGCCGCGGCGAGCACGTGCGGGTAGTTGCGGATGGAGCGCAGGCACTGGAGCGGCGCCGTCGGGTCCGGCGGCAGCACGCCGGAGGCGGCGCTGTAGGAGTCGCCCATCGCGACGTACCGGAGCGGGCCCTGCCCCGGGTGCTGCCCTCGTGGCCCCGCCTGCGCGGACGGGGCCACGAGGACCAGCGCGGTGAGGACGGCGAGCAGGCTGACGACGAGACGGCGCACGGGGCTCTCCTACGGCCGGGGACCTGTGGCAGGCACAACGGCCGGGAGAGCTGCGGGTTACGCGTCGTCACGGACATCGCGGTCCGCGGCGGTCAGTCCTCGGGCGTCGCCTCGTCGGAGTGCTGGCCGCCCCGGTGCCCCGGGCCCCAGCCGCCGCCCGGCCCGCGTCCGGGGAACTCCTGGTCCACCCGGTCGGACACCCGCTCCTCGACGTCGGCCAGCAGCTCGTCGGCCTCCTCCTGGGTCAGCCGGCCCTCCTCCACGGCCTCGGCGATGCGTTCCCGCTGGGCCTGCACGAGCGCCGCGACCAGGTCCTCCACCGCCACGCCCTGGTCCTCGGCCACCTGCGCGAGCGTCGCGCCGTCCTCCTGGAGGGCGGTTCGCAGCTCGTCCTCGGTCATCCCGAGCGCGTCGGCCGCGGCGCTCAGCCCCGGTCCGGGCCCCCAGCCGGGGCGGCCGCCGTGCCCGGCCACGCCTGCCTCGTCGAGGGTCTCGGCGACCGCATCGGCCTGGTCGCCGGTGAGCGTGCCGTCGTCGACCAGGCCGGTCAGGGCCTCCCTGATCCGCTCGATCCCGGACGTGCCGGTCCCGTCGTCGGCCAGGGCGGGGACCGCCACGGCCAGTCCGGACACCGTCAGGACGCCGGCGGTCACGCCGACGATCAGCTTCTTGCGCACGGGAGCTCCTCTCCTGGTCGGCACGCCCGACCCTCGCGGTCAGCGTCGCGGCCGTTCCTGTGGTGGGCCTGGCAGCGAGCCCGGGCGGAGCTGTGCATCCGCGGTGGGGACTCACAGCCGATCCCCAGGGAGCAGCCAGCCGGCTCGGAGGCGCGGTCGGCAGCGTGGCCGCATGGCGGACGCGAACTGGCTCTTCGACCCGGCGACGACGCACGACCTGGTGCTGGCCCACCGGCCCGAGCGCAGCGCACCGGTGGAGGCGGTGGTCTCCGACGTCGTCTGGGGCGAGGTGGTCCGGCTGCTGCGCTGGGCCTCGGCCGGCACCGGCGGCGCCCCCGAGCTGGAGGCCGGCGCGTGGTGGCGGCTGGCCGCCTCGTGCGCGGACCTGCTGCGCCGCCTCCCCGGGCTGAGCGCGGAGATCGCCCAGCCGTGGACGATGGAGCCGCCCGCCGCCGTGCCGGCCGGCCTGCCGCCCGCCGCCCGGGTCGCCCTGCTCACCGACCGGCTGGCCGCGCTGCTGCTGTCCGGCCGGCCGGTGCCGCTGCGCGCGCTGGCCACCGAGGTCGACGCGCTCGGGGAGGCCGCGATCCAGGCGCTGGCCGACCGTGCGCTGCACCCCGGGGGCGCCCCGTGAGCGCCCCTCGGCCCGCGCTCGGCCTGCTCCTCGCCGCCGCGCTCGCCGTCGTCGCGCGGCTGACCCTGACGCCCAGCGGCACCGGGTACGCCGTGGCCTCACCGGTCCAAGAGCTGCACTGGTACGCCGACGGCCTGTCGTCCCCGGCGACGGTGGTGCAGCTCCTGGGCAACCTGCTGCTGCTGGCCGTCCCCGCCTTCGCCGCGGTGCGCCTCTGGCCCCGGCTGGGCCGCCCGGTCCCGCTGGTGGCCGTCGCGCTGGCCGCCGGCGTCGCCATCGAGCTGGCCCAGTACGTCCTCCCCCTCGGGCGCGTCGTCTCCCCGCTGGACGCGCTGCTCAACGCGGCCGGCGCGGTGGCGGCGGGCGCGCTGGCGGCTCAGCGCAGGCGGACCGGACCGGCGTCGATCCGGGTGCGGAACAGGACGTAGGGCTTGCGCCGCTGGTCCTCACCGCCGCGGTACGTGGCCTGCCGGTACAGCTGGTTGGCGGTCACGTAGAGGAACCCGTCGACAGCGACGGACATCGTGTCGGGCCACAGCAGGCGGGGGTCGTGGACGACGGTCTCCCAGCTGCCGTCGGGCAGCCGGCGGTGGATGGCGTCGTGCTCGCCGTCGGTGACGTAGAGCCGTCCCTGGTCGTCGGTCTCCAGCCCGTCGCTGACGCAGCCCTTGTCGCCCTCGTCCCGGACGGTGGCCGCGACGGCGTCGTCGTCCTGGTCGCGGTCGACCAGGGCGTCCACCGAGACGCTGTACCAGCGGCGTCCGGCCAGCGGGCAGTAGTACAGCCGGTCGCCGTCGGCGGCGATCGCGATGCCGTCGGCGCCCATGGTCACCGGCGAGGTCTCCCCGTCGGGTGACCGCTCCAGGAACTCGACGCCCTCGACGACCATCCGCAGGTCCGGCGGGGTGGTCGCCTTGGTGCTCGGGTGCTCGTGCAGCCGCCGCCACGACTCGCCGGTCGCCAGGTCCACGACGATGATCCCGTTCGGGCCCTGGTCGGACGAGTCGGTGATGAAGGCCGTGCCCGCCTCCCCGCGGCGCAGGTCGAAGCGCACGTCGTTGAGGTAGGTCGTCGGCAGCGCCACGTCGGTCGGGAACAGGATGGTCTGCACGACCTGGTCGGTGGTCAGGTCGACGCGGACCAGCTTCGGGCCGCCGTGCTCCGTCGGCTGGAACATCGGGCTGCCGGTGTCGAGCACCCACAGCCGGTCGGCCGGGTCGACGACCACGCTCTGCACCGAGACGAAGCGCTCCGGGTCGGCGTCGGACCGGTTGTCGTTGAGCTCCTGGGACGGGAACGCGACCTCCCGCCCGTCGCGGAGCTCGCCCACCGTGAAGCCGACGTCGTCGCCCCACTTGGGATAGCAGACGAACACCCGCCCGGCGTGCGACACGGTGACGCCGGTGGGCATGGCACCGGTGAACTGGTGGACGACCTCCAGCCCCCCGATCGTCTCCTCGACCGCCAGCCGCATCGCCGCGGTCACCGGGACGTCCCACCGATCGGTGCCGCACCCGCGGTCGACCGGGCGGCGCCGAACGCGCGGGTGAAGTGCGTGGCAGCCTCCTGCTGGGCCTGCTCCGCCTCGTCCAGCACGGCCGCGGCGCCGAAGAACTCGTGCATGACGCCGGCGTAGTGGCGGTGCGTGGTGGGAACCCCGGCGGCCTCGAGGTCGCGGGCGAACTGCTGCCCCTGGCTGCGCAGCGGGTCGCGCTCGGCGGTGATGACCAGGGTGGGGGGCATGACCGCGAGCTGGTCGCGGGACCAGCCCAGGAGGTTCACGCGGGGGTCCTGCGCGCCGTCCGGAACGCCCTGGAAGGCGTGCATGGCCATCCAGCTGAGCAGGGCACGGTTGGCCGGCCGTGCGTCGGCGGCGTCCTCCATCGACTCCCCGAACTGCTCGCCGGTGGTCAGCGGGTACACGCACACGGCGGCGGCGGGCAGCTGCTCGCCGGCCTGCGCCAGCTGCAGCACGGTGGCGGCGGTCATCGTGCCGCCGACGGACTCGCCGCCGATGCCGATGCGCGTCGGGTCGCCGCCGAAGGAGGCGGCGTGCTGCTGCACCCACCGGTAGGCGGCCAGCACGTCGTCGTGCGAGGCCGGGAACACCGCCTCGGGGGCTCGCCGGTACTCGGGGCTGACGACGATCGCACCGGTCTTGTTGGTGAGGCCGCGGCACGAGGCGTCGTAGGTGTCGATGTCGAACAGCACCCAGCCGCCGCCGTGGATCCACGTGATCACCGGCAGCGGCTCCGCACCGGCGCCGGCCGGCGTGTAGACGCGCATGCGCATCTGCCCGCCGGCGGCATCGGGGATCACGAGGTCCTCGACCGAGCCGACCGCCTCCGGCCCCTCGATGCCCTGGTCGGCCATGACCTTCTTCACCGCGTCGTCCGGGCCGGGCTGCTTGCGCGCCTGGTCCGGCTCCAGGATCTCGAAGGGCAGTGGGCCCAGCGAGGAGTGCGCGTCGACGATGGCCTGGGCCTGGGGCGTCAGCAGGCCGGAGGGGTCGGTGGCCATCTCCTTCTGCTTGCCCGAGAGCAGGTCGCGCACGTGGTCCAGCGGCTTGGCGAGCATCCCGGCGATCCGCTCGGCGATGCCCTCGTCGGGGGCGTGCGGGTGCGGCCGGGTGGGCGCCATGCGCTTGGCGGCGAGGAACTGCTCGCCGAGCCGCGCCATCCGCTCTGCACCGGCCTTCTGCCGGAACTGCGGCAGCTCGTCGGTCTCCTCGTCGTCCACGTGGTGGCGGGTGACGGCGATGAGCTTGGACAGCGCGTCCTCGAACTCCGGCTGGCCGGGTTCCGTGCGGCCCAGGGTGACGAGGAGCTCCTTGATCTGCTGGTGCTCGTGCTCGGCGTCGTCGTGCTCGTCGGTCATGCCGATCTCGGGCCAGATCGGGTAGAGCACGGTCTCCTCGGCGAAGGCGTGCAGCGCGAGCTGGAAGGAGATCTGGTCCACCAGCACCCGCCGGTTGCCGCGGGCGGCCTCCAGGTACTGGAACTGGCGCTCCACGGCCGCGTGGTCGTCGGCGATCAGGTGGTCGACGTCGCCGGGCAGGGTCGGGTAGTCCAGGGCCACGCGCACTCCTCGGATCGGATTCGGGATCGGGCAAGGACCGCCTGCTCTCGACGATCGGCTGCCCGCGACCTACCCGCCGACCTCCCCGGTACACCCCCGGATCGATGCGTGTGCCAACCGGTCGGGGGTAGGGCGGGGACCCCGACCTCCCAGGAGGAAGCAGATGAAGGCCGTCGTCTACCGAGGCCCGAAGGACGTCGCGATCCAGGACGTGCCCGACCCGACCATCCAGTCCCCCACCGACGCCGTCATCCGCATCACGACGACGAACATCTGCGGGTCGGACCTGCACATGTACGAGGGCCGCACCGGCGTCGAGGAGGGCAAGGTCCTCGGCCACGAGAACATGGGGATCGTCGAGGCGGTGGGCCCCGGCGTCGACCGCATCCAGGTGGGCGACCGGGTCTCCGTCCCGTTCAACGTCGCCTGCGGCACCTGCCGCAACTGCACCCAGGGCTGGACGTCGTTCTGCCTGCGCGCCAACCCGACCGAGGGGATGGACGGCGCGGCCTACGGCTACGCGAACATGGGTCCGTACGACGGCGGTCAGGCCGAGTACCTGCGGGTGCCGTGGGCGGACTTCAACCTGCTGCGACTGCCGCCGGGCACCGAGCACGAGAACGACTTCACGATGCTGTCGGACATCTTCCCCACCGGCTGGCACGGCGTGGAGCTCTCCGGGCAGCAGCCCGGCGACCGGGTGGCCGTCTTCGGCGCAGGTCCGGTCGGGCTGATGGCGGCGCACAGCGCGCTGCTCCGCGGCGCTTCGGAGGTCTTCGTCGTCGACAAGGAGCCCGACCGGCTCCGGCTGGCCGGGAGCATCGGCGCCACCCCGGTCGACTTCTCCCAGGGCGACCCGGTCGAGCAGCTGATGGACGCCACCGGCGGGCGCGGGGTCGACCGCGGCGTCGAGGCGGTCGGCTACCAGGCCCACGACCCGTCCGGGCAGGAGCATCCCGAGCTGGTGCTCGACAACCTGGTCCAGGTCGTGCGCTCGACCGGCGGGATCGGCGTCGTCGGCGTGTACATGCCCCAGGACCCCGGCGCAGCCACCGACCTCGCCAAGGAAGGGCGCATCCCCTTCCAGTACGGCCAGTTCTTCACCAAGGGCCAGTCCATGGGAACCGGCCAGTGCCCGGTCAAGCGGTACAACCGGCAGCTGCGCGACCTGATCGTCACGGGCCGTGCCACGCCGTCGTTCATCGTCTCCCACGAACTCGGCCTCGAGCAGGCCGTCGAGGGCTACGACCGGTTCGACCGGCGCGAGGACGGCTGGACCAAGGTCCTCCTGCACCCGGCCGCCTGATCCCCGGCCGCCTGACCCCGGCCGCCCGATCCCCGGCCTGCCGGGGCGGCCGGTGGCGCCGGCCCCCGACGCAGCCGGTCCACGGCGGACGGGTGGCCGGTGCCGCAGGGGGTAGGGCCCGCTGGGCGGGTGTCCGCGATCGGACCAGCTCGACCGAACCTGCCGAGACCTCTGGAGGACACGTGAAGGCAGTGGTGTGGCACGGCGTCGGGGACATCCGGCTCGACGACGTCCCCGACCCGACCATCCAGGACCCGACCGACGCGATCGTCGAGATCACCGCGAGCGCGATCTGCGGCACCGACCTGCACTTCGTGCGCGGCACGATGAGCGGGATGGTCGAGGGCACGATCCTCGGGCACGAGGCGGTCGGCGTCGTCCGCGAGGTCGGCTCCGGCGTGCGCAACCTGCGCCCGGGCGACCGGGTGGTCATCCCCTCCACGATCGGCTGCGGTATGTGCTCGTACTGCCGGGCCGGCTACTACGCCCAGTGCGACAACGCCAACCCCAACGGGCCGGCAGCAGGTACCTGCTTCTTCGGCGGTCCGCAGACCACCGGGCCCGTCGACGGCCTGCAGGCCCAGTACGCCCGCATCCCGTACGCCAACGTGGGACCGGTGTGGCTGCCGGACGAGATCGGCGACGACGCGGCGATCATGCTGTCCGACATCTACCCGACCGCCTGGTTCGGCGCCCGGCTGGCCGAGGTCGGCCAGGGCGACACCGTGCTCGTCCTCGACGCCGGCCCGGTCGGCCAGTTCGCCGTCACCAGCGCCTTCCAGCAGGGCGCCGGACGCGTGCTCGTCGTCGACGGCATCGGCTCGCGGCTGGACCAGGCCCGTGCCCGAGGTGCCGAGGCGATCGACTTCAACGCCGAGGACCCGGTGGCCGTGGTCAAGGAGCTGACCGGGGGCATCGGGGTCGACCGGGTGATCGACGCCGTCGGCGTGGACGCGCAGCGGCCGAAGAGCGGGCCGGCGGCCGAGGCGGCCGAGCAGCAGGCAGGCCAGTTCGAGCAGGAGCGGTCGCGGGTGGCGCCCGCGCAGAACCCGCAGGGCGGCACCTGGGTGCCCGGCGACGCACCCAGCCAGTCGCTGCAGTGGGCGGTCGAGGCCGTGGCCAAGGCCGGCAGCATCGGCATCATCGGGGTCTACCCGCCGGAGATGACGAGCTTCCCGACCGGTGCGGCCATGAACAAGAACCTGACGGTGAAGATGGGCAACTGCAACCACCGCCGGTACCTCCCGCACCTGCTCGACCTGGTGCGCACGGGCGCCATCGACCCCTCGACGGTGCTGACCCAGGTCGATGACATGCCCTCGGTGCTCGACGCGTACGAGACCTTCGACCAGCGGCAGACCGGCTGGACGAAGGTGGTGCTGGACCCGTCCTGACCTCACCGGCGCGCCGGGCACCACGACGACGTCGTGCGTGCCCGGGAGCCGGGCGGTGGCACCCCGGCGCTATGCCGGACCGCCGGTCGCGGTCGACGGGGCCGAGCCGTCGCCGGGCGTCGTCGTCCCGTCGGGGCCGCCGGTCGGCGCGGTGCTCGAGGGGGTCGGCTCGCTGCCGGAGGGGGTCGCCGGCTCCGACGGGGCGGGCTCGGACGGCGCGGGCTCGGACGGCGCGGGCTCGGACGGCGCGGGCTCCGACGGCGCGGGCTCCGACGGCGGCGGATCGGACGGCGGCGGATCGGACGGCGCCGGGTCGGACGGCGCCGGGTCGGAACCCGACGGCGCGGCCGGTGGCTCCGGTGCGTTCCCGGGCAGGCCCTCGTCGGCTGCTGTGCCGCCCGCCGGATCGTCGGGGGCCTCGGGCGCCGCGCCGCCCGGAGCGGTGACGTCGTCGGCTCCGGCGCCGGCCCCGGTCGGCGCCGAGCGGTCCGGAGGCGCCACGGCGACGTGCAGCGTGACGGCGTCGCCGGGCGACAGCGGTGCCCCGACGGGGTCGAGGGCGGCCACGGCGCCGGGCGGGTGCGCGGTCGTGGTCCGGTCCAGCCGCTGGACGGCGAGCCCCAGGTTCGTCAGCTCGGCGGCGACCTGGTCGGCCGGCCGTCCGACGTGGTCGGCCGCGGTGAGGACGATCCCGCCCGGCTCCGGCGTCGCGGCGTCGGCGCTGCCGGACGGCGCGGACCCGTCGTCGGGCAGCCCGAGCACGGCTCCGACGGTACCCGCGCCCAGCAGCACCGCGACCAGGGCGGCCAGCACGAGCCACGTCCGCCGCGGGGTGCGCCGGTCCGCAGGACGCGGCCGCGGTGCGGGCGGCACGGAGATCGCTCTCGTCGGTGGCGGGTCCACCGGGGTCCGGCCGTCCAAGGTCCGGTCGATGGCGTCGAGGAACGCCGAGCCGTCCGGGATGCGGTTCTCCGGGTCCTTGGCGAGCGCGGCGTCGATGAGCTCTCGGACCTCGTCGGGCAGCTCCACGGGCAGCGGGTCGGGGTCCTGCTGCACCTGCTTGAGCGCGATGGTCACGGGGTTGTCGCCGTCGAAGGCGGCGTGGCCGGTCAGGCTCTCGTAGCCGACGAGTCCGAGCGCGTACACGTCGCTGGCCGGGCGGGGCGCCTCTCCGGAGGCCTGCTCGGGCGACATGTACTGCGGGGTGCCGATCACCTGGCCGGTGCGGGTGAGCGGGACGCTGGCCGCCGACCACGCGATGCCGAAGTCCGTCAGCTTCACCGTCCCGTCCCGCCGCACCAGGATGTTCGCCGGCTTCACGTCCCGGTGCACGACACCTGCCTGGTGCGCCTCGGCCAGCGCGGCGGCGGCCTGGCGGAGGACCGACAGGGCGGACTGCGTGCCCATCGGCCCCCCGTCGTGCAGCCGGGCGGAGAGCGGCTCGCCGTCCACCAGCTCCATGACCAGGTAGGCGATCCGCTCGCCGGTGGCTCGCGACGTCGTCTCCCCGTAGTCGTGCACGGCGGCGATGTTCGGGTGGCTGAGCGCCGCTGCGTGGGTGGCCTCGGCCCGGAAGCGTGCGGCGAAGCTCGGGTCGTCGGCGTACTCGCTGCGCAGGACCTTGATCGCGACCGGCCGGTCGAACCGGCTGTCCCTCCCCCGCCACACCTCGCCCATGCCGCCGGTGGCGATCAGGGAGTGGAGCTCGTAGCGGCCGCCCAGGACCTCGCGGTCGTGCTCGGCGATCGTCACCAGGAGGGGGTGCCCGCCGGCGGGGAGGGCTACACGCCGTACCGGCCGTTCGCGTTCCGCTCAGGGGTCGGTGGCGGGCCCGTGGCCGTGCACGAGCTGGAGCTGCCCGGATCCGTCCCGCCCGGGCTCCGCCGGGCCGGGCTCTGCCTCGCCGGGCTCTGACCCGCCGGGCTCTGACCCGCCGGCGCGCACAGGGGACCGCCACCGACAGCGCCGCGGCGGCGGCCAGCGGGTGGTCATCGCCGGCCCGGCTGAGCACCAGGTGGAACAGCCCCGGGATCGCTCCCCTCGGGCGGGGTCACGGCAGGCCGGCCAGGACCTTGTCCAGGGTCACCGGGAGATCGCGCACCCGGATGCCGGTGGCCCGGTGCACCGCGTTGACGACGGCGGCGGCGGTGCCGGTGATGCCGATCTCGCCGATGCCCTTGCTGCCCATCGCGTTGACGAAGGGGTCGTGCTCGTCGAGCCAGTGCGCCTGCACGTCGCCGACGTCGGCGTTGACCGTGACGTGGTACTCGGCGAGGTCGTGGTTGGCGACCTGGCCGATCCGCGGATCCCAGACGCTGTTCTCGTGCAGCGCCATCGACAGGCCCATCGTCATGCCGCCGATCAGCTGCGAGCGCGCCGTCCGCGGGTTCACGATCCGGCCGGCGGCGAACACGCCGTGGAGCCGGGGCACGCGCAGCTCACCGGTGTCGGCGTGCACCCGCACCTCGGCGAACTGGGCGCCGAAGGCGTACGCCGCGTGGTCCTCGTCCTTGGTGGCCTGGTCCACCGAGCCGGTCACCTCGTCGCCCTCGGCCGGTGAGCGGCCGAACTTCCCGCGGAACTCGCGGGCGGCGACGGTGATCGCCGACCCCCACGTGTTCGTCCCCGACGAGCCGCCGGCGACCGAGGCCACCGGGTAGCGGGTGTCGCCGATCCGCACCTCGACGTCGTCGACCGGCACGTCGAGGGCGTCGGCGGCGATCTGCGGCAGCACCGTCCAGGCGCCCGTGCCCAGGTCGGCGGCGCCGATCTCGACGACGTAGCGGCCCTGCTCGAAGCGGACCGCCGCGTCGGAGGTCGCCTGCCGCATCGTCGGGTACACCGACGACGCGACGCCGGTGCCGACCAGCCAGTCGCCGTCGCGGTGGCCCGGCGGAGGCCGGTCGGCCCAGCCGAACCGCTGCGCCCCCTCGCGCAGGCAGGCCACCAGGTTGCGGCTGGACCACGGCTTCCCGGTCTCGGGGTCGACGTCGGGCTCGTTGCGGATCCGCAGCTCCACCGGGTCGATGCCGAGCTCCTCGGCCAGCTCGTCGAGCGCCACCTCGGGGCCGAACATGCCCGGGCACTCCCCCGGCGCCCGGAACCAGGACGGGACCGGGACGTCCAGCGGGGCGACGCGGTGCGTCGTCCGGCGGTTCGGCGCGGCGTACATCATCCGGGTGGGCGCGCCGGTCTGCTCCGCGAACTCCTTGATCCGCGACGTCTGCTCGACGACGTCGATCGCGATGGCCTGCAGCCGGCCGGTGCGGTCGGCGGCCAGCTGCATCCGCTGGATCGTCGGCGTCCGGTAGCCGGCGAGGAAGAACATCTGCTGGCGGGTGAGCGCCAGCTTCACCGGGCGGCCGGGCAGGGCCCGTGCCGCGAGCACGGCGAGCATCACGTTGGCGTGCGGGGTCCCCTTGGACCCGAAGCCGCCCCCGACGTACGGGCAGACCACCCGCACCTGGTCCTGCTCGAGACCGAACACCTCGCACACCGCGGCGCGGTCGGGGTGCACGCCCTGGGTGGAGTCCCAGACGGTGAGCGGCACGTCGGCGGCGGGGTCCCAGAGGGCCGTCGTCGCGTGCGGTTCGAGCGGGTTGTTGTGCACCATCGCCGTCGAGTAGGTCCGCTCGACGGTCGCGTGCGCCGTGGCCATCGCCGCGGCGACGTCGCCCTCCGCGGTGTCGGTCTCGTGCCCGGCGTTGACCTGCTCGGGTGCGTACAGGTCTGGGTGGTCGACGGTCAGCTCGCTGTCGTGCTCCTGCTCGGCGTAGGTCACGACGACGGCGTCGGCCGCCTGGCGGGCCACCTCGGAGGTCTCGGCGAGCACGACGCCGACCAGCTGCCCGCGGAAGGCGACCTCGGCGGACTGGAGGACGGCGTACTCGCGGTCCTCGGTGGAGGCCAGCCGCTCGGCGTTCTCGTGGGTGAGCACGGCCAGCACGCCGTCGAGCGCCTCGGCGGCGGAGGTGTCGACGGCGGTGATCCGGCCGCGGGCGACCGTCGCCTGCACGGGGTGCGCGTAGGCCGGGTGCGCCACCGGCGTCTCGGCGGCGTAGGTGGCGGTGCCGCGCACCTTCGCCTCGCCGTCGCGGCGGACCAGCGCCTGACCGATGGCGCGCGGATCGAGCAGTTCGGTCACGTCAGGCCTCCAGGTCGCGCAGGGTGGCGACGGCGGTGCGGGTGACGAGCGGGATCTTGAACCCGTTGCCGCCGTCGATGCCCGGCTGCGGCTGGGCTGCGGTCAGCTCCACCTCCACCGCGTGGCGGACGGCGTGCTCGGTGAGCTCGCCGCCGCGTAGCAGCTCCTCCGCGCGCGTGGCCCGCCAGGGCTTGTGCGCCACGCCGCCGAGGGCGATGCGGACGTCCTTCCCGGCGACCACGGCCGCGACCGACACCAGCGCGAAGGCGTAGGACGCGCGGTCGCGGACCTTGCGGTACGCCGAGCGGGCGCCGGCCGGTAGCGGGGGCAGGTCGATGGCGGTGATCAGCTCGCCGTGCTCCAGCACCGTGTCGCGGGAGGGGTCGTCGCCGGGCAGCCGGTGCAGCTCGCCGAACGGGACGGTGCGCTCGCCGGCCGGGCCGACCACGTGCACCACCGCGTCCAGCGCAGCGAGGGCGATCGCCATGTCCGACGGGTGGGTGGCGATGCAGGTCTCCGGCGCGGACGGGTCGGGCATCGCCGAGGGGACGCCCAGGATCGCGTGGTAGCGGGTGTAGCCGTTCACCGCCGAGCAGCCGCTGCCCGGTTCCCGCTTGTTGCACGGCGTCGTGACGTCCTGGAAGTACACGCACCGGGTGCGCTGCAGCGGGTTGCCACCGGTGGTGGCCAGGTTGCGCAGCTGGCCGGTCGCGCCGGCCAGCAGCGCCTGGGCGAGCACCGGGTAGCGCTCGCGCACCCGCCGGTCGGCGGCGAGCTCGCTGTTGGTGACGGCGGCGCCGACGCGCAGGCCGCCGTCCTCGGTGTCCAGCACCTCCCGGGAGGTCAGCCGCCGGACGTCGACGACCAGCTCGGGCCGGGCGACGCCCAGGCGCAGGTGGTCGACGAGGTTGGTGCCGCCGGCGAGGAAGACGGCGCCGGGCTCCGCGGCCACGTCGCGGACCGCCTCGGCGACGCTGCCCGGGCGGGCGAAGGCGAAGTCCTTCATGCCTGAGCTCCCCCGGCCTGCTGCACCGCCGGGACGATGTTGACGTAGGCGGCGCAGCGGCAGAGGTTGCCGCTCATCCGCTCGGCGACCTCGTCGTGGCTCAGCTCGGGGTCGGCGGTCAGGTCGGGGCTGGCGTGGCTGGGCCAGCCGCGCCGCACCTCCTCCAGCACGCCGACGGCGGAGCAGACCTGCCCCGGCGTGCAGTAGCCGCACTGGAAGGCGTCCCGGTCGAGGAACGCCTGCTGCACCGGGTGCAGCTCGCCGTCGGCGGCCAGGCCGTCGGCGGTGGTGATCTCGGCGCCGTCGTGCGCGACGGCCAGCGCGAGGCAGGTCAGCGCCCGGTCGCCGTCGAGGAGGACGGTGCACGCGCCGCACTGGCCGTGGTCGCAGCCCTTCTTCGGGCTGGTGTTGCCGATCCGTTCGCGCAGCGCGTCCAGGAGCGAGGTCCTGGTGTCGACCCGCACCCGGTGCTCCGTGCCGTCGACGGTCAGCGTCACCTCGGCGTCCATGGGTGGCGCGGTGCCCTGTCCCGGGGGTGCGGCAAACGCGCCTCCGGATCAGCCGCCGATGGAACCGGTCCGGGTCAGCTCCTCCGCGACGTCGCGCAGCTTGCGGTTGCTGTCCTGGCTGACCCGCGACAGGAGCGCGAACGCCTGCTCCGCCGGGATCTTGAACCGCTCCATGAGGATGCCCTTGGCCTGGCCGATGAGGTCGCGGCCGGCCAGGGCGACGTGCAGGTGCTCCAGCTGCCGCGCGTCCGCGACGGCCACGGCGGCGTGCGAGACGAACAGCAGACCGACCGTCTCCGACTCGTCGTCGAACGCCGACGGCCGGGAGGAGAGCATGTTGAGGGCGCCCAGATTGGCGCCGTGCACGAACAGCCGGAGGCACAGCAGGCTGACCACGTCGATCTCGTGCGCCCGGCGCCCCAGCTCCGGCCACCGCCCGTCGCCCGGGAGGTCGTCGACGCGGACGACCTCCTGCTCGAAGACCGCGTCGAGGCAGGGACCTTGCTCCACCTCGTCGTGGAGCTCGTCGAGCTTCCGCGCCCGGTTCCCGGTGGCGGCTGCCGAGACGACGTGGGTGCGCTCCTCGGTGAAGGTGATCGTCGCCGCCTCCGCCCCCGGCACCAGCGCGACGGCGGCGTGCACCAGGTGGTCCATGACCTGCTGGGGGCCGCTCAGCTCCTGCATGTCGCGAGCCGCGGCGGCCAGCCGCCGCGCGAGGTCGTCCTCGTTCTCGCTCGCGCCGGCGTTCTGCTCCGACGGCTGATTGGGGCTGCGGGTGTCGCCGCTGGTCATGCCCCACCTTCGCACGGCGCCCGGCCCGGCAGCGCCGCGCCGGCACGTCCGGGCACACTGGGGCGGTGACCGCCCCCTCGCCCCCCGGTCCGGCGCGCGGCGTCGTCCGCCTGCTCAACACCTCCGGCGGGCGGGTGCTCTGCCTGGCCGGCGACGTCGACCCGGCCGTCGTCGCCGCCTTCGTCTCCCGGTACGGCCGGGAGCCGGCCCGCGTCGAGCGGATCGACGCCGCGTCGGTCACCGCGCTCTCGCAGGACGGGCTGGAGCTGCTGCGCGAGCACCTCGCCGCGGCCGAGCTGTCGGGCCGGCCGGTGCCGGTGCGTTGCTCGCCGGTCGTCGACGCGTTCCTGCGGGTGCCCGCGTGACGGCGCCGGACGACCGCCCGGCGGGGGTCAACTGGGCGGGCAACCTCGCCTACCGCGCCGCCCGGCTGCACCGCCCGGCGAGCCTGGAGCAGGTGCAGGAGATCGTCGCGGCCGCGCCGCGGGTGCGCGTGCTGGGCTCGCGGCACTCCTTCAACGAGATCGCCGACTCCGCCGAGCTGATCTCCCTCGAGGCGGTGCACGCCGAGTCGGCCTTCCCGGCGGCCATCGACGTCGACCTCGCGGCGGGCACCGTCTCGCTCAGCGGCGGCGTCAAGTACGGCGAGCTGGCCGAGGTGCTGCGCGACGAGGGCGCGGCCCTGCACAACCTGGCCTCGCTCCCCCACATCTCGGTGGCCGGTGCGGTGGCCACGGCCACCCACGGGTCCGGCGTCGGCAACGGCAACCTGGCGACGGCGGTCTCCGCGCTGGAGCTGGTGCGCTCCGACGGCGAGGTGCTGCGGGTGCGGCGCGGAGACCCCGACTTCGACGGGATGGTGGTCAACCTCGGCGCCCTCGGCGTCGTCACCCGGCTGAGCCTGGACGTCGAGCCGGCCTACGAGGTGTCGCAGCGGGTCTTCGAGCACCTGCCGTGGACGGCTCTGGACGAGCACTTCGACGAGATCGTGTCCGCCGGGTACAGCGTCAGCCTGTTCACGCTGTGGGGCGAGGACGTCGAGATGGTGTGGGTGAAGTCCCGCACCGACCGGCCCTCGTCCCTGGGCGACGACCTGTTCGGCGCGGCCGCCGCGACGACGGAGCTGAACCCGGTCATCGGCCTGGACCCGACGCCGTGCACGCCGCAGCTGGGCCGGCCGGGTCTGTGGTCGGACCGGATGCCGCACTTCCGCATGGGGTTCACGCCCAGCGCCGGGGAGGAGCTGCAGGCCGAGTACCTGGTGCCGGCCCGGTCCGCCGTCGAGGCGCTGCGCGCGGTGCGCTCGCTCGGCGACCGGATCCGGCCGCTGCTGCTCACCTGCGAGATCCGCACGGTCGCCGCCGACGAGCTCTGGATGAGCACCGCCCACGGCGAGCCGACCGTGGCGGTCCACTTCACCTGGCGGCCGGCGCAGGACGAGGTGCTGGCCGTGCTCGCCGAGCTGGAGCGGGCGCTCGAGCCGTTCGCGCCGCGCCCGCACTGGGGCAAGCTGTTCTGCGCCGGCGGCGCGGAGCTGGCCGGCCGGTACGAGCGGCACGCGGACTTCGTCGGGCTGGTCGAGCGGCTCGATCCGCGCGGCGCCTTCCGCAACGACTGGTTCGAGGCGACGGTCCTGGACGGCTGACCTGTCGGTGCCGGCTGCCAGGATGGCGCCCGTGCTGCTCGCCGACGTCGTCACCGCCTCCGGAGCGGTCGCCGCGACGCGGGCCCGCACCGCGAAGGCGGCGGCGATCGCCGAGCTGCTGCGCCGGGCGGACGCCGGCGAGGTCGAGCCGGCCACCGCGTGGCTGGCCGGTGAGCCGCGTCAGGCGCGCGACGGGCGGCTCGGGGTGGGCTGGCGGACGCTGTCCCGGCTGGCCCCGCCGCCCGCCGACGAGCCGTCGCTGACCGTCGCCGCGGTCGACGGAGCGCTCACCGAGGTGGCCGGGATCAGCGGGACCGGCTCGGCGGCCCGGCGGGAGGCGGTGCTCGGCGGCCTCCTCGCTGCGGCCACCGCCGACGAGCAGCGCTTCCTCGTCCGGTTGCTCACCGGCGAGCTGCGGCAGGGCGCGCTGGAGGGCGTGGTGGTCGACGCCGTCGCCGTCGCGGCCGAGGTGCCCGCCGCGGCCGTGCGGCGGGCGTTCATGCTCTCCGGCCGGCTGCCGGAGACCGCGGCGGCGGCGCTCACCGGCGGGGCGCCGGCGCTGGCGGCCGTCCGGCTCCAGGTGGGCCGGCCGGTGCAGCCGATGCTGGCCAGCCCCGGGTCGTCGCTGGACGCCGCGCTGGCGGCGCTGGGCGCGGACGTCACCGTCGAGTTCAAGCTCGACGGCGCCCGCATCCAGGTGCACAAGGACGGCGACGACGTCCGGGTGTGGACCCGCACGCTGCGCGAGGTCACCGACGGCGTACCGGAGCTGGTCGAACGGGTGCGCGCGCTGCCCTGCCGCGCCGCCGTCCTCGACGGCGAGACGCTGGCGCTGGACGACGACGGCCGGCCCCGGGCCTTCCAGGACACGATGAGCCGCTTCGGCAGCGCCGGGGCCGACGACGCCGGGGTGCTCCTGAGCCCGTTCTTCTTCGACCTGCTGCACGTCGACGGCCGCGACCTGCTGGACGAGCCGCTGCGGGTGCGGCTGGACGCGCTGGCCGGGCTGCTCGCCGACGACGAGCACGCCGCGCTGCGGATGCCCGGCGTCCGGAACCCGTCCGCGGAGCAGGCCGCGGGCGTGCTCGCGGACGCGTTGGCGGCCGGCCACGAGGGCGTCGTCGTCAAGGAGCTCGGCGCGCCCTACGCGGCCGGCCGGCGCGGCAAGGCCTGGCAGAAGGTCAAGCCGGTGCACACCCTCGACCTCGTCGTCCTGGGTGCGGAGTGGGGGTACGGCCGGCGCACCGGGACGCTGTCGAACATCCACCTCGGCGCCCGCGATCCCGACGGCGGCGAGCCGGTGATGGTCGGCAAGACGTTCAAGGGCATGACCGACGAGCTGCTGGCGTGGCAGACCGCGACCTTCCCCGGGCACGCGCGCGAGAGCCCGCCGTGGGGGGTCGTGCTCCGGCCGGAGCTGGTGGTCGAGATCGCCGTCGACGGCGTGCAGCGCTCGCCGCGCTACCCCGGCGGGGTCGCGCTGCGGTTCGCCCGGGTGCTGCGCTACCGCCCCGACAAGACGCCCGCCGAGGCCGACACGATCGACGCCCTCCGGGCGCTGCTTGGCTAGGCGCCGGCGCTGCTGGGCTAGGCGCCCGCGACTGGGCTAGGCGCCCGCGACGCGGGGGGCGACCTCGGTGCCGAGCAGCTCGATGCCGCGCAGCAGATCCTCGTGCGCCAGCCGCGGGTTGGTCATCTGCAGCGACACCCGCTCCACCCCGCCGAGCTGGCCGGCGATCCGCACCAGCTTCTCGGCCACCGTGTCCGGGTCGCCCATGAAGAAGGCGCCGTCCGGCCCGCTGGTGCCGTCGAACTGCGCCCGCGACGGCGGCGCGAAGCCGCGCTCGCGGGAGACCTTGGTGAACATCTCGTGCCAGCCGGGGTAGATCGTGTCGGCGGCGGCCTGGGTGCTCTCGGCGACGAAGCCGAACACGTGCAGCCCCACCCGCAGCCGCTCCGGCGGGTGTCCGGCGTGCGCCCCGGCGCGGCGGTAGAGGTCGACCAGCGGCGCGAACTGGCGCGGCTCGCCGCCGATGATCGCCACCATCAGCGGCAGGCCGAGCAGCCCGGCGCGGGCGAACGACTCCGGCGTCCCGCCGACCCCGACCCAGATCGGCAGCGGGTCCTGCAGCGGCCGCGGGTAGACGCCCTGCCCGGACAGCGGCGGGCGGTGCCGGCCGGACCAGGTGACGTGCTCGTCCTGGCGGATCCGCAGCAGGAGGTCGAGCTTCTCCTCGAACAGCTCGTCGTAGTCGGCCAGGCTGAGCCCGAACAGCGGGAACGCCTCGGTGAACGAGCCACGGCCGACGACCAGGTCGATCCGGCCCTTCGAGATCAGGTCCAGCGTGGCGAACTGCTGGAACACCCGGACCGGGTCCGCGGCGCTGAGGACGGCGACGGCGCTGCCCAGGCGGATGCGGCTCGTGCGCGCGGCGGCGGCCGCGAGGATCACCGGCGGCGCGGAGTCGTAGTACTCGCTGCGGTGGTGCTCGCCGATGCCGAACGAGTGGAGGCCCACCCGGTCGGCGAGCTCGATCTCCTCCAGCAGGTGCGCCATGCGCTCCTCGGGGCCGATCACCCGCTCCGTCCGCGGATCGGTCACGGCCGAGACGAAGCTGTCGATCCCCAGGTGCATGCGGGCCAGTCAAGCACCCGCCGCCGGTGGGCTCGGCGTTCAGGCGGCCGGGACGACGCGGTCCAGCCAGGCCAGCAGGTCGGCGACGACCTCGTCGCGGTTGGTCTCGTTGAACACCTCGTGCCGGGCGTCGCCGTACACCTGGAGCGTCACGTCGGACAGCCCGGCCTGCTCGAGCCGCTGCACGAGTCCGTGCACGAGGGCGAGCTGCCCGGTGACCGGGTCCTGGTCGCCGACGGCGACGTAGACCGGCAGGTCGGCGCGGATGCCGGCGATGCGGTCGGGGTCGGCGACCTGCCTGGCCGAGACGAACATCTGCTTGCCGTCCGCGGCGGACAGGCCGAAGCCGCACCGCGGGTCGGCGACGTAGGCGTCGACCTGGGCGGGGTCGCGGGACAGCCAGTCGTAGTCGGTGCGCGCCGGCGCGAAGGCAGCGTTGAAGGCCGACAGGTCCATCGGCCCGTCGAGGTCGATGGCCGGCTCCAGCAGGTCCAGCGCGGCCGTGCCGGTGAGGACCAGCCCGGCCAGGTCCTCGCTGTGGTCGAGGACGTGCTGCTGAGCGGCGAAGGACCCCATGCTGTGGCCGAGCAGCACCAGCGGCAGGTCGGGCAGCTCCGTTCGCACCCGGTCGGACAGCCGGCCGATGTCGCGCACCAGCTCGTCCCATCCGCCGGGGCCGAGCGCTCCCCACTGCCCCTCGCGCGCCGTCGCGCCGTGCCCGCGGTGGTCCTGCCCGACGACGACGAAGCCGGCCCGGGTCAGGTCGGCGGCCAGCGCCTCGTAGCGGAGCAGGTGCTCGCCCATGCCGTGCGTCAGCTGGACGATGCCGCGCGGGGCACCGGCCGGGTCCCAGCGGTAGGCCGTGACCGTCACGTCGTGGGCGGAGGGGACGGCGAAGCTCCGGGGGGCCATGCCGGGAGATTACGGTCCACCGCTGCGCTCCGGCCACCTGCGCGACCCGGTCGCGTCGCCGTGTCAAGCCCGTCCAGGAATCTGTGGACGGGCGGTTGACCTGGGGAAACGTACTCCGGGAAACGCCGGTCGGCGCTAGACTTCGCACATGTGTTCGACCGCCTGTGCAACTCCCGTGGAGTGCCTGACCGGCGCTTTGGATGCGCTGGCCGCTGAGGGCTCGGGCGAGCTGCCCGGCCCGGTGTTGCTGGACCGGGAGTCGTTGCTGCTGCGGTCGGTCAACCGGCTGAACACGGAGCTGGCGCGCACCACCCGCCGCTGCGAGGTCGCCGGGGCCGGCGAGCACGACGGCAAGGCGACGATGGCGTCCTGGCTGCGCGGGCACGCCCGGCTGCCGGCCGGTGCGGCGAACCAGCTGGTGCGCGCCGGCCGGGCGCTGGAACAGCTGCCGGTGATCGCCGAGGCCGCGGCCTCGGGTGCCGTGCCGATCGAGGCGGTCGCCGCGGTGGCCCCGGTGGTGGAACCGGGCAACCTCGCCGCCGCGGCCGAGCAGGGCGTGGACGTCGGCGAGGTCGACCCGTTGCTGGCCGGCGTGGCGGCCACCCGGCCGCACGCCGAGCTGCGACAGGTGGTCGCCCACTACCTGGCCCGGCTCGATCCCGACGGGCCGGAGCCCGACCCCACCGAGTCCCGGCGGCTGGCGTGGACCCGGCACGACGACGGCAGCATCGCCGGCCGGTTCGAGCTGGACGCGGTCGGCGGGGAGAAGCTGATCGCCGCGGTCGAGGCGATCCTGCAGGCCTCCCGCCCCGCCGGGGATGACCGCACCCGGTCCCAGCGGCAGGCCGACGCGCTGGTGCAGCTGTGCGACAACGCGCTGGCCGCCGGCTCGCTGCCGAGGCTGCGCGGGCACAAGCCTCAGATAGTCGCGACCATCCCGCTCGCGGACCTCGCCGACCCCGCCGTCGGCCGGGGTGCCGGCACCACCGGGTTCGGTGCCGCCATCTCCGCCGCCCGGGCCCGGTGGCTGGCGTGCGACGGTGCCGTCACCCGGGTGGTGATCGGCCCGGACAGCGTGCCGCTGGACATGGGCCGCACCCACCGCCTCTTCCCGCCGCACCTGCGCCGGGCCGTCGAGCTGCGCGACAAGCACTGCGTCTTCGCCGGCTGCGACGCCCCGTCCTGGTGGTGCGACGTCCACCACCTGCTGGAGTGGATGGCCCACGGCGGGGAGACCAGCCTGGAGAATTCCGGCCTGCTGTGCGAGCGGCACCACACCAAGGTCCACCACGGCTTCCGGATCGAACGAGATCCTGCCGGCCGATGGCACACCTACCGGCCCGACGGCACCGAGATCCTCATCGGCGAACCCTTCCTCCTGCTCGGCTGAGCGGCACCGACACCGACACCGGCACCGGCGCCGTCGTCATGCGCCGTCAGGCGGTCAGGGCCACGTCCCGCTCGGCGGCGGCGACCAGGTCGGCGTAGCGCCCGCCCAGTGCCAGCAGCTCTTCATGCGTGCCGAGCTCGACGACCCGCCCCTGGTGCAGGACGGCGATCGCGTCGGCGTGCCGGATGGTCGAGAGCCGGTGCGCGATGGTGATCGTCGTGCGCCCCCGGCTGGCCTCGTCCAGCGCCGCCTGCACCGCGCGCTCGGTGGCGATGTCCAGCGCGCTCGTCGCCTCGTCGAGCACCAGCACTCGCGGGTTCCGCAGCAGCGTGCGCGCGATCGCCAGGCGCTGCTTCTCCCCGCCCGAGAAGCGCTGCCCCCGGGCGCCGACCACGGTGTCGTAGCCGCGTGGCAGGCCGGCGATCAGGTCGTGGATCTGCGCCCGGCGCGCGGCGTCCTCGATCTGCTCGTCGGTCGCGTCGGGCCGGGCGTGCCGCAGGTTGTCGCGCACGGAGGCGTGCAGCAGGTAGGTCTCCTGCGACACCACGCCCACCACCTGCGCCAGCGTCGCCAGCGTCAGGTCGCGGAGGTCGACGCCGTCGATGGTCACCCGGCCGGTCGTCGGGTCGGCCAGCCGCGGCACCAGCGAGGCCAGCGTCGTCTTGCCCGACCCCGTCTCGCCCACCACGGCCAGCGTGCTGCCGGCGGGCACGAACAGGTCCACGTCCGCCAGCGCCGGGCGGTCGGCGTCCGGGTAGCGGAACCCGACGCCCTCCCAGCGCACCTCGCCGCGCACCCGCGCCGGGTCCAGCGGGACGGGGTGGGCCGGGTCGGTGATCTCCACCGGCAGGTCGAGGTACTCGAACACCCGGCTGAACAGCGCCAACGAGCTGGTCACCGTCACCTGCACGTCGAGCAGCTGCATGAGCGGCCGGAACAGCGCCCCCTGCAGCGTCGTGAACGCCACCAGCGTGCCGATCGTCATCCCGCCCGAGGTGACCGGCAGCCCCGCGGCGAGGTAGATCAGTGCCGGGATGGCGGCGAAGACGATGCTCATCGTGCCCATCCGCCAGCGCCCGGCCAGCTGCGCGCGCACCTCGAGGTCGACCAGCTCGCGCGAGGTGTCGGTGAACCGCTGGGCCTGCACCGGCCCGGCACCGACGGTCTTGGACAGCAGCACACCGCTCACCGACAGGCCCTCGTCGACCTGGGCGCTCATCTCGGCCAGCTGGCGCTGCTGCTGCGCGGTGACCGCCCGGCGCATGCGGGCCACCTTGCGGGTGAGCAGGACCGCCGGCGGCAGCACGAGCAGCGAGAGCAGCGCCAGCCGCCAGCTGAGCGTCACCATCGCCGCGACCGTGCCGATCACCGTGGTCGCGTTGGCCGCCAGGGAGGTCGCCGTCGAGGTGACCACCGACTGCATGCCGGCGATGTCGTGGGTCAGCCGCGACTGCACCTCGCCGCCGCGGGTGCGGGTGAAGAAGGCCAGGGACTGCCGCTGCAGGTGGGTGAACACGGCCGTGCGCAGCATGTGCATGACCCGCTGCCCCACCGTGGTGGAGATCCACGTCTGCGCGATGCCCAGCAGCGCGGTGCTCACCGCAACGGCCATCATCCCGAGCACCGCCCAGACCAGCAGCGCCACGTCCCGCTCGGGCAGCGCCCGGTCGATGACCAGGCGCAGCAGGAACGGCGAGGCCAGCGCGATTCCCGACGACAGCACGATCAGCGCGACGACGAGCGCGACCCGGCGGCGCCACGGGCGGAAGAGCGCGGCGACCCGGCGCAGCGGCACGGGGGCGCGGTCGAGCTGCGCGCGGTCGGCGGGGTCGACCCGGCGGCCGGACCGGCCGCCGCCGTCCCCGCCGCCACGCCACGGTTGCGGATCCATGCCGCCCCCTTCCTCGAATTAGTCCGGTTACCTCATCATACGGTTACCTCGGCAGCTGCCGGTACGATCCCGCTGTGACCCGCGACGAGAGCGCGCAGCTCAGCGAGCTGCTCATGCACGCCGCGCGGACGCAGCGCCGCCGGTGGCGCGACGTGCTGGCGCCCTGGGGCCTCTCACCGTCGCAGGCGCGGGCGTTGCGCATCGTCTGCGAGCGCGACTCGACCCGCGTCTCCGACCTCGCGGAGGCCCTGCGCATCGCCCCCCGGTCGGCCACCGAGGTGGCCGACGACCTCGAGGCGCGCGGCCTCGTGCGGCGCGCACCCGACCCGAGCGACCGCCGCGCCGTGCTGCTGCACGTCACGCCGCAGGGGCGCGAGATCCGCGACGAGGTGGACGCCGCCCGGTCGGCCGACTCCCGCGTGCTCTTCGCCCGGCTCACCGCCGACGAGCGGGCCGGCCTGGCCGAGCTGCTGCGCAAGGTCGCGGAGGAGCCCTGAGCGGACCCGAGCGCCCTGGACCGGCCACCCCCCGATGGGGTGGAGATCACGTCGACCCGCCTCTCAAGATCATCAGCGGTGTTGCCGATGCCAACCAGGTGACCAGTGGCGCCGTCGTCGGGACGGGACGTGGCGGGGCGATCCCTCCCCCACGGTCCGGCGACCCCGCCGCGGCGCTGTCGGCCGAGCTCGACGAGCTCGAGGTGCTGTCCCGGTTCGAGCGCGACGACGTCGGCCCGCGCGCGGAGCAGGCCGCCGCAGCGGCCCGCGACCTCGGCCTCACCGACCAGGAGCTGCGCGCCCGCGTCGTCCTCGCCGACCTGCACCGCAAGGGCGGGCACGTGGCCGAGGCCGGTCGACGGCTGCACGAGATCCTGCGCTGGGCCGACGACCACGACGCCGCGCACCTGCAGTCCCGCGCCGCCTTCGTGCTGGCCTCGGTCTTCCAGGAGCTCGGCGACCTCTCCCGGGCGCTCGAGCACGCCGTCCGCGCCGTCGACCTGCTCGCCGAGGACGCCGTCCCGGAGATCCGGATCGACGCCCTCGCCCGGCTGGCCGACTGCATCGGGCTCAGCGGCGACACCGCGGCCCGCGAGCGCTACGACCAGGTCCTGCAGCTCGCCCAGGACCTCGGCGACGTCGAGCGCCAGCTGCTCGTGCTCAACAACCGCGCCTACACCGAGACCGTCGCCGGTGCCTTCGAGGAGGCGCTGGTCTGGTGCACCGTGCTGCAGGACCTGGCCGCCGAGCACGACGTGCCCCTGCGGGTCGGCCGGCTCGACACCGTCGTCCGCGCGCTCATGGAGCTGGGCCGGTTCGACGAGGCCGAGACGGCGATGCTGCCCGGCCTGCGACCCGAGGCGCTCGACGCCAGCCAGGACGGCGACGCCGGTGCCGACTTCCTCCTCACCGCGGCCGAGCTCCGGCGCCGGCGCGGCCAGCTCGGCGCCGCCCAGGAGACGCTCGACGAGTGCGTGCGCCGCTGCGAGACCTACGGCCTCGCCTCGATCCGGGTGCGCGCCCGCCGCGAGCAGGCCGAGCTGCACGCGGCCCGCGGGAACTTCCGCGCGGCCTACGAGGAGCACAAGCTCTACAGCGACGAGGTCATGGAGCAGCAGTCCGCCGAGCGCGACGCCCGCGCCCGCGCGCTGCAGGCCATGTACGAGGCGACCGAGGCGCGGCGGCAGAGCCGCCGCTACCGCGAGCTGTCGCTGCGCGACCCGCTCACCGGGCTGTACAACCGCCGCTTCGTCGACGACCAGCTCCCCCGTCTGCTGGCCACCTCCGACGAGGTCACGGTCGGCCTGCTGGACCTCGACCACTTCAAGCGGATCAACGACACGCTCTCCCACGACGTCGGCGACCGGGTGCTGCGCGCCGTCGCCGAGCTGCTGCTGGAGGTCGAGGCGTCCGCCGACACCGGCCCGGGCACCGGTTCGTTCGCCGCCCGCCTGGGCGGCGAGGAGTTCCTGCTCGTGCTCGTGGGTGTCGCCCGCGCCGACGGGGTCGCGCGGCTGGACGAGGTCCGCCGCACCCTGGCCGCGCAGCCCTGGGACCAGCTGACCGCGGGGCTCCCGGTGACCACCAGCATCGGCGCCACCACCGCCGCGCCCGGCGAGTCCCCGGCCGACGTGCTGGGCAGGGCCGACGCGCACCTGTACCGCGCCAAGCGCCAGGGTCGCGACCGGGTCGTCAGCGACCTCGGCTGACGCCCGGAGGCGGTGACGAGGGCCCCGCGCCGATCACCTAGCGTGCACGGGATGACCGCCGCCCCTCCCCCGCGCCGGGTGCTGATCACCGGTGGCGCCTCCGGCCTCGGTGCCGCGCTCGCGGCCCGCTACGCCGCCCGCGGCGACCGCGTGCTCGTCACCGACCGGGCCGACACCGCCGACGTCCCCGCCGGGGCGACCTACCGCCGCCTCGACATCACCGCCGAGGACGACTGGACGGCGGCGCGCGCCGCCGTCCGCAGCGAGTGGGGCGGCCTCGACGTCCTGGTGAACAACGCCGGCATCGCCGCCGGCGGCCGCATCGACCGGCTCTCGGGCGAGCACTGGCGGCGGGTCCTCGACGTGAACGTGCTGGGCGCGGTCACCGGCTGCCGCACCTTCGCGCCGCTGTTCAAGGAGCAGGGCGCCGGGCACCTGGTGAACGTGGCGTCGGCCGCCGGCCTGGTGCACTCGCCCGCCATGACCAGCTACGACGCCGGCAAGGCCGCGGTGGTCGCGCTGTCGGAGAGCCTGCGCTGGGAGCTGGGGCCCTGGGGCGTGGCCGTCTCGGTGGTCTGCCCGTCGTTCTTCCGCACCAACCTGGCCGCGTCCCTGGACGACGACGACCCGATGATGGGCCAGGTCGCCACCCGGCTGATCGCCCGCTCGCGGCTCGGCGCCGACGAGATCGCCGCCCGGGTGGTGCGCGCCGTCGACGCCGGCACCTTCCTCGTCCTGCCCGACCGGGACGCCCGGATCGCCGCCTGGACCAAGCGGCTGGCCCGCCCCCTCTACGACCGGCAGATGCGGGCGATGGGCGCCCGCATCCGCCGCGCCGAGCAGCAGCCGGCGCCCGACCGCACCGAGGAGCGCTCCGCATGAGCACCGGCACCATCGTCATCACCGGCGCGAGCGCCGGCCTGGGCGCGGAGATGGCCCGCCAGTTCGCCGCGCTCGGCTACGACCTGGCGCTGTGCGCCCGGCGCACCGAGCGGCTGGACGCCCTCGCCGAGGAGATCCGCGCCGCCACCGGCCGGCGGGTGGAGACCGCGGCGCTCGACGTCACCGACGCCGACGCCGTCCCGGCGGTGTTCGCCGGGTTCGCCGAGCGGTTCGGCACGATCGACCGGGTCGTCGTCAACGCCGGGCTGGGCAAGGGCGCGCCGCTGGGCACCGGCCGGGCCGACGCCAACCGCGAGACGGCGATGACCAACTTCGTCGGCGCGCTGGCCCAGACCGAGGCGGCGCTGGAGATCTTCCGGCGGCAGGGCCGCGGGCACCTGGTCCTGATCTCCTCGATGTCCGCGCTGCGCGGCATGCGGAAGTCGATGACCACCTACGCCGCCACCAAGGCCGGTGTCGCGGCGATCGCCGAGGGCCTGCGCTCCGAGCGCATCCCCGGCCTGGACGTCTCGGTGGTCTACCCCGGCTACATCCGCTCCGAGATGAACGAGCACGTCACCCAGAAGACCCGCTTCATGGTCGACACCCCGACCGGCGTCCGCGCGATGGTCGCCGCGATCGAGGCCCGCCGCGCCAAGGCCTACGTCCCGGCCTGGCCGTGGGTGCCGATCGGCGTCCTCATGCGCGTGCTGCCGCTGTCGGCGGTGCGGAAGCTGACGTGACGGCGTCCTCCCCCGGCGCACGGGACGTCCGCACCGAGGACGCCTTCGACGTCGCCGCGGTGGCCGGCTGGCTGGCCGCGCACGCCGATCCCGACCGCGCCGGCGTCGACCTCACCGCCGTTCCCGAGGTGCGCCAGTTCTCCGGCGGCGTCTCCAACCTCACGTACCTGCTGCGCTACCCCGACGGCGACCTCGTCCTGCGCCGCCCGCCGCGCGGCGCGCACCGTGGCAGCGCGCACGACGTCGCCCGCGAGCACCGCATCCAGACCGCGCTGGGCCGGGTGCTGCCCTACGTCCCGACGACGGTCGCCCTGTGCGAGGACACCGCCGTCATCGGGACGCCGTTCTACGTGATGCGGCGGATCGCCGGACCGATCCCGCGCAAGGAGCTGCCGCGCGACGTCCGGCTGTCCGAGGCGCAGGTCGCCGACCTCTGCCGCAACGTCGTCGACCTGCTGGCCGACCTGCACGCCGTCGACGTCGGCGCCGCGGGGCTGGGCGACCTCGGCAGGGGGCCCGGTTACGTCCGCCGCCAGGTCGAGGGCTGGTCGGAGCGGTACCGCCGCGCGCGGACCTGGAACGTCGGCACGTTCGGCCCGGTCATGCGCTGGCTGGCCGAGAACCAGCCCGCGGACCGGCCGCACGTGCTGGTGCACAACGACTTCCGGTTCGACAACGTCGTGCTCGACCCGGCCGACCCCACCCGGCCGGTCGGGCTGCTGGACTGGGAGCTGGCCACCGTCGGCGACCCGCTCATGGACCTCGCCTCGGCCCTGGGTTACTGGGTGCAGGCCGACGACGGGCGGCTGCTCCAGCTGTTCCGGCGCCAGCCCACCCACCTGCCCGGGATGATGTCCCGCGAGCAGGTGGTGGCCCGCTACGGCGAGCGCACCGGCACGCGGGTGACCCGGCGCGAGTGGCTCTGGTACGAGGTGTTCGGTCTGTTCCGCGTCGCGGTGATCGCCCAGCAGGTGTACCAGCGCTACCTGGCGAAGCAGACGACGAACCCGCAGTTCCGGCTGTTCGGCGTCGCCGTCGTGGTGCTCGAGCTGCGCTGCCGGCGGCTCATCCGCCGGGCCCGGCGGATGAGCCCGGCCGACGCCGACCGCACCCTGGGGAGCCCCGCATGACCCGCCGCCTGATCCGCCCCCGCCGCTGGGCGCCGCCCGCCGCACCGGCAGGCGCCGGCACCGGCGCCTTCCGCATCGCCCGGCGGCTGCCGACCGGCGGCTCCGGGCCCGAGGACGTCGTCTTCGACACCGCCGGGCGCATCGTCACCGGGCTGGCCGACGGCCGCGTCGTGCGCATCGACCCCGCCACCGGCGCGGTCACCGAGGTGGGGACCACCGGCGGCCGGCCGCTGGGCGTGGAACCCTGCCCCGACGGCAGCGTGCTCGTCTGCGACCACGACCGCGGGCTGCTGCGGATGGCCGCCGACGGCGGCGTCGAGGTGCTGGTCGACCGGGTGGACGGCGAACCGCTCACCTTCGCCAGCAACGTGGTGCAGGGCGCCGACGGCACGATCTGGTTCACCACCTCGACCAGCCGCTGGACCGTCGACGAGCACCTCGGCGACATGTTCGAGCACTCGTGCACCGGCCGGCTCGTGCGCCGCGACCCGGACGGCACGGTCACCACCGTGCTGCCCGGGCTGAAGTTCGCCAACGGGCTGGTCCTGGCGCCCGACGGCTCGCACCTGCTGGTCGCCGAGACCAGCGGCTACCGCGTCCTGCGGCTCTGGCTGACCGGGCCGAGCGCGGGCCGCACCGAGCCGCTGGTCGAGAACCTGCCCGGGTTCCCCGACAACATGAGCCTGGGCAGCGACGGGTTGCTCTGGGTGGCCGTCGCCGCGCCGCGCAACGCGCTGCTGGACCGGCTGCTGCCGCTGCCGGGCCTCCTCCGGGTGCTGCTGTGGAACGTGCCGCAGCGGATCCGGCCGAAGGCCACGCCGGTGGCCTGGGCCATGGCCTTCACCCTCGACGGTGATCCGGTGCACGACCTGCGCTCCTCGGACGCCGGGTACGACTTCGTCACCGCGATCGCCGAGCGCGACGGCACCCTGGTGGCCTCCGGCCTCCACGAGGACGACGTCGTGGTGCTGGAGCGCCCGGCCGGCTGACGCTCAGCGCCCGGGCGGGGCACCCCCGGGACCGCCTCCGCCGGGCGCCCCGCCGCCGCTGGGCGTGGTGGTCGTGTCCACGCCCAGGGCCAGCCGCACGGTGTAGCCGCCGCGCACGTCGCCGTCGACGGTGGCCAGCTGGCTCGCCCCGCCGTCGTCACCGAACACGGTGTCGGTGGTGAGGCCGACCCGCGCGAGGTTGGCGACCGACGCCTCGTACCCCTCGGTGGCGTACACCGCCTCGCAGACGTCCTGCGGCAGCGCGACCTGCGAGGTGGCGATCGCGTTCCCGCTGTCGGTGATGCTGCGCTGGTCCGGGTAGACCTCGACGTGGACGTGCGGCCAGCGGCCGTCGTAGCAGGCCGGGACGATGCTGGTGAACCGCACGCGGCCGGAGGAGTCGGCGATCTGCACGCCGCGCAGGAAGTTCTCGTCCTCGACGCCGCTGGAGTACATCGAGTAGCCGCCCTCGCGGGTGCAGTGCCAGACGTAGACCGCGGCACCCTCGAACGGCACCCCGCCGTTCGCCAGGTCCCGGACGGTCAGCTCCAGCGTCATCGGCACGCCCTCGGCCGTCCCCGAGGACTCCCCGAAGCTCGAGCGGAGATCGCTGCGCACGATGCCGCTCTGCTCGAGCACGTCCGGTCCGTTCGAGCCGTCGCCGGGGTACGGCCCGGCGGTCTCGTCGGGGATCTCACCGCTCGCCGCCCCCGCGGACGACGACGAGGACCCCGACGAGGAGGACCCCGACGACGACGCCGCGGTCCCGGAGCCCCCGCACGCGGCCAGCCCCAGGCCGGCCGCGCCGATCCCGAGCAGCGCCAGCAGCCGCCGCCGGTCGAGCAGCGTGCCGACGTCGAACGCCAGCCCCTGGTCCACCAGCTCCTCGTCGGGGCGGGGCAGCTCCCGGCCCGCGTAGCTGGGGCGTGCGTGCTGGGTCATGCGTCCTCCGGTGCGTCCTGGTGTCGCCGCGACGCTAGGGACGCCACCCGGTGGCACGCCTGGGCACCGGGTGCGAACTCCCTGGGAGGACCGGCGCTCAGCGCCCGATCTCGGTGCGGACGGCGTACAGCTCGGGGAAGAAGGTGAGGTCCAGCGCGCGGCGCAGGAAGCCGACGCCGGACGACCCGCCGGTGCCGCTCTTCGCGCCGATGGTGCGTTGCACGGTGAGCAGGTGGCGGAAGCGCCACATCTGGAAGTTGTCCTCGATGTCGACCAGGCTCTCACAGGCCTCGTAGATCCCCCACGGGGTGTCGCTGGACTCGTAGATCCGCTGGAACACCGGCACGAGCTCCGGGCGCAGCGCCCACGGCTCCCGGACGTCGCGGGTCAGGACGTCGTCCGGGACCGCGAAGCCGGTGCGGGCGAGCAGCCGGAGGAACTCGTCGTACAGCGTCGGGCTGTCCAGCAGCTGCTCGAGCAGCTCACGGGCGGCCGGCTCGCCGTCGAAGACCTTCAGCATGGCCGCGTTCTTGTTGCCGAGCAGGAACTCCACCGCGCGGTACTGGTGCGACTGGAAGCCGGAGGCGTTGCCGAGCGCGCCGCGGAACTCGGCGTACTCGCGCGGGGTCAGGGTGGCCAGCACCGACCACTGCTCGGTCAGCGTGCGCTGGATGTTCTTCACCCGCGCCAGGCACTTGAGCGCCGGGTCCAGCTCGTCCTGCGTCAGGTAGCGCCGGGCGGCCAGCAGCTCGTGCAGCACCAGCTTCAGCCACAGCTCGCTGGTCTGGTGCTGGACGATGAACAGCAGCTCGTCGTGGTGCTCGGGGGTGCTGCGCGGGTTCTGCGCCGAGAGCAGCTGGTCGAGGTCGAGGTACCCGCCGTAGGTCATCCGGCCGCCGAGGTCGGTGCGCACCGATGCTTCGAGGGGCCGCACGGAGCGGTCGGTCTCCCGCGGGTCGCTGGTCATGGGAGCACGCTAGCCGTCCCCCGGGCGCCCGGCGGCTCCTCCGCGGGGGTGAGGGGGCTGCAGCGTTTCCCCGCCGCCGGAGCCGGGAAACGGGCGGTACGGGGCCGGTTGCATGGCGAAGATCACGCGGGCGCGACATACCTCACACCCTCTGGACTCCATGTCGGGGCCCGATCCGGCCGACGATCAGTAGAGCGGCATCCCACCCGTGTGCAGCCAGAGAGGCAGACGTGACCCCGGTATCCGGTGTAGTAGCTGACAGCGCGAACCCCGACGTGGTGCTCGTGGGCGGCGGCATCATGAGCGCCACCCTCGCGTCGCTGCTCGGGATCGTGGCCCCCGACTGGTCGGTCACGGTGTTCGAGTCCGGATCCGCGGTGGCGGGCGAGAGCTCCGACGCCTGGAACAACGCCGGCACCGGCCACGCCGCCCTCTGCGAGCTGAACTACACGCCGGCCGGTCCGGACGGCCGGGTGGACCCGAGCAAGGCCGTCACCATCAACGAGCAGTTCCAGGTCTCGCGCCAGTTCTGGTCGCACCTGGTGCGCTCGGGGATGACCGGCTCCCCCAAGGACTTCATCACCCCGGTGCCGCACGTCAGCTTCGTCACCGGCGAGGCCGGCCGCCGCTACATGAAGGCGCGCTACGACGCCCTGGCCGCCCAACCGCTGTTCGCCGGCATGGAGCACACCGACGACCCCTCGGTCCTCGCGCAGTGGATCCCGCTGGTCATGGACGGCCGCGACCCGGAGGAGGTCGTCGCCGCGACCCGCTCGGTCGCCGGCACCGACGTCAACTTCGGCGAGCTCACCCGGCTGCTGTTCGCCGACTCCGCCCGTCGCGGCGTCGCGGTGCACACCCACCAGCGGGTCCGGGAGCTCGAGCGCGAGCCCGACGGCCGCTGGAAGGTCACCGTCGAGGACACCCGCTCCGGGGAGCCGCTGGTCGTGCGCACCCGGTTCGTCTTCGTCGGGGCCGGCGGTGGCGCGCTGCCGCTGCTGCAGAAGGCGGCCATCCCCGAGATCCGCGGCTTCGGCGGGTTCCCCGTCAGCGGCATGTTCCTGCGCACCAGCTCCCCGGAGCTGGTGTCCAAGCACCAGGCCAAGGTCTACGGCCAGGCCGCCGTCGGCGCCCCGCCGATGTCGGTCCCGCACCTGGACCTGCGGCTCATCGACGGCGACCACTCGCTGCTCTTCGGCCCCTACGCCGGCTTCTCGCCCAAGTTCCTCAAGGCCGGGTCGATGTTCGACCTGCCGCTGAGCGTCAAGCCGAACAACCTCGGCTCGATGCTGGGTGTGGCCCGCACCGAGATGGCGCTCACCCGCTACCTGATCGGCGAGCTGCTCCAGTCGCGCGGGGCCCGGCACAAGTCGCTGCAGGCGTTCGTGCCCCGGGCCGAGCAGGCCGACTGGGACATGATCACCGCCGGCCAGCGGGTCCAGGTCATCAAGCGCGACCCGGGGTCCGGCAAGGGCGTGCTGCAGTTCGGCACCGAGCTGATCGTCGGCTCCGACGGCAGCATCGCCGGTCTGCTGGGCGCCTCCCCGGGTGCCTCCACCGCGGTGTCGGCGATGCTCACCCTGCTCGAGCGTGCCTTCCCCGACCGCACCGACGCCTGGCGGCCGCTGCTGCAGGAGGCCATCCCCTCCTACGGCCGGAAGCTGTCCGAGGACCCGGCGCTGCTGGCCGAGGTGCGCGCCGACACGACGCAGACCCTCGAGCTCAACGGCTGATCCGACCGGCCCCGCAGACCCCCTCCCGGCCCGTGCCGCGAGGGGGTCTTGCGCATCGGGGTACAGTTGTCCCCGGTCGCTGTTGTACCTCTGCTCGTTCTCGAACGTCCGCAGTCGTCTCTGCCTGACGTTCCTCTCGGTCCATCCGGTCGGTGCGGCGGCCCCGGCCCGGCGACCTGCCGTGCCGGTCACCTCCAGCACGGAACGAGAAACATCATGGCTCAGGGCACTGTGAAGTGGTTCAACGCGGAGAAGGGCTTCGGGTTCATCGCCCAGGACGGCGGCGGCGCCGACGTCTTCTGCCACTACTCCGCCATCGTGGCTGACGGCTACCGCTCGCTCGACGAGGGCCAGCAGGTCGAGTTCGACGTCACGCAGGGCCAGAAGGGCCCCCAGGCGGAGAACGTCCGCCCCATCTGATCCACCCCGGACGGGGGTCACGGCGCAGCGCGCCGTGGCCCCCGTTCGTCGTTCCCGGGGTCAGAGGCCGACGGCCACCGTCGCGGCGAGCTCCCGGCAGGCCTCGAGGTCCGCGGGCCCGGGCGCCCCGGTGAGGTCGAGCGGCGCGGCCGCCTGCTTCCACCGCAGCGCCCCGGTGATCCGGGCGACGCTCGCCAGCGCCCCGGCCGTGTCGTCGTTGCCGTGCACCCACACGCCGAACGGCAGCCCGGCGGTGGCGTCCAGGCACGGGTAGTAGACCGTGTCGAAGAAGTGCTTGAGCGCACCCGACATGTAACCGATGTTGGCCGGCGTGCCCAGGAGCACGCCGTCGGCGGCGAGCACGTCCGCCGCCCCGGCCGACAGCGCGGGGCGCAGCACCGGCTCTACCTCCTCGACGAGGGCGATGCCCTCCTTCACCGCCTCGAGCACGGCCTGCAGCGCCGGCGACGGGGTGTGGTGGACGACGAGCAGGCGTGGCATGCGGTCATCCTGCCGGGTCCGGCGGCCGCAGCCGGGCGTAGATCCGGGCCAGGTCCGGGAGCTGGACGTGCGCGTTGAGCCCGCTCGGGTTCGGCACCACCCAGGTGACCGCGCGCCCCACCCGCTCCGGCTGCTCCCCCACCGCCGCCCGCGGCCGGCCGAAGCCGGTCCGGTAGGCGGTGACGCCGAGGACGGCGAGCAGGCGCGGCCGGTACCGCTCGACCAGGGCGGCCAGGGCCGCGGCCCCCTCGGCGAGCTCGTCGCGGCTCAGCTCGGCCGCGGTGCGGGTCGGCCGGTCGACGACGTTGGTGATCCCCATGCCGTACCGCAGCAGCTCGCGGTCCTCGTCCGGGGTGAGCAGCCGCGGCGTGAGCCCGGCCAGGTGCAGGGCCGGCCAGAACCGGTTGCCCGGCCGGGCGAAGTGGTGCCCGCGCTCGGCGGAGCGCAGCGACGGGTTGATTCCGCAGAACAGCACGTCGAGATCCGGGGCGATGACGTCGGGCAGCGGCTTGGCTCCCGGTCCACCGTCCACTCCCCCATCCTGCCGGGCCGCCGGCGCACGGCGAGCGGCCGGTCAGCCGCCCTCGACGACGCGGAGCCGGCGCACGTGCACCCCGCCGTCCTCGTCGATCCAGGAGTGGCGCAGCAGCCGGCGGCGCTCGACGTCGCCGAGCCCGGCGGTGAGCACCTCGTACTCGGCCAGGACGCGTGCCAGGAACGGGTCCGCCGCCCCGGCGGGACCCGGCTGGTCGGGGCCGTCCTCGTCCACGCGGGCAGCATCGGCGCGCAGCAGCCGATCGCCGAGGCCTCCGCGGCGCGTCCCACCCGGAAGGATCAGGCCGGCTGCTCCCCGCTGGCCACCACGTCGGTCGGCGCCGCCGGCGCGGCACGTCCGGCCTCGATGCTGATGCCGAAGCCCGCGAAGCGCCCGGCGTCGCGCGCCGCGAGCCGGCGCAGCTCCGCCTCGTCGCCGGTCACGTCGAAGGTGCCCAGCGCCGCCGGTTCCCCCTCGCCCAGCCCCCAGAGGACGTAGGTGGTGGCCGAGCGGTCGTTCGCGGGGAGCCCGTGCGCGACCAGCGCGACGTCGTCCTCCCGGGTCAGGACGGTGGCCACCGGACGGCCGTCCTCGCCGGCCACCGGCGTGAGCGTGGCCGGCCCCGGGCGGAGCAGCTCGTCGATGACCTGCTGCTGCGCGGTCGCGGTCGCCCGCGCGTCGTCCCGGGCGTCGTCCAGCACGACGGTGGTGATGCCCAGCCCGACGACGGCGGCGACCCCCGCGGCGACCAGGCCGCGGGTCCACGCCGACCGGCGCCGCCCGTCCCGCCGCTCGCGCGCCGCCGCCAGCGGGACCGGTGCCGCGACCGGGACGTCCTGCTCCGTGCCGGCGACGGCGGCACGCAAGCGGCGGCGCAGCCCCTCGGGTGGGTCCGCGGCCGGCACGGCGGCGGCCAGGCCGGCCATCACCTCGGTGGTGTCGTCGACCAGCCGGCGGCAGCGGGGGCAGGTGGGCAGGTGCGCGTCGACCAGCGCCCGGTCCGCCGGCTCCAGGGCGTGCAGCGCCCAGCCGACCGCCAGCTCCTCGAGGGCCGCGGTGTGCCCGGGCCCCTCCTCGAACCGTTCCTCGCTCACCGCGTCGTCCCGTCCCCGAGCACGTCGCCGGACAGCGTCGCGCGCAGCTTCCGCATGCCCGACAGCATGCGGGTCTTCACCGTGCCGAGCGGGACACCGGTCAGCGCGGCGACCTCGCGCTGGGTGTAGCCGCCGTAGTAGGCCAGGGCCAGGGCCTCGCGCTGCACGGGCGGCAGGCCGCGCAGGGCGGTGCGCACCCGCTGCGCCTCGACCCGGTCCTCGGCCTCCTCGCCGACGTCCCGCACGGCCGCGGACTCCCCGGCGGTCAGGTCCTCCTCCACGCGGTCGCGGCGGCGCCGGTGCGCCTCCTCGCGGCGGACGGCGTCGACGGCCTTGTGGTGCACCATCGCCAGCAGCCACGACGACAGGCTCGCCCGCGCGGCGTCGAAGGCGGCGGGGTTGCGCCAGACGGACAGGAACACCTCCTGCACCACGTCCTCGGCGAGCGCGTCGTCGAGCAGGATGCGGCGGGCCAGCGCGTAGGCCGGGCGGGCGTACCGGTCGTACAGCCCGTCGACGGCGTCGCGCTCCCCCGCGCGCAGGCGGGCCAGCAGGTCCGCGTCGGCGACGTCGTCCTGCGCCCTCCGGACCGGACGACTCACGACGTCGAGGCTAGCCAGGACCACCGCTGCCCGCCTTCCCCACCCCGTGGGGCCGGTTGCCCCTGTGCACGGCGTTCGCACCGCAGCCCCGGTCCGGATGGCCGGAGAAAAAGATCGTGCGAGATGAAACCGCTCGCGTCCACCCTGCGAAGACCTGGCATGACCACGACGGAGCAGACGCCGGCCACCGCGGCCGGGGAGCCGGCCGGGACCGCCCGCGGACGGCGCCCCCTGGCCGCCCTCGCCGGGCTGCTGTCCGCCGCCGTCGCGCTGGGGGTCGCGGAGCTGGCCGCCGGGCTGATCGGCCCGGCCTCCTCCCCGGTCGTCGCCGTCGGCAACTCGGTCATCCCGCTCACCCCCGAGCCGGTCAAGCAGTTCGCCATCGACACCTTCGGCGCGCAGGACAAGGTCGCGCTCGTCGTCGGCACCCTCGTCCTCGTCGGGATCTACGCGGCCCTGCTGGGGCTGCTCTCGCTGCGCGACCGCCGGATGGGGATCGCCGGCATCGCGCTGTTCGGCGTGGTGGGCGCGGTGGCGGCCGCCACCCGGCCGGCCGGCGGGATCCTCGACGCAGTCCCCTCCGTCGCCGGCGCGCTGGCCGGTTGCCTGGCGCTCCTGGCGCTGGTCCGGCCGCTGACCCTGGCCGTGCCCGGGCACGCGGGCGCGCCGGCGGCGGAGGCTCCCCCGGCCGCCCCGCTGGAACGGGTGCGCGCCGCCCTCGCCGGCGGGGACCGGAAGGGCGGGACGCTGGACCGCCGCCGCTTCTTCGTCACCGGTGGCGTGGCCGTCGGGGTGGCGGCCGCCGCGGGCGGGGGCGGGCGCCTCCTGCAGCGCCGGTTCGCCGTCGCCGACGAGCGCGCCGCGATCACCCTGCCGCGGCCCGCCTCGCCCGCGGCGCCGCTGCCCCCCGGCGCGGACCTGGCCGCCGAGGTGGACGGGCTGACCCCGCTGTTCACCCGCAACGGCGACTTCTACCGGGTCGACACCGCCATCACCGTGCCGCAGATCCGCCCGGCCGAGTACCGGCTGGAGCTGGCCGGGCAGTTCGACCGCGGCCGCACGTGGTCGCTGGCCGACCTGCTCGACCGCGACGACCTGATCGAGCGGGACATCACGCTGACCTGCGTCAGCAACGAGGTCGGCGGCGGCCTGGCCGGCACCGCGCGGTGGCTCGGCGTCCCCCTCGGCGCGTTCCTGCGCGAGCACGGCATCGGTCGCGGCTCCACGCAGCTGGTCTGCCGCTCGTCGGACGGCATGACCATCGGCGCCTCGACGCGGGCGGCGCTGGAGACCGAGGACGCGATGCTCGCCGTCGGGATGAACGGCGAGCCGCTGCCGGTCGAGCACGGCTTCCCGGTCCGGATGGTCATCCCCGGGCAGTACGGCTACGTCTCGGCCTGCAAGTGGCTGACCCGCATCGAGGCCGGCACGTACGACGACTTCGACGCCTACTGGACCGAGCGCGACTGGGCCGCCGAGGGACCGATCAAGATCGCCTCTCGGATCGACACCCCTGCCCCGCTGCGCCGCTTCCCGGCCGGCCGGCGGGCCATCGCCGGCGTGGCGTGGGCGCAGACCCGCGGCATCGCCGCCGTCGAGGTGCGCGTCGACGACGGCGAGTGGACCCCGGCCGAGCTCTCCCCGCAGGTGGACGCCGACCTCTGGCGGCAGTGGGTGCTGCCCTACGACTTCCCCGCCGGCCGGCACACCGTGACCGTCCGGGCCACCGGCGCCGACGGCGAGGTGCAGACCGACGAGCGCGCCGCCCCCTTCCCGGCCGGATCCAGCGGCTGGCACACCGTCGAGGTGATCGCCGGCTGAACCCGGCCGCCCCCCAAGCACGTCCCGGCCCCGCCGGGACGCCCCCGGACCGCACCCGCGGCCGGCGCACGACCCCTCCGCGACATCGACGTCGCACGGACAGGACAGGAGCACCACCCGTGACGAGCACCCGCCTCCCCCGCTTCGCCCTCCTCACCGCCGCCAGCAGCCTGGTGATCACGCTGGGCGCCTGCGGCTCGGACGACAGCTCCGACAACGCCTCGGGGAGCAGCAGCGACAGCGGCATGAGCTCCTCGGAGTCCTCGGAGACCAGCGCGATGCCCATGTCCGACGAGCCCTTCGGCGCCGGCTGCTCGGCCGTTCCCGCCGACGGCGAGGGCAGCTTCACCGGCATGACCGACGACCCGGTGGGCACGGCCGCCAGCAACAACCCGGCGCTGTCCACCCTGGTCAGCGCGGTCTCGGCCGCCGGCCTGGTGGACTCGCTCAACACCGCCGAGGACATCACCGTCCTCGCGCCGGCCAACCCCGCGTTCGAGGCGGTCCCGGCCGACGCCCTGAACGGGCTGCTGGCCGACCAGGCCCAGCTGACCGCGGTGCTCACCCACCACGTGATCGAGGGTCGGCTGGCCCCCGACGAGCTGGCCGGGACGCACACCACGCTCAACGGCGACGAGGTGACCGTCGAGGGCTCCGGCGAGGACTTCTCGGTCGCCGCCGAGGGCACCGTGCTGGGCACCTCCGAGGCGAGCGTCATCTGCGGCAACGTGCAGACGGCGAACGCGACCGTCTACATCATCGACCAGGTGCTGACCCCGCCGGCCGCCTGACCGACCCGAGCGCGCACGGCGCCGCCCGGTCCCGCACGGGGCCGGGCGGCGCCGTGCGTCGTAGGTCAGGCCGCCGCGCGCAGGTGGACGTCGAAGAACGCCAGGATGCGCGCCCAGGCGTCCTCGGCCGAGGGCTCGTGGTAGCCGAAGCCCGCGATCCGCTCGAGGACGCCGAACGGCCCGCTGCCGTGCCGGTTGAGGAACGAGTGCCCCGCCCCCGGGTACTCCACGACGTCGTGCGGGACGTCCAGCTGCTCGAGGGCGCCGCGCAGCCGGCCGGCCGCCCTGCGCAGGACCGGGTCCCGCCGGCCGAAGCTGGCCACGACCGGGCAGGCGCCCCGGAGGGCCTCCTCCGCGTCGCGCGGCACCCAGCCGTAGTTCGGGGCGGCGGCGTCGAACCCTCGCGGCGCCGCCAGCAGCGCGAAGCCACCGCCCATGCAGAAGCCGACGACGCCCACCCGGCCCGTGCACCCCGGCTGCCCGGCCAGCCAGCGCCGGGTCGCCTCGATGTCGCCGAACACCGGCCCGCTGCCGCGCAGCAGCGACCGGAAGGTGCCCTGCAGGCAGCGCAGCGCACCGCCCGCGGTGAACAGGTCGGGGGCGACGGCGAGGTAGCCGGCCGCGGCCAGCCGGTCGGCCAGCCGGCGGATGTCGTCGGTCAGCCCGAACGCCTCGTGCAGCACCACCACCCCGGGCCAGGGCCCCTCCCCCACCGGCGGCCGGCTCAGGTGGGCGCGCAGCTCGGGTGCGGTCTCGGCACCCGGGACGGTCGTGTCGGGCACGGGCGGTCCTCCAGTCGGACGGCGACCGGGACCACGCTAGCCACCGCGGGCAGGAACCGCCTGGTCAGCGGCGGGCGGCCGGCTGCGGCACCGGGCGCACCTCGCGCGGGCCGGCCAGCTCGTGGCCGGCGCCGCACACCAGGCCCAGGTGCACCGGCTCGCCGCAGTCGCGGTGCTCGAGCGCCATGGGCGGCACGCCGTCGGCCAGGTACCGGTCGCCCCACTGCATCAGGGCCACCAGCGTCGGGTAGAGGTCGCGGCCCTTCTCGGTGAGCCGGTACTCGTGCCGCTGCCGCTCGCCCTCGGCCTGGTAGGGCACGCGCTGCAGGATGCCCTGCTCCACCAGGGTCGCCAGCCGGTCGGTGAGCACCGCCTTGGGTGCGCCGAGGATGCGCTGGAACTCGGCGAAGCGGCGCACCCCGAAGAACGCCTCGCGCAGCACGAGCAGGCTCCACTTCTCGCCGACGACGGCCAGGGTGCCGGCGACCGAGCACCGGGACCGGTCCCACGCGGGTTCGCTCACGGGAGCAGTCTAGGCGCTGCTGGGTTCACTTGACGAACCTCGATCGGAGGAGGAAGGTTCGTTCTGTGAACCCAGGAGGCGCGCGGTGGACATCGAGCTGACCCTCCGGCCCGTCGCCCCCGACGACGCGGGCCGCTTCTGCCGGCTGTGGGACCGGCTCTCACCGGAGACGGTCTACCGCCGGTTCCACGCCCCGATCCGCCGTCCCGGGCCGGCCGCCGTCCGGCACCTCGTCGACGTCGACCACGACCTCCGGGAGGCGCTGGTCGCCGTGGTCGGGGACGACGTCGTGGGGGTCGCGCGCTACGACCGCTCCCCCGGCGATCCCGCGCGGGCCGAGGTCGCCGTCGTCGTCGAGGACGGCTGGCAGGGCGCCGGGGTCGGCCGCCAGCTGCTGCGCGCGCTGGCCGAGCGGGCGGCGGCCCGCGGCGTCACCACGGTGACCGCGGACGTCCAGCCGGACAACGCGCCTGCCCTCGCGCTGGCCGCGCGGCTCCTCCCGGGGACCACCACGACCGACGACGCCGGCGTCGTCACGGTGACGAGCCCGCTCGCCGCCGTCCCCGCGCCGGCCTGAGCAGGGAAGGAGGCGAAGCACCCCATGACCCGTCTGCGCACCGCGCTCGCCGAGCGCCGCTCGGCCCGCGCCCACCTGCGCGAGGAACGCGCGCTCGCGCGCGCCCTCGCCGTCGCACCGACCGTCGAGTCGGCGCACGAGATCACCGCCGCGGCCAGCCGCCGCTGACCGCACCCGCTGACCGGACCGGGCAGCGCCCGGCCCGGTCAGCGGCGGGGGTCGACGGCGATCTTGGGTCCCGGCCCCGCGCCCTCCGGCCGCCGCCCGGCCAGCACCGCGGCCACGCCGTCGAGCCCGACCGTGGCCGCGACCAGCGGGCGCGGGTCGACCTGGCCCGCGGCGTAGGCGGCGACCGTGCCGGCCAGCGCCGGTGACGCGCTGAGCACCCCGGTCGCGGTCACGTCGCCGAGCACGAGGTCCCGCGTGTCCACCGTGCTGGCGCTGCCGGCCAGCCCGATCAGCACCAGCCGGCCGCCGGGCTCGACCAGCTCCAGGGCGCGGGCGGGCCCGCCGGGGTCGTTGGCGGCGTCGACGACGGCGTCGAACGGCGTGCGGGGCAGCGTCCCGGCCGTCCAGACGTCCGGGAAGCCGAGCCCGCGGGCGAGGTCGAGCGCCGGGCCCGGCAGCCCGAGCAGGTGCACCTCGGCGCCGGCCACCCGGAGGAACATCGCCGTCAGCAGGCCGATCGTGCCCGGGCCGATCACCAGCACCCGGTCCCCCGGCACGGCCGCCGCCGCCCGTGCGGCGCGCAGCGCGTTGCCGCCCGGCTCGACCAGCGCGCCGAGCGCTGCGTCGACGCCGTCCGGCAGGGCGTGCAGCGAGCTCGCCGGGACGGCGAGCCGCTCGGCCAGCGCCCCGGCGCGGCCACCGCGGATGCCGACCTCCTGCCGGGAGGCGCAGACGTGCTGGCCCCCGCGCCGGCAGCGGCGGCACCGCCCGCAGCCGAGCATGGTGTCGCCGGTGACCCGCCGGCCCAGCCAGGCGCGGTCCACGCCGGAGCCGACGGCGGACACCGTGCCGGCCCACTCGTGGCCCAGCCGCAGCGGGAACCGGGCGTGCCCGTCGGCGAGGTAGGCCATCTCGCCGGTGAAGAACTCCACGTCGGTGCCGCAGACGCCGGCGCGCTCGACGTCGACCACCACCTCGCCGGCTCCCGGCTCGGGGTCGGGCACCTCCTGCACCGCACCTTCCCCCGGTCCGGTCAGCACGAACGCCCTCACGGGCGCGGCGCGCCGGCGGGCTCCGTGAGCGGCAGCACGACCGAGAACCAGGTGTCCCCCGGCTCCGAGCGCACCCGCAGGTCGCCGCCGTGCCGGTTGACCACGATCCGCCACGACACGTCCAGGCCGAGCCCCGTCCCCTGGCCGACCGGCTTGGTGGTGAAGAACGGCTCGAAGACCCGCGCCCGCAGCTCCGCCGGGATGCCGGGGCCGGTGTCGCCGACCTCGACCACCGCGCAGTCGCCGTCACGGGCGGTGCGCACCGTGAGCGTCCCCTGACCGGCCATCGCGTCCAGCGCGTTGACGATCAGGTTCGTCCACACCTGGTTCAGCTCGCCGGCGAAGGCCGGCACCTCCGGGAGCGTCCGGTCGTACTCCTTCACCACCCGCACGCCGGCCGGGATCTTGGCGCCGAGCATGACGAGGGTGGCGTCCAGCCCGGCGGCGAGGTCGGTCGGTCGGTGCGGGGTGCGGTCCAGCTGCGAGTACTGGCGGGCGGCGTCGACCAGGCCCGAGATGCGGCCGGTGCTCTCGGCGATCTCGGCCAGCAGGGTCTCGGTCTCGACGGTGTAGGCCAGCCACCGCACCGCCGCCTCGAGCGCGTCGGGCGCCACCGCGCCGGAGACCTTGTCGAGGTCCGCCGTCCCCAGCCCGGCGCCGACGAAGATGCCGGCCAGGTCCCACGGCCCGGCCAGCCGGCGCTCCTCCAGCCACGCCCCGACCTCGTCCTCGGCGTCGGCCCGCTCCAGCGGCGAGAGCTCCTGCTGCCCGTCGATGCCGGCGACGAACTCCTCCTGCAGGCCCACCAGCGCGCGCAGCACCTCGCCGTCGAGCCGGCCCTCCGAGAGCATCGCCAGCTTCTGCCGCATGCCGGCGAAGCGTTCCCGCAGCGCCGCGGTCGCGCGGGCGGCGGCGGCCGCCGGGTTGTTCAGCTCGTGCGTGAGGCCGGCGGTGAGCTTGCCGAGGGCCAGCAGCCGCTCCCGCTGGCCGACCAGCTCCGCGGAGTTGCGCTGGCCGACGAACATGCCCTCCAGCAGGTGCACCGCCATCGGGTACCAGCGGCGGAAGACGGCCGCGAAGGGCCCGGCCGGGAGCGCCAGGAAGCGGCAGTCGGTCACCGCCCGGACGGTGGCCGGGTAGCGCTGCTCGAGCCGGTCGCCGAAGTAGAACTGGACCGCACCGGAGTAGACGCCGCGGTGGTCGGTGCGCACCGTCTCGACGTCGCTGCCGCCGACCCGGCGGCTCATCGTCATCGTGCCGCTCAGCAGCACGAAGAAGCACTCCGCCGGCTCGCCCTCCACCGAGACGTCCGACCCGGCCGGGCACTCGACGACGTCCCCGTTCTCCGCCACCCAGGCCAGCTGCTCGTCGTCGAGGTCCTCGAAGAGGAACAGCTCCCGCAGCTCGGCCGGGGCCAGCCGCTGCGGCGCCGTCACCGCTCCCCCAGGTACCGGTGCACGAGGGTGACGGCCATGGCGCCCTCGCCGACGGCGGAGGCGACCCGCTTCACCGAGTCGGCCCGCGCGTCCCCGGCGACGAACACGCCGGGCAGGCTCGTCTCCAGGAAGTACGGGTCGCGCTCGGGCTGCCAGCCGGGCGGGCGGCGCCCGTCGGTGACCAGCGCCGGTCCCGTGGGGATGAAGCCGTGCTCGTCGCGGACGACGGAGCCGTCCAGCCACCCCGTGCGCGGGGCGCCGCCGATGAAGACGAACAGGTGGCTGGCGGGGAGGGTCTCGCGCTCCCCTGTGCCCGCGTCCTGCACGGTGACCGCCTCCAGGTGGCCGTCGCCCTGCGTGCCGGCGACCGAGCAGCAGGTGCGGACGGTGATGTTGGGCAGCGCCGCGATCTGCTCGATCAGGTAGGCCGACATCGACGCCTCGAGGCTGTCGCCCCGGACCAGCAGGCACACCGACCTCGCGTAGCCGGCGAGGTAGACCGCGGCCTGGCCGGCGGAGTTGGCGCCGCCCACCACGAAGATGTCGCGGTCGGTGCACTCCACGGCCTCGGTCATGGCCGAGCCGTAGTAGACGCCGCGCCCGGTCAGCTCGTCGACGCCGTCCACCCCCAGGCTGCGGTAGGAGATGCCGGTCGCGAGGACGACGGCGTGCGCGGCCAGCGCCCGGCCGTCGTCGAGGCGCACCACCCGCTTCGGCCCGTGCGCCTCCAGCGAGACGACGTCCCGGGTGAGCAGCAGTTCCGCGCCGAAGCGGACCGCCTGGCGGCGGGCGCGGTCGGCCAGCTGGCTGCCGGACACCCCGTCGGGGAAGCCCAGGTAGTTCTCGATCCGGCTGCTCTGCCCGGCCTGCCCCCCGGTGGCCTCGCGCTCGACCAGGACGGTGCGCAGCCCCTCCGAGGCCCCGTACACCGCTGCCCCCAGCCCGGCCGGTCCGCCGCCCACGACGACGAGGTCGTAGAACTGCTCGCGCGGCTCGACGGCGAGCCCGACGACGGCGGCCAGCTCCGACTCGCTGGGGTGCCGCAGCACCTGCGCGTCCGGCGTCACCACCACCGGGATGTCCTCGCGGCCCGCGCCGGCGGCGGCCAGGATCCGCTGCCCCTCGGGCTCGTCGACGCTGAACCACGTGTAGGGCACGGCGTTGCGCGCGAGCAGGTCGCGGGCCCGGAACGACGGCGCCGACCAGCGGTGCCCGACCAGCTTGACGCCCACGACCTCGGGGTCCGGCGTCTCCCGCCAGGCCCGCACCATGGCGTCGACCACCGGGTAGAGCTTCTCCTCGGGCGGGTCCCACGGCTTGAGCAGGTAGGCGTCGACGTCGACGACGTTGATCGCCGAGATCGCCGCCTCGGTGTCTGCGTAGGCGGTCAGCAGCGCCCGCCGCGCCCGCGGGAACAGGTCCATCGCCATCTCGAGGAAGTCGATGCCGTTCATCTCGGGCATGCGGTAGTCCGCCAGCACCACCGCGACCGGGTCGCCGCGCAGCTTCAGCTCGCGCAGCGCCTCCAGACCCTCGGCGGCCGACGCCGCCCGCAGCACGCGGAACTCGCCGCCGTAGCGGCGGCGGAGGTCGCGGGCCACGGCCCGGGAGACCCCCGGGTCGTCGTCCACGCTGAGCAGGACCGGTGTGCCCATGGCGTCCCTTCGACGGGGCGAGCGCCGACGCGGCCGGCCGGCGCACCGGCAACGCTAGCCGGGCGGCGGCCCGCAGGGGCACCCCCGGACGGCTTCCGCGGCGGGCCGGCGCTCCGTACGGTGAGCGCCATGGACCCGCGTCCCGGGATCGATCCGTCGGCGCGCCCCAGCGGCACGGGGTGCGCGGAGTGCGAGGCCACCGGCGGCTGGTGGTTCCACCTGCGCCGGTGCGCCCAGTGCGACCACATCGGCTGCTGCGACTCCTCCCCCAGCCGGCACGCGCGGGCGCACGCCGCCGAGTCGGGCCACCCGGTGATCCGCAGCTTCGAACCCGGCGAGGACTGGTTCTGGGACTTCACCGCGGAGGCGCCGGTCAGCCCGACGACCCACCTGGCACCGCCCGCGCACCACCCGCCGGACCAGCCGGCGCCCGGGCCGGCCGGCCGCGTACCGGCGGACTGGCGGTCGCACCTGCACTGAGCCTCCCTGCCGGTCACCCGACCGTCGGGAAGACTGTGCCGGTGCACGCCGAGACCCTGCTGCTGCTCGTCCTCGGCGCCGTCGCCGTCATCGTCGCCGTCCACTGGGTGGCCGCCCGCACCGGCCTGCCGGAGGCCGCGCTGCTCACGCTGGCCGGCATCCTCTACGCGGTGCTGCCCGGGCCCAACGTCGGCCTGGACCCCGACCTGGTCCTGATGCTGGTCATCCCGCCGCTGCTGTACAGCGCGGCGCTGGACTCCTCGCTCACCGCCATCAAGCGCAACCTGCGCACGGTGGTCAGCCTCTCGGTCCTGCTGGTGCTGGTCACCGCGCTGCTGGTGGGCATCGGTTTCGAGCTGTTCGTCGCCGGCGCCACGCTCGGCGCCGGCATCGCCCTCGGCGCCGCCGTCGCCCCTCCGGACCCGGTGGCCGCGCTGGCGGTCGGCCGCAAGGTCGGGCTGCCCCCGCGGCTGGTCACGCTGATCCAGGGCGAGGGGCTGCTCAACGACGCCACCGCGCTGACCATCCTCACCGTGGCGGTCGCCGCCGCCGAGGGCGACGGCTTCTCCACCCCTGCGGCGATCGGGCAGTTCGCGTTCGCCGCGGTCGGCGGGGTGGCCGTCGGCGTGGCCGTCGCCTACGGCGTCCGGCCGCTGCGCCGGCTGCGCAGCGACCCGCTGTCGTCCAACGCGATCTCGCTGGCGACCCCGTTCGTCGCCTACCTGCTCGGCGAGACCGTGCACGTGTCCGGCGTGCTCGCCGTCGTGGTCGCCGGGCTGGTCATCGGGCACAACAACCCCAGCTGGGCCTCGGGCGCCAGCCGGCTGCAGACCAACGCCGTGTGGCGGTTCGTGGGCTTCCTGCTCGAGGGCGTCGTCTTCCTGCTCATCGGCCAGCAGATCCCCTCGGTCGTCGCCAACCTCGAGGAGTACGCGGCCTCCACCATCTGGACCGCGTCGCTGATCACCGTCGGCGTGGTGCTGCTCGTGCGCCCGCTGTGGCTCTGGCTCACCGAGCACATGCCCCAGGCGCTGCACATGCGGCTGACCGTCCAGGACGGCGGGGTCGACGGCGAGCGGCCCCCGCACGGCCGGCTCACCGGGCGGGAGATCGTCGTCCTGAGCTGGGCCGGCACCCGCGGGGTGATCAGCCTCGCCGCGATCGTCACGCTGCCGCTCGTCACCGACGCCGGCGATCCCTTCCCCGACCGCGACCTGCTGATCTTCTGCGCCGTCCTCGCGGTGCTGGTCACGCTCGTCGGCCAGGGGCTCACCTTCGCGCCGCTGGTGCGGGCGCTGGGGCTGCGCGCCGACCAGGCCGACCAGGCGCGGCAGCGCAACGAGGCCCGCGCCGCGGCGGTGGAGGCGGCGCTGTCCCGGCTGGACGACCTGGCCCGGGACGAGCACGACGCCGTGGACGACCAGGCGATCGCCGCGCTGCGCGCCCAGCTGACCGCGCGGCTGAACCGCTACCGGCGCCGGATCGACGTGCTGGAGAACGCCGAGGCGGGCGAGATCCCGATGTCGCCGCAGTACGAGGCCGCGCTGCGGGTGCGGCGCGCGGTGATCGACGCCCAGCGCGCCGAACTGCTCCAGTGGCGCGACACCGGCCGGCTGCCCGACGAGAGCCTGCGCACCCTCGAGCGCGAGCTCGACCACGAGGAGGGGCTGCTGCCCACCCGCGACCGGCGCTGACCCCGGGTCCGGTCAGGCGCGCTCGGCGCTCTCCGCCCCGGCCGGGACCGGGGCGGTCGGCTCGTCGCGCAGGAACAGGTACCAGTAGGACGTCGCCACGAACACGACGGCGCCGACGAGGTTGCCCGCGCCCGCCAGCAGCCAGTTCAGCAGCGTCTCGTCCCAGCCGACGTCGGGCACCCCGGTGAAGATCGCGGCCGGCAGGAAGAACATGTTGGCGACGACGTGGTCGAAGCCCATCGCCACGAACGCCATGATCGGGAAGAAGATCGCCAGCACCTTGCCCGACACCGACGGCGCGGCCAGCGACATCCAGACGCCGAGGCAGACCAGCCAGTTGCAGCCCACGCCGCGGAGGAAGGTCTGCCACGGCGACTCGCCCAGCGCCTTGCCCTCGGCGATGCCGGCCAGCCGCTCGTAGGTGAGCGCGGCGCTGCCCACGGAGTCGGCGTCGCCGATGACCCCGGTCTGGACGGCCAGGAAGAAGGCCACGAACAGCGCGCCGAGCAGGTTGCCCAGCAGCACCAGCGTCAGGTTGGCGACGACGTCGCGACCGCCGATCTTCCCGCGCATCGCACCCAGCGGGACCAGCATCATGTTGCCGGTCGCGAGGTCGGACCCCGCGATGAGCACCAGGACCAGACCGAGGGTGAACGCCGCGCCCATGAAGAGGGTGGGCAGCGTGCCCCAGGTGCCCGGGTCCAGCCCCGAGGAGACGGTGATCGCGACCAGCGCCCCGAAGGAGATGTAGGCCCCGGCGAGGAACGCGCTGACCAGCACGCGGTCCCACGTGCGCCGGGTCTTCTTCGCCCCGGTCTCCGCGGCGACCTGCGCGATCTCGTACGGCTCCCGTGCCGACATGGGACCTCCTCCGGGGACGGACCTCCCCAGGGTCCCGGCGGTCCGCCCGCTCAGCTACTCGAGGGATCCCACTCCACCGGCGTCGGCGCGATGCGCGGTCCCGGCCGCCGCAGGTAGGCCTCCAGCTCCCGCGGCCGGTAGTCCTCGTCCCGGGCGCGGCGATCGCACACCGTGGAGGCCACCGACTCCGTCGCGACGTGGGTCTCCCCGATCGGGCGGTGGTGCGGCCGGCTCAGCAGGTAGAACATCCGGCGGGACTCCTCCAGCCGTCCGTCCGGGTCCGCGGTGTGCCGGACGTGCCCGTCGTCGGGGGCCGTCGTCCCGGGCGGCAGCCGCTGGAACGCCCCGTCGGCGAAGGTCAACCCCGCGGCGCCGGCCCGCTCCGCCATCCAGAGCAGCGCGATGTCCGAGAGCGAGGAGTCCGCGTACCCGCCGCCGACGCCGCAGTGGACGCCGGCGAACCACCGCTGCTCCACCCGCTGCCACGGCGGCGGCTCGACCAGCGTGCCGTCGCGCTTCCGCTCCTGGGTCCAGAGCGCGGGCCGGAAGGCGGAGCGCCGCTCGTCGATCGCCAGGGCCTGGTAGGCGTGCTCCACCCAGGAGCTCAGCGTGGTGTCGTGGAAGGCCCAGTGCTTGTTGAACCAGCCCATGCCCCGCACCGGCAGGCCGAGCGCGCCCACGGTGTCCCAGACGCCGACGAACCGGATCAACGGCCGGTCCTCGGGCGCCGGGTGGGAGAAGGACTGGCGGAACAGCCGCGACTCCAGCCCCTTCGGGTGGGCGCGTGCGTCGCGGTAGAGCCGGTAGGCCTCGTCCACGCGCGCGGCGTGCTCGCGGCGGAGGATGCCGCAGTTGCGGATGAAGCCGACGGCGCTGCGGGCGGTGTAGGCGCCGCGGCTGAAGCCGAAGAACCAGAGCTCGTCGCCGGGGTCGTAGGCGCCGACGACGGCGCAGTAGGCCTCCTTGACGTTGCGCGACAGGCCCACCCCGAAGGCGCCCCCGCGCAGCCGCTGCCCCTTCGTCGTGCCGACGCCGCGGACGTAGAAGACGCACTGCGGCATGCCGTCGGCGCCGACGGGGGCCACCTCGAGGGCCACCTTGACGACGTTCGTCGGGCAGGGGCCGCCGTCGTCCCCCTCCTGGTCGGGGGTGTTCCACGTCCCGTCGCAGCAGACCACCAGGCGCTTGACCACGGCCCCTCCCCCGGGACGTGCCCCCGGGGGACCCGGCGTCCTCCCGGGCGGGCACCCGGGACGATCCCGGGACCGCGCCCGCCCGGCAAGGGGTCGGCGCGCGGGTCAGCCCCGGCGCTGCAGGACGAAGTCGTACCGCGCCTCCGCCCAGGGGACCTCGCTGCGGCCGCCGTCCGGCGTGGGTCCGGGCTCGCGGTGCTCGAACCGGACCACGAGCTCCTGCTTCGTCCCGAACACCACGTCGGTGTCCAGGTACTCGGCGCCCTCCTGGAACAGGTGGGTGATCAGCGGCTCGTAACCGGGCACCGCGAACAGGAAGTGGATGTGCGCCGGCCGGAAGTGGCTGATCGCGGTCTGCGAGATCAGCTCACCCACCGGGCCGTCCATCGGGATCGTGTAGCCCTTGGGGGCGATGCTGCGCACGCAGTAGCCGCCGTCCTCGCGGGTCGTGTACTTGCCGCGCAGCCGCGCCTCGTCGACCTCCCCGAGCTGGGCCTCGTAGACGCCCTCGTCGTCGGCCTGCCACACGTCGAAGGTGGCGCCGGGCACCGGCTCGCCGGCGAGGTCGCGGACGGTCCCGTGCAGGTACAGCGGGACGCCGGGCAGCCCGTCGGACATGTCACCGCCGTAGGGCAGCTGCGGCGACCCCTCGATGAAGAACGGGCCGAGCACGGTCGCCGGCGTGGCCTGCGGATCGAGCCGGTGGTTCATCTGCACGACCAGCATGGACAGGCCCAGGACGTCGGAGGCGAGGATGAACTCCTCGCGCTTCTCGTCGCTGATCTGCCCGGTGCGGGTCAGCCACTGCACGGCGGCCATCCACTCGGCCTCGGTCAGCCGCACCTCGCGGGCGAAGTCGTGCAGGTGCCGCACCAGCGCGGTCATGAGCTCGGCCAGGCGCGGCTCGCGGGCGGTGGCCCAGCGCTCGACGGCGAGCTCGGTGATGTTGTCCTCGGTGACCAGCTGCACGGGATCCTCCTCGCACGGGGGGCGACCGGCGGGCGCCGGCCGCGGGACGGAAGTCAGGGGGTCAGGACCAGCCGGACGCCCGGGTCGCCGGTGGCCTGGCGCCGCCAGGCGGTGGCGACGTCGGCCAGCGGCACCCGCTCGTGGGCGACCGCCAGCCGGCCGGCGGCCGCGTGCTCCGCGACGGCGGTCAGGGCCGCGCGCCGCTGGTCCGGGGTCAGCGCGTTGTTCGTGTAGCCGAGCACCGCCGCCGTCCGGGAGCGGAGCACCGCCGAGGAGAACTCGGCGACGTCGCCGGACGCCCCGCCGAGGTTGACCAGCCGGCCGCCGTCGGACAGCACCCGCGAGGCGGCGGTGGCGGCGACGCCGAACACCGGGTCGACCACGAGGTCGAGCCGCCCGTCGAGCGCCGCGCGGAAGCGGTCGGCCAGCGCGTCGGCGTCGCCGTCCAGGGCGACCACCTCGTCGGCGCCCGCGGCCCGCGCCCGCTCCCGGGCGCGCTCCGACCGTGCGACGGCGACGACGCGGCCGGCGCCCAGCAGCCGGGCCGCACCGACCGCCGCCTGGCCGACGGCACCGCCGGCCCCGAGCACGAGCACGTGCTCACCGGGCCGCAGCCCGCCACGCCAGGTGAGCGACATCCAGGCCGCGACGGCGGACAGGCCGAGGGCGGCCAGCGCCGGGTCCGGGACGTCAGCGGTCACGGGCACCACGTCCACGGCCGGCACGGCGCACCGCTCGGCCAGGCTGCCGTCGCCGGGCGCCATGCCGGCCGACGTCGCGAACCAGACCCGGGTGCCGGGCGCGAGGTCGTCGGACTCCTCCACGACGCCGGTGCCCTGCACGCCGGGCACGTAGGGCACCGCCGGCCGGCCGAAGTACGAGGTGCCCGAGCCGCAGAGCAGGTCCAGCGGCACCAGCGGCGCCGCGGTCACCCGGACGACGGCGTGCCCCGCGGCGGCGACCGGATCGGGGTGCTCGGCGTAGTCGGGGGCCTCCCCCGGCGTGTGCAGGACGGCGGCGCGCACGGGGATCCTCCTCAGGCCCCGACGCCGGGGAGGGGCTCGGGCACGTAGGGGTCGGGGTCGACCGGTCGGTTGTTGAGGTCGACCGAGAGGAAGACCTCGTTGGCGACCGGCCGGCGCAGCTCCTCGGCGAGCTGGCCGATCAGCCCGGCGGTGCGGGCCAGCAGGGCGAAGCCGCGCAGCAGCTCCAACGGCAGCCCGAGGTCGGCCAGGGCCGCGCCGCAGACGCCGGCCCCGTTGAGCGGCAGCCGCTTGCCCAGCACCTGCTCGTGCACCCGGCCGATGGCGGCGAACAGGGCGAGGTGCGGGCCGACCAGGCCCTCCTCGGTCGCGATCTCCAGCAGCCGCGGGGTGCGCGGGTCGCCCTGCTTGTGCACGTGGTGGCCCAGGCCGGGCACGAATCGGCCGGCGGCGCGCTGCGCGGTCATCGTCTGCAGGGCGAGGGCGTCCCACCCGTCGTCGTCGGTTGGCAGCGGCCGGTCGTGCCCGGCGAGGACGTCGTGCAGGAACCGGCCGCAGTCCTCGGTCACGCCGAGGAACCGCGAGCCGCCGCCGAGCAGGCCGGCGGCCAGCGCCCCCTGGATGGAGTCGGGCGCCGACAGGTAGGTGAGCCGGGTGACGATCGCCGTCGGCGTGAACCCGTGGTCGGCGAGCGCGGCCAGCACGGCCTCGAACACGCGTGTCTCCCCCGGCGTGGGGCGGCGCTGGGTGGCCAGCCAGAAGGAGAGCTCCCCGAAGCCGACGGTGCCCATGACGTCGCGCGCCAGGTCGCTGCCCAGGAGCGTGATCGTCTCCAGGCTGGAGGCGCCGAGGGCGGTCGGGTAGACGGGGGGTTCGGTGCTCACGCCCGCTCCTCCTGGGGAGCGGCCAGCCAGCGGCGGATCTCCGCGCCGTGCTCGTCCAGGGACGGCGGGGGCAGCCGGTAGGCCGGCGGGGTGGCGGAGAACGTGATCGGGTTGCGCACCGAGGGGATCGCCGCGGCGCCCTCCCCCACGGTGACCACCGGGTCCAGGCCGATCTCCTGGGCGAAGGCCACGCCCTGGTCGATGGTGTTGATCGGCCCGCACGGCACGCCGGCGCCGATGATGTCGCGGAACCAGTCCATCTTCGACCGGGTGCGCAGCCGGGCGACCAGCAGCGGCCGCAGCTCGTCGCGGTTCGCGGTGCGGTCCTCGTTGCGTCGGAACCTCGGGTCGTCGACCAGCTCCGGGACGCCGAGCACCTCGCAGAGCCGGCGGAACTGCCCGTCGTTGCCGGCGGTGATGATCAGCTCCCCGTCGGCGCACGGCAGCGGCTCGTACGGGAACAGGCTCGGGTGGCTGTTGCCCATCCGGAACGGGACGACGCCGCCGGCGACGTAGGCGCTGGTCTGGTTCACCAGACCCGACAGCGCCGAGGAGAGCAGGTTGACCTCGACGTGCTGGCCGGCGCCGGTCTCGTGCCGGGAGTTGAGCGCCGACAGCACGCCGATGGTGGCGTGCAGGCCGGCCATCACGTCGAACAGCGCCACGCCCGCCCGGTACGGCTCGCCGTCGGGGGCACCGGTCAGGCTCATGAAGCCGGAGATCGCCTGCACGATGAGGTCGTAGCCGGGCAGCTTCGCCCCGCCCGGGCCGCTGCCGAACCCGCTGATCGACGCGTAGACGATGCCGGGGTTGACCGCCGCCACGCTGTCGTAGTCCAGGCCGAAGCGGGCCAGCCCGCCCGGCTTGAAGTTCTCCACCAGGACGTCGGCCCGCGCGGCCAGCTCGCGCGCCAGCCCGGCGTCGCCGTCGTCCTTGAGGTCGAGCGCGACCGACCGCTTGTTCCGGTTGGCGCCCAGGTAGTACGTGGCCACGCCGTCGCGGACCGGGGGCTGCCAGGTCCGGGTGTCGTCACCGCCGGGGCCCTCGACCTTGACCACCTCGGCGCCCAGGTCGGCCAGCAGCATCGTGCTGTAGGGCCCGGCCAGGATGCGGGAGAAGTCGGCCACCAGCAGCCCGGACAGCGGCCCCCTCGAGTCTGCTGCCATCAGCGGCGCGCCCCCTCCGTAGCCACACGCGGACAGCCGTCCGCGATGTCGGTGGCAGTCTCGACCCGACGCTCGACAGGTGTCAACCGTCAGCTCCATGGCCGTTCGGGAGGAGGTCGCGACCCTGTTGACACGCCGGGCCGACGGGTCCATCGTGACCCACGTCGCACCGGTCGTCCGACACGCGGACGCCTGTACGGCAGAGTGACGACGACGTCCAGGAGGAGACGATGAGCAACCCCGAGCCCACGCCGGAGGCCGGTCGCCCGGTGGTCCTGCGCGGCGGCACCGTGCTGACGATGGACGACAGCTGCACGGTGCTCCCGAGTGCCGACGTCCTCGTCGTGGACGACCGGATCGCCGCCGTCGGCCCGGACCTGGAGGTGCCCGAGGGCACCCAGGAGGTCGACGCGAGCGGCGGCATCGTGATGCCGGGGATGATCGACACCCACCGGCACATGTGGCAGACGGCGATGCGCGGCTACGGCGCCGACTGGACGCTCACCCAGTACTTCGTCTGGTACTACCTGGAGCACGGCCGGAAGTTCCGCCCCCAGGACATCGCCGCCGGCAACCGGCTGGCCGCCATCGAGTCCCTCGACGCCGGCGTCACCACCACCGTCGACTGGTCGCACAACCTGCACACCGTCGAGCACGCCGACGCCGCCCTCGACGCGTTGCGTTCCGTGCCCGGCCGGTTCGTGCTGGCCTACGGCAACATCCAGGCCGCCCCGTGGGAGTGGACCGCGGATCCGGCCGTCCGCTCGTTCCTCGAGCGGCTGCGCGACGAGCGGGACGACCGGATGGGCGTCCAGATCGCCTTCGACGTCACCGGTGACCCCGCCTTCCCGGAGCGGGCCGCGTTCGAGGTGGCCCGCGAGCTCGGGCTGCCGGTCACCACCCACGCCGGCGTCTGGGGCGCGACCAACGACACCGGCATCCAGCAGATGCACGACGGCGGCTTCATGACGCCGGAGACGACGTACGTGCACGCCTCGACGCTCACCCGCGACAGCTACCAGCGGATCGCCGCCACCGGCGGCTCGATCTCGGTGGCCACCGAGTCCGAGTGCAGCGCCGGGCAGGGGCACGCCCCCACCGAGCAGGTGCTGCAGTACGGCATCCCGGTGTCGCTGTCGGTGGACACCAGCGTGTGGTGGAGCGGCGACATGTTCTCCGCGATGCGCTCGACGCTCAACGCCGACCGGATGTCCGAGCACCTCACCGCCCACCTCGAGGGCGAGACCATCACCCACCTGCGGCTGCGCGCGAAGGACGTCGTCCAGTGGGCGACCCGCGGCGGGGCGCACACCATCGGCCGCGACGCCGACCTGGGCAGCCTCGAGCCGGGCAAGAAGGCCGACGTGGTGCTGGTCAAGAACGACGCCTCGCCGGTCTCCTTCCCGCTGCTCAACCCGCTGGGCCACGTGGCCTTCCAGGCGCAGCGGGGCGACGTGCACACCGTGCTGGTCGACGGCCGGGTCGTGAAGCACGCCGGGAAGCTGGTCGGCATCGACCTGGCGCCCGTGCGGGCCGAGATCGAGGACACGATCGAGTACCTGCGCGGGGAGTGCGGCGAGGAGGTCTGGCAGGCGGGGATGTTCCCGGAGATGCCCGAGGCGGAGGCCGCGATCCTCGACAACCCGTACCAGTACAGCGACTTCGTCGACGAGTCCAAGCGGGCCGGCGGCGAGGAGCGGGTGCTCGGCCGCTGAGAGCTCCCCGCGGCGGTCCGGAAGGCTTCCGGCCCGGGCCGTCGCGGGGGTCGGATCCGCACGGGCGGGCTACGGGAGGATGGACGGCATGGCAGGACGCGGCACCGGGCCCGACTTCGTCGAGGCGCTGGCACGGGGGCTCGACGTCCTCACCTGCTTCGACCGCGACTCCCCCACGATGACGCTGTCGGAGGTCGCGGCCGCGGCCGGGCTGGCCCGGCCGACGGCGCGCCGGCTGCTGCTCACGCTGGAGGAGCTCGGCTACGTCCGCACCACCGGTGGCGCGTTCGCGCTGACCCCGAAGGTGCTCGACCTCGGCATGGCCTACGTGAGCGCGCTGGGCCTGTGGGACATCGCCCGGCCGCACCTGGAGGCGCTCGTCGCGCGCACCGGCGAGTCCTCGTCGATGGCGCAGCTCGACGGTTCCGACATCGTCTACGTCGCCCGGGTGTCGGTCCCCAAGATCATCACGCTGCGGGTGGACCTGGGCACGCGCTTCCCCGCCGCCCAGACGTCGCAGGGCAAGGTGCTGCTCGCCGCGCTCGCACCCGACGAGCTGGCCCGCGTCCTCGCCGTGCCCAGCCGCTCGGGCCTGCCGCCGTTCATCGGCCGGGGCGCGGAGGAGCTGCGCGACGAGCTCACCGAGGTCCGCGCCCGCGGCTGGGCGCTGGCCGACGAGGAGCTGGCCCCGGGCGTGCGCTCGGTCGCCGTCCCGGTGCGCGACGGCGCGGGCGCGGTGCAGGCCGCGATGAACGTGACGGTGCACGCCGCCGAGACCAGCACCGAGCGGCTGCTCGGCGAGCACCTGCCCCTCCTGCTGCGGGCTGCCGGCGACGTCAGCGCCGAGTGGGCGCTGTGGCAGTCGCGGCCGCACGTGGAGCTGCCGCGCCCGGCCGGGGGCGGCAGCGCCACCGCCTGAGACCTCCGGTGATCAGGTGAGCTGATCGTTCTGGGTCCTGGCTCAGCACCGGTCGTGAGCCAGGACCCACGACGATCAGGTGTCCTGATCACCATCGCTTCCCGTGTGCCAGGGTGTGCGATCGTGACCGCCGTCCTCTCCATCCAGTCGCACGTCGCCTACGGCCACGTCGGCAACAGCTCCGCCGTCTTCCCGCTGCAGCGGCTCGGCATCGAGGTGTGGCCGATCCACACCGTGCAGTTCTCCAACCACACCGGCTACGGCGAGTGGACCGGGCGGGTGTACGACGGCCAGTCGATCGAGGAGCTGGTGGAGGGGATCGCGGCGCGCGGCGTGCTGCCCCGCTGCGACGCGGTGCTCTCCGGCTACCTGGGTTCGGCCGACATCGGGCACGCCGTCGTGGGCACGGTGGCGAAGGTCCGGGCCGCCAACCCCGACGCCCTCTACGCCTGCGACCCGGTCATCGGCGACGTCGGCCGCGGGGTCTTCGTGCGCCCCGGCATCGAGGAGTTCATGCGCGAGGTCGCCGTCCCCGCCGCCGACGTCGTGACGCCCAACCACTTCGAGCTGGACCTGCTCGCCGGGCAGACGACCCGCACGCTCGCGGAGGTGAAGGACGCCGCCGCCGCGGTGCAGGCGCTCGGCCCGCGGGTGGTGGTGACGACGTCGCTGGACGCCGAGGACACCCCCGCGGACAGCATCGACCTGCTCGCCTCCGAGGGCGGCCGGCACTGGCGGGTGCGCACCCCGAAGCTGGGCGTCTCGGTCAACGGCGCCGGCGACGCCATCGCCGCGCTGTTCCTAGCGCACTGGCTGCGCACCCGTTCGGCCGGCGAGGCGCTGGGCGCGGCGGCGGCGTCGGTGTTCGGCCTGCTGGCCCGCACGGAGGCCGCCGGCTCGCGGGAGATCCTGCTCGTCGACGCGCAGGAGGAGTTCGTCGCGCCGTCGCGCAGCTTCGCCGTCGACGAGGTGTAGCCGCCTCAGCCGTCCCGGACCGCGACGCCCAGGACCTGCGGCGCCGTCGGCATCGGCACCCGCCCGTCCGGGAAGCGGAACCGCTCGAGCCGCTCCACCCGGAAGCCCGCCGCCGCGATCGCCGCAGCGGTGTCGCGGCCGACGTGGCAGCCCCCGCCCACGGTCGGCCACACCGTGCGGTCGAGCACGTCCTGCACCCGCGCGAGGGCCCCGCCGTCGGCCCGCACGTGCTCCCAGAAGTGCAGCCGCCCGCCGAGGCGCAGCACGCGCCGCAGCTCCCGCAGGGCCGCGGCCTGGTCCGGCACGCTGCACAGCACGAGGGAGACCACGGCGGCGTCGAACGCGCCGTCGGCGGCGGGGACGTGCTCGGCCGTCGCGTCGACCACCACCACGGGGACCGCGGCCCCCGCGGCGGCCCGCTCGGCGGCGGCGCGCAGCCGCGGCCCGGGCTCCACCGCCAGCACCTCGGTGACCGACAGCGGGTAGTGGCCGAAGTTCACCCCGGTGCCCGCCCCGATCTCGACCACCCGACCGGAGATGCCGGCCAGGAGCCGCTCGCGGTGCCCGGCGGCCCCGTGCCGCTCCATCGCCGGCGCCATCCGGGCGTAGCACCGGGCGAAGACGGGGTGGTGCACCGTCGCGCGGGGGGCCGCACCGGATCCGGTCATGGGGGCACGATGGCCGGGCCCCGGGCCGCCGGCAAGGTCTCCCCGCACCGCCGTGACCGAGGACGCAGGCGGGACCGGCCCGGCAGCGCGGATACTGTCGTGTCGTGCCCCCCGCTGTGCTGTCCCGGTCCCGTGCTGCCCTGACGAGGCTCCGATGAGCGCGGTCGACGAGCGGACCGCCCCCGCGGGGGACGTCCTCGCCCAGGCCGCGCGGCGACGCACCTTCGCCGTCATCAGCCACCCGGACGCCGGCAAGTCGACGCTCACCGAGGCGCTCGCGCTGCACGCCCGCGTCATCGGCCAGGCCGGCGCGGTGCACGGCAAGGCCGGCCGGCGCGGCACGGTGTCGGACTGGATGGACATGGAGAAGGCCCGCGGCATCTCCATCACGTCCGCCGCGCTGCAGTTCGAGTACGGGGACGCGGTCATCAACCTGCTCGACACCCCGGGGCACTCCGACTTCTCGGAGGACACCTACCGGGTCCTCACCGCCGTCGACGCCGCGGTGATGCTGATCGACGCGGCCAAGGGCCTCGAGGCGCAGACGATGAAGCTGTTCGCCGTCTGCCGGCACCGCGGCATCCCCGTGCTGACCGTGGTCAACAAGTGGGACCGCCCGGGCAAGGACGCGCTCGAGCTGATGGACGAGATCACCGAGCGCACCGGTCTGACGCCCACCCCGCTCACCTGGCCGGTGGGCATCGCCGGCGACTTCCGCGGCGTGCTGGACCGCTCCGACGGCTCCTACCGCCGGTTCACCCGCACCGCGGGCGGCGCCACCATCGCGCCCGAGGAGACGCTCTCCCCCGACGCGGCGCTGGCCCGCGAGGGCGACGCCTGGCAGCAGGCGGTCGAGGAGGTGGAGCTGCTCGCCGCCACCGGCGCCGAGCACGAGCAGTCGCTGTTCCTCGACGGCGTCACGACGCCGGTGCTGTTCGCCTCCGCGGTCTCCAACTTCGGCGTGGGCGCGCTGCTGGACACCCTGGTGGGCCTCGCCCCCGCGCCGACCGCCGCCCCGACGGCCGACGGCGGCCGCCGCGAGCTGACCGAGCCGTTCAGCGCGTTCGTCTTCAAGGTGCAGGCCGGCATGGACACGGCGCACCGCGACCGGCTGGCCTTCATCCGCATCTGCTCGGGGGTCTTCGAGCGCGGCATGGTGGTCACCCACGGCCGCACCGGCCGGCCGTTCGCCACCAAGTACGCCCAGCAGGTGTTCGGCCGGGACCGGGAGAGCGTCGACGTCGCCTACCCCGGCGACGTCGTCGGGCTGGTCAACGCCGCGGCGCTCGGCGTCGGCGACACCCTCTACGCCGAGCGACCGGTCGCCTTCCCGCCGCTGACCACCTTCGCGCCCGAGCACTTCGCGGTCTGCCGGGGCCGCGACACCGCCAAGCACAAGCAGTTCCGCAAGGGCATCGAGCAGCTCGACGGCGAGGGCGTGGTGCAGGTGCTGCGCTCCGACCGCCGCGGCGACCAGGCCCCGGTGCTCGCCGTCGTCGGGCCGATGCAGTTCGAGGTGGCCAGCCACCGGATGGAGCACGAGTTCGGCGCGCCGGTGGAGCTGGAGCGGCTGCCCTACAGCCTGGCGATGCGCACCGACGAGGCGTCGGCGCCCGGTGTGCTCGCCGCGGCCCGCAACGCCGAGGTGCTGCGGCGCAGCGACGGCGAACTGCTGGCCGTCTTCCCCGACAAGTGGGGGCTGCGGGTGCTCAAGGAGAACAAGCCCGAGCTGACCCTCGAGCCGATGGTGGCCGCCCAGCTCTGAGCCGGGCCGCTAGCGTGCCGGCATGGCCATCGACCCCCGTGGAACCGACCTCAAGCGCTACCTGCAGGAGGACCCCGGCGGCCCCGTCGTGATGCTCAACCTGCTCCGCTGGGCCGAGGGCGGCCGGGCGGGCTACGAGCAGTACGCCGAGGCGCTGCGGACGACGTTCCTCCCGCGCTACGGCGGTGAGGTGCTCTACGCCGGCGAGGGCTCGACGGCGCTGGTCGCCGAGGCCGGCCAGGACTGGGACGCCGTCCTGCTGGTGCGCTACCCCTCCCGCGAGGCGTTCAGCCGCATGGTCGCCGACCCGGAGTACCAGGAGGTCACCGCCCTGCGGACGCAGGCGCTCACGGAGGCGGTGCTGCAGGCCACCGTCCCCTGGTGACCCGGTTCGCCCGCTAGGCGGGCGCGCCGGCGAGGTGCGCGCGCAGCCGGGCGGCCAGGCGCCGGCGGTGCACCGCGCGCTGGTGCAGCCGCGCACCGGCCGCCGGTGAGCCGGTGAGCACCGCCTGCCGGTCGAGGGCCGCGGCCCCCTCCTCGTGCCCCAGCGCCTGGCGCAGCAGCTCCGCCCGCACCGGGTCGTCGCCGGCGGCGGGCAGCGGACGGGCGGCGGTCATGCCCCGATCGTGCGGCCCCTCGTCACTGTCCGCGACCGGAGCGGCCGGCGTTCCCCCGTTCAGGGGTCGACGAGCGTGGCCGAGATCCGGCTGATGGTGGCCTCCTCGACCGGCAGGTGCGGCAGCACCGCGGGCACCTCCTCCCGCTCCAGCCCGGTGTCGGCCAGGGCGGCGAGGAGGAGGTCGGCCTCCTGCGGCGGCACCGGCACCGTGCACCCGGAGGCGTCCAGCGCCGCGCGCGCCAGGAACAGCGCACCCGCCAGGGAGTCGTCCGGCTGCGGCGGCTCGGGCGCCGGTGCGGCCGAGCGGGTGACCGCTTCGGCCGCGCGGACCAGCGACAGCGGCAGCCCCTCGGTCTCCACCTCGATCAGCGGGACGCGGCCCAGGGCGGCGAGCACCAGCTGCTCGGCGTCGATCCGCAGCGGCGCCTCCCAGCCGCCGGAGCGGACGACGGCGGGCAGGTCGTCGGCGTCCTCGCCGAGGTCCTCGGCCAGCTCCGCCCAGGCGGCCGGGCGGTTCTCCCGCGCCCGCTCCGCGGCGAGGACGCACGTGGCGAGGACGAACGGCGCGAGCACCTCGTCGTCGAACCGGTCGGCCTGCACGGTGCCGTCGGCGGCGAGCGAGTTCAGCGCGTCCTGGAAGGTGCCCGGCGTCGCGTCGCCGAGGTCCAGCCGCCCGTCGTCGGCGCTCAGCGGCAGGCCGTCGGCGGCGCGCTCCCCCAGCGTGGGCCCCGTGCGCGTGAGCACCGCGCCGCGGCGCACCACGTGCGGCAGGTCGGAGAGCCCCACGGCCCAGGCGCAGCTCTCCGCGATCAGCGCGGGGGTCCGCTCCCGCAGGACCTCCCGGGTCAGCAGGCCCATCCAGTCGACGTCGAACACCCCTCCACTGTCCCCGACCTGGCGCGGCGGTGACGGCCGGGCGCGTCAGCCGGGGTCGCGGACGAGGTGGACGGCGGCCTCCTCCGCCGAGGCGGCCGCGCCGTCGATCCCCTGGTCGCGGGCGTAGAGCTGCTCGTCGGAGTCGGTGGTCCCGCCGTCGTCGGCGTCGACCAGCCGCCCGGCCCGCACGTCGCCCACCTCGTCGTCCAGCAGCTCGCCGTCGGTGTCGGACGTATCGCCCAGGCCGTCGCCGTCGTCGTCGACACCGTCGGGCAGCTCCCGGGCCAGCCGCCCGTCCAGGCTCTCCCCCGCCTCCTCCTCGGCCTCCGTGGTGCCCCAGTCGTCGACCGCCCAGGCGCGCTCGGGCGGCGACCAGCCGCGGTCCAGCACGTCGCCGTCGTCGTCCAGGGTGTCCGAGGCCTCGAGCAGGCCGGTGGCCTCCTCCGGATCGGTGCCGTCGGTGCCCCAGGTGTCGCGCGGTGCCATCGCCGTCCTCCTCAGCCGGGCGTCGTCGGGCCGAGTGTGGCCCGCGCCGCCCGCCGGTGGAAGGGGTCGGCCAGGATGGCGCCATGACCGAGTTCCCCGCCCTCGCCGTACTGGCCGCCGAGGAGGCCGAGCTGCAGCTCCCGGCCTTCTCCTCCGACGACGCGTGGGCGCTCGGGTGCGCGCTGGTGGCGACCGCCCGCGACGGCGGCCTGCCGGTGGCGGTGGACATCAGCCGCAACGGGCACCAGCTCTTCCACGCCTCGCTGCCCGGCACCAGCCCGGACAACGACGACTGGCTGGCCCGCAAGAGCCGCGTCGTCCAGCGGTTCGGCCACAGCTCGCTCTACGTCGGCCAGCGCTCCCGGGAGAACGGCACCACCGCCGAGGCGGAGTTCTCCCTCGACCCCGCCCGGTACGCCGCGCACGGCGGGGCGTTCCCCCTGCTCGTGCGCGGCGTCGGGCCGGTCGGGGTGGTCGCCGTCAGCGGGCTGCCCCAGGTCGACGACCACCGCATGGTGGTCGCGGCGCTGCGCGCCCACCTGGCCGGCTGACGAGCTACTCCGAGGCGGCCGCCGCGGTGTCGCCCTCGCCCTGCTCGCTGCTCGGCGGGCCGACCCACACGGTCTTGGCGTTCATGAACTCGCGCATGCCCAGCTCGGTCAGCTCGCGGCCGTAGCCGCTCTGCTTCACCCCGCCGAAGGGCAGCTCCGGGTAGCTGGTCACCATCCCGTTGATGAACGCCATGCCCGAGGCGACGTCGCGGACGAACTGCGCCCGCTCTGCCTCGTCCTCGCTCCACAGGTTGGCGCCCAGGCCGTAGGGGTGGCTGTTCGCGATCTCGATCGCCTCGTCGAGGGAGTCGACGGTCCACAGCGCCGCCACCGGGCCGAAGACCTCCTCGAAGTAGAGGTCCATCTCGGGCGTGATCCCGGTGAGCAGGGTCGGCTCGTAGAACCATCCCGGACGGTCCACCCGCTTGCCGCCGACCAGCACCTGCGCGCCCTTGGCGACGGCGTCCTGCACGTACTGCTCGACGTCGTCACGGCCGGACTCGGTGGCCAGCGGGCCGACCTTCGTCTCCCGGTCCATCGGGTCGCCGACGGTCAGCGCGGCGATCTTCTCGGCGAACAGCCGGGTGAACTCCTCGGCGACGTCGCGGTGCACGAAGAACCGCTTGGCCGCGATGCAGCTCTGCCCGTTGTTCTGGTTGCGGGCGGTGACCGCGACCTCGGCGGCCTTCTCCAGGTCCGCCGACGGCATGACGATGAACGGGTCGCTGCCGCCCAGCTCGAGCACGGTCTTCTTCAGCGCGTCGCCGGCGATCGAGGCGACCGACTGCCCGGCCGGTGCGCTGCCGGTCAGCGTCGCCGCGGCCACCCGGTCGTCGCGCAGCACCCGCTCGATCGTCGAGGACCCGATGAGCAGGGTCTGGAAGACGTCCTCGGGGAAGCCGGCCTTGCGGAACAGCTCCTCCATGTACAGGGCGGTCTGCGGCACGTTGCTCGCGTGCTTGAGCAGCCCGACGTTGCCGGCCATCAGCGCCGGGGCGGCGAACCGCATCGCCTGCCACAGCGGGAAGTTCCACGGCATGATCGCCAGGACGACGCCGATCGGCTGGTGGACGACGTAGGCGTCCACGGCACCCACCGCGTCGGCGTCCTTCTTCTCGGGCTCGAGCAGCGCCGGGCCGTGCTCGGCGTACCAGCGCAGCGCCTTGGCGCACTTGCCCACCTCGGCCTCGGCCGAGGCCAGGGTCTTGCCCATCTCGGTCACCATGAGCTCGGCGACGGACCCGGTGTCCTCGTCGAGCACGTCGGCGGCCGCGCGCAGCCACCCGGCCCGCTCGGCCGGCGTGGTCAGCCGGTAGCTCGTCCAGGCCTCCGCGGCGCGCGCGATCTTCTGCTCGAGGGCGTCGTCGCTGAGCGGTTCGTAGGTCTTGAGCGTCTCGCCCGTGGTCGGGTTGGTGGTGGCGATGGCCATGGGGGTCCCTCCGTCGGTCGCGCCTGCTGCCCTGCCCGCGACCGGGCCGGGGAAAACCGTCGTCCCACCGTGGGGCATGACCTGCCCCCGGCCCGGGTAGGGGGCGCGGGGATTGCGCCGATAGTGGACGTCGGTGGACGACCATCGACGACGCGGGGAGTTCGACGTGGGCGAGCAGGGCACGGGGCGGCCGAGACCAGGCCGCGAGTACCTGCACGATGCACTGCTGTTCGACGACGACCAGCGGCTCACCGAGGTCGCGGTGCCCTTCCTCCTCGAGGGCCTGGCCGCCGGCGAAGCGGCCGTCGTCGCCACCACCCCGCGGACGGCGGGGACGCTGCGCGCGGCCGTCGGCGACGACCCGCGGGTGCACGTGCTCGAGCGGCACGAGGTGTACCGGGCGCGCACCCCCACGGCCATCACCACGTTCCGCAGGCTGGCCGAGCAGCACCGCGCCGAGGGCGTGCGCCGGGTCCGGGTCGTCGGCGAGGTCGGCTTCGGCACCACCGAGCGGGACTGGCTCGAGTGGATGCGCTACGAGTCGGTCATCAACGAGGCGCTGGCGGCCTGGCCGCTGTGGGGGCTGTGCGTCTTCGACACGCAGCGGCTGCCCCAGCCGCTGCTCGACTCCGCGCTGGCCACCCACCCCCATCTGGTCGACGGGGCGCGCCGGCGGGGTCACAACCCCGGGTTCGTCGAGCCGGTCGACTACGTCCGCTCGCTGCCGGTCCCGCCCGAGCCGCTCGAGGCGACCACCCCCGCGCTGCACGCGCCCGACGTCGCCGACTTCGCGGGGCTCCGGCACGCCGTCGCCGCCGAGCTGTCGGCCAGCCGGGCCGGCCCCGACCTCGTCGAGGACTTCCTGCTCGCCGTCGACGAGATGGTGTCCAACGCCGTCCGGCACGGGCTTCCGCCGGTCAGCCTGCGGCTCTGGACCTCCGCCGACCGCATCGTCTGCACCATCGGGGACGGCGGCCCCGTCTGGGACGACCCGTTCGCCGGCTACGGCCCCGCCCACGGCGACGACCTCTCCCGCGGCGGCATGGGGCTGTGGCTGGCCCGCCAGCTCTGCGACCACGTGGACATCTCCACCGCCGGCGACGGCGGCACGGGCGTCGAGGTGCGGCTGACGGTGCGGCTGCCCTGAGCCGCTCGCGTCAGCCGAACAGGTCGCTGAGGAACGACTCCTTCTTCCGCCGGCCGCCGTACCGCTGGTCGTAGCGGGGGTCGTGGCGCTCGTCGTACCGCCCGTCGGACCGCTGGTCGCGCGTGCCGTGCGAGCTGCCGCGCACCTGGCGCAGGACCTCGTCGACGACGGACCCCAGCTGGCCCCCGGTCGGTTGCTGCGTGGTCGCGCGCGGCTCCTGCCGGCGGTCGTCCGCGGCGGCGGGGGCCGACGTGCCGCCGTGCCAGGCGTTCTCCGCGTCGATGAGCCGGTCCAGCTCGCCCCGGTCGAGGAAGATGCCGCGGCAGTCGGCGCACTGGTCCACGTGCACGCCGTTGCGCTCGTAGGTGCGCATCGCGCCGTGGCACTTCGGGCAGGTCAGCTCCATGCCGCACCAACGCCGGGCGGGTCGGCCCCGGTTCCCGACGATCTTCCGGCCAGTGGCGGGTGGGGACGGGCCACTCGCGCCGCGGTGGGGATACTGACCGCGGCAACCGCGACCGATGGGAGCACCGCAGTGGAACCGAGGCACACGTTGTCGACGCGGGCCGTGCGGCCCCCGGTCCGGGAGGGCTGACGTGGACAAGGTCATCGGCAGCGCCCAGGAGGCGGTCGCGGACATCGCGGCCGGCTCGGTCCTCGCCGTGGGCGGCTTCGGCCTCTGCGGCGTGCCGTTCGCGCTGATCGACGCGCTGCTCGAGCAGGGCGCCGACGAGCTCACCACCATCTCCAACAACTGCGGGGTCGACGACGCCGCGCTGGGCGTGCTGCTCTACGCCGGGCGGATCCGCAAGACGATCAGCTCGTTCGTCGGCGGCAACAAGGAGCTCGCCCGCCTGTACCTGTCCGGGCAGCTGGAGGTCGAGCTCACCCCGCAGGGCACGCTGGCCGAGCGGCTGCGCGCCGGCGGCGCCGGCATCCCGGCGTTCTACACGCCCACGGGCGTGGGCACGCTGGTCGCCGACGGCGGCATCCCGATCCGGTACGACGCCGACGGCAACGTCGTCGAGACCAGCCGGCCCAAGGAGGTGCGCGAGTTCGACGGCCAGCAGTACGTGCTGGAGACCGCGCTGACCGCCGACTTCGGGCTCGTGCACGCCCTCATGGGCGACCGGCACGGCAACCTCTACTTCCACGAGTCGGCGCGCAACTTCAACCCGCTGGCCGGGATGGCGGGGCGGATCACCATCGCCGAGGTGGAGCAGCTCGTCGAGCCCGGCGACCTCACCCCCGAGCACGTGCACCTGCCCGGTGTCTACGTCGACCGCGTCGTGGTGGTCGGCGGCGACCACAAGCCGATCGAGAAGCGCACCACCCGTCCCCGCCCGTCGGCCGGCGTCCCCGCCGCGGCCGGCGAGGAAGCCACCGAGGGAGCAGCCTGATGGCCCTGACCCGCGACCAGCTCGCCGCCCGCGTCGCCCTCGAGCTCGAGGACGGCCAGTACGTGAACCTTGGCATCGGCATGCCCACCCTGGTGCCCAACTTCGTCCCCGACGGGGTGCACGTCGTGCTGCACTCGGAGAACGGGGTGCTCGGTGTCGGGCCGTACCCGTTCGAGGGCGAGGAGGACGCCGACCTGATCAACGCCGGCAAGGAGACCGTGACGGTCCTGCCCGGGGCCAGCTACTTCGACTCGGCGATGTCCTTCGGGATGATCCGCGGCAAGCACCTCGACGTCGCCGTCCTCGGCGCCATGCAGGTCAACGTCCGCGGCGACCTGGCCAACTGGCTGATCCCCGGGAAGATGGTCAACGGCATGGGCGGCGCCATGGACCTGGTCCACGGCGCGCGCACCGTGATCATCATGATGGAGCACGTCGCCCGGGACGGGTCGGCCAAGATCGTGCAGGAGTGCACGCTGCCGCTGACCGGCAAGGGCTGCGTCGACCGGATCGTCACCGACCTCGCCGTCATCGACGTCACCGACGCCGGGCTGGTGCTGCGGGAGACCGCCCCGGGTGTGACCGTCGACGAGGTGCAGGCCGCCACCGGCGCCCCGCTCACCGTCGCCGACGACCTGCGCGAGATGCCCCTCCCCGCCGGCGTCTGAACGAGCTTTCGGTACCGAAAGCCGGAGCTCCCAGCTTTCGGTACCGAACGCTCGCCGGGTCAGAAGGGGTAGGCGGGGAGGTCGCCGCGCAGGGTGACCCACTGGGTCTCGGTGAACGCCTCGATGTTGGCCTGGGGGCCGCCGTGCCGGGAGCCGGTGCCGGAGGCGCCCACCCCGCCGAACGGCGCGACCGCCTCGTCGTTCACCGTCTGGTCGTTGATGTGCACCAGCCCGGTCGGGATCCGCTCGGCCAGCTGCAGCCCGGCGTAGACGTCCCGGGTCAGGATCCCGAGCGAGAGCCCGTACTCGGTGCCGGAGGCCAGCTCCACCAGCTCGTCGACGGAGGAGAACGGGGTCACCGGGGCGACCGGGCCGAAGATCTCCTCCTGGTAGGCCGGCGCGTGGACGGGGACGTCGCCCAGCACGGTCGGCCGGTAGAACAGCCCCTCGTAGGTGCCGCCGGTGCGCACCGTGGCCCCGCCCTCGACCGACGCGGTGACCAGGCCGTGGACCCGGTCGCGCTGACCGGCGTCGATCAGCGGGCCCATCGCGACCTGCTCGCGGAACGGGTCGCCGACCGGCAGCTTCTCCACCTTCTCGGCCAGGATCGACGTGTACTGCTCGGCGATCGACTCGTGCACCAGGTGCCGAGAGGTCGCCATGCAGATCTGGCCCTGGTGGGCGAACGTGCCCCACGCGCCCACCGAGGCCGCGGCGGTCACGTCGACGTCGCCCATGACGACCAGCGCGGAGTTGCCGCCGAGCTCCAGGTGCGCCCGCTTGAGGTGCTGACCGGCCAGCGCGCCGACCGCGCGCCCGGCCCGGGTGGAGCCGGTGAAGGCGATGATCCGCACCGCCGGCTCGACCACCAGCGCCTCGCCGACGTCGGCGCCGCCGGGCAGCACCTGGAGCACCCCGGCCGGCAACCCGGCCTCCTCGAAGACGCGGGCGAACATCGCGCCGCCGGAGATGGCGGTGCGCGGGTCGGGCTTGAGGATGACCGCGTTGCCCAGCGCCAGCGCCGGTGCCACCGCGCGGATGGCCAGGATGGTCGGCACGTTGAACGGTGCGATGACCCCGACGACGCCGGCCGGCACGCGGCGGGCGAAGGACAGCCGGGGCGCACCGGTGCGCAGCAGCTCGCCGTACGGGTGCGAGGGCAGCGCCGAGGCCTCCTAGCACTCCTGCGCCGAGGTGTGCACCTGGAAGTCGCCGAACGGCTGGATGGCACCGGACTCCCGGGCCAGCCAGCCCTTGATCTCGTCGGCGTGCGCGGCGAGCACGTCGCCCGCCCGGCGCAGGACGGCGGCACGCTCCTCGAACGGCAGGGCGGCCCACGCCTTCTGCGCCTCGACGGCGCGCAGGGCGGCGGTGTGCACGTCCTCCGGGGTCGCCTTCCCCACCGGGGCGATCACGTCCCCGGTGGCCGGCTCCACGGCGTCGTAGGTGCCGCCGCTGCCGTCGGTCCAGGCGCCGGTCCACACCTTGCCGTGCCACGCGCCGTCGTCGAGCAGTGCCATGTCGGGCTCCTTCTCCAGTCGTCGTTCAGCCGTTGCGGATCTCGTCGAGGATGGGGCCGGCCACCTTGAAGGCGTGGTTGGCCGCGGGCACACCGGCGTAGACGGCGGCGTGCTGGATGACCTCGCCGATCTCGTCGTCGCTCAGCCCGTTGTTCTTCGCCGCGCGCACGTGCAGGGCGAACTCGTCCCAGTGCCGCAGCGCGATGCAGATCGACAGGGTCATCAGGCTGCGGTCGCGGCGGGCCAGGCCCGGGCGCTGCCAGACGTCGCCCCAGGCGGTGCGGGTGATGAAGTCCTGGAACCCGGCGGTGAACGGCGTCGTGCCGGCGACGGCCCGGTCCACCCAGGCGTCGCCCAGCACCTCCCGCCGGGTGCGCATGCCGGCCTCGCGCCGCGCGTCGTCCGTGGTGGGCTCGCTCATGGGGTCGCTCCCGCGCTCTCGAGGTGGGCGAGCAGCGCACCGGTCACCCGCTGCGGCTGCTCGAGGTTGGCCAGGTGCGCCCCCGGGCTCACCGACAGGAACCCGGCTCCCGGGATGCCCTCGGCGATGAGCCGCTGGTGCTCCGGCGGGAGCGCCGGGTCCTCCGCGCCGGAGACCACCAGGGTGGGCGCGGTGATCCGCCCCAGGTCCGCGCGCAGGTCGATCCCGCCGACCACCTCGGCGCAGGCGGCGTAGCCCTCGTCGTCGGCGCCGGAGACCATCGCCTCCAGTCGCGCGACCAGGTCGGGGTGCTGCGCGGCGAACGCCGGGGTCAGCCAGCGGCTCACCACGGCCGGGGCGAAGGACGCCGTTCCCTCGGCGCGGGCCAGCGCCGCGCGGTCGAGGAACCCCTGCGGGTCCGTCCTCGCCGAGCTGCACAGCACCGCGAGCCCGGCCACGCGGGCCGGCTCGCGGGCGGCCAGCCGCAGCGCGGTCATCCCGCCCAGCGAGAGCCCGGCGACGTGCGCCCGGCGCACCCCGAGCGCGTCGAGCAGCGCGACGACGTCGTCGACCAGGTCGTCGAGCCGGTACGGCCCGGCGGGCGCCGGCGACTCCCCGTGGCCCCGGGTGTCGTAGGTGACCACGCGGAAGCGCTCGGCCAGCGCCGGCACCTGCGGGTCCCACATGCCCCGGGTCGCCCCCAGCGAGTTGGAGAGGACGACGACCGGCGCGTCGGCGGGGCCCGCGACGGCGTGCGCGACGGCGACGGCGGTCACCGCTGGCCCCCGGTCGCGGCGTCGTAGGCGGCGAGGACCGCGTCCACCTGGGCCCCGGCCTCGCCGGTGTCCGGTGCGGTGCGCAGCGCGCCGACGTCGAGGTCGCCGCGCTCGCGCAGCACCTCGGCCAGCGGCCGCCCGGTGGTGCGGGCGGTGTGCGCGGCGCCGGCGACCGCCTCGTGCGCGGCCCCGCGGCCGTAGCGCCCGGTCAGCGCGTCGGTGGCCGCGGCGGCCAGGGCCGGCTCCTCGGCGGCGGCGACCGTCGCGGCCATCCGGTCGACGTCGGGGCGCAGGCACTCCAGGCTCTCCGCCAGCCAGGAGGCGGCCGAGCCGACAGTGGCCAGCAGCGCGGTCAGCGTGGGCCACTCCGCGTGCCAGGTGCCGGCCCCGCGCTCGTGCTCCTGCTCCATCGCGGCCAGCAGCGTGGCGACCAGCCCGGGTGCGCGGCGGGCGCAGGCGCGGGCGGAGATGGCGGCCACCGGGTTGTTCTTGTGCGGCATCGCCGACGAGCCACCGCGCCCGGCGCTGATCTCCGCGACTTCCGCCACCTCGGTCTGCGCCAGCAGCACCACGTCCAGGGCCGTCGAGGCCACCACCCCCGCGGCCGCCCCCAGCGCGCCGGCCAGGTCGGCGACCGGCAGCCGCACGGTGTGCCAGGCGGTGGCGGTCGTGGCCAGCCCCAGCTCCTGGGCCAGCGCCGCCCGCAGGTCGACGCCGGAGCCGTCGAGACCGGCCAGCGTGCCGACCGCGCCGCCGAGCTGGACCGGCAGCGCGGCGTCGACCGCCCGCAGCCGGGCCCGGGCGCCGTCCAGCCCGGCCAGCCAGCCGGCCGCCTTGAGCCCGAACGTCGTCGGCAGCGCCTGCTGCAGGAGCGTCCGGCCCATGACGACGTCGTCGCGGTGGGTGCGCGCCAGTCCGGCGGCGGCCTCGGCGGCGACCGCGAGGTCGCGGTCGATCGCGGTGACCGCCCGGCGGGCCAGCAGCACCAGGGCGGTGTCCAGCACGTCCTGGCTGGTGGCCCCGACGTGCACCGCGGCGGCGTCCCGCTCCCCCACCGCGGCCCGCAGCGCCGTCACCAGCGGGGGCACCGGGTTGCCGGCGTCCGCCGCGTGCGCCACGACCGAGGCGACGTCGAGCCCGGCCGGCTCCGCGCAGGCCCGGCCCACCGCGTCGGCGGCGGTGGCCGGGACCAGGCCCAGCCGGGCGGCGGCGCGGGCCAGCGCGGCCTCCACGTCGAGCAGCGCGTCGAGCCACGCGGCGTCGGAGACGGCCGCGGCCGCTCCCCCGCGGGCGAAGGTCCCGTCGAAGAGGGTGGTCACGGTTCGTTCCTACCGGAGGGGCGGGCGGCGGACCGGCTCATACCGCGAAGAACACCGTCTCCCGGTCGCCCTGGAGGTGGATGTCGAAGCGGTACCCGTCCTCGGCCGGGGTCGCGAGCAGCGTGCCGCGCCGGTCCTCCGGCAGCGCCCGCAGCACGGCGTCCTCGGCGTTGGCCTGCGCCTCGTCGGCGAAGTAGATGCGGGTGACGACGCGGTCGAGCAGCCCCCGGGCGAACACCGACACGTCGACGTGCGGCGCCTGCAGCCCGCCGCCGCCGTCGGGCACGCGGCCGGGCTTGAGGGTGAAGACCGCGAACTCGCCGGTGCGCGTCTGCGCGCGGGCGTACCCGCGGAAGCCCGGGTAGGACGAGGGCCCCCGCGGGTCCTCCGGCGACGGGAACCGCCCGTCGGGATCGGCCTGCCAGGTCTCCACCATCGCGTCCGGGACCACGTCACCGGCGCCGTCGACCACCCGGCCGCGGATCCAGAAGCCACCCGCGGTCCCCTCGGCCGCGGCCCACTCGCCGTCCGGCCAGGTGAGCCCGATCGCCAGGTAGGGCCCCACCGTGGCGCTCGGCGTCGTCCCGAGCCGCAGCGGCCCGGTGAGGAAGCCGCTGCCGCGCTGCCCGGAGCGGGGCTGGAACGGGTCGGCCGGGTCCGGCGGGACGTCCAGCGGGTCGGCTGTCATCACGCGACACCTCCGGCGTGATTCCGCGCCTCGGTCCGCTCCTCGGTCGCCGGCGCTCCCTGCGATGCTCCCTCGGCTGTCATCACGCGACATCTCCGTCGTCGTCGGTCTCGAACGGCGTCTGCTCGCTGCCGCGCAGCACGATGTCCCACTCGAACGCCAGCGCCCAGTTGTCCTGGGTGCGGTCGAGGGAGAACCGGCTGATCGCCCGGTGCCGGGCGGCGGCCGGGATGGCGTTGAAGATGGGGTCCTGGCCGAACAGCGGGTCGTCCGGGAAGTACATCTGGGTGACCAGGCGCTGGGTGAAGGCCCGGCCGAACAGGCTGAAGTGGATGTGCGCCGGCCGCCAGGCGTTGTGGTGGTTGCCCCACGGGTAGGCGCCCGGCTTGATCGTCATGAACTCGTAGCGGCCCAGGCTGTCGGTGACCACCCGGCCGAGGCCGTCGAAGTGCGGGTCCAGCGGGGCCGGCCAGTTGTCCACGACGTGGCGGTAGCGCCCCGCAGCGTTGGCCTGCCACACCTCGACGAGGGCGTCGGGCACCGGGCGGCCGTCGCTGTCCAGCACCCGGCCGTGGACGAGGATCCGCTGGCCGAGCGCCTCGCCGCCGCGGCGCAGTGTCAGGTCGGCGTCGTGCGGGAGCACCCGGTCCTCGCCGAGCACGGGACCGGTGACCTCGGTCAGCCGCTGCGGCAGGTCGACCGGCGTGCGCAGCGGGGCGCGCAGCGCGGTGCTGCGGTACCCCGGGAAGGCCAGCGGGGTGCGCGCCTCCGCGGGCTCGCGCAGGTAGCCCGGCAGGTGCAGCCCGCCGCCCGATGTGGTCCCGGTCATGCCGGGACCGTACGGCCCGCCGGTTATGGTCCCAAGCGCACACTTCCACTGGACGGGAGACGACATGGCCGGACGCACCACCGCACCGGGGCGCTCGGTGACCTCGCGGGCGCTGGCCATCCTTGACTCGTTCGGCACCACCTCGCGCAAGCTGACGCTCTCCGAGATCGCGGAGCGCTCCGGCACCCCGCTGACCACCACCCACCGCCTGCTCGGTGAGCTGACCGAGTGGGGCGCGCTGCTGCGGCGGGCCGACGGCCGCTACGAGATCGGGCGCAAGCTCTGGGACCTGGGCCTGCTGGCCACCGTGCAGACCGAGCTGCGCGAGGTCGCCGCGCCCTTCCTCTCCGACGTGCACACCGCGATCCGCGACACCGTGCAGCTGGCCGTCCGCGACGGGTTGTCCGCGCTCTACGTCGAGCGGATCTCCGGCCGCGAGTCAGTCCCGGTGCTCAGCACCGTCGGCTCCCGGCTCCCCCTGCACGCCACCGGCGTCGGCAAGGTGCTCCTGGCCGCCGCCCCCGACGACGTCGTGGAGCAGGCGCTGCGCTCACCGGCCCGGATGACCAGGCACACCGTCGTCGACCCGGCCCGGCTGCGGCGCGAGCTCGCCGAGGTCCGCCGGCGCCGGTACGCCCGCACGTCGGAGGAGATGTCCCCCGGGGCGGCGTCGCTGGCGGTGCCGGTGCAGGTGGAGCGGCACAACGGGCCGGTCGTCGTCGCGGCCCTGGGCGTCGTCGTCCCCCCGCAGCGTCGCGACCTGGGCCGGCTGGTGCCGGTCCTCGAGGTGGCCGCCCGCGGCATCGGCCGGGAGCTGGCCCGGACGCGCGACTTCACCTGAGGCCCACGCCGCCCGCGGCTGCGCCACCCCTTCCCGCCGAGGACCGCGCCGCGGATGATGCGGGAACGGCGCGCGACGAGCGGAGGCACGGTGGTCGTCCTGGCAGCTCCGCGGCGCACCGCCCGGTGCGCTCCCGGGCGCGCGGGGCCGGCGGGGTGAGCGCCGCGGTGCTGGCCGTCGTGGCCCACCCCGACGACGACCTCCTGTTCCTCAACCCGGATCTCGACGCCGGCATCCATGCCGGGGTGCCGACCTGCGTCGTCTACGTCAGCGCCGGGGACGCCCTGCTGCCCGTGGGCCCGGCCGCCCTGCGCGCCCGAGACCGGCAGCGCGGCATCCAGGACGCCTACCGGGCCACCGCGGGCACCGCGGACCTCCCGCTGCAGGACGAGTGGGACGGCGTCGTGGTGGAGGTCGGCGGCCGGCACGTGGAGGAGTTCACCCTGCGGGACCGGCCGGACGTCCGGGTCGTCTTCGTCGGCCTGCCCGACGGCCACCTCGCGGAGCTGCTCTCCGGGGCGACGCTGCTGACCGTCCCCGCGGCCGGCGGGCTGGTCGCCGAGCCGCAGCCCTACGACGCCGGCGACGCCGTCACCGTGCTGCTGGGCCTGATGGAGCGGCACCGGCCGACGGTGCTCCACGTGACCGAGCTGTTCGCCGACCACCGGTACGACACCCCGTCGTCCCACCCCGACCACCGGGCGGCGGCCGCGCTGGCCGTCGCGGCGGCCGCCCGCTACCGGGAGCAGGGCGGGACGTGGCTGCCCTCCCTCGTCGAGCACCGTGACTACGGGGTCGGCCACCACCCGGTGAACCTCGCCCCCGCCACCCGGGCCCGGAAGCGCACCCTGTTCGCCGACGAGTACCAGCCGTGGGACCCCGCCGCGGCCGACGTCTTCGGCGCCACCGACCGCGCCTACCACCGCAGTTCCCGGGGCACGCGCTGGGCGGTGACCGACGGCGACGGCGTGGTGTGGCTCCTGGCCGTGCGGGACGGCCGGGTGGCGTGCTGGCACGGACCCGGCACGTGGCGGGGCCCGGGCGACCTCGGCCCGGACGACCCGGGATCCGGGGTGACCGCCGTGATCGCGGCCTGCGGGACGGACGGCGCCCCGCACGTCGCTGCCCGGACCCACGACGGGCGCACGGTGGTGCGCCCGATCACCGGGGGCGGGTGGACCGACCTCGGCACTCCCGACCCGGGTGCCGGCTCCCGCTACGTGGGCACCCCCACCCTGGTGCCGAACGCCGACGGCCGGCTGCAGGTCTTCGTGGTCAACGCCGGCGGCGGGCTGTCGAGCCGGTGGGAGACCCTGGACGGCGGGTGGCACCCCTGGTTCGACCTCGGCGGCACCGATCTGCAGGACCCCTGCGACGCGCTGCTCGACGCCACGGGCCGGATCGAGGTGGTCGCCGCGACGCGCACCGGGCTGGTCCTCTGGCGCCAGGCGGTGCCCGACGGCGGGCTCCTGCGCGGCCCCGTCCCGGCACTGGCCCCGGCCGGCAGCGCCACGTTCGCGGTCAACGCCGACGGGCGACCCGAGATCCACCACCGCCGGGCCGGTTCGGCGACCGTCGCCACCAGCTGGCAGGACGCCGACTTCGCCTGGCGCTCGAGCGCGGACCTCGGCGGGCACGGTGGGATCGGCGCCGTCGCCAACGCCACCGTGCAGGGCCGCATCGCCGCCGTGGTGCGCAACGGCGGAGGAGGGGTCTCCGTGGCCGTGCAGGAGGCCCCCGACAGCGGCTACGGCCCCTGGACCGACCTCGGCGGGTTCACCCCCGACGTCCCGACCGTGGCCGCCACGCCCGACGGCCGGCTGGTGGTGGCGGTCCTGGACGCCGACGGCGGGATCCGGCAGCGCACCCGGTCGGCCGCCGGCCGCTGGACGCCCTGGCGGGACGTCGCCCCGGCCCACTGACGGCACGGCTGGCCCGGGCGCGCGACTTCCACTGAGGGGAAGCCGCAGCTACGCGACAGGGGCGGCCCGGGTCACACTCCCCCCGTGCGGACTCAGGTGGGGATCATCGGCGCCGGCCCGGCCGGCCTGCTGCTCTCGCGGTTGCTGGCGCTGCAGGGCATCGACTCCGTCGTGCTGGAGAACCGCTCGCGCGACTACGTCGAGGCGCGGATCCGGGCGGGCATCCTCGAGCAGCACACCGTCGACACGCTGAGCGCCGTCGGGCTGGGCGACCGGCTGCACCGCGAAGGCCTCGAGCACTCCGGCATCTACCTGCAGTACCCGGGCACCCGGCACAAGCTGGACTTCCCCGAGCTGTGCGGCCGCACGGTGTGGGTCTACGGCCAGACCGAGGTGGTCAAGGACCTGATCGCCGCGCAGCTGGACGGCGGGCCGCCGCTGCTGTTCGAGGTGTCGGACGTCCAGCCCGAGGACGTCGACACCGACTCCCCCCGGATCCGGTTCACCGACGCCGACGGCAACCCGCAGCTGCTGGAGTGCGACGTGATCGCCGGCACCGACGGCTTCCACGGCCCCTCGCGGACCCTGGTGCAGGAGAGCAGCCGGGGTCGCACCTGGGAGCGCACGTACCCCTACGCCTGGCTGGGCATCCTGGCGGACGCGGCGCCGGCCACCGACGAGCTCATCTACGCCTGGCACCCCGAGGGCTTCGCGCTGTACTCCATGCGCTCACCGAAGGTCTCGCGGCTGTACCTGCAGGTCGACCCGTCGGAGAAGATCGAGGACTGGTCCGACGAGCGGATCTGGGACGCCCTCGACACCCGGTTCGCCCTCGACGGCTGGTCGGTCAACCGGGGGCCGGTCACGGACAAGTCGATCCTGCCGATGCGCTCGTTCGTCAGCGCCCCCATGCGCCGGGGCCGGCTGTTCCTGGCCGGCGACGCCGCGCACATCGTGCCCCCGACCGGCGCCAAGGGGCTCAACCTCGCCGTCGCCGACGTCACCCTGCTGGCCACCGCGCTCGTCCGGCTGCTGCAGGAGGGCCGGAGCGACCTCGTCGACGCCTACTCCGACACGGCGCTGCGCCGGGTGTGGCGGTGCACCCACTTCTCCTGGTTCATGACCTCGATGCTGCACCGCTCCGGCGACGACTTCGACGCCCAGCTCCAGCTCTCCCAGCTGGAGCGGGTGTGCTCCTCGGAGGCGGCCGCGCGCGAGCTCGCCGAGAACTACACCGGCCTGCCCATCGGCTGACGCAGGACCTCCTCCAGGGCCGCGCGGGTGCCGCGGCTGCGGATGAGGGCCAGCGTCGACCGGTAGGCCTCCACGAAGCGCTCGTCGTCGACCAGGTCGCCGAACAGCTCCCGGTCGGCCACGAAGGCCAACGGGTCCTCGCCCTGCCGCCGCGCGGCCGCCATGAGCCGGTCGCGCATCGGGTCGACGACGTCGATCGGCGCGCCGTCCTCGCCGACGCCCTCCGCGTAGCGCGCCCAGCCGGCGAGCACCGCCACCGAGCAGCGGATCTCCCCGCCCGAGGCCAGGTTCGCGCGCAGCACCGGCAGCAGGAACTTCGGGATCCGGTCGGAGCTCTCGGCGCACAGCCGGGCCAGGGTGTCGCGCATGTTCGGGTTGGCGAACCGGCCGATCAGCTCGGCCTTGTAGTGCTCCAGGTCGATGCCGGGCACGGGCGGCAGCGTCGGCGTCGCCTCCTCGTCCATGTAGCCGTGCAGGAACCGGCGGAACAGCGGGTCCTGGCAGACGTCGTGCATGTACGTGTGGCCGGCCAGCACCCCCAGGTAGCCCATGGCCTGGTGGCTGCCGTTGAGCAGCCGGAGCTTCATCAGCTCGTAGGGCTCGACGTCGTCGACCACCTGGACGCCGACGTCCTCCAGCGGCGGCCGGCCGGCGCCGAACCGGTCCTCCAGCACCCACTGGGTCCACGGCTCGCAGATCACCGGCCAGGCGTCCTCCACGCCGAACCGGCGGGAGAGCTCGGCCCGGTGGACGTCGGTGGTCGCCGGGGTGATCCGGTCGACCATCGAGTTCGGGAAGGGCACCTCCCGGGACACCCACTCCCCCAGCTCCGGGTCCCGCAGGGCGGCGAAGGCGGCGAAGCTGCCGCGCGCGACGTCGCCGTTGCCGGGGATGTTGTCGCAGGACATGACGGTGAACGGGGCGATGCCCCGCTCCCGCCGGCGGACCAGCGCCTCGGTGACCAGCCCGAAGCTGGTGCGCGGCGGCGCGCCGGGCGCCAGGTCGGCGACGACGTCCGGCTGCCGGGCGTCGAAGTCGCCGGTGACCGGCGAGATGTTGTAGCCGCCCTCGGTGACGGTGAGCGAGACGATCCGGATCGCGGGGTCGGCCATCCGCTCCACCACGGCCTCGGGGTCGTCGGGCGCGAGCAGGTACTCGACGACGGAGCCGATCACCCGCGCCCCAAGGAAACCGTCGGGATGGGCCTCGACCAGCGTGTAGAGGCAGTCCTGCGCCGCCATGACCTCGGCCATGCGCCGGTCGCCGGGCAGCACGCCGACCCCGCAGACACCCCAGTCCAGGGCCTCCCCCCGCTCCATGAGCCGGTCGAGGTACATCGCCTGGTGCGAGCGGTGGAACCCGCCGACCCCCAGGTGCACGATGCCGGCGCGCACCCGGCTGCGGTCGTAGCTCGGCACGGAGACCGACGCGCTCAGGGAGGACAAGGTCCGGGCCGACAGCTGGGTCACCAGGCCACCTTTCCCCACGTCCGCCGTCCCTAACGGGCGGCTCCGCGCTGTCCCGCCGCCCGGAGCTACCCGTCGGTACGAGATGTGGGATCGTCCGGAGTACACGTCGAGACGGCGCCACCGCCGGTGCCGTCAGGAAAGAGGACCGATGCGGTTGCAGCTGTCCCCGGAGCTCGAGGCCTTCCGGGAGGAGATGCGGACCTTCTTCACCACCCAGGTCCCGCAGGAGATCCGCGACACCGTCGCGGCCCACCGCCACCTGACCAAGGAGCAGTACGTCGAGGCGATGCGGGTGCTCAACGCCGCCGGCCTCGCCGTGCCGCACTGGCCGGTGGAGTGGGGCGGCAAGGACTGGACGCCGCTGCAGCGGCACATCTGGCGCGAGGAGATGCAGCTGGCCAACGTGCCCGAGCCGCTGCCCTTCAACGCCTCGATGATCGGGCCGGTCATCGCCACCTTCGGCAACGAGGAGCAGAAGGCGCGCTTCCTGCCGGAGACCGCCAACCTCGACATCTGGTGGTGCCAGGGCTTCTCCGAGCCCGACGCCGGCTCCGACCTCGCGTCGCTGCGCACCACCGCGGTGCGCGACGGCGACGACTGGGTCGTCAACGGCCAGAAGACGTGGACCACCCTCGGCCAGTACGCCGACTGGATCTTCTGCCTCTGCCGCACCGACCCCACCGCCGAGAAGAAGCAGCGCGGCATCTCGCTGCTGGTCTTCCCGATGGACACCCCCGGCGTCACGCTGCGCCCGATCGAGCTGATCGACGGCGGCTTCGAGGTCAACGAGGTCTTCTTCGAGGACGTCCGCGTCCCGGCCGAGAACCTGATCGGCGAGGAGAACCGCGGCTGGGACTACGCCAAGTTCCTGCTGGGCAACGAGCGCGTGGGCATCGCCCGGGTCGGCGCGACCAAGCGGGCGCTGGCGCAGGCCAAGGAGCACGCCCGGTCGATCACGGTCGACGGCCGCACGCTGCTGGACGACCCGCGCACCGCCGCCCGCATCGCCGAGCTGGAGAACGAGCTGCTCGCCCTGGAGCTGACCGCGCTGCGCGTGGTCGCCAACTCCGCGGACGGCAAGCCGCACCCGGCGTCCTCGGTGCTCAAGCTCAAGGGCTCGGAGCTGCAGCAGGCGGCCACCGAGCTGCTGGTCGACATCGCCGGGCCGCTGTCGGTCGCCTCGTTCGCCGAGGATGGCTCGGACGTGCCGGACTGGGCCCGGGTCTCTGCGCCGCAGTACCTGAACTACCGCAAGGTCTCCATCTACGGAGGCTCCAACGAGGTGCAGCGCACCATCATCGCCGGCACGATCCTGGGGCTCTGATCTTCGTGAACTTCGAGTACGACAGCGAGCAGAACGACCTGCGCGAGGCCGTCGCCGGCCTGCTGGGTCGCGCGTACGGCGACAGCGAGGTGCGGCGCAAGGTCGTCGGCACCGACCCGGGCTTCGACGAGAAGACCTGGTCCCGGCTGGCCGAGATGGGCCTGCTGGGCCTGCCCTTCGCCGAGGAGCACGGCGGCATGGACGCCGGTCCGGTCGAGGTGGCGATCGTCGCCGAGGAGATCGGCCGGGTGCTGGCGCCCGAGCCGTTCATCGAGGCGGTCGTGCTGGCCGGCGGCCTGATCGCCGCCGTCGGCACCGACGAGCAGAAGGGCGAGCTGCTGGCCGGCATCGCCGAGGGGACGACCATCCCCGCCTTCGCGCACGCCGAGATCGGCACCCGGTGGAGCCCGTCGGCGTCGGCGGTCACCGCCACCCGGGCCGGTGACGGGTGGACGCTCTCCGGCGCCAAGGAGCCCGTCCCCCACGGCGCACGGGCCGACGTCCTCGTCGTCTCCGCGGTCGTCGACGGCGGCACCGGTCTGTTCCTGGTGCAGGGCGACGCCTCGGGCCTGACCCGCACCGGCTACCGCACCCACGACGGGGGCCGCGCGGCCGCCGTCCGCTTCGAGGGCACCCCGGCCACGCTGCTGGGCACCGGTGGTGACCAGACCGCCGCCGTCGAGCGGGTGCTGGCCGAGGCGCGGATCGCCTACACGCACGAGGCGGTCGGCGCCATGGACACCGCGCTGCGGACCACCGCCGAGTACCTCAAGACCCGCAAGCAGTTCGGGGTCACCCTCAACCGGTTCCAGGCGCTCACCTTCCGCGCCGCGGACATGTACGTGTCCCTGGAGCTGGCCCGCAGCACCGCGCTGTGGGCGTCGATGGTGCAGGAGGCCGGCGGCGACGTCGTCTCCGCCGCGGACCGCGCCCGGCTGCAGGGCAGCCGCGCCGGCCGGCACATCGGCAAGGAGGCCATCCAGCTGCACGGTGGCATCGGCGTCACCGCCGAGTACAAGGTCGGCCACTACACCAGCCGGCTCACCGCCATCGACCACCTGCTGGGCGACGGCGACTGGGCGGCCGACCGCCTGGCGCGGACGGTCGGCGACCAGGAGACGGTCGACCCGATCGGCGCCCCGTACGCCGGCTGATCCCCGCCCTGCCCGACCGCGGCGTCGTCCCCGAACAGGGGGATGGCGCCGCGGTCGTCGTTCCGGCACGCTCCGGTCACGGTGGGCCTCCCCACCCCCAGCCGTCCCAGGCGCCGCTCGCCACGCGGGCGCCTGCTCGCGCCGGGAGGCCGCGACCACCAGGCTCGCGGCGACCACCCCCTCGTGCCGGAGGTAGCCGTGCGCCTGTCCCGCCTGTTCGCCGGATCCTCGGCCCTCGTGCTGCTCGGCGGCGCCGCCGCCTGCGGCCTCGGCTCGGTCGAGCCGAAGATCCAGCTGCGGGACGCGTTCCGCGCGCTCGGCGAGGAGACCTCGCTCGCCGTCCGCCTGTCGGTGCCGAGCTCGGCGGACGACGTGCGCGCCTTCGCCGAGGCGGCCGACGACTCCGGCGAGATGCCCGACGACGACCTCGAGACGCTGCTCTCGTCGTCGATCGTGTTCGGGTACGACGAGGGCGCCGACGCCGACGACCCGGAGGACGACGCCGTCCGCACCGCCCTGGAGATGGGCGACGCGACACCCGTCGAGCTCCGCGCGGTCGGGCAGGTGGCGTACGCGCGCGCCGACGTCGACGCCTTCGTCGAGCAGGTGCCCAGCGCCGCGTCCGACGTCGAGGACCTGCAGGCCGGGCTGGACGGCGCCGCCGGCACCGTGCCCGAGCCGCTGCTCGCCGCGGCGCAGGCGCTGCTCGACGGCGACTGGGTGTCGCTGGACGCCCAGGCCCTGCTGGAGCAGGCCGAGGCCCAGGGCGAGACCGTGCCCGGCGCCGAGCCGCTGGACGAGGAGCTGGCCGCGCAGGCCCAGGAGCTGATGGGCACGGCCGTGGAGGAGTCGGTCGTCTCCGTGCAGCGCGAGGGCGAGGACGACGACCTCGGCGACCACCTGGTGGTCGAGCTGGACCTGCGGAAGGGCTACGGGGCGGTCCGCGACGACCTCCCCTCGCTGTTCCCCGGCGCGGAGGGCGAGGCGCTGGCCGACCAGCTGCCGCCGGTCAAGGACCTCCCCGACCTCGACGTCGAGGTCTCGGTCTGGGTGCGCGACGGCGAGCTGACCCGCGCGGAGATCGACGCCGCCCAGTTCCTCGATGAGCCCGCCGGGCACCTGGTGCTGCGGGCCGACGTCCTCGACGGCGAGCCGATCACCGCGCCCGAGGGTGCGCTGCCGGTGGACGCCACCGCGCTGCTCGAGTCGGCGGCCTCGCTCCAGGCCGCCGAGGGCGCGGTGGACGCGTACACGCTCGCGACCTGGGTCGACATGGACCTGGCGGTGCTGGCCGAGGAGTCCGGCAGCCCGTCGTCGGTGGCCTTCCTGCCCGAGGTGCTGCCCTACTACGAGGGCATCGCCCCGGACCTGGCGATCACGGCCGTCGGCCAGCGGGTCGAGGTCACCGCCGGCGGGGAGACGGTCTGCCTCACCCCGTCGGCCGACGGGTTCGCCGAGGACATCGTCGACGGCCCCTGCTGAGGCCCGGGGTCAGCGGGCCAGCCGGGCGACGACCAGCCGGTTGGCCCAGTCGGGGCTGACCGCCGACGCGGCGGCGAGCACCCGGGTCTGCCGGCCGACCGTGCGGTGCGGCGAGCGCGGCAGCCGCCGCCGTTCGTGCACGACCCTCCAGGCCGCGGCGGCGACGTCGTCGGGACCGAGCCGCACCCCGAGGCTCTTCAGGGGCGCCATCCCCCGGCCGTCGCGGGTCACCATCTCGGTGTTCACGAACAGCGGCAGGAGGCTGCGCACCCGGACCCCGTCGCCGCGCCACTCCAGCTCCAGCGCCTCCGTCAGCGACTTCACCGCGGCCTTGGTCGCCCCGTAGGTCGCCAGCGTCGGCTGGCCGTAGAGCGCCGAGGCCGAGCAGAGGTTGAGCAGCAGCCCGCGCCGGGCCCGCCGCAGGTAGGGGTGCCCGGCCAGGGCGCCGTGGACGACGCCGGTGACGTTCACGTCGACGATCCGGCGGTGGGTGGCGGCTTCGGTGGCCGCGAACGGCCCGGAGGCGAGGACGCCGGCGTTGTTGACCAGGACGTCGAGCCCGCCGTCGCCGCAGAACTTCGCGAGCGCCGCTTGCCAGGCGTCGAGGTCGCGGACGTCGAGCGACCCGTGCACCGCCCGCGGGTGCCCGGCGGCCACCTCGGCCACCGCGGCGGCGTCGACGTCGTAGAGCCCGACCCGCCAGCCGCGGGAGAGGAACAGCTCGGCGGTCGCGCGGCCGATGCCCCGCCCCGCGCCGGTGATCAGGATGCTGCCGGGAGTCGAGGTCATCCGGCGTTCCTACCAGGGGCTATTCGCCGAGCATCGCCCGGCGGAGCTCGTCGGCGTCGCCGCGCACGGTGTCCAGGACCGGGACGACGTCGTCCTCCCGGAGCTGACCGCAGCTCACCCGCACGATCGGCGTGGTCTCGTAGTCCTCGACCGTGAGCCGTGCGGCCAGCTCGAAGGACGAGCGCAGCAGCGCGCCCTCCATCGCCCGGTAGTCGTCGACGTGCTTGAGCGGCGTCGTCATCGTGGCCGGGAAGCCCCACTGCTCGAGGGCGATCGCGGTCAGCCGCAGGCTGTTGACCCCGTAGCGGCGCACCTCGGCGGCCCGCCGGCCCATGAAGGTCGGTTCGGCCGCCATGATCTCGGCGTAGCCGTCGCGGTCGTTGTGGAACAGCAGCGCCGCACCCATCTGGGCCAGCAGCCCGAGGCACAGCGCGTCCTGCGGGCGTTCGCCGAAGCGCGGCGCCAGCGTGGACGCCGACAGCGCCAGGCAGGTGGTGAGGTCCCAGAAGTCGTCGGGCAGCCGCGACTCGTCGTCCAGGTCGGTGAGGGCGACGGTGGCCATCGTCCGCACCGTGGTGAAGCCGACGACGGTGACCGCGAACTGCAGCGAGGTGACCCGCCCGCGCATGCCGAAGTAGGCCGAGTTGGCCAGCTTCATCACCCGGCCGGCCAGCGCGACGTCGGAGGCCAGGATCCGCGAGAGGGCCTTGGCGCTGGTGTCGTCGGAGTTGGCGACCGAGACGATCTGCGCGGCCACCGGCTTCTGGGCGGCCATCGTGTCGATGCTGGCGAGCACCTTCTCCACGTCGAACACCGGCACCGCGGAAGGGCCGTCGACGCCGGGGAACGGGGTGACTGTCACGGCGTGCGCTCCCCGTGGGCGGCGAACCAGGCGGCGGTGTGCCCCCCGGTCATGGGTTCGGCCAGGCTGAAGCCCTGGAGGTAGGTGGCACCGAGCTCGCGCAGCGCGGCGGCCTGGGCGGCGGTCTCGACGCCCTCGGCCACCGTGGACAGGTGCAGGTTGCGGGCCAGCGCGATGACCGTCGCGGCGATCTCCACGTGCCCCTCGGCGAGCTCGGCGACGAACGAGCGGTCCACCTTGAGGCAGTCGACCGGCAGGTGCCGCAGGTAGGCCAGCGAGGAGTAGCCGGTGCCGAAGTCGTCGATGGCCAGCTCGACGCCCAGGCCGCGCAGCTGCTGGAGGATCTCGCGGGCCTGCGCCGGGTCCTTCATGAGCGCCGACTCGGTGATCTCGATGGAGATCCGCGACGGCGCGAGGTCGTGCCGCTCCAGTGCCGCGGCGACCTGGCCGGTCAGGTTGTCGTCCAGCTGCAGCGCGGAGACGTTGACGTTGGCCCGCGGCGGCGCGGCCGGGCCCATGAGCCGGTCCCACTCGGCCAGCTGCCGGCAGGTCTCGTCGAGCACCAGCAGCCCGAGCCCCGCGATGAGGCCGCTCTCCTCGGCCAGGGGCACGAACACGGCCGGGCTGATCGGGCCGCGCTCGGGGTGCTCCCAGCGGGCCAGCGACTCCACGGCGACCGGCCGCTGGTCGGCGGTGCTGAAGATCGGCTGGTAGAGCAGGGTGATGTCGCGGCGCTCGATGGCGTCGCGCAGGTCGGCGACGAGCCGCAGCTTGTCCCGGGCCTCGGCGCGGGCCTGCTGGTCGAGCACGGTGATCCGACCCTTGCCGCCGGCCTTGGCCTGGTACATCGCGATGTCGCAGTCGCGGATGAGCTCCTCGGCGGCGACGTGCTCGGCGGTCTGCACGGTCACGCCCACGCTGGCGTAGGGCCGCACGTCCACTCCCCCGAGCCGCATCGGCCGCGCCAGCGCCACGGAGATGCGCTCGGCCAGCGCCACGGCGTCGTCCTCGTCCACCCGCTCGCAGACGACGACGAACTCGTCCCCGCCGAACCGGGCCACGAGGTCGCCGGGGCGCACGGTGGCGCGCAGCCGGGTGGCGACCTCCGCCAGCAGCTCGTCACCGGCGGCGTGGCCCAGGGAGTCGTTGACCACCTTGAAGTTGTCGAGGTCGAGGAAGAGGCAGGCCAGCCCGCCGGCGCCCGGCCGGAAGCGACCGGCCACGTACTCGGCCAGCAGGGTCCGGTTCGGCAGCCCGGTCAGCGGGTCGTGGTTGGCCTGGTGGGCCAGCTGCGCCTCGAAGGCCAGCCGGTCGGTGATGTCCTCGATGGTGCCGACGAAGCCCGCGCCCACCCCCGGGGTGAACAGGTGGGCGAACCGGATGACCGTGGTCCGGACGGTGCCGTCGTCGCGGACCAGCCGGGCCTGGGTCTCGACCTCGCCGCCGTCGAGCGCGGCCGAGACCTGCTCGATGACCGCGTCGAGGTCGTCGGGGTGCACGGCGTCGATCCAGCCGGTGCCCAGCAGCTGCTCGGCCCGGCGGCCGACCAGGGTGCAGAAGGCGTCGTTGACGTGCGCCAGGCGCATCCCCTGCTCCGACAGCAGGGTCGGGATCGGCGAGCGCTCGGTCAGCGTGGAGAAGCGCCGCTCGTGGGCGTCGGCCGTGGCGCGCAGCGCGCGCTCCTGCTCGTTGGCCGTCGACAGCAGCCGGATGGTCCACATCCGCCCGCCGGGTGCCGGCGTCGTCGACACGACGGTGTCGATCAGCTCGCCGCTGGCGGCGCGGACCGGAAGCGTCATGCGGGCGGCGCGCTCCCGCCGGAGCAGCAGCTTGAGCTCCCCGTTGCCCAGGGTCGGGAACAGGTGCTCCACCGGCATGGCGCGCAGGTCGTCCAGCCCGTAGCCGAGCATCTGGACGGCGCCCTCGTTGCCCCAGGTGACGCGCTGCGTGCGGCCGAAGCTCTCGGCGACCAGGAGGGAGAGGACGTCGCTGACCTGGGCGCTGTAGAAGATCGACGAGACGATCTCCGGCGGCACGTGGCCGTCGTCGTGCACGCTCACGGCGGTCACCCCGTCCTCCTCCCGTTCCCGACGGGGCCGGGTGACCGCGTCAGGGCCTACTTCGGCCCGCGGCCAGCCTCTTCTCCACCCGAACCCGCCGGCTTCCCCCGTCGGGGTGAGGAGGAGATGCCGGACCGGGGGTGCCCGGCGGCCGCGGTGGGCTGGCTAGCGTGTCCGGTCGTGGTCCGCGCTCTGGCCGTGCTCTGCGCCGTCGTCGTGGCGACCGCCGCCTGCGGGGAGGGCGAGGCCCCGGGACGGCCGCTCCCCGAGCTCTTCCCCGATGCCGCGCTGGCCGCCAGCGTGGCCACCGCCGCGGGGCTCCCGGGCGCCGGTTCACGGGCCACCGACCGCGACCTCGCCGGGATCGAGCAGCTGCACTGCGACGGGCTGTCCGCGGCGGCGCCGATCCGCACGCTGCAGGGGGTCGACGCGCTCCCGGCCCTGTCGGTGCTGGACGCGCCGCGCAACGCCATCGACGACCTGGGCCCGCTGGCCGGGCTGGAGCGCCTCGGCACGCTGACCCTCACCGGCAACGCGGTCACCGATCTCGGCCCGCTGGCCGGGTTGGAGCTGTTCGACCTGGGCCTGTCGCAGAACCCCGTCCGCGACCTGGCGCCGCTGGCCGGGACGACGACGTTGACCGCTCTGGGAGCGGCGTCCGCGCAGCTCACCGACATCTCCGCGCTGGCCGGCAAGGACGGGCTGCGCACGCTCGACCTGAGCGGCAACGCGATCGTCGACGTCTCGCCGCTGGCCGGGCTGCCGGCGCTGGACACGCTGCGGCTGAGCGGCAACCAGGTCGTGGACCCGTCACCGCTGGGGACCGTGCCGACGCTGCTGGTGCTCGACCTGTTCGGCAACCGCATCGCCGAGGTCGGCGGGCTCGCGGACTCGCCGCTGCTCCAGGAGCTCCAGCTGGGCGCCAACCCCCTGACCGATCTCACCCCCCTGCTGCGGGTGCGCTCACTGGTCAACCTCGGGCTGGACGAGACCGACGCCACGGGGATCACCGGCATCGAGGAGCTGCGGGCCGCCGGGGTGTCGGTGAACGGGCTCGCCTGATCCCGCCCCGGCCGATCCCACCCCGCGGGACGACGGACGTGGAAGTGGTCACACAACCGGGTCGGACGGGGGCCGCGCGGCCCCCGGGCGTGCATGATCCGACCGGATTGCAGCACCACCCCACTGGTGACGGGCAACGACGCCCGCCAGCCGATTGGAGCGCACGTTGCAGATCGGGATCCCGCGCGAGACCCGCGCCCGCGAGACACGGGTGGCCGCCACCCCGACCACGGTCGCCCAGCTGGTCGGCCTCGGCTACGAGGTGGTCGTCGAGGGCGGGGCGGGCGAGGCCAGCAGCTTCCCCGACGAGGCCTACGCCGCTGCCGGCGCGCGGACCTGCAGCGCCGGGGAGGCCTGGGGGGCCGACGTCGTCCTCCGGGTCAACGCGCCGGCGGTCGAGGAGATCGGCCGGCTGCGCGACGGCGCGACCCTGATCAGCCTGATCGGCCCGGCGCTGAACCCGGAGCTGGTCGACGCCCTGGCCGCCCGGCCCATCACGGTGCTGGCGATGGACGCCGTCCCCCGCATCTCCCGCGCGCAGTCGCTGGACGTGCTGAGCTCCATGGCCAACATCGCCGGCTACCGCGCCGTCGTGGAGGCCGCGCACGTCTTCGGCCGGTTCTTCACCGGCCAGGTCACCGCGGCCGGCAAGGTGCCCCCGGCCAAGGTGCTCGTCGCCGGTGCCGGCGTGGCCGGGCTGGCCGCGATCGGCGCGGCCAGCAGCCTCGGGGCGATCGTGCGCGCGACCGACGTCCGGCCCGAGGTGGCCGAGCAGGTCCGCTCCCTGGGCGGCGAGTACGTCGCGGTCCCCGCCGGCGAGCAGGAGGTCAGCGCCGACGGCTACGCCCGCGAGATGGGCGAGGACTTCAACCGCCGCGCCGCGGAGATGTACGCCGAGCAGGCGCGCGACGTCGACATCATCATCACCACGGCGCTGATCCCTGGCCGCCCGGCGCCGCGGCTGATCACCGAGGAGATGCTCGCCTCGATGCGCTCGGGGTCGGTGATCGTCGACATGGCCGCCGCCCAGGGCGGCAACGTCGCGGGCTCGGTGCCCGACGAGATCGTGGTGACGCCGAACGGCGTGTCGATCATCGGCTACACCGACCTGCCCGCCCGGCTGCCGGCCCAGGCCTCGCAGCTGTACGGCACCAACCTGGTCAACCTGCTCAAGCTGCTCACGCCGGGCAAGGACGGCCTGCTGGTCCTCGACTTCGACGACGTCGTGCAGCGGGCGATGACCGTGGTGCGCGAGGGCGAGAAGACCTGGCCCCCGCCGCCGGTGCAGGTGTCCGCCGCACCCGCGCCCGCCGCTCCCGCACCGAGGGAACCGGCTCCCCCACCGGAGCCACCGAAGCCGGGACGGCGGTTCGCGCTCGTCGGCGCCGCCGCCGCGGTGCTCTTCCTGCTCGCCGGGTTCGCCCCGAACGAGCTGGTCCAGCACCTGACCGTGTTCGCGCTCGCCGTCGTCGTCGGCTTCTACGTCATCGGGCACGTGCACCACGCGCTGCACACCCCGCTGATGTCGGTGACCAACGCCATCTCCGGGATCATCGTCGTCGGCGCGCTCCTGCAGATCGGCCACGACGACGCCGTCGTCACCACGCTGGCCTTCGTCGCGATCCTCGTCGCCAGCATCAACGTGTTCGGCGGTTTCGCCGTCACCCGCCGCATGCTGGGCATGTTCACCCGGGGGCCGGCCCGATGACCGTGACCGGCGCCGCCTCCGCGGCCTACATCGTCGCCGCGCTGCTGTTCATCCTCAGCCTGGCCGGGCTGTCGAAGCACGAGACGGCCAAGGCCGGCAACGCCTACGGGATGGCCGGCATGGTCATCGCCCTGGCCGCGACCGTCGCCCTGGCCGCCGACCACGGCATCTCCGGCACCGGCGCCACCCTGCTGGTCGTCGCCGTCGTCATCGGCGCCGCCATCGGCCTGTGGCGCGCGGCCAGGGTCGAGATGACCGGCATGCCCGAGCTGATCGCGATCCTGCACAGCTTCGTCGGCCTGGCCGCCGTGCTCGTCGGCTGGAACGGCTACCTGTCCGTCGAGGCGGACCTGGAGAACCAGACCGAGGTCTCCGCCGACCTGCTGGGCATCCACTCCGGCGAGGTGGCGATCGGTGTCTTCATCGGCGCGGTGACCTTCACCGGCTCGATCGTCGCCTTCCTCAAGCTCTCGGGGCGGATCAAGAGCAACCCGCTCGTGCTGCCCGCCAAGAACTGGCTCAACCTCGGCGCGCTCGCGGCCTTCGCCGTGCTCACCGTCGTCTTCGTCGCCGAGCCCAACCTGCCGGTGCTCGCGGTCCTCACCGTGCTGGCGCTGGCGCTGGGCTGGCACCTGGTCGCCTCGATCGGCGGCGGCGACATGCCCGTCGTCGTCTCGATGCTCAACAGCTACTCCGGCTGGGCCGCCGCGGCCTCGGGCTTCCTGCTCGGCAACGACCTGCTGATCATCACCGGCGCGCTGGTCGGCTCCTCCGGTGCCTACCTCAGCTACATCATGTGCAAGGCGATGAACCGCTCGTTCCTGTCGGTCATCGCCGGCGGGTTCGGCAACGAGGGCGGCACGGCGTCGTCGGACACCGACTACGGCGAGCACACCGAAATCACCGCCGAGGAGGTCGCCGAGCTGCTCCGCGACGCCGACTCGGTGGTCATCACCCCCGGCTACGGCATGGCGGTGGCCCAGGCGCAGGGCGCGGTCGCCGAGCTCACCCGCAAGCTCACCGACAAGGGCGTCGACGTGCGCTTCGGCATCCACCCGGTCGCCGGCCGGCTGCCCGGGCACATGAACGTCCTGCTGGCCGAGGCCAAGGTGCCCTACGACGTCGTCCTCGAGATGGACGAGATCAACGACGACCTCGCCGGCACCTCCGTCGTCCTCGTCATCGGCGCGAACGACACGGTCAACCCGGCCGCGGCCGAGGACCCGGGCAGCCCGATCGCCGGGATGCCGGTGCTGCGGGTGTGGGAGGCCGAGCGGGTCGTGGTGTTCAAGCGGTCGATGAGCACCGGGTACGCCGGCGTCCAGAACCCGCTGTTCTTCCGCGAGAACAGCCGGATGCTGTTCGGCGATGCCCGGGAGCGGGTCGAGGACATCCTCCGTTCGCTCTGAGGTTTTCCGGGGTTTCCCGCGCGGACCCTGTCCGTGCGGGCCCCGGGGGCCTACGGTCGGGAGATGCGTGCATCGGGTCTGCTCTCGGAGCTGCCCGAGGCGTGCCCCGCCGACCACGTGTGCTGGGTGCACGACGAGCACGACCCCGGCTTCGACGCCGCGGTCCGGCAGTTCCTGGCCGGCGGCGCGGCCCGCGGCGAGCGCCTGCTGGTGATCGGCGCCCGCGCGATCGCCGCCCTGGACGGCGACCCGGCGCAGCTGGACGCGGCGCGGCTGCGGGCCGACGGCGCGCTGGAGGTGCTCGGCGTCGACGACGCCTACGCCGCCAGCGAGGAGTTCACCGTCGCCCGCCAGCGGGCCTGGTACGAGGCCGCCACCCACCGGGCGCGGGCAGACGGGTTCACCGGCCTGCGCGTCGTCGCCGAGATGAGCGCTCTCGCCGCCGATCCGCGGCACGCCGACGAGCTCGCCCGCTGGGAGCACGTGGCCGACGAGTTCATGGCCACCGACGGCGGCATGTCGGCGATGTGCACCTACCGCTCGGACCTGCCGCCCGCGCCGCTGGGCGCCGTCGCGGCGGCCCACCCCGTCGTGCGCGCGAACCCGCGGTCGGTGCCGTTCCGGGTCTTCTTCGAACGCGACCGCGTGGTGCTGGCCGGCGAGGTCGACGCGTTCGACGCCGACCGGCTGGCGGCCCTGCTGGCCGCCACCCCGGCGGGTGCCCGCGCCGTCCTGGACGTCGGCGGGCTGGGCTTCGTCGGCGCCGCGGGTCTGCGCGTGATCGCCCGCTGGGCGGTCGAGCTCGGCGGCCGGGGGTCGTCGCTGGAGCTTCGTGGCGCGTCGTCGCTGCTGCGGCGGATGTGGGGGCTGCTCGCGCTCGACGACCGGGCGCCGGTGGAGTTCTCGCCGGCCTGACGCCGGTCGCCGTCGATCCGGCGCGGCCGGGCCCCGTGCCCGGGCAGCGGCGCGGCGCTGCCCGTCTATGCTGCTCGGGCGAGTGCGTCACACAGCCGGCGTGCACCACGGGGCCCCGCCCCGAGATCTGACGAGGCCCTGGAACCCCCGGGGTCGCGCCACTGACCGCCGGCACGGATTCGTCCGGTGCACACCACACGGAGTTCCACCACGTGACTCGCCCCGACGACGTACCCGGCGCCACGGCCCCGGACGTCGCCGCCGTCCAGACCGCCTTCGACGAGCTGGGCCGCATCGCCTTCGCCGAGCACTCCCTCGAGTCGCTGGTCGGGACGGTCACCGAGCTCGCCGCCCGTGTCCTGCCCGGCGAGCCGATCACGTCGGTGACCATCCGCCAGGACGGCCGCTTCTCCACGGTGGCCGCCAGCGACGACCTGGCCGTGGCCCTGGACCAGTTCCAGTACCGGGGCGAGGAGGGCCCGTGCGTGGCGGCCGCGTCGACCGGCCGGCTGTCCCTCCTCCCGGACACGCACCGGCCCGACGCCTGGCAGGAGTTCGGCGCGCACGCCGCCGCGAGCGGCTGCAGCAGCGTGCTGTCGATGCCGCTGCCGGTGCAGGAGGGCGTCGGGGGCGCGCTGAACGTGTACGCCCGCGCCGCCGCACCCGCCGACCAGGCGACCCGCGACCTCGTGTCCCGGTTCGCCGCCTACGCCGTCGTCCCGGTCTCGAACATGTTCCTGTACCGGGCGGCGGTCGAGCGCGCGGAGCACCTCGAGGCGGCGCTGGACTCGCGCGCGGTCATCGACCAGGCCAAGGGCATCCTCATGGAGCGGCACAAGCTCACCGCGGACCAGGCCTTCCAGGTGCTGGCGCGGGTGTCGATGGAGACCAACACCAAGGTCCGCGAGGTCGCCGTCCGCTTCGTGGAGACCGGCGAGCTGCCGGCCGGCTGACCTCTGCGAATGACCGCGACCCGGCCGGGGCACTGGGACGCCACGGCCCGCCGTGCGGCCGGCAGCACGGGAGGTCGAGGTCCAGCGGTCGAATACGGCGGCCGCTGGGCCGCCCCCGTTTGCGCGGCGGCGTCGCGGCGCCCACGGTGACGGGGTGGATCCCTTCCGCGGGCTCGGCATGCCCCGCATCCCCGGCTTCGGCGACCTGCTCGCCCTGCTGCAGACCCAGACGGAGGCGCTGGCCCAGCTCCCCCGCACGCTGGCCGACCTCAACGGCACCGTGCGGCAGCTGACCGAGGCCACGACCAGCGCGAAGGAGACGATCGCCGCGGCGCAGCGCATGGCCGAGCGCCTCGAGGAGCTGGTCGAGGAGCTGGAGGAGCCGGTGCGCGCGCTCAAGCCCGGGCTGGAGCGGGTCGGACGCGTGCTCGACGACCCGGCCGTCGACACCGTGCCCGACACGCTGCGCCGGATCCACGACGACCTGCTGCCGCTGATCCACGGGCTGCGGCAGGCGCAGTCCCGCGTCGGCTCGGTGACCGGCCTGCTCCGCCGCCGACCCCGGGACGACGCGGACGACGACGGGGGCTGGTGACGGTCCGTCAGGCCACCGGCACACGGGCGCTCTGCGCCACCCCGTCGAGGCGGTAGCGCCGCTGCGAGAGCAGGGACAGCCCCATGACGGCGGCGGAGATCACCGTGAAGCCCAGGAGCACGGCCAGCCGCGCGCCGTCGGTCTGCACGACGTCCTCGTCGGCGGTGCTGCCCACGAACCCGCCGAGCGCCAACGCCGCCGAGTACAGGTAGGGCCCGGCCGCGGCACCGACGGCCTCGGTCGCCGTCCACACGCCGGTGTACGCGCCCGCGCGGGCGAGCTCCGCCTCTCCCCCGGCCCGCACGGTGTCGGGCACCATCGAGAACGGGAACAGCTGCAGGCCCGCGAACGCGATCCCGAGCGCGAAGGTGGCGAGCAGGACCACGGCCAGGTGCACCCGGCTGCCGACCAGCAGCACCAGGGAGCCGATCACGAAGATCGCCTGGGCCGCCAGCAGGCAGCGCTGCTTGCCGCGCCGGCGGGAGACCCGGAACCACAACGGCGTGGTGAGCAGCGCCGGGGCCATGAACAGGGCCATGAGAACCGTGGTGAAGGCCGGCCGGTCCAGCTCGTACTCCGCGAAGTAGGGCAGGCCGGCCAGCACCAGGTGCGTCGTCGTCGACATCAGCAGGTAGCTCGTGACCAGGATCCGGAAGGACGGGTTGGCCCTGAGCACGCTGATCGACTCGCCGAGCGCCTGCCGGGCCGGCGTGTGCTGCTGGACGCCGGCGGCCGGGGCGGTGGCCGGGGCCAGCCGGCGCACGCCACCGACGCCCACGACCTGGAACACGAGCATGAAGGCGCCCAGCGCGGCAGCCATCACCACGTAGCCGCCGATGCCGCTGTCCTCGTCGGCCAGCAGCGGGGCGAGCGCGCCGGAGAGGAGGATGCCGACGGTCAGCACGATCATCCGGAAGCTCATGATCCGGGTGCGCTCGTCGTAGCCGACCGCCACGTCGGTGGGGGTGGCCAGGTAGGGCACCTGGTAGCTGGCGAACAGCGTGTTGCCGAGCACGAACCAGCCACCCACCCAGAGCGCGGCGAGGTACTGGGAGCCGGCCACCACGCCGGGGACGGCGAAGGTGGCGAGGAACGCCGGACCGAGCAGGCAGCCGACGAGCAGCAGCCGGACGCGGGTGCCGCGGCGGCGCCGGTCGGTGTCGGACAGCGTCCCGATGACCGGGTGGAGCACGACGTCGACGACCTTGGGCACCAGCAGCGTGAGGCCGGCCAGCCACGGCGAGACGCCGAGCGTGTCGGTGAGGAAGTAGAGGAGCAGCAGCCCCGGCACGGTCACGTAGACGCCCATGCCGGCCGAGCCGAGCGCGTAGCGCACCAGGGTGGCGCGCTCGACGGCCGGAGCCGGCGCCGTGGCCACGGACGGGGAGACAGTCCTCATAAATCCTTCTCTCGCTTGATTGCGCGGCGTGATGGTAGCCACACTGGACGGCGTGAGGAAGACGTCTCCGGAAACTGCCGCCGCGACGCGACGGGGGCCCGGCCGGCCACGGCGCGACGCCGGCGCACCGCCGACCCGCGAGCGGATCCTCGTCGCGGCCACCGACCTGTTCGCCGAGCGGGGAGCCGACGGGGTGGCGATGCGCGACATCGCCGAGCGCGTGGGGATCGACGTGTCCAGCGTCCACCACCACTTCCCGACCAAGGCCGGGTTGCTCGACGCCTGCTTCGCCCGGGTCTTCGCCGCCGAACGGGACGCTCTGGACGCCGACGTCGATGCGCTCCGCTCGGCCCTGGTGACCGGCGACCGCGCTGACGCCCTCGCCGCGCTGCACCAGCTGGTGGAGACCTTCGTGACCTTCCTCGAGGACCACCCGCACACCACGTTCCTCTGGTTGCGCCGCTGGCTGGACCCGACCGCCGACACGCCGCTGGACGAGGCCTACGCGCTGCCCATCTACTCCCGCGTGGAGGACGCCCTCCTGGCCGCCGGTGGCCGGGGGCTGCTCGCCGAGCCGACGCCGCACGTCACCGTCCGCAGCCTCGTCTGGGCCACGCACGGCCACGTCACCAGCCTGGCCGCCGCGGGCAGGGACGGGGTCGGCGCGGCCCGGGAGCGCCGCGAGTTCCGCGCCTTCGTGCACCGCTTCATCGACCGCCTCTACCCGGACGCTTCCCCCTCCTGACGGCGCGTGGTTTTATTCCATCGCCCGATGGATTGAGGAGACCCGTCATGCCGCGCACCACCCCTCCACCCCGCACCGCCGTCGTCGGCGGGGGTGCCGCCGGCATCGCCGCGGTGAAGGCGCTCCTGGAGGCCGGCGTCCCCGTCGTCGGCTTCGAGCGCGCCGCCGAGCTCGGGGGGCTGTGGCGGATCGACGCGGGCACGGCCGCCTACGAGGGCCTGACGCTCAACACCAGCAAGCCGCGCACCCAGTTCGCCGACTTCCCGATGCCGGAGGAGTGGCCGGACTACCCCAGCCGGGCGCAGATGGTCGAGTACCTGCAGGGCTACGCCGACCGCTTCGGCGTGACCGGCGCCTACCGGCTGCGGACGACGGTGGACACCGCGCGCCGCTCGGGCTCCGGCTGGGAGATCACCGCGACCGGCCCGGACGGGACGACGACGGAGCGCTTCGACCACCTCGTCGTCGCCAACGGGCACAACATCGAGCCGAAGCTGCCCTCGCCGCCGTACCCGGGCGAGTTCGCCGGGGTGCAGGAGCACGCGCACGACTACCTCTCCCCCGCCCGGTACGCCGGCAAGCGGGTGCTCGTCGTGGGTACCGGCAACTCGGCGATGGACATCTCCGCCGAGCTGGCCGGAGTCGCCGACCGCGTGCTGCTCTCCGCCCGCCGCGGCGTGTGGATCGTGCCGAAGCGCCTGCTGGGCAAGCCGTCGGACCAGCTCAACGGCGCGCTCGCGGCGCTGCTGCCGTGGAAGGTCCGGCAGACGGTGTCGCAGACGATGCTGCGGTTCGCCGCCCCGCTGCCGGCCGGCCCGTCGCTGCCGCCGCCGGCGCAGGGGCTGCTGCAGGACCACCCGACGCTCAGCGACCGGGTGCCGGCGCTGGTCGCCGAGGGGAGGATCCTCGCCCGACCGGGCATCAGCCGCTTCGCCGGGGACCGGGTGGAGTTCGCCGACGGCAGCTCCGACGAGGTCGACGTCATCATCTGGGCGACCGGCTACCGCGCCGTCGTCCCGTTCCTGGACGACGACGTCGTCGGGGATCCGTCCTGCCTGCTGCTCTACCGGCACGTCTTCCCGATCGAGGACCGCTCGCACAGCTTCATCGGGCTCATGCAGTCCACCGGCTCGGCGCTGCCGGTGGTCGAGGCGCAGTCGCGGCTGCTCGCCGCGCACCTGACCGGGACCTACCCGGTGCCGGAGCCGGCCGAGGCGCGGGTCGCGGCCGAGGCGGAGCTGGCCGCCGCCCGGGAGCGTTGGGGCGACCGGCGCCCGCACATGCGGCTGGACATCGACGCCTACCTGCGCGCGGTCGGCCAGGAGCTGGCCGCGGCCGGTTCCGATGTCCTGGCCGGGCGGCGGATCGTGGTCACCGGCGGCGCCGGCACCTTCGGCCGGGCACTGGGCGCGCGGTTCACCGCGCACGGCGCCTCGGTCGTGGGGCTGGACCTGGTGGCCCGTGACGACCTGCCGTTCCCGGTCCTCGCCTGCGACCTCACCTCGGCGGAGTCGGTCGAGGCCGCGGTGAAGCAGGCAGCCGAGCTGCTCGGCGGCATCGACGCGCTGGTGAACAACGCCGGCCGCGGCGGACCCGCACCGGCCGAGTTCGCGCCGGACGAGGAGGTGCACGCCCAGCTGGAGCTGAACCTGCTCGGCGCGTGGCGGGTCACCGCCGCGGCGATGCCCCACCTGGAAGCAGCCCGGGGCCGGGTCGTGTTCATCGCTTCGCGCATGGCGGTGCTGCCGCTGCCGCTGGCCGCCGCGTACGGGGTGTCCAAGCGCGCGCTGGCCGCGTACGCCGACGCGCTGCGGCTGGAGGTCGGCACGCACGTCGGCGTCTCGACGGTCTACCCGAGCATGGTGCGCAGCCCGATCCACGACAGCACCCGCCAGGCCGGGCTCTCGCTGGACAAGGTCTCCCGGCCCGAGCCGCTGGAGGGCGTCGTCGACGCGGTGGAGAAGGCGCTGACCGCGGCGAAGGCCCCGCGGGACGTGGCGACGACGCGGCGCGGCCGGATCGAGATGGCGGTCGGACGGCACCTCCCGTCGCTGGCCGACCGGGTGGTGTCTCGCACCGTGGGCCAGCGGGTGGCGGCCGGCGACTTCGCCGGCGCCCGCCTGGCGTCGGGGCTGCTGCGCCGCCACGGTCGGTCGTCGTGAGCACTCGTCGGGTCGCCGTCGTCACCGGGGCGTCCAGCGGGATCGGCGCGGCCACCGCGCGGGCGCTGGCCGGGGACGGGTACGACGTCGTCCTCGGTGCCCGGCGGCTGTCCGCGCTGGAGGAGGTCGCGGCGTCCTGCGGCGGCCGGGCGCTGCCGCTGGGCGTGACCGATCCGCGGTCCGTCGCGGCGTTCGCCGCGGAGGTGCCCCGCTGCGACGTGCTGGTGAACAACGCCGGCGGGGCCAAGGGGGCCGATCCGGTGGCCACCGCCGACGAGGCCGCCTGGTACTGGATGCACGAGACCAACGTGATGGGCACGCTGCGGGTGACCAAGGCGCTGCTGCCCCGCCTGATCGCCTCGGGCGACGGGCTGGTGCTCAACGTCGGCTCGATCGCCGCGCGCGAGCCGTACTCCGGTGGCGCCGGCTACAACGCGGCGAAGCACGCGGTGGCGGCGATGACCCGGGTCCTGCGGATCGAGCTGCTCGGGCAGCCGGTGCGGGTGACCGAGATCGACCCCGGCCTGGTGCGCACCCAGTTCTCACTGGTGCGCTTCGACGGAGACACCGAACGGGCCGACGCGGTCTACCGCGGGATGACGCCGCTGACCGCCGAGGACGTCGCCGACTGCGTGCGCTGGGTGGCCTCGATGCCGGCGCACGTGAACGTCGACTCGATGCTCGTGCTCGCCCGCGACCAGGTGTCGGCGCAGGTCGTGCACCGGGTGTGACGCGTCAGGGGCGGTGCTGACCGTCGGTCCGGCGCTCGCCGCTGCGGACGAAGTCGCCGACGGCCTCCTCCAGGCGGGCCCAGGTGGCGCTCCACTCGACGAGCGGATCGAGGATCCGCTCGAGCACCTCGAGCTGCTGGTCGAAGGCGTCGAGCTGGGCTCGCATCGCGGCGATGGAGGTGCGCTGGGCACCGACCACGTCGGCGATGGCCTTGACCTGCGCAGCCGACAGCGCGCCGGGCGGGCTGGGCAGCGCCGGAAGGGGCAGCCGGGCCGTGGCGCTGCCCGCGAGGTGCCGGGCGCGGTCGGTGAAGGTGCGCAGCTGGTGGGCGAACTCGTCGATCGACCGGCCGACCAACCGTCCCGTGACCGTCCGCTCCCCCGCCTCCGGATGCTCGCTCATGCCCCCAACGTAGGGCCCGTCGACGAGCGGACGCGACAGCGGTCAGTCCTCCGTCGAGGGAAAGCGCGCCGGTGTGCCGGTGTAGTGCCGCCGCCGCTGGAAGTAGGCCCGTTCCAGCGCGGGCAGCTCGCCCAGGACCGACAGATCACCGTCCTGCACGTTCGTGGACCCGTAGAAGTGGAGCCGGCGGAGACGGCGGCACCGTTCGACCGGTCGGAGGCCTTCGACGGCGCCGCAGTCGCTCACGCCGAGGACCTCCAGCCGCGGCAGACCGCTCAGGAAGTCCAGATCCGTGACGTGCCGGCACGCCTCGAGGTCCAGTTCCACCAGCGAGTCGAACCGGGCGAGCGCCTCGAAGCCGGACAGGTGGGGGGCCAGCCGGATGGACAAGCTCCTGAGGCGGTCCGCGAGCCCCGCCAGCGCGGCCACCGACCGCAACCGCGCGGAGGTCAGGGTCAGCCGCTCCAGCGCCGGAAGTCCCGAGATGAGGGCAGCGACCTCGTCCGATACCTGGTGCACGTGCAGGTCCCGAAGCCGTTCGAGCGCGGCGATGCCCGGGGAGAGCCGATCCGCGTCGGTGAACACGTGCGTGAGCGAGCGGAGCGACTCCCACGGGGCCGCGCCCCGGCAGTCGGTGCCGAGGTTGAGCTCCTCCAGGTCGGCGCACGCCGCGACGTCGCTGTCGTCGTCGAAGGAACCGACGACCTCCAGGCCCACGAGGCGGTGGCCCACCTCGCGGAGGACCCGGCAGTCCTTCTCCTCGAATCCCAGTTCGCGGTTGAGCACGAGCAGCGGCCGGGGTGTCCCCACGATGCGCCGGACCAGCTGCTCGTCCGCTCGTCCCTTCGCGACGACGACGTTCCCGGGGACCCGGAAACGCGAGGGGTCGACGGGCTCCACCCTCGCTCCACCTCCGTCCCCGGTAGCCGCTCCACCCCGACGTGCCTCAGGCGACCGACATGTCGATCTCGGGCAGTCTGCCGTGCATCGCCGCAGCCCGGGGCAACGGCGCGAGGGTGGCCACTCCCCCTCGCCAGGCGACGGCGTGCAGGAGGCCGCGCAGATCGTGCCAGTTCCCGCGCAGGTCCACGCCGGCCTCTTCGAGCACCGCGCCCCCGGAAGCGTCGCGGACCCGGACCACCACGTGCAGGCCCGCGTCGCCGACGTGCCCCTCCGCTTCGACCGTCCACCGGCCGTCGGGGTGCGCTCGCGGGCCCGTCCGCCGGCGGGCCACGATCCCCTCGCGCAGCGCCGCGGCGCGCGCACCGTCCACCGCGCCCCGTCCCAGCCGTAGCGCCCGCACAGCGCCCGGAGCGCCTCGTGGTGCAGGTCGAGCAGCCGGCGTGCCCGGGTCTCCGCATCGAGGCTCGCCAGCTGTGCGGCGTCGATCCGCCGGCCGATCTCGAGCACGTCGTCGTCGCGGGTCAGCCGTCCCGGCAGCGACTCGTCACGGCGCGGAACGCGCTCGGCCCACAGCGCGACGACCACCTTGCGGACGGGCCCGGTGTCGAGGGCCGGCAGCCCCGCGTCGAACGCGCTGGCCACGCGGATCCCCGAGGCCCGCAGCACCCGCCGCTCGTCGACGTCGCGGAGGTCCACGGGCAGGATCGCGGTCTCACGCAGCACGGTCGTCAGGCGGGAGCCGGAGCCGCGTCGCTGGCTCCCGACCGGACGACCTGCGGCTCGTCGCGCCGGCCGGGGCGCTCGCGGTGGTCGCCGAGCTCGTGCCGCACCCGGGCCAGGCCCTCGGCGGTGCGGACGTCGGCGCTCGCACGCATCCGTGCGGTCATGGCTCTCGCCCTCCCTGCCGCCCACCAGCCGGTTCAGGGCGACCCTACGTCGGTGGCTCGGATCGCCGGACGGTCTCGGCTCGTCCCGCGCTCCCCCGCTGTCGCATGCTTCCCGCGCCGGTTCTGCCGCCGGGCCGTCCGGTCGGCAGAGTGGTCGCCATGCGCTCCCCGGCCCTCCGCACCGTCGCTCTCCTCGGCCTCGTGGTCGGGGGTCTGCTCCCGGCGTGCGGCAACGGCTCCGAGCCGGCCCAGGGCTCGGGCGCGACGACCTCCTCCACGACGACGACCACCACTCCTCCGGCCGACGACCCGGAGTCCGCCGTCGCCGCGGCGCTGGAGAGCCTGGACCGGCGCGCCGAGATCGCCCAGCTCTTCGTCGTCGGCCTCGCCCCCGAGGAGCTCGACCGGGGCCCGGACCTCGCCGCCGAGGGCGTGGGCGGGCTGTTCCTCCGCGGCCGGCCGGAGCAGTCGGTGACCGACCTCGCCGGCATCACCGGCGGCTGGCAGGAGCAGGCACCAGGTCCGGGGCTGTGGATCGCCGCCGACCAGGAGGGCGGCAGCGTCCAGACGCTCAAGGGCGAGGGCTTCGAGCAGCTGCCGCCGGCCACCGAGCAGGGCGACCTGCCGGCCGACCAGCTGCGCGCGCTCGCCGACGGCATGGGCGCCGCCCTGAGCGCGGCCGGCGTCAACCTCAACCTGGCGCCGGTCGTCGACGTCGTCCCCGCGGGCACCGAGGCCGGCAACGAGCCGATCGGCTACTACGACCGGCAGTACGGCAGCACCGGCGGCGAGGTCACCGCCGCCGCGAGCACCGTCGTCGACGGGCTGGCCGCGGCCCGGGTGACCGCCACGCTCAAGCACTTCCCGGGGCTGGGCAGGGTCCGGGAGAACACCGACACGAGCGCCGACGTCGTCGACCCCGTCACGACCGCCGGCGACGACCAGGTGACCGCCTTCGCCGGCACGCTCACCCGGACGTCCGCGGCGCACCCCATGGTCATGATGTCCAGCGCCACGTACCCGCAGATCGACCCGTCCGCGCCGGCCGCCTTCTCCCCCGTGGTGATCGGCGACCTGCTGCGGGGCCGGCTGGCCTTCGCCGGGCCGGTCATCTCCGACGACCTCGGCGCGGCCGAGGCGCTGGCCGCCGTGCCGGTCGGCGAGCGCGCGGTCCGCTTCCTCGCCGCCGGGGGGACGCTGGTCCTCACCGTCGCGGTCGACACCTACGCCGAGATGCTCGACGCCGTCGAGGCGGAGGCGGAGAGCGACCCGGCCTTCGGCGAGCAGGTCGACGCCGCCGTGCGCACCGCGCTCCTGGCCAAGGCCCACGCCGGGCTGCTGGGCTGATCCAGCCGACGTCGAGCCCGACCGCCCGGGAAACGCCGGAGGCGCCGAGATCGCGGGATCTCGGCGCCTCCGGGGGCTGGTGCGCCGAGATCACGGGATCTCGGCGCGGCAAGGGCCCAGCGGGTCAGTACCAGCCCTTGGCCTGCGAGTGCGCCCACGCGCCGCAGGGCGAGCCGAAGCGGTTGTTGATGTAGATCAGCCCCGCGTCGATCTGCCGGTAGCCGTCCGAGGTCTTGGCGATGCCGGTGCCGGCCCAGGTGCTGTCGAGGAACTGCGCGATCCCGTACGCGGTGCTCGAGGGGTTCTGCGCGTTCGGGTTCCAGCCGCTCTCCTTGCCCCACAGGTTCTCGAGGCAGGTGAACTCCGACCCGGCGCCGCCCAGCTTCTGCATGGCGTAGTCCTTGTAGGACCCGGCCGGTGCGACGGCGGCGGTGGTGCCCCGGCCGGGGCGGGCGGCGGCGGCGGCGGCCTGGGCCTCGGCCTGGCGGGCGGCTTCCACGCGGGCGGCCTCCGCCCGGGCGGCCTCCTCGGCGGCGGCGCGGGCGGCGGCCTCCTCGGCGGCGATCCGGTCGCGCTCGGCCTGCTCGGCGACGGCCTGCGCCTCGGCGGCGGCGGCCTGCTGGGCGTCGCGCTCGCTGCGGCTGGCGGCCAGTTCCTCGAGCGGCGCGACGTCGTCGGCCGGGGCGGCCTGAGCGTCGACGCCGAGCGCCTGCGCGACGCTCGTCGTCTCGGTCGGCGCGTCGGCGTGGGCGGCGGGCTCGCCGGCGGTGAACGCGCTGGCGGCGATGGCGCCGGCAGCGGCCACGGCCAGGAGGGCGGCGGGACGGCGGCGCGCGGTCATGGTGGTGCGGAGGTTCATGGGGAGGGTCTGCTCCGGGGCTCAGGGCGCGGCAGAGCAGCCGCCCACCAGGGGGCGGCGACGCGCTGCAGCTGTCCAGTTCTTCCGTGAGCCGCCTACCGAGTTAGCTGACGGGTTCGGGCGGGAAGCAGCCCTACCGCCGGCGGACTGGTGGCCCGCGGGCGTGATTCACCCCAGTACTGCGGTGGGTCCCCGGCTCGCCCGTGCTGGGCGACTCGGCGGCGCCCGGGAGCCGGCCCTCGGTCGAGGACGGCGGCGCACCGGACCGGGCCAACGTAACCGCTGTTATCGATCCGTGACAACGTCGGAACCGGAATTCCGGCCGTGACGCATCTCCCCTTCCGGGGAACCCGCAGGTCGGCGAGCCGTCAGGGCATCCGCCAGACCGTGGTCCCGCGCACCCTGGCGGGCTGGGCGGGCGAGGACTCGGTGTCGGCGACGTCGTACGCGGCGGCCTCGGCGAGCCGGTGGTGCGGCAGGTAGGGCCGGCCGGGATCACCGATGTACACCTCGGCGCCCGCCGCGCGGGCGGCGTCGAGGAACGGCAGGACCCGCTCGGTCATCGTGCGGTCGTAGCAGACGTCACCGGCCAGGACGACGTCGACGGCCGGAGGCGTCTCCCCCAGCAGGTCACCCACGACCTGGATCCCGCCGACGCCGTTGAGCTCGGCGTTGAGCGGGACGGCGGCCAGCCCGAACGGGTCGACGTCGCTGGCGACGACCCGGGACGCCCCGGACATGAGCGCCGCGACCGACACCAGCCCGCTGCCCGCGCCCAGGTCGAGCACCGAGCGGCCGGCCACCACCTCCGGGTGGTCGAGCGCGAAGCGGGCCAGCGCCTGGCCGCCCGGCCAGGCCGCCGCCCAGAACGGCGGGTCCTGCTCGGTGCGGCCCTGCTCGGTCTCCATCGCCTCCCACAGGGCCACGACGTCGTCGGCGACCAGCAGCCGCACCTCCGGCACCAGCGAGCAGGCGACCGGCCGGGTGTGCCGGCGGATGAACTCGGCGGGCACGGTTCGGGAGGGCTGCACGGGCTCAGTCTCGCGCAGCGGCCTTCGGGCGCGCGCCGGCCCCGCGGGCGATCAGCCGCCAGTAGCGGCCGGGCGCCAGCCGGACGAGGCGGTCGGGCACCGTCGCGCTCCAGCCGATGAGCAGCCGCGGCCGCCGCTTCTCGATGGCGGTGACGATCTGCGCCGCCGCCTTCTCCGGCGGCATCCGCAGCAGCTTGGCGAACTGCTCCCGGCCCTCCTCGTACTCGGCGACCGACACCCCGGAACCGGTGCGCGCCGACTCGGCGATGCGGGTGCGGATGCCACCGGGGTGCACGACGGTCACCCCGACCTCGTTCTCGGCCAGCTCGTGCCGCAGCGACTCGCTGAAACCGCGGACGGCGAACTTGCTCGCCGCGTAGGCCGCCTGCCCCGGCGGGGCGAAGATGCCGAAGACGCTGGAGACGTTGACCAGGTGCGCGCCCGGGTGCGACTTCAGCGTCGGCAGCAGCGCGGCGGTGAGCCGGACGACGGCGCGGAAGTTGATCGCCAGCACCCAGTCGAACTCCTCGAGGGTGACCTGGTCGAAGCGGCCGCCCAGCGCCACGCCCGCGTTGTTCACCAGCAGCGTCGTGCCCGGGTGCTCGGTGGCCAGCCGCGCGCCCAGCGCGTCGGTCGCCGCCTCGTCGGAGAGGTCGACCACCTCGGTCGCCACGGCCAGCGCCGGGTGCGCGGTCCAGATCCGGTCGGCGACAGCGGCCAGCCGGTCGGCGTCGCGGTCGACGAGCACCAGGGAGCTGCCCCGGTCGGCGAGCTGCTCGGCCAGCGCCTCGCCGATCCCGCTGGCGGCGCCGGTGACGACCGCGGTTCCGCCCGCGAACGCGTACGGCCGCATCAGGCGGCCGCCTGCTCGGTGCGGGCGGGTGCGGCGGAGAACCGGATGCCCTCGTCCTCCACGGAGCCGTGCCGCATCAGCCGCACGTCGCGGATGTAGTTCTGGTGCAGCCGCCACGGCGTGCGGCGGCCCTGCTTCGGCAGGTCGGCCAGGCTGCGCTGCACGTAGCCGGCGGCCAGGTCGAGGAAGGGCTGGTCGGCCCCCTCGGGCGGGGCGACGGCGGTGGCCACGGCCAGGCCGCGGGCCTCCAGGTGCGCCAGCAGCCGGCACAGGTACCGGTTGACCAGGTCGGCCTTGAGCGTCCACGAGGCGTTCGTGTAGCCGATGACCATCGTGAAGTTCGGGACGCCGGAGACCATCATCCCCTTGTAGGAGACGGTGTCGGCGAGCTTCACCTCGCCGCCGTCGACGCTCAGCGTCATCCCGCCGACCGGCAGCAGGTTCAGGCCCGTGGCGGTGACGATGACGTCGGCGTCGAGCTGCTGCCCCGACTCCAGCGCGATCCCCCGCTCGGTGAAGGAGGCGATCCGGTCGGTGACGATCGAGGCCCTGCCCCGGCGCAGGCTGCGGAACAGGTCGCCGTCGGGCACCAGGCACAGCCGCTGGTCCCACGGGTCGTACGGCGGGTTGAAGTGCGTGTCGACGTCGACGCCGGCGGGCAGCTGCTTCTCGGTCAGCCGGCGGATGAGCTTCCGCGCGGCCGACGGCCAGCGCCGGCTGAACTGGTAGAGCGCGGTGGAGCCCAGGACGCTCTTCCACCGCACGATCGGGTAGGCCCAGCGCTGCGGCAGCCGGCTGCGCAGCTTCCTCGCGAGCGGGTCCTCCCCGGGCAGCGACAGCACGTAGCTCGGCGTGCGCTGCAGCATCGTGACGTGCTCGGCGTCGTCGGCGAGGTTGGGCACCAGGGTGACCGCGGTGGCCCCGCTGCCGATGACCACGATCCGCTTGCCGGTGGCGTCGAAGTCGGCCGGCCAGTGCTGCGGGTGGATCAGCTCGCCGGTGAACCGCTCCTCGCCCGCGAAGTGCGGCCGGAAGCCCTCGTCGTAGCGGTAGTAGCCCGAGCAGACGTGCAGCCATGAGCAGGTCAGCTGCCCGGTGGCCCCGGTGTCGGTGCGCTCGACGGTCACGGTCCAGCGGGCGTCGGCGCTGGACCAGTCGGCCGACAGCACCTTCGTGTGGAACCGGATCTTGTCCACGACGCCGTACTCGCGCGCGGTCTCCTCGATGTAGCGGCGGATCGAGGCGCCGTCGGCGATCGCCCGGTCCTCGTTCCACGGCCGGAAGGAGTAGCCGAGGGTGAACATGTCGGAGTCCGACCGGATCCCCGGGTAGCGGAACAGGTCCCAGGTGCCGCCGATGGCGCCCCGGGACTCCAGCACCGCGTACGTCGTGCCGGGGCGCTCGGTGGCCAGGTGGCAGGCCGCGCCGATGCCGGACAGGCCGGCGCCGACGACGAGCACGTCGAGGTGCTCCGGGAGCGCGGCGGAGCCGGGCGCGGGCGCGGGGGACGGGACCTCGGTGGCCATGCAGGCCCTCCAGGAACGGGCCGGCCGGAGCCGGCGGACGGGGATCGGCGCTGCCGCGGGACGATGCGGCAGCGACGCTATCGACGCACTGTCGAACGAGTCAACGCGGTGTTGAGATACGGCCCGCCGCGGGTAGTGTCCGGCCCGTGTCGGCAGCCCCGGACGACGCCCCGCCCCCGGCGCGCGGGCGGCGCGCACCGCGCCCCTCGGGGGACGACCGCGAGCTGGCCATCCTGGCCACCGCTGAGCGGCTCCTCGCCGACCGCCCGCTGAGCGCCATCTCGGTGGACGACCTGGCTCGTGGCGCGGGCATCAGCCGGCCCACGTTCTACTTCTACTTCCCGTCCAAGGACGCCGTCCTGCTCACGCTGCTCGACCGCGTGGTGGCCGAGGCCGACGCGGCGATGCGGGCGGCGTTCGAACACCCGGCCGCGAGCCCGCGCGAGGGCTGGGAGCGGGCGATCGGCGCCTACGCCGGCACCTTCCGCGCGCACCGGGCCCTCAGCGTCGCCTGGGCCGAGGCCCGGTCGACCAGCCCGGAGGTGCGCGCGCTGTGGGCCGAGGTGTTCGAACGCTGGGTGCAGCGCTGCGCCGTCGCCATCGAGGGCGAGCGGGCCAGGGGCGCGGCGCCGGCCGGGCCGGCGGCGCGCGACCTGGCGATCGCGCTCACCTCGATGAACGAGCGGGTGCTCTACGGCGCCTTCACCGGCGACGGCCCGGCCGTCGCCGAGGACGACGTCGTGCCGGTGCTGCTCCGGGTGTGGCTCACCGCCGTGTACGGCGACGAGCCGGCCTGAACTCAGGCGTCGACGGCGGCGTTCTCGCCGGTCACCGCGTCCAGCTCCCGGCCGGTGGCCCCGGTGCGGACGACCGTGACCGGGCACGGCGCGTGGTGCACCAGCTTGTCGCTGACCGAGCCGAGCAGCAGGCCGGAGAAGCCGCCTCGGCCGCGGGCGCCGACGACGACCAGGCTCGCGCCCTCGGCCGCCTGCATCAGCGCCTGCTCGGCCGGGCGGTGGACGACGTGGCAGGTCACGCGCACCTTCGGGTCGAGGCCGAGCGCGGCCACGTGCGCGGTGAGCTCGTCGTGCACCGCCTGCGCGAAGTCGGCCAGCGGCGGCACGTAGCCCGGCGACCAGCTCGGCGGCTGCGGGGCGGACGTGATCGACCAGGCGCGCACCACGTGCACGTCGATGTCGGCGCGGGCGGCCAGCTTGCCGGCCCAGGCCAGCGCCCCCTGCGCGCACTTGGAACCGTCGTGGCCGACGACGATCCCGCCGTCGATCCGCACGCTCGTGGCGACCTCGTCCACCGCTGACCTCCCTGTTCGGCTCCGGCGGCTCGCAACCGCCACCGGAAGACTCTCACCTCTCCGACGAACGGATCACGGCAGAGGTGCCCGGACCGCCCGGAGGGGTCAGGACGCCGACGACGCCATCGGCGAGGACCGAGCGGTTCCCACCCGGCTCCTCGTGACCCGGCCGTGACCGCAGGGAATGATCCGGGGCGCGACACGTTGGACCGACCAGTAGTTGCACTCTCAACTAGACGGAGACGGTCATGCAGTTCGGCATCTTCACGGTCAGCGACATCACGCAGGACCCCACCACCGGGCGCACGCCGAGCGAGGCGGAGCGGATCAAGGCGGTCCTCACCATCGCGCAGAAGGCCGAGGAGGTCGGGCTCGACGTCTTCGCCCTGGGCGAGCACCACAACCCGCCCTTCTTCTCCTCCTCCCCCACCACCACGCTGGCGTGGATCGCGGCGAACACGTCCACGCTCCAGCTCTCGACGTCCACGACGCTGATCACCACCAACGACCCGGTGAAGATCGCCGAGGACTACGCGATGCTGCAGCACCTCGCCGACGGCCGGGTCGACCTGATGATGGGCCGCGGCAACACCGGCCCGGTCTACCCGTGGTTCGGGCAGGACATCCGCAACGGCATCGAGCTCGCCGTCGAGAACTACGCGCTGCTGCGCCGGCTGTGGACCGAGGACGTCGTCAACTGGGAGGGCCGGTTCCGCACGCCGCTGCAGGGTTTCACCTCCACGCCCCGTCCGCTGGACGGCGTCCCGCCGTTCGTGTGGCACGGCTCGATCCGCTCCCCGCAGATCGCCGAGCAGGCCGCCTACTACGGCGACGGCTTCTTCCACAACCACATCTTCTGGCCGCCGGAGCACACCCAGCGGATGGTCGAGTTCTACCGCCGCCGGTACGAGCACTACGGCCACGGCAGCGCCGACCAGGCGATCGTCGGCCTCGGCGGGCAGGTGTTCATGCGCAAGCGGTCGCAGGACGCGGTGGACGAGTTCCGGCCGTACTTCGACAACGCCCCGGTCTACGGCCACGGCCCCTCGCTCGAGGACTTCAGCACCCAGACGCCGCTGACCGTGGGCAGCCCCCAGCAGGTCATCGAGCGCACCCTGGGCTTCCGCGACTACGTCGGCGACTACCAGCGCCAGCTGTTCCTCATCGACCACGCCGGCCTGCCGCTGAAGACGGTGCTGGAGCAGCTGGACCTGCTCGGCGAGGAGGTCGTGCCGGTGCTGCGCAAGGAGTTCGCCGCGCTGAAGCCCGCGCACGTGCCGGACGCGCCCACCCACGCCTCCCGCGTCGCCGCCGCCGGCGGGGCCAAGGACAGCACGGTCCACGCCCCCGCCGACGACGTCACCGGGCAGGCCCGCGAGGAGGTGGAGGCCTGATGAGCACCCGGACGATCGCCGTCGTCAGCGCCGGGCTGAGCAACCCGTCCTCGACCCGGTTGCTGGCCGACCGGCTGACCGCCGCCGCGCAGGCGGCGCTGGCCGAGCGCGGCATCACCGCGACCGTGGAGGTGGTCGAGCTGCGCGAGCACGCCCGCGACCTCGCCGACAACCTGCTGACCGGCTTAGCGAACAAGACGCTGCAGGCAGCCGTCGACACGGTCGCCGGCGCCGATGCGGTCATCGCCGTCACGCCGGTGTTCTCCGCCTCCTACAGCGGCCTGTTCAAGACGTTCTTCGACGTCCTGGACAAGGACGCGCTGGTGGGCAAGCCGGTGCTGCTCGGCGCCACCGCCGGCACCGCCCGGCACTCGCTGGTGCTCGAGCACGCGATGCGCCCGCTGTTCGCCTACCTCCGGGCCACCGTGGTGCCGACGGGGGTGTTCGCCGCCTCGGAGGACTGGGCCGGGGGGACCGAGGCCGGCCGCGGGCTGGCCGACCGGGTGGACCGCGCCGCCGGCGAGCTGGCCGACCTGGTCGCCGGCCGGCCGCCCGCCGCCCCGGCCGACCCGTTCGCCGACCCCACGACGTCCTTCGAGGACCTGCTCCGCGGCACCCCCTAGGGGGATCTCGCCCGTCCTGCCCGTGACGACGGCGCGCCTCGCCCTAGACTCGCCGGCCATGCCCGTGACGCAGATCGCCCGCCGGATCACCCAGCAGGCCCGCGACCGGGGGCCGGTCCCCGTGGTGGCCGACTGCGCCACCTGGGCGGCTCTGTGGGTCGCCGGCCGCCTCTCCGCGGGGCGTCCGGGCGGCCCCGCGTTCCGGCACGACGGCACCGAGCACGCCTACCTGCGGGCGCCCTACCACTACACCTGGCTCAACGAGCGCGCCGTCGAGGTGCCCCTGGCCGCGAGCGCGCTCGCCGAGTCCGGTCCCGACGCCCGCGTCCTGGAGGTGGGCAACGTGCTGGCCCACTACCTGCCGGTCACGCACGCGGTCGTCGACAAGTACGAGCGCGCCCCCGGCGTCCGGAACGTCGACGTGGTCGACGTCGACCTCCCGGGGCCGTTCGACCTGGTGCTCGCCATCAGCACGCTGGAGCACGTGGGGCTGGACGAGGAGGTGCAGGACCCCGGCAAGCCGGCCCGCGCGATCGCCCACCTGACCTCGCTCCTGGCACCCGGCGGGCGGCTCTGGTGCACCGTCCCCGTCGGCTACAACCCGGCGCTGGACGAGGGGCTGCGTACCGGCACCCTGGGCTTCACCCGGCTCACCGCGCTGCGCCGGACCGGTCGCCGCAACCGCTGGGTGGAGGTTCCGGTGGAGCAGGTGTGGGGCACCCGCTACGACTGGCTGCTCTACACCGCGCAGGCGATCGTCGTCGCCGAGCTGCGGCGCTGACCGCCCCGGCCCGCGCGGGCGCCGCCCTCAGCCGACGGCGTCCGGCGACGGCGGGGCGCTGCCGCCCTGCTCCGACTCGCCGGCCATGATCGCGGCGATCGCCGCCCGGTCGGACGGGGACGGCAGCCCCCAGCCGGGCTCGTAGCCGTACACCTCGTGCAGCGGACGGGACGCCGTCCGGCCGGTGAGCACCTCCACCGATCCGGTGCCGATCAGGCCGGGGTGCTCCACCCCGCACGCCTCGGCGACCTTGAGCAGGTCGCGGCGCAGGGTGCGCACGTAGTTGGCCAGCCGCACCGACTTCAGCGACGGGTCCAGCCCGTGGGCCAGCCACGGGTTCTGGGTGGCGACGCCGGTCGGGCAGGTGTCGGTGTGGCACTTCTGGGCCTGGATGCAGCCGATCGCGAGCATGGCCTCGCGGGCGATGCTCACCATGTCGCAACCGAGCGCGAACGCGACGACGGCGTTGTCGGGCAGCCCGAGCTTCCCGCCGCCCACGAAGACGACGTCGTCGGTGAGCCCGGCCCGCGCGAAGGTGCTGTAGACGCGGGCGAAGCCCAGCTGGAAGGGCAGGGACACCGAGTCGGTGAAGATCAGCGGGGCCGCGCCGGTGCCGCCCTCCCCGCCGTCGATCGTCACGAAGTCGACCCCGCGGCCGGTCGTGGACATCAGGCCGGTGAGCTCGTCCCAGAACGCCATGTCGCCGACCGCCGACTTGACGCCCACCGGCAGCCCGGTCTCCGCGGCCAGCAGCTCCACCCAGTCGAGCAGGCTGTCGACGTCGGAGAACTCCGCGTGCCGCGACGGGCTGATGCAGTCGACGCCGGCCGGCACGCCGCGGGCCTCGGCGATCTCCGCGGAAACCTTGGCGGCGGGCAGGACCCCGCCGAGCCCCGGCTTGGCCCCCTGGCTCAGCTTGATCTCCAACGCCCGCACCGGTGCGGAGGCGACCAGGTCCTTGAGCCGCTGGAGGTCGAACCGGCCGCGCTCGTCGCGGCACCCGAAGTACGCGGTGCCGATCTGGAAGACGAGCTCGCCACCGTGCCGGTGGTGGCGGGAGAGCCCGCCCTCCCCCGTGTTGTGCAGGCACCCGGCCATCGCCGCCCCGCGGTTGAGCGCCTCCACCGCGGCGGGCGACAGCGAGCCGAAGCTCATCGCGGAGACGTTGACGACCGACGCGGGCCGGAAGGCCGCCGCCCGGCCACGCGCGGCCCCCAGCACCTTGGCGCACGGCAGCCCGGCGCCCTCGCCGGTCTGGACCCGGGTGGCCGGCACCGCGCGGCCGAACGTGCGGTGCTTGATGACCGGGTAGCCGGCGGTGTACTCGAGGTCGTTGTCGGTGCCGAAGCCGAAGTAGTTGTTCTCGCCCTTCGCCGAGGCGTAGACCCAGCGCCGCTGGTCGCGGGTGAACGGCCGCTCCTCGTTGTTGCCGGCGACGAGGTACTGCCTCAGCTCCGGGCCGAGGGTCTCCAGCAGGTACCGGGCGTGCCCGACCACCGGGTAGTTGCGCAGCACCGTGTGCTCGCGCTGCAGCAGGTCGCGCGCGGCGACCGCCGCCAGCGCGGCCAGCCCCGCCACCGCCGTGCGCGTGGTGCGGGACATGCCCGCCTCCTCCCTCGGACCCGTCGTCCGGTCGCCGCCGGTCAGAAGATCAGGCTGAGCACCAGGGCCAGGGCGAAGCCGATCACGCCGAGCAGCGTCTCCATGACCGTCCAGGTCTTCAGCGTCGTCTTCTCGTCCATCTTGAAGAACCGGCTGACCAGCCAGAACCCCGAGTCGTTGACGTGCGAGAGCACCGTCGCGCCGGCCGCGATGGCGATGACGATCAGCGCCAGGTCCACGCTGGACAACCCGTCGGTGGCCTCCACGACGGGGGCGATCAGCCCCGCCGTCGTGGTCAGCGCGACGGTGGCCGACCCCTGTGCCACGCGCAGCAGGACCGAGATGACGAAGGCGGCCACGATGACCGGCAGGCCGATGTCGCCGAGCACGTCGGCGAGCGCCGCGCCGATCCCGCTCGCCCGCAGCACGCCGCCGAACATCCCGCCGGCGCCGGTGATCAGGATGATCGCGCAGACCGGGCCGAGCGCGCTGTTGACCACCGACTCCACCTCGGCGCCGGAGCTGCCGCGGTGCTTGCCGAGCACGTACATCGCGACCAGCACCGTGATGAGCAGCGCGACCGGCGTCGCGCCGACCAGCTGCGCCACCCGGACCGCGGTCGAGTCCTCGTCGACGGTGCCGTTGGTGGCCAGGGTGCTCATCCCGGTGTTCAGGAAGATCAGCACCAGCGGCAGCAGCAGCAGGCCGACGACGGTGCCGAACGCGGGCGGCCCCGGCCGGGTCCGCTCGGTCTCGGTGGCCGCCGCCGTGCCGCCCGACCGCCCGGCGACCTCGGGGGACGTGCCCGCCACCGGCGTCTCCCCCGGCGCGTCGCCGGCGGGGGCCGCGCCGCCGCCGCCCGGTCCGCCGCCGCCGGAGAGGATGTCGGGCACGGGCACGTCGTACCGGCGGCCGGCCCACAGGCCGAACAGGTAGCCGCCGAAGTACCACGTGGGCAGGCCGATGAGCAGCCCGAAGACCAGCACCAGCCCGATGTCGGCGCCGATCAGCTCGGCGGCGGCGACCGGGCCGGGGTGCGGGGGCACGAAGGCGTGCATGACCGCGAACGCCCCCGCGACCGGCAGCCCGTAGGTCAGCAGCGAGCCGCCGAGCCGCAGCGCCACCGTGAAGACGATCGGCAGGAAGACGACCAGCCCGGCGTCGAAGAAGATCGGGAAGCCGAACAGCAGCGCCGCCACCCCGAGCGCCAGCGGCGCCCGCTGCTCGCCGAAGCGGCGGATGAGGACGTCGGCGAGCACCTGGGCGCCGCCGCTGAACTCCAGCAGCCGGCCGAGCATGGCGCCGAGGCCGACCAGGAGGGCGACGCTGGCCAACGTGGCGCCGAAGCCCGTGGTCAACGTGGTCACCACGTCCTCCAGCGGCACCTGCGCGGCCAGCGCGGTCAGCAGGCTGACCAGGATCAGCGCGACGAACGCGTGCAGCTTCAGCCGGATGATGAGGAACAGCAGCAGGACCACGGCCGCTGCTGCGATCAGCAGCAGCGGCCCGGCGCCCAGCGTGGGCTCGACCTCGGTCATGGCACCTCCACGGCAGCTGCGGTCCGGCGGTGTCGCCACCCGCGATCATGCTCGCGGCGGCACCGCTCGGCGACCGGAGCGCCGGGTGGGGCCGGCTCGGCGGTGGGTGGGCCGGCTCAGCGGTAGGCGGAGCCGCCGCGCAGCCGTGCGCCGACCGCCACGTGCAGCGGGGCCAGGACGACGCCGTCCCGGGCCAGCCGCGCCCGCAGCTCCCGTCGGTGCCGGAGCACGCCGAACAGGCCGATCGCCCAGAACACGTACTGCACCGCGAACGCCGCGCGGAAGGCGTCCAGCGAGTAGTCCGTCGAGCCGCCGGGGGTGCGCAGGTCGAGCACCGCGCCGATGGCCAGGATGGTGAGCAGCGAGGCGACGAAGCCGCCGACGTTGACCACACCGCTGGCGCTGCCCATCCGCTCCACCGGGTTCTCCGTGCGGGCGTAGTCGAAGCCGATCATCGAGCCGGGACCGTTGGTCCCCAGGACGACGACGAGCGCGATCAGCAGGGCCAGCGGCGCCCGCCCGGGCCAGAGCAGCACGACGGTCCACGTGGTGGCGGTGAGCGCGAGAATGCCCAGCACCAGCACCGACCGGCGCAGCGGCCAGCGGCCGCACAACCGGCCGAGCAGCGGCCCGACGGCCATGCCCACGAGCACGAGCAGGGTGAGCAGCGCGGCCGCCGTCCCGGGCGAGAGCCCCTCCCCCACGGTCAGGAACGGGTAGCCCCACAGCAGGGCGAAGACCGTCCCGGAGAACTGGGTGACCAGGTGGGTGTACAGCCCGATCCGGGTGCCGGGCTCGCGCCAGGTCGCGGCCAGCGTGCGGCGCAGCTCGGCCAGGCCGACGGTGGCCGGCTCCGGCGTGCCGTCGGGGGCGTCCTGCAGCGCCACCAGCACCAGGACGGAGACGAGCAGCCCGGTGGCCGCCGCGCCGAGGAAGGTGGCCTGCCAGGAGGTGCCGTGCAGCAGCGCCACCAGCGGGTAGGCCGCGACGACCGACCCGATCTGGCCGAGGATGCCGGTCAGCTGGGTGACCAGCGGTGCGGTGCGGCCGGGGAACCACAGCGAGACCACCCGGAGGACGCTGATGAAGGTCATCGCGTCGCCGGCGCCCACCAGGACGCGGGCCGCGACGGCGGTCGGGACGTCGTCGGCCAGCGCGAGCACCAGCTGACCGGCGGCCATGGTCACCGCCCCGGCCAGGATCATCCGGCGGGACCCGAAGCGGTCCAGCGCGACGCCCACCGGGACCTGGAGCGCGGCGTAGACGGCCAGCTGCAGCACGAGGAACAGCGACACCGCCGAGGCGCCGGCGGAGAACCGCTCCTGCGCCTCCACGGCAGCCACCCCGAGGGAGCTGCGGTGGAAGACGGCCACGGCGTAGGCGAGGAGCCCGACCAGCCACACCGCGTAGGCGCGCCGGGTCGGCCGGTCGGTCATCGGCACGGTCACCTCCTGGACGACGCCCAGAGGGCGCCCGCGCCTTCCGGTGCCCGGCGGTGAGTTCGCTCACCCCTCCCCGCGCACGTGAGATCCTTCGGGGCGTGCACGAGCTCCTGGACCCGACCGGCGATCCGGCCGTCGACGACGGCCACCGGCGTGGCCGGATCCTGTGGGCGCTGGCCACCTGCATGGCCGAGAAGGGCTACCAGGCCACCACGATCGCCGACATCGCCCGCGAGGGCCGGGTGTCGAAGACGGTCGTCTACGCGCACTTCCGCGACAAGGAGCACTGCCTGCTGGAGCTCTACGCCCGGGCCAACGAGAAGGTCCTGGCCACGGTGCGCCAGGCCCAGGACGAGGCGCGCGCCGCCGGGCTGCCCTGGCGGGAACGGCTGCGGGCCGGCATCGCCGCCTACATGGCCACCCTGGCCCAGGGCCCGCCCGTGGCCTGGGCCGCGCTCGTCGAGGTGCAGGCGGCCGGCCGCACCGCGCTGGCGCTGCGCCGCCAGGTCTTCGACCGCTACGTCGACCTCATCACCGGAGTGGCCACCGAGCTGGCCGAGCAGCACCCCGACGAGATCCGCCCGGTCACCCGCCCCGCAGTGCTCGCGGCCGTGGGTGGCATCAACGAGCTGATGCTGGCCCGGGTCGAGCGGGGTGAGGCCGAGCGCTTCCTCGACGACGTCGACATCGCCACCGCCACCCTGGTCGACCTCCTGGAACGCCGGCGCTGAAGCCGGCTGCTCACCCCGCCGAGCGCTCCGTGCGATAGTTCCCCGCCATGTCCCTGCTGCAGAGCCTGCGCGTCTTCCACCAGCGCCGGATCGCGCTGCCCGTCGGCCCGGACGACCTGGTCCTCGACGTGGGAAGCGGCGACAAGCCGTCGTGGCGGGCCGACGTGCTCCTGGACCGCTACCTGGGCGCGGAGCACGCCGCGCAGCGCTCGGGTCGCGGCCGGGCGAGGGTGACCCGTCCGCTGTTCAACGCCGATGCTGCGCGGATGCCCTTCGCCGACGGCGTCTTCGACTACGCGATCTGCTCGAACCTGCTGGAGCACGTGCTCGACCCGGCCGCCGTCCTGCGCGAGCTGGTCCGGGTGGCGCGGGCGGGCTACATCGAGGTCCCCGAGGCGTCCAGCGCGAAGATCGTCGACTTCCCCAGCCACATCTGGTGGTGCCGCCTCGACGAGACCACCACCCCACCCACGCTGGTGCTGACCGCGAAGGACGAACCCGACTTCGACCGCGAGATCGCCGGGTACCTGCGGCGCTCCGGCACGCTGCGCGAGGTGGAGGCGGTGCTCAACAAGCGGTTCGAGCACCGCGTGATCATGCTGCACTGGCGGGGCAGCGTCCCGCACCGCGTTGAGGGCGCAGTGCCCGACGCGCTGGTCGCCCACGCCATGGCCCAGCCCGGGCACACCAAGGACCTGCAGGCGCGGCTCATCCAGCTGGTCACGGACGCGGTCACCTTCCGGGCGCAGCGCCGGCTGCGGCGGCGGCGCCTCCGGTACGACGACCTGGTGCTCCCCGAGTACCGCACGGGCGACGGCGCGGTGCTCGAGCGCCGCGTCTACTCAGACAGCCGGTGGACCCCCGACGCCGAGGCCGCTCAGTACGGGTCGTAGGGCGAGTCGTGGCCCAGCAACCGGGCCACCGGCCGCAGCCTGAGCCGCAGCAGCACCTTCAGGAGGACGTTGCGCGCCCACCACGGCAGCTCCGCGAGGATGCGGCGCCGGTCCCGGGCCGAGGGCGCGCCGACGCGGAGCAGGGCCAACGACCCCTCCCGGCGCTCGTAGCGCAGGTCGGCGGCGAAGAGGACGTGGCGCAGGATCCCGAGGGTCACCCCGATCGACGAGAAGCAGTCGTGGACCAGCACCGGCGCTCCCGCCGGGAGGTGCCCCCGCCATTTCAGGTCGTCGGAGAGCGTCCAGTAGTCGTGCTTTCCGTCGATGTACAGGAAGGAGAACGGACGGGTCCACTTCTTGCGCGCTTCGGTGGAGTAGTCGCACAGCAATTCGACCGTGCCCGAGACGCCTGCGGCCGCAATGTTGCGCTCGAATTCGATGCGCGTGCTGCTCCCCCCGAACAGGCGCCCGTCGACGAAGGGGTCGATGGCCACCAGACCACCGCCGCCTGCCGCCAGGGCCTGCGCGATGACCACGGTGGAGCGCCCCCGGTGGCTCCCGATCTCGACGGCGAGGGACCCGGCGGGGAGCGCGGCCGCCTCGGCGTGCAGCAGTTCCGCCTGGTCGCCGGTCAACCACCCGGGAATGCGGTCCGCGACGGCCCAGATATCGGAAAAGCGCCCGCCGGTGGACGGCATCGGGGAGTCCGGCACGCAATACCAATCACTCGACGGAGAACGGCTACACTCGCGCGGCACCCTACAGCAGCGGAACTGCGGATCGCGGAGGAAGCACATCAGCACAACCGTTCGGGGGAACGCGGGCGGCCGCCACGCGACACCGTTCCCCTCGCGGGCGTGGGGCAACGCCGGGGTCTGGCTGCTGCTGCTCCTGGGATCGGTGCTCCAGCAGCCGGGCCGGACGACCTTCGACACGAAGTTTGACCTCACGATCGACCCCGGCGGGTTCCTCGACCGGGCGCTGCACATGTGGATCCCCACCTCGCTGGGGCAGCTGCAGAACCAGGCGTACGGCTACCTCTTCCCGCAGGGCCCCTTCTTCCTGGGCGCCGACCTGCTGCACGTGCCGCCGTGGGTGGCGCAGCGCCTGTGGTCGGCCCTGCTGCTCGTCGCCGCGTACGAGGGCGTGCGGCGGATCGCGCTGGCCCTCGGGCTGCCCGGCCCGGCAGCACTCCTGGGCGGCCTGTGCTACGCCCTGGCACCCCGGCTGCTCGGCGCGGTCGGCGTCATCTCCGGCGAGGTGCTACCGACCGCCGTCCTGCCCTGGGTGGTGCTCCCCGTCGTGCTGGCCGTGGCCCGCCGGCTGACCCCCCGCCGCGCGGGCCTGCTGTCGGGCGTGGCCGTCCTGTTCATGAGCGGGGTGAACGCGGCCGGCACGATCGCGGCGCTGCCGATCGCCTTCTTCGTCGCCGCCAGCCGGTTCCGCGAGCGCGGAGGGCGCTCCTTGCTCGGGTGGTGGGCGCTGGGCACCGCCCTGGCCTGCGCCTGGTGGATCGGCCCCCTTCTGCTGCTGGGCCGGTACAGCCCGCCCTTCCTCGACTTCATCGAGACCGCCGCCGCGACCACCTCCCCGACCGGATGGGCCAACAGCCTGCGCGGGGCCGATCACTGGGTCGCCTACCACACCGTGGGCGGCCAGGGCTGGTGGCCGGGAGCGCACGCCCTGGTCACCTCCGACGTCGTCGCCGTCCTGGGTCCAGGCGTCGCCGCGCTCGCCCTCGTCGGCCTCGTCCACCCGCGCATGCCGCTGCGCGGTCCGCTGGCCACCTCTCTCGCCGTCGGCCTGCTCTGCCTCACCGTCGGCCACCCGTCCGCCGTCGGCTCGTTCGTCGACGGGCCGGTGCGCGCCCTGCTCGACGGCCCGTTGGCCCCGCTGCGCAACGTGCACAAGGTCGACCCGCTGGTCCGCCTCCCGCTTGCGCTGGGGCTGGCTCACGGAACCGTGCTGGCGGCCCGGTGGGCTCGGGCCCTCCTCCAGCGGCGTGGGCTGGCCGTCCACCAGCCGGCGGCACTGCGGGTCCTCGTCGGCGCGCTCGTCGCCGCGCTGCTGGTGAGTTCCTCGCCCCTGCTGACCAACGGGCTGCGGATGCCCGGGTGGACGCAGGTCCCCGGCGCGTGGACCTCGGCCGCGGGTTACCTGGAGGAGCGCCCGGGCAGCCGGGCGCTCGTGGTGCCGGGCGCCGGCTTCGGTGTCCAGACGTGGGGGTGGACGGTCGACGAGCCGCTCCAGGGGCTGACCGACGGCTCGTGGGCCACGCGCAGCCAGGTGCCGATGGTGCCGGGGGCCACCGCCCGCCTCCTGGACGCCGTCGAGAGCCGGCTGGCGAACGGGCAGGGTGGACCGGGGCTCGCGCAGACGCTGGCCCGCATGGGGGTCACCCACGTGGTGCTGCGCCGTGACCTCGACCGGCAGCTGACCGACACCGGCGGGCCCGACCGCATGGAACGCGCGCTGCGCGACAGCCCCGGGGTGCGGCGCGTCGCCGGGTACGGCAGCACCGGGTACGCCGACCAGAAGCTGGTCGAGGTCTTCGCCGTGGAGGGCGCCCAACGGGTGTCCGTCGTCGACGCGGACGACCTCGTCACGCTCGACGGCGGCCCCGAGGACGTGCTGACAGCCGCCGACGCCGGGCTGCTCTCCCCGGGCCAAGCAGCCCTCGTCGGCACCCCTGAGCAGCCGGCGGACGTGGTGGCCGACGGCCAGCGGTTGGTGGAGCGGCAGTTTGGTCGCATCCACGACGCCACCAGCGAGGTGATGACCGCCTCGGCGCCCTCGCGGGAGGACCGGCCGGCCACCGACTACGCGGGCGCCCCCACCCGCACGGCCGTCGCCGACTACCTCTCGCTCGACGGCATCACGGCGTCCTCTTCGCAGGGCTACACCGACGTCTTCGGGCCGGTGCTGCCGGCGCACGGGCCGGCCGCGGCGTTCGACGGCCGCCCGGAAACCTCGTGGCGCTCGGCCTCCCTCGCCCGCGCCCCGGGCCAGTGGCTCGACCTCGACCTCGCCGAGCCCGTCACCGGCGGCGTCCTCGCGGTCACCTTCGCCTCCGGGGCGGGCACCGCGGAGATCCGCGAGGCCGCCGTCGCCTTCGGGGGCGCCTCCAACGTGTACGGCGTCCCCAGCAGCGGCCGGCTGCTCGTCACCCTCCCCGAGGAACCGGTCGAGCGGGTGCGGATCACCGTCGTGTCGGTGGCGCCTGGGCTGGAGGAGAACTCCCCCGTCGCCATCTCGGAGGTGGAGCTGCCCGGGTTGCCGCCCGGGCGGACCCTGGACGTCCCCCGGAGGATCGGCGCCGGCACCAGCGTGGTCCTGCGGGCCGCCGAGCCGCGGCGGGCGTGCGTGGACGTCGGGTACGGCCCCCACTGCGAGACCTCGGAGATCCGGACCGGCGAGTGGGGTGGGCTGGACCGCCGGCTCACCGTGGCCGAGGGCGGCGCATGGGAGCTCAGCGGCACGGTGGTCGCGCAGCCCGGCGACGCGGCCGCCGCGCTGCTCGGTCCGCTCGGCGACGGCGCGGTCGTGACGGCCAGCTCGGTCCTGGGCGGAGATCCCTCGGTGTCCGGGGCGTTCGCCTTCGACGACCAGGAGGTCACCTCCTGGCTGGCCGACCCGGCGGCGGACGAGGTCACGCTGCGCGTCAGCTGGACCGGCGAGCGCACGATCACCCGGCTCACCACGGTTGCCCCGGCCGTCCCGGCCGCCGATCCGGTGCGGGCCCGGGTCGAGTCCTCCTCGGGGGTGCGGGAGGTCGATCTCACCGACGCCCTCGGCTTCTTCGAGCCGCTCCCGGCGGTCGACGGGGTCACGCTCACCTTCACGCGCTCGTCCGTCGACGCCGGCCTGCCGATCGGACTCGCCGAGGTCGGGCTGACCGGGGCGGAAGACCTCCGGCACCGGCCATGGGCGGAGAGCCCGACCGGCGCGGTGTGCGGCCTCGGACCGCAGGTGGTCGTCGACGGCACCGCCCACGCCACCGAGGTCACCGGCACCCTCGGCGACATCCTCACCGGCACGCCCCTCGCCTGGCGCGTGTGCGATGGGCCCGTCCAGCTCGCGTCAGGCACGCACCGCGTCGTCGCGCAGGGCACCCTGCAGTTCCAGCCGCTCTCGCTGGTCTGGTCACCGGTGCGCTCCGCCGCCAGCGGCGCCGGCGCGGACGGTCGCGGCGGCGACGTGGACGTCGGCGCCTGGACCGCGACCCGCCGGGTGCTCTCGGTGAGCGCCGAGCGTGACACGGTCCTGCGGATCGCCGAAAACGTGAACGACGGGTGGCGCGCGACGCTCGACGGCGCGGAGCTGGAGCCGGTCGTCCTGGACGGGTGGGCGCAGGGTTACCGGTTACCGGCGGGCACGAGCGGGGACGTCGTCGTCGAGTACACCCCCGACCGCGCGTACCGCCTCTCCCTCATGGTAGGGCTGTTGCTCGCCGGGGCGCTGGTCCTCCTCGCCGCCGACAGCGCACGGCCCCGGTACTCCGGCCGCGGGCTGCTCGCCGGGTCGCTGCGGTCCCCGCGCCGAGGGCTGCGGCCGGTGGCCGCGGCCGGTGCCGGTGCCCTCGCCCTGGTCATGGGCGGCATCCCGTTCGCCGCCGGCTGGGTCGCCGGGCTGCTGCCCCCGGTCCGCCGGCACGCCGCGCTCGTGGGGGCCGCGGCCGTCGCCGCTACCGGCGTCCTGGTCGCGCTGTCCCCGGGGACGGCCGGCGGACGGCCGGGCGTGTGGGCCGACACCGCCGCTGCCCTCGGGCTCGGCCTCCTGCTCTCCCGCCTGGTGCGGGTCCAGCCGCAGTCCGCGCACGAGCGAGCACGGGGAGAAGGATGAGCACACAGGACGGGTCGATCCGGACGCGTTCCCGCCTGCGCGCGGCGCTGCCGCCGGATGCCGCCCTCGTGGGCGGGCTCCTCCTCGTGGCGCTGCAGACGGTGGTCCGCACGGGCGTCGTGTTCGGGTCCTACTACTGGCACGACGACTTCCTGCACCTGGAGATGGCCCGCCGGATCGGGTTGTCGTCGGACTTCCTGGTGCGGGACTACGCGGGGCACCTGGAGGTCGGGCAATACGTCGTCTACTGGCTCTTCTCCCGTTCGCCCGGGATGTCGTTCGCCCCGGCCGCGCTGAGCCTGGTGATCATGCAGCTAGTGGCCTCGCTGCTGCTCCTCGCCGTGCTCAGGGAGCTCTTCGGGAGGTCGCCGTGGGTGCTCCTTCCCTTCGCCGGCTACCTTTTCACGCCCCTGGGACTGCCTGTGGCCACCTGGTGGGCCGCCGGGCTGCAGGCCATGCCCCTGCAGATCGCGATGCTGCTCACCGTCCTCGGGATCGTCCGCGCGGTCCGGCGCCGGTCGTGGCGGTGGGCGGTCGTCTCCGTTCTCGCTCAGGCGGTCGGCCTGGTCTTCTGGGAGAAGGCCGTGCTCGTGCTTCCGGCAGCCCTGGCCGTGCTCCTCCTCGTGGAGTGGGGGCAGCAACCGGTCCGCGAGCGGCTGCGGCTGCTGGCGCGTCACTGGCGGGTGCTCGTGCCGCACGTCGTGGTGCTGGCCGCCTACGGCGCGGTCTACCTGACCGTGGTCAACTCGTCCTCGGTGCTGGGCCAGGAGGCCCAGGACGTCGGCCGCAACACGGGTCAGACCGTCTTCCGCATGCTGCTGCCGGGCATCTTCGGCGGTCCCTGGAGCGAGACCGGCGCGGTCAGCACGGTGTACCCGTACGTCGGCGACGCCCTGGCCGTGTTCTTCGCGGTGCTCGTCGCCGCGATCGTGGCGGCGAGCGTCTGGCTGCGCGGCACCCGAGCGCTGCAGGCGTGGCTGCTCGTGGCGGGGTATGTCGCGGTCGACCTGCTGCTCCTCCAGATCGGCCGCGCCGACTTCATCGGCCTTCTCGCGCGCGACCCGCGGTACATCACCGACGCACTGCCGATCCTCGCCATCGGCTTCTGCGCCGCGTTTAGTGGCCGACGGGTGGCGCGTCGGACCCCGGCGTGGCTCACGCGCGCGACCGCCTCGGCCGACTCCCCCACCGCGGCCGTGGCCGTGCTGGTGGCCAGCTGCCTGCTCACGACGTTCCTGGTCGACGGCGTGCTGCAGCACGACTACGCACGGAACTACGTCCGCGGGGTGGTCCAGGCGCTGGAGGACAACCCGGACGCCTCGGTCCTCTCCACGCCCGTCCCGGCGACGGTCAGCGTCAGCACCGACCACGAGGGGCTGCTCCGGGCGGTCGGCGAGGACCGCGAGTTCGACCAGCCGGGGACCGATCTGAGGATGCTCGACGAGGCGGCTCAGCTCCGACGGATCACCGTCATCGAGCCCTCGCTGCGGACCGCAGGCCCGGTGCCCGACTGCGGGTGGGTGGTGACCCAGAGGTGGCAGTCCGTGGGCACGGTGCGCCAGGCCTCCCCCGGCGCGCAGGTCATCCGGCTCGGTTACCTCACCGGGCAAGAGGCCACGCTGCACCTGTCCATCGACGGGGAGGAGCAGGCGGTGGCCCTTCCGGTGGGCGTGGGCTACGCATACTTCGTCATCACCGGCCGAGAGGGCCGGGTCTCGCTCCGGATCTCCGACGTGGAGCTGGGCGGGCTGTGCGTGACCGACGCACTCGCCGGGATGCCGTGGCCCGCCGACTGAGCCCGACGGCTGCCCCGGGTCCCGGCGACGACCGGCGGGGGCAGGGACGACGGACGGCCGGCACGTGATCCGCGCCGGCCGTCCGGTCGAGCAGGTGGTGCAGGGCCCGCAGGCTCGGGATCAGCGGACCCCGATCTCCTCGGTCTGCTCGGCGTGGCGCGCGTCGCCCTCGTCCCGCGCAGCCCGGTCCGCCCGCAGCGAGAGGACCACGCCGCCGGCCAGCGCCAGGACGCCCAGCACGAGCAGCAGCAGCGGCAGCACGTTGGTGATCAGGTTGATTTTGCCCGCGGTGTCCTCGGCCCGCTCCACGCCGTCGGCGATGGTCTGCTCGTCACCGGCGAAGCTGCCCGCGAGCACGGTGGCGCCGGTCGCGCCGTCGGGGCCGCGAAGCACGGTCCGTGGCTTCTCCGAGGCGGTCACCTGGACACCGCTGCGCGGCTCGATCCACATGGTCCGCTCGTTGCTGTACACGACCTCCGCCTCGACGGTGGCCTCGTCGGAGCCAACCAGGTTGCCGGGCACCGCCGTCTCGCGGATGACGGTCTCGGGCACGACCTGCACGAACTTGTAGACCTCGAGCCCCTCGATCTCCTCGACCTCCTCGAAGCGGGCCGGGAAGGTCTCCCCCGTGGTGGGGTTGAAGACGTCGTAGTCCCTCTTCTCCGTGCCGAAGGGGAAGGTGAGGGTCAGGCCCTCCACCGACCGGTCCTCGTCGTTGTCGATGTGGTCGGACTCGCACTCCACGGCCACGGCCTCGCGCCGGTCGAGGCAGACGCGGTAGGTGTAGGCGTTCAGCAGCTCGCCGTCCTCGTCGACCATCGTCGACCCGAAGTTCCAGACGGCGACGTCGTCGCTGGCCTCCTCGGCGGCGGGCTCGCCGGCGACGCGCTGCTCGACGGTGGCCTCCAGGCCGCGCAGCTGGCGCATCTCGCTCAGGTCGAGGAAGCTGACATCCGTCCCCAGTGCCCGCGGGCTGGCCGTCTGGTCGAGGGGCAGGCGGACGAGGGTGTCGACGAGGACCAAGCGCACCAGCAGGGCTGCGACGAGCGCGAAGGCCCCCAGTCCGACCAGGCCCAGTCCGATGGCACGACGTCGCATAGCGGGTGGTCCTCCAGGTTCGGGCGTGACGGCTCCGGCGCCGCCGCGGCGCGCGTCACACTACTGGCCGGTAGGCACCGTTCCAACAGGGGTGGTACCTGCCAGTACCGCCGCAGGGGGTCTTTCTGCGGCGATCCGGCGATCACCAGCCGCGGCATTCACCCGAAAGGGACGGAAACGGCTCGGGCCCGGAACGCTGCACCGCGCCGCGGCCCTTCCGTCGCCCGACATCACGCTCACCGCCGGCGCATCACCAGGACCAAGTTCCACGACGCGACCTCCCGAACGAGCGGCACGCGGACCACCCAGCGAGCCCACCACGGGTGGTAGCGCGGGTAGGAGGCGAGGAGCTCCACATCGGGGCACCGCCGGGCCCAGCGCAGCGCCGAGCCCACCGAGACCGCGAAGAGGGACTCGCCGAACCGGTTCTTCGGCTCGTGCCCGTGCCGGCGCCGGTACCGCCGGCGCGCGCGGTACCCGCCCAGGTAGTGCCACGGACCGGTCTCGTGCCCTCCGTGAGGCGACCACCAGGGCGTGAAGGAGAGGTACACGGTCCCCCCGGGCTTCGTCACCCGCACCATCTCTGCCGCGAAGACCCACGGCCGGCGCACGTGCTCCAGCACGTTCGACGAGTAGCAGACGTCGACCGAGCCGCTCAGGACCGGCAGCGCCTCACCGCTCCCCCGCACCGTCCCCGGCTCCGGCACACCACGGGCCACCATCTCCCCCGCGTCCGGCTCCAGCCCGACGTAGGTGGCCCCGGCCTCGCGGAACCGCTGTGCGAAGTAGCCCGGGCCACCTCCGACGTCGAGGACCGTCGCCCCGGACAGCGGGACGTGGTCGGCGAGCTGCTCGACCGAGTCGCGGGCCAGTGCGTCGTAGAAGAGATCCGGCTCCGTCTGCTCGCGCAGGAATACCCGGAAGAGCGCGACCGATCGCGCCAGCGTGGCGGTGCGTGCCAATTCCTGGGCACCCCTTCCTACTGGTGAATGGCTGGTGGAAAGGCTGGTACCCGTAGGTACTCTCCCGCGGTGCCCATGCAATCAACGGCGATTGACGTCCTGTTCGTCAACTGGCGGGACGCGAGCCACCCCGAAGGCGGAGGCTCCGAACGCTACGTGCACCGGATGGCCGAGGGTCTGGCGGCCACCGGCCTGCGCGTCACGCTGTTCTGCGCGGCACACGGTCGCGCTCCGGCGGAGGAAACGGTGAAGGGCGTCCGGGTGGTCCGCCGGGGCGGCCGGCTGTCGGTCTACCCCCGCGCCCTGGCGTTCGTCCGCAGGCACCGGCCCGCCCTGGTCGTCGACGTCCAGAACGGCCTGCCGTTCGCCAGCACCCTGGCGACCGGCGCCCCGGTCGTGAACCTGGTCCACCACGTCCACCGGGAGCAGTGGCCGATCGTGTTCGGCCGGTTGGGCGGGGCGGTTGGCTGGTGGCTGGAGTCGAGGATCGCCCCGCGCCTCTACCGGCGCTCGCGCTACGTCACGGTCTCCGGCGCCACGGCCGCGGAGCTGACCACCCTCGGCGTGGATGCCGAGCGCATCACGATCGTGCCCAACGGCATCGAGCCGGCTCCCGCGGTCGCCGTCCTCCGCTCGGCGACCCCCCGGCTGGTCGTGCTCGGGCGGCTGGTGCCGCACAAGCGCGTGGAGCACGCCCTCGAGGTCGTGTCGCGGCTGCGCCCCCGCTGGCCGGGCATCCGGCTCTCGGTGGTCGGCGAGGGTTGGTGGCACGAGGAGCTGCAGGCGGCGGCCGAGCGGCTCGGCGTCACCGACGTGGTCGAGTTCCACGGCTTCCTCGACGAGCAGGCCAAGCACGAGGAGCTGGCCCGGGCCTGGGTGCACCTGTGCCCGTCGGTGAAGGAGGGCTGGGGCCTGGTCGTGAGCGAGGCCGGGCACCATGAGGTGCCGACCGTGGGCTACCGGTCGGCCGGGGGCCTGCGGGAGTCGGTCCTGGACGGGCGCAGCGGCGTGCTGGTGGAGGACCTCGACCAGTTCACCGCAGCGGTGGAGGGGCTGCTGGCCGACGGGGACGCCCGGCGGACCATGGGGCGGGCCGCGGCCCGCCACGCGGCGTCGTTCAGCTGGCCGGCGAGCGTCGCTGCGCTCGCCGGGGTGCTCTCCGGCGCCGCGGAGGGTTCAGCTGCGGTCGCCGTAGACCATGACGTTCGGCGTGCCCTGGCTGCTCTCCTCGACGACGCCGCGATCCGGGTCGGCGACGGCCTGGACGCCCACGACGACGGCGGCGCCGACGGCCGCCCCGCTGCCCAGGGACAGCATGATGGCGATGAGCGTCTTCATTCCAGGTCTCGCTTTCGTGACGGTGTGCGACGGAGCGGAACCGTAGACGCCCGGGCGATCATGCACAACACCGCCGCACCGACCAGACCGAGCGCGCAAGCGTGAGCCACCACCACCGCGATCACCCGGAAGAGGGGGACGTCGTGCTCCCCCGGGACCCCCGGCACCCGGTGCAGGGTGAGCTCCGGGGCATCCACGACGACCGGCAGACCACCCACGGCCCCGGGCGTGTCGGGACCCGGCGTGCCGTGCTCCACCAGCACCCAGCCAATGCCGAGCGCGGCGAGGCGCTCGGGGTCGGCCGACGCGGCGCCGGCCGCTCGGGCACGGGGGTCCTCACCCTCCACCGCCCGCCCGCCGACCACCAGCGTGTCGTCCACCACCGCCGGCCGGGGCAGCCACCGCGGTGCCGGGTCCAGCTGCGGGCGCCGGTCGTTCCAGTCGAAGGCCCGGTAGGCGCCGAACGGCAGGACCAGCACGTCGCCCGGGCGGTCGTCCTCCTCGAGGGCCTCCCGCACCTCCTGCCAGGCGGCCGGGTAGGACACCGGCTCGAGCCGGCCGGCGACACCCCACGCGAGGTCGGGGACGGCGAGCACGGGCAGCAGCAGCGCGGCCCCCGTCACCGGCACCGCGCCTGCGTCGCCCACCCGGGCGCCCAGCCACCGGCCGAGCCGGCGCACCCCCAGGCCGGCACCGAGCGCCAGGGGAAGCACCCACCAGGCCGCCCACTTCTGGGCGTCGCGGAGCAGACCCGCTCCGGGGACGACGTCGACCGTCAGCTCCAGCAGCTGGCGAAGCCCGGGGACGGTGCCGGCGACCGCCAGCAGGAGGCCCGCACCACCGAGGAGCAGCAGCCGCGACCCGGCTCGATCGCGCCACGCGTCCGCTGCGCGCCACCCCGCGACGGCGAGGGCGAGCAGCAGGGCGGTGAGCACCGGCACGAGCGCGGTGCCCCGGCTCCCGGGCACGGCGTCGCCGTTCCACAGGCCGCCGCCGCCGAGCACGGCCACGACGGGGCCGCCCCAGTTCTCACCCCGGGCGGCGAAAGCCGCCACACCCGCGACGTCGGAGCCCCCGCCACCGGGGTGCAGGGCGCCCGCCACGACCCAGGGCGAGGCGAGCACGGCGACGGCACCGACCACCGCGAGCAGGCGGTGCCGGCCGATCAGGACCAGCGCAGTCCCCGAGCCGAGCACCGCCCCGGTGGGGGTGAGCGACGCGGCCGCCACGGTGAGCAGCAGCGCGGGCAGCGCACTGCGCTCGCCGGCGCGCACGCGCAGTGCGTGCCGGGCGATCCACGGCAGGGCCGCGTACCCGACCAGCAGGCTCCAGTGCCCGATCAGCAGCCGCTCGGCGACGTAGGGGTTCCACCCGTAGACCAGCCCGGCGGCCAGTCCGGCCACACCCCGGCGGCCGTCGTCGTCGGCCGGCACGAGCCGCGCCGCGCCGAGCACGGCCGCGAACACGACGGCCAGCAGCACCACCTTCTGCACGACGTCGCCGGGCACCACGGCGGTCAGCAGCGCCATCGCGGGGTCGACCGGGACCGCGCGCGGCAGCGTCCCGCCGAGGCCGAGCGCATCGGCGTCCAGGTCCTGGCGGGGCACGAACACCATGTCGCGGAGCAGCACGAAGCCGGGTGCCAGCGCGGGTCCGGTCACCACGAGCGCGACGACGGCGGCGAGGACGCGGGCGGGCCAGGGCGAGCTCTCCGGGCACGTCCAGCGCTGCGTCCCGCTCACGATCCCCGTTCCCGTCGCCTGAGGCCGGGTTCCCGGCCGATGAGCGCAGGGTAGGGGCCGTGCCCGTGGAACCGGAGTCCCCACCGGTGGATCGCCCCGCGTCGCGGCGCGGCCGCCAGGAGGAGGGACGGCTGCTCGCGCCGGCCGCAGCCGTCTCCGCCGCCTTCCTCGGTGCCAACGCGCTGGCCTACGTGCTCACCGTGCTCGCCGCCCGCCTCCTGGCGCCGTCCACCTACGGCGAGCTCGCCTCGCTGCTGGGCCTGCTCCTGGTCGGCTCCGTTCCCGCGACCGGGGTGCAGACCGCGATCGCGCTCTTCCTCGGGGGCCGCCGCGGCACCCCGGAGGTCGTCGCCCGGCTGCACGCCGCAGCGCTGGTGGTGGCCGCCGTGGTCTGCCTGGTGGGGGCGCTCCTGGTGCTCCCGCTGCGCGGCCTCCTGCACCTCGACGGCGCAGCGGCGGTGGTGTGGCTGGTGGCGCTGCTGCTCCCGCACACCCTCGTCCAGTGCTACCAGGGCCTGCTGCAGGGGCAGAGCCGGTACGCCGGGCTCGCCGTGGTCACGGTCGCCTTCGCCGCGAGCAAGCTGGCCGGCGGCGTGGCGGGGCTGCTGCTGGGCGGCAGCACGGCCTCGACGCTGGCCGGGATGACCGCCGGCTGCAGCCTGGGCGCGCTCGCCGGGTGGCTCGGCGCGGGGCGCCCGGGGGTCGCCGGCCGGCTGCGCGCACCCCTCCGGGCGACCGCGCGCGCCTCCGGTGCCCTGCTCGGCCTCGTGGTGCTGGTCAACCTCGACCTGCTGCTGGCCCGCCACCACCTCCCCGCCCGGCTCGCCGGCGAGTACGCCGTCGCGGCGATCTTCGCCAAGGTCGCCTTCTGGCTGCCGCAGGGCGTGGGCGTGGTGCTGCTCCCCCGCCTGGCCGAGGCCGAGCGCCGGCACCGCGTGCTGCCCGTCGCGGTGGGGGTGGTCGGCGGCGTCGGCGCGCTGCTGGTCCTCGGCACCGCCGCGCTGGGCCGGCACGCCCTGCCGCTGGTCGGCGGCTCCTCCTACGGCGGCTCGATCGGCACCGCCGCCTGGATGTTCGCCCTGCTCGGCACGCTGATGGCCGTCGCCCAGCTGCTGCTGTACTCCGGCATCGCCGCGGCCGACCACCTGGCCACGGCCGCGGTCTGGGCGGCCGTCGTGCTCGAGGTCGTCGTCGTCCAGGTGCTCGCCGGCACAGGTCGGCTCTCGCTGGTGACCACGGTCCTCACAGCCCTCGGAGCCGCCCTGCTGCTGGTGGCCACCGGGCTGGTGCGGCTGCGGCGGGCGCGGACCGCGGGGGTGCCCGGGGCGGTCCTGCCCGCTCCCGGCGGGGTGCCCGGGCCGACCGGCGCGTGATCACCGTCGCGGGTGAACGGAGGACTACTCCACCGCCCGCGGGGGCAGGAGGAGGCCGGTCGCCGGTCCGGCCCAGCGCCGGTCCGGCCGCAGGTCGAGCCCCCGAGACGAGAGGAGCGACGCCCATGGCGTCCGTCATCCACTACACGATCGCCACCGAGGCCGAGAAGAGCCCGGACTTCCGCCGCGTCCTCTGGACCGGGGAGCACACCCAGCTGGTCATCATGACCATCCCGCCGGGCGGCGAGATCGGCGAGGAGGTCCACGAGGTGGACCAGATCCTCACCTTCGTCAGCGGCACCGGGAAGGCGATCATCTCCGGCTCGGAGAAGGCGGTCGCCCAGGGCGACCTCGTCGTCGTCCCCGCCGGCAAGAAGCACAACTTCCTCAACACCGGCGAGAACCCGCTGATCCTCTACACGGTCTACGGCCCGCCGGAGCACGCCGACGGCGCGGTGCACACGACCAAGGAGGAGGCCGACCGGCTCGAGGAAGAGGGCAAGGACGAGCCGCCGACCTCGAGCTGAGCTCCGGGCGCAGGACGGGCCGCCACCCCCGCGGGGTGGCGGCCCGTCGCGTCCCCGGGGCGGTCAGCGGCCGTGGGCGCCCCGCTCGCCCCGCGTCTCCGGGGGGACGACGACGACCGGGCACGGCCCGGCCACCACGCAGTGGAGCGCCACCGAGCCCAGCAGCATGCCGCGGATGGCGCCCTGCCCGTGCCCGCCGACGACCAGCAGCTCCGCCCCCTGCGCCGCGCGCACGAGGACGTCACCGGCCGGGCCCTGGCCGGTCTCCACGCGCACGGGGACCCCCTCGGGCAGCGCCGCCGCCTCCACCATCGCCTCGGCGCCCGTCCGGGCGTCGGCCTCCAGCCGCTCCGCCGGGGGGATGACCACGTCGTACACGTCGCTCCAGTAGGAACCGGGCGAGTAGGCGGCGACCGCCACCACCTCGCCGCCCAGCAGGGCGGCCTCGGCGGCGGCCCGCTCCAGCGCCCGCGCCGACTCGGCCGACCCGTCCAGCCCGACGACGACCCGCGGCGGGTCGAGCGCGGCGTCGGCGCGGGGGTGCACCACGACCACCGGCACCCGGGCGTGCGTCACGCAGTGCAGCGCCACCGAACCCAGGACCGAGCTGCGCACCGCACCGCGGCCCCGGCTGCCCACCACGAGCAGGTCGGCGTCCTCCGCCGCAGCGAGCAGCTGCGCCGCCGGGGAACCGGCGGCCACGGTGACCCCGACCTGCACGTCGGCGTGGCCGGTCTCGGCGCGCACCTCCTCGACCTGGGCGGTCGCCCGCTGCAGCATGTCGGCGCGCACGGCCTCGATCCGCCGCTCGTCCAGCAGCTGCGGGTCGCCCCAGTACACCTCCACCGGGAACGTGGTGACGACGTCGAGGCGGGCGCCGCGACGGGCGGCGTCGGCCAGCGCCCACACGAGCGCGGCCCGCGCACCCGGCGAGCCGTCGATCCCCACGACCGTCCGCCTGCTGCCGTCCTGGCCGGTTCCCGTCACGTCCGCTCCCGTCCTCGTCCCAGCTGGTCCGCCCCGGAGGCTGCCCGGATCGGGCGGGGGGCACAACCCCGGCAGTGACGGTCAGACCGCGGCGAGCAGCTCGCCGACCTGCCGGCGGATCTCGAGGTCCTCCCGGGAGGTCACCACGACCGTCCGCACCGCGGCACCGTCGGCGCTGATGTCGGCGTCCCCGGTGGCGGCCCGGTTGCGCGCGTCGTCGACCGCCACCCCGAGGTAGCCCAGCGCCGTCCCCGCGGCCGCGCGGACCGGCGCCGCCCGCTCCCCCACGCCACCGGTCATCACCAGCAGGTCGAGGCCGCCGGTCGCGGCGGTCATGGCGGCCGTCTCGCGCACCAGCCGGTGCAGGTAGACGTCGAGGGCCAGGGCGCAGTCGGGGTCGCCGCGGTCGCGGCCGGCGAGCACCTCGCGCAGGTCGCCCGAGGTGCCCGACAACCCCTTGAGGCCGGCGTGGTGCTCCAGCACGTCCCCGAGCTCGGCCTCCGGCACGTGCCCGTGCTCGAGCAACCAGAGCAGCAGGCCGGGGTCGAGGGTCCCCGGCCGGGTGTTCATCACCAGCCCTGCCAACGGGGTGAACCCCATGGTGGTGTCCACCGAGATCCCGCCGCGCACGGCCGCCAGCGACGCCCCGGCGCCGAGGTGGCAGGAGACGATCCGCAGGTCCTCGACGGGGCGGCCGACCAGCTCCGCGCCCCGGCGCACCGCCCAGGCGTGGGAGAGCCCGTGGAACCCGTAGCGGCGCAGCCCCCAGCGCTCGTTCCACTCCCGCGGCACGGCGTACGTGGCCGCCGCGGGTTCCAGCGTGGCGTGGAAGGTGGTGTCGAAGCAGGCGACCGCGGGCACGCCGGGCAGCAGCCGGCGCGCGGCGTCGATGCCGGCCAGCGCCCGCGGGTTGTGCAACGGGGCGAGGTGGCTGATCGACCAGAGGTAGGCGACGAGCAGGTCGTCGACGACCGCCGGGCCGCTGTGCCGGGGACCGCCGTGCACGACGCGGTGCCCGACGGCGTCCAGCTGACCGCAGCCGGCCAGGAACCCCTCGAGCGGCGCCAGGTCGCCCGCTCCCTGCCAGTGCTCCAGCGTGGTGGCGGCGGCGACCGCGCCGTCGTCCTCGAGCACCGCCAGCTTCAGGGTGCTGGACCCCGCGTTGACGACGAGCAGCCTCACGCCTCGGGCTCCCGCAGCGGGTGCCCGCCCTCGGTGGCCGGTCCGCGCGCCGCGCCCCACTGCCAGTCGCGGACCTCGGGCAGGTCCTCCCCGTGGGTGCGCACGTGCTGCCGGTGGTCGATGAGCGCGTCGCGCAGCCGGTCCCGGGCGTGTGCTCCGACGTCGCGCAGCCGCGGCACCCGGTCGATGACGTCGATGGCCAGGTCGAACCGGTCGATCCGGTTCATGACGCACATGTCGAAGGGCGTGGTCGTCGTCCCCTCCTCGACGTAGCCGCGGACGTGCAGGTTGTCGTGGTTGGTGCGGCGGTAGGTCAGCCGGTGGATCAGCCAGGGGTAGCCGTGGTAGGCGAAGATCACCGGCTTGCCGGTGGTGAACAGGCTGTCGAACTCGGCGTCCGACAGGCCGTGCGGGTGCTCGCGGTCGTCCTGCAGGCGCATCAGGTCGACGACGTTCACCACCCGGATCCGCAGGTCGGGGAAGAAGCCGCGCAGGATCTCCACCGCGGCCAGCGTCTCCATGGTCGGGACGTCGCCGGCGCAGGCCATCACCACGTCGGGCTCGGCGCCGGCGTCGCTGCTGGCCCACTCCCAGATGCCGATGCCCTTGGTGCAGTGGTCGACGGCGGCGTCCATGTCGAGGAACTGCAGCGCCGGCTGCTTCCCGGCCACGATGACGTTGACGTACTGGCGGGTGCGCAGGCAGTGGTCGGCCACCGAGAGCAGCGTGTTCGCGTCCGGCGGCAGGTAGACCCGCACCACCTCGGCCTTCTTGTTCACCACGTGGTCGATGAAGCCCGGGTCCTGGTGGGAGAACCCGTTGTGGTCCTGCCGCCACACGTGCGAGGTGAGCAGGTAGTTCAGGGAGGCGATGGGCCGCCGCCACGGGATGCCGTTGGTGGTCTTCAGCCACTTGGCGTGCTGGTTGACCATCGAGTCGACGATGTGGATGAACGCCTCGTAGCAGGAGAAGAACCCGTGCCGGCCGGTCAGCAGGTAGCCCTCGAGCCAGCCCTGGCAGGTGTGCTCGGACAGGATCTCCATGACCCGCCCGTCCGGCGCCAGGTGGTCGTCGCCGGGCAGCCGCTCGGCCATCCACGCCCGGTCGGTGACCTCGAGCAGCGCGCCGAGCCGGTTGCTGTTGTTCTCGTCCGGCGAGAACACCCGGAAGGTGGCCGTGTTCTCCCGCATGACGTCGCGCAGGAACGTGCCGAGCACCCGCGTGGCCTCCACCGCGCCGGTGCCCGGCTCGGGGACGGCGACGGCGTAGTCGCGGAAGTCGGGCATGCGCAGCGGCTGGAGCAGCGTGCCGCCGTTGGCGTGCGGGGTGGCGCTCATCCGCCGCTCCCCCGCCGGGTGCAGGTCGCGGACCAGCGGCACGGGGGCGCCGTCGGCGTCGAACAGCTCCTCGGGCCGGTAGCTGCGCAGCCACTCCTCCAGCACCCGCCGGTGGCCGTCGTCGCCGCGGGCGTTGGCGAAGGGCACCTGGTGCGAGCGCCACGAGCCCTCGACGTGCACCCCGTCGACCTCGGCCGGGCCGGTCCAGCCCTTCGGCGAGCGGAGCACGATCACCGGCCAGCGCGGTCGCCGCAGGTCGCCGTCCTCCCGTGCGGCGCGCTGGATGGCGGCGATGCGGTCGAGGCAGGCGTCCAGCGTCGCGGCGAACTGCTGGTGCATGGTCGCGGGGTCGTCGCCGGAGACCAGGTGCGGCTCGTGGCCGTAGCCGCGCAGCAGCTCGAGCAGCTCGTCGTCGCCGATCCGGGCCAGCACCGTCGGGTTGGCGATCTTGTAGCCGTTCAGGTGCAGGATCGGCAGCACCGCGCCGTCGCGGGCGGGGTCGAGGAACTTGTTCGAGTGCCAGCTGGTCGCCAGCGGCCCGGTCTCGGCCTCGCCGTCGCCGACGACCGCCGCCACCACCAGGTCGGGGTTGTCGAAGGCCGCGCCGTAGGCGTGCGACAGCACGTAGCCCAGCTCGCCGCCCTCGTGGATCGAACCGGGCGTCTCCGGTGCCACGTGGCTGGGGATGCCGCCGGGGAAGGAGAACTGGGTGAACAGCCGCCGCATCCCCGCCTCGTCCTGCGAGACGTCGGGGTAGACCTCGCTGTACGTGCCCTCCAGCCAGGCCGCGGCGACCGGGCCCGGCCCGCCGTGGCCCGGTCCCATCAGGTACATCATCGACAGGTCGCGGGCCCGGATCGCCCGGTTGAGGTGGGCGTAGAGGAAGTTCAGCCCGGGGGTGGTCCCCCAGTGGCCGAGCAGCCGGGGCTTCACGTGCTCGGGGCGCAGCGGCTCGCGGAGCAGCGGGTTGCCCATCAGGTAGATCTGCCCGACCGACAGGTAGTTGGCGGCCCGCCACCACGCGTCCAGCGCGGCGAGCTCGTCGTCGGTCAGGGGTCCGGTCAGGTCAGCGCGCACGTCCGCCGAGATCGCCACGCCCGCACGCTAACGACATCGGCGTCGGTCGCGCGAGGGTTGCCCGCCCCTGGTTGCATGGGCGCATGGCGGGGATCAGCACGCTGGACGTCACCGCGTCGCTGCGCGCGGCGGGCCTGTCCGACGTCGATGGCTCCGGGCTGGCCCGCGCGCTCTATTCCTCCGACGGCTCGCTCTACCGGGTGCTGCCGCAGGCCGTCGTCCGCCCCCGGCACGCCGACGAGATCGACGCGACGCTCGCCGTCTGCCGCGAGCTGGGCGTGCCGCTGACGGCGCGCGGCGCGGGCACCTCGATCGCGGGCAACGCGGTGGGCCCGGGCGTCGTGCTCGACACCAGCCGCTACCTGCACCGGGTGCACGCCGTCGACGCGGAGGCGCGCACCGCGACGGTCGACCCGGGGGTGGTGCAGGCCTCGCTGCAGGCCGCCGCCCGGCCGCACGGGCTGCGCTTCGGCCCCGACCCCAGCACGCACAACCGCTGCACGGTCGGCGGGATGATCGGCAACAACGCCTGCGGCTCGCGCGCGCTGGGCTACGGGCGGACGTCGGACAACGTCGTCGGCCTGGACGTGGTCACCGGGTCCGGCACGCGGCTGGACCTGCCCGGCACCGAGGGCAGCCTGCTCGACGACCTGCGGACGCTGGTCGACGGCGCGCTGGCCCCGATCCGCACCGAGCTCGGCCGGTTCGGCCGCCAGGTGTCGGGCTACTCGCTGGAGCACCTCCTCCCCGAGCGCGGCTTCGACGTCGCCCGCGCGCTCGTGGGCAGCGAGGGCACGCTGGCCCTGGTCCGCCGCGCCACGGTGCGGCTGGTCGCCGACGCGCCGTTCCGCGGCCTCGTCGTCCTCGGCTACCCGTCGATGGCCGACGCCGCCGACGCCACCCCCGGGCTGCTGCGGCACTCCCCCACCGCCGTCGAGGGGCTGGACAGCCGGATCGTGCAGCGGCTGCGCGACGTCCCGGCCGCCGTCGTCCCCGACCTGCCCCGGGGCGAGGGCTGGCTCATGGTGGAGCTGACCGGCGACTCGGTCGCCGAGCTCGAGGCCACGGCGGCGCGCATCGTCGCCGACGCCGGCGCGCTGGACGCCCTCGTGGTCACCTCCGCCGCCGAGGCCGCCGCTCTCTGGCGGATCCGCGAGGACGGCGCCGGGCTGGCCGCCCGCACCTCCGACGGCCGCCCGGCGCACGCCGGGTGGGAGGACGCCGCCGTCCCGGTCGAGCAGCTGGGCGGCTACCTGCGCCGGTTCGAGGCGCTGCTGGTCGAGCACGGGCTGCAGGGCGTGCCCTACGGCCACTTCGGCGACGGCTGCGTGCACGTGCGGATCGACTTCCCCCTCGGGGCCGGTGCCGACTCCGGGCGCAGCCGCTACCGCGCGTTCGTGGAGGACGCCGCCGTGCTGGTCGCCTCCTACGGCGGTTCGATCTCCGGCGAGCACGGCGACGGCCGCGCGCGCAGCGAGCTGCTGCGGCACATGTACTCCCCCGAGGTGCTGGCCCTGTTCGGCCGGGTGAAGGCGCTGCTCGACCCCGACGACGTGCTCAACCCCGGGGTGCTGGTGCGCCCGGCGCCGGTCGACGAGGACATCCGGGTGGCGGCCGCTCCTCGGCTGCGGACCGGGCTGGCGCTGGCCTACCGGCACGACGGCGGCGACTTCTCCGCCGCCGTGCACCGCTGCACCGGCGTGGGCAAGTGCCGGGCCGACCTGCAGTCCTCCGGCGGCGTGATGTGCCCGTCCTGGCCGGCCACCCGCGAGGAGAAGGACACCACCCGCGGCCGGGCGCGCGTGCTGCAGGAGATGCTCGCGCCGGGCGGGCCGGTGCGCGACTGGCGCTCACCCGAGGTGCACGAGGCGCTGGACCTGTGCCTGTCGTGCAAGGGCTGCTCGCGCGACTGCCCGACCGGGGTCGACATGGCCACGTACAAGGCCGAGGTGCTGCACCAGTCCTACCGGCGCCGGCTGCGCCCCCGCCCGCACTACACGCTGGGGTGGCTGCCGCGCTGGGCCGACCTCGCCGCCCGCGCGCCCCGGCTGGTCAACGGCGTCCTCGGCTCGCGGCTGGGCGGACGGCTGGCGAAGTGGGGCGCGGGCATGGACCAGCGCCGGGAGGTCCCGCCGTTCGCCGCGCGGACCTTCCGGCAGCAGTGGGCCGACCGGCCGGAGGCGCCCGGCGACGCCGCTCCGGTCGCGCTCTGGGTCGACTCGTTCACCGACCACTTCGCCCCGGACGTCGCCATGGCGGCCGCCCGGGTGCTGGAGGCGGCCGGCTACCGGGTGCAGGTGCCCGGCGACGACACCTGCTGCGGGCTCACCTGGATCACGACCGGCCAGCTCGACGCCGCCCGGCGGATCCTCGGGCGCACCGTCGCCGAGCTCGCTCCGGTCGTGGACGCCGGCGTGCCGGTGGTCGGGGTGGAGCCCTCGTGCACCGCGGTGCTGCGCAGCGAGGCGCTGGAGGTCGTCGGGGGGCCGGAGGCCGAACGGGTCGCCCGCGGCACCCGGACCCTGGCCGAGCTGCTGGCCGCCACCCCCGGCTGGGAGCCGCCGTCGCTGGCCGGCCTGCGGGTCGTGGCGCAGCCGCACTGCCACCACGCGTCGGTGCTCGGCTGGTCGGCCGACGCCGAGCTGCTGCGCCGCGCGGGCGCGGAGGTGACCCGGCTGGGCGGCTGCTGCGGGTTGGCCGGCAACTGGGGCGTGGAGAGGGGCCACCACGAGGTGTCGGTGGCCGTGGCGCAGCAGCAGCTGCTGCCCGCCGTCGACGGGCTGCCCGACGACGCCGTGGTGCTGGCCGACGGCTTCTCCTGCCGCACCCAGCTCGACCAGCTCGCCGGCCGCCGCGGCCTGCACCTCGCCGAGCTCCTGGCCGACCGGCTGCCCTGACCCGGTCTGCCACGATGCCCGGTATGGACCTCGAGGAGACGCTGCTGCCCGGCGTCGGCGTGCGCTACGAGCTGGAGGTGGACTCCGGTCAGCTGCTCGGGATCGTCGTCCCCCGCGAGGGCGGCGCCGAGATCTCCGTGTACGACCGCCGTGACCCCGACCGCGCCCGCGGCGTCTTCCGGCTCAGCCCGGAGCAGGCCGACGCGGTCGCCGAGGTGCTCGGCGCGCCGCGGCTGACCCAGCGGTTCGCCGACCTCTCCAAGGAGGTGCCGGGCCTGGAGTCGGCGCGGATCCCCGTCCGGCCCGGCTCCCCGTTCGACGGCAAGGCGCTCGGCGACACCCGCGCCCGAACGCTCACCGGGTGCTCGATCGTGGCCATCGTCCGCGACGCCGACGTCGTCCCCTCCCCCGGCCCCGAGGACCCGCTGCACGCCGGCGACGTCCTGGTCGCGATCGGCTCGGCGACCGGCCTGGAGCAGCTGGAGCGCCGGCTGTCCGGGCAGGGCTGACCGCGGGTGGACCACGTCGCCGAACTGCTCGTCGAGCTCGGCCTGCTGTTCCTCGGCCTGTCCCTGCTCGGGCTGCTCGCCCGCCGGCTGGGCCTGTCCCCCATCCCGTTCGTGCTGCTCGCGGCGCTGGCCGTGGGCGAGGGCGGCGTCGTCCCGCTGAGCACGTCGGAACCGTTCCTGAGCGCCGCGGCCGAGATCGGCGTCGTCCTGCTGCTGCTCACCCTCGGCCTGGAGTTCTCCGCCGACGAGCTGTTCTCCTCGCTGCGCCGGCACGCCCCGTCGGGCTGGGTGGACCTGCTGCTCAACTTCCCGCCGGGGTTCGTCGCCGGCCTGCTGCTCGGGCTGCCGTGGCAGGCGGCGCTGGCCCTGGGCGGCGTCACCTGGATCTCCTCGTCCGGCATCGTCGCCCGGCTGCTCGGCGACCTCGGGCGGCTGGCCAACCGCGAGACCCCGGCCGTCCTCTCCGTGCTCGTGCTCGAGGACCTGGCCATGGCGCTGTTCCTGCCGGTGCTGGTCGTCGCCCTGGCCGGTGACGGGCCGCTGGAGGCGGTGGGCGGGATCGTGCTGGCCGTCGGCGCCGTCGTGCTGGTGCTGCTCGCCGCGCAGCGCCACGGTCACCGGCTGGGCCGGGTGCTCAGCTCCCGGGACGACGAGCAGGTCCTGCTGCGGCTGGTGGGCCTCACCCTGCTGGTGGCCGGGCTGGCACAGGCGGGAGGTGTCTCGGCCGCCGTCGGCGCGTTCCTCGTGGGCCTCGCGCTGCCGGCCTCCTTCGCCGAGCGGGCCCGCGACCTGCTCGGCCCGCTGCGCGACCTGTTCGCCGCGACGTTCTTCGTCGCCTTCGGGCTCAGCACCGACCCCGCGGAGATCGTGCCGGTGCTGCCCGCCGCGCTGGCCCTCGCCGTGGTCACCGCCGCGACCAAGGTGGCCACCGGCTGGTACGCCGCGAGGCGCGACGGCATCGCGGTCCCCGGGCGGCTGCGGGCGGGGACGGCGCTGATCGCCCGCGGCGAGTTCTCGATCGTCATCGCCGGTCTCGCCGTGGCCGCCGGGCACGAGGACCTGGGGCCGGTGGCCACCGGCTACGTGCTGCTGCTGGCCGTGGCCGGCCCGGTGCTCACCCGGTTCGTGGAGCCGGTGTCGGCCCGTTTCCTGCCCGTGCCGGCGCGCTGAGGTCAGGCGGCGGCGTCGTCCCGGCGGGCGCGCGCGGCCTGCAGGACGATCGGCCGCAGCGCCGCGGCGATGTGCGCGTAACCGGCCGACGACGGGTGGAACCGGTCGGCGGAGAACAGCGCCGGGTCGGCCCGGAAGGCGCGGGCGACGTCGGCCGCGACCGCCGCGACCGTGGCCCCGGCCGCGGCGGCGACGGCGGCCTGCCGCTGCTGGAGGAGACCGCACGCCGCCGAGACCACCGGGCGCAGGGCCGGCGGGACGAACGGCACCATCGACATGTCGGGGGCGGTCACCACCACCACGTCGGTGCCGCCGGCGCGCAGCCCGCGCAGCGCCTCGGCGAGGGCGGCGGTCGCCTGCTCCGCGGGGACGAAGCGGGCCAGGTCGTTGGCCCCGACGACGACGAGCGCGAGGTCCGCCGCCGGCGCGGAGGCGGCGCGCACCTGCCGCGGCAGGTCGGCGGAGACCGCGCCGGGGACCGCGTGCACGGACAGCTCGACGTCGAACCCGTCGTCGGCCAGGTCGGCGGTCAGCCGCATGCCGAGGGTGTCCTCGGCACGGGCGGCACCGGTGCCGAAGGCCAGGGAGTCGCCGAGGACGAGGAAGCGGAGACGAGGACGGGCCACGGACGGCACAACGCCGTCCGTGACCCGTCGATTTCGTGCGCTCAGTGCAGGAGAGCCGCCTGCTCCTCGGCAAGCCGCTCGGCACCCGAGGTGGTCTGGAGGGCCTTCTCCTTGATGAAGAGGACGACGACCAGCGCGAGCGCCGCCAGGGGCGTGGCGATGAGGAAGAGCTCCGCCGTCGCGTCGCCGTAGGCGTTCTCGACGACGGTGCGGACCTCGGCCGGCAGGGTGGAGACGTCGGGCACCGCCGCCTCCCCGCCACCCTCCGCGCCGCCGCCGAGGACGCTCAGGTCCTCGGTGACCCGGCTGGCCAGCAGCGCGCCGAGCGCGCTCACGCCGATCGTGCCGCCGAGGCTGCGGAAGAAGGACACCACCGAGGTGGCCGCCCCCAGCTCCGCGGCCGGGACGTCGTTCTGCGCGGCCAGCACCAGGTTCTGCATGAGCATGCCGACGCCGGCGCCCAGCACCACCATGAAGACGCCGAGCACCCACGGCGAGGTCCGCGCGTCGATCGTGGCGAACAGGGCGAACCCGGTGGTCATCAGGATGCCGCCGGCCACCAGCCAGCCCTTCCAGCGCCCGGTCTTGGTGATCAGGCCACCGGCGACGGTGGAGGAGACCAGCAGACCGCCGACCAGCGGCAGCGTGAGCAGCCCCGACTCGGTCGGCGAGTCGCCCAGCGAGATCTGCAGGTACTGGGCGAGGAACACGGTGCCGCCGAACATGGCGACGCCGACGAGGGCGCTGGCCAGCACCGACAGCGACACCGTCCGGCTGCGGAAGATGCCCAGCGGGATGATCGGCTCGGCCACGCGGCCCTCGACCACGACGGTCGCCGCGAGCAGCACCACCGCGCCGCCGACCATGAGCGCGGTCTCGGTCGAGGCCCACGCGAACCGGTCACCGGCGAAGGTGATCCAGATGAGCAGCAGGCTCACCCCGGCGGTGAGCAGCAGCGCGCCCCACCAGTCGATCCGCACCTCGCGACGGCGGACGGCGGGCAGGTGCAGCGTCTTCTGCAGCAGCACCATCGCCAGCAGGGTGAAGGGCACGCCGAGCAGGAAGCACCAGCGCCAGCCCAGCCACGAGGTGTCGACGATGACGCCACCGATGAGCGGACCGCCGACGGTGGCGACGGCGAAGATGCCACCGAAGACGCCGGCGTACCGGCCCAGCTCGCGCGGCGGGATCATCGCCGCCATCACGATCTGCACCAGGGCGGTCAGGCCACCGGCACCGGCGCCCTGCAGCACGCGGGCAGCGATGAGCATCTCCGGGTTCTGCGAGAACCCGGCCAGCAGCGAGCCGAGGACGAACAGCGAGAAGGACAGCTGGAGCAGCAGCTTCTGGCTGAACAGGTCGGCGAGCTTGCCCCAGAGCGGGACGGTGGCGGTCATGGCCAGGAGCTCGGCGGTGACGATCCAGGTGTAGATCGACTGGCTGCCGCCGATCTCCGGGATGATCACCGGCAGGGCGTTGGACACGATCGTCGCGGCCAGGATCGCCACGAACATGCCCATGAACAGGCCGGACAGCGCCTGCAGCACCTCGCGGCGGCTCATCGGCGCGGGCGCCTCCCCGGGCGCGGCGCCGCCCGGCTGCGGGGACGTCAGCGCGACGTCGTCGGTGGTGGACACGGTTCTCCTCGGGACGTGCGGGAACGCGCCGGCGGTGGCCGGCGCGGTGGTCAGCGGGGGGCGGGCAGCCCGGCGGCGACGGCGTCGAGCGCCTCGTCCAGCAGCGCGGCGAGCGGGCCGCGGGCGGCAGGCCCGTGCCAGCGGGACAGGGCGACGCGCACCGCGCAGCCGAGGACGGCGGCGAGGAGCTGGGGGTAGAGGTCGCGCTCGGCGTCCAGGCCCGTGCGCCGGGCGAGGGCCTGCGCCATGCGCCGCTCGTTGGCCGCACCGAGCTCGACCAGGCGCGGCAGCAGCTCCTGGTCGGCGGCGATGACGGTGAGCCGCAGCTGCCAGTCCTCGCGCTCGGCCTCGACGACGGCGAGGTCGGCGTGCAGCGCGGCGCGAGCGGCGGCCAACGGGGGCAGCGCGGCGTCCTGCTGGTCGAGCAGCGTGCCGAAGCGGTCGTCGTCGGCCCCGTCGGGGCGCAGCAGCGCCTCCTCCTTGCCGGAGAAGTGGTTGAAGAACGTCCGGTAGGAGACGCCGGCCTCCGACGCGATCTGCTCGACCGTGATCGCGGAGAGGCCGTGCTCGCCGGCCAGCCGCAGCGTCGCGGCGGCCAGGGCACGGCGGGTGTCGAGCTTCTTGCGCTCGCGCAGGCCGGTCTCGGTCACCGGAGCACTCCACCACGTTCGCTGCACACTGTGCAACGTTGCACGCTGTGCAGTCAGTTACACCGAGCCCGGCCCAGAGACGGCGAGTGCGACGAACTCGTGGCGATCAGCGGGTGATGGCCACGAGTTCGTCGCACTCGGGGGTGGTGCGGCTCAGGCCTTGGGGCCACCGGCGGCGTAGACGACCTGACCGGAGATGAACCCGGCCCCCTCGCTGGCGAAGAACGAGGCGAGGTGCGCGATGTCCTCGGGCTGGCCGACACGGGCCACCGGGATCTGCGAGGCGGCGCCCTTGATGAAGTCGTCGAAGGGGATGCCGACGCGCTCGGCGGTCGCCTTGGTCATCTCGGTCTGGATGAAGCCGGGGGCGATGGCGTTGGCGGTGACGCCGAACTTGCCCAGCTCGATGGCCAGGGTCTTGGTGAAGCCCTGCAGGCCGGCCTTGGCGGTGGAGTAGTTCGCCTGGCCGCGGTTGCCCAGCGCCGAGGTGCTCGACAGGTTGATGATCCGGCCCCACTTGGCGTCGATCATGTGCTTCTGGGCCGCGCGGGTCATGAGGAAGGCGCCCCGCAGGTGCACGTTCATGACGATGTCCCAGTCGGAGTCGGACATCTTGAACAGCATGTTGTCGCGCAGCACGCCGGCGTTGTTGACCAGCACGACCGGCGGGCCGAGCTCCGCGGCGATCCGGTCGACGGCGGCCTGGACCTGCTCGGCGTCGCTGACGTCGGCGCCCACGGCCAGCCCCCGGCCGCCGGCCGCCTCGATGGCCTCGACGGTGCCCTTGGCCGAGCCCTCGTCCAGGTCCAGCACGGCGACGGCGAAGCCGTCCTGCGCCAGCCGGATCGCCGTGGCGGCCCCGATGCCGCGGGCAGCCCCGGTCACGATGGCCACGCGGGCCCCGTTCGACTCGCTCATGAAGGTTCCTCTCGTCTCGTCGCCCGGTCCGCGCCCGTGCGGCCGGCGAGCTGCTCGACACGTTACGGGCGGGCCCCGTGGCGGCCGTCACGAGGTCGGCGGCGTCGTCCTCAGGGCCAGATCGAGGCGACGATGATCGCCGCGACGGCCAGCTGGCCGGCCGCGCTGACCAGGCTGGCGGGGTGGAAGCGCACCTCGATCAGCGCCTCGCCCAGGCGGCCCGGGGTGACCAGGTTGAGCACCAGGAAGGCGACCGCCTGCAGCAGCACGCCGAGGACGCCGAACACCACGGTCCACCACAGCGCGCGGCCGAACCCGTCGGTGGCGTTCGTCCAGATGGTGGTGAAGGCGATCGCGCCCTGCCCGAGGAAGCCGGCGGCCAGCACGATCCCGGCGTTCACCGACCGCTCCTGGTAGATGTGCCGCCCCAGGTGGCCGGGGGTGAGCAGGTCGAGCGCCAGGAAGCCGAGCATCAGCAGCGCGATGCCCACCCCCGTGTACGCGGCTGCGTAGCCGATGCTGGCCAGCACTGGAGCGACCTCCGGGGTCCGGGTGGAACGGGCCTGCCGTGTCTACCGCACCGCCGGTCCGGGCGCACCCGGCGCCCCCGGGCGGACGACGTCGACGCGCGCGAAGCCCTCGTCCGTGGTCGGCGGCACGAACCGCGCCACCGCCGCGTGCAACCCGACCGGCGGTACGCGCGTCGCCTCGGGGCGGGCGTCGTTGCGCTCGCGGCAGAGCTCCAGCGGCGTGTCCAGCCAGACCGCGCGGACCGGCACCCCCGCCGACCGCGCCAGGGCGATGAGCGGTGCCCGCTCGGCCGGGGAGGCGTTCGTGTTGTCGACGACGACGCTGCGCCCCGCGGCGAGCTGCTCCGCCACCACCCGCTGCTGCCGGGCCTCGCGGCGGCGCGCCCGCGGCCAGTGGTCCTTGCTCACGACGGCGTGGGTGCCGGCCAGGTGCTGCGCGACCCAGCGTGACTTGCCCGCGCCCTGCAGGCCGACCACCACGACGACCTCCTGGCCGGGCACCCCGGTTCAGGCGGTGCGCCGCAGCGGCGTCACCGCGTCGTCCTCCAGCGCGGGACGCGGTGCGGGGTGCTCCACGAGCGCCAGCACCCGGCCGGCCATGAACCGCGCGGTGCGCACCGGCGTGCCGCCGCGGGTCACCTCGGTCACCTCGACGACGCCGCGGCCGTGGGTCACCTCGACCCGGCGGCCGGCGCGGGTGGCCGCGACGTCGTAGGTCCGCGTGCCGCCACCGGCGTCGATCACGATCTCGACCCGATCGCCCTTCATCCCTGCTCCCCTCCCGCAGGGCGGTCCGGCCCTGCAGTGGTGGAACGCCGCAGGGCCTGCGCCGATTCCGCCGCACGGACCGACGACGGCGCCCTGACCAGGGAGTTCGCGCTCAGGGAGCGGGATCGTCGTGCTTCTCCGGCGGCGTGGGGGGCTCCCCGTCCGGAGGCGGCACCGCCGCCGCGCGCCGGGGGTGGTGCAGCCGCTGGACGGCGGCCATCGCCGCCTGGCGGGCGTGCACGCGCTCCCGGCCGCGCGAGGTCCGGGGCGCGCGGGGCTCCTCCCGGAGGAACGCGTCCAGCCAGTGCCCGCGCGGGTCGACGTCCACGAGCAGCGCCTTCACCAGCAGGGTGAGCGGGATGGCCAGGAAGGCGCCCAGGGCCCCCAGCACCCAGCCCCAGAAGAGCACCGCGACGAAGGTGACCGTGGTGGACAGACCCACCGAGTCACCGACGAAGCGCGGCTGGATCAGCGTCTGGATGACGAAGTTCAGCCCGGCGTAGACCGCGACGATGACGCCGAACTCACCCCAGCCGCCGCCGAGCAGCCCGAGCAGCGCCGGCGGGGCGAGCCCCAGGACGAAGCCGATGTTCGGGATGTAGTTGGTGACGAACGCCAGCAGCCCCCACAGCACCGGCAGCGGGACGCCGAGCACCCAGAGGGCGATGCCGTCGCCGACGGCCACGATCGCGCCGAACAGGGTGCTCACCCACAGGTAGCTGCGGGTGCCGCGGACGAACAGGCCCAGGGCGATGCGCAGGTGCGGCCGCTCCTGGGCCACCAGCCGGAGCCGCAGGCCGAAGCCGCCGGACTCGATGACGAGGAAGACCAGCGCCAGCATGAGCAGGAGCAACGTGCTGCCCGCGTCGGTGAGGGCCGCGAACAGCCCGGTCGCGATGCTCACGACCTGGCCGTAGTCGATCTGCTCGACGAGGTCGGAGACCTGGCCGGAGACGATGCCGGCGTCGTTGAGGTCGGAGACCACCCCGTTGATCAGCGCTTCGGCCCGGTCGGCGTACGCGGGCAGCCGGTCCGCCAGCTGGCCGATGGAGACGATCAGCAGGACCACGAAGCCGAGCAGCACGCCCCAGACCAGGACGAGCAGCACGGTGGCGGCCAGCCAGCGGGGCAGCCCGGCCCGGCGCAGCCAGCTCTGCACCGGGGTCAGCGCGAGCACCACCACGAACGCCAGCAGCAGCGGCGCGATCAGCCAGGACAGCGCGCGGATGCCGGCGACCGCGACGGTGGCCGCGGCCACGCCGGCCACGAGCAGGAACCACCGCGGGATGCCGCTCGCGGGCGCGAGCGGCCCCAGCGCCACGTCGGGATCGGCGGAGGTGGCCGGCGATCCGGTCGTCGGGACGGCGTCGTCCGGCGCCGCACCGTCCGCGGGCACCTGCGGTCGCGCCGTCATGCCGTCCCCTCCCCGGTCGCCTCCGTGCGGAACGATGCCCGCCCGCGGGCGGCGGGGCCAGACGACACGGTCAGCGCGCGGCGTCGAGCAGCGCGGTCATCTCCTCGAGCTGGAAGAACTGCGCGGTCAGGCGCGCGCTCTGCCCACCGAGGTCGGGGTCGGCGCCGGCGGCCAGCAGCGCCCGGACGGCGTCGGCGGCCTGCTTGAACACGGCCGCGGCCAGCGGCGTCTGCCCGCGGTCGTTGACCCGGGCGTGGTCGGCGCCGCGTTCCAGCAGCGCGGCCACCGTGCCGCCGTGGCCGTAGTAGGCGGCGAGCAGCAGCAAGGTGTCGCCCTTGTCGTTGGTGAGGTCCACCGGGACGCCGGCGTCGAGGTAGGCCGCCAGCTCGTCGGTGTGCCCGAAGCGGGCGAGGTCGAAGACCTTCCCCGCCAGCTCGACGACACCGGGATCGATCGGTCCACTGCTCACGCCGTCCAGCCTAGGAGCCGTCGAGCGCGAGCTTGTAGCCCACGTGCGAGGCGGTGAAGCCCAGCCGCTCGTAGAACCGCTGCGCGCCGGACCGGCTGCGGTCGGTCGTCAGCTGGACCAGCGCGCAGCCGCTCCGCCGGGCCTCCGCCACGGCCCAGCGGAGCAGCGCCTCGCCCAGGCCGGCGCCGCGACGGTCGGCGCGCACGCGCACCGCCTCGATCTGCCCGCGCGACGCACCACCGCGGGACAGGCCCGGCAGGACGCTGAGCTGGAGGGTGCCGACGACGTCGTCCCCGTCGACCGCGACCACGAGCAGGTGGGCGGGATCGGCGGCGACCGCCGCGAAGGCCCGGAGGTAGGGCGCCAGCCCCTCCTCGGGTCGCTCCCGGCCGGCGCCCAGCGGGTCGTCGGCCAGCAGCGCGACCAGCGCGGGCACGTCGTCCGCGGTGGCGGCGCGCACGACGACGGGGCCGGCGCCGGGCAGCGGCCCCCACGCCACCCCGACCATCAGCGCAGCGCGACGCGGTCGGTCAGGGCCAGCACGTGCTCCCAGGCGTCGCGGCAGGCCTCGGCCCACTCGTCGTGCGCCCGGTCGAAGAAGGAGTGCGGGGCGCCCTCGTACACCGGCGCGTCCACCTCGGCGCCGGCCGCCCGCATCCGGTCGGCGAGCGCCAGCTGCTCGGCCACCGGCGTCGCCGCGTCGGCCCCGGCCACCACCATGACCGTGGGCAGGTGGGCCCGGTCCGCGGCCTGCCCCACGAGGGCCGGGCGGCCGTAGAACCCGGCGCACCCGGCCAGGTCGAGGTCCCCGCCGGACTGCCGCCAGGAGTGGCTGCCGCCGAAGCAGAAGCCGACGGTGACCACGGGCAGGTCCGGCCGCGTGCGCCGGCGCAGCTCCGCGACGGCGGCGGTCAGGTCGGCGTCGATGCCTGCCTCGGTGGTCTGGGGGACGTGCGGCTGCCAGTCGAAGTCCTCGCCGCGCGTGCCGGCCTCGGGGACGCCCGCCGTGCGCCCGAACCAGTCGACCGCCAGCGCCGCGACGCCGGCACGGGCGAACTGCTCGGCGAGCGCCGCGTAGAACGGGTGCAGCCCACGGATGTCCGGCAGCACCACGACCCCGACGCGGGCGTCGCCGGCCGGTGCCGCCCAGGCCGCGGAGAAGCGGGTCCCGTCGGCGGCGGTGAGGGTGAGGGGCTCCCGGTCACCGACCTCTCCGCTGCGCGGCGGGGCGGGCGGGCGGCTGTCGTGGTCGTGGCACACGGCTCAGGTGTCGGCCGCGTCGCTGGCCGCCTGGGAGCGGCCCCCGAAGATGCCGGCCGCCACCTCGCGGCGCGCCTCGGCCAGCCACTCGTGCTGGTCGTCGGCCTGGTCGATCAGCCGTTCCATGAGCGTCGCGTCCACCCGCCGGTCGGACTCGCCCAGGGCCCGCAGGGTCTCGAACCCCGCGCGCTTGGCCAGCACCGCGGTGGCGATGAACTCGAACTCGACGAGGTCGCTCAGCGGCGAGCGGCTCAGCAGCCGGCCGTTGAGCTTGACCCGGCTGAGCTTCTCCGCGACCCAGCTGGCGGCCAGCTTGTAGCTGCGGACGGGCAGCCCGAGCGACTCCATCGTCGACCGCAGCCCGGAGCGCTCCTCGCGCAGCTCGTCGAGCAGCTGCTCGAGCGGCTGCTCGTAGGACGTGCCGCGCCAGCGCCCGATCATGCGGCTGACCAGCTCGATGCCGCCGGTGGCGGCGGCGAGGTGGTCGTTGCAGTAGACCGTGAGCAGGTCGGGGTTCTGCAGCGCGCCGCCGGTGGACGACTCGGACACGGGGCCTCCTGGGGACGACGGACGGGACGGCCGGCTCTCGGCGGTCATTGTCGTCGCCCCGTGATCACCGCGCGCGGTGGCGCCCGGTCAGCCGCGCAGCAGCACCGCGACACCGGCGCAGGCGGCGGCCCACAGGGCACTGGCCAGGGTGCCGACGATGAACCGTTCCGCCGCGGCCGACGAGGCCCGCAGCTCGGAGAACCGGCCGAGGCCCTTGACCGCGAAGACCACCGCCAGCCCCTCGGGCCAGCCGGCCAGGAGCGTGCCGGCGATCGCCGCGCGCTCCAGCGCCCCGATCCACGCCCCGCCGCGGAGGATGTCGGGGTCCTGCGGACCTCCGGAGACGCCCACGGCCGCGGGATCGGCGGCGTTCAGCACGCCGGTGGCGACCGGGCTGCCGCCGGTGACCGCCGCGAGCACGGCCAGCACCACCGCCGCGCCGGTCACCGCGCCGGAGGACTCCCCCGCCGCCCACGCGCTCGACCCGGTGGCGGCGAGGAGCAGCGCCATGGCGCCGGCGGCGGCGATCGGCCGCCGCTGCCCGGCCACCGCGAGCACCAGCCCGGCGGCCCCGGTGACGCCCAGGAGGACCAGGGTCAGGACGCTCATCCGGCCGCCCGTGCCAGCAGCCGGGCCGCGGTGGGCCGCAGGTCGCGCTCCAGCTCCCACAGGCCGGCGGCGAGGCGCTGCCCCACGGCCTGCCGCGAGATGCCGAGCTCGGTGGCGGCCTGCGCCTGGGTGCGCCCGCCCTCCACCAGCTCGATCGCCTCCCACGCCTGGTCGCTGCGCCGCTCGACGACGACCGCCAGCGCCGACAGCACCGCCTGGGCGTCGCCGGCGTCGGCCGGGACGGCGCCGCGCACGGCGAGCCGGGAGGCGCGCTGCTTCGCGGCGTCGACCGCCCGCCGGGCGCTGAGGAACGCCGGCCCCGCGCCCGCCCGCGTGCTGGGGGGCAGCGGCGTCTGCACGGGTCCGGCGCCCACGCCGATGCTCCACCCGCCCTCGCGGACCAGCCGCAGCACGACGTCGACGACGACGTCGGGTTCGGCGAGCACGCCCTGGAACTCGTCGCCCGCGGTGCGCTCGAAGGGCAGCACCGCGGGGACCGCCGGGTTCAGCAGCCGCAGCACGTCACCGACGCGGTCGGGCGAGCGGCGGCTGGCCCGCTGGTCCACGGTCAGCACGTACGGCATCCCGCAAGGTTGTCACCTTTCCCTGGCTTCCGCAAGGCTCAGAGCTTGTCGAGTACCTCGGGCGGAAAGCCCCCGGTGGCGATCGGGCCCCAGGAGGTCGGCGTGATGCGCAGCAGCGACTTGCCCTGCCGGGTCATCGCCGCCCGGTACTCGTCCCAGTCGGGGTGCTCACCGCTGATCGAGCGGTAGTACTCGACCAGCGGCTCGAGGGCCTCGGGCAGGTCGAGCACCTCGGCCTCGCCGTCGACCTGCACCCACGGCCCGTCGAAGTCGTCGGACAGCACGCACACCGAGACCTGCGGGGCCCGCCGGGCGTTGGCCGTCTTCGCCCGCTGGGGGTAGGTCGAGACGACGACGCGTCCCTCCGCGTCCACCCCGCAGCTCACCGGCGACATCTGCGCGCCCCCGTCGCGCCGGCGCGTCAGCAGCACCGCCTTGTGCCGCGGTCGCAGGAACTCCAGCAGTGCGTCGCGGTCGACCCGGTCGGCGGTGGCGGCTCTCGGCATGGCCCGACGCTACGACGCAGGTGTGACACCCGCCGCCCGACCGGTCCCGGGGCCGGAGCTGTGCTGAGATCACGGCATGAGGCTGCGCCTACCTGGACGACCCGCCCGCCGGGACGACGCCGCAGCACCGGCGCCGTCGTCCTCCGGCGCGACGCCCGCCCCGAGCACCGGCGTCGTCGACGCACCGGTGACCGACGGCGTCACCGGCGTCGCCACCCAGGCGCCGGCGCCCGTGGAAGGACGCGGCGTGCGACTGCAGGCCGCCTCGCGCACGCTGGCCACCGTCGCCGCCCAGTTCCTGCTGGTGGCCGCCGCCGTCGTCGTGCTCGGCTACGTGCTGGGCAAGCTGTGGGTCATCCTGCTGCCGATCGTGCTGGGCCTGCTGATCGCCACCGTGCTCTGGCCGCCCACGCGGTTCCTGCGCCGGCACCGCTGGCCCCCGGCGGCGGCCGCGGCCCTGGTGCTGGTGGCCTTCCTGGCCGCCCTCAGCGGCATCGTCGCCGCGATCGCCCCGTCGGTGGCCGACCAGGTCACCGAGCTCGCCGACCAGGCCACCGCCGGGCTCCAGGACGTCCAGGAGTGGCTGCAGGGCCCGCCGTTCAACTTCGGCGAGGACCAGATCGGCGACGCCGTCGACTCCACGATCAACTCGATCCAGGGCAACGCCCAGGACATCGCCGGCTACGCGGTCACCGGCGTCTCCGCCGTCGGCAACGGGCTGATCAACCTGGTCCTCGCGCTGGTGCTGTGCTTCTTCTTCCTCAAGGACGGCACGCGCTGGGTGCCGTGGCTGGCCGCGCAGACCGGGCCGCGTGCCGCGCGGCACGTGACCGCGCTGTCGCAGAAGACGTGGTCGACCCTGTCGGAGTTCATCCGCCAGCAGGCGTTCGTCGGCTTCATCGACGCCTTCTTCATCGGCATCGGGCTCTGGATCCTCGACGTCCCGCTGGTCATCCCGCTGGCGGTGCTGACCTTCTTCGGCGCGTTCATCCCGATCATCGGTGCGTTCGTCGCCGGCGCCTTCGCCGTGCTCATCGCGCTGGTCGACCAGGGCTTCACGACGGCGCTGATCGTGCTGATCATCGTGCTGGTGGTCCAGCAGCTCGAGGGCAACGTGCTGCAGCCGATCATCCAGGGCCGCGGCTTCAACCTGCACGCGGCGGTGGTCATCCTCGCCGTCACCGCCGGGGGCAGCCTCGCGGGCATCATCGGCGCCTTCCTCGGCGTCCCGGTGGCCGCGCTGATCGCCGTCGTCTACCGGTACTGCCGCGACGAGCTCGACGGCCGCCACCCCGAGGTCCAGGACGACGGCACGCGGGCGACGATCACCGGCGACGAGAGCGGCGCGGTGGTCACCGAGGAGCCGGCGCAGCCGGGGCCGTCGGGCCCGGCCACGAGCTGACCCGCGTGGGGGACCCCGGGAATGCCGCGGCGTCCCCCACGGCTTCAGCGGTAGTGGTTCCCACGTCGACGGAGGTATCGCCCGGTGGACCGGTCCCCTGAGGAGCTCGTGGAGCTGCTCCCCGCGGCGGAGCGCTTCCTCGCCCGCGAGGCGGCGGTGACCGAGCCGGGGCAGCGCCGCGGGCTGGTGCTCGTGCACGACCTGGCCGGCGACTTCGACGCCGCGCACGCCGGCGCGCTCGCCGGTGCGCACCTGCTCGCCTCGCTCCCGAACGAGCTGATCGCCCGCTTCGACGCCGACGCGCTGGTCGACTACCGGGCCCACCGCCCGCGGATGACCTTCAGCGGCGACCGCTACGAGGCCTTCGCCGCGCCGGAGATCTCCCTGCACGCGCTCGAGGACGACGCCGGCGAGCCGTTCCTGCTGCTGCACGGGGCGGAGCCGGACTACCGGTGGGAGCGCTTCGTCGCCGCGGTCTCCGCCCTCGTCGAGCGGCTCGGTGTCACCTCGGTGGTGGCGCTCCAGGCCATCCCGATGCCGGTGCCGCACACCCGGCCGGTCACCGTCACCGCGCACGCGTCGCGCCGCCAGCTGATCGAGCCCTATCCCGTCTACTGGGGCGAGATGCGGATCCCGGGCAGCGTCTCGGCGCTGCTCGAGCTGCGGCTCGGCGAGCAGGGGGTCGACGCGCTGGGCGTGGCCGCGCACGTGCCGCACTACTTGGCGCAGACCACCTACCCGGCGGCGTCCCTCTCGCTGGTCGAGCACCTCGAACGGCTCACCGGGCTGCACCTGCCCACCGAGACGCTCCGCGAGGCCGCCGAGGCCCACCGCACCGAGGTGGACGCGCAGATCGCCCGCTCCTCGGAGAACACCGCGGTGGTCGCCGCCCTGGAGCAGCAGTACGACTCCTTCACCGCCGCACGCGAGGGCAGCGACCTGCTCGGCGGCGCCGGCGAGGTGCCCAGCGCGGAGGAGATCGGCGCGGAGTTCGAGCGCTTCCTGGCCGACCAGGACCGCAAGCGGCCCCGCGGGGAGTGATCCCGCCGGGCGCCGTCCGGGCGCGCGTCGACGACCTGCCGGCCGGGACGGCGCTGGAGTTCCGCGCGCCCACCCGGGTCCTGGTCGCCGAGGCGACGGCGGACGTCGTCCCGGTGCTGGCCGAGGTCGAACGGGCCACCGCGGGCGGGTCGTGGGCCGTGGGGTACGTCGGCTACGAGGCGGCGGCCGGGCTGGACCCCGCGCTGCCGGTGCACCCACGCGACGAGGACGCTCCCCCGTTGGCGGTGTTCGCCCTGTGCGACCGCGCCGAGCCGGTCGCGCCGATCGCGCCGCCGCCGGGCCTGGCGCGCGGCTACTCCGTCGGGCCCTGGCGGCGGGGCTGGAGCGAGGAGGGCCACCGGGCCGACGTGGAGCGGGTGCGGGCCCGCATCGCGGCCGGCGAGACCTACCAGCTCAACCTCACCACCCGGCTGACCGCGGACGTCTCCGGCGACCTCGAGCAGCTGTACGCCGACCTGGCCTGGGCCCAGCGCGGCGCGCACGCCGCCTACCTCGACCTGGGTCGCTGGGTGGTGGCCAGCGCCAGCCCGGAGCTGTTCGTCGAGTGGTCTCCCGGGCGCTTGCTGACCCGCCCGATGAAGGGCACCGCCCGCCGCGGTCGCGACGCCGCCGAGGACGCCCGCGCCCGCGCCCGCCTGCTGGCCAGCGACAAGGAGCGGGCCGAGAACCTGATGATCGTCGACCTGCTGCGCAACGACCTGGGCCGGGTGGCCGAGGTGGGCAGCGTCGCCGTCCCGGCGCTGTTCACGGCCGAGCGGTACGAGACGGTGTGGCAGCTGACCTCCGACGTCACCGCCCGCCCGGCGCCCGGCACGGGGCTGGTCGAGGTGTTCCGCGCGCTGTTCCCCTCCGGTTCGGTCACCGGGGCACCCAAGCACCGGAGCATGCGGCTCATCCGCGACCTCGAGCCGGGGCCGCGGGGGGTCTACTGCGGTGCCGTCGGCGTCGTCGCGCCGCCGGGCCACCCGTGGCGGGCGCGGTTCAACGTCGCCATCCGCACGCTCACCGTCGACCGCGGCACCGGGACGGCGACGTACGGCACCGGCGGCGGCATCACCTGGAGCTCCGATCCCGCCGCGGAGCACGCCGAGCTGCTGGCCAAGACCGCGATCCTCGCCGAGCCGTACGAGGAGTTCGCGCTCCTGGAGACGATGGCGCACCGGACCGGCACGGGGGTGCGCGACGTCGACCGGCACCTGGACCGGATGGCGGCCTCCGCGGCGTACGTCGGCTTCCCGTTCGACCGGGCCGCCGCGGTGGAGCTCCTGGAGCAGGTGGACGGTCCCGCGCGGGTGCGGCTGCTGCTGCACCGCGACGGCGCGGTGGCGGTCACGACGTCACCGCTCCCGGAGCCGGCCGACGGCCCGGTGCGGCTGGCGGTCGACGACCGGCCGGTCGACACCGGCTCCCCGTGGCTGCGGCACAAGACCACCCGCCGGGGCGTCTACCGCGACGCGGCCGCCCGGCACCCGGACGCCGACGACGTGGTGCTGGTCGACGAGCGCGGCCGGGTCACCGAGACCACGATCGCCAACCTGGCCGTCTGCCTGGAGGGCCGGTGGTGGACTCCCCCGCTGGACGTCGGCTGCCTGCCCGGCGTCGAGCGCGGCCGGCTGGTCGAGAGCGGCGAGCTGGCCGAGCGGGAGCTGACCGTCGACGACCTGCACCGGGCGGAGGCGCTGGCCGTCGTCAGCTCGCTGCGCGGGTGGCGGCCCGCCGTCCTGGACTGACCGTCAGGCCGGGACGTGGTCCCGCCGCCGCGCGGCGGTGAGCGCGAGGGCGCCGATCGCCCCGACGACGGCGAACACGTAGAACCCCCAGGGGAAGGCGGTTCCCGCGCTGACCAGCGCGCCGGTGATGACCGGGCCGACGATGGCGCCCAGCCGCCCGGCGCCGGCCGACCAGCCCAGCGCCGTCGCGCGGACCTGAGGCGGGTGGTTGGCGCTGACGAAGGCGTAGACCAGCACCTGCGCGCTGAAGACGAAGCAGCCGGTGAGGAAGCACATCAGGTACAGCCCGGCGGTGGGCAGCTCGATCGACAGCAGCGCGAGGAACACCGCGCCCGACGCGAACCAGATCGCGCCGGCGGTGCGCGCCCCGATCCGGTCGGCCACCCCGCCGGCCACGACCAGGCCGACGATCGCGCCGACGTTGAGGACCAGCAGGAAGGCCAGCGAGTCGCCGAGGTCGTAGCCGGCCTCCCGCATGATCGTCGGCAGCCAGTTGTTCAGGCCGTAGACCAGCAGCAGGCCCATGAACGAGGTGATGCCGATGACCAGGGTGTTGCGCAGGTAGCCGCCGGTGAACAGCGTGCGGACCGTCGCGGCGGCGCCTCCGGCGGTCGTCTCGCCGGCGCCCGGGGACACCGGCGCGGCGGCCGGCTCCAGGGTGAGCCCGTAGCGGTCGGCGACCTCCTGGGCCTCGGCCCGCCGGCCGTGCGCCACGAGGTAGGCGGCCGACTCCGGCAGGTGCCGCAGCATCAGCGGCACCAGGACCAGCGCGGGCAGGGCGCCGATCACGAACATCCAGCGCCAGCCCAGGTCCTCGATCACCACGATGCCGAGCGCGGCGGTGGCGACCGCGCCCACGTGGTAGCCGGTCATGATCGTGGTGGTGGCCCGCCCGCTGCGGCCGGCGCGGGTGAACTCGTTGACCATCGCGATGGCCGTCGGCAGGCAGCCGCCCAGCCCCAGGCCGGCGAGGAAGCGCAGCGCACCGAACGTCCAGGCGTTGGGCGCGAAGGCGCAGAGCAGGGTGAAGACGGAGAAGGCGACCACCGCGCCGATCAGCGCCTTGCGGCGGCCGACGACGTCGGTGAGCGTGCCGATGGTCAGGGCGCCGATCATCATGCCGATCAGGCCGACCGTGATGACCGTCGTCGCGCCGCTGCCGGACAGCCCGTACTCCTCGGGCGTGCGCAGGGTGGGGATGACGGTGCCGACGACGACCAGGTCGAAGCCGTCGAGCAGCACCGCGACCCAGCACAGCGGGGCGACCCACGCCGCCGCTCGTGCCGTGCCGCCGGTGCGTGCGGTGCCCGGTGACCCGGTCCTTGATGAGCTCGCGCTCACGTCGTCTCCCTCGGCTGGTGGTGCGGTCGGCCGACGCTAGGTTCCCGCGCGGCGCTCGGACGAACCGGCATCCACCCACCGGAAGACCGCAGGAGCGGCCCCGCCGGCCGACCGCGAACGGCGACGGGCCGCGACCGGGAGTCCCGGTCGCGGCCCGCCGCGGTGGTGCAGGTGTTACGCGACGACCACGTGCTCGTTCGGCACGCAGTGCGTCATGTCCTTGCCGGTCACGTCGCGCGGGCCGTTCTTGCCGAGGTTGGCCGCACGGGCCAGCTCGTCCTCGTTGAGGGTCTGCGTCTGCAGCGGCTCCAGGCCGCGGACGTCGTCGGCGGTGATGCCGAGGGCGTCGCCGACCCGCTGGCCCCACTCGTCGTCGCACATGAAGAAGTGCCACACCATCCGCTCCTGGATGTCGCGGCGGCACTGCTCGAGGGCACCGACGAGGTTGGCGACCAGCTCGTCCTTCTCCCACTGCTCGGAGAGCTGGTAGCGCTCCCCGGCCTGCTGGTAGTCGTTCGTGCGCGGGATCCGCTTGCGGGTGAGCCGGCCGGTGATGACCGGGCCCTGCTCGTCGTGCGTCGGGTACTCCGCCTCACGCAGACCGCCCAGGATCGACGGCTCGTAGTTCACGTGCGGGTTGGTGCCCTCGGCGCGGTCCACGCCGTAGGCCATGGCGCCGTCGCGCTGGTTGGTGGCGACCCGGGCCTTCGGGGCGTTCACCGGCAGCTGCAGGTAGTTCGGGCCGACGCGGTAGCGCTGGGTGTCGGAGTAGGAGAACGTCCGGCCGACCAGCATCTTGTCGTCGGAGAAGTCCAGCCCGTCCACCAGCACGCCGGTGCCGAAGGCGATCTGCTCGTTCTCGGTGAAGTTGTCCACCGGCATCCGGTTCAGGGTCATCGTGCCGACCTTGCGGACCGGGAAGAGCTCCTGCGGCCAGGTCTTGGTGTCGTCCAGCGGGTCGAAGTCGAGCTCGGGGTGCTCGTCGTCGCTCATGATCTGGACGTACAGGTCCCACTGCGGGTGGTCGCCCGCGGCGATGGAGTCGTGCAGGTCCTTGGTGTGGGTGCCCAGGCTCAGGGCCTGCGCGGCCGACGCGTCGGCGGCGCCCCAGGACTTCACGCCCTCGCGGGGGTACCAGTGGTACTTGACCAGCACGGTCTCGCCCTGCGCGTTCACCCACTTGTAGGTGTTCACGCCGAAGCCCTGCATGTTCCGGTAGTTGGCCGGCGTGCCGCGGGGGCTGAAGACCAGCGAGATCATGTGCATGGCCTCGGGGGTCTGGCTGAAGAAGTCGAAGGCGCGCTCGGCGACGCTGGCCTCGAAGGTGACCGGGTCCGGCTTCTGCGAGTGGATGAAGTCGGGGAACTTGATGGCGTCCCGGATGAAGAAGACACCCAGGTTGTTGCCGACGAGGTCCCAGTTGCCGTCCTCGGTGTAGAACTTCACCGCGAAACCGCGGGGGTCGCGGGCCGACTCGGAGGAGTCGCGGCCGCCGGCCACGGTGGAGAACCGGACGGCGACGTCGGTGCGCTTGCCCTTCTCCTGGAACAGCTTGGCGCGGGTGTACTTCGAGATCGGCTCGTCGCCGACGGTGCCGTCGGCCTCGAAGTAGCCGAACGCGGTGATGCCGCGGGCGTGCACCACGCGCTCCGGGATGCGCTCCCGGTCGAAGTGGCTGATCTTCTCGAGGAACTGGTAGTTCTCCAGGGTGGCGGGGCCGCGGGCGCCCACCGTGCGCTGGTTCTGGTTGTCGTAGACCGGGTGACCCTGACGGTTGGTCAGGACCGGGCGGTCGGCCTCGCTCGGGGCCGGGCCCTGCGATGCGACGTCGGTCATGCTCGTGTTCCTCCTCGGTTGTGGTGCTGTGCCTGCGCTGGCGTTCCGGTGGCGAGGACCTGGCGGTCCTCGCTCCGGCAGGTGGAGCAGAGCCCCCAGAACACGACCTCGGCCTCGTCGACGACGAAGCCGGCCGTGTCCGACGGGCTCAGGCAGGGGGCCGCCCCGACGGCGCAGTCGACGTCCGCGACCGCGCCGCACGAGCGGCACACCAGGTGGTGGTGGTTGTCGCCCACGCGCAGCTCGAACAGCGCGGGGGCCCCGGCCGGTTCGATGCGGCGGGCCAGCCCGACGGCGACGAGCGCCTTGAGCACGCCGTAGACCGCCTGCGGGGACAACGACGGGTGCAGTTCGCGCGCGCCGGTGACGATCCGGTCGGCGTCCGCGTGCGGGTGCTCGGCGAGGACGCTGAGCACCGAGAGCCGGGGACGGGTGACCCGCAACCCGGCCTGGCGCAGCTGGTGCGCCCACGTCGTCTCCATCGGGGTCCACCCAACCCTGTTTTCTTGACTGAGTCAAGACAAGGCGGCCCCGGAGGGTCGGATCAGGCGAAGACGATCGTGCGGTCGCCCTCGACGATCACGCGGTCCTCGACGTGCCAGGTGACGGCCTGGGCCAGGACCTGGCGCTCGACGTAGCGGCCCACCCGGCGCATGTCCTCGACGGTCGCGCGGTGGTCGACCCGGGCCACCTCCTGCTCGATGATCGGGCCGGCGTCGAGCTCGGGGGTCACGTAGTGCGCCGTGGCCCCGATCAGCTTCACGCCGCGGTCGTGCGCCGCCTGGTACGGGTTCGCGCCGACGAACGCCGGCAGGAAGCTGTGGTGGATGTTGATCAGCCGCTCCGGGAACCGCGCGCAGAACTCCGGCGACACGATCTGCATGTAGCGGGCGAGGACGACGAGGTCGACGTCGCCGATCAGCTCCAGCGCCCGGGCCTCCGCCTCGGCCTTGGTCGCGGGCGTGACCGGCACGTGGTGGAACGGGATCCCGGCGCCCTTGGCCACCGGCTCGAGGTCGGTGTGGTTGGAGACGACCGCGGTGATCTCCGCCCGCAGGTCGCCGGCCCGGACCCGGTAGATGAGCTCCTGGAGCACGTGGTCGGTCTTGCTGACGAAGACGGCGAGGGTCGGCCGGTGCGTGGCCTCGGTCAGCCGCCAGGTCATCCCCCACTGCCGGGCCAGGAGCTCCAGCGCCCCCTCCAGCTGCGGGCGCCGCGCGGCCAGCTCCGGCAACACGAACTCCAGGCGCAGCGTGAAGGTGCCGCCGAGCGGGTCGGAGGAGTGCTGCTGCGACTCGGTGATGTTCGCTCCGACGTCGGCCAGCAGCCGCGACAGGACGGCGACGATCCCCGGCTGGTCGGGGCAGCGGACGACCAGCCGCCCGACGTCGGTGGTGCGGGGATCATGCGGGCCTGCGACGGACATGCGCGGAATGGTCTCATTCCGGTCGACCATGATCATCGCCACGGGCGCCCGACCACCCACCCGGCGGACCCGCCCATCCCCCGCTCGCGCAGCGGCCATCTGCCACGGCGCACCGTCGGCGCGCCGGCTCCAGCCCTCCGGGATCAACGCCGTTCCCGCCGTCAGAACGGTGGCGGGGTGTGGTCCGGTGGTGGTGCCGGTGGCGGGGGCAGCGCGGGTCGGTCGCGCAGGCCCGGTGGCCGGGTGCTGCGGGTGATGCCGGACGGGGTGGTGACGGTGAGCGTGCCGTCGGGGGCCATCGCGAAGCGCCAGCCGCGGGCGAAGGTCTTGAGCCGGTGGTGGGTGCGGCACAGGCAGCACAGGTTGTCGCAGCCGGTGCGCCCGCCGCAGTCGTGCGGGACGACGTGGTCCAGGTCGGTGCGCCCGGCGGGCCGGGCGCAGCCGGGGTGGCGGCAGGTGCGGTCGCGCAGCCGCACGAACCGCTCCTGCGCCGCGGCGGGCGCGTAGCCGTTCCGGTCGGCCGGCGCCCACAGCTGCGGGCAGGCGCAGGCCGCGTCGCGGCCGTGCGCTCGGCAGCCGCGGGCGGCCAGCCGGGCCAGCTCGGCGGGGGTGGCGGTGGCCAGCAGCGCGCCGTGCTCGTCGGTGATCGCGACCGCCAGGCTGCCGCCGGGCGGGGCCTGCAGCCCGAGCCCACCGAGCTGGGCGAGCAGCTCGCGCAGGTGGGCGGCGGTGATCGGCTGCCCGCCCACCGCCGGCCCGCACTCCCCCGCCGCTCCGGACCGCCCCGCCCCGCCCGGATCAGCGGCGGCGGCCCGCGCACCGCCGGTACCGGTCAGCGCCGGCAGCGGGGCCAGGACGGTGACGTGCCCGGTGAACCCGGCACCGTCGGCACCACCGGGGTTCAGCACCAGCGCGGCGTGCGCCTCACCGCGCAGCACCCCGATCGGCCGGTCAT
>NZ_QOHJ01000012.1 GCF_003319185.1 Blastococcus sp. TF02A-30
ACCGCGAGCTGACACTCGCGATATCAATCAACCAAAGGAATCCCAGCCGAACCTCGAAAGATCCGGCACGGGGTATTACTTGGCACTGACTTTCGGCACGCTGTTGAGTTCTCAAAGAGCGGACGCGTACCAACTCCACCCTCGCGGGCTTCGTCGGAAGCGATCTCTTGTGGCGCCGCACAACGTGTCGGCCCTCTCGGGGAGGTCCGGCGCGCTGGCCCCGGACGGGGTCTCGCGCGGCGCAGAGAGAAAGTTACGTGGCTCCGCGGGCGGTGTCAAACCGGCCGGTGGTGACGCCCGCCACCGCACCGCCACACCCTGCACACCGGTCGTTCACCGTGGCGCGGACGCGCTGGTCAGGCGCCCCGACGCACCCCGGCGACCGCCCGCTTGCCACGCCGCAGCACGAGCCAGCCGCCCGGCAGCCACGCCCCGTCGCCCGGGACGACCTCGCCGTCGGTCACCCTCTCGTTGTTCAGGTAGGCGCCGCCCTCCTTCACCGTGCGGCGGGCCTCGGAGAGGCTGCCCACGAGGCCCGTCTGCTGCAGCAGCTGGGCGACGGTCGGCACCTCCTCCCCCACCGTGACGCTGCCGGCCTCCTGCAGCGCCGCGCCGAGAGTGGCGGCGTCCAGCGCGGCCAGGTCGTCGCGGCCGAAGAGGGCGCGCCCCGCCGCCTCCGCCTGGCGCAGCTGCTCCTCGCCGTGCACGAGCCGGGTCAGCTCCTCGGCCAGCGCGCGCTGGGCGGTCCGGGCCGCCGGGCGCTCGATGCTCTCCGCGATGAGCGCCTCCACCTCCTCGGCCGGGCGCTCGGAGTACAGCGGCAGCCAGGAGCGGGCGTCGGCGTCGTCGGCGTTGAGCCAGAACTGGAAGAACGCGTACGGCGAGGTGAGCGACGGGTCCAGCCACACGGCGCCGCCCTCGGTCTTGCCGAACTTCGTGCCGTCGGACTTGGTGACCAGCGGCGTGGAGAGCGCGTGCACCCGGGCACCCGACGTCCGGCGCACCAGGTCGATCCCGGCGGTGAGGTTGCCCCACTGGTCGGAGCCACCGGTCTGCAGCGTGACGCCGTGCCGGCGGTGCAGCTCGCGGTAGTCGTTGGCCTGCAGGATCTGGTAGCTGAACTCGGTGTAGCTGATGCCGGCCTCGGAGTTCAGCCGGGCCGACACCGCCTCCTTGGCCAGCATCTGGCTGACGCGGAAGTGCTTGCCGATGTCGCGCAGGAAGTCGATCGCCGACAGCGGCCCGGTCCAGTCGAGGTTGTCCACGTAGATCGGCCCCTTGAGGCCGTCGGCCTCGGCGGGCAGCTCGAGGAGCGGGGCCACCTGCCGGCGGATGCTCGCCACCCAGCCGGCCACGACCTCGGGGTCGTTGAGCTGCCGCTCGGCGGTGGGCCGGGGGTCACCGATCAGACCGGTGGCGCCGCCCACGAGGACGACCGGCTGGTGCCCGGCGCGCTGCAGGGCGCGCATGACCATGTACTGCACCAGGTGACCGACGTGCAGGCTCGGCGCCGTCGGGTCCACCCCGCAGTAGAAGGCGATCGGCCCTTCGGCGAGGTGGGCGCGCAGCGCCTCCTCGTCGGTGCTCTGGGCGATCAGCCCACGGCGGTGCAGGTCGTCGATCACTCCGGCGTCGGAAAGCGTGGTCACGGGGATCCATCCTGCCCGCCGGGCCTGCGGCGCTGCTTCCCACCCGCCCGGAACACGCTGACCGAGGGCGCGCCGGTCTCCCAGAACCGCCAGGGCAGCTCGGTGGCCACGCTGATCCCGACCCGCGGTCCGGCCGACACCGCGGCCGGTGCCGTTCCGCGGTGCAGCCGCACGGGGGACGCCGGGTCCAGCAGGTCGGTGCCGAGGTCCTCCCGGCCGATGGCCAGGGCCTGGGTGAGGCGGGCCGGTCCCCCCGCCAGGTCCCGCGGGGTGCGCGCGGACGGACGTCGCGACCGGGCGAGGTCGGAGCCGAGCACCACCTCGCCGGCGCGCAGCAGCACCGCCGAGCCCTCGCCCTCCGGCCCGACGACGACGTTGGCGCACCAGTGCACGCCGTAGGAGAAGTAGACGTAGAGCCGCCCGGGTGGGCCGAACATGATCGCCGCACGAGGCGTGGGGCCCCGGTGCGAGTGGGCCGAGGGGTCCTCCCCCGAGCCGGAGTACGCCTCGACCTCGGTCAGCCGGAGCGCCACCGACCCCTCCGGCCGGTCGGTGACCAGCCAGCAGCCGAGCAGCGACGGTGCGACGGCGTCCGGCCGCCCGAGCAGGTCCTCCCCGCGGACGAGGGGACCGGGCTCGGACGGCCGGGACGGGTCGTGCGGCGCGCTCAGAGGGCCGCCGCCACCGGGGACGCCGACGCCCAGCGCCCGTGCTCGGCGGCCAGGTCCTTGAGCGAGGCCAGCTGGTCGGCCACCCGCTCGGGCGCCGTCCCACCGCGGGCCTTGCGGGCGGCCAGCGCACCGCGCACCGACAGCACCGACCGGACGTCGGGGGTGAGCCGCTCGTCGATGCCGGCGAGCTGGTCGTCGTCGAGCTGGTCGAGCTCCACGCCGGCCTCCTCGCAGAAGGCGACCATCGCGCCGGAGATCTCGTGCGCCGACCGGAACGGCACGCCCTGGCGGACGAGCCACTCGGCGACGTCGGTGGCCAGCGCGAAGCCCTGGGGCGCCGCGGCCTCCAGCACCTCGGGCCGCAGCGTCAGGGTGGCGATCATCCCGGTGACCGCCGGCAGGACCAGGAGCAGCTGCTCCATGGAGTCGAAGACGAACTCCTTGTCCTCCTGCAGGTCGCGGTCGTAGGCCAGCGGCAGGCCCTTGAGCATCGTGAGGATGCCCGTGACGTTGCCGACCAGCCGGCCGGACTTGCCGCGGGCGAGCTCGGCGATGTCGGGGTTCTTCTTCTGCGGCATGATCGACGACCCGGTCGCCCAGGCGTCGTCCAGACGGGCCCAGCCGAACTCCGTCGACGTCCAGAGCACGACCTCCTCCCCCAGCCGGGAGAGGTGCACCCCGATCAGCGCCGCCGCGAAGCAGAACTCGGCGGCGAAGTCGCGGTCGCTCACGCCGTCGATGGAGTTGTCCGAGGCGCGGTCGAAGCCCAGCTCGGCGGCGACGGCGTCGGGGTCCAGCGGCAGCGACGAGCCGGCCAGGGCGCCGGAGCCGTAGGGGCTGACGGCGGTGCGCCGGTCCCAGTCCCGCAGCCGGTCGACGTCGCGGGCGATGGAGTGCGCGTGGGCGAGCAGCTGGTGGGCGATGAGCACCGGCTGGGCGTGCTGCAGGTGGGTCATGCCGGGCGCGGCGACGTCCTGGTACCGCTCGGCCAGCCCGAGCAGCGCGAACTCCAGCGAGGACAGCTCCCCGACCAGCGCCCGCGCGTGGTGGCGCAGGTACAGCCGCAGGTCGGTGGCGATCTGGTCGTTACGGCTGCGACCGGCGCGCAGCTTCCCGCCGAGCGCGCCGAGCTTCTCGGTGAGACCGCGCTCCAGCGCCTCGTGCACGTCCTCGTCGGACTCGATCGCCGTGAACGTGCCCGCGGCGACCTCCTCGGAGAGGATGCGCAGCGCACCGAGCATCTGCTCGAGCTCGTCCTCGGCCAGCAGCCCGGCCCGGTGCAGCACCCGCGCGTGGGCCCGGGAGCCGGCCAGGTCGAACAGCGCCAGCTTCCAGTCGACGTCGGTGCCCTTGGACAGGGCCGCCATCGCCGGCGAGGGGCCGCCGCCGAAGCGGCCGCCCCAGAGCCGGGTCTGGTTCGGCATCCCGCTCACGAGCCGAGCCGCTGGTCGCGGGCGGCGGCCAGCTTGGACGGCATGCCCCACAGCTGGACGAAGCCCTTGGCCAGGCCCTGGTCGAAGGTGTCGCCGGTGTCGTAGGTGGCCAGGTTGAAGTCGTAGAGCGAGGCGTCGCTGCGGCGTCCGGTGACGACCGCGCGGCCGCCGTGCAGAGTCATCCGGATGTCGCCGGTGACGTGCTGCTGCGACTCGGCGATGAAGGCGTCCAGCGACCGCTTGAGCGGGGAGAACCACAGGCCGTCGTAGACCAGCTCGGTCCAGCGCTGGCTGACCGTCCGCTTGAACCGGGCGAGGTCGCGCTCCACGGTGACCGCCTCCAGCTCGCGGTGCGCGGTGATCAGGGCGATGGCGCCGGGGGCCTCGTAGACCTCGCGGCTCTTGATGCCCACCAGCCGGTCCTCGACCATGTCCAGCCGGCCGACGCCCTGCGCGCCGGCGCGGGCGTTGAGCTGCTCGATGGCCTCCAGCACGGTCACCGGCTTGCCGTCGATCGCGGTGGGGACGCCGGCGGTGAAGCTGATCGTCACCTCGTCGGGCTCACGGGCGACCGAGGGGTCCTGGGTGTACTCGTAGACGTCCTCGATCGGGCCGTTCCAGATGTCCTCGAGGAAGCCGGTCTCCACCGCGCGGCCCCACACGTTCTGGTCGATCGAGTACGGCGACTTCTTGGTGGTGGCGATCGGCAGCCCGCGCTCCTCGGCGAAGGCGATGGCCTTGTCCCGGGTCATGCCCGAGTCGCGCACGGGGGCCAGCACCTGGAGGTCCGGGCCCAGCGCGCCGATGCCGACCTCGAAGCGCACCTGGTCGTTGCCCTTGCCGGTGCAGCCGTGGGCGACCATCGAGGCGCCGTGGTACTTCGCGGCGGCCACGAGGTGCTTGACGATCAGCGGCCGGGACAGCGCGGAGACCAGCGGGTACTCGTCCATGTAGAGCGCGTTGGCCTGCAGCGCCGGCAGGCAGAACTCGTCGGCGTACTCGTCCCGCATGTCGGCGACGATCGACTCCACGGCCCCGCAGTCGAGCGCGCGCTGGCGGATGACCTCCATGTCCTCGCCGCCCTGGCCGACGTCGCCGGCCACGGCGATCACCTCGGCCCCGGTCTCCTCGGCGATCCAGCCGATGGCGACGGAGGTGTCCAGGCCTCCGGAGTAGGCGAGGACGACGCGTTCGGTCACGATGAGCTCTCTTCCAGGTCGGACTGCAGTTCGGGGTACACGGCGGGGGTGCGCTCGGCGAGCGCGCGGAGACGGTCGGCCAGCGCGGGGCCGCCGTCCGGAGCGCGGGAGACGACGAGCAGAGTGTCGTCGCCCGCGATGGTGCCCAGGACGTCGGGGAGGCCGACCTTGTCCAGGGCGGAGGCGAGGAACTGCGCGGCGCCGGGAGGCGTGCGCAGGACGGCGAGGTTGGCGCTGCCCTCGGCGCTGGTGAGCAGGTCGGCCAGCAGCCGGGTCAGCCGGGCCGGCGCGGCCTGCGCCGGGCGCAGCGGGGCGTTCTCCGGAGGCACGACGTAGGACGCCGGGGCGCCGTCCGAACCGCGGAGCTTGACCGCGCCGAGCTCCTCCAGGTCGCGCGAGAGCGTGGCCTGGGTGACCTCGATGCCGGACCCGGCCAGGAGCGTGGCCAGCTGGGTCTGCGAGGTCACCGGCTGGGCCTCGATCAGCTCGCGGATGCGCGCCTGGCGGGCGCTGCGGGTGAGCGCCTGCGTCATCGGTCGAGCAGCCACATCAGCAGCGCCTTCTGCGCGTGCAGCCGGTTCTCGGCCTCGTCCCAGACCGCGCTCTGCGGGCCGTCGATGACCGACGCGGCGATCTCCTTGCCGCGGTAGGCGGGCAGGCAGTGCAGGACGACGGCGTCGTCGGCGGCGCGGGCCAGCGCGGCGTCGTCGACCGAGTACGGCAGGAACGGCGCGACGCGTGCCTCGTACTCGGCCTCCTGCCCCATGGAGACCCAGGTGTCGGTCACCAGGACGTCCGCGCCGTCGGCGGCGGCCGCCGCGTCGGCGGTCCAGGCGACCGAGCCACCGGTCTCGGCGGCGATCTCCGCGGCCTTCTTCAGCACGTCCGGGTCGGGCTGGAACGCCTCGGGCGAGCCGATCCGCACGTGCATGCCGGCGGTCGCGCCGCCGAGCAGGTAGGAGTGCGCCATGTTGTTGGCGCCGTCGCCGAGGTAGGTCATCGACCGGCCGGCCAGCGAGCCCTTGCGCTCGATGACCGTCTGCAGGTCGGCCAGGATCTGGCAGGGGTGGAACTCGTCGGTGAGCGCGTTGACCACCGGCACCCGGCTGACCGCCGCCATGGCGTCGATGCGCTCCTGGCCGGCGGTGCGCCACACGATCGCGGCCGTCTGCCGGTCGAGCACGCGGGTGGTGTCCTCGATCGGCTCGCCGCGGCCCAGCTGGCTGCTGCCGGCGTCGATGACCAGCGGGTAGCCGCCGAGCTCGGCGACGCCGATGGAGAAGGACACCCGGGTGCGGGTCGAGGGCTTGTCGAAGAGGACGGCGACCGCCTTCGGCACGCCGTTGGCCGCGCGCAGCGGGGTGGGCGCCTGCTCGGTGTGCCGGGTCCGCTTGAGCTCGGCGGCCAGGGCCAGCACCTCGGCCTGCTCGGCCGGGGTGAGGTCGTCGTCCCGGAGGAAGTGGCGGGTCACTGGCCGGCCTCCTGGAGAGCGGTGTCGAGAGCCGCGGGCAGGGCGGCGACGAAGGCGTCGACCTGGGCGTCGGTGAGCACGAGCGGCGGGGCGAGCCGGAGCACGCCCGGCGCGACCGCGTTGGTGAGGAAGCCGGCGGTGCGCAGCTCGGTCTCCAGCGCCGGGGCGACGTCGGCGGTGAGGACGACGCCGAGCAGCGCGCCCCTCCCCCGGACGGCGCTGACGCCGGTGTGGCCCAGCCCCTCGATGCCGGCGGTGAACCGGTGCTCGAGCTCCTTGGCCCGCTCCAGCAGGCCCTCGTCGCGGATGGTGTCGAGCACGGCCAGGGCAGCGGCGGCGGCGATCGGGTTGCCGCCGAAGGTGGAGCCGTGCGAGCCGGCGGTCAGCAGGTCGGCCGCGTCGCCGAAGGCGAGCATCGCGCCGATCGGCAGCCCACCGCCCAGCGCCTTGGCCAGGGTGATCACGTCGGGCTGCAGCCCGTCGGCCTGGGAGGCGAACCAGTGCCCGGTGCGGCCGGTGCCGGTCTGCACCTCGTCGACGGCGAACAGCGCGCCGGCGTCCTTCGCGGCGGCGGCGGCGGCGGCCAGGTAGCCGGACGGCGCGGGCAGCACGCCACCCTCGCCGAGCATCGGCTCGAGCAGCACCATCGCCGTCTGCTCGCCCACGGCCGCGGTCAGGGCGGAGGCGTCGCCGTAGGGCACGTAGGACACCCCGCCGGGCAGCGGCGCGAACGCCGCCGCCTTGGACGGCTGGCCGGTGAGCGCGAGCGCGCCCATGGTCCGGCCGTGGAACGCCCCCTCGGCGGTGATCACCTGCGGGCGGCCGGTGAGCCGGCTGACCTTGAACGCCGCCTCGTTGGCCTCGGCGCCGGAGTTGCAGAAGAAGACCCGGCCCGGCCGGCCGGCCAGCTCGAGCAGCCGCTCGGCCAGCAGCACACCGGGCTCGTGCATCGCCAGGTTGGAGACGTGGCCGAGCTTCGCCGCCTGGGTGGAGATCGCCTCGACGACCCGGGGGTGCGCGTGGCCGAGGATCGTCGTCGCGATGCCGCCGAGCAGGTCGGTGTACTCGCGGCCGTCGACGTCCCAGACCTGCGCGCCCGCGCCGTGGTCCAGGGCGACCGGCGGGGTCTTGTAGTTGCCCATCATCACCGCGGACCAGCGGCGGGCCAGCTCCTCCGTGTGCGTCGTCATGCTGACCCCTCCTTCGCAGTCCCGGCAGGGACGACCATCGTCCCGGTGCCCTCGGTCGTGAACATCTCCAGCAGCAGGGCGTGCGGCGTCCGCCCGTCGACGACGGTGGCCCGCTTCACCCCGCTCTCCACCGCCCGCAGGCAGGCGGCCATCTTCGGGACCATCCCCGCGTCCAGCTCCGGGAGGATCTCGGCGAGCTCGCGGGCGTCGATCTGCTGCACCAGCGAGCCGCGGTCGGGCCAGTCGGCGTAGAGGCCCTCGACGTCGGTGAGGACGACGAGCTTCACCGCGCCCAGCGCCGCGGCCAGCGCGGCCGCCGCGGTGTCGGCGTTGACGTTGTGCACCACGCCGTCGGCGTCGGGGGCGACGCTGGCCACGACCGGGATCTGCCCGGCCTCGATCAGCGCGGTCACCGGCGTGGTGTCGACGGCGACCACGTCGCCGACCAGGCCGACGTCGACCGGCTCCCCGTCGATGACCGCCGCCGTCCGGCGGGCGGTGAGCAGCCCGCCGTCCTCGCCGGACAGGTGCACGGCCAGGGGGCCGTGCTGGTTGATCAGGCCGACGATGTCGGGGCCCACCTGGCCGGTGAGCACCATGCGGACGACGTCGATCGTCTCCGGGGTGGTGACCCGCAGGCCGCCGCGGAACTCGCTGCCGATCCCGAGCCGGGTGAGCATCTCGGTGATCTGCGGACCGCCGCCGTGCACGACGACGGGCAGGATGCCGCAGGTCCGCAGGAAGACCATGTCCTCGGCGAAGGCGCGGCGGCACTCGTCGTCGACCATCGCGTGGCCGCCGTACTTGATCACCACGACGTTGCCGTGGAACTCGCGCAGCCACGGCAGCGCGCCGGTGAGGACGGCGACCTTCCGGGCGTCGCCCTCGGGGTCGGTGCGCCGCATCACCCGCTGGGTGCCGATCCGCCGCGGCGGTGTGACGAGGTCGATCGCGACGTCCGGCGGGGTCGGGTCCTGCGCGTTGTCGTCGTGGACCGTGGTGACGTGCGGTTCGGGGTCGGAGCTCATGTGGAGTACGCCGAGTTCTCGTGCACGTAGGCGATGGACAGGTCGTTGGTCCAGATGGTGGCCTCCTCGGCGCCGGCCTTCAGGTCGACGTCGATGGTGATGCCCCGGCCGGTGAGGTCGACGCCCTCGCGGGGGTCGCCGATGGAACCGCCGCGGCAGACGGTGACGCCGTTGATGGTGACGTCGACCTGGTCGGCCTCGAAGGCGGCGTCGGTGGTGCCGATGGCGGCGAGCACCCGGCCCCAGTTGGGGTCGTTGCCGAACAGCGCCGTCTTGAGCAGGTTGTTGCGGGCGCAGGCCCGGCCGGCGGTCAGCGCGTCCTCGACGGTGGCCGCGTTGCGGACGGTGATCGCGATGTCCTTGGTCGAGCCCTCGGCATCGGCCAGCAGCTGCATCGCGAGGTCGGTGCACGCCGCGGTGAGCGCCTCGGTGAGCTGCTCCTCGCTCGGCGTGAGCCCGCCCGCGCCGTTGGCCATGACGATCACGGTGTCGTTCGTCGAGAGGCAGCCGTCGGAGTCGACCCGCTCGAAGCTGAGGCTGGTCGCGGTCTTCAGCGCCCGCTGCAGGACGTCGGGGTCGGCGGCGGCGTCGGTGGTGAGGACGACGAGCATCGTGGCCAGGCTCGGCGCGAGCATGCCGGCGCCCTTGGCCATGCCGCCGACGGTGAACCCGTCCCGCTGCTGGGCGGTCGTCTTGGGCACGGTGTCGGTGGTCATGATCGCCCGCGCGGCGTCCGGGCCGCCGTCCTCGGACAGCGCCGTCGCCGCGGCGGAGACACCGGCCGTCAGCTTGTCCATGGGCAGCCGCATGCCGATCAGCCCGGTGCTGGCGACGGCGACGTCGATGGCACCGAGGCCGAGCTCGGCGGCGGCGTGCTCGGCGGTGGCGTGGGTGTCCTGGAAGCCCTCCGGGCCGGTGCAGGCGTTGGCCCCCCCCGAGTTGAGGACGACGGCCCGGCACCGCTGGCCGGCCAGGACCTGGCGGCTCCAGAGCACCGGGGCGGCCGGGAAGCGGTTGGTGGTGAAGACGGCGGCGGCGACGTCGTCCGGTCCGGTGTTGAGCACGACGGCGACGTCGGGGTCGCCGCTGCTCTTGAGGCCGGCGGCGACGCCGGCGGCGGAGAACCCCTGCGGGGCGGTGACGGTCACTGGGCGTCCTCTGGCGCGAGGGTGGTCACGGAGCTACTCCAACCAGGGGGAGGCCGGTGGTCTCGGGCAGGCCCAGGGCGAGGTTGGCGCACTGGATCGCCGCTCCCCCGGTGCCCTTGGTCAGGTTGTCGACGGCGGCGACCACGACCAGCCGGCCGGCGTCGGGGTCGACGGCGACCTGGAGCGCGACGGTGTTGGCGCCGAGCACCTGGGCGGTGGTCGGCCACTGGCCCTCGGGCAGCAGGTGCACGAACGGCTCGTCGCCGTAGGCCCGCTCGTAGGCGGCGCGGGCAGCCTCGGCGGTCACCCCCGGCTGCAGCTTCGCGGAGCAGGTGGCGAGGATGCCCCGGCTCATCGGGACCAGCGTCGGCGTGAAGCTGACGGTCACGTCGGCGCCGGCCGCCTGGGACAGCCCCTGGATCATCTCCGGCGTGTGCCGGTGCACCCCGCCGACGCCGTAGGCGCTGACCGAGCCCATGACCTCGCTGCCCAGCAGGTGCGGCTTGGCGGACTTGCCGGCGCCGCTCGTGCCGCTGGCGGCGACGACCACCACCTCGGGCTCGACCAGGCCGGCGGCCAGCGCCGGGGCCATCGCGAGCGTGACCGAGGTCGGGTAGCAGCCGGGGACGGCGATCCGCCGGGCCTTGCTCAGCTCCTCCCGCTGACCGGGGAGCTCGGGCAGGCCGTAGGGCCAGGTGCCGGGGTGGTCACCGCCGTACCAGCGCGCCCACGCCGCGGGGTCGTTCAGCCGGTGGTCGGCGCCGCAGTCGATGACGAGGGTGTCCTCGGGCAGCTGGGCGGCGATCGCCGCGGACTCGCCGTGCGGCAGGGCGAGGACGACGACGTCGTAACCGGCCAGGTCCGCGGCATCGCTGCCCTGGACGACCAGATCGGCGAACGGGAGCAGGTGGGGCTGCAGCTCACCCAGGCGTCGGCCGGCGCTCGAGTTGGCGTGCACCCCGGCCAGCGTCAGGTTCGGGTGCCCGGCCAGCAGCCGGCACACCTCTCCCCCCGCGTACCCGGTGGCGCCGGTGACCCCGACCGTCCACGTCTGCCCTGCGTTCACGATGCATGACCATACACGGGCATGCATGAACGTTCACACCCGGTTTCCCAGCGTGCTTCCAGTCACCGTGCGTGCTTCTGTCAGCACGGGGAGGCACAGTGGCGGGTGTCGGGCGAACCTCGCCGGACGGGGAGGAGCCCACCATGACCACCAGCATCTCGACCGCGCACGGTGCCCCCCTCGGCGGGATCGACCTGGTGGACGGCGAGGACGGCCCCGTGCTCCGGCTCCGCGGCGAGATCGACACCGCGGCCGTCGCCGCCTGGGACGCCGCCGGGACGTCGCTGGACCGGGCGCCGGTCGCCGTCGACGTCTCCGGCACCACGTTCCTCGACTGCCGCGGCCTGCGACTGCTCGTCCGGGCCACCGAGGCGACCCGCCGGACCGGCCGGCTCCCCGAGCTCCGCCGGCCGTCGCGCTCCGTCCGCCGGCTGGTCGACCTCACCGGCGCAGCCCCGCTGTTCGCGACGGTGGCCTGACAACCCCCACGAGCTTTCGGTACCGAAAGCTCGTGGGGGTTCAGCCCAGCGGGTCGGTGTCGCCGTAGGGGCGCAGCCGCAGCTGACGGGCGGCGTCCTCGGGGATGACCGCCTTCAGCGCGTCGAGGTCGTCGGCGCCGGCGCGCAGCAAGCGGCCGGACCACTGGTCCAGCTCACCCGCGGCGATCGCGCCGACCAGCTCGACCACGCGCTCCGGCGGCGTCCAGTCCTCGAAGCCCTGCCACATGTGCATGGACCGGGTCATCGGGGTGTCGACCACGCCGGGCGCGACGTCGAAGGCTCGCACGTCGGAGCCCTCCAGCGCGCCGGCCAGCGCCTCGGTCATCCGCATGAGCCCGGTCTTGGCCACCGAGTAGGCGGAGTACTCCGGCCGTGCCCGCACGCTCATCCCGCTGCCCAGGCTGACGACCCGGCCGCGGTTGCGCAGCACCATCCACGGGACGACGGTCCGCGCCAGCAGGAAGCCGCCCTTCACGTGGCTGGTGACGACGTCCCACCACTGGTCGGGGTCGGCCTCCCAGAGCGGGACCTCGAGCTCGTCGATCAGGCCGGCGTTGTTGACCAGCAGGTCGACCGGCCCGAGCTCCTCGCGCACCCGGCCGACGGCGTCCTCGACCGACGCGCGGTCGGTGACGTCCGCGGCGACGGCGAGCGTGCGACCCCCGGTCGCCTCGGCGACCTCGACCATGGCGGTGCGCAGCCGCTCCTCGCCGCGGGCCAGCCCGGCCACGGCCATGCCGCGGCGGGCCAGCCCCTCGACGAGGTGCCGGCCGATGCCGGTCGACGCCCCGGTGACCAGCGCGACGCCGCTAGGCACGGACCGAGGCCCCGGTCGCCTCGGCGGCGGCGGCCGCGGCTGCGTCGCGCACCGCCGTCGCCTCCTCGCTGGTGAGCGTCCGGTCCGGCGCGCGCAGCGTGAGCGCGTACGCCAGCGACCGGGAGCCCGCCGGCACCGGGGACCCGGTGTAGACGTCGAACAGCCGCAGCGACTCCAGCAGCTCCCCCGCACCCGACCGCAGCGCGGCGGTCACCGCGGACGACGGGACGTCGTCGGCGACCACCAGCGCGAGGTCGATGTGCACCGGCGGGAACGCCGAGATGCTGGGGCCGACCGGCACCGACGACGCCGGCAGCGCGTCGACGTCGAGCTCCATGACCGACGTGCGGGCGGGCAGCTCCAGCGCCGCGCACACCCGCGGGTGCAGCTCGCCGGCATACCCGACGACGGACTCCCCCACGAGCAGCTCGGCGCAGCGGCCCGGGTGCCAGGGCGCCCGCTCCCCCGCCCGCACGGTCAGCTCGACGCCGGACGCGGCGGCCACCCGGCGCGCCGCCTCGACGGCGTCCTGCCAGCCGGCCGGGCGGCCCGCGCCCCACCAGCCGCGCGGCTCGCGGTTGCCGGTCAGCGCCACGGCCACGTGCCACGGCTGCTCCGGCACCGCGCCCAGCAGGGCGGCGAGCGTCTCGTCGTCCGGACGCCCCTCGACGCCGGGCAGCGGCGCGGAGCTGCGCACCCCACCGGGGAAGACGGCGCCGTGCTCGAACAGCGCCAGGTCGCGCTGGCCCCGCGAGAGGTTGCGGGCCAGCGTGGCCAGCAGGCCGGGCAGCAGCGTCGTCCGCAGCGCCGGCTCCTCCTCGGACAGCGGGTTGCGCACCAGCACCGCCTTCCGGCGCTCGTCGTCCTCGGCCAGACCGAGGGCGTCCAGCGCCGGGGTGCCGACGAACGGGTAGGACGGCGCCTCGACGTAGCCGGTCTCGGCCAGCGCCCGGCCGATCGCGCGGCGGCGGCGCTGCACCTCGGTGAGCCCCCGCCCCGGCGGCGCGGTCGGCAGCACCGACGGGATGTCGTCGTAGCCGGCGAGCCGGACGACCTCCTCGACCAGGTCGGCCGGATCGGTCAGGTCGGGCCGCCACGACGGCGGCGTCACCTGCAGGTCGGCGCCGTCACCGTCGACCGTGCAGCCCACCGCGCCGAGCAGCTCCACGACCTGGCCGGGCGTGTAGGCCACGCCGGCCACGCGCGCGGGGCGGCTCGCGTCGAGCGGGATCACCGGGCGGGGCGCGCGGGTGTCGACGTCGACCAGCCCGCCGACGACCGTGGCGCCACCGTGCTCGGCCAGCAGCTGCGCGGCGCGGGCCAGGGCGACGACGGTCATCTCGGGGTCGACGCCGCGCTCGAAGCGCTTGGCCGCCTCGCTGGGCAGCCGGTGCCGGCGCGCGGTGCGGGCCACCCCGGTGGGCTCCCAGTGCGCCGCCTCCAGCAGCACCGAGGTCGTCCCGTCGCCGATCTCGGTGGAGGCGCCGCCCATGACCGCGGCCAGGCCGATCGGGCCGGTCTCGTCGGTGATCAGCAGGTCGTCGCCGGCGGCGAGGGTCCGCGTGCTGCCGTCGAGGGTCTCCAGCCGCTCGCCATCGCGGGCCAGCCGCACGGTGATCGGGCCGCTGACCTTGCCCCGGTCGAAGGCGTGCATCGGCTGGCCGAGCTCGAGCATCACGTAGTTGGTGACGTCGACGGCCAGCGAGATGCTGCGGACCCCGGACTGGGCCAGCCGCCGGCGCATCCACCACGGGCTGGGTGCCGTCGGGTCGAGGCCCTCCAGCGCGATCATCGAGAAGCGGTCGCAGCGCCCCGGGTCGGCGACGGAGACGTCCCACGCCGGCTCGCCGGACCAGGCCGGCGGGGTGGCCGCGCCCGGGTCGCGCCACGGCGCGGCCAGCCCGGTGCCCATCTCGCGGGCGATGCCGCGCATGGACAGGCAGTACCCGCGGTCGGGGGTGACCGCCAGCTCGATGACGACGTCGTCCAGGCCGGTGACCGGACCGGCCGGCGTCCCCGGCGGCGGGACGTCCTCGCCCTCGCCGCCCAGGACCAGGATGCCGGCGTGGTCCTCGCCGAGGCCGAGCTCGCGGACCGAGCAGATCATCCCGTCGGAGATCCGGTCGTAGGTCTTCCGGCTCGCGATCGCGAAGCCGCCGGGCAGCACCGCCCCGGGCAGCGCGACGACGACGGTGTCGCCGACGGCGAAGCTCCGCGCGCCGCAGACGATGCCCCTCGGGGCGTCCTCGCCCACGTCGACCTGGCAGAACCGGATCGGCTTCTTGAAGCCGGTCAGCTCCTCGATCTCCAGGACCTTGCCGACGACGAGCGGGCCGGCGACCTGCTCGGGCCGGTGGATCTCCTCGACCTCGAGGCCCAGGCGAACGAAGGCGGTGTCGAGGTCCTCGACCGACGTCCCGGCGGGGACGTCGACGTACTCGGCCAGCCAGCCGATGGGAACTCTCACTGCTCCACTCCGAATGCCGTGGTGAACCGGACGTCGCCCTCGACGATGTCGCGCATGTCGCCGACGCCGGAGCGGAACTGCAGGGCCCGCTCGATGCCGAGGCCGAAGGCGAAGCCGGAGTACTCCTCCGGGTCGACGCCGCAGGCGACGAGCACCCGCGGGTTGACCATCCCGCAGCCGCCCCACTCGACCCAGCGGGGGCCGTCGCGGTGCTCGGGGAACCAGACGTCGAACTCCGCCGACGGCTCGGTGAACGGGAAGTACGACGGCCGCCAGCGGGTGACCGCGTCGGCGCCGAACAGGATCCGGGCGAGGTGGTCCAGCGTGCCGCGCAGGTGCGCCATCGTCAGCCCGCGGTCGATCGCCAGGCCCTCGACCTGGTGGAAGACCGGGGTGTGCGTCGCGTCGAGCTCGTCGGTCCGGTACACCCGGCCCGGCGCGACGACGTAGATCGGCGGCGTGCGCGACAGCATGGTCCGGGCCTGCACGGGGCTGGTGTGCGTGCGCAGCACCAGGCCGGAGTCCTCCGGCGCGACGAAGAAGGTGTCCATCATCGTGCGCGCCGGGTGGTCGCGGCCGATGTTGAGCGCGTCGAAGTTCAGCCACTCGGCCTCGAGCTCGGGCCCGTCGGCTACCTCGTAGCCCATGCCCACGAAGATGTCGGCGATCCGGTCGGTGAGCGTGGTCAGCGGGTGCCGGGCGCCGCGCGGGGTGCGGTCCCAGGGCAGCGTGACGTCGACCCGCTCCTCGGCCAGCACCCGGGCGTCCCGCTCGGCCTCGAGCTCGGCCAGCCGGATCTCGTAGGCCTCGGTCACCGCCACGCGGGCGGCGTTGACCCGCTTGCCGGCGTCGGCCCGGGCTGCGGGGGGCAACGCGCCGAGCTCGCGGCGGGCCAGCAGCACCGGCCCCCGGTCGCCGAGGTGCGCCGGGCGCACCGCGGCCAGCTCCTCGAGGGACCCGGCGCCCGCGAACGCCGTGCGGGCGGAGCTCACCGCCTCGTCGAGGGCCTCGGGCGAGAGCGCGGCGACCTGTTTCGGGTCGTAGGGATCGTTGGCGCCAGACACGGGAGGCCATTCTGCCCGTCGTGCGGTCCGGACCGCGCCTGGGTTCGGCTGCGCCGCGTTCCTGCCGGACCTCGCACGAGGTCTGCCGTTCCGGCCGGTGCCGGCGGGCCAGGTCGGAGCCCGGTGCTACAACGGCGTCGTGGCCGTCGTCCTCGCGCTCGCCTCGGCCGTCGTCTACGGGGCCTCGGACTTCCTCGGCGGCCTGTCCAGCCGGCGCGCGCCCGTGTTCGGCGTCGTCGCCGTCTCCCAGGTCGCCGGGCTGACCGCCCTCCTGCTCCTGCTGCCGTGGCTGGGGGGGCCCACGACGGCGGCCGACCTGGCCTGGGGTGCCGGCGCCGGGCTCGCCGGCGCGGCCGGGCTGCTGCTCTTCTTCCGGACGCTGGCCACGGGTGTGATGAGCGTGGTCGCCCCGGTGACGGCGGTGACCGCCGCCGCGGTGCCGGTGCTGGTCGGCCTGCTCGGCGGTGACCGGATCGGCGCGTGGGCGGCGGCCGGCATCGTGCTCGCGCTCGTCGCGGTGGTGCTGGTCTCGGCGGAGGGCGGGCTCGGGGCGCTGCGCGCGGCGCGGCCGGCCAGCATCGGCCCGGCGTTGGTCGCGGGGGTGGCCTTCGGCCTGTTCTTCGTGCTGCTCGACCGGACCGGATCCGAGTCCGGGCTCACGCCGCTGGTCGCCGCCCGGGTGGCCTCGGTGCTCATGGTGCTGACCGTCGCCTCCGCCGGCCGCAGGGCGCTGCGGGTGCCGCGCGTGGCACTGCCGCTGGTCCTGCTCTCCGGGATCGGCGACATGGCCGCCAACGGTTTGTTCCTCCTCGCCGCCCAGGTCGACGGCCCGCTCGCCGTCGTCGGCGTCCTCACGGCCCTCTACCCGGTGAGCACGGTGGTCCTCGCCCAGCTGGTCCTGCGGGAGCGGCTGGTGCCCGCGCAGGCGGCCGGGCTGGCCACCGCGGCCGGCGCCGTCGTCCTCATCACGCTGCCCGGCTGACCTCCCCCCTCGGGGTGAGCCGGCCGTCCCCGGCTTGGCCCGCGCGGGCGGCCGGCCGATGGCAGGACGTGGTCCCGACTCCTCCTCAGCCGGACGCGGCTGCCCTGGCGCGCGCGCTGGACGGCGGCGTGCGCAGCGTGTTCCAGCCGATCGTCGAGCTCGACACCGGCCGGGTCGTCGCCTACGAGGCGCTGGCCCGCGGACCCGAGGGGCCGCTCGAGCGGCCCGACCAGCTCTTCGCCGCGGCGCGGGCCGCCGGCCTGCTCACCGAGCTCGACGAGGCCTGCCGCGAGGCCGCCTTCCGCGGCGCCGTCGAGCACGGGCTGCTCGACCCGCTGACCGTCTTCGTCAACGTCGAACCCGAGGTGCTGGACTCCGCGCCCCTGTCCGACCTGCTCGCTCTCGCCGAGTCCGCGCCGCGGGCCCTGCGGGTCGTGCTCGAGGTGACCGAGCGCGCGCTGGCCGCCCGGCCGGCGGAGCTGCTCCGCACCGTCGAGCGGGTCCGCCGCTTCGGGTGGGGCGTGGCCCTCGACGACGTCGGCGCCGATCCCATGTCGCTGTCGTTCATGCCGCTGCTGCGCCCCGACGTGGTCAAGCTCGACCTGCGCCTGGTCCAGGAGCGGCCCGGCCCGGAGATCGCGCAGATCATGAACGCGGTCAACGCCTACGCGGAGAGCACCGGCGCGCTCGTGCTCGCCGAGGGCATCGAGACCGAGGCGCACCTGGCCACCGCCCGCGCGCTCGGCGCGGAGCTCGGCCAGGGCTGGCTGTTCGGCCGCCCGGCGGCGGGGCCGGTCGAGGGCCGCGAGGTGGCCGGCCTGGTGCTGCCGCCGCAGGGCTGCGCCGAGGAGGGCCTCGACGGGTCGCCGTTCCGCTGCCTGCCGCCCTCCGCCCGGCTCCGGCACGCCCCCAAGGCGCTGCTGATCGAGCTGAGCAAGCAGCTGGAGCGGGAGGCGGTGCGGGTGGGCGAGACCTGCGTCGTCGGTGCCACCTTCCAGGAGGCCCGCCACCTCACCCCCGCGACCGTCGTGCGGTACCGGGAGCTGGCCGGCGCGACCGGCTTCGTCTGCGCGCTCGGCGAGGGCGTGCCCACCGAGCCGGTGCCCGGCGTGCGCGGCGCCGACCTGGCCGCCGACGACCCGGTGCGCGGCGAGTGGGACCTCGTCGTCCTCGGGCCGCACTTCGCCGCCGCCCTGCTGGCCCGCGACCTCGGCTCTCCGGGTCCGGAGCGCGAGCGGCAGTTCGAGTACGCCCTCACGTACGAGCGGGCGACCGTGGTCCGCGCCGCCCAGGCGCTGCTCTCCCGCGTCGCGCCCCGCTCCCCCGGCGCCGTGCCTCCCGCGCCCGTCGCCCTCCTCCGCCCGCTGCCGCCGGTGCCCGCGCCGCGCTCCGCCGACTCCGCGCACCGGGCCGTCCTCGACGACCTGGGCGCCACCGATCCGCTGACCGGGCTGCCCGGCCGCCGGCGCACCGAGGAGCTCCTCGACGTCGCGGTGTGGGACGCCCGCACCGGCTCCGACGCCCTGGCGCTGCTGGTCGTCACCGTCGACGGGCTGGGCGCGGTGGCCGACCGGCTCGGGACGCCGGCCGCCGAGGACCTGCTGCGGACGACGGCCCGCCGGCTGCGCGCCCGGCTGCGCCGCGGCGACGTGCTCGGCCGGATCGGGCCGGGCCGGTTCGCCGTCGCCCTGGGCGCGCTGGCTCCCGACGCCGCGGGCCAGGAGGCCGACCGGATCCGGGCGTCGCTGCTGGAGGCCGTGCGGTCGCCGTTCGTCGTCGCCGGTGAGCCGGTGGTGCTCGACGCGCAGATCGGCACGGCCCTGTGCCCGGCGGACGGCGACGACGTCCCCGCCCTGCTGCGCGCGGCGACGGCCGGCTGGCTGCCCCGGCCGCTCTGACGCCGGTCAGACGTCGGCGGCGTCGTCCAGCAGCTCGACGGGGAACGGCGGCCGGCCGATGCCGGTGACCCGCGTGTTGCCCCACGGGTCGCGCTCGGTCGCCTCCGCCGGCGCGCTGCTGTGCGGGGTGCCGAGCACCACGCGGGTGCGCGGGGCGAGGTCGAGCGCCACCCGCCCGGACCAGACGACGTGCCCGGCCAGCGGGTCGAAGCGGGCACCCAGCGCGGCGTGCGCGGTGCGCTCCGGCTCGCCCTCGACGGCGACGGTCACGTCGCCCTCGTAGCCCTCCGGCTCCTCGTGCCCGCTCATCGCGGCTCCTGGCCGCGCAGGGGTGGCAGCAGCGCGCCCAGCCCCCCGTACGCGAGCGCGGTGAGCTGCTCGACCAGGGCGGGGGCCGGGACGCTGCGGGCGGCCGACCACCAGTGGGCCGACAGCTGCACCATGCCGACGACGCCGTAGGCCCAGGTGAGCGCCGCCTCGGCGGGGCGGCCGGCCGCGGTCAGCCGCTCGCCCATCATGGCGCCCAGCGCCTCGGCGATCTCGCGCTCGGTGGCGGCCACCAGGTCGGGGCGGCCGGCCCGACCGGCGTGGGCGTAGGCGAAGCGGTAGAGCTCCGGCTCGTCCTCGACGAGGGAGACGAAGGCGGCGATGACGGCGGAGAGCCGCTCGCGGTCGTCGGCCCGGTCGATGACCAGCTCGCCGAGCAGCCGCGGCAGCAGGATCGCCTCGGAGATGCGGCCGAGGACGGCGTCGACGAGCTCGTCCTTGTCGCTGAAGTACCGGTAGATGACGGTCTTGGAGACGCCGGCGCTGCGGGCGACGTCGTCGACGCTGAACGCGGGGCCGGTGGCGCGCACGGCCTCGACGGCAGCGGCGACCAGCTCCTCGCGGCGCGCGCGGCGGTGCTCGGTCCACCGGGAGCGGCGTCCGTCGGCCGGCGGAGGGGTGGCCGGTGCTTGCTGACCCGCCACCACCTGTTGCATGTGTTTCACGGTAACAGCTACCTTCCGTCACAGCCTTGCTCGACGACCAGGGGGAGCTCGCCTTGACCGCCACACTGCCGTCCGACGCCGCTGCACGCACCGCCGCCACGCGCCCCGGGGGCAAGTCTCCCGTCGATCGCCAGGCGCTGTCCGCCCGGCTCCTCGGCTCGGCGGCGAAGAAGTCCTACGACCCGGTCGTCGACATCGACTGGACCGCGCCCATCCCGGAGGACCTCTACGGCCTCTCCCCCGAGTGGTCCACCCTGTACGGCACGCCCCTGTGGGAGACGCTCGACCACGTGCAGCGGGTGCGGCTCACCATCCACGAGTACTGCTCGATCTCCGGGATCGGCATCTGGTTCGAGCACCTGCTCATGCAGCTGGTGCTCCGCGACATCTACGGCGACGACCCGGCCCAGCCGCACGTCCAGTGGGCGCTCACCGAGATCGCCGACGAGTGCCGCCACTCGGTCATGTTCGCCCGCACGGCGCAGACCTTCGGGGCGCCGTCCTACGGCCCGCCGCCGGCGCTGCTGAAGCTGGGCAAGGCCTACGCGGCCCGCGCCGACGGACCTGCGGCCTACGCGGCGATCCTGGTGGCCGAGGAGATCCTCGACATCTTCCAGCGCGACCTGATGAAGGACGAGCGGGTGCAGCCGCTGACCCGCGCGACCAGCCAGATCCACGTCGTCGAGGAGGCGCGGCACATGCGCTTCGCCCGCGACGAGGTGGCCCGCCGGACGCCGGAGCTGTCCCGGTGGCAGCTGCGCAAGCACCGGACGCTGGTCGCCGCCTGCGCCGCGATCGTGGCCGAGAACCTGGTGCAGCCGCAGGTGTACGCCTCGGTCGGGCTGGACCCCAAGGAGGCGCGCGCCGCGGCACGCGCCAACGAGCACTACAACGCCAAGCTGCGCGAGGCGTCCTCCGGGCTGGTGTCGTTCCTGCGGGAGGTCGGCCTCATCGGCGGCCCGTCCGAGCGCCTCTGGAAGCGCGCCGGCCTCCTCTAGCTGTACTGACCGGACAGGTTGGTCAAGCGGGTGATGGGTGGCTGACGTCCGGTCGCGGTGTGGGGTCGGTGATGGTTGTACTCGTGGAGCCAGGCCGGGAGGGCCTTGCGGCGTGCTGACTCG
>NZ_QOHJ01000013.1 GCF_003319185.1 Blastococcus sp. TF02A-30
CGCACATCGGCGCGCCGCTGCGCCTGCTCCCGCCGCCGCTCGGCGAACTCCTCGTCCGCCGCGATCGCCGCCGCCACCAGCCGCTTGCGCAGCCGACCCGACGACAACCCGGCCGCGGCCGGCAGCACCGCCGGCACCACCACACCCAGCACCTCGCCGGAGGCATCGGCCAGCACGTCGGCGAACACCCGCGCCCGGAACCAGTCCAGCTCCCCGTCCGCGCACCCCCGCCACACCGCCGGCATCCGCTCCACCAGCTGGTGCGCATCGGCCAGCACCCCGGCGGCGAACACCCGGGAGCAGTTGAGCACCACGGCCAGCTCATCGGGCAGGAACTCCGAGGTGCCCGGCACCGGCGAGCCCGTACCCCGCCGCCGCGCCCCCGGGTGCCCCGGCGGCGGATCATCGGCGTCCGGGCGGGCGGCCGCCAGCGCCATCACCAGCTCCGCTTCGTAGGCGGCATCCATCGCCCGCCGCGCCTGCACCCGGGCCAGCTCTGCGGCGATCTCCTCGTCGGACAGCACCGACACCGGCAGCCGGTCCACCACCGGCGACCGCTCCAGCAGCCGGCCCACCAACGCCCCCTCGACCGGGGAACGCTCGCCGACAGCTGCTGACATGGACCGAACATACGTTCGAGGTACGACAGTTCCGGCGACAACCGGGCAGCAGGCGCGCGGTTGACGATGTCGGTGCCCAGGACGCCCGCCGGGGGGCTGGCCTATGCGTCGGGCAGCGGGGCGCGACGGGCGCCGGCGACGTCGAACAGGTCGCCGTACTCCTCGACCCGGGCAAGGACGTCGTCGGTGGTGAACCGCAGCTCCGCAGGGTCCAGCGAACCGTCGCGCACCGCGTCGACCTCGTCCCAGCCGATCGGCGTGGACACGGTGGCTCCCGCGCGGGCGCGCAGCGAGTACGGGGCGACCGTCGTCTTCGCCGGGTTGTTCTGGCTCCAGTCGATGAGCACCTTGCCCGGCCTCAGCGCCTTCTCCATGCGCCACACGACGTCGTCGGGCGTCTCGGCCGAGAGCTCCTGCGCCAGCTGCTTGGCGTACCGGCTCGGGTGCTCGCGATCGGTGGGCGTCGAGATCGGCGCGTACACCTGCATGCCCTTGGAGCCCGACGTCTTCACCACCGGGTCCAGGCCGTCGGCCTCCAACCGCTGGCCGAGCCGCTCCGCGACGAGGCAGCACTCCAGGATCCCGGTCTCCGGCCCCGGGTCGAGGTCGAGGACCAGCAGGTCGGGCAGCTGCGGGACGTCGTCGTCGTCGACCTGCCACTGCGGGACGTGCAGCTCCAGCGCCGCGAGGTTCGCCGCCCACGCGAGGTCGGGGACGTCCTCCAGCACGACCATGTCGAGCGTCTCCCGGCCGCGTGAGCTGCCCGGGCTCGGGATGGTCACCCGGCGCACCCACTCCGGCGCGTGCCGGGCGCTGTTCTTCTCGAAGAACTGCTGCCCCTCGACGCCGTCGGGCCAGCGGGTGAAGGTGACCGGCCGCCCGGCGAGGTGCGGCAGCAGCACCGGCGCGATCCGGACGTAGTAGTCGATGACCTGCGCCTTGGTGAACCCGACCTCGGGGAACAGCACCTTCTCCAGGTTGGAGACTGCCAGCTGCCGGCCGGCGATCTCCACCCGTTGCTTGGCCGGGCTCATCGTTCGCCCCCGCGCCGGCGGAGCCGGCCGATCGCAGAGCCGCTCACGGGGCTCACGGTTCCCTCACCACGTCGTCCGGCTCGAGGTCCTCCCGCACCCCGCGCCACGACGGGTGCCGCAGCCGGTCGTCCGCCGTCCACACGGCGTAAGCGACCTCGCCGACCAGGTCCGGCTCCACCCAGTGCGCGTCGCGGGTGACCTCGCGCGGCAGCGCCCCCTCGAACGGCGCCGTCGACCGCGGCGTGAGCGTGCGCTGCAGGTGGCGCAGGTCGGCGTCGCTGAACCCGGTGCCGACGTGCCCCACGTACACCAGCCGGCCCTCGTCGTCGGGCACGCCGACCAGCAGCGACCCGATCGTGCCGGAACGCCTCCCCTGCCCGGGCCGCCAGCCGCCGACGACGACCGCCTGGGTGAAGAAGTTCTTCACCTTGCGCCAGTCGGGGCTGCGCACGCCCTCCCGGTACGGCGACTCCAGCCGCTTGGCGACGACGCCCTCCAGCCCGTTCTCCTCGCTGGCCGCCTGCACCTCCGCCCCACCGCCCCGGAACCACGGGGTCAGCACCCAGCGGTGCCCGGCGGGGGCCAGCTCGTCGAGCAGCTCGCGCCGCTCCGCGTACGGCCGGGCCCGGAGGTCCGCGCCGTCGAGCGCCAGCAGGTCGAACACCAGGTAGGTGACCGGCGCGGCGGCCGCCATCCGCGGTACCTCCGGGCCGGTGCGGTGCATGCGGTTCTGCAGCGCCCCGAAGTCGGGACGCCCGGCGGCGTCCATGAGCACGATCTCCCCGTCGACGACGGCGTCGTGCCCGGCCAGCGCGCCGGGCAGCCGCGCCACCTCCGGGTAGCGCACCGTGATGTCGGTGGCCTTGCGCGAGGTCAGGGTGAGCACGCCGCCACGCACGGTGGCCACGGCCCGCACGCCGTCCCACTTGAACTCGTAGCCCCAGCGGGCGTCCTCGTCGGCGGACGGCAGCTCCCCCGCGGTCGCCAGCATCGGCAGCGGGGCGGGGGGCGGCTCCGGCGGCGGGGTGGCGTCGAGCTTGCGGATGTTCCAGCTGCCGTCGGCCAGCGGGAACAGCGCGTACCGGCCGGACAGCCGGCGGCCGTCGAAGGTGACGATGACGTGCCGGTCGTCCCACTTCTCGGTGGCGTAGCGGCCGGCGTCCCAGATGGTCACCTCACCGCCGCCGTACTCGCCGGCGGTGATCGTGCCGGCGAACGAGGCGTACTCCAGCGGGTGGTCCTCGGTGGGGACGGCGAGCCGGTTGCTGCCCGGCTCCAGCGGCGGCCCTTTGGGCACCGCCCAGCTCTTCAGGACGCCGTCGCGCTCCAGCCGCAGGTCCCAGTGCACCCGCTCGCCGGTCCGCCCGCGGGGCGTGTGGTGCTCCTGGACGACGAAGGTGTCGTCGTCCCCCACGGGCAGCGGCTGCCCGGCCGGCGGCACCGGTTCCGCGGTGCGCGCCGAGTCCCGCTTGGCGCGGTACTCGGCGAGCGGGTCGTCCCGCCGGGCCGGCACGTCAGGCGCTGCGGCGGGCGCGCTTGGCCGGCGGCTTGTCGGCGCTCGCGGTCTTCTTCGCCGCCGTCGTCTTCTTCGCGGCCGTGGTCTTGTCCGTGGCCGTGGTCTTCTTCGCCGCGGCGGCTTTCTTGGCCGGCGCCTTCTCCTCGGACGACGCGGCCTTCTTCGCCGGGGCGCGCTTCGCAGGGGCCTTCTTCGCCGGCGCCTCGTCCTCGGACGCGGCCCCGCCCCGGGCCCGCTCGACGCTGCGCCGCAGCGCGCTCATCAGGTCGACCACCGCGGCGCCGTCGTCGGGCACCTCGGCCGGCTGCGCGACCTCCCCACCGCTCTGCTTGGCCTCCAGCAGCGCGGTCATGGCCTCGCGGTAGTCATCGGTGAACTCGGTCGGGTCGAACTCACCTGTCATCGAGCCGATCAGCGCCTCGGCCATCTGCAGCTCCTGCGGCCGGACCGAGATGTCCTCGTCGAGGAACCCGAAGTCGGGACGACGGATCTCGTCGGGCCAGCGCATCGTGTGCAGCACCAGCACGCCGTCGCGCACGCGCAGCGCGGCCAGCGACTCCCGCTGGCGCAGCGCGATCTTGGTGATGGCGACCTGGCCGGCGTTCTCCAGCGCGTCGCGCAGCAGCACGTACGGGCGGGCCGCGGGACCGTCGGGCTCGAGGTAGTAGGTCTTCTCGAACATGATCGGGTCGATCTCGTCCTGCGCGACGAACTCCAGCACCTCGATCTCGCGCCGCGTCGCCAGCGGCAGCTCGTCGAAGTCCTCGTCGGTGAGGATCACGACCTCGCCGCTGGGCAGCTCGTAGCCCTTGGCGATGTCGCCGTACTCGACCTCTTCGCCGTCGACCGAGCAGACGCGCTTGTACTTGATCCGCCCGCCGTCGGCGGCGTGCACCTGGTGGAAGCGGATGTCCTTGTCCTCGGTCGCCGAGTACAGCTTCACGCCGATGCTGACGAGGCCGAAGGACACGGCCCCGCGCCAGATCGATCGCATGCCGCCCCTTCCGCCGCCGGGCCCTCTCCGGGCCCGTGCCAGGTCAAGATCACAGGATAGGGGCGCAGGCCTACCCGCGGCAGCCGGAACGACGCGCCCGCTCCCCCGTCAGGAGGACCCGGCGCCGATCAGCTCTCGACGCCGGCCTCCGGCTCGCCCGGCGCCAGCGCGCCGTTCTGGATGGCGTCGTAGACGAACTGGAGGACGTCGGAGCCGGCCACCGTGGTCATCGTCAGCGCGGCCAGCCGGGTGGCCCGCGGTGCGGTGACGTAGCCGAAGACGAACGCCGTCCCCACCCACTGCGCGAGGCAGAACGGGCAGGTGAGCAGCTCCCCCACGGCGTGCTTCACGCCGCCGTGCTCGCGCACCTCCTCGGCCACCTCGGCGTGGCCCGACGGACCCTCGAAGCGCACGAACGGCGCCCGGAACGGCGCCGTCACCGGGTCCTTGGCGATGCGGCGGGCCAGCCGGAACGTGGCGACGGTCAGCAGCGCGGCGTCGCCGAACGGGATGCGCTCGGGCAGCTGCCTCCCGGACGCCCGCACCGCGGCGGCGCCGCCGGCCACCAGGCTCGCGTACACGCCCATCGCGCCCAGGTCACCGCCCAGGGGACGCGGCTCGCCGTTCGTGTAGGCCTTCTTCTGGTGCCGGGCCCACCGGCGGACCGGCTCCCCGATCCGCTGCACGCCGTCCTGGATCGCCATGCCGGGCGCGCTACCCCCGCCGCCGCCGGGCCATGCCCCGCGTGCCGCGCGGCACACCGGCGCATGCCGTGCCGGGTGCCGGGTAGGGCGGTGGTCCGACGCCGGTCACCCGACCGGCCCACGGCCCCCTCGCGGGGCGACGGACGCGGGTGCGCCCGCCGACGAACGGAAGGCTGCGATGACCGACCCCGGTACCACCGACGGCACCACCCAGACCGAGGGCCAGACCGCCCGCGACATCTTCCCCGAGGACGACGGCATCCCCGAGGTGGCGCAGGACGACTCGCCCACCATGCAGCGCGCCGAGGACCCCGAGTTCATGGCGATGCCGGGCGAGAGCCCCACGGCGACCACCGACTTCGGCACCACGGCGTTCGAGCAGTCGGAGGGCGAGTCGCTCACCGACCGGCTGGAGCGCGAGATCCCCGACGACGCCCCGGACGTCCGCCCGGCGGAGGACCCGCAGCGCGCCGAGGCGCAGCTCGAGCAGGACACCTCGACCACGCCGGACAGCGACTCGGGCACCAACCGCACGGCCGACGACGTCGAGGCCACCGCCGACGTGCCGATCGGCGGCGAGGGCCCCGAGGAGAGCGCGGTGCACGTCATCGACGGCTGACCGACCGCGCACCTGCCCGGCCCGGGGACGGCACCAGCCGTCTCCCGGGCCGGTTGGCGTGCGCACCGGTGGTTGTCTACGTTGGGACGGCGGTTGAGCAGGCAGCCGCACACCCGGCCGGCCCACGAGGACCGCGCCGCACGCGTACGACGACCGATCGGACCGGGGGCATCCATCCCCCGGACCGCACGGCGGTAGATTGACCGACGGTGTGCCAATGGCAGACCGCCGCCGAGAGGAGCACTGTCCGTGACCACTTCCGACCTGCCCGCCGAGGGGCAGCCCGACGTGTCGACCGAGGGCACCGAGGCACCCTTCGACGACGTGATCACGCTCTCGACCTCCGAAGAGGACGGCGTGGTGACGGTGACGGTCGTCGGCGAGGTGGACACGTTCACCGCCCCGGTCCTCCGTTCGACGCTGGACAGCCAGCTGGAGCAGTCGCCGCGCGAGCTCGTCATCGACCTGTCCGGCGTCCAGTTCCTGGGCTCCGCCGGCCTGGCCGTGCTCGTCGAGACGCAGAAGTCCGCCCGCGCCAAGGAGGTCGGCCTGCGGCTGATCGCCACGACCCGCGCGGTCACCCGCCCGCTCGAGGTCACCGAGCTGATCGACCTGTTCACGATCGCCGACGCCCGCTGAACCCCCGCCGGGCTCCCGCCCGGCGGCACGAAGGCCCCGCCCGGACACGTCCGGCGGGGCCTTCGTCGTCCCTACGCCGAGAGCAGCCGGCAGACCGCCTGCTCGAGCACCTTCTGGGTGTCGCGGTCGGCCATCCCGCCCGACGACAGTGCCTCGTCCGCCGCCTCGAGCACGTGCGCCACCGTCTCGCCGTGCTCGTACCGGTCGACCACCCGCGGGTCCACGTAGCTGGCCTTGCACACCGCCGGCGTGTTGCCCAGCTGCTGGCTGACCACCTTGTAGGCGGCGCTGATCGTCTTCTTGCGGGCCGTCTTCGAGGCCGGCGGCGGCGCCTCGGCGAGGGTCGCGGCCATGAGCACCGTCGCCGTCCAGGTGCGGAAGTCCTTCGCCGAGATCTCCGCGCCGCTGATCTCCTTGAGGTAGGCGTTGATCTCCGCGCTGGTCACGTCCCGCCACTCGCCGTCGTCGGTCTGGTAGGCCAGCAGGTCCTCCCCCGCGTCCGCCGGGCGCTCCAGCAGCTGCCGGACGACGGTCGCCGTCGGCCGGTCGGTGATCTCCACCTCGCGCTCGATGCCGCCCTTGGCGACGTAGGAGTAGAACGTCCGCTCGCCGCGCACCGAGACGTGCGCCCGCTTGAGCGTGGCCAGCCCGTAGGTCCCGTTCTCCTCCTCGTACTGCTCGCTGCCCACCCGGAAGGCGCCGAGGTCGAGCAGCCGGATCGCGGTCGCCAGCACCCGGTCGCGGCCCAGCCCGCGGGTGCGCAGGCCGGCCCGCACGGCGTCCCGCACGTCGGGCAGCTGGCGGGCGATCTCCAGCACCCGCTCGTGCTTCTCCGCGTCCCGCCGGGCGCGCCACTGGTCGTGGTAGCGGTACTGCCTGCGGCCGGCCACGTCGACCCCGGTGGCCTGGATGTGGCCGTTCGGCCAGGGGCAGATCCAGACGTCCTTCCAGGCCGGCGGGATCGCCAGGCCGCGGATCCGGTCGAGCTGGTCGTCGTCGCGGATCAGCTGCCCGTCCAGGTCGTAGTAGGCGAACCCCCGCCCCGCCCGCCGGCGCCGGAACCCGGGCCCGTTCACGTCACTGCGCCGCAACCTCACGGGCGGTGGGTGGGCAACGGAGCCGTTCCGCAAACGCCGCGGCGACGCGGGTCACCCGTCAGCGGAGGTCGACCAGCCCCGCCAGTCCGCTCACCTCGAGCACGTGCCGGGTGACCCCGCCCGCCGGCGCGTGCACCGGCAGCCGCCAGCCCTCGTCCTGGGCGATGCGGGCGATGGCGAGCACCACCCGCACGGCGGCGCTGCTGAACAGGGTCACGCCGGAGAGGTCCAGCTCGATCCGGCCGGTGCCCCCGTGGCTGGCCTCGAGCAGCCGGATGCGCAGCTGCTCGGCGCCGACCTGGTCGACGGCCCCGGCCGCGCGCACCACCGGCCGCTCGCCCTCGCGGTCCACCACGACGGCCGTGGTGTCGCTCGCGCCACCCTGCTCGGGGTCGGACTCGGGCGCCCGTCGCAGCCGGAGGCTGAGCGTCACCGTCGTGCCCCGCTCCTCCTGCAGGGTCACCCCGTCGACCAGCTGGCGCATGATCAGCAGACCCCGGCCGCGGTCGCCGGGGTCGCGGTCCGGGGGCCGCCAGGTGCCCTCGTCGCGCACGGTCACGGTGAGGACGCCGTCGACGTCCACCTCCGCCCGCACCTGCATCGGGCCGGGCTCGGTGCCGCGGTAGGCGTGCTCGGCGGCGTTCGCGCACGCCTCGCCGACCGCCACCATCACCCCGACCCGGTCCTGCTCGCCGAGCCCGGCGGAGGTGAGCCAGGCGCCGATCCTGCGGCGGATGCCCGGCAGCGCGGCGGGGACGGCGAGGAGGTCGAGCTGCAGGGGCTCCTGCGTCGTGGCGCGGCGGTGCACGACCAGGACGGCGACGTCGTCGACGAAGCCCTGCGGTCGCCGCACCCCCTCGGCGATGGCCGTGGCCAGGCCGGCGGACTTCTCGGGGTCGCCGACGTCCGGACCGGACAGGACCCCGGTGGCGACCTGCACGAGCCGGTCGAGTCCGGCGGCGTAGTCGGGGGCCCCGGCGAGCGCGCCGTTGGAGAAGAGCACCAGGGTGGCCCCCTGCGCGAGGACGTGCTCGGCGACCGGTGCCCCGGCGCCGGGCAGCGTGCCCAGCGGCGGCCGGGGCGTCATCGGGAGGAACTCGGTGCTGCCGTCGGCGGCCACCACCAGCGGTGCGGGGTGCGCCGCGGCGGTGTAGGTGAGGACGCCGCTGGCCGCGTCGAGCACGCCGTAGAACACCGAGGCGCCCTCGATGTCGTCCATCTGCGTCGCCACCGCGTCGAGGCCGGTCAGCACGTGCGCCGGGGACGGGTCGCGGAGAGCGCTGGACCGCATCGCCCCGCGCAACCGGCTCATCGCGCCGGCCGCAGCCACGCCGTGCCCGACGGCGTCCCCCACCACGAGGGCGACGTTCCCGGAGCCCAGCGGCACCGCGTCGTACCAGTCACCGCCGGCGGCCCGCACCGAGGACGCCTGGTGGTAGCTGCCGGCGAGCGCCAGGTCGGGCAGCATCGGCAGGGACGGCGGCAGCAGCGACAGCTGCGCCTGCTCGACCAGATCGACCGGCGGCGCGGACCACACCGCGGGATCGGCGCCGTCGTCGTCGTGCTCCAGGACCAGCATCGCGCCGGGAGCGCCTCCCACGGGCATCGCCCGCACGACCACGGTCACCGCCGGCCCCTCGGCGGACCCCAGCGGGCCGCACAGCGTCTCGCGGCGTCCGGTGCCGATCACGCCGTCCACGACGTCGGCCAGCGACCTGCCGTCGACGACGGGCAGATCCGCGCGGTCCGTGCCCAGCGCCCGGGCGCGGGCGTTGGCCCAGACCGGCCGGGCCCGCGGCCCCGCGAGGCAGTAGATGGCGGCGTCCGCGGACTCCATGGCTGCGACCAGCGCGGCGGCACCCTCGTCCCCGTCGGCGTCGGCGCCGCCCCCGGGGAGGGGTGGCTGCTTGCCGTGGCTGGCGCTCATCCCCGGCCAGGAAACAACAGGGTGTGACCACCGGCAACCGCGCGCGGCGGTGACCGGCGCGACGTTTGGACACCCGCGACCTACGGGTATGGCGTCTCCTCGGTGCCTTCGGCCTGCCTCGCGTCCTCCAGCCGGAGCGCCGCGGTCGCATCCCGGCAGAATGGCACCCGCGGAGCTCGAAGGCCGAGTGCGCCGGAACGAAGGAGCGGGACACGGATGGTCGACTCGAGGGGTGCCCTCGCGCAGGACGGGCGGCGCGCGGAACGACTGGAGCTGCGGGTGCCCATCACCCCGATGCAGCTGCCGGCGGTGCGGGCGATGGCCGGTGACCTGGCCATCCGGATGGACTACGACCTCGACAGCGTCGAGGACCTGCGGCTCGCGGTGGACGAGGCCTGCGCGACCCTGGCGAGCGTCGTCCAGGGCGACGCCCCGCTGACCGTCGTCTTCGAGACGACCCGCGCCGGGCTGCACATCGAGGCCTGGGTGCCGACCGCCGCCGGCACCCAGGTGCCGCGCGACGGCTTCGGCTGGGCGGTGCTGGCCACGCTGGTCGACACCGTCGACGGCCGGCCCTCGACGCAGGCCGAGGTACCGGGCGGGAACGGAACCGACGCCCCCGTTGCTCTCATCGCCATGGACAAGTACCTGCCGGGGCAGCGGCCCTCCGAGCTGGCGGGCGGAGCAGGTCAGAACCTCTCGGTGGCCCGGTGACCCGGTCGCCGGCCACCGACCCCACGGGGATCGCGGTGGACCCCGACCTCGCTGCGGCCGAGCAGCCGCGCGAGGGCGCTCCGGCGGCCGTCGCCCCGGAGCCGCGGGAGGCCCCGGAGCCCGAGAAGGACGCACCCCCGATCTCGGAGAATCGCCGCCGCGCCGAGCGCACGGCGCCGCTGTTCGCCGAGCTGGCCACCCTGGAGAAGGACGACCCGCGCCGGGAGCGGCTGCGGGAGATCCTGGTCGAGGAGCACCTGCCCCTGGTCCGGCACTTCGCGCGCCGGTTCAGCAACCGCGGTGAGCCCTTCGACGACCTGCTGCAGGTCGGCACGCTGGGCCTGATCGCCGCGATCGACCGGTTCGACCCGACCCGCGGCGTGGAGTTCCTCTCCTTCGCCGTGCCGACGATCACCGGTGAGATCAAGCGGCACTTCCGCGACCAGGGCTGGTCGGTGCGCGTCCCGCGGCGGCTGCAGGAGCTGCACCTGTCGCTGAACGCCGCCGTCGGCGAACTGGCGCAGAAGAACGGGCGCGCCCCGACCCCGAGCGAGCTCGCCGAGCACCTGGGCATCCCGCGCGAGGAGGTCCTCGAGGGCCTCGCCGTCGCCAACGCCTACCGGAGCAGCTCGCTGGACGAGCGCCTGTCCGGCGAGGAGGACTCCCCCACCCTGGCCGCGACGCTGGGCGAGGAGGACGCCGCGCTCGAGGGCGTGGAGTACCGCGAGTCGCTGCAGCCCCTGCTGGCCACCATCCCGGCCCGCGAGCGCCGCATCCTCATCCTGCGGTTCTTCGGCAACATGACCCAGTCGCAGATCGCGGCCGACATCGGCATCTCGCAGATGCACGTGTCGCGGCTGCTGTCCCAGACGCTGGCCAAGCTCCGCGAGGGCCTGCTCAAGGACTGAACGCCGGTGGCCCGGGACCGCGAGGTCCCGGGCCACCGTCGTCCTGGCTGCGGCTACTCCCCGTCGCGGTTGCGCGGGTCGGCTGCCGGCCCGCTGTCCTTCACGTCCTGCGTGACCTGGGACAGCGGCGGCGGGGTGGGGATGGCCGGCTCGGAGTCGGTGATGCTCGACAGCTCGATCCGGGCCTCCGGCTGGTCGGCCGCCGCCGGCACCTGCGACTCGAACCAGCTGCTGGTGTCCAGCCCGCCGCCCTTCGGGCCGCCGCCGTCGCCGTTCGGCTCGACGTCCAGCCACGACTTCCCCTCGGACGCGCCGCCCAGGTTGGCCAGACCCTCCAGCGCCTTGCTGAACTCGCTGGGGACGATCCACATCTTGTTGGCGTCGCCCTGCGCGATCTGCGGCAGCGTCTGCAGGTACTGGTAGGCCAGCAGCCCCTGGTCGGGCTTCCCGTCGTGGATCGCCTGGAACACCGTCTCGATCGACTTCGCCTGGCCCTGCGCCTGCAGGAACAGCGCGGCGCGCTCACCCTCGGCGCGCAGGATCCGGCTCTGCCGCTCGGCCTCCGCCTCGAGGATCGCCGCCTGCTTGCGGCCCTCCGCCGAGAGGATGGCCGAGGCCTTCTCGCCCTCGGCCGAGGTGATGGCGGCCTGCCGCTGGCCCTCGGCGGTGAGGATCATGGCGCGCTTGTCGCGGTCGGCGCGCATCTGCTTCTCCATGGAGTCCTGGATCGACAGCGGCGGGTCGATCGCCTTGATCTCCACCCGCGCCACGCGCAGCCCCCACGGGCCGGTGGTCCCGTCGAGCACCTCGCGCAGCTGGCTGTTGATGCCGTCGCGCCCGGTGAGCGCGCCCTCGAGGTTCAACCCGCCGACGACGTTGCGCAGCGTCGTCGTCGTCAGCTGCTCCATGCCGGTGATGTAGTTGGCGATGCCGTACACGGCCAGGCGCGGGTCGGTGACCTGGAAGTAGACGACGGTGTCGATCCCGACCTGCAGGTTGTCGGCGGTGATCACCGGCTGGGGCGGGAAGGAGATGACCTGCTCGCGCAGGTCGATCGTGGCCCGGACCCGGTCGACGAAGGGGACGAGGACGGAGAGGCCGGGCGAGAGCGTGCGGCTGTAGCGGCCGAGCCGCTCGATCACCTTGGCCTGGGCCTGCGGCACGATCGTGACGCTCTTGGCCAGCACGAAGATCACGAGCAGCGCCACGACGATCAGCGCGATGAGGGCGGGTTCCACGGGAGCCTCCTGGACTCGGGGGCGGACGTTCCGAGCCTTTCACGTCCGGCATCCCCGGTCACGGGTTGCGCCGGGTGGTTCACTCCAGCGCGTCGCCCACCACGGCGGTCGCGCCGTCGACCTGCAGGATCCGCACCGTCTCCCCCACCGCGAAGCTCTCGCCGCTGTGCTGGCTGCGCGCGCTCCACTCCTCCGCGCCCATCCGGATCCGGCCGCCGGAGACGTCGACCGCGCGGGTCACCTTCGCCGTCTTCCCCACGAGGGTGTCCACGCCGTCGAGCTGCAGCGGGGTCCGGTCGGTGAGGTGCCGCTTGGCGATCGGCCGGACGACGCCGAGCAGCGCGGCGGACACGACGATGAAGGCGAGCAGCTGGAGGACGACGGGGCCGCCGGCCAGGGCCACGGCCATGCCGCCCAGCGCACCGCCGGCGAACATGAGCAGGACCAGGTCGAGCGTCGCCATCTCCCCAGCGGCGAAGAGCCCTCCCGCGATGAGCCACAGCAGCCAGGCAGCCATGGCCGGAGTCTCCCAGACGGTGGCGCTGCGCACGGTCGTAGCCTCGCTGGGTGCACGACTTCTCCGCCGGCCGGTTCGCGACCTGGGCCACCGCCTGGCTCAGCGGCCGCGCCTCCTACGACGACGCCCTCGACGCGATCACCGCCGACGCGGCCCACCGGGTGACCGGCCTCCCCGGGACCGGGGGCGCCGTGCCGCTCGGCGAGGCGCTCAGCGCCCTGCGCGGGCTGGGCGAAGGGCGGCTGCGGCTGGTCCTGCCCGCCCCCGGCGACGTCCGCGGGCTGCCGGCCGTGCCGGGGCTCGCGCCGGTGGCGCTGGAGGCCGGGCAGGCCGCCGTCGGCACGCGGGTCGTCCTGGTGCCCGAGGCGATCGGCTCGGACGTGCTGCAGTGGACGGCGTTCCCGCTCGACGGCGTCGCACCCCCGCCGCCGCCGGTCGAGGGAACGCTGCGCGCGGCCTCCGGGGCGCTGGACCTGGCGATGGTCGACGCCGCCCGCACGCTGGCCGAGCTGGACCTCGCCCGCTGGCACCCGGAGGTGCCGGCGCTGCTGGCCGACCTGGGCAAGCCCGTCCGCGGCGCCGCCCTGCCCGACGACACCGACCCGCTGGCCCTGTCCCTCCTGGCCCGTGCCCTGCGCCTGGCCGCGGTGCTCGACCTGGCGCTCACCGACGCGCCGGGCGGTGCGGTCAACCACCGCCAGGCGGCGGCCCGGGACGAGGCGCTGCGGCCCCTGTCGACGGCCGTCCGGGAGGCGGTCACCGCTGCCTGCAACTGGATCCCGCGGTAGCGACCCGGTTCCGGCGCCCGTCGTGCGTCGCTAGCGTTCGCCCATGACCGCGCCGATGACCATGAACCGGGTGATCCACGCCGCGGTGCGGCGGGACCTGGAGCGCCTCGCCAGAGCCCTGGACGACTGGCAGGACGGCGACCGCGCCCGCGGCGGCGAGCTCGAGCGGGCGTTCGGGAACCTGCGCACCGAGCTGACCCACCACCACGAGGGCGAGGACACCCACATCTGGCCGATGCTGGCCGGCGTCGGCGTCGACCCCGCGCTGCTCGCGACGATGGAGTCCGAGCACCACGCCATGGCGCAGGCGCTGGCCGGGACGTCGGCGGCGCTGTCCGCCCTGGCCGCGAGCGGCACGGCAGCGGCCGCCGCGGAGGCGCGGGCCAGCGTCGCCCGCACGCGGGACGTGGTCGAGCAGCACCTGCGGCACGAGGAGGACGAGCTGGAGCCGCAGCTGGCGCCGCACCACGACTCCCCCGCGTGGAAAACCGTCGAGAAGAAGCTGCGCAACCAGCCGCTGCCGGTGGCCGGACGGTTCTTCGCCTGGCTCACCGACGGGATGGGCGAACGCGAGCGCACCTTCCTGCGCTCGACCGTCCCCGCGCCGATGGTCCTCGTCCTGGCCCGCGTCTTCGGCCGGCGCTACACCCGCGAGATCGCCCCGCTCTGGCGCACGCCGACGACCCGCCACTGACCCCCGGGGGTCAGCGCGCCGGACGCGGGGGCACGAAGCAGCAGCTGGCCGGGCAGTTGGTGCCCAGCCGCGGCTCGCCACCGGCGCGGCGCTCGGTCAGCAGCTCGACCAGCGACCGGACGAAGTCCGGGTGGGTGCCGGCCGTGGCCGCGCGGGCGAACGCCAGGCCCAGCTCCTCGGCGGTCTCCTTCGCCTCGTTGTCGAGGTCCCAGATCACCTCGAGGTGGTCGCTGACGAACCCGACCGGGAAGAGCACGACCGCCTTCTCCCCCGCCTGGGCCAGCGCCTGCAGGTGGTCGTTGACGTCGGGCTCCAGCCACGGCACCGACGGCGGGCCGGACCGGCTCTGCCACACCAGGTCGAAGGGCCGGCCCGGTGCGGCCAGGTCGACGACGTGCTGCGCGGTGGCCATCAGCTCCGCCTCGTAGGCGTGCCCCTGCGGTCCCGCGACGGCGGCCATCGAGTCGGGGATGCTGTGCGCCGTCGCGACCAGCCGGGCGGTGTCGCGGACGTCGGCGGGCAGCTCGGCGAGCGCCGCGGCCAGGGCGTCGGCGTTGGCCTTCACGAAGCCGTCGGCGTCGAAGTAGTGCGGCAGCTTCTCCGCCGTCGGGCCGCCCGGCGCGGCGGCGTCGCCGGTCAGCGCGGCGCGGGCTCGGGCGATGTCCTCGTGGTACTGCCGGCAGCCGGAGAACGACGCGTACGCCGACGTCGCCAGGACGTAGGCGTGCTGGATGCCGTCGTCGGCCATCTGCTGCCAGACGTCCTCGACGTAGGGCGCCCAGTTCCGGTTGCCCCAGTAGACCGGGAGGTCGACGCCGGCGGCCTCCAGCTCGGCCTCGAGCGCCGCGAGCAGCGCCTTGTTCTGGTCGTTGATCGGGCTGACCCCGCCGAAGTGGTGGTAGTGCTCCGCCACCTCCTCGAGCCGCTCGCGCGGGATGCCGCGGCCGCGGGTGACGTTCTCGAGGAACGGCATCACGTCGTCGTGGCCCTCGGGGCCGCCGAAGGAGAGCAGCAGCAGCGCCTCCCGGCGGCCGGCCGGGGCCGGGGCCGACGACGGCTCGACGCCGCCGTTGTTGCGGACCGCGAGCGAGGGGTCCTCGTCGGGGCGCTGGCCGGCAGGGGTGATCTCGGTGGTGGAGCGGGGCACGTGGGTTCTTTCCTGTTGCGGGACGGTTCCGGATGCACTCACACGCCGACGGCGTGGAAGCCTCCGTCGACGTGGACGATCTCGCCGGTGGTGGCGGGGAACCAGTCCGACAGCAGCGCGACGACGGCCTTGCCGGCGGGCTCGGTGTCGGTCACCGACCAGCCCAGCGGCGCCCTGCCCTCCCACGCCTCCTCGAACTGCTTGCTGCCGGGGATCGACTTCATCGCCATGCTGCGCAGCGGGCCGGCGGCGACGATGTTGGAGCGCACGCCGTCGGGCCCGAGCTCGCGGGCCACGTACCGGCTGACCGACTCCAGCGCCGCCTTGGCCGCGCCCATCCAGCCGTACACCGGCCAGGCCACCGACGCGTCGAAGGTCAGCCCGACGACCGAGGAGGGGTTGGCGAGCAGCGGCCGGCAGGCCTGGGTGAGGGAGGCGTAGGACCAGGAGGACACCTGGAACGCCGTGGCGGCGTGCTCCCACGCGACCTCCGGGAAGCCCTCGCCCATGGCCTCCTGCGGCGCGAAGCCGATGGAGTGCACGACGCCGTCGAGGGTGTCGAAACCCTGCTCGCGCAGCCGGTCGGCCAGCGTGGACAGGTGCTCGGTGTTCGTGACGTCGAGCTCGACGACGGCGGCCTCCTGCGGCAGCCGCTTGGCGATCCGCTGACACAGCGACAGCGCGCGGCCGAAGTTGGACAGGACCAGGGTGGCGCCCTGCTCCTGCGCCAGGCGGGCCGTCGCGAAGGCGATCGACGCCTCGGTCAGCACGCCGGTGACGAGGACCTTCTTGCCCTCGAGGATGCCGCTCATCAGTGCCCCATTCCCAGTCCGCCGTCGACCGGGACGACCGCCCCGGTGATGTAGCCGGCCGCGTCGCCGGCGAGGAAGGTGACGACGCCGGCGATCTCCTCGGCCGAGGCGTACCGGCCCAGCGGCACCTGCCCGAGGATCTCCTTCTGCCGGGCCTCCGGCAGCGCCGCGGTCATGTCGGTGGTGACGAAGCCGGGCGCGACCACGTTGGCCGTGATGCCGCGGCTGCCGAGCTCGCGGGCGATCGAGCGGGCCAGGCCGACGAGGCCGGCCTTGGACGCCGCGTAGTTGGTCTGGCCGGCCGAGCCGAGCAGCCCGACGACCGACGACACGAAGATCATCCGGCCCGAGCGCGCGCGGACCATCTTCGCCGCCGCCCGCTTGGCCACCCGGTAGGCGGCGGTCAGGTTGGCGTCGACGACCTCGGTGAAGTCGTCTTCCTTCATCCGCATGAGCAGGCCGTCACGGGTGATGCCGGCGTTGCTCACCAGCACCTCGACCGGGCCCTGGTGCGCCTCGATCTCGCCGAAGGCGCGGTCGACGTCCTCGGCGCTGGTGACGTCGCACTGCACGCCGAACAGCCCGTCGGGGGCGCCGCTGCCGCGGTGCGTGACGGCCACCGAGTCGCCCTGCTCCTGGAAGGCGCGGGCGATGGCCAGGCCGATCCCCCGGTTCCCGCCGGTCACCAGCACCGACCTGCTCACGCGCCACTCCCCTGCCGCCGACCCGCTGTTCCGGTCCGAACCTAGCCGGTGGTCGCAGGTCACACCGCCTACCCGCGAGTAGCCCCCGCGATCACCCGGCCGGCGCGGACGACGGCGCGCGGCGCGGCGTGCCGGGCCAGCAGGTCGACGGTGCGGGTCGCGTCGTGCACCAGGAGGTCGGCCGGGCCACCGACCCGCAGCCCGTAGCCGGGCAGCCCGAGCACCCGGGCCGCGGACGTCGTCACCAGGTCGACGAGCACCTGCTGCTGGGCGGCCGAGCGCATGTCCAGCAGGTGCGCGGCGAGGAACGCGACCTCCAGCAGGTTGTGCCGGCCGAAGGGGTAGTACGCGTCCTCGATGTCGTCCTGCCCCAGGGCCACGGCGACGCCGGCCGCGAGCGCCCGCTCCACCGGCAGCGCCACGGACCCGGTGTGCGGATCGCTGACCAGCCCCAGGCCGCTGCGCCGGGCCAGGTCCAGCACCTCGTCTTGGCGGGCCCGGTCGTAGTGACCCAGCGCCCGGGCGTGGCAGGCCACGCCGCGGCCGGTCAGCCCGTGCCGCAGCATCGCCTCGGCCAGCATCGCCGTCGTCGCCAGGGAGGGGTCCGGGGAGTCGTCGGTGAGCATCGCGACCCGCCGTCCGGTGCGGGCCGCCAGGGCGCACGCCCACTCGACGTGCGCCTCCTGGTCGGCGACCGACTCCTCGATCCAGGGGATCCCCCCGACCACGTCGGCCCCCAGGTCGAGGGCCTGCTCGACCAGCTCGGCCGAGCCCGGGTCCCGGAGCACGCCGTCCTGCGGGAAGGCGACGACGGAGACGTCCACCCGGCCGCGGAACTCCTCCCGCGCCGCCAGCACCGCCTGCACCCCGACCAGCCCCGCGGCGGTGTCGACGTCGGCGAAGGCCTGCACGGTGAGCACGCCGTGGGTGAGCCCCTCCTCCAGCGCGCGGCGCACCTCCGGCAGGAGCCGTTCCACCGTGTAGTGCTGCTTCACGGCGCTGGCCAGGTCGATGCCGAGCGCCGACCCGGCCATGCCGTCGGCGGTGTAGGCGGTCAGGGCCGCCTCGCCGATCAAGGGGAGCGTGCGGACCTTGTCCAGGTGCAGGTGCGCGTCGACGAAGGGCTCGGTGACCAGGCCGCCGGCCGCGTCGAGCACCGCCGCCCGGTCGGGGACGGCCAGCTCGCCGACCGGGGCCACGTCGGTGACCACCCCGCCCTTGCACTGGAGGTCGACCACCCGCCCGTCGCGCAGCCGCGCCGCGGTGACGACCAGCGCCCCCGGTCCGTGCTCCTGCTCCACCGTGCCTCCTCGTCCGCCGACCGCAGGATGGAGTCGACCGCGTGCGGATGACAGAGACGAGTGCGCCGCGTGACGGGCTCGTGACGCCGAGAGGTACCGGCCGGGCCTAGATGTACTGACCGGACAGGTTGGTCAAGCGGGTGATGGGTGGCTGACGTCCGGTCGCGGTGTGGGGTCGGTGATGGTTGTACTCGTGGAGCCAGGCCGGGAGGGCCTTGCGGCGTGCTGACTCGCTGGG
>NZ_QOHJ01000024.1 GCF_003319185.1 Blastococcus sp. TF02A-30
AGAACTCCAGTGCGATCGGGGGCAGCGGGTCCGCGTACTTCCTCGACGACAGGTTCACCGGGGTGGCCAACCGGGTCTTCCGGTACGGCGAGCCCGCCGACGAGGTGTACGTCGGCGACTGGGACGGCAACGGCACCGACACCCTCGCGGTACGCCGAGGGAACGCCTTCCACCTTAAGAACACCACCAGCGGCGGTGCCGCCGACACCGTCGTCTTCTACGGCGACCCCGGCGATGCGGTGTTCGTCGGTGACTGGGACGGCAACGGCACCGACACCCTCGCCGTGCGCCGGGCCAACACCTTCTACGTCAAGAACACCACCACCAGCGGCGTCGCCGACACCGTGTTCACCTACGGCGACCCCGAGGACACCGTCCTGGTCGGCGACTGGGACGGCAACCGCACCGACACCCTGGTGGTGCGCCGCGGAGCCAGCTACTTCGTGAAGAACGCGCTGACCACCGGACCGGCCGACTACACCTTCGGCTACGGCGACCCCGGCGACGCCGTGCTCGTCGGCCGGTGGACCCCGACCCAGCGCGGTGACTCCCTGGCCGTGCGCCGGAACAACATCTTCTACCTCAAGTACACCACCGGCTACGGACCCGCTGACGTCGTCACCGGCTACGGAGACCCCACCGACACCGCCTTCACCGGCGACTGGGACGGCGACGGCGTCGACGGCATCGGCGTCCGCCGCAACTGAG
>NZ_QOHJ01000005.1 GCF_003319185.1 Blastococcus sp. TF02A-30
CGCAGAAAACCCACCCTCACGGGCTTCGCTCCTGGCTGGATGTCCAACACTACGCCGGTTTCCAGCGCTCCACCTGACCGGGGGGCTGGTCCGGCGGCCCTTCCGGGCCGCGCGGCGCATGGAGAACCATACACGACATCCGAGGGCGGTGTGCAAGCCCCCGGGACGCGGTCCGCGTCACACCTCTCGGCGCCGTGCGGCCGGGGGCTCCTACAGGCCGAGGAAGCTCTCGATCCCCACGGTCAGCCCCGGCCGGCGGCCGATCTCGCGGACGGCCAGGAGCACGCCCGGCATGAAGGACGCCCGGTCGTAGGAGTCGTGGCGCAGCGTCAGGGTCTCCCCCGCCGCACCCATCAGCACCTCCTGGTGCGCGACCAGCCCGGTGAGGCGCACCGCGTGCACGGGCACGCCCTCGATGTCGGCTCCCCGGGCGCCGGGCAGCGCGTCGGTCGTCGCGTCCGGCGACGGCGGGAGCCCGGCGGCGCGCCGCGCGGCCGCGATCAGCCGGGCGGTGCGGGCGGCAGTGCCCGACGGCGCGTCCACCTTGTTGGGGTGGTGCAGCTCCACCACCTCGACCGACGGGAAGAACCGCGCCGCCTCCTGGGCGAACTTCATGAGCAGCACCGCGCCGATGCCGAAGTTCGGGGCGATGACCACGCCGAGCTCGGGCTTGGGCTCGAGCCACTCGGCCACGGTGGCCAGCCGGGCCTCGTCGAAGCCCGTCGTCCCCACGACGCAGTGGATGCCGTTGTCGATGCAGAAGCGGATGTTGTCCATGACGACGTCCGGCCGGGTGAAGTCGACGACCACCTGGGCGCCGGCGTCGGCCACGTTGAACAGCCAGTCGCCGTCGTCGACCATCGCGACCAGCTCGAGGTCCTCGGCGTCGTTGACCGCCTTGACCACCTCGGTGCCCATGCGGCCCCGGGCGCCGAGGACGCCGACGGAGATGAGCGGCGCCTCGCCGGGAGACGTGGACTGCTGGTCGGGTGCGGAGGTGGTCACGCGGCCAGGTTTCCCGGACGGCGACCGAACCGCAAGACAGCCCTCGGGATCAGCGCGCCGCGCGGCGCCGGGACGACCAGCCCCACAGGGCCAGCCCGAGCAGCACACCGGCGACGTCGGCGAGCCAGTCCTCGACCGAGGTGCTGCGACCGATGGCGGGGATGCCCTGCACCACCTCGCTGACCGCGGCGTACCCGATCAGCAGCGCGCTCAGGACGGTCCGGCCCACCCCGGCCCAGCGCCCGCTGACCGCCAGCCCGGCGAACAGCGCGACGTGGACGGCCTTGTCCACCCCGGGGGGCGAGGCCGGCACGTCCGAGGCCGGGGCGAACAGGACCGCCAGGGACACCAGGACCACGACGGCGAACACGCCGCGGGCCAGCGGCCCGTGGACCTGCAGGGCCGAGGTCACGCGCTCTTCCTCAGAGCCGGTCCAGGTCGGACTCGCGGTAGGGACCGACCACGGCCAGGCTCGTCTCCCGCCCGAACAGGTCCGCGGCCACCTCACGCACCTGCACCTCGTCGACGGCGTCGAGCCGGGCGAGCACCTCGCGCACCGGGAGGTACTCCCCGTAGGCGAGCTCGCTCTTGCCCAGCCGGCTCATGCGGGAGCCGGTGTCCTCGAGGCCGAGCACCATGCCGCCCTTGAGCTGGCCCTGGGCGCGCACGACCTCCTCGGGCGTGAGGCCCTCGGCGGCGACGCGGGCGAGCTCCTCGCGCACGATGCGCAGCACCTCGGGCACCCGCTTCTTCGAGCACCCCGCGTAGACGGAGAACGAGCCGGTGCCGGCGTAGTGGGTGAGCGCCGAGCCGACGCTGTAGACCAGGCCGCGCTTCTCCCGGATCTCCTGGAACAGCCGCGAGCTCATCCCACCACCGACCGCGGCGTCCAGGACGGCGGCCGCGTACCGGCGGTCGTCGAGCCGGCCCAGCGCCGTGGAGCCGAGCAGCAGGTGCGTCTGCTCCGTGCGCCGGGAGATCAGGCCCGTGGCGCGCGCCGGGCGCAGCGACCCCTCCTCGCCGCGGCGCAGCGGCGCCGGGCGCGCATCCCCCGTCAGCCGGTCGCCGAACGCGGCGGTGACCAGTTCGAGGACCTGCTGGTGGTCGACCCGGCCGGCCGCGGCGACCACCATCGACGGCATCGCGTACCGCTGCCGGTACCAGCCGTCGACGTCGTCCCGGGTGAGCGACTCGATGGACTCGACGGTGCCCAGCACCGAGCGACCGAGCGGGGTGTCGCCGTACAGCGTCTCGGCGAACAGGTCGTGCACGGCGTCGGAGGGCTCGTCGTCGCGCATGGCGATCTCCTCGAGCACCACCGTCCGCTCCGACTCGAGGTCCGCGGCGGTGTTGCGCGCCTCCGTCACCAGGTCGGCGAGCAGCGTGACCGCGAGCGGCAGGTCCGAGGCGAGCACGTTCGCGTAGTAGCAGGTGTGCTCCTTCGCGGTGAACGCGTTCATCTCACCGCCGACCGCGTCCATCGCCGTGGCGATCTCCAGCGCGCTGCGCGACGCCGTCCCCTTGAAGAGCAGGTGCTCCAGGAAGTGGGACGAGCCGGCGACCGCGGGCGTCTCGTCACGGGACCCAACGCCGACCCAGATGCCGAGCGTCGCCGACAGCACGCCGGGCATCGTCTCGGTCAGGACGCGCAGGCCTCCCGGGAGCTCGGTGCGCTCCACCCGGCCGCCGACCTCGTCGAGGTCGAGCAGCACGGTCTCCCCGACGGGAACCGGGGCGGGTGCAGCAGCACCCGCCCCGGCCCCGATCACATCAGTCGTGGTCACTCACCCGCGGGTGCAGCGGCCTCGGCGGGGGCCTCCGCAGCGGCGTCGGCCGAGCCCTCGGCAGCGACCGGCACGAGGCTGATCTTGCCGCGGGCGTCGATGTCGGTGATCTCCACCTGCATCTTGTCGCCGACGTTCGCCACGTCCTCGACCTTGCCGATGCGCTTGCCGCCACCGAGCTTGCTGATGTGCACCAGCCCGTCCTTGCCCGGGAGCAGGGAGACGAAGGCGCCGAACGGCGTGGTCTTGACGACCGTGCCGAGGAAGCGCTCGCCCACCTTGGGCATCTGCGGGTTGGCGATGGCGTTGATCCGGTCCACCGCGGCCTGGGCCGAGGGGCCGTCGGACGCGCCGACGTAGATCGTGCCGTCGTCCTCGATGGTGATGTCGGCGCCGGTCTCGTCCTGGATCGCGTTGATCATCTGGCCCTTGGGGCCGATGACCGCACCGATCTTGTCGACCGGGATGCGCACCGTGGTCACGCGCGGGGCGTACGGGCTCATCTCGTCGGGGGCGTCGATGGCCTCGTTCATCACGTCGAGGATGTGCAGGCGGGCGGCGCGGGCCTGGGTCAGCGCCTGGGCGAGCACGTCGGACGGGATGCCGTCGAGCTTGGTGTCCAGCTGCAGCGCGGTGACGAACTCCCGCGTGCCGGCGACCTTGAAGTCCATGTCCCCGAAGGCGTCCTCGGCACCGAGGATGTCGGTGAGCGCGACGTACTCGGTCTTGCCGTCGACCTCGTCGGAGACCAGGCCCATGGCGATGCCGGCGACCGGCGCCTTCAGCGGCACACCGGCGTTGAGCAGGGCCAGCGTCGAGGCGCAGACCGAACCCATCGAGGTGGACCCGTTGGAGCCCAGCGCCTCGGACACCTGGCGGATCGCGTAGGGGAACTCCTCGCGGTCCGGCAGCACCGGCACCAGCGCGCGCTCGGCGAGCGCGCCGTGGCCGATCTCGCGCCGCTTGGGCGAGCCCACGCGGCCGGTCTCACCGGTGGAGTACGGCGGGAAGTTGTAGTTGTGCATGTAGCGCTTGCGGTTCACCGGCGAGAGCGTGTCCAGCTGCTGCTCCATGCGGAGCATGTTCAGCGTGGTGACGCCCAGGATCTGGGTCTCGCCGCGCTCGAACAGCGCCGAGCCGTGCACCCGCGGGATGACCTCGACCTCGGCCGACAGCGGCCGGATGTCGGTGAGGCCACGACCGTCGATGCGGACCTTGTCGCGCAGGATGCGCTGCCGCACGACCTTCTTGGTGACGGCGCGGAAGGCCCCGGAGATCTCCTTCTCGCGGCCCTCGAACTGGCCGGCCAGCGCGGCCTTGACCTCGTCCTTGAGCGCGTCGGTGGCCTCCTCGCGCTCCTGCTTGCCGGCGATCTGCTGCGCCTGGGCCAGCTTGTCGCCGACCTGCGCCTCGACGGCGGCGTAGACGTCGTCCTGGTAGTCCAGGAAGCGCGGGAAGTCGGCGACCGGCTTGGCGGCCTTCTCGGCCATGGCCGACTGCGCGTCGCACAGCGCCTTGATGAAGGGCTTGGCGGCCTCGAGGCCCTGGGCCACGACCTCCTCGGTCGGGGCGGTGGCACCACCGGCGACCAGCTCGATGGTCTTCTCGGTGGCCTCGGCCTCGACCATCATGATCGCGACGTCGCCGTCCGGGAGGACGCGACCGGCGACGACCATGTCGAAGATGGCGTCCTCGAGCTCGGCGTGCGTCGGGAAGGCGACCCACTGGCCGCGGATGAGCGCGACGCGGGTGCCGCCGACCGGGCCGGAGAACGGCAGGCCGGAGAGCTGGGTCGACGCCGAGGCGCCGTTGATGGCGAGCACGTCGTACAGGTGGTCGGGGTCCAGGGACATGACCGTGATGACGACCTGGACCTCGTTGCGCAGGCCCTTGGCGAACGTCGGCCGCAGCGGGCGGTCGATGAGGCGGCAGGTCAGGATCGCGTCCTCGGAGGGGCGGCCCTCGCGGCGGAAGAACGAGCCGGGGATGCGGCCCGCGGCGTACATCCGCTCCTCGACGTCGACGGTCAGCGGGAAGAAGTCGAACTGCTCCTTGGGCTGACGGCCGGCCGTGGTGGCCGACAGCAGCATGCTGTCGCCCATCGTGACGACGACGGAGCCGGCGGCCTGCTTGGCGAGGCGGCCGGTCTCGAAGGTGATGGTGCGGCTGCCGAAGCTGCCGTTGTCGATGACCGCGGTCGCGGTGGTGACCCCGTCCTCGGGGTCGAACTCGGCGGCGGTGCTGCCGGTGGTGGGTGCGGACATGTGTCCTTCTCTCTTCTCGTCGCCACCGGCCTCGTACCGGTTCGCGACTCCTCTTCGCGGCGAGCCTCGCCGTCTGCGTCCGGGGCGACCGGTGCTCGATCGAAGCCCTCGGGCCGTGCCGTTCCCCTCCTGGGGTCCGGCCACTCCTCCCGGGGGCCACTACCGAGGACCGGCCCTTCGCGGACGGCCGACGGGGTACCCGCCTGGCTCGTGCGGCGGGTGCCGCACGAGAGAGGGGACCGTTCCCGGTGCTCCGGGAGCGGTCCCCTCGACGTGCTAGCGGCGCAGACCGAGCCGCTCGATGAGCGAGCGGTACCGGTTGATGTCGGTCTTCGCCAGGTAGTTGAGCAGCCGGCGACGACGGCCGACCAGCAGCAGCAGGCCGCGCCGGCTGTGGTGGTCGTGCTTGTGCATCTTCAGGTGCTCGGTCAGGTCGCTGATCCGGCGGGTCAGCATCGCGACCTGCACCTCGGGCGAGCCGGTGTCGTTCTCGACCGTGGCGTACTCGGTCATGATCTGCTTCTTGAGCGCGCTCTCGAGCGCCATGGATCGCCTCCGGGGCGGGTCACGTGTGGCCCCCGGTCTGACTCACGGGGGCAGGTTGCACACAGGCCGCGCAGACGCGGCCGCGATCAGACTACCAGCGGGCGCTAGAGCCCCAGCACCGATCGGGTGTCGGCGACGTCCCGCGCCATGGCTGCGACCAAGGCGTCGACGTCCGGGAACGCGGCCATGGGACGCAGCCTGCGGACGAACTCCACGCCCACGTGCTCGCCGTACAGGTCGCCGTCGTAGTCGAGGACGTAGGCCTCGACCGTGCGCCGCGACCCCTGGAACGTCGGGTTGGTGCCGACCGAGATCGCCGCCGGGAACCGCTCCCGGCTGGCGCCGCTGCGCGGGTCGCGGGTGACCAGGTGGCCGGCGTAGACGCCGTCGGCCGGGATCGCGGTGTACTGCGGGGTCTCGACGTTGGCGGTCGGGTACCCGAGCTCCCGGCCGCGCCGGTCCCCCCGGACGACGACGCCGTCGACGCGGTGCGGGCGGCCGAGGGCGCGCGCGGCCGACTCCATGTCGCCGGCGGCCACGCAGGCCCGGGTGTAGGTGGAGGAGATCGTCACGTCGGCGCCGTCGGCGGTGTCCTGGGCGAGCGGGACGCCCTCGACGGCGAAGCCGAAGCGGCGGCCCTCCTCGGTGAGGGTGGCGACGGTGCCCGCGGCCTTGTGCCCGTAGGTGAAGTTCTGGCCCACCACGACCTGCGCGGCGTGCAGGTGCTCGACCAGCACGGTGTGCGTGAACGTCTCCGGCGGCAGCCGCATGAAGTCGGCGGTGAACGGCAGCACGCACATGGCGTCGACGCCGAGCTCGGCCACCAGCTCGGCCTTGCGGTCCATGCTGGTGAGGATCGCCGGGTGCGAGCCGGGGCGGATCACCTCGGCCGGGTGCGGGTCGAAGGTCAGCAGCAGGCAGGGCCGGCGCATCGCCCGGGCGCGGGCGACCGCGGTGCCGATCAGCGACTGGTGCCCCCGGTGGACGCCGTCGTACATCCCGACCGTGACGACCGTCCGCCCGAGGTCACCCGGGGTGGCCTCCAGGCCCCGCCAGCGCAGCATCGTCTACCCGACCCGCCCAGCCCGCCCTCAGCCGACCCGGTGCAGCCAGCCGTGGGTGTCGGCCACCCGCCCGTGCTGGATGTCGAGCAGCGCCGCGCGCAGCCGCGTGGTGAGCGGACCTGGCTCCCCGTCGCCGACGGTGAAGTCGCCCGTGCGCGCCTTGACCTCGCCGACCGGCGTGATGACCGCTGCCGTGCCGCAGGCGAAGGTCTCGGTGACGGTGCCGTCGAGGACGCCGCGCCGCCACTCCTCGAGGCTGTACTTGCGCTCCGTCACGCGGTGGCCCAGCTCGCGGGCGAGGGTGATCAGCGAGTCGCGCGTGATGCCGGGCAGCAGCGTGCCGGAGAGCTCGGGGGTGACCAGCTCGGCGTCGTCCCCGGAGCCGAGGACGAAGAACAGGTTCATCCCGCCCAGCTCCTCGATGTAGCGCTTCTCCACGGCGTCGAGGTAGACCACCTGGTCGCAGCCGAGGGCGCTGGCCTCCTGCTGCGGGAGCAGGCTGGCCGCGTAGTTGCCGGCGCACTTGACGTCGCCGGTGCCGCCGGGCGCGGCCCGGACGTAGTCCTCGGAGACGTACACCGAGACCGGGCGCACGCCGCGCGGGAAGTACGCACCGGCCGGGCTGGCGACGACCAGGAACAGGTACTCGTGCGCCGGGCGGACACCGAGGAACGACTCGCTGGCCAGCTGGTAGGGGCGCAGGTACAGCGTCTGGTCCGGGCCGGTGGGCACCCAGTCGCGGTCGGCGTCCACGAGCGCGTCCACGGCGGCGAGGAACGCCTCCTCCGGCACCGGCGGCATCGCCAGGCGCTGGGCGCTGCGGACGAAGCGGGCCGCGTTGGCCTGGGGGCGGAAGGTCGCCACGCTGCCGTCGGGCTGGGCGTAGGCCTTGAGCCCCTCGAAGATCGACTGCGCGTAGTGCAGGGCGGCGGTACCGGGGTCCAGCTGCAGCGGCGCGTACTGCGTCAGCCGGGCGTCGTACCAGCCGCGCCCGGCCTCGTACCGGGCCACGAACATGGAGTCGGTGAAGTAGCGGCCGAACCCGGGGTCGGCCAGCAGCTGCTCGCGCTCCGCCGCGGGCCGGCGGACGACGTCCTCCACGACCACCGGCACGCCCTCGACGAAGGTCCGCGAGGAGGTACGGCTGTCGGCGATCGTGTCGGTCATGTCTCCCACCCGAGGTCGTTCCGGCACCGGCCCCGCGGCGTGCGGGACCGGCGCCGTCACACTAACCCCGGTCAGCCCTGGGTCTGCTGCTCGCCCTTCGGGCCGGCGGTCTCGAGCACCTCGTAGGTCCACACGTGGGCCGAGTGCGGCGCCGCGGAGGCGAGCGTGTCGCCGCCCCCGTCGTGCGCGCGGTCGAAGTCCTGACCCGACTGCCAGGCCTCGTAGGCCTCGACGCTGCTCCACCGCGTGTAGACCAGGTACTGGTCGGTGCCCTCCACCGGCCGCAGCAGCTCGAACCACTCGAAACCCGGTGTGCTCTCCACCGCGCCCGCACGGCCGCGGAACCGCTCCTCGAAGCGCTCCTGCTTGTCCTTGGGCACGGTGACCGCGTTGATCTTGACGACGCTCATGGGCCACACCTTCCCGGGGCGGAGCGCGCTCAATCCCCCCGCGTCGGCCGTCAGGACGGCGGGAAGCCGACGACGACGCGGGCGGTGGACCCGGCGTCCTCGACGAGGGCAGCCAGCCGGCCGGCCGGGTCGAGGGCGGCGTGCACGCCCGGTGCGCCGGTGGCGGGGACCCGCTGGCCGTACCCGATGGCCCGTGCCTCGTCCTCGGTCAGGGCCCGCTCGGGGAAGACCAGCCGGGCCGCCTCGCTAAGGCCGAGGAAGCCGGTGCCGCCGTCGGCGACCAGCGCCGCTGCCGCCTCCTCGACCGGCGCCGCCTGCGCCGTGGAGAAGGGGCCCGAGACCGTGCGCCGCAGCTCGGTGAGGTGCCCGCCCACCCCCAGCGCGGCCCCGGCGTCGCGGGCGATCGCGCGGATGTAGGTGCCGGCGGTGCACTCGACGGTCACCTCGACGTCGAGCAGCTCCGCCTCCGGGCGGGCGATCCGGTGCACCTCGATGCGGTGCACTGTCACCGACCGGGGCGCCAGCTCGACGGCCTCCCCTGCCCGCACCCGGTCGTAGGAACGGATCCCGGCCACCTTCACCGCGCTGACCGACGAGGGCACCTGCTGCAGCGGGCCGGTCTGCGCGGCCAGCGCGGCGCGCACGGCGTCGTCGTCCAGACCCGCGGTGGAGGCGCTGGTGAGCACCTCGCCCTCGCGGTCGTCGGTGACCGTCGCCTGGCCGAGCCGGATCGTCGCCTCGTAGGTCTTGTCGTGCCCGCCGACGTAGCCCAGCAGCCGGGTGGCGGTGCCGACGCCGAGCACGAGCAGGCCGGTGGCCATCGGGTCGAGCGTGCCGGCGTGACCGACCTTGCGCACCGAGAGCGCCCGCCGGGCGCGGGCGACCACGTCGTGCGAGGTCATGCCGCCGGGCTTGTCGACCAGCAGCAGGCCGGGCGGGACGTCGGCGTCAGGGCGCTTGGGGCTCACCGGGCAACCGTCTCAGGCGCGGTCAGCCACCGGTCACCCGCCACCCGGGCCAGGACGCCCACCAGCCGCAGCCCGATGAACAGCGTCAGCCCGGTCCACACGCCGGCCAGGCCCCAGTCCAGCGGCCCGGACAGCAGCGACAGCGGCAGGAACCCCAGCAGGGCGGAGCCGATGGTGACCGTGCGCAGGTACCCGACGTCGCCGGCGCCCATCAGCACCCCGTCCAGGGCGAACACCACACCGGCCAGCGGCTGGAAGCCGGCCAGGAACCACCAGACGAGCTCCGCCTGGTCGACCACGGCCGGGTCGTCGGTGAACAGCGCGGGCAGCACGCCGCGCAGCACCAGCAGGAGGCCACCGACCGCCAGCCCCGTGCCCAGCCCCCAGGCGACCACCCGGCGGGCCGTGGCCCGCGCCCTCACCGGGTGCCCCGCGCCGAGGGCGTGCCCCACCAGGGTCTGCGCGGCGATCGCGTAGGCGTCCAGCACCAGGGCGAGGAAGAAGAACAGCTGCAGCGCGATCTGGTGCGCGCCCAGCTCCGCGGTGCCGGCCCGGGCGGCGACTCCGGCGGCGACGAGGAAGGACACCTGCAGCACGGCCGCCCGCAGCAGCAGGTCGCGGCCGATCACCAGCTGGGCGAGCACGGCCCGCGGGCGCGCGTGCCACCCGGCCCCCTCCCGGGCGAGCGCCCGCAGGAAGAGGGCGGCGGTGACCCCCTGGCCCAGCACGTTGGCGACCGCGGAGCCGGGCAGGCCCCAGCCGGCGACGTGCACCAGCAGCGGGCAGAGCACCAGGCTGACCAGGCTGCCGGCGAGCACGAACCGCACCGGGCGGCGCAGCTCCTGCACGCCGCGCAGCCAGCCGTTGCCCGCCAGGGACACCAGCAGCAGCGGGGCGCCGAGCGAGGCGATCCGCAGCCACTCCTCGCCGGCCTCGGCCACCGCTCCCCCGCCGCCGGCCAGGAGCCGGGTCAGCGGACCGGCGAGCACCTGGAAGACGAGGAGCACGACGACGCCCAGGGCGAGCGCGAGCCAGGTCGCCTGCACCCCCTCGTCGACGGCGCCGCGCCGGTCACCGGCCCCGGCCCGGCGGGCGGCGCGCGCCGTCGTGCCGTAGGCGAGGAAGTTGAGCAGCGCCGCGGCCCAGGCGAACAGCCCGCCGCCGACGGCGAGCCCGCCCAGCGCCACCGTGCCGAGGTTGCCCACCACCGCGGTGTCCACCAGCAGGTAGAGCGGCTCGGCCGCCAGCACGACCAGCGCCGGCAGCGCCAGGGAGAGGACCGACGGCTCGGGTGAGCCGGCGCGCTCAGCCAAGGGCCAGCTGGTCCCTCAGCGCGGCGACCGTGCCCTCGCGGTCGAGGTGCGAGGTGTACCCGGCCGCGAGCGTGTGCCCACCGCCGCCGAGCGCGATGGCCACCCGGGCGACGTCGGTCCCGCCGCGCGAGCGCAGGGACACCGACCAGGAGCCGTCGTCCTGGCCCTTGAGCACGCAGGCGACGTCGGCCTCCTGCGCGGAGCGGATGACGTCGACGAGGGCCTCGAGCTGCTCACCGGGCAGACCGTGCTCGGCCGCCTCGGCCGTGCTCGACCACGTCCAGACCAGTCCGCGGCCGACGCCGGGCTCGAGCGCGGCCCGGCCGGTGACCACCGAGAGCAGGCCGAGCCAGCCGAACGGCGCGGTGTCGAAGAGCCGGCGGCTGATCGCGGCGTGGTCGATACCGGTGGCCAGCAGGCGCGCGGCGAACTCGTGGGTGTCCGGGCGGGTGTTGCCGAACCGGAAGGAGCCGGTGTCGGCGGCCAGGCCGGCGTAGAGGCAGGTGGCCAGCTGCTGGTCGACCAGCACGCCCAGGTCGTCGAGCAGCCCGGCCACCAGCGCGACGGTCGCGGGGGCGCCGGGGTCGACCAGCTGCACCCCGCCGAAGCCGGGGTTGCTGGCGTGGTGGTCGACGACGACGGACGTCCCGGCCCGGTCCAGCAGCACGGCCAGCTCGCCGAGCCGGCCCGGGGAGGCGGCGTCGAGGCTGACGAAGACGTCGGGTGACGACGGCACGGACGACGGCGGGACGAGCCCCTCCGCGCCCGGCAGCCAGCCCAGGGACGCCGGCAGGGTGAACGGCGCCGGGAAGGTCGGCAGCACGCGGGCGCCGCGCCGGCGCAGCCCCTCGGCCAGCGCCAGCGTGCTGCCCAGCGCGTCGGCGTCGGGCTGGACGTGCCCCGAGAGGACGACGGTGGCCCGTGCCTCGGCGGCCTCGGCCAGCACGGCCCCGACGCTGCGGGTCGCGTGCTCGGTGGTCGGTGCGCCCACGGTCAGGCGTCCGGACCCGGGTCGGCGACCGGCGGGGCGTTCTCCTCCTCGCCCACCGAGCCGCCACCGACCGGGTAGCGGCTGCCGTCGGTGGGCTGGTCGTCGGCGATGCTCGGGACCTCGCCGATCTGGCCGGTGCGGCCGCCGTCGGTCGGGTCGCCGTCGGCCGGCACCTCGGGGCCGCCGAGCACGGACTCGCCCTGCCCCTCGGCGGGCTCGTACGGGTCGGGGTCGACTTCGGTCACAGCGTGCTCCCGGTGCGGGCGGTCAGGTCCTCGCCACTGTCATCGGCAGGGTCGTGCCCGACCGTGTCGTGCGCCTCGGACCCGACCGCGTCGTCGTCCTCGTCGTCCTCGGCGGGGCGCCGGTACGGGTCGGCGTCGCCGGCGTAGGTCGCGCCCTCGCGGGCGCGGGCGAGCTCGGCGTCGGCGTGCCGGGCGCGCTCCAGCGCCTCCTCGAGCTCGCGGGCGGTGTCGGGGACGATGTCGGCGACGAACTCCAGCGTGGGCACGAACTTGATGCCGGTCTGGCGGCCGACGGTGGACCGCAGCACGCCGGTGGCGCTGGCCAGCGCCTTGGCCGAGTCGGCGATCGCCTCGGCGTCGCCGTAGACGGTGTAGAAGACCGTGGCCTCGCGGAGGTCGCCGGTCACCTTGGCGTCGGTGACGGTCACCATGCCCAGGCGGGGGTCCTTGATCTGGGTCTCGATCGCGGCGGAGACGATCTGTCGGATGCGCACCGCCAGCTTGCGGGCGCGGGCCGGATCGGCCATCGGACCTCCTCGGAAGGGGTGCCGGGGACCCCGGCACCGTCGGACGGGACGGCAGGTGTCTTCAGCCGTCGCTGTCGGAGAACAGCTGCCGGTGCGTCGACAGCAGCGTCACCTCCGGCCGCTCGGCCAGCAACCGCTCGCACGCGTCGAGGACGTCGGTCACCTGACCGGCGTCCCCGGCGACGGTGGCGACGCCGACCTGCGCCCGGCGGTGCAGGTCCTGGTCGCCGACCTCGGCGGCGGAGACGGCGAAGCGGCGCCGCAGCTCGGCCACGATCGGCCGCACCACGGCGCGCTTGCCCTTGAGCGAGTGGACGTCGCCCAGCAGCAGGTCGGCGGAGAGCGAACCGGTGAACACCGGATCACCACTTCCCCGCTGCCGGGCGACGGAACCCCTTACGCGCGCGGCTTCTCGCGCATCTCGAAGGTCTCGATCACGTCCTCGACCTTGATGTCGTTGAACGAGCCGAGGCCGATACCGCACTCGTAGCCCTCGCGGACCTCGGTGACGTCGTCCTTGAACCGGCGCAGCGACTCCACGGTGAGGTTGTCGGCGACGACGACGCCGTCGCGGACCAGCCGGGCCTTGGAGTTCCGGTTGATCGTGCCGGTGCGCACGATCGAGCCGGCGACGTTGCCGATCTTCGGCACGCGGAAGACCTCGCGGACCTCCGCCGAGCCGAGCTGGACCTCCTCGTACTCCGGCTTGAGCATGCCCTTGAGGGCCGCCTCGATCTCCTCGATCGCCTGGTAGATGACCGAGTAGTACCGGACGTCGACGCCCTCGCGGTTGGCGAGCTCGGTGGCCTGCCCCTCGGCCCGGACGTTGAAGCCCAGGACGATGACGTCGTCGGCCAGCGCCAGGTCGATGTCGCTCTTGGTGATCCCACCGACGCCGCGGTGGATGACCCGCAGCGAGATCTCGTCGTCGACCTCGATCTTCATCAGCGCCTCTTCGAGCGCCTCGACGGTGCCCGAGTTGTCGCCCTTGATGATCAGGTTGAGCTGACGGGTCTCCTTGAGCGCCGCGTCGAGGTCCTCCAGGCTGATCCGCTTGCGCATCGAGGCGTTCTGCGCGTTGCGGATGCGGGCCTGGCGGCGGTCGGCGATCTGCCGGGCGACGCGGTCCTCCTCGACGACGAGGAAGGTGTCACCGGCGCGCGGCACCGAGGTGAGCCCGACGACCTGCACGGGGCGGGCCGGGAGGGCTTCCTTCAGCTTGTTGCCGTGCTCGTCGAGCAGCGAGCGGACGCGGCCGTAGGCGTCGCCGGCGACGATCGAGTCGCCCTGGCGCAGCGTGCCGCGCTGGACCAGCACCGTGGCGACGGGGCCCCGGCCCTTGTCCAGCTTGCCCTCGATGACGACACCCTGCGGGTCCTGCTCGGTGTTGGCGCGCAGGTCCAGCGAGGCGTCGGCGGTGAGCAGGATCGCCGCGAGGAGCTCGTCGAGGCCCTGGCGGGTGGTCGCGGAGACGTCGACGAACATCGTGTCGCCGCCGTACTCCTCGGCCACCAGCCCGTACTCGGTGAGCTGCTGGCGGATCTTGGCGGGGTTGGCCCCCTCCTTGTCGATCTTGTTGACCGCGACCACGATCGGCACATCGGCGGCCTGGGCGTGGTTGAGCGCCTCGACCGTCTGCGGCATGACGCCGTCGTCGGCGGCGACCACCAGGACGACGATGTCGGTCACCTTCGCGCCGCGGGCACGCATCGCGGTGAACGACTCGTGACCCGGGGTGTCGATGAAGGTGATGGGGCGCTCGTCGCCCTCCAGCTCGGTGACGATCTGGTAGGCGCCGATGTGCTGCGTGATGCCACCGGCCTCCTTGGCCGCCACGTTGGCGTGCCGCAGGGCGTCCAGCAGCTTGGTCTTCCCGTGGTCGACGTGACCCATGACGGTCACGACCGGCGGACGGGCCGACCAGTCGTCCTCGTCGCCCTCCTCGTCACCGAAGGTGAGGTCGAAGGTCTCGAGGAGCTCGCGGTCCTCGTCCTCGGGCGAGACGACCTGGATGACCCAGCCGATCTCGGCACCGAGCAGCTGCAGCGTCTCGTCGTTGACCGACTGCGTCGCGGTGACCATCTCGCCCAGGTGGAACAGGGCGGTGACCAGCGCGGCGGGCTGGGCGTTGATGCGCTCGGCCAGGTCGGTCAGCGAGGCGCCACGGGGCAGCCGGACGGTCTGCCCGTTGCCGCGCGGCAGGCTGACGCCGCCCATGCTGGGCGCCGCCATGGAGTCGAACTCCTGACGCCTCTGCTTCTTGCTCTTGCGACCGCGGACCGGGCCGCGGCCACCGGGGCGCCCGAAGGCACCCGCGGTACCGGCACCCGAGCCACCTCGGCCACGGCCACGACCGCCGCCGCCACCGCGGAAGCCACCACCGGCCGGCGCACCGGCACCGGGGGCACCGCCGCCGCCACCGGGGCGGAAGCCGCCACCGCCGCCGGGACCACCCGGACGACCGCGACCGCCGGGGCCACCGGGGCCGCCTCCGGGGCGACCGCCGGCGGCGGGACGCGGCGGCATCATGCCGGGCGACGGGCGCTGCGGCATCATGCCCGGGTTCGGACGGGGCCCACCGGAACCGGCCGCCGGACGCGGACCACCGGCACCCGGGCCGGGACGCGGACCACCCGGACCGGAGGCCGGACGCGGACCACCGGCACCCGGGCCGGGACGCGGACCACCCGGACCGGAGGCCGGACGCGGACCGGCGGTACCGGGGCCGGGGCGCGCGGCGCCGCCGGCCGGAGCCGGACGCGGGGAGCTGAAGGGGTTGTTGCCCGGACGCGGGGCCGGCCGGGGGCCGGGACGCGGACCGGCGCCGGGAGCGGCACCGCCGGGACGGGGAGCACCCGGGCGGGGAGCCGCCGGCTGCTGGGTCGGAGCCGCCGGGGCCGGGGCCGCGGGGGCCTGCGCCGCCGGCGCCTGGGGCGCGGCGGGGCGGGGCGCGGGACGCGGACCGGGGGTCGGTCCGGCCGGCCGGGCCGGAGCCGGCGCCGAGGCGGCCGGAGCCGAGGCAGCCGGAGCCGACGGGGCCACGGGGGCAGCCGGAGCCGCGGGGGCAGCCGGAGCCGACGGGCGGGCCGGGGCGGCGGGCTTGGGCGCGGCGGGGGCGCTGCCACCGGTGGCGGCGCCCAGGGCCTCCCGGAGCCGTCGGGCCACGGGGGCCTCGACGGTCGAGGAGGCGGACTTCACGAACTCGCCCTGCTCCTTGAGCTTGGCGAGCACGGTCTTGCTGTCGACACCGAACTCCTTGGCGAGTTCGTGTACGCGGGCTTTGCCTGGCACGGGTCTCCTCTTTGTGAGGCCGGCGGCTTGCCCGCTCGACCTCGTCGTTAGTGGCGCATGGTCATCGTGAGAACTTCACGGCTGAGTCATCCGACGACGTCCTGTCGACATGCGGACCGGCCTCGTGCCGGTCCGTCGCTGGAACTGCTGGTGGTCGTTCCCGCGGCGGCTACCGCGGTCACTCGCCCGCCCGGGACCCGGTCCCGGCCGCCTCCGGGGAGGCACCGAGGACGTGGGCCCTCAGCGGACCGGCCTCCAGCGGGGCACCGGCGCCTCCGGGGAGGCGCAGCGCTCGCGGGAAGGCCCGGCGTCGCTCTGCTGCGTGCAGGCACTCCGGTGTGGGGTGCACCGACGCTCCCCGGCCGGGGAGCCGCCGCCGGGGATCCGGGACCAGGGCCCCCGACCGCACGACGACGCGCAGCAGTTCGTTGACCGGCGCTCGTTTCCGGCACCCCACGCAGGTGCGGACCGGGATCGACGTTTCGGCCACCCTGCACTCTAGCGCGTGGCCGGCCCCGGATGTTCCGCGCGTCGGGGCGGAGGCCGGTGACCGCCCGGACGTCCCCCCGCCGAGGGAGACGGCGGGCCGGAGCGGAGCGGCGGGCGCCCGACCCCGGGCGAGGGGGCGGCGGCGTCGTCGTCGGTCTGCGCGTCGCTGCGGATGTCGATCCGGCAGCCGGTCAGCCGCGCGGCCAGGCGGGCGTTCTGCCCTTCCTTCCCGATGGCCAGCGACAGCTGGTAGTCGGGCACGACCACGCGGACGGCCTTGGCCTGGGGGTCGACGACCCGGGCCTCGGACACCCGGGCCGGGCTCAGCGCCGAGGCGACGAACGTGGCCGGGTCGTCGGACCAGTCGACGATGTCGATCTTCTCGCCGTGCAGCTCGCTCATCACGTTGCGGACCCGCTGCCCCATGGGACCGATGCAGGCGCCCTTGGCGTTGAGGCCCGGCACCTTGGTGCGGACGGCGATCTTGGACCGGTGCCCCGCCTCGCGGGCCACCGCGACGATCTCCACGCTGCCGTCCGCGATCTCGGGGACCTCGAGCGCGAACAGCTTGCGCACCAGGTTGGGGTGGGTGCGCGAGACGGTGACCTGCGGCCCCCGGAAGGTGCGCGCCACCGACACCACGTAGGCCTTGAGCCGGCTGCCGTGCGGGTAGCTCTCCCCCGGCACCTGCTCGGCTGCCGGAAGCACGGCCTCGACCTTGCCGATGTCGATCATCACGACACCGCTGGCGTTGCGCCGCTGGTCGGCCTGGACGATGCCGCTGACGATGTCGCCTTCCTTGCCGGCGTACTCGCCGAAGGTCTGCTCGTGCTCGGCGTCGCGCAGCCGCTGGACGATGACCTGCTTGGCGGTGCTGGCCGCGATGCGACCGAAGTCGGACGGGGTGTCGTCCCACTCGCGCACGACCTCGCCGTCGGGGCCGAGCTCCTGGGCGAGGACGGCGACCTCGCCGGACTTGCGGTCCACGTGCACCCGCACGTGCTTGGCCGCGCCGTCGGCGTGCCGGTAGGCGGTGACCAGGGCCGTCTCGATGGCCTCGATCACCGTGTCGGCGGGGATGCCCTTCTCCCGCTCCACCGCCTTGAGCGCGGTGACGTCGATGTTCACAGTTCCCCTCCGTCGTCGTCCACGGCGCTGTCCGCGTCGACGCCCCCGTCCTCATCGCCATCCTCGGTCCCGGGACGGCCGAACTCCACCTGCACGTGGCCGGCGCCCAGCTCCGCCCACGGCACCTGCCGGGGCGTGGGCGGGCGCTTCTTCGCCCCGGGCTTGCCGGCGGCCTCGACGGCGAGGGTCACGCCCTGGTCGTCCACCGCGGTGATCCGCCCGGTGACCTGCTCCGTCGAGCCCGCCGGGCCGACGGCCACGACGACCAGCCGGCCGGCGTTGCGCCGCCAGTGCCGCTGCTCGGTGAGCGGGCGGTCGACGCCGGGGCTGGTGACCTCCAGGACGTACGGCGTGCGGCCCATCCCGTCGTCGTGCGCGTCCAGCGCGTCGGAGACGGCACGGCTGACGTCGGCGACGTCGTCGAGGCTGACGCCCTGGTCCCGGTCGACCACGACGCGGACGATGCTGCGCCGGCCGGCGGGGGTGACCACGAGCTCCTCGAGGTCGTAGCCGGCGTCGCCGACGACGGGCTCGATCCAGCCGGCGAGGCGAGCGGCGGTGGGGTCGGTCCGCGGGGTGCCGCGAGAGGCGGACACGGCTTCCTCCTCCAGGCTCGGGCGGCCGCACGGTGCGGGGCGCATCCCCCGGACCGGCCTCCGGCGACGGCCGAGCCCGGGATCCGAGGGGAAGTGGTCAGGCTACCGCCCGCTGGGACGCGAGGGACGAACGGGACGGCACGGGGCAGCGGGTGCGACGGCCCTCCGGCCGGTCTCCCGACCGACGGGCCCCGCGGCTGCGAGGATGGCACCGATGCATCCCACCGCCGCTCCCCCGTCGCGGGGCTTCTCCCGGCGCACCCTGCTCGTGGCCTCCTCGGTCGGGGTGGCCGTCCTCGCCGCCGGCTGCACCTCCTCCCCGGACGAGCGCGAGCAGGTCACCGGCCGGCAGGCCGACGAGCTGGCCGCCCAGGTGGGCGTGCAGGAGGCGCTGGTCGCCGCCTACACCGCCGCGGGCGCAGCCGAGCCGGCCCTGGCCGCGGAGGTCGCCGACCTCGCCGCGCAGGCCGGGGAGCAGCTCGACCGGCTGCGCGCGGCGGCTCCCGGGGCGACGTCGTCGGCCCCGGCCTCCGACGCTCCGCCGGCCGGCGGCGCCCGCGCCTGGCTGCGGGGCCAGGTCGCGGCGGCGGCCACATCCCACGCGACGGCCTGCGTGGGCCAGTCGGGGGCCCGCGCCGCGCTGCTGGGCTCGATCGCGGCGGGGCTGCGCGGGCAGGACGGACGACTGGCATGACGGGAGCCGGCAGTGGCTGACGACAGCACCGGTGCGCTCACCGAGGCGACGGAGAACGCCGCCCTGGACGACGCGCTGACCGCGGAGCACACGGCGGTGTGGGGCTACGGCGTGGTGGGCGCCGCGCTGGACCCGACCGCCCAGGGGACCGCGTCGGCGGCCGAGACGGCGCACCGCGACCTGCGCGACCGCGTCGTCGCGCTGCTCACCGAGCGCGGCGCCGACCCGGCCCAGGCCGAGGGCGCCTACGCCCTGCCGTTCCCCGTGCTGTCCGCGGTGGACGCCGCGGCGCTGGCCGTGGAGCTCGAGGACGGCGTCGCCGCGGCGTGGGTGCGCGTGCTGGACCAGGCCGTGGAGAGCTCCACCCGCGAGCTCGCCGTCACGGCCCTGGGCGAGGCCGAGGTGCGCGCGGTGAGCTGGCGGACGGCAGCGGGCCGCACCCCCGTCACGACCCCCTTCCCGGGGCTGCCGGCCAGCTGACCCACCCGCTCTGCAGTGGCGTCCAAGTACGCCGCAAGCGACCGGTCCGACGCTGCGGGCACCGGGGCACCGAGCCCCTGCCACCGCACGAGAGGACCGCTCGATGAGCACCACCACGCACCGCCCGGCCGGCCCGGCCCTGCTGGACCTGCCCGGTCAGACGCACGTGGCCGAGGGACCGCTGGACCTCAACGGCATGTACCTGGCCCACCACGCCTTCCGCCGCGACCTCGCCTCGTTCGCCGCGGCGGCCGCCGGCACCCCCGTCGGGGAGATCGACGTCTGGCGCGGGCTCGCGGTGCGGTGGGAGCGGTTCAGCCACGTCCTGCACCACCACCACACGACCGAGGACGACGTGCTGTGGCCGCAGCTGCTCGACCTCGTCGACGCCGACGGCGACACGGCGGGACGGGCCACGCTCGAGGCGATGGAGGCCGAGCACCAGCTCATCGACCCGCTCCTGGCCGCCTGCGCGGAGGGGTTCGCACGGATGGCGGACCGCCCGGACGAGGAGACCCGGAGCCGGCTCGCCGGGACCACCCGGCAGGCGTGCGACGTCCTCGGCGAGCACCTGCGGCACGAGGAGACCGGCGCGTTGCCGATCGTGCAGCGGCTGCTGCCGCAGGAGGGCTGGGACCGCGTGGAGGAGGCCGCCGGCTCCGGTGCCACCTTCGCCCGGACGAGGTTCCTCGTCCCGTGGGTCGCCGACGGCCTGACACCCGAGCAGCGCGACACCGCCTTCTCGTCCGTGGGCAACGGCTTCCGCGTCCTGCTGTGGTTCACGCGGCGGCGCTACGCCCGGGAGACCGCGCTGGCCTTCCGCTACGCCTGAGGCCTACCCGACCGCGCCGAGGAAGGCGTCCGCCACCGCGACGGCGGCGCTGCTGGACTGCCCGCCCTCGACCAGGACGGCGAACGCGATGTCACCGGTCGCCCCGCCGGTGCGGTAGCCGGCGAACCAGCCGTGCGAGTCGGGCGGGGTGTTGCTGCCGTACTCGGCGGTGCCGGTCTTGCCGAACACCTCGCCGCGGTCGGCGAGCGCGGCGGCGGTGCCGGTGAGCACCACCTGGCGCATCATCGGCCGGAGCGCGTCGAGCACCGCCTGCCCCGGGCCGGCCGGCGCCTCACCGGCGGCGGTCGAGCCGGACACCTCGACGGGCGCGGCCGGCGTGCCGCTGGCGATGCCGGCGACGACGAGCGCCATCTGCGCCGGGCTCATCAGCACCTGCCCCTGGCCGATGGCGTTGGCCGCCTTCGTCGTCCCGGTGCTGTCGGAAGGCACGCTCCCGCCGAACACGTCGACCGGCAGCTGCCAGTCCGAGCCGACACCGTAGGAGCGCGCCGCCTCGGCCAGCGCGCCGTCGGGGAGCTCCATCGCCGCCTGGATGAAGGTGGTGTTGCAGGACTCGGCGAAGGCCTCGGTGAACGGCACGGTGCCCAGGTCGAACTGGTCCTGGTTCTCGAACTCCCGCCCCTCGACCACGGTGGTGCCCGGGCAGGGAACGGGCGTAGTCGGCGTCACCGCGCCCGCACCGAGGAGGGCGGTCGCGGTGATCGCCTTCATGCTCGAGCCCGGCGGGAACTGCCCGGACAGGGCGTTGCCGGCGTCGGCGATCTCGTTGGAGGAGACGGCCAGGATCTCGCCGGTACCGGGCCGCACGACCACCAGGTGCGTGGGCCGGGTCTCGGCGGCGACGGCGGCGTCGGCGGCGGTCTGGATCGCCGGGACCAGCGGCGTCTGCGCCGGCTCGCCCGGCACCGGGTCGACGCCGGCGATCTCGCGGCCCTCGTCCCCGATGCTCTCGTCGAGCGCGGTCACCCGGACGGTGAACCCGGGCGTGCCGGTCAGCTGCTCCTGCAGGGCACGCTGCAGACCGGAGAGGCCGACCTGGTCGCCGGCGGCGTAGCGCGGGGCGCCGTCCTCGGCGGTCTCCTCGATGATCTCCGCGGTGGCGTCGCCGACCCGCCCGAGCAGCGCCTCGGCGAACCGCGGGGAGGGGGCCAGCAGCCGGGTGCTGGTCGGGAAGACCGCGCCGGGGAGGTCGAAGACCTGGGCGCGGATCGCCTCGAAGTCCGGCCTGCGCAGGGTGATGACCGGGACGAACTGCCCCGCCGGAGCGGCCTGGACGTCCGCGGTGATCTCCGCGGCGTCGGTGCCCGTGGCCGCGGCCAGCGCCGAGGCCAGCGCCGGGAGGTCGGTGACCTGCGCCGGGTCGACGCCGACGTTCACCACCTCGGTGGGGGTGAACAACGGCGCGCCGTCCGCACCGGTGATCGGCGCGCGCTCGGGCAGGCTGCGCTCCAGCTCGAGGTGCTGCCCCTCCCCCAGCTCGGGGTGCACCAGCGACGGCTCGGCGACCACCGCCCACCCGTCGCCGTCCTCCTCGAGCCGCAGGGTGGCGTCGTAGCTCCAGTCCGGCGCGGCCGCGAGGTCCCAGGTCGCGGTCCAGCCCACCGACGCGCCGCCGTCCTCGACCGTGACCTCGCCCAGCTCGGTGCTCAGCTGCGCGTCGGGGAGGTCGGTGGCCGTCTGCTGGAGCAGCGCGGTCGCGGTGTCGGGGTCCGTGGTGGCCGCCGCGGCGGCATCGGTCTCGCCCCCGGCCCAGTCGTCGAGGAAGGCCTGCGCGGCCTCGCGGGCCTCGTCCTCACCGCCGCCCGAGCAGGCGCCGAGCACCGGTACGGCGAGCAGCAGCGAGGTGACCAGGACCGAACCGGAACGCGCGCGCACGGCTGACAGCCTCGCAGACGGACCCGGCGGTCTCAGAAGAGCACGCTGGAGTAGGTCCCGACCTCGCGGAACCCGACCTTCGCGTAGGACGCCCGGGCCGCGGCGTTGAAGTCGTTGACGTACAGGCTGACCACCGGCGCGATGGTGGCGCGGGCGTACTCCACGACCGCCGCGGTGCCTGCGGTGCCGATGCCGCGACCCCGGTGGCCGGGGGCGACCCAGACGCCCTGCACCTGGCAGGCGGCGCGGGACACCGCCCCGATCTCGGCCTTGAACAGCACCTCGCCGTCCTCGATCCAGGCCAGCGACTGCCCGGCCCGCACGAGGTCGGCCACCCGGGCCCGGTAGGCGGCACCGCCGTCGGAGCGCAGCGGGCTGACCCCGACCTCCTCGGTGAACATGGCGATGGAGGCCGGCAGCAGCGTCTCCAGCTCGGCCGGGCGCACCGGGCGCACCCGCGGTTCGGGCGCGACCGCCGGCGGACCGTCGATGGCCAGCAGCGGCTGGCGCGGGCGGAGGTCGCGGGCCGGCCCCCAGGACGGCTCCAGGAGCTCCCACAGCGGTCCGACGGCGGCGGCCGGGCCGACGATGGTGCTGCACCGGCGGCCGGCGCGACGGGCCCGCTCGGCGAACGCGGCCGCGGCGGCCTGCTCCGCGCCCGGTCGGGCGAACGGGATCAGGTTGGCCCCGGCCAGGCACACCGCGTCGAGGGAGTCGCGCGAGCCCATCCCCCACAGCGGCGCCCCGAGGGACACCGGCGCGACGCCGACCTGCTCCACCCGGCCGGCCAGCCAGCAGGTGGCCACCGGGTCGGTGGCCAGCAGCCGGGTGACCGCCGGCTCGTCCGCGTCGTCCAGGACGCGCGCGGTGGGCGTGCTCAGCACGGGACGGTCAGCTGACGGTGACCACGGGCGGGCCGGACGGCGTGCCGGCGTCCACCTGCTCCCCGGCGATGCGCATGGCCTCCTCGATCAGCGTCTCGACGATCTGCGACTCCGGCACGGTCTTCACGACCTCGCCCTTGACGAAGATCTGCCCCTTGCCGTTGCCGGAGGCCACGCCCAGGTCGGCCTCGCGGGCCTCACCCGGGCCGTTCACGACGCAGCCCATGACCGCCACGCGCAGCGGCACCTCCATGCCCTCCAGGCCGGCGGTGACCTCGTTGGCCAGCTTGTAGACGTCGACCTGCGCGCGGCCGCAGGACGGGCAGCTGACGATCTCCAGGCCACGCTGCTTGAGGTTCAGCGACTCCAGGATCTGGTTGCCGACCTTGACCTCCTCGGCCGGCGGCGCGGACAGCGAGACGCGGATGGTGTCGCCGATGCCCTGGGACAGCAGGGCGCCGAAGGCGACGGCGGACTTGATCGTGCCCTGGAACGCCGGGCCGGCCTCGGTGACGCCGAGGTGGAGCGGGTAGTCGCACTGCGCGGCCAGCAGCTCGTAGGCGCGGACCATGACCACCGGGTCGTTGTGCTTGACCGAGATCTTGATGTCGCGGAAGTCGTGCTCCTCGAACAGCGAGCACTCCCAGAGCGCGGACTCGACCAGCGCCTCCGGGGTGGCCTTGCCGTACTTGGCCAGCAGCCGCTTGTCCAGGGAACCGGCGTTGACGCCGATGCGGATCGGGATGCCGGCGTCCTTGGCCGCCTTGGCGATCTCCCCGACCTTGTCGTCGAACTTCTTGATGTTGCCCGGGTTCACGCGGACGGCGGCGCAGCCGGCGTCGATCGCGGCGAACACGTACCGCGGCTGGAAGTGGATGTCGGCGATGACCGGGATCTGCGACTTCTTCGCGATGATCGGCAGCGCCTCGGCGTCGTCGGTGTCGGGCACCGCGACCCGCACGATCTGGCAGCCGGAGGCGGTCAGCTCGGCGATCTGCTGCAGCGTCGCGTTGATGTCGGCGGTCTTGGTGGTGCACATGGACTGCACGCTCACCGGGAAGTCGCTGCCGACGCCGACACCGCCCACGTCGAGCTGGCGGGTCTTGCGCCGGGGCGCGAGCACGGGAGGGGGCGCAGCGGGCATGCCGAGACCGACGGGGATGGCCATGCGCCCAGTATCCCCCGCCGCGTCCGGCGCGCCGCGGACACGGCTGTGACCTGCGCCCGGCCGGTCAGCCCAGCGTGATCGGGTTGACCAGGTCGGCGACGACGAGCAGCAGCGACAGCGCGAGGAACAGGCCGGCGACGGCGTAGGCCACCGGCATCAGCCGGGCGATGTCGAAGGGGCCCGGGTCCGGGCGTCCGCGCAGGCGGGCGACCGTGGCCCGGGCCTTCTCGTACAGCGCGCCGGCGATGTGCCCGCCGTCGAGCGGGTAGATCGGCAGCAGGTTGAACAGGAACAGCACCAGGTTGACGCTGGCCAGCAGGCTGAGGAAGAAGCTCAGCTTCTCCATGCCGGACAGCTGCTCCAGCGCGAACGCCTCACCGGAGATGCGGCCGACGCCGACGACGCCGATCGGCCCGTTCACGTCGCGCTCCTCGCCGAGGAAGGCGGCCCGGAACAGCTGCGGGATCTTCTCCGGGATCTCGACCAGCCGCTGCACGGAGTTGGTCACGATCATCCCGAAGTAGCCGGGCACGTCCGCTACGTCCTGGCGGGCCAGGGTGCCCAGCGGGCTGATCCCGAGGTAGCCCGCGGTCGTCGTCTCGTCGCTGCCGGCCTCGGTGTAGACCGTGTTGGCGATCGGGGTGACGGTCAGCTCCCGCCGCTCGCCGTCCCGCTCGATGACCAGGTCGAGCGGCTCGCCCGGGCTGCTGCGGATCGCGTCCTGGACCGTGGTCCACGAGGAGTAGTCGGTCGGCTCGACCGGGGTGCCGCCGATGGCCACGATCGTGTCGCCGGGGCGCAGCCCCGCCTCGGCCGCCGGGCTGCGCTGGGGCAGCGCGCACCCCTCGGCGCCGGCGGTGCACTCCTCGCCCGCCGCGGTGATCGGCACGGCGCACGGGTCCTCGGCCCCGGCCGTGGCCGCCCCGGCCGGCAGGACGCAGGCCGGGACGGTGCGGATCTGGGTGCTGAGCACGCTGGTGCCGACGGCGGTCAGCACGATCGCGAAGAAGACGACGGCCAGCACCAGGTTGTGGAAGGGGCCGGCGAACATCACGATGACCCGCTGCCACCAGGGCTTCTTCCAGAACACCCGGTCGGCGTCGGTGGGCAGCACGTCGTCCTGCGCCTGGCCGCGCACCTCGGCGATGAAGCTGCGCATGCGGGTCGCGCGCTTGCTCTCGCCCTCCTCGGCCGGCGGGATCATGCCGACGATGCGGATGTAGCCGCCGAGCGGCACGGCCTTGATGCCGTACTCGGTCTCGCCGCGGGTGCGGGAGAGGACCGTCGGCCCGAAGCCGACCATGAACTGCGGGACGCGCATGCCGAACTTCCGCGCCCAGTAGAAGTGACCGGCCTCGTGGAAGCCGATCGAGAACAGCAGCCCGACGGCGAAGGCGACGATCCCCAGGACCGTCAGGAGGATCCCGCTCAGCTCAGCCTCCGGCGATGACTCCCCGGGCGTGCTCCCGGGCCCACTTCTCGGCGGCGAGGACGTCCTCGACGCTGGTGGGGGCACCGAGGTCCGGCGCCTCGTCGAGGGTACGCGCGACGAGCTGGACGATCCCTGGGAACGAGAGCCGACCCGCCGTGAACGCGGCGACGGCCTCCTCGTTGGCGGCGTTGTAGAGCGCGGGGACCACGCCCCCCGCCTCCCCCGCGGCCCGGGCCAGGCGGACGGCCGGGAACGCGTCGGAGTCCAGCGGCAGGAACTCCCACGTGCTCGCCGTCGACCAGTCCAGCGCCGGCTGGACGTGCGGCAGCCGGTCGGGCCACGCCAGCCCGAGGGCGATCGGCAGCCGCATGTCCGGCGGGCTGGCCTGCGCCAGCGTGGCCCCGTCGCTGAAGGTCACCATCGAGTGCACGATCGACTGCGGGTGGACGACGACGTCGATGTCGGCGTACGGGACGCCGAAGAGCAGGTGCGCCTCGATCAGCTCCAGCCCCTTGTTCACGAGCGTGGCCGAGTTGATGGTGACGACCGGCCCCATGTCCCAGGTGGGGTGCGCCAGCGCCTCGGCGACGGTGACCCCCTCGAGCTCCGCGGCCGACCGGCCCCGGAACGGGCCGCCGCTGGCGGTGAGCACGAGCCGGGCGACCTCGTCGCGGGCGCCCCCGCGGAGGCACTGCGCCAGGGCCGAGTGCTCGGAGTCGACGGGCACCAGCTGGCCAGGGGCGGCAGCGGCGAGCACCAGGCCACCCCCGGCGATGAGCGACTCCTTGTTCGCCAGCGCCACGGTGCGCCCGGCATGCAGCGCCGACAGCGTGGGGCCCAGGCCGATCGAGCCGGTGATGCCGTTGAGGACGACGTCGGCCGGCCGGGCGGCCAGCTCCTCGGCGGCGCGCGGACCGGCCAGGATCTCCGGCAGCGCGTACTCGCCCTTGGACCAGCCGCGCTGCGAGGCGGCGGCGTAGAAGGCCAGCTGCAGGTCCTGGGCGGCGGTGGCCCGGGCGACGGCGACGGTGCGCACGCCGAGCGAGAGCGCCTGCTCGGCGAGCGTGGCGACGTTCCCCCCGCCCGCGGCCAGGCCCGTGATGCGCAGCCGGTCGGGGTTCTGCATGGCGACCTCGATCGCCTGCCGGCCGATGGACCCGGTGGAACCGAGGACCGTCACCTCGCGCTGCGTCGTCACGGCTGCATCCTCCCCGACGGCGCGGCGCGCCGGTCCAGGGGAACCTCGCCGGGTGCCGGCCGGGGGCAGCTGTCAGAATGCGGGCGTGAGCGAATCGACCCACCACAGCCGGGCCGCGCTGGACAACCCCGCGACGTCCCGGGTCAGCCAGCCCGGCCGCGAGGAAGCCGTCGTCCGCGCCGGCGAGCACCCCGTCACGCACGAGGAGCCGGCCGACTGGGGCTGGCACGCCGAGACCGGGAAGAAGGGCCGGATCGCCGCCTGGGTGGCGGTGCTGATCATGCTCTCCTACCTGATCGGCAACCACGAGGGGCGCGTCGAGGACCTGTGGGTCGTCGGCACCGCGGCCGTGATGGTGCTGATCCTGGTGTGGGACATCTTCCGGCGGAAGAACGCCTGGCGCAGCCGCTGACGCGGCTCCCCTGACGACCGGAAGGCCGGCTCCCCGCGCGGGGGCCGGCCTTCCGCCGTTCGGGGGACATCGGGGGGAACGCGCAGTTCCCGGGCCCGCGGGTGCTTGGCCGGGAACGGCGCGGACCGTACCGTTCCGCCGAGCTCGGGCGCGCCGGGCCGTGCGCCCGACGGAGTCCGATGCCCCGCCTGCTCGCCACCCTGACCACCGCGGCCGTCGCGGTGCTGCTCCTGCCGGCGCCGGTCGCCCAGGCGGCGCCCGCTCCGGTCGTCTCCCCCTCGACGGTGCCGCGCGGCGGGTCCTTCACCGTGTCGGGGACCGGCTGCTGGGATCCCGAGCACGACCCGTACACCGAGGGGCGCCGGGCCTGGTACGTCGTGGTCACCGCAGCACCGGCGGGCGCCACGTCCTACCACTCCGCCGACGGCTACGCCCAGACCGACGAGTGGCACGACGGCAACTGGTCGACGGGCCTGCGCCTGGTCGACGCAGCCGGCCCCGGCACCTACGTCGTGCGCGCGCGGTGCTCCCTGGGCGACGTCGAGTTCGACTACCCGGCGGTGGCCCTGACCGTCGTCGGGGCGCCCGACCCGCCGCAGTGGTGGGAGCCGGGCGGCAGCGGACCGCCGGGTCAGCCGAAGGGCCCGTCGGCAGCGGCCCCGCCGGCAGCTCCCGCACCGCCGGCCACCGGTGCGCCCCGGGCGCCGGCACCCCCTCCCGCCGGGGCCGCTCCCGGCGCACCGGCTCCCGCTACCGGTGCCCCGAGCAGCGCGACCGCGACCGGCGCCGCGCCCGGCTGCGCCGACTGCGCACGGCTGCCCGGCGGCCGGTTCGCGCCCGGCGACGCGCTCCGCCTCGCCTACACCGGGTTCCGGTCCGGCGAGCAGGTGACGGTCGTCCTCCGCTCGGCACCGGTGACCCTCGGGACGTTCACCGCGGACGGTACGGGCACGGTGACCGCCGACGTCACGCTGCCGGCCGACGCCGAGACCGGGTCGCACACCCTCACGTTCTCGGGCGCGACCAGCGGTGATCTCGTCGTCCTGCCGTTGGAGCTGGCCGCCGCTGCCGCGGCGGCGTCGTCGTCCGCGCCCGCGGTGGCAGCGAGGTCGGCGCGCCCAGGGTCGGCCGCGCTGCTGATCACCGGCGCGGCGGCTGCCGCCCTGCTCCTCACCGGCGCCGGCCTGGCGGTCGTGGACCGGCGCCGGACGGCCCGCCGTCGTACCGCCGTGTCAGGCGACGCTGACGCCGATCGCGGCACCCACGAGGTACGTGATCCCGGCGGCGGCCGCGCCGAAGACCAGCTGGCGTAGCCCGGCGTACCACCACGGCCGGGGCGTGAAGCGGGAGCTGATCGCCCCGGCCGCGAACAGGCCCGCGCCGCCGCAGAGCAGCGCCACCCACAGCAGGGAGCCGCCGAGCAGGAACGGCAGCAGCGGGATCACCGCGCCGGTGCCGAACGTCAGGAAGGAGGAGACCGCCGCGACCCACGGCGACGGCTTGTCCTCCGGGTTGAGGCCGAGCTCGGCGACGACGTGCAGCCGCAGCGCGATCTCCGGGTCCTCCGAGAGCTGCACGGCCACCTTGCGGGCCAGCCGGTCGTCGACCCCGCGGGCGCGGAGCATCTCCACGAGCTCGGCCAGCTCGCCCTCGGGGTTGCGCTGGAGCTCGCGCCGCTCCTTGTCGACCTCCAGGTCGAGCTGCTCGTTCTGCGTCTTCACCGACGTGTACTCGCCGAGCGCCATCGAGATCGCGCCCGCGACGAGGCTGGCCACGCCGGAGAGCACGATGGCCCGCGACGAGGCGCCGCCCCCACCGACGCCGGCGACCAGGGCGGTGTTGGTGACCAGCCCGTCCATCGCGCCGAAGACGGCGGCCCGCAGCCAGCCGCCGGAGACGTCGGCGTGGGTGTGCTCGTGCGCCTCGGCGTCGGACGGGGCGCCGGCGCTCACTCCTGGTCCGCCTCGGCGCCGAGCGCGACCGGGGGCTCGACCGGCTCGGCCGACGGCGTGGCGACGGCGACGCTCGGGACCCCGTCGACCTGGTCGGCGGCGGCCAGCTGCCCGCAGGCGCCGTCGATGTCCTGGCCCCGGGTGTCCCGCACCGTCGTCGGGACCCCGGCGGCGCGCAGCCGAGCCACGAACTCGCGCTGGGCGGGCAGCGGGCTGGCGTCCCACTTGCTGCCCGGCGTCGGGTTGAGCGGGATCAGGTTGACGTGCGCGAGCCGGCCGGCGAGGAGCTTGCCGAGGAGGTCGGCGCGGAACGGCTGGTCGTTGACGTCGCGGATGAGCGCGTACTCGATGGAGTAGCGGCGCCCGGTCCTCGTCGCGTAGGCGTCGGCGGCCTCGACCACCTCGCCGACCTTCCAGCGGGTGTTGATCGGCACCAGGGTGTCGCGCAGCTCGTCGTCGGGGGCGTGCAGGCTGACCGCGAGGGTGACGTTGCGGCCCTCATCCGTGAGCCGCCGGATCGCCGGCACGAGGCCCACCGTCGACACGGTGACCGAGCGCTGCGACAGCCCGAGCCCGTGCGGCGCGGGGGTGAGCAGGGCGTCGAGGGTCTTGCGCACGCGGGCGTAGTTGGCCAGCGGCTCCCCCATGCCCATGAAGACGACGTTGGACAGCCGGCCCGGGCCACCCGGGATCTCCCCGTTCGCCATCGCGGCGGCCGCGGCGACGGCCTGGCCGATGATCTCGGCGGCGGACAGGTTGCGGGTCAGCCCCTGCTGGCCGGTCGCGCAGAACGGGCAGGCCATGCCGCAGCCGGCCTGGCTGGAGATGCAGACGGTGGCCCGGTCCGGGTAGCGCATGAGCACGCTCTCGACCAGGGCGCCGTCGTGCAGCCGCCACAGCGTCTTCCGGGTGCGCCCGCCGTCGGCCTCCTGGTGCCGCACCGGCGTGAGCAGGCCCGGGAGCAGCGCCTCGGTGAGCGTCTCGCGCACCGCGGCCGGCACGTCGGTCATCTGCGCGGGGTCGGTGACGCCGCGGTAGTAGTGCCGCGCCAGCTGGTCGGCCCGGAACGCCGGCTGCCCCAGCTCGGCGACCGCCGCGCGGGCCTCCTCGCGGGTGAGGTCGGCGAGGTGGCGCGGCGGCTTGCCGCGGCGGGGGGCGTCGAAGACGAGGGGCAGGGCAGTCATGGCGTCGTCCATGGTCCCACTCCCCCGCCGCTCCCGGGGCCGGCCGAGAGGGAACTCACCAGGGCGGGCGAGGGCGCGGGCTGGCAGGGTCGGGGCATGAGCCGGCTCGCCGACGTCGACCTGTCCCTGCGCCTGGGCAAGAAGGAGGGCAAGACCCAGCTCGCCGCGGCGCAGCAGCGGCTGGTGCACCTGCGGTTGCTGCTGGGCGGCCAGCTCGGCTCCGGGGAGCTCGGGCCGCCGCTGTGCGTGCTGATCGAGGGCTGGGACGCCTCGGGCAAGGGCGGGGCGATCAAGCGGCTGGTCGGCGAGCTGGACCTGCGGCACGTGCGGGTGGCCCAGTTCTCCGCGCCCACGCCCGACGAGAAGCGGCACCACTTCATGTGGCGGTTCTGGCCGGTGCTGCCGGGCTGGGGCGGGATGGCCGTCCTCGACCGCACCTGGTACGGCCGGGTGCTCGTGGAGCGGGTGGAGGGGTTCGCGCCGGAGGAGGCGTGGCGGCGGGCCTACGACGAGATCGTCGACCTCGAGACGACGCTCGCCGCCGAGGGCATGGTCCTGGTCAAGCTGTGGCTGCACCTGTCGCCCGAGGAGCAGCTGCGCCGGTTCGAGGCCCGGCGGGACGACCCCTACAAGGCCTGGAAGCTGACGGACGAGGACTGGCGCAACCGCGGGAAGCGCCCCGAGTACACCGCGGCGGTCGAGGAGATGCTCGCCCGCACCGACTCCCCGGCCGCGCCGTGGCACCTGGTCGCCGCGGAGGACAAGCGGTGGGCGCGGGTGGACGTCGTCCGCACCGTCTGCGCGGCGGTCGAGCAGGCGCTGCGCGCCCGCGGCATCGACCCCGACGCACCGCTGCACCGATGACTTCCCGGGACGGCGCCGGTCAGGACGGCATGACCACGACGCTGTCGCTCCCCGTCCCGGGCGCCACCCTCGCCTACGACGTCCGCGGTCCGGTGCCGGCCGCGGACGGGCGGCCGCCGCTGCTGATGATCGCCCAGCCGATGGACGCCACCGGCTTCGGCACGCTCGCCGGGCTCTTCCCCGACCGCACGGTGGTCACCTACGACCCGCGGGGGCTGGGCCGCAGCACGCGCACCGACGGGCGGACCGACCACGACCCCGTCCGGCAGGCCGAGGACCTGCACCTGCTGGTCGAGGCGCTCGGCGCCGGGCCGGTCGACGTGCTGGCCAGCAGCGGCGGCGCGGTGACCGGGCTGGCGTGGGTGGCCGCGCACCCCGGCGACGTGCGCACCCTGGTGGCGCACGAGCCGCCGGTCCTGTCGGTCCTGCCGGACGCCGAGCGGGCCTTCGCCGCCGAGCGGCAGGTGCAGCTGACCTACGAGAAGAGCGGCTGGGGCGCGGGCATGGCCGCGTTCATCGCGCTCACCTCGTGGCAGGGCGAGCTCCCCGACGAGCTGCCCCTCCCGGACCCGGCAGCGTTCGGGCTGCCCACCGAGGACGACGGCTCCCGACGGGATCCGCTGCTCTCCGGCGTCTCGAACGCGGTCACCGCCTACCGCCCGGACGCCGATGCGCTCCGGGCGGCACCCACCCGCGTCGTGATCGCCGCCGGGATCGAGTCGAGGGGCACGCTGACCTGGCGCACCGCCGAGGCGACCGCGCGGCTGCTGGGCTCGGAGCTGGCCGTCTTCCCCAGCCACCACGGCGGCTTCATGGGCGGCGAGTTCGGCCTCCCCGGCCAGCCGGAGGCGTTCGCGGCGCGCCTGCGCGAGGTGCTCGCCGGCTAGGCGGAGGGGCCGGCGTGCTGCCGGATCCAGGCGTGCATCGCGATGCCGGCGGCGACCCCCACGTTGATCGACCGGGTGGAGCCGAACTGGGCGATGGAGACGGTGAGGTCCGCGCCGTCCCGGGCCGGCTCGGTGAGCCCGGGACCTTCCTGCCCGAACAGCAGCACGCACCGCTCGGGCAGGTCGGCGGTCTCCAGCGGGACGGCGCCGGGGTGGTTGTCGACGGCGACGACCGGGATGCCCTCCCCGCGGGCCCAGCCGAGCAGCCCGTCGACGTCGGCGTGGTGGCGCAGGTGCTGGTAGCGGTCGGTGACCATCGCGCCGCGCCGGTTCCACCGCCGCCGCCCCACGACGTGCACCTCCGCGGCGAGGAAGGCGTTGGCGGTGCGCACGACCGTGCCGATGTTCAGGTCGTGGCCGAAGTTCTCGATGGCCACGTGGAAGGGGTGCCGGCGGCCGTCGAGGTCGGCCACGATCGCCTCGACCGTCCAGTAGCGGTAGCGGTCGACGACGTTGCGCCGGTCGCCGTGCTCGAGGAGCTCCCGGTCGTAGCGGGGGTCGTCGGGCCACGGGCCCTCCCAGGGGCCGACGCCGACCGTCGTCCCCCAGTCGGTGGGGCCGGGCAGCACGTCGTCGGTCACCCCGGCAGGATCGCAGGGTGTCGACAAGCACTTCCCGGCCGCGTCCCGGGTCCCGCCCTGAGCGTGCGAAGGGTGGGGAGGACGTGCTCCTCCACCTCCTCGAGCCGGCCGGCTGGCGCGCGGCGCTGGCCACCGGCGCGCTGCGACCGCCCTCGCTGGCCGAGGTCGGCTTCGTGCACCTCTCCACGCCGGAGCAGGTGCACCTCCCGGCACAGGCCCTGTTCCCGGGCCGCCGCGACCTCGCGCTGCTGGTCGTCGACCCGGCGCGGCTGGCCGATCCGGTGCGTTTCGAACCGGGCCGACCCGACGACCCGGACGGCATGCTCTTCCCGCACCTCTACGGCGCGCTGCCGACGAACGCGGTCGTCGCCGTCCTCCCCTACCGGCCGCCGCTCGGGCCGCTGCCCGCGCCCGGCGACCACCTCGCCCGGGCAGTGGCCCTGTGCACGTCGGTGCCGGTGCGCCGGGCGGTCGGCGTGGGCGACGTCCCCGGTGGCGTCGCGGTGCTCGACCCCGACGTCGCCGCCTCGCAGGACAACAACCGGCTGCTGCTCACCGCACCGGTCGACGCCGCGGCCGTGGCGGCCGCGGCAGAGGAGGTCGGCGGCAACGCCGGCTGGCCGCACCGCGCGGCGCTGCTGGCCTGGCCGGGCGCCGGGGACGTCGCCGCGGAGCTCGGGCGGCTCGGCTGGGACGTCCAGGAGCTGGTGCTCATGGCCCGCTCCCCCGCCGACCCGCCCGCCGTCGCGACGGACCGCGTCGAGGTCGTGGAGCAGACCGCCGTGCACGACCTGTGGGAGCGCTCCTGGCGCCGCGACCTCGCCGGCCTGGGCGAGCGGCTGGACGCCGTCGTGGCCCAGCTGATCGCCCGCGAGGAGCTCAACGACCGGGTCGTCGCGGTGACCGACCTCGTGGCGCGCGAGCAGGGCCGCGTCGTGGCCGCCGCGCAGCTGCGGGTCGACGGCGCGACGGCCGCGGTGGAGTCGGTGCTGACCGACCCCGGGGCCCGAGGGCGGGGGCACGCCGACGCGCTGCTGGCCCGCGCGCTCGAGCTGGCCGCGGGCGCCGGCTGCGACCTGGTGGTGCTCGAGGCGGCGGCCGACGACTGGCCGCGCCGCTGGTACGCCCGCCGCGGGTTCGCCGAGCTCGGCCGCACCTGGTCGGTCAGCCGGCAGCCCTAGACCGGGGCGAGCACCGACAGCAGCAGGTAGGCCACCGCGGCCGAGGGCAGCAACGAGTCCAGCCGGTCCATGATCCCGCCGTGGCCGGGCAGCAGGTTGCCCATGTCCTTGATGCCCAGGTCGCGCTTGATGAGCGACTCGGCGAGGTCGCCGAGGGTGGCCGACGCGGCCAGCGCCACCCCGAACAGGACCCCGCCCCACCACGCCACGTGGAAGGTGAGGGTGAAGACGAGGACGCCGACCAGCACGCAGGCGGCCACCGACCCGGCGAACCCCTCCCAGGACTTCTTCGGGCTGATCGAGGGCGCCATCGGGTGCTTGCCGAACAGGACACCGGCCGCGTAGCCGCCGACGTCGCTGCACACCACCGTGCCGATGAACACCAGCACCCGGGCGACGCCGTCGTCGGCCTCGAGCAGCAGGACGGCGAAGCCCGCCAGCAACGGCACGTAGAGGGCGACCAGCACGCCGGCGGAGGCGTCGCGCAGGTACCCGGCCGGCCCGTCCGCCAGCCGCCACAGCAGGACGGCGAGGACGGTCAGCAGGAAACCGGTGATCAGGCCGGTCGGCCCGCGCGACCACGCCAGCGAGAGCATCGCCAGCACACCGACCAGCAGCGGGACCAGCGGGGCGCGGAAGCCGCCGGCCTTGAGCGCCCGGGTCAGCTCGACCACCGCGACGAGCATCGCCGCGATGATCACGCCGAGGAACGAGGGGCGCCAGATGAACAGCGTCGCGAGGATCAGCGCGCCGAGGCCCGCACCGACACCGATGGCCGCGCCGAGGTCACGCCCGGCCCGACCGGGCTGCTTCACCGGCTTCTCCGTCTCCGGCAGCTCGTCGACGGGCACCGCGTCGTCGGGCACGACGGCCGGGACCTCGGTCGTCTCGTCGGGGACGACGGCAGGGACCTCCGCCGTCGCGTCGGCGGCCGGCTCCGGTGCGCGGGCGGCGAGCGGTGGCAGGGGCGGCACGGGCCGCGAACGGTGCACCGGGCCGGTGTCATCGCCCGGGCCGGCCTCGGCGCGGGTGCCGGCCCGGGAGAAGGGCTGGGCACCCGGCCGCAGGGCGCCGGGGCGGTCGGCGGGGGTGGGGGTCATGGCGGACGGGCCGTCGGGGTGGGTCAGACCTCGAGCAGCTCGGCTTCCTTGTTCTTCATCGCCTCGTCGACCTGGGTCACGTGCTGCTCGGTGAGGTGGTCGAGCTCCTTCTCCGCGCGGCGCACGTCGTCCTCACCGGCCTCGCCGTCCCTCGCGATGCGGTCGAGCTCTTCCTTGGCGCGGCGGCGGATGTTGCGGATCGCGACCTTGGCGTCCTCGCCCTTGCTCCGCGCCTGCTTGACCAGGTCGCGGCGGCGCTCCTCGGTCAGCTGGGGGAAGACCACGCGCAGGATCGTGCCGTCGTTGGTCGGGTTGACGCCGAGGTCGCTGTCGCGGATGGCCTTCTCGATGGCCTGCAGCTGCCCGGTGTCGTAGGGCTTGATGACCGCCATGCGGGCCTCGGGCACGGTGATCGACGCCATCTGCGGCACCGGGGTGTAGGCGCCGTAGTAGTCGACCATGATCTTGTTGAACATCGACGGAGCGGCCCGGCCGGTGCGCACCGCGCCGAGGTCCTCCCGGGCGACGGACAGCGCCTTGTCCATGCGCTCCTCGGCGTCGAGCAGGGTGTCGTCGATCACGGGTCTTCCCTCCATCGGCGGCGGGCCCTCGCCCGCCGTCGTCCTCGTCTCTCGTGCCGGCAGCGCCGGCCGGGTCAGGCCGGCTGGCTGATCAGCGTGCCGATCCTCTCACCTGCGGCCGCCCGCGCGATGTTGCCGTCGCGCAGCAGGTTGAACACCACGATCGGCATGCGGTTGTCCATGGCCAGGCTGATCGCCGTCGCGTCGGCGACCTTCAGCTGCTTGGCCAGCACCGTGCCGTAGTCCAGGTCGTCGTACATGACCGCGTCGGGGTTCGTGCGCGGGTCGTCGTCGTACACGCCGTCGACGCCGTTCTTGGCCATGAGCAGCACCTGGCAGCCGATCTCCAGCGCGCGCTGGGCGGCGACCGTGTCGGTGGAGAAGTACGGCATGCCCGCACCGGCGCCGAAGATGACCAGCCGGTCCTTCTCCATGTGCCGGACGGCCTTGCGCGGGATGTAGGGCTCGGCGACCTGCCCCATGGTGATCGCGGTCTGCACCCGGGTCTCCAGGCCGACCTGCTCGCAGAAGGCCTGGAGGGCCAGCGCGTTCATGACGGTGCCCAGCATGCCCATGTAGTCGGCCTGCCGGCGGTCCATGCCCGCCACGGCCAGCTCGGCGCCGCGGAAGAAGTTGCCCCCGCCGACGACGACGGCGACCTGCGTGCCGCCGTGGACGACCTGCTTGAGCTGCTCGGCGATGCTCCGGACGACGTCGGAGTCGACGCCGACCTTGCCGCCGCCGAACGCCTCGCCGGAGAGCTTGAGCAGCACGCGCTTGTAGCCGTGCCCGTCCGCCGGCTCGAATGCGGTCGGCGCGGACAGCGGTGCGGTGGTCTCGGTCAACGGCTCATCCTCGTGTCGTCGTCTGTTCGCTGGGATCCTGCCGCACGGACGAACGGCCCCGCTCCCGGAAGGGAGCGGGGCCGCCGCAACGTGCTGGAACGGCCCCCCTTGCAGGGCCCCACCGCGAGCGTGCGAGCGATGGGGGGCAAGGGGGTCCTTCGTCAGGCCTGGCCGACCTCGAAGCGGGCGAACCGCTCCACGGTCAGGCCGGCCTCGTCGACGATCTGCTTGACCGTGCGCTTGGGCTCGGTGATCGACGGCTGCTCGAGCAGGACGAAGTCCTTGAAGTAGGCGTTGACCCGACCCTCGACGATCTTGGTGATCGCCTGCTCGGGCTTGCCCTCCTCCTTGGCGGTCTGCTCGGCGACCCGGCGCTCGGTCTCGACGGCCTCGGCCGGGACCTCGTCGCGGGTGAGGTAGCGCGGCCGCGCGGCGGCGATGTGCATCGCCAGGCTGCGGGCGGCGTCCTCGGAACCACCGCTGTACTGCACCGCGACACCGATGGCCGGGGGCAGGTCGGTGGCCCGCTTGTGCAGGTAGGTGGCGGTGGTGCCCTCGAAGGCGACGAAGCGCGACAGCACGAGCTTCTCGCCGATGCGGGCCGACTCGCCCTCGACCAGCGCGGCGACGGTCTGGCCGTCGACCTCGGTGGCCAGGAGCGCCTCGGCGTCGGCCGGCTTGCCCTGCAGGCCGATCTCGAGCAGGCGCTCGGCCAGCTTGATGAAGTCGGCGTTCTTGGCGACGAAGTCGGTCTCGCAGTCGAGCTCGAGCAGGGCGCCGTCCTTGCTGACGACGATGCCGTTGGTCGTCGAGCGCTCGAGGCGCTTGCCGACGTCCTTGGCGCCCTTGACGCGCAGGATCTCGACGGCCTTGTCGTAGTCGCCGTCGGCCTCGGTGAGCGCCTTCTTGCAGTCCATCATGCCGGCGCCGGTGGCGTCGCGGAGACGCTTGACGTCGGCTGCGGTGAAGTCAGCCATGTCTCTCTTCCCTGAAGTGTCTGGTCCCTGCGGCTCGGGACGGCCCCGTCCAGAGGCTCGTCCCGAGCTCGCGAGGGATGAGGAGGACGGGGTCCTTACGCGTTCTGGGCGCCCTGAGTGCCGGTCTCGGTGCTACCGGTGGCGGGCACGCCCTCGACCGGGGCGACCTCGTTCGCGGTGACGGTCGGGGCCTCGGCCGGGGTCTCCGGCAGCGGGGTGGCGGTGTCGGCGGCCGGGGCGGCAGCGGCGTCGCCACCGGTCAGGAGCTCGCGCTCCCAGTCGGCCAGCGGCTCACCGGCGGCGACGGCCGGCTCGGCGCCGTCCTCGCGACCGGCGTTGGCCTGCGCGGCCGAGCGGGCCATGAGGCCCTCGGCGACGGCGTCGGCGATCACGCGGGTCAGCACGGTGATGCTGCGGATCGCGTCGTCGTTGCCCGGGATCTTGTAGTCGACCTCGTCCGGGTCGCAGTTGGTGTCGAGGATCGCGACGACCGGGATGTTCAGCTTGCGGGCCTCGCCGACGGCGATGTGCTCCTTCTTGGTGTCCACGATCCAGATGGCGCTGGGCACCTTCTGCATGTCGCGGATACCGCCGAGGGAGCGGTCCAGCTTGGCCTTCTCCCGGCTGAGGACCAGCTGCTCCTTCTTGGACAGGGAGACCAGCACGCCGGTCTGCTCCATGTCCTCGATCTCCTTGAGGCGCTGGAGACGCTTGTGCACGGTCTGGAAGTTGGTGAGCATGCCGCCCAGCCAGCGCTGGTTCACGTAGGGCATGCCGACGCGCTGCGCCTGCTCGGCGACGACCTCCTGTGCCTGGCGCTTGGTGCCGACGAACAGGATCGAGCCACCGTGCGCGACCGTCTGCTTGACGAACTCGTAGGCGTTGTCGATGTACCCGAGCGTCTGCTGCAGGTCGATGATGTAGATGCCGTTGCGCTCGGTGAAGATGAAGCGCTTCATCTTCGGGTTCCAGCGACGGGTCTGGTGCCCGAAGTGGACGCCGCTGTCGAGCAGCTGCTTCATGCTGACGACTGCCATGGCCGCACAGCCTTTCTTCTGCGCGCGACCGGATCCGGCCGCGCTCCTCGGTTGACGCGGGCACCGGGTGGTGCGCCGCCCTGGTGTCCTGACCGCGCCACTCCCCCGGTACGGGACCGGGACCGAGGTGGCGACTGCCCCGCCGATCGGCGGGAAGAGGACACGCGAAGTCGACCCGAATGCTCGGGCCGCACCGGACAGCATACGCGACGCCGACGGGGCCTCTCCCCAGCCGTCCGGGCCGTCCACAGATGGGCTCCGGCGACCCCGGCGGCCCGCTGCCCCGGCCAGTCTCGCCGCATGCGCACGGCCGTCGTCACCCTCGTCCTCGCCGTGGCGGTCGCCCTCGCCCCGGTGGCGGCGGAGGCGGTCCCGTCGCCTGCTCCCGCGCCGGTCCCGGCCGCGGCCTGGACCGCCCCGGTGGGCGGTGACCTCCGGGTCGGCCGGCCCTTCGAGCCGCCGCCGCACCCGTACGGGGCCGGGCACCGCGGCGTGGACCTGGTGGCCGCGCCGGGGACCCCGGTCCTCGCCGCCGGTGACGGCGTGGTGGCGTTCGCCGGGATGGTCGCCGGGCGGCCCGTGGTCAGCGTCGACCACGACGGCCTGCGGACGACGTACGAGCCGGTCCGGCCGTCGGTCGGTGCCGGCACGCCGGTCACCCGGGGCTCGCCGCTCGGCGCGCTGCTGGCCGGCCACCCCGGCTGCCCGGCGCCGGCCTGCCTGCACTGGGGTGCGCGCCGCGGGGAGGTCTACCTGGACCCGATGGCCCTGCTCCGCCCGCCCCGGGTGCGCCTGCTGCCGTGGGAGGAGGTCACGCCGGCCGGTGCGCGGTCCAGAGGGTCCACCGGTCGGACTCCTCGAGCGACCCCTCGGGCAGCCGGTCGCGCAGTGCGTCGACCAGGTGCCGCAGCTCGGCGTCGTCGAGGTCGTGCAGGATCGACCGCCCGGTGCGCGCCGCGATCTCGGCGAGGTAGTCCTCGCGGTCGGCGTAGCGCCGACGGACCTCCCACAGCGGCGTCGTCCGCAGCTCGGCGAAGCCGGCGGCCGCCAGGGCCGATTCCAGCGCCGCGGGCTCGGGACGACGACGGTTCTCGACGTCGAGCAGCCGGGGGAACACCTCGAAGAACCAGCCACGTGGGTGCGTGGACGTCCCCGGCCGGGCCACGTCGTCGGCCGTGCGGTCCTGGATCAGGACGGTGCCCCCGGGTTTCAGCAGGCGGAACGCCTCGGCCGCGACCGCCGGCAGGTCGGGCGTGTGGTGCACCAGCGCCCGCTCGAACACGACGTCGGCGCAGCCGTCGGGCAGACCCGTCGCCGTCGCGTCCCCGTGCACGAACTCGACCCCCGGGAGCGCGCCGTGCGCCTGGCGCGCGGACCCCAGGATCGGCTCGCTGGAGTCCACGCCGACGACACGGGCCGCGCCGAGCTCCTGCCAGGCCCGGGTGTAGGTGCCGCCACCGCACCCGATGTCCACGACGACGGCGCCGACCGGGTCGACCAGCGCCGTGACCGCGTTCCGCCAGGAGGCGTCAGCCGCGCGACCGGAGTAGGTGGCGCGGTTGGCCGGGTCACCGAAGTCGATGGCCACGCCCGGACGACCGCTCAGGCGATGTCGGCGAGCTTCGTGCGCAGGTGGAGGACGGCCTTGGTGTGCAGCTGGCAGATCCGGCTCTCGGTGACGCCGAGGACCCGGCCGATGTCGGCCAACGTGAGCCCCTCGAAGTAGTAGAGGGAGACGACGACCTTCTCGCGCTCGGGCAGCTGCTCGACGGCGCGGGCCAGCAGCTGGCGGGCCTCGCCGTGCTCGGCCATGGCCTGCGGGTCCAGCGCGGTGGAGTCCTTGAGCGTGTCGACCAGCCGCGGCGCGCCACCGTCGTCGTCGGTGAGCAGCTCGTCGAGCGCGACGACGTTGACCAGGGACAGTTGGCCGAGGAACTTGCGGATCTCCTCGACGTCCATGTCCATCGCCTCGGCGACCTCTTCGTCGCTGGGCGTGCGCTGCAGCCTGCTCTCCAGCTCGGCGACGGTGCGCTCGAACTGGCGGGCCTTCATGCGCACCGACCGCGGGATCCAGTCGGTGTTGCGCAGCTCGTCGATGATCGCGCCGCGGATGCGGGCCATCGCGTAGCTCTCGAACTTGACCTCGCGGGTGGGCTCGAAGCGGGTGATCGCGTCGATCAGCCCGAAGGTGCCGTAGGAGACCAGGTCGGCCTGCTCCACGTGCGCGGGCAGGCCGCTGCCCACCCGGCCGGCGACGTACTTCACGAGCGGCGCGTAGTGCAGGATCAGCCGGTCCCGCAGGGCGGGGGCGCGGTCGGCCACGTACTCGGCCCAGAGCTCGGCGACGTAGGCGTCGGTGTCCTCGCCGGACTCGTCGATGCGGTGGATCGTGGCCTCAGGCACCGTGGCCCTCCTCGCTGCTGCTCCGGGCTCGCGCCCCGTGGTCCTGCCCGTCGGCGGCTGCCCTGTGTCGTACCAGCACTCGGCCGTCTCCTCAGGCTCGTGGGTGCGCTTGCGCGTGCACGGCCCGGAGCCTCTCGACCGTCACGTGCGTGTAGATCTGCGTCGTCGCGAGGCTAGCGTGGCCCAGCAGCTCCTGAACGGAGCGGAGGTCCGCGCCGCCCTCCAGCACGTGCGTCGCCGCCGAGTGCCGCAGCCCGTGCGGGCCGATGTCGGGTGCCCCGGGTGCCGCGCGCACGGCTGCGTGCACGATCCTGCGGGCCTCGCGGGCATCCAGCCGTCGACCGCGCACTCCCAGGAGGAGCGCCGGGCCCGAGTCGCCGGTGGCCAGCGCCGGGCGCCCCCGGGTGAGCCAGGCGTCGATCGCAGACTCGGCCGGCACCCCGTAGGGGACGCTGCGCTCCTTGCGCCCCTTGCCCAGCACCCGGAGCAGCCGGCGGCCCCGGTCGACGTCGTCGACGTCGAGCCCGACGAGCTCGCTGACCCGGATGCCGCTGGCGTACAGCAGCTCCAGGACGACGGCGTCGCGCAGCCCCGCCGGCTCCTCCGCCCCGGCCGCCGACTCGACCACCGCGCGGGCCTGCTCGGGCGCCAGGACGTCGGGCAGCGTCTTGTGCGCCTTGGGGCTGACCAGCCGCTGGCCGACGTCCTCCGGGGTCAGGCCGGCGCGGCGCAGCCAGCCGGTGAACGACCGGGCGGAGGCCGCGTGCCGCGCGGTGGTGGCGCGGCTGTGCCCCGTGGTCCGACCCTGGGCCAGCCAGCTGCGCAACGCCGGCAGATCGAGCTCGTGCACCTGCCTGCCCCCGCGCCGGGCCAGGTGGTCGAGCAGCCGCACCGCGTCGGTGACGTAACCGCGCACGGTGTGCTCGGAGAGGTCGCGCTGGGCGCGCAGGTGCTCCTCGTAGCCGGCGAGCGCCTCGGCCAGCGCCGGGGGGAGCCCGGCCCGCACCTCCGCCGTCCCCGTCGCCACGGGGGAACCGTCCGACGGCGATCCGCAACCGTCAAGACGCCGCGCCGGATCCCCGTCGCTGCGGAGTCAGCCGCCAGCCGGTGCCCGTCCACTCCACCAGCCCGGCCACCTCGAGCGCCGGCAGCACGCGCAGCACGTCGAGGACGTCGCAGCCGGCCACGGCGGCCAGCCGCTCCGGCGGCACCCCGGTGCGCACCGGGCAGGCGTCGAGCACCCGCACCGCCACGTCGGACAGCCCGTCCCGCGGGGTGACCGGCCGCGCCTCCGGCTCCGCGAGGTCACCGATGCCGCCCACCTCCTCGATCACGTGCGCGGCGGAGGTGACCAGCCGGGCACCGCCCTCCTTCTCCCGGAGCAGCTCGTGGCAGCCGACGGACATGGCGCTGGTGACCGGTCCCGGCACGACCATCACCGCCCGGCCGAGCTCGCGCGCCCGGTTCGCCGTCGCCTGGGCTCCGGAGCGCGCCGCCGCCTCGACCACCACGGTGCCGCGGGTCAGCGCGGCGATCAGCCGGTTGCGCACGAGGAAGCGGTGCCGCAGCGGGGCGCACCCGGGGGGCCACTCGCTGACCAGCAACCCGGACTCGGCGATGCGGTGGAACAGCGCTCCGTGCGCCGCGGGGTAGGGGCGGTCGACCCCGCAGGACAGCACCGCCACCGTGGGCGCGTCCGCCGCCAGCGCCCCGCGGTGCGCCGCGCCGTCGATGCCGAACGCTCCCCCGGACACGACCGTCCACCCGCGCTCGCCCAGCTGGTGCCCCAGCTCCGCGGCGACGTGCTCGCCGTAGGCGGTGGAAGCCCGCGAGCCGACGATCGCCACGGACCGGTCCACGAGCTCGTCGAGCCGCCCGCCGCCGCGGACCCACAGCGCGAGCGGCGGCACCAGCGCGCGGGTGCGGTCGGTCTGGTCCCGCGGCACGACCGGCTCCCCGGCGACGCCCAGCGTGAGCGCGTGCAGCGCGAGGCCGGGCCACTCGTCGTCCTCGGGGACCACGAGCCGCCCGTCGCACCGTTGCGCCCGCTGCAGGTCCGCGAGGGTTGCGTCCTGCTCCGCCCGGGCGCCGACCAGGGACCGGATGCGGTCCGGGGCCGAGCCTGCGCGCAGCCGGCGGACCGCCTCGACCGGACCCAGGTCGTCGACGTAGCGCCAGACGTCGACGGTGCTGGGTTCGGCGGCCCGGCTCAGCCAGGCACGGGCCCGGCGGACTCCCGGGTGCACCTCCCCGGCGCCCCACGGCGTCGCGACGGCGTCCTCCAGGTCCTCCTCGAGCGACGTCACGCCGCAACCCGCTGCAGCCGCAGGCCGAGCGCCTCGGCGACGTCGTCGGCGACGGGCACCGCGCGCCCGGCCAGGTCGGCCATGGTCCACGCGACCCGCTGCACCCGGTCGAAGCCGCGCACCGACAGCGCGCCGCGCTCCAGCGCGCGTTCGGCCAGCCGGAGCGCGGAGCGCGGCACGGCGAACCGCCCGCGCAGCAGCCGGCCGGGCACCTGGCTGTTGAGCGCCAGCCCGGTGCCGGCCAGCCGTTCAGCCGCAGCGGCCCGGGCCGCGCGCACGCGCGCCGCCACGGCCGCCGTCGGCTCCGGCTCCCCCAGCCCGTCGAGCCACGCCGCCCGGGTGACCGGCGGCAGGTCGACGCGCAGGTCGATCCGGTCGAGCAGCGGCCCCGACAGCCGGGACTGGTAGCGCCGCCGTTCCAGGGCGCTGCAGGTGCACGCGGGGTCGCCCGCGGCCCCGGCGCACGGGCACGGGTTGGCCGCCAGCACGAGCTGCGCCCGGCACGGGAAGGTGGCCGCCCCCGAGGCGCGGGAGATGGTCACCTCGCCGCGCTCCAGCGGCTGGCGCAGCGTGTCCAGCACCGCGCGGGGGAACTCCGGCGCCTCGTCCAGGAACAGCACCCCGCGGTGGGCCCGGCACAGCGCTCCCGGCCGGATCTGCCCGGACCCACCGCCCACCAGCGCGGCCATGGTGGCCGAGTGGTGCGGGGCCTCGAACGGCGGCCGGCTGAGCAGCGGGGCCTCGGAGGCGAGCGTGCCGGCGATCGAGTGGATCGCGGTGACCTCCAGCGCGGCCTGCTCGTCCAGCGGCGGGAGCAGCCCCGGCAGCCGCTCGGCGAGCATCGTCTTGCCGGCACCGGGCGGCCCGGCCAGGAACAGGTGGTGCCCTCCGGCGGCGGCGACCTCGACCGCCCGGCGGCCCACGGCCTGCCCGACGACGTCCGACAGGTCAGCGGCCGGCGCCGGCTCCGGCAGCGCTCCGCGCACGTGCGCCGGGAGCACGGTCCGCCCGGACAGGTGCGCGACCAGCTGCCCCAGCGAGGCGACCGCCAGCACCTCGACGCCCGCGACCAGCGCGGCCTCGTCGGCGTTGGCGGCCGGCACGACGACCTGCCGGTGGCCGGCCTCCGCCGCGGCGAGCACGGCCGGCAGCACCCCGCGGATCGGGCGCACCGATCCGTCGAGCCCCAGCTCCCCGAGCAGCACCAGCCGCTGGATCGCCGCGCCGGGCACCGTGCCGGCCGCGGCCAGCACCGCCGCGGCCAGCGCCAGGTCGAAGCCGCTCCCCTGCTTGGGCATCGACGCCGGGGACAGCCCGATGGTGATGCGGCGGTTGGGGAACTCACCGCCCGCGTTGGCCACGGCGGCGCGCACCCGGTCCACCGACTGGCGGACCACCGCATCGGGCAGCCCGACCAGGGCGACCCCGGGCAGCCCCTGAGCGATGTCCAGCTCCACCTCGACGAGCGCACCGCGCACGCCGACCAGGCCGACCGACCAGGTCCGGGCGAGCGTCACGAGAACGCCGCCCGCAGGTGCGTGACCTGCGCCGGGCCCTCGCGGCGCACGAGCACGCCCACGACGTCGAACCTGATCTCCGGGGCGTGCTCGTCGTGCGCGGCCAGCCAGCGCTGCGCCAGCACCCGGATCCGGCGCTGCTTGGCCGGGGTGACGGCCTCGACGGGTGCGCCGTAGCCGAGCCCGCGCCGGGTCTTCACCTCGCAGAAGACCAGCGCGTCGTGCTCGCGGGCGACGACGTCGAGCTCGCCCTCCCGGCAGCGCCAGTTCCGGTCGAGCACGCGCAGGCCGGCGTCGGTCAGGTAGGCGACGGCGATGCGCTCGCCGTGGTCGCCGAGTCGTGGAGTAGGCACGTCCCGACCCTCGGGCCGCGAGGACGCCGGCGGGGTGGCCGGGCCGGATCTGTGGACGGGGGCGTGTCTGTGGACGACCGCCGTCCCGGTGCGTGGTTACCGTCCCGGCATGTACGTCGAGACCGTGGTGCAGATCAACGAGCGCGACACCTACCAGGCCACCGTGCGCACGCGGACCACCACCGCGGCCGGGCGCCCGGGCATCGACGCGCTGGTGCGCTTCTCCCCCGCCGGCTGGCTCACCATCAAGCCGCTGGCCGGCGGGCGGGTCACCGTCGTCTCCGCGTCCGAGGTGCTCGACGTGTCGAACATCGAGCGGGTCCAGGCCTACGACGACGAGCGCCGGTGATCCTCGTCGTCGGCGCCACCGGGCAGCTCGGCAGCCAGGTCGTGCGCCGATTGCGCGCGGAGGGCACCCCGGTGCGCGCGCTGGTCCGCGACCGCGCCGCCGCGTCGGACCTCGCGGCCACCGGCGCCGAGCTGGTCGTCGCCGACCTGCGGGAACCGGGCAGCCTGGACGCCGCCCTGACCGGCGCCACCGCCGTCGTCGCGACCGCCAACGCCATCGCGCCCACCACCCGCGGTGACACCGCCGACGCGGTCGACGCCGGCTACGCCGAGCTGGTCGCCCGCGCGGAGCGGGCCGGCGTGAGCAGGTTCGTGCTCGCCGCCGTCCCGGAGACGCCGCTGGACGCGCGGGTGCCGGTCGCCCGCTCCAAGCGGCGCACCGAGGAGCGCCTGGCCGGATCGGGGATGTCCTGGCTGTCGCTGCGGATGCCGCCGTTCACCGAGGTCTGGCTGGCGCTGGTGGGCAGCGAGCTGCCGCTGCGGGGCGAGCAGCGGGCCACGCTGCACCGGCCCTACGCCGCCCTGCGCCGGTTCCGCCGGCTCACCGGCCGCACGATCGACCGGTTCGGCGTCATGGTGGTGCCCGGGCCGGCGTCGGCCCGCCAGGCGTTCCTGTCCGTGCACGACGCCGCCGCCGGGCTGGCCGCGGCCGTGCGGCCGGAGGCCGGCGCCGGCCCGCTCGACCTCGGCGGCCCGGAGGCCCTGTCCTGGACCGAGGTCGCCGAGATCTACGCGCGGGTGCTGGACCGCCGGGTGCGGGTCGTCAGCCAGCCGGCCGCCGTCTACGCCGCGGTCTCGCGGCTGGCCGCGCCCGTCGCGCCGTCCCTGGCCGGTGTGCTGGCGCTGAACCGGCTGATCGCCTCGTCGGAGACCGCCTGGGACACCGCGGACGCCGCCCGGCGGCTCGGCCTCGGGCCGCTGCGGACCGTCGAGCAGGTGCTGCGGGAGAAGGCCGCGCTGCCGGTCAGGTGATCCGCGGGCCGTCGGGCAGCTCGAGGTCGGGCTTGTCCAGCTCCTCGACGTTGACGTCCTTGAACGTCAGCACCCGCACGTTCCGCACGAAGCGGGCCGGGCGGTACATGTCCCACACCCAGGCGTCGGAGAGCTTCAGCTCGAAGAACACCTCGCCGCCGGCCTCGCGGACCTGCAGGTCGACGGAGTTGGCCAGGTAGAACCGCCGCTCGGTCTCCACCACGTAGGTGAACTGGCGGACGATGTCCTTGTACTCGCGATAGAGCTGCAGCTCCATCTCGGTCTCGTACTTCTCGAGATCCTCGGTGCTCATCGGTCCTCGGTGCTCGTCTCGGGCTCGCGGGACTCAGGGCGCATGGCCCCATCATCGACCATGGCCGGTCCGCCGGTCAGCTGGAGGACCCGCCCGGCGTGCAGGTCGCGGGCCCGGGCCACGTTCACGAACCGCATCCGGTGCGCCGGGCAGGGCCCGTGCCGCTCCAGCGCCGCGGTGTGGACGTCGGTGATGTAGCCCTTGTGCCCGGCGAAGTCGTACTCGGGCCACTGCTCGTGCAGCCGCGCCATGATCCGGTCGCGGGACACCTTGGCCAGCACCGAGGCCGCCGCGACGCAGGCCGCGACCCGGTCGCCCTTCCACACGGCCAGGCCCGGCCGGCCCAGGCCGGGCACCGGGAAGCCGTCGGTGAGCACGTAGTCCGGGGCCGGGTCGAGGGTGTGCACCGCGCGGCGCAGCGCCTCGAGGTTCGTGACGTGCATCCCGCGGGCGTCGAGGTCCTCCACCGGGATCTCCACCACCGACCAGGCGACGGCGCGGTCGAGGATCTCGGCGTGGACGCGCTCGCGGGCCGCGGCGGTGAGCAGCTTGGAGTCGGCCAGCCCGGGCACCCGCCCGCGCTTGCCCGGTGGCAGCACGCACGCGGCGGCCACGAGCGGACCGGCGCAGGCCCCCCGGCCGGCCTCGTCGGCCCCGGCCACGGCGGAGAAACCGCGGCGGCGCAGCGAGCGCTCCATGTCCCAGAGGGCGTCGGGGCGCTCGTCGTCGGACGCGCGCGGCAGCCGGGTGGCCGGCGCGGCGGCGGTGTGGACGGGTCGGGCGGGCATCGCCGTCCGAATCTACGTCGGCCCTCCGACGGCGCGGCGGTGACACCCGCGACAGCGCTCCGGGCCGGTCCCTCGAGGGGGCCGGCCCGGAGCGCGGGAGGGAGTGCGGGGGCGGGGTGCCCCGCAGGCTCAGATCTCGGCGGGCAGTTCCGCCTGGGCAGCCGGGTGGGCACCGCAGGTGCACACCGGGCTGCGCGAGGAGAGCACGAGGGAGACCGCGTGCGCCCGGTCGCGGGCACCGAGCTTGCGCAGGATGGCCTTGACGTGGCTCTTGACGGTGTCCTCGCTGATGAACAGGTTGCGGCCGATCTGCCGGTTGGACTGGCCCTGCAGCAGCTCGTCCAGGACGTCCTGCTCGCGGCGGGTCAGGGGCACCTCGGGGGTGAACGGCTTGGCGGCCGGCACGGCGGAGGGCTCCACCCGGCGGATCTGCGGGTCGACCACGGTGCGCCCGGCGCGGGCGGCCAGGATCGCCCAGCCGAGCAGGGTCGGCGAGGTGTTGATCATCAGGTAGCCGCGGATGCCGGCGGCGAGCGCCTCGTTGACCACGGCCGGGTCCTCGGAGGTCGCCAGGGCGACGATGGCCACGCGGGGGAACCGGCGGCGCAGGTCGCGGCAGGCGTTCAGGGTCGCGGCGCGACCCGAGCCCAGCTCGACGACGACGGCGTCGGGACGGGCGGACTCGACCAGCGTGAGCGCGCGACGCAGCTCGCCGGGCGTGCCCACCGACTGCATGCCGGCGGTCTCGTTGATCATGCTCACCAGGCCACGACGCAGGACGGGCGCGTCGGCGAGGAGGAGCACGCGGGTGACCCCGCGGGCGGTGCTCGCCATAGGTGCAGACACAACTGACTCCGTTTCGACTCCGATTGCTTGCACAGCATCCATCGGAAGGGTGAAACGGTTGCTTGAACACTTTCCCGACATTTTTTCGATTGGTACCGGCACCACTCCGCAAATGCGCGGTCAGTCACACCTGAACCACTCGAATGGTGTCAGCGCTGACGCCTCCGGCGCCGGCGGCGCCACGCGACGATCGGGACCGCGCCGATCAGCCCGACCGCGGAGGAGGCGACGACGTCCGGCCGCACCCCCGTCGCACCTGCGGGGACGCCCGCGGCGGCCTGCGCCTCCTGGATGTCGGGGTCGTCGATGAAGCCCATCCGGCTCACCGGCCAGACGATGACCGACGCCTTGCCGATGACGTCGTCGACACCCACCGTGCCCGCGTACCGGTCGGCGACGTGCGCCTTGGAATCGGCCGAGGCCGACCGGTGGTCCCCCATCACCCAGAGCCGGCCCTCCGGAACCGTGACCGGCCCGAAGGCGCGCTGCTCGATCGGGGTGTCCTCGAAGATGTAGGGCTCGTCCAGCGGCTCGCCGTCGACGGTGACCCGGCCCTCGACGTCGCAGCACTGCACCGTCTGGCCCTCGGTGGCGATGACCCGCTTGACGAAGTCGTCCTCGCTGGGCGGTGCGACGCCGACCGTGCGCCCCAGCCAGAGCAGCGAGCCGGTGAACCAGTTCGTCGGCTCGGCGACCGACACCTCCGGCGTCCAGGTGTCCGGGCCCTTGAAGACGACGACGTCGCCGGGCTCGGGCTCGCCGAACCAGTAGGGCACCTTGTTCACGAGCACGCGGTCGCCGGTGCACCCCGGGCAGCCGTGCAGCGTCTGCTCCATCGACCCGGACGGGATGAAGAAGGCCTGGACGAAGAAGGTCTTGACGACCAGCGCCAGCAGGAACGCGATCACCAGCAGGACGGGGAGCTCGCGCAGCAGGGAGCTCTTCTTCTGCTCGCCCTCGCCGCGACCGCGGCCGGACCGTCGACCGGAGGGCTTCTCTGCGGCTTGCGTGCCCGAGCCCTCTGGCTCGTCCCCGGGAACGACGTCGGCGGGCCCCCCGGGCCGGTCGCTGCTCATCGAGAGCCAGCGTACGGCGCGGGGGGCCCGCCGGAAGCGTGCAGGGCGACGGCGTCGCCCCGTGTCAGCGCGAGGTCAGCGCGAGACGGTCTCGCGCTTCTCCTTGATCTTGGCGGCCTTGCCGCGCAGCTCGCGGAGGTAGTACAGCTTGGCCCGGCGGACGTCACCGCGGGTCAGCACCTCGATCTTCTCGACGACCGGGGTGTGCACCGGGAAGGTGCGCTCCACGCCGACGCCGAAGCTGACCTTGCGGACCGTGAAGGTCTCGCGGATGCCACCGCCCTGGCGGCGGATGACGACGCCCTGGAAGACCTGGATGCGGGAGCGGTTGCCCTCGACCACGCGGACGTGCACCTTGACGGTGTCACCCGGGCGGAACGTCGGGATGTCGTCGCGCAACGAGTCGGCGTCGAGTGCGTCCAGGGTGTTCATCTCGGCAGTCCTCAGTTCTGGCAGTAGCTCGTCTACGGGCGCGGACAGCGGAACGCCCCGGCTGTCCGTTCCGGGGAGCTGCGGCTCCGGGATCGGAGCTGTGCGTCGACGTGGCCGACGGGCGCAGCAGCTCTCTACTGTGCCACATCTTCAGCCGACGATGCGCGGCGGCCCCGTCCACGGGCCTTCGCGCAGCTCCGTCAGCAGCTCGGCGAGCCCCGCGGGCGCGAACGTCTCCGGGCTCGCCGCGATCTCCGCCGCGCTCCACCACCGGTGCGGTTCGTCGGCCAGCAGCTCCAGCTCGGTGCGCGCGCCGGGGACGACGGCGTGGACGACGTCGCGCAGCACGAAGTACGTCTCCCGGTTGTCGTACTCGACGCCGGCGAAGGGACCGACGAAGCGGCGCAGCCACACCGGGCCCTCGAGCGCGGCCGGGTCGGCGTCCAGGCCGATCTCCTCGGCCAGCTCGCGGACGGCGGCCGCGCGCAGCGGCTCGCCGTCCTCCACTCCCCCGCCGGGCGTGTACCAGAACAGCACGTCGCCCGGGGGCACCGCCGGATCGGTGAGCCGGGCACCGAGCAGCAGCACGCGCCCGGCCGGGTCCAGGACGACGACGCGCGCCGACGGCCGGACCAGCGCCCTCGCCCGCCCGCCCCGGGTCACGAGCTCTCCAGGACCGCCCGGTCGGCCGGCCCGAGCGCGTCCTCGGGCAGCGCGGACAGCAGGTCGGGACGGCGCTGCGCGGTGCGCCGCAGCGACTGCTCGCGCCGCCACCGGGCGATCGCGGCGTGGTCGCCGGACAGCAGCACGGGTGGCACCTCGTGCCCGCGCCAGTCGGCCGGCCGGGTGTAGGAGGGACCCTCGAGCAGGCCGTCGGCGTGCGAGTCGAACTCCACCGACTCGCGGTTGCCGACGACGCCGGGGATCAGGCGGGTGACCGCCTCGACCATGACCAGCACGGCGGACTCCCCGCCGGCCAGCACGTAGTCGCCGATGGAGACCTCGGACACCGGACCGGCGTCGGCGGCCCAGTCGGCGACCCGCTGGTCGATGCCTTCGTAGCGGCCGCAGGCGAAGACGAGCCCCGGCTCGGCGGCCCACTCGGCGGCCATCCGCTGGGTGAACGGGCGACCGGCCGGCGTGGGCACGACCAGCCGGGTGCCGGGCGGCCGGACCGCCTCCAGGGCGCGGCCCCACGGCTCGGGCTTCATGACCATGCCGGGACCGCCGCCGTACGGGGCGTCGTCGACGGTGCGGTGCACGTCGTCGGTCCACTGCCGCAGGTCGTGCACCGCGATGCTGACCAGCCCGCGCTCGGCGGCCTTGCCCAGCAGCGACTGGCCGAGCGGCGCCAGGTACTCGGGGAAGATCGTGACGACCTGGATGTCGTAGGCCGCGGTCACAGCTCCAGCAGCCCCTCGGGCGGGTCGAGGACCAGGAAGCCGCCGGCGACGTCGACGGTCGGGACGATCGCCGCGACGAACGGCACGAGGGCGTCGGCGGCCCCCGGACGGCGGACGACCAGCAGGTCCTGCGCCTCGTGGCGCACGGCGGTCACCTCGCCGACCACCGAGCCGTCGGTCAGCCGCGCGGAGAGGCCGACCAGCTGGTGGTCGTAGAAGGAGTCCGGCTCGTCGAGCTCGGGGAGGTCGGCGACCGGCACGAGGAGCAGGGTGTTGCGCAGGGTGTCGACGTCCTCGCGGGTGGCGTAGACGTCCCCGGAGGGCGCGGCCAGCTGCAGCAGCAGCGTGCCGCTGTGCCAGCGCCGGTCGACGACGGTGAGCGGCCCGCGCTCGGGCGGATCGGTGCGCAGGACCTGGCCGGGGGCGAACCGCAGCTCGGGGTCGTCGGTGCGCACCTCGACGGTGGTCAGACCACGGACACCGTGGGGTCGGCCGATGCGGCCGACCACCACGGTGTCGGTGTCGTTCGAGGGCTCCGGCAAGGGAGGCGTGCTCAGCGCCCGTCGGTGTCGACGACGTCGACCCGCAGGCCACGCCCCCCGACACCGGTCATCACCTGGCGCAGCGCCTTGGCGGTGCGCCCCCCGCGGCCGATGACCTTCCCGAGGTCGTCCGGGTGCACCCGGATCTCGAGGGTCTTGCCGCGGCGGTTGGTGAGCAGGTCGACGGTCACGTCCTCCGGGTGGTCGACGATGCCCTTGACCAGGTGCTCGAGCGCTTCTTCGAGCACGTCTTACTCGGCGGGCGTCTCGGCGGCGGCGTCCGCGGCGGGGGCCTCGGGCGCAGCGTCGGCAGCCGGTGCCTCGTCGGCGGCGGCCTTCTTCGGAGCGGCCTTCTTCTTGGCGGTGGTCGCCTCGGTGGTCGGCTCGTCCATGCCGGCGCGGACGGCGGCCTCGTAGAGGGCCTTCTTGTCCGGCTTCGGCTCGGCGACCTTCATCGGGGCCGGAGCCGGCTCGCCCTTGAACTTCTGCCAGTCACCGGTGACCCGGAGGATGGCGGCGACGGCCTCGGTCGGCTGGGCGCCGACGGACAGCCAGTACTGGGCGCGCTCGCTGTCGACCTCGATGAAGGAGGGCTCCTCCTTCGGGTGGTACTTGCCGATCGTCTCGATCGAACGGCCGTCCCGCTTGGTGCGGGCGTCGGCGACGACGATGCGGTAGTACGGCGCGCGCATCTTGCCCAGGCGCATGAGCTTGATCTTGGTGGCCACGGTGTGTGGTGTTCTCCTCGAACGCTGTGTGGTTGCTCGCCGGCCGGACGCGTGGGGGTACGCCGGGGCGGAGCGATGGACACGCGCGGGCCCGGTGAGAGGGCCGCACCCGACGTGTTCGACCCGCCATTGTGCCAGATGGCGGCGGGCCGCTTCCTACCCCCGCACGGCGGCGAGCACGCGAGCGCCGGCCTCGGCGACCGGCACCTCCTCGCGCTCGCCGGTCTTCCGGTCGCGGACCTCGATGACGCCCTCGGCCAGGCCGCGGCCGACCGTGACGATGGTCGGCATCCCCAGCAGCTCGGCGTCCTTGAACTTCACGCCGGGGCTGACCTTGGGCCGGTCGTCGAAGAGCACGGTGAGCCCGGCGGCCACCAGCTCGCCGGCCAGCGCCTCGGCGGCCTCGAAGACGGCGGCGTCCTTGCCGGTGGCGACGAGGTGCACGTCCGCCGGCGCGACCGACCGCGGCCACACCAGGCCGAGCTCGTCGTGGGTGGACTCGGCGATCGCGGCGACGGCGCGCGAGACGCCGATGCCGTAGGAGCCCATCGTGACCGTGACGAGCTTGCCGTTCTCGTCGAGCACCTTCAGGTCCAGCGCCTCGGCGTACTTGCGGCCGAGCTGGAAGATGTGGCCCATCTCCACGCCGCGGGCCAGCTCCAGCGGACCCGAACCGTCCGGCGCGGGGTCGCCCTCGAGCACCTCGGCGGCCTCGATGACGCCGTCCCAGGTGAAGTCGCGGCCGGCGACCAGGCCGAAGACGTGCTTGCCGGGCTCGTTGGCGCCGGTGATCCAGCGGGTGCCCGCGACCACCCGCGGGTCGACCAGGTAGCGGATGCCCGACCCGCTGTCGGCGCCCAGCACCTGCGGGCCGATGTAGCCCTTCACCAGAGCGGGGTGCTCGTCGAACTCGGTGAACGGCTCGACCTCGGCCGGGGAGAGCTGGGCCTCCAGCCGCTTGGCGTCGACCTCGCGGTCGCCGGGGAGGCCGATGACCAGCGGTTCGCGGGTGCCGTCGGGGTGGACCAGGGTGACGACGACGTTCTTGAGCGTCGAGGCGGCGGTGTAGCCGGCGTCGGGGAACAGCTGCTGCGCGACGGCGACCAGCGACTCGATGGTCGGGGTGTCGGGGGTGTCCTCGACGTGCGCGGCCGGCTGGCCCTCGACCGGGATCTCGTCGGGGACGACGGTGGTGACCGCCTCGACGTTGGCCGCGTAGCCCCCGGGCGACCGGACGAAGGTGTCCTCGCCGATCGGCGTCGGGTGCAGGAACTCCTCGCTCTTCGAGCCGCCCATGGCGCCGGACATCGCCGAGACGATCACGTAGTCCAGGCCCAGCCGGTCGAAGATCCTGATGTAGGCGGCGCGGTGCGCGGCGTAGCTCCGGTCCAGGCCGGCGTCGTCGACGTCGAAGGAGTAGCTGTCCTTCATCGTGAACTCGCGGCCGCGGAACAGCCCGGCCCGGGGTCGCGCCTCGTCCCGGTACTTGGTCTGGATCTGGTACAGCGAGACCGGCAGGTCCTTGTAGGAGCCGTAGAGGTCCTTCACCAGGAGCGTGAACATCTCCTCGTGCGTGGGACCGAGGAGGAAGTCGTTGCCGCGGCGGTCCTGCAGCCGGAACAGGTTGGGCCCGTACTCGGTCCACCGGTTGGTCGCCTCGTAGGGCTCGCGCGGCAGCAGCGCCGGGAAGTGCACCTCCTGCGCGCCCATCGCGTCCATCTCCTCGCGGACGATGCGCTCCACGTTGCGGAACACGCGGAAGCCCAGCGGCAGCCAGGTGAACCCGCCGGGTGCGGCCCGGCGGATGTACCCACCGCGCGCGAGCAGGCGGTGGCTGGGGACCTCGGCGTCGGCCGGGTCGTCGCGGAGGGTGCGCAGGAACAGCGTCGACATGCGAAGGAGCACGGGAGGAGTCTCCCAGGCTGGACGAGCGGTTCCTCCCGCGCCCCGGTGTCAGGCCGGTTCGGGCACGCCGCCCGGATCGCCGCCCGGGTCGTCGGGCGTCGGCTCGATCGGCGGGGGCGGCAGCGTGTCCGGGGTGTCGGGCAGCAGCTCACCGGGATCGTCGGGGACCGGCTGGTCGGGGTCGATGAGCGGGTCCGGTTCTGGGATCGGCGCGACCATGACCCGAGTCAACCAGTGATCAGCCGACGACGCGGCCGCGCAGGACCGTCCGCTGCGGCGACTGCAACGTCACGAGATCGGCGCGCGGGTCGCGCTCGTAGACGACGACGTCGGCGGGCGCACCTTCCTCGATGCCGCGCAGCCCCAGCCACTCGCGCGCCGCCCACGAGCCCGCGGCCAGCGCCGCCTCGGCGGGGATGCCGGCCTCGCACAGCGCCCGGATCTCGTCGGCGATGACGCCGTGCTCGATGCCACCGCCGGCGTCGGTCCCGGCGAAGACCGGCACGCCGGCCTCGAAGGCCGCCCGCACGACCGCTCCGGAGTTCGCGTGCAGCCGGCGCATCGTGCTGGCGTACGAGGGGAACTTCGCCTCGCCCTGCGCGGCGAACCCCGGGAAGTTCTCGACGTTGACCAGCGTCGGGACGACGGCCGTGCCCCGGCGGGCCATCTCGGCGATGAGGTCCTCGGTCAGCCCGGTGCCGTGCTCGATGCAGTCGATGCCCGCCTCGATCAGCGCCGGCAGCGCGTCGGTGCCGAAGGTGTGCGCGGTGACGCGGGCGCCCTCCTCGTGCGCGGCGGCGATGGCCGCGGCGACGACGTCGGCGGGCCACTCGGGCGCGAGGTCGCCGACCCCGCGGTCGATCCAGTCCCCCACGAGCTTGACCCAGCCGTCGCCGCGGCGGGCCTGCACCCGCGTCTGCTCGACCAGCTCCTCGGGCTCGATCTCGACGCCCAGCCCGGGGATGTACCGGCGGGTGCGGGCGATGTGCCGCCCGGCGCGGATGATCGTCGGCAGGTCGGGGTCGTCGTCGAGGGCCCGGGTGTCCACCGGCGAGCCGCAGTCGCGCAGCGCGAGGACGCCCGCCGCGCGCTCGGTCAGCGCCTGGGCGCGGGCGTCGGCGAGGTCCTCGGCGTGCCCGCCGCCGCGCAGCAGGCCGACGTGGCAGTGCGCGTCCACCAGCCCGGGCAGCAGCCAGCCACCCCGGCTGACCGTCTCCGCACCGGGCACCGGCTCGAAGGTGAACCGGCCGTCGCGCACCCAGACGTCGCGGTGCTCCCCCTCGGGGAGCACGACGCCGGACAGGTGCAGCGACGGCAGCGGCTCGGTCACCGGCCCTGCTGGTCCTTGAACTGGTCGAAGTTCAGCTTGCTGAGGTCGGGCAGCCCCTGACCCGGCGGCAGGCTCGGCATGCCACCCGGGAGACCGCCGAACGGGTTGCCGGCGCCCGGGGGCAGCGCGGGGGCGCCCATCGGGCGGCGGGCCGGTCCACCCTTGCCCTTCCCCTTGCCCTTCTTGCCCTTCTTGGACTGCGCCTGCATCTGCCGGCCGCGGGCCTTCTTCGACATGGGCCCCATGCCGGGCAGGCCCATGCTGCCGGCCATCTGGCCCATCATCTTCTGGGCCTGGGCGAAGCGCTCCAGCAGGTTGTTCACCTCGGTGACGCTCACGCCCGAGCCGTTGGCGATGCGCACCCGCCGCGAGGCGTTGATGATCTTGGAGTTGACCCGCTCCTGGGGGGTCATCGAGCGGATGATCGCCGCGGTCCGGTCCAGGTCGCGGTCGTCGATCTGCTTGAGCTGCTCCTTCATCTGCCCGGCGCCGGGCAGCATGCCCAGCAGGTTGGCGATCGGGCCCATCTTGCGGATCGCCGTCATCTGCTCGAGGAAGTCCTCGAGCGTGAAGCCCTCGCGCGAGGCGAGCTTGCCGGCCATCCGCTCGGCCTGCTCGGCGTCGAAGGTCCGCTCGGCCTGCTCGATGAGGGTGAGCACGTCGCCCATGCCGAGGATGCGCGAGGCCATGCGCTCGGGGTGGAAGACGTCGAAGTCGGTGAGCTTCTCGCCGGTGGAGGCGAACATGATCGGCTGGCCGGTCACGTACCGCACCGAGAGGGCCGCACCACCGCGGGCGTCGCCGTCGAGCTTGGTGAGGACGACGCCGGAGAAGCCGACGCCCTCCTGGAAGGCCTGCGCGGTCGTGACCGCGTCCTGGCCGATCATGGCGTCGACGACGAACAGCGTCTCGTCGGGCCGCACGGCGTCGCGGATGTCGGTGGCCTGCTGCATCAGCTCCGCGTCGATGCCCAGCCGGCCGGCGGTGTCGACGACGACGACGTCGTGCAAGGTGCGCCGCGCGTGCTCGATGGAGTCGCGGGCCACCTGCACCGGATCGCCGATGCCGTTGCCCGGCTCGGGTGCGAAGACGTCGACCCCGGCCTGGCCGGCGACGATGGACAGCTGGTTGACCGCGTTCGGGCGCTGGAGGTCCGCGGCGACCAGCAGCGGCGCGTGCCCCTGCTCCTTGAGCCAGCGGCCGAGCTTCCCGGCCAGCGTGGTCTTACCGGCACCCTGCAGACCGGCCAGCATGATGACCGTCGGCGACTGCTTGGCCAGCCGGATGCGGCGCGTCTCGCCACCGAGGATCTGGATGAGCTCCTCGTTGACGATCTTGATGACCTGCTGCGCCGGGTTGAGCGCCTGGGAGACGTCGGCCCCGCGGGCGCGCTCCTTGACCGCGTCGATGAACGCGCGCACGACCGGCAGCGCGACGTCGGCCTCCAGCAGCGCGATGCGGATCTCGCGCGCGGTGGCGTCGATGTCGGCGTCGGTCAGCCGACCCTTGCCACGCAGGCCGGTGAAGACCTTGTCCAGGCGGTCGGAGAGGGTCTCGAACACAGCACGTCCTCAGCAGTCACGGGCGCAGCACGGGGCGCGCCACCTGACCCCAGGGTATCGAGGCCCCCGCGGGTCGGCCGTCGCGCGACGGTCCCGGCCGCGGCGCCGCGCGGACCGACGCCCGCCGGGGGATGACAGGTGAAGGCTGCTTCATCTATCGTGGGATCCGCGAGGGGAGTACCCGAACCGCATCCGCGACGCCGCACCCGTCAGTCCCGGCCCCCAGACCCGGGTCCGGCCGATCCCCCGGGATCGCGGGGAGACCTCGCCGCAGCACCGGAGACGCCCGTGACCCTCCAGGTGACCCACCCCCCGGCCGCTCCCCCGGCCGCCCCTCCACCCGCGGCCCGCCCCGCCCCGCCCCGGAGCGCGCGCCGCCTGCTCGCCGTCGTGACCGATGCGGGGACCGCGGCCGCGAGCGTCGACGCCGCCCTGGCGGAGGCGGACCGGGCCGGAGCCGCTGCGCTGCACGTGGCCGTGGTCCTCCCCCGGACGCCGTTCACCCTCGACGCCGGGCTGCTGGCCCGCCTGTCGGAGGAGGCGGACCGGGCGGTGGTGGAGCTCATGGGCCTGGTCTCCCGCCGCACCGCCGGCGCCGCGCACCGGACCACGCTGAGCGTCCACCTGGTCCGCGGGCTCCGGGGACGGCGGCGGGAGCGGGTCCTGGACCGGCTGGCGTCGCGCCTGGCCCGGCGGCTGGACGCGGTCCGGGTGGGCGGGCCGCTGCGGTGACCACCACCCTGGACCGGATCGGCTGGCCCTCCCCCGAGCAGGTGTTCGCCCTGCACTCGGTGCGCGACGAGCCCTGCATCTCGCTGCTGGCCGCCACCACCCCGGCGCCGGCCATGACCGACGAGGACGCGCGGCGGCTGCGCCGGCTTGCGCAGGACGCGGCAGCACGCCTGGCCGCTGCCGGCGTCCCGGACCGGGACGCGCTCGTCGCCGCCCTCGAGGACGTGGTCACCGGCGCCCGGCGGGGACCGACCGGAGCCGGGATCGCGCTGTACCTCAGCCGGCACGTCCGCGAGGTCGTCCGCCTGCCGGTGCCCGTCACCGAGCGGGTGGTGGTGGATCCGACGTTCGCCACGCGGGACCTGGTCCGCTCGCTGCACCGCACCCCGCGGCACGTCGTCCTGCTGCTGTCCGAGCGCCAGGCCCGGCTGCTCGAGGGCGTGGCCGACGACCTCCGCCCACCACCGCGCTCCGCGTTCCCGATCACGGCGGACGGGGCGCCGCTCGACGCCTTCCTCCGGCGCGTCGACGAAGCGCTCGGCGCCCACCTGCGGCTGCACCCCGCGCCACTGGTGCTGGTCGGCGCCGAGCGGGTCGTGGGACGGTTCCGCCGGTCGTCGCGGAACACCGGCCGGCTGGCGGGGACGGTGGCCGCCAACGTCACCCGGTTCCCCCTGGTCGACCTGGTGCAGCGGATCAGGGTGGTGCTCGACGCCTACCTCCTCGGCCGGCAGGACGAGGCGCTCCAGCACCTGGACCGGCGGCGGTCCCGGCAGGCGGTGGTCGACGGCATCGACGCCGCGTGGCTGGCCGCCCGGCGCGAGCGCCCGGAGATGCTGGCCGTGGAGGAGAGCTTCACCTACGCGGCGCGGCTGAGCGCCGACGGCGACTTCCTGGTCCCGGCCGACGACGTCGAGCACCCCGACGTCGTGGACGACGTGGTGGACGAGCTGATCGAGACGGTCATCCTCCGCGGCGGGTGGATCGCCTTCGTCGACGACGGCGCCCTGGCCGAGCACGGCCGCGTCGCGCTGAGCGTGCGGTGACCCGGGGTCAGGCGGCGTGCCGCAGGCCGTGCACCTCGGGAACTCCGACGACGCCGAGCACCAGGGCGGCCCCGCAGTCGGCGCAGGCCCACTCCGGGCACTCCCCGCCGTCCTCGGTGTGGCCGTCCACGCACGGCGGCTGCACGAACTCGCGCTCGTCGCCGCAGTCGGAGCAGTGCCACAGCTGGCTGTCCACGCGCCCGTCCTTCCCCCGGTGGGACCGTTCCGTCCCGCTCGCCCTCGACGGTCGCACGGTCCACCGACAGGCGGGCGGACCTACACCGGCGTGTCGGCCCCCACGGCGGCACCGGTCGCGGCCGCCAGGGCGGCGTCCACCCGCCGCCGCTGGTCGGGGTCCACCGGCGACCCCGACGGGTTGCAGACGTAGAAGCAGTCCACCGCGTCGCCGCCGAGGGTCTCGATCCGGGCCGAGGTCACGTCGAGCCCCTCCCCCGCGATCGCGGCGGTGAGCCGGTAGAGCAGCCCGGTGCGGTCGCCGGCGCGCACCTCGACGATGCCGGTCGCGTCCCCGCTGACCTCGCCGTTGTGCCAGGAGATCCGCGGCGGCACGGTGCGCCCGCTGTCCTGGCGGTAGTCCGCCTCGCGCTGCCGCAGCCGCTGGGCCAGCGGGAGGCTGCCCTCGAGCGCGGCCCGCACGCCGTCGGCCAGGATCTCCGGCACCGGTGCCCGGCCGAACCGCGGGCGGACGGCGAACACGCTGGTCGCGTACCCGTCCTCGACGGTGATCTTCGCCGCCCGGACGTCGAGCTGGTTGAGCGCCAGCACACCGGCGCAGGTGCTGAGCAGGCCCGGCCGGTCGGGTGCCCCGATCGTCACCTGCTGGCCGTCCGCGACGTCCTCGATGCCGACCGTGACCAGCCCCGCCGCGCCGGGGATGCCGGGGACGGGCGAGGTCACCTGCGGGGTGACCGGGTGGAGCACCGGCTCCGCCTCCCCGGCCGGCAGGCCGCCGAGCCGGCCGGCCACCCGTGCCACCAGTGCGGCGACCAGGTGCGCCTTCCACGGCGACCACGCCGAGGCGCTGGTCGCCGCTCCGTCGGCCTGCGCGAGGGCGTGCAGCAGGTGCAGCACCGCGGCGTCGGAGCCGATGGTCTCCGCGACGCGCTCGATGGTGGCCGGGTCGTCGATGTCGCGACGGGTGGCGGTGGCCGGCAGCAGCAGGTGGTGGCGCACCAGGGTGGCGATCGTGGCGACGTCGGCCGGCGCGAAGCCCATCCGGGTGGCGATGGTGGCCGCGATCGGCTCACCCACCTCGCTGTGGTCGCCCGGCCAGCCCTTGCCGATGTCGTGCAGCAGCGCGGAGACCAGCAGCAGGTCGGGCCGGTCGACGTCGCGGGTGAGCTCGGCCGCGGCGGCGGCGGCCTCCACCAGGTGCCGGTCGACGGTGAACCGGTGCCAGGGGTGGCGCTGCGGCAGCGAGCGGACGCGGTCCCACTCGGGCAGCAGCCGGGTGAGCAGGCCCTCCTGGTCCAGCTGCTCCAGCACGCCCACGGCCGACCGCCCGCTGGCCAGCAGCCGCAGGAAGGACCAGCGCACCTCGGCCGGCCAGGGCTCCGGCACCGGCTGGCCGTGCACGGCGAGCACCTTGAGCGTGTAGGGCGACAGCAGCAGGTCGGCGCGGGCGGCGGCCGCGGCCGCGCGCAGCAGCAGACCGGGGTCGGCCGCGGGCTTCGCCCCCTGGGCCAGCACGACCTCGTCGCCCTGGCGCACCACGCCCTCGGCCAGGGGCTCGCGACGCACGCGGCGGTAGCGCCCCCGGGGACGGCGGACCAGCGCGGCCTCCACCCGGCGCCACGTCTCGTCGGCCACGAAGGCCAGCCGCCGCCCGGCCAGGCTCACCTCGCGCAGCAGCGCGTCCTCGTCGGCCAGGCCCAGCGCCTCGGCGACCGGGCGCTGCTCCTGCCGGACCAGGACGTCGCCGGAGCGCCCGGTGCGCCGGCGCAGCTCGTCGCGGACGTCGAGGAGGAACGCGTAGGCCTGCTCCACCTCCTCGGAGGGCTCGTCGGCCAGCTGCGCGGCGGCCACCGCCCGGAGCACCTGCGCCTCGCGCAGCCCGCCGTAGGCCTCCTTGAGGTCCGGTTCGAGGAGGAAGGCCAGCTCGCCCAGCTGGCGGGCGCGCTCGCGGCGCAGGTCCCGCAGCGCCGGCAGCAGCTTCGCCGCCGTCTGCCGCCAGCTGCCGAGGGTCGCCGTCCGGAGCCGGGAGGCCAGCTCCGCGTCACCCGCGACGAGACGGGCGTCCAGCAGGCCGAGACCGGCCTTCACGTCCGCGCCGGCGACGGCGACGGCGTCGGCGACCGACCGGACCGAGTGGTCCAGCCGCAGGCCGGCGTCCCAGACGGGGTACCAGAGGGCGTCGGCGACCGCGGCGATCTCCGGCCGGCCGTCGTGCACGAGCACCAGGTCGAGGTCGCCGTGCGGCGGGAGCTCCCGGCGTCCCAGGCTGCCGACGGCGACCAGCGCGATCCCCTCGGTGCCGGTGCGCGGGGGCGGCCCCCCGCGGCGCGGACGCGGCGGCGGCGTGCCCGCCACCGCGTCGTCCAGCAGACCCGACAGCCACCCGTCGATCGCCCGCACGCGCTCGGCGCGGGTCAGGCCGGGCAGCGCCTCGGTGTCCAGCACGGTGGGCCCTCCGCAGGTCGTCGGTCGGGGATCTCCCCGGAAAGGGAGCCGGCCGGGGCGGTGGTCACCCACCACCCCGGCCGGCGTTCAGCCCGGAGGGCTACAGCGCGTCGTCGCCGCGCTCACCGGTGCGGACGCGCACGACCTCGTCGATCGTGGTCACCCACACCTTGCCGTCGCCGATCTGGCCGGTGGAGGCGGCCTCGACGACCGCGTCCACCACGCGGGCGGCGTCCAGCTCGCTGACCACCACCTCGATGCGGACCTTGGGCACGAAGTCCACCTGGTACTCCGCACCGCGGTAGACCTCGGTGTGACCGCGCTGGCGGCCGAAGCCCTGGACCTCGCTGACGGTCAGTCCCTGGACGCCGATCAGCTCGAGGGCGTTCTTGACGTCGTCCAGCTTGAACGGCTTGACGATGGCGGTGACGAGCTTCATGCTCCGACCCCTTCGGTGCTACGGGCCTCGGCGCGAGCCTGGCCGGCCAGTGGTGCAGTGGAACCGCTGCTGCCGAGCGAGGCGAAGTCGTAACCGGACTCCGCGTGCACGACCGTGTCGATGCCGGTGACCTCGTCCTCCTGCGTGATCCGGAAGCCGATCGTCTTCTGGATGACGATGCCGATGACCAGCGTAAGGACGAAGGAGTAGGCCAGGACGGCGACCGCCCCGACGACCTGCCGCCACAGCTGGTCGACGCTGCCCCCGAAGAAGAGGCTCTCGACACCGGCGGGGGCGTCGGGGTCGGCGAAGAAGCCGACGGCGATGGTGCCCCAGAGGCCGCCGACCAGGTGCACGCCGACGACGTCGAGCGAGTCGTCGTAGCCGAGCTTGTACTTGAGGCCGACGGCGAGGGCGCAGAGCGCACCGGCGACGAACCCGACGATGATCGAGCCGACCGGCGAGAGCGCCGAGCAGGCCGGGGTGATCGCGACCAGGCCGGCGACGACGCCGGACGCGGCGCCCAGCGAGGTGGAGTGGCCGTCGCGCAGCTTCTCGACCAGCAGCCAGCCCAGCGTCGCCGCGGCCGTGGCCACCAGGGTGTTGACCCAGGCCACCGCGGCGGTGTTGTTCGCGGCGAGGGCGGAGCCGGCGTTGAAGCCGAACCAGCCGAACCACAGCAGCCCGGCGCCGATCATGACCAGCGGCAGGTTGTGCGGGCGCATGGCCTCGCGGCCGAAGCCGCGCCGCTTGCCGAGCACGAGGGCGAGGGCGAGGCCGGCGGCACCGGCGTTGATGTGCACCGCGGTGCCACCGGCGAAGTCGATCGCCGCCAGGTTGTTGGCGATCCAGCCGCCGACGTGCTCGTCGAGGCTGAAGTCGAAGACCCAGTGCGCGACCGGGAAGTAGACGATCGTCGCCCAGACGCCGGCGAAGACCATCCACGAGCCGAACTTGGCGCGGTCGGCGATCGCGCCGGAGATCAGCGCCACGGTGATGATGGCGAAGACCGCCTGGAACCCGACGAAGGCCATGGTGGGCAGGCCGCCGGCCTCGCTGGTGGTGTCCTCCATCAGACCCTTGAGCCCGAAGTACTGGCTCGGGTCGCCGAGCAGACCCGCGCCGACGTCGTCGCCGAAGGCGATCGAGTAGCCGTAGAGGACCCAGAGCACGCTGATCAGCGCCAGCGCGCCGAAGCTCATCATCATCATGTTCAGCACGCTCTTCGCGCGGACCATGCCGCCGTAAAAGAGCGCGAGGCCAGGGGTCATCAGCAGCACGAGCGCCGCGCTGGTGAGGATCCAGGCGGTGTCGCCGGTGTTGACCACGGCAACCTCCTGAGTGGGTCGTCGGCACGGGGCCGGATCGGTGGACGCCGACGCGCTCGGGCCGAGCGGCGACGTGCAGTTCACCGTGCCGGGGACGTGTTTCCCCGAGCCGCGCGACGACGTTTCGCGGTCGTGAACTCCGCGCCGCGTGTCCGGCCGCTGCGTTTCGGCGGTGTTGCGCGCCCCACCGGAGCGGCCCCTCGGGGCCGGCCGGTCACTCGATCGGGCGGACCACCAGCGTCGCGGCGATGTCGTCGGCGAGCTCGGCGAGGTCGTCGGCCTCGTGCGCCCCGGCGGAGGCCCAGCACATCGTGATCTCGACCGCCTCCGGGTCGGGTCCGCTCGCCAGCAGCGGCGGCAGCACCCACCAGCGGACCTCCTCGACCAGCTCGCCGAGGCCGTCCTCGCGTGCGGCGGCGCGGATGCCGCGGGAGCGCACCGCCGGCCCCGCGGGCAGCGGGACGGTGGTGACGTCGGCCTCGCCCACGTGCTCCACCGTCCCCGCCAGCGCCGCCAGCTCCGCGACGTCGGTCGGCGTCTCCGGGAACCGCGACGCGGTCAGCCAGGCGTAGACGCCCACCTCGGCCTCCGGCACGAGCACGGCGGCCACGTCCTGCCCGGCGCGCGCCGGGTCGGCCGCCCACAGCAGCAGCTGCTCGGCGAGCCGGCCCACGGCCCCCGGCTGGCCGTCGATCTCGCTTAGCTCGGCGGCGGCGTCCCGGGCCCAGCCCGCCACGTCCGACCCGGGCGGCGGCAGCGGCAGCCAGCGGTCGACGAGCAGGTCCAGGCCGAGGTCGACGTCCCGGTGCGGCGCCGCGCTCACGATCGACGCACAGCCAGCCACAGGAGCAGCCCGACCACGGCAACCGCGAGGTATCCGGCAGCCAGCCACTGCTGGACCGCGCCCTCGGCACCCCGGAGGAGCGCGGCACCGTTGAACGCGGCGAAGGCGCCGCAGAGCCCGCCCAGGAAGCCGGTGCGCGGCAGCATGCGCGGCCAGGTGGAGCTCACCGGCGGGAGGTCGGTGCCCAGGTCCAGGACGCGGTCTCCCCCGAGGGCAGCGCTCAGGGGCAGCTGCGCCGCCGCGCACAGCCGCTCCAGCTCCTGCCGGGCGCTCTCGTCCGGCAGCCACCGGACGGCGTGCAGCGACTGCAGCACCGCTCCCCCGCCGTCGACCAGCTCCACCGTGCCCGGGGTGGTGCGCACGGCGGCCACCGCGGCGGGGTGGACGCCGACGGGCAACCAGCCCTCGACGCCGTCGCCCTCGCGCACGGCCAGCTCCGGGCCGGTGTCGCGCCGCACGAGCAGCAGCCGGCGCCGGCCGCCGTCGGGGCGCAGCTCGGCGACCACACCGCCCCGGGTGCGGCGCTCGCCGACCAGGCCCGTCACCACCGGGCCGGCGCCGGCCGCCAGCAGGAGCACGAAGCCGAGGAGCCCGACCGCGGCCCAGCCCGTGGACTCGCCGCGGGCGATGCCGAGCCCGACGCCGAGCGCCAGGGCGAGCGTCCCCACCACCGCCCCCGCGGACTGCCACCCGGTCCAGCCGGGCACCGCCCGGGCCACCGGCACACCGGCGGGGGCGTCGTCCGCCGCGGCTCGGGCCGTCAGGCCGAGCGCGTCGACGAGCGGCCGCAACCCGGTCTCCCGCAGCGGATCGCCCGTCCCGGCCGCGGGAGGGCGCGCGCTCCACTGCACCACCGGTACGACGAGCAGCGGCCGCTCGGCCGCGTCGCCCACGACCAGCAGCGGCCCCGAGGCCAGCCCGGCGGCGCGCGCCCGTCCACCGCTGAGGACGCGGGCGGTCGCCGGCCCGTCCGGCCCGTGCGGCCACGACCGCGTGCGTCCCCGCGCCGAGGTCCAGTGCAGGCCGGACCCGTCGGCGACCAGGCGCGAGCGGCGCGTGGCGGCGCGGAAGGGAGCGGGCAGCGGAGCGGGCGTGACCACGATCCGCCGGGGGTGGGCTCCGGCCCGCTCCTCGGAGGACGGCCTACGCCTCACCCACCAGCCCCTCGGCGAACGCCCGCGGCTCGAACGGCGCGAGGTCGTCGGGACCCTCGCCGAGCCCGATGAGCTTGACCGGGATGCCGAGCTCCTGCTGCACCCGGACCACGATCCCGCCCTTGGCGGTGCCGTCGAGCTTGGTGAGCACGACACCGGTCACGGTGACCGCCTCGGTGAACACCCGCGCCTGGACGACGCCGTTCTGCCCGGTGGTCGCGTCGAGCACGAGCAGCACCTCGGTGACCGGCGCCTGCTTCTCCACGACCCGCTTGACCTTGCCGAGCTCGTCCATCAGGCCGGACTTGGTGTGCAGCCGGCCGGCGGTGTCGACGACGACGGTGTCCACCTCGCCCTCGATGCCGGTGCGGACCGCGTCGAACGCCACCGACGCCGGGTCCCCGCCCTCCGGGCCGCGCACGGTGAGGACGCCGACCCGCTCGCCCCAGGTCTCGAGCTGGTCGGCGGCGGCCGCGCGGAAGGTGTCGGCCGCGCCCAGCACGACGCTCCTGCCGTCGCCGACGAGCGCGCGGGCGATCTTGCCGACCGTCGTCGTCTTGCCGGCTCCGTTGACGCCGACGACGAGCACGACGCCGGGCCTGCCCTCGCGCCGGTCGGTGCCCAGGGTGCGGTCCAGGTCGGGGCCGAGCACGCCGACCAGCTCGCGGACCAGCAGCTCGCGCAGCTCGGCGCCGGTGGCGGTCGCCAGCACCATCGACTGGGTGCGCAGCCGCTCGACGATCCGGGTGGTGGCGGCGATGCCGACGTCGGCGGCCAGGAGGGTCTCCTCGATCTCCTCCCAGTCGTCCTCGGTGAGCTTCTCCCGCGCCAGCACGGTGAGCAGGCCGCGGCCCAGCGAGGACTGCGAGCGGGCCAGGCGCGACCGCAGCCGGACCAGGCGGCCGGCCGACGGCGGGGGCGTCTCGAAGACCAGCCCCGGCTCGGGCTCGGCCGGTGGGAGCTCCACGGCCGGCGGCGCGTCGGGCACCACGGCGTCGGGCTGCTCGACGGTCGGGGCGGGGGCGGTGTCCTGCGGGGGGCGCGGCCGGGTCAGCGTCGTGCCGACGGCGGCGTCGTCGTCCAGCCGGGTGGTGCGACGGCCACGACCGACCAGCAGGCCGACCCCGGCCACCAGCGCGACGACGAGGATCGCGATCGCGATCAGCACGAATTCCATGCCCCGAGTCTCCCAGGGACCGGGGTTCACAGCCGGGTAGGTCAGGCTGTGCCCATGACCTCCGCCGAGCCGACCCCGCCGTCCCTGCTGCTCGGCCCCCTGCTGCGCCACGTCGACCCGGTCTCGGCCACGGTCTGGGTGGAGACCGACCGGCCGTGCGAGGTCGCCGTCCTGGACCGCCGCGCGCGCACCTTCGCCGTCGCCGGCCACCACTACGCGCTGGTGGTCGTCGAGGGCCTGGAGCCGGGCAGCACGACGCCGTACGACGTGCGGCTGGACGGGGCCCGGGTCTGGCCGCCCGAGGAGTCCCCGTTCCCGCCCAGCCGGATCCGCACCCCCGGTGGGCCCGGCCCGTTCCGGCTGGCGTTCGGCTCCTGCCGGTACGCCAGCCCCCGGACCGTCGAGGACAGCGAGGGCATCCCGCCCGACGCGCTGGACCTCTACGCCCAGCAGCTGGCCGCCGAGCCGGAGGAGAGCTGGCCCGACGCACTGGTCCTGCTCGGCGACCAGGTCTACGCCGACGAGCTGACCGAGCCGACGACCGAGTGGATCGCCGCGCGCCGTGACCTGAACCGGGCGCCCGGCGCGCAGGCGGCGGACTTCGAGGAGTACACCCGGCTCTACGCCGAGTCGTGGACCGATCCGCAGGTGCGCTGGCTGCTGTCCACCATCCCGTCGTCGATGATCTTCGACGACCACGAGATGATCGACGACTGGAACACCTCCGCCGCCTGGCGCGCCGAGGTGAGCTCCCAGCCGTGGTGGCACGAGCGGATCACCGGCGGCCTGGCGAGCTACTGGGTGTACCAGCACCTGGGCAACCTGAGCCCGCAGGAGCTGGCGGAGAACGAGACCTGGCAGGCGGTGCAGGGGCTGCCGCAGGGCGAGCCCGCGGACGCGCTGCTGCGGGACATGGCCGAGCGGGCCGACGCCGAGCCGGCCGGCATCCGCTGGAGCTACGTGCGGCACTGGGGCGAGGCCCGGCTGGTCATGGTCGACAGCCGCGCGGGCCGGGTCCTGGAGGAGTCCGCGCGCCGGATGCTGGACGACGCGGAGTTCGACTGGGTCGAGGCCGCGCTGCAGCGGGCCGTCGAGGAGGGCGTGCAGCACGTCGTCGTCGGCACCTCGCTGCCGTGGCTGCTCCCCCACGCGATCCACGAGCTGGAGCGGTGGAACGAGACGCTGGCGGTGCGCCACGCCGGGCGGCGCCGCGGGCGGCTGGCGGAGAAGCTGCGCCAGGCGGCCGACCTCGAGCACTGGGCCGCGTTCGGGCACTCGTTCGAGCGGATGGGGACGGCGCTCACCGCCCTGGCCCGCGGGGAGCACGGGCGCGCGCCGGCCACCGCGCTGGTCCTCGGCGGCGACGTCCACCACGCCTACGCCGCCGAGCTGGTGCGACCGGGCGGGCTCGAGTCCCGGGTGCACCAGCTGACGGTCTCGCCGCTGCACAACCAGGCACCGCACCCCATCCGCATGGGCTTCAAGATCGGCTGGAGCCGGGCCGCGCGCTGGTTCACCGAGCGGCTCGCGCGGCTGGCGAAGGCGAAGCCGAGCGAGCTGGAGTGGACGAAGCGGGCCGGGCCGTTCTTCGGCAACCAGCTCGGCGAGCTGGTGCTCTCCGGGCGCGAGGCGCGCTTCCGGCTGTGGGTGGCCGAGCGCGGCGACCCGCGACTGCGGCAGGTGCTGGACATGCCGCTGTCGGACGCCTGAGAGGCTGGGCGGGTGAGCGACGTCGCCGGGTGGAAGCCCGCTCCCGGACCGGACCAGCCGCCGATCCCGGTCCGCCTCGTCACGTTCAACACCCACCACGGGGTGGGCGAGGACGGCCGGCACGACCTGCCGCGGCTGGCCCAGGTGCTGGCCGCCGCCGACGCCGACCTCGTCTGCCTGCAGGAGGTCGACCGGCACTACGGGGAGCGCAGCGAGGACGTCGACCAGGCGCTGCTGCTCTCCCGGGCGCTGGACATGCAGCTGGCGTGGGGCCCGGCCATCGACGAGCCCCGGCCGGGCGGCGCCCCGCGCCGCCAGTACGGCAACGCGCTGCTGTCGCGGCTGCCGATCCTGATCGGCGACGTGCACCGGCTGCCGGGCAGCGGCGAGCCGCGGGTCGCGCTGCGCACGATGGTCGAGCTCGACGGTGCCGCGCTCTGGGTCACCACGACGCACCTCACCACCCGCTCGGCCGAGGAGCGCGCCGCGCAGGTCGCCGCGATCACCGCGCTGCACACCGACGAGATGGAGACCGGGGTGATCGTGGGCGACCTCAACGCCCGCCCCGAGGCCCCCGAGCTCGACGCCCTGCGGCAGCGGTTCACCGACGCCTGGCAGCTGGCCGGGGCCCGCGAGGACCAGTCCCGCTGGCGGTTCTGGCAGCACGACGAGGGCCGCACCCACCCGGCGCGCAGCCCGCACCGGCGGATCGACCAGGTCTGGGTCTCCCCGGGCGTGGCCGTCGCCGGCGCCTACGTCCTCGACGCCGAGGGCGCCTCGGACCACCTGCCGCTCGTCGTCGACCTGCTCGTGCAGTCGGGCGTCTGAAGCAGGACCCCCTCCTCCCCGCCCCTCGTGGGCTCGGGGCGGGCCCCTGGAGGGGGCCGCTAGGCGGTCTCGAGCTCGCGCAGGCGCTGGCTGATGACGCCGGTGATGCCGTCGCCGCGCATGCTCACGCCGTAGAGGGCGTCGGCGATCTCCATCGTCCGCTTCTGGTGCGTGATGACGATCAGCTGCGACGTCGACCGCAGCTGCTCGACCAGGGTGAGCAGCCGGCCCAGGTTGACGTCGTCCAGCGCGGCCTCGACCTCGTCGAGGACGTAGAACGGCGAGGGCCGGGCGCGGAAGATCGCCACCAGCAGCGCGACGGCGGTCAGCGACCGCTCACCGCCCGACAGCAGCGACAGCCGCTTGACCTTCTTGCCCGGCGGCCGCGCCTCGACCTCGACGCCGGTGGTGAGCATCGAGTCGGGCTCGGTGAGCACCAGCCGGCCGGAGCCGCCCGGGAACAGCGTGGCGAACACGCCCTCGAACTCCCGGGCCACGTCGGCGAAGGCGGTGGCGAAGACGTCGTGGATCCGCTCGTCGACCTCGCGGACGACGGTGAGCAGGTCGCGGCGCGTGGTCTTGAGGTCCTCCAGCTGCGTGGCGAGGAAGGCGTGCCGCTCCTCGAGCGCCGCGAACTCCTCCAGCGCCAGCGGGTTCACCTTGCCCAGCGTGGCCAGGTCGCGCTCGGCCCGGGCCGCGCGACGCTCCTGCACGGCGCGCTCGTAGGGCACCGGCTCGGGAACCGGCTCCCCCGCCGCCTCGGCGGCGGCCTCCTGCCCCGGGGTGGGCGGCACGAGGGCGGCCGGGCCGTACTCGGCCACCAGCGTGGGCAGGTCGACGCCGTACTCCTCCGCGGCCCGTCCCTCCAGCGCCTCGATGCGCAGCCGCTGCTCGGCACGGGCCACCTCGTCGCGGTGCACCTCGTCGGTCAGCCGGTCGAGCTCGGCGGTGGCCGCGCGCACCCGGCCGCGCACCTCCAGCAGCTCGGCCTCGGCGGCCGCGCGGCTGGTGGCCAGCGCGTCCCGCTCGGCGGCCGCACGGGACAGCGACGTGCCCAGCGCGACCAGTGCCACCTCCGCGTCGGCGCGCACCCGCTCGGCCACGGCGGCGCCCCGCTCCCGGGCCGCCCGCGCTGCGGCCGCCCGCTCGCGGGCCGCGCGCTCCTGGCGGGCCTGGCGGCGCAACGACTCCGCGCGCCCGTGCAGCGCCCGCGCCCGCTCCTCGGCGGTGCGCACGGCCAGCCGGGCCTCGGTCTCGGACTGGCGGGCCACCGACACCTCGGCGCGCAGCCGGTCGCGCTCCTCGGTCGAGGGCTCCTCCTCCACCGGCGCGCTCTGCGCCTCGGCCAGCCGCTGCTCGAGCCCGGTGAGCGCGACCTGCGCCTGCTCGACCGCTCCCTCGGCGCGCACGCGGGCGGCCCGGTGCCGCTCGGCCTCCGCGGCGGCGGAGCGGGCGGCCGCGCCGAGCTCGGCCAGCTCCGCGGCGACGGCGGACCGCCCCTTGTCCGCTGCCTGGCGGGCGGCCAGGGCGGTGTCGACGTCGGCGGAGCGGGCGCGGGCGGTCTCCCGCGCGGCGGCGAGCTGGTCGGCGAGGTCGGCCGCCCGGGTCACCGCGGCGGCGAGCTCGCGCTCGGCCTCGTCCACCCGGGCGCGCACCTCGAGGTTGGACGGCGCGTCGCGCTGACCGCCCAGCGCCCAGTCGGCGCCGAGCAGGTCGCCCTCGGCCGTCACGGCGCGCACCCGCGGGTGGGTGCGCACCAGCCCCACCGCGGCGGTCAGGTCGGGGACGAGCGCGACGCGCTCCAGGGCGCGGGCCAGCGCGGGGCGCAGCTCGACCGGCGCCTCGACCGCGTCCAGCGCCCAGCGGGCGCCTGCGGGCAGCTCCGGCCACCCCTCGCGCGGCACGGGCGGCAGGCCGCCGGTGACCAGCAGGCCCGCACGCCCGCCGCCGCTGCCGCCGAGGTGGGCCAGCGCGGCCGCGGCCTCGGCGACGCCGGAGACGACGACGGCGTCGGCCATCCCGCCCAGGGCGGCGGCCAGCGCCACCTCGTCGCCCGGGTGCACCGTCAGCCGCTCGGTCACCGGGCCGAGCACGCCGGGGAGCCCGGCGGCGAGCACCGCGGCGGCGCCGTCGGCCGGGGTGAGACCGAGGGCCAGGGCGTCACGGCGGGCCTGCCAGGACGCGCGGTCGCGCTCGGCGGCCCGCTCCGCGGCGGTCAGCTCGCTGACGACCGTGGCCGCCGCGGCGTGCGCGGCCACGGCGTCCTGGTGGGCGGTGACCAGCGCGACGTCGGAGTCCTCCTGCTCCTCGGCGGCGCCGCGGCGCTCGGCCAGCCGCTCGGCGGCGACCTCGGCGCGGTCGGCAGCCTCGCCGGCGGCCACGGCCAACCGCTCGATCTCCGACTGCCCGGCGGCGACCTTCGACTGGGCGGCGGCGACCTGCCCGGAGAGGCGGGCCAGCCCCTCCCGGCGGTCGGCCAGGGCCCGCGCTGCGGCGACCCAGGCCTTCTCGGCCTCGGCGAGGGCGGTCTCCAGCCGGCCGCGCTCGGCCACGACGGCGGCCAGCCGGCCGCGCTCGGCCTCCAGGCCGGCGGCGAGCTCGGCCTCGGTGGCCGCGACGCGGTCGGCCTCGGCGTCGAGCTGGTCGGGATCGCGCCCGGCGGTGGCCGCGGGTGCGGCGGCGGCGAGGTGGCGGGAGCGCTCGGCGGCCAGCGACGCCACACCGCGGAAGCGCTCGGTCAGCGCCGACAGCCGGTACCAGGTCTCCGACGCCGCGGCCAGCTGCGGAGCGCTGGCGGCCAGCTCGCGCTCCAGCTCCGACTCCCGGCGGGCGACGACGGCGAGGTCGCGCTCGACGGCGGTCCGGCGCTCGCGGGCGGCCGTCTCGTCGGCGACGTCCTTGTCCAGCGCGTCGCGCAGCTGCACGAGGTCGTCGGCCAGCAGCCGCAGGCGGGCGTCGCGCAGGTCGGCCTGCACCCCCGCCGCCCGGCGGGCGACCTCGGCCTGGCGGCCCAGCGGCTTGAGCTGGCGGCGCAGCTCGGCGGTGAGGTCGGCCAGCCGGTCGAGGTTGGCCTGCATCCCGTCGAGCTTGCGGAGGGCCTTCTCCTTGCGCTTGCGGTGCTTGAGGACGCCGGCGGCCTCCTCGATGAAGGCGCGGCGGTCCTCGGGCCGGCCGGAGAGGACGGCGTCGAGCTGCCCCTGGCCGACGATCACGTGCATCTCGCGGCCGATGCCGGAGTCGCTGAGCAGCTCCTGGACGTCGAGCAGCCGCACCTTGTCGCCGTTGATCTCGTACTCGCTCTCGCCGGAGCGGTACATGCGGCGGGTGATCGACACCTCGGTGTACTCGATCGGCAGCGCGCCGTCGGTGTTGTCGATCGTGAGCGTCACCTCGGCCCGGCCGAGGGCCGGGCGGCCGGCGGTGCCGGCGAAGATGACGTCCTCCATCTTGCCGCCGCGCAGGCTCTTCGCGCCCTGCTCGCCGAGGACCCAGGAGATCGCGTCGACGACGTTGGACTTGCCCGACCCGTTGGGGCCGACGACGGCGGTGATGCCGGGCTCCAGCCGGAGCGTGGTGGCGGACGCGAAGGACTTGAAGCCCTTGAGCGTCAGGCTGGAGAGGTGCACGGGATAGGCACTCTAGCCCGCATCAGCCCCTGATCAGGGGCGCGTGGTGCGGGTGGTGCGTCAGGCGAGAACGGGTTCGGTGTCGCCGGCGAGGGAGAGCAGCTCGTGGGCGATGGCGGCGTCGCGCTGCGCGCGCAGCTCCTCGAGCTCCTGCTCCAGCCGTCGAACCTTCGCCCGCAGGACGGCGTTCTCCTCGACCACCCGGAGCTGCGACGGGGCGACGACGTGACCGAACAGGGCCTTGGCCATGGCTGGAACGGCCTTTCAGACTTCGAGGGGATGTGACCGGCGCCCCGGTGAACGGTCGGCGCGGGTACTGGTGTTCCCAGGGTGACAGGCCCGCATGCACAGGTCAACGGCCACTCTGCCTACTCACCGTGTCGGGCTGGTGTCTGTTTCGTCACCCGATGGTGAAGTCGCGCTCCCCGCGCACCGGCTCGTCCCGGACCTCGACGTGGCGGACGGCACCCGGCGCGGTGGGACCGTCGAGCGCCGCGAGGACCGCGGTGACCGCGTCGTCGTCGCCCTCCAGCACGACCTCCACCCTGCCGTCGGGGAGGTTGGTCGCCGATCCGGCGACGCCGGCGTCGCCGGCCAGCCCGCGCACGAACCAGCGGTAGCCGACGCCCTGCACGGAGCCCGACACGTGCGCGACCACACGACGGCTCATGACCGGCGCTGGCGCGGCTCTGCCGGCTTCCGCCGGGTCCGCGGGGACGGCTGGCACACCGGGCAGCTGTAGCTCGACCGGTTCATGAACTGCTCGCGGACGATCGCCGTGCCGCACCGGGGGCAGGGCCGGTCGACCTGGCCGTACACCGCGAGGAACCGCGAGAAGTAGCCGCTCTGCCCGTTGACGTCGACGTAGAGGGAGTCGAACGAGGTGCCACCCTGCTCCAGCGCCTCGCTGAGCACGTCGCGCACGCCGTCGAGGAGGTCGGCGACCTGGCCGCGGGTGAGCTTGTCGGTCGGCCGGGCGCCGTGCAGCCGGGCCCGCCACAGCGCCTCGTCGGCGTAGATGTTGCCCACCCCGCCGATGAGCGTCTGGTCCAGCAGCGCCCGCTTCACCTCGGTGCGCCGCCGTCGGATGCGGGTGGTGAAGGCGTCGGTGTCGAACGACGGGTCCAGCGGGTCGATGGCGATGTGCGCCAGCCGCTGCGGGATCCCGCCCCCCTGGGAGTCCTCGACGGCCAGCCCGCCGAACGTCCGCTGGTCGACGAAGCGCAGCTCGCGCCCGCCGTCGGTGAACGTGAACCGGGCGCGCAGGTGCGTCTCGTCCGGTGCCGAGCGCTTCTCGACCAGCAGCTGCCCGCTCATGCCGAGGTGGCCGACCAGGGCGCGGTCCGACGGCGTGCCGTCCGGCTCGGCCAGCGGCAGCCACAGGTACTTGCCGCGCCGGTGGGCGGCGGTGAGGGTGCGTCCGGTCAGCGCCTGCACGAAGTGCTCGGTGCCCTCGAGGTGCCGGCGGACCGCGCGCGGGTGGTGCACCTCGACGGCGGCGATCGTGCGGCCGGCGACCCACTGCGCCAGGCCGCGACGGACCACCTCGACCTCGGGCAGCTCCGGCACGGCGGTCAGGCCTCGGTCTTGAGCGCGCGCCAGGCCGCCTCGGCGGCCTCCTGCTCGGCGGCCTTCTTCGTCCGGCCCCGCCCCTGCCCGCGGACCGTGCCGCCCAGCACCACCGACGCGGTGAACGTCTTGGCGTGGTCGGGGCCCTCGTCCTCCGACAGGTAGCTGGGCGCACCCAGCCCGAGCTCGGCGCCGAGCTCCTGGAGGCTGGTCTTCCAGTCCAGGCCGGCGCCGCGGGTGGCCGACTCCTCCAGAAGCGGGTCGAACAGCCGGTGCACGATCTCCGAGGCGGTACCCAGCCCGCAGCCGAGGTGGATCGCCCCGATCAGCGCCTCCAGCGCGTCGGCGAGGATCGAGTCCTTGTCCCGCCCGCCGGTGGTCTCCTCACCGCGGCCGAGGAGCAGGTGCGGGCCGATGCCGCCCTCTCCGAGCCGGCGGGCGACCCGGGCCAGCGAGGTCATGTTGACCACCGAGGCACGCAGCTTGGCCAGCTGGCCCTCGGGGAGGTCCGGCTGGCTGCGGTAGAGCTCGTCGGTGACGACCAGCCCGAGCACCGAGTCGCCCAGGAACTCCAGGCGCTCGTTCGTCGGCAGGCCGCCGTTCTCGTACGCGAACGAGCGGTGGGTCATCGCCAGGCCGAGCAGGCCGCCGGGCAGCTCGACGCCCAGGGCGTCGCGCAGCCAGCCGGCCGAGCGCTCGGCGTGCTCGACCCCACCCGGGGGACGGCCGTCCGCCGCACCCTCGATCGGGTGCGTCACGGCGGCCGTCGTCCCCACGGGAGTGCGGTCCGGGATCAGACCGAGAGGACCTGGCGGCCGGCGTACTGGCCGCAGTTCTGGCAGGCCACGTGCGGGGGCTTGAGCTCGCCGCAGGCGCGGTTCGGGCACGGCGAGAGCGTGGGAGCGCTGGTCTTCCACTGCGAGCGGCGCATGCGGGTGTTGGCGCGGGACATCTTCCGCTTCGGAACGGCCACGATCAGTTCTCCTTGTGGGTGTCGTCACCGGAGGTGTCCGGCGAGGAAGCGAATCGCTCGGCGAGCCCGGCCCAGCGCGGGTCGGTCAGCTCGTGCGAGTGGTCGGGCGGGAGGTCGTCGACGCGCTGGCCGCAGCCGACGCACAGGCCGCCGCAGTCCTCGTCGCAGACCGGCGACAGCGGCAGGCTGAGGACGACGGCGTCGCGGGCCATCGGCTCGAGGTCGAGGAAGTCGCCCTCGACGCGGCGCACCTCGTCCTCCTCGCTGGTGGCCTCGGTGGTGCTGCCCTCGTAGGCGTACAGCTCCTGGACGTCGAGGACCAGGGTGTCCTCGATCGGCTCGAGGCACCGGGCGCAGGAGCCGACGAGGGGCGCCTCGATCTCACCGGAGACGAGCACGCCCTCCATGACCGACTCCAGGCGCAGCCGCAGGTGCACGTCGGCGCCGGCGGGGACGCCGATCAGCTCGACCTTCCACTCCTCCGGCGCGGGGACGGTGCGGTCGACCTCCTGCATCGACCCCGCCCGGCGGCCGAGCTCCCGGAGGTCGATCTTCCAGGGGTTGCTCGCGGGACGCCGGTCCCCGGGGGACGCGGCGTCTCGGCGGTGCGCAGGTGCGGCAGGCATGTCGGTACTCGCGGTAGGCAGTGGGAGGAGGCCGGCCGGGGACGGGCCACCGGCGGTCGGACCAGTGCAACAGACTACCCGACCGCGACGGACTGGAACGGCCGCCCTGCAGGGGCCCGGGGCGAGCGGAGCGAGGTCCGGGGGGGGGCAGGGTGGTCCTTCTAGGGTTCGCGCAGCGTGGTGCGGGCCTTCTCCACCGAGCGCAGCATCCGCTCCAGCGTGGTGCCGAAGTCGGCCAGCCGGGTGTCCACGTACTCGTCGACCTCGGCCCGCACCCGGGCGGCGTCGGCGTGCGCCTGGGCACCCAGCTCGTCGGCGCGGGTGACCGCCCCGCGGTAGACCTCGGTCTCGGTGATCAGCCGCTCGTGCTCCTCCTGGGCGGCGCCCAGCATGACCTCGCGGTGCACCCGCGCCTCGGCGAGCAGCCGCTCGGCCTCGGCCTCGGCGTCGACCAGCAGCTGCTCGGCGTCGGCCTGGGCCTGCTCGAGCAGCTCGTCGCGCTGCCGGCGCGCGACGCCCAGCAGCTCGTCGCGCTGCCGGCGGCTCTGCGCCAGCAGCGCCTCGCTCTCCTCGCGGGTGACCGTGGTCAACCGCTCGGCCTCGGCCTGCGCCTGCTGGAGGATCTCGGTGCGCTGCTCGACGATGGCCCCGGCGGCCTGCACGTCCTCGGGCAGCGACTCCCGGAGGTCGTCGAGCAGGTCGAGGACGTGGTCGCGCGGCACCATGCAGGAGCCGGACATCGGCACGCTGCGCGCGTTCTCGATGACGGTGGTGAGCTCGTCGACGGTCTCGTAGAGCCGGTAGACGACCTCGGTGGTGTGCGTGCGCCCGGGCCGGGTCACGACCGCTGCTCCCGGGCGCGCTCGCGCAGCCGGTCGTCCACGGCCTTCGGCACGAGCCGGGAGACGTCGCCGCCGAACATCGCGATCTGCTTGACCAGGCTCGAGGAGAGGTGGCCCACCTGCGGTGCGGTGGGCACGAACAGCGTCTCGATCGCCGCGAGCTCGCGGTTCATCTGCGCCATCTGCAGCTCGTACTCGAAGTCGCTGACCGCGCGCAGCCCCTTGACGATCACCGGGATGTCGTGCGCCCGGCAGTAGTCGACGAGCAGGCCCTGGAAGCTGTCCACCCGCACGGTGGGCAGGTCGGCGACCGCCTCGCGGAGCAGCTCGATGCGCTCCTCGACCGGGAAGAGACCGGCCTTGCCGGGGTTCACCAGCACGGCGACGACGAGTTCGTCGTACAGCCCGGCGGCGCGGTTGATGACGTCGACGTGGCCGTTGGTGACCGGGTCGAACGAACCGGGGCAGACGGCGCGTCTCACGACAGCCGACCGTACCGGAGCACGGCCTCCCCGTAGCGGCGGTCACGCAGCCCGGCGAGGGGTGTCGGCCACTCCCACGGCTGCTCGCGGCTGGACCGCTCCACGACGACGACCGCCTCCGGGGCCAGCCATCCACCCGCCACCAGGCCGGTGAGCACGCCGAGGACCTCGGCGACCGGGGTGTCGTACGGCGGGTCCGCGAGGACGACGTCGAAGGGCTCCGGCGCCCGGCCGGCGACCACCGCGGGCACCGAGCCGGGGACGACGCGCGCGCCGGGCAGCCCGACGGCGGCGACGTTGGCCCGCAGCACCGGCAGCACCTTCGGCGAGGACTCGACGAGCACGACCGACCGGGCGCCGCGGCTGAGCGCCTCGAGGCCGAGGGCGCCGGAGCCCGCGTAGAGGTCGAGGACGGCGGCGCCGTCGAGGTCGACCAGCGACCCGAGCGAGTTGAACAGCGCACCGCGGGCCTTGTCGCCGGTCGGCCGCACCCCGGTGGCCGGCACCTGCAGCCGCCGCCCCCCGGCGAGCCCGGCGATCAGACGAGTCACGCCTTCTCCAGGTACTCGGCGCGCTCGTCGGTGGCCAGCGCGGCCACCTCCGCCGCCAGCCCGGGGTGGTCGGCCAGCCCGCGCTCGGTGGCCAGCAGCGCCGTCGCCACGGCCCGGGCCTCGGCGATGAGCTCCTCGTCCTCCAGCAGCGACAGCAGCCGGATGCCGGAGCGCCGGCCGGACTGCGCCGCGCCCAGCACGTCGCCCTCCCGCCGGGTCTCCAGGTCCAGCCGGGCCAGCTCGAAGCCGTCCGAGGTCGCCGCCACCGACGCCAGCCGGAGCCCGGTCGGCGAGGAGGTCGGCGCCTCGCTGACGAGCAGGCAGAGCCCGGCGTGCTTGCCCCGGGCCACCCGGCCGCGCAGCTGGTGCAGCTGGCTGACGCCGAACCGGTCGGCGTCCATCACGACCATGACGGTGGCGTTGGGGACGTCGACACCCACCTCGACCACCGTGGTGGCCACCAGCACCTGCGTCTCCCCCGTGGCGAAGGCCCGCATCGCAGCGTCCTTCTCCTCCGGCGTCATCCGGCCGTGCAGCACGTCGAGCCGCAGCCCCGCCAGCGGGCCGGCGCGCAGCAGCTCCGCGACGTCGAGCACGGCCAGCGGCGGCCTGCGGTCGCTGCCCGGGTTCTCCTCCGGGGCGCCGTCGGCGTCCTCGGGCTGGTCGTCGGGACCGCTGACGTCACCGATCCGCGGGCAGACGACGTAGGCCTGCCGGCCGGCCGCGACCTCCTCGCGCAGCCGCGCCCACGCCCGGTCGAGCCAGGCCGGCTTCTCCGCGGCCGGGACGACGGAGCTGGAGACGCCCCCGCGGCCGCTGGGCAGCTGCCGGAGCGTGGAGGTCTCCAGGTCGCCGTAGACGGTCATCGCGACCGTGCGCGGGATGGGGGTGGCGGTCATGACGAGGACGTGCGGCGGGCGGGTGCCCTTGGCGCGCAGGGCGTCGCGCTGCTCCACGCCGAAGCGGTGCTGCTCGTCGACGACGACCAGGCCCAGGTCGGCGAACTCGACCGCCTCCTGCAGCAGCGCGTGGGTGCCGACGACGATCCCCGCGCGCCCCTCGGCCACCTCGGCCAGCGCCTGGCGCCGGGCGGCGGCCTTGAGGGAGCCGGTGAGCAGCACGACGCGGGTGCCCTCGGGGTCGCCGTCCAGCTCGCCGGCCCGCCCCAGCGGCCCGAGCAGCTCGCGGATGCCGCGGGCGTGCTGCGCGGCCAGCACCTCGGTGGGCGCCAGCAGGGCCGCCTGGCCCCCCGCGTCGACGACCTGGGCCATGGCCCGCAGCGCGACGACGGTCTTGCCGGAGCCGACCTCACCCTGGAGCAGCCGGTGCATCGGCTGGTCGCGGTCCAGCTCGCCGGCCAGCTCCTCCCCCACCTCCCGCTGCCCCTCGGTGAGCGCGAACGGCAGCGCGGCGTCGACGGCGTCGAGCAGCCCACCGGGACGCCGGGGGCGGGCCACGCCGGGCTCGAGCGCCGCGGCGCGCCGGCGCGCGGCCAGGGTCAGCTGGAGGGTGAGCGCCTCGTCCCACTTGAGCCGGCGCTCGGCGCGCTCGATGTCCTCCGACGTCGTGGGGCGGTGGATGTCGAGCAGCGCGGCGGCCAGCGGCAGCAGGCCGTGCCGGGCGCGGATCTCCTCCGGCAGCGGGTCGACCACGAGGTCACCGAGCCCGCCGCCGGCGCCCAGGAGCAGCTTGACCGACTTCTGGATGACCCAGCTGGAGACGTCCTTGCTCGCCGGGTAGATGGGCACGAGCGCGCGGGCCCAGTCGTCGTCGTCGCCGTCCCCGCGCAGCAGGTGCATGTCGGGGTGGGTCAGCTGCAGCCGGTCGCGGTACTGCCCGACGGTGCCCGCGAACAGCCCCCACTCACCGGGGCCGAGGTGGGCGTGCCGGTGGTTGAAGAAGACCAGCTTGAGCGTGCTGCCGCCGTCGGAGACGGTCACCTCGGTGAGCGATCCGCGGCGCTGGCGCATCCGGCGGGTCTCGACGCTCTTCACCTGGGCCAGGACCGTGACCCGGTCGCCGACCTGCAGGTCGTCCAGGCGGGCCATCTCGCCGCGGCGGGCGTAGCGCCGCGGGTAGTGGCGCAGCAGGTCGCGGACGGTGTGCAGGTCCAGCTGCTCGGCCATGCTGCCGGCGGTCTTCGGCCCGAGCACCCGCGCCAGCGGCGTCTGCAGCGTCACGGCCACCTCGGGCGCCTCCCCCTCACTCGACCCCCACCTGGAGCGGCGCCGTTCCCGGGCCGCCGGCGTACCTCAGCACCTCGATGGTGGGGTGCACCGCTGACAAGTGGGCGCAGACGGCGTCGCCGAGCGCCTCGTCCGCACCGACCAGCAGCGTGGCCATCTCACCGCCCGCCGACAGCAGCCGGTCCAGCAGCTCGCACGCCACGGCGGCGTGGTCGGCGCCGATGACGACGACGTCACCCTCGGCCAGCCCCAGGACGTCGCCGGGCTGGCAGCGCCCGGCGCTGGTCAGCGCCTCCTGCTCGGCGACGGTGACCTCGGCCCACCGCGTGGCGGCGGCCGCCTCGGCCATGGCGATGACGTCGTCGCCGAAGCGCCGCTCGGGGTCGCCGACCGCGATCGCGGCCAGGCCCTGGACCGGCGACCGGGTCGGCACGACCCCGACGTCCCGGCCGAGCTCGCGGGCCCGGGCGGCGGCGCGACCGGCCGCCGGCGCGAGGGCGGGGTCGTTCGGCAGCACGACGACCTCCTCGGCCGCCGAGGCGACGATCTCGTCGAGGACGTCGTCCTCCGTGACGCCGTCGGCTCCGCAGACGACGACGCGCACCCCCTCGCCGGCGAACAGCTCCGCCAGGCCCTCGCCGGGCACGACGGCGACCACGGCGCGCAGCCCGGCGACGGGGGCCGGCGGGGGCACCGGCGCCAGCGGCGTGACCGAGATCCGGTACGGGCGCCCGGCCTCGATGCCGGCCTCGATCGCGGCCCCGACGTCGGAGACGTGCACGTGCACGTTCCACTCACGCCCCGTCGGGGTGTCGACGCCGACGACGACCAGGCTGTCGCCCAGCCCGGCCAACCGCTCCTGCAGGCGGGCGACGGCGGCCTCGTCGGCGTCGGCGAGCAGGTACTGCACCTCGCTGCCCGGACCGGGCGGCGGCTGGTGCGGGGCGTCCACGTCGTCGTGCCGGTGCGTGTGCCGGTGGCCGGCCGGGGTGCGACGGGCCAGCGGCGGCCGGGCCGGCTCCACACCGGTCACCGTGGTGACGAGCGCGTCCAGGACGGCGCACAGCCCCGCCCCGCCGGCGTCGACCACCCCGGCCTCGCGCAGGGCCGCCAGCTGGTCCGGTGTGCTCTCCAGCGCCGACCGTGCGCCGTCGGCCGCGGCGGTGACGACGTCGGCCAGCTCCGTGCGGCCCCCGGCCACGCAGCCGACCGCGGTCTCCGCCGCACCGCGCGCGACGGTGAGGAAGGTGCCCTCCTCGGGGTCGGCGACCGCGCCGTAGGCGGTGTCGGCCGCCTTCTGCAGCGCGGCGGCGAACGCGGGCCCGTCCGCGGGGGACTGGCCGGCGAGCTGGTCGGCCATGCCGCGCATCAGCTGGGCCAGGATGGTGCCGGAGTTGCCCCGCGCACCGAGCACCGCCCCCCGGGCGAGCACCGACCACACCGGCTCGGTGGTGCGGCCGGACTCCTGCTCGACGGCGGCCAGCGCGGCCTGCGCGGTGAGCAGCAGGTTGGTGCCCGTGTCGCCGTCGGGCACCGGGAAGACGTTGAGGTCGTCGAGCCGGGCGCGGGCCTCGGACAGCGCTGCGACGGCCGTCCGGCACCACTCGCCGACCGCGGTCTCGTCCAGCGCCAGCAGCACGGGCGGAGGGTACCCGTGGGGCTCCCCGGGAGGCCCTGGCGACGTCCGGGCCGGGGAGCGGTTAGACTGCTGGACGGTCTTGATGCGGGTGCCGTCCTGCCCCGCCGTCTGTGAACGATTCTTTCTGGGAGTGATCCACCGTGGCTGCCGTGTGCGACGTCTGTGGCAAGGGCCCCGGTTTCGGTATGTCGGTGTCGCACTCGCACCGCCGCACGCCGCGCCGTTGGAACCCGAACATCCAGTCCGTGCGGGCGCTGATCGCCCCCGGCAACCGCCGCCGGATCAACGCGTGCACCTCGTGCATCCGCGCCGGCAAGGTCGTGCGCGCGTAGCCCACGCCGCGCTCGACAGCTGAACACCGTCGAGGAGCCCCGGAGGTCGACGACCTCCGGGGCTCTTCGTCGTACGCCCGGCGCCGTCCTGGCTCACCTCCGCGGGTCCTGGCTCACGGTCGACGCTGAGCCAGGACCCGTGTTGATCAGGTCTCCTGATCAACACGGGTCAGCCGCCGATGCCCCGTGCGCGCGCCGCCGTCACGACCACGTCGACGACGCAGTCAATGGGCAGCGCGGTGGAGTCCACGACCAGGTGGTAGTGCCGCGGCGAGGAGACCTCGCAGCGGTAGAAGTGCCGCACGTAGGCCTCCCGCGCCCGGTCGTTGGCCTCCATCTCGCGGCGCACCTCCTCGGCCGGCCGGTCGGACCGCCCGAGCGCGGCCGCGAGCCGCCGGTCCCGGGGACCGCTCAGCCGCACGTGCAGGACGTCGGGCCGCTCGCCGAGCACGATGGCCGCCGCCCGGCCCAGCACCACCCCGCCGGCGCCGTCGGCGATCTCGGCCAGCACCCGCTCGGTCTGCTCCCGGTAGGCGCGCGCGTCCGGCAGGGACGACGTCGGCAGCACCCCGCCCACCGGGTCGGGCATCGTGCCGAGGTTGGCCACCAGCCGCCAGAGCCCGCGGACGACGGTCTCGTCGTTGGCCTCGGCCTCCGCCACGGGCACGCCCAGCCGGCCCGCGACCTGGGCGGGGATGGCGCGGTCGTGGAAGGGCAGCCCGAGCCGCTCGGCCACGGCCGGTGCGATCTCGGCCCCGGCCGCCCCGTAGGACGCGGAGAAGGTCACGACGCCCACGACCGCACCTCCCCCAGCTCCTTGCCGAGGAACACCGCGTCCGGCGCGCACGCGTAGACCCCGTAGCCGGGCACCGGGGAGTACCCGAGCCGGGCGTAGAGGGCCACGGCCTCGGGCTGCTCCTGGCCGGTGTTGAGCACGACCGACCGGTGGCCGGCCGCGGCGGCGCTGGCCTCCAGGGCGGCCATCACGACCTGGGCCACGCCCAGCCGCCGGAAGGCCGGCTCGACGTACACCCGCTTGATCTCCGCCGCGCCGTCCGGGAACGCCCGCCAGGCACCGCAGCCGGCGGGCTCGCCGTCCACCTCGGCGACGAGGAACAGCCCGGCCGGGGGCAGGAACTCGGCCGGGTCGACGACAGCGGCGTCCCGCCCGCCGTAGCGCTCGACGTACTCCTGCTGGACCCGCTCGACGAGCTCCTGGGCCAGCGGGTCGTCGTAGGGCACCGCCCGCAGCCGGACGGCGCGGCCGTCGCGCAGCACCCCGTCAGAAGTGGACATGACCGGTGCCCTCCGCCCCGGCGGCGCGCGCCGCCTCCTCCGCCGGTTCGCCGTCGACCAGCACGCGGGCATCCTGCCCCGCCGCGCGGGCCGAACCGATCACCGCCCAGCCCTCGGGCAGGTCGGCGCCGGGCGGGAAGGTGGCCAGCAGCGCGTGGTCCTCCCCGCCGGTCAGCACCCAGGCCATCGGGTCCACGCCGAGCGCCGAGCCGACCTGCTGCAGCGGTCCGGTCGGCTCGAGCGTGGCGCGCACCAGGGCCGCGCGGTCGATGTCGAGGACGACGCCGCTGGCGGCGGCGAGGTGCCCGGCGTCGGCGAGCAGCCCGTCGCTGACGTCGCACATGGCGGTGGCGCCGGCGTCGGCGGCCGCGGGCCCGGCGGCGTACGGGGGGGTCGGCCGGCGGTGCGCGGCGACCACCGCGACCGGGCTGGCGAACCCGCGGCGCAGCACCGCCAGGCCGCACGCCGACCAGCCGAGCCGGCCGGCGACGGCCAGCACGTCACCGGGGCGCACGCCGGACCGCAGCACCGGTGCCCGGCCGCCGAGGTCGCCCAGCGCCGTGACGGAGAGCACGACCCCGTCGCTGCCGGGGGACGCGGCGACCGTGTCACCGCCGACGACCGCCGCACCGAGCGGGGCGCACTCCTCGGCCAGCCCGGCGGCGATCCCCTCGAGCCACGTGGTGGGGGTGTCGGGCGGGCAGGCCAGGCCGACCAGCAGCGCGGTCGCGGTGCCGCCCATCGCCGCGACGTCGGCCAGGTTGGCAGCGGCGGCCTTGCGGCCGATGTCCTCGGCGGACGACCAGTCGCGGCGGAAGTGCCGGCCCTCGACGAGGACGTCGGTGGTCGCCACGACCCGCCCGTCGGGCGCGCGCAGCACGGCGGCGTCGTCGCCGGGACCCACGTCGGTGACCCGGGCGGTGCCCGCCTGGGCGAGCACGCGGGCGATGACGCCGAACTCGCCCACGACCCGCACGCTGTCGCCGGGGTCGTCCCGCGGGACCAGCGGCCGGGGGCGAGTCACGAGTCCCTCCCCGGTCCTGCGGTAGGTTCGCTCCCGGTCCGCCACACGGCGGGGTCGACGAATCGGCGACGGCGCCGGAGGAAGGATCTCCCGTGGTCCACGCCTACATCCTGATCCAGACCGAGGTCGGCAAGGCCGCCCAGGTCGCCACGACCATCGCCGAGATCAGCGGGGTCACCAGGGCCGAGGACGTCACCGGCCCCTACGACGTCATCGTGCGCGCCGAGGCGGAGACCGTCGACGAGCTCGGCCGCCTGGTCGTGGCGCGGGTCCAGTCGGTCGACGGCATCACCCGCACGCTGACCTGCCCGGTCGTCAACATCTGACCCGGGCGGGCTGGAGAGCACGCTGACCGAGGAACCCCCCGCGCCGTCCCGGCCCGAGGACCCGCTGCGCCGCATCGCGCTGATCGCCACGGCGGTGATCGTGCCGGTGCTGGTCGTCGTCCTGGTGCTGGTCAACGTCCTCGGGGACGACGACGCGGCCGGCCGCTCCGGGCACAGCGGGCCGGCGCAGCTGGACGGCAGCACCGCGCCGCAGCGCGAGGACCTGCCGCCGCTGCCGGTCGAGGTGCCGCCGGTGACGCCGGAGGCCGACGCCGCCTGCCCGGCGCTCATGTCCGCCCTCCCGCTGGAGCTGGCCGGCGAGCGGTCCCGCCCGGTGCAGTCGGACTCCCCGTTCGCGTACGCGTGGGGGGACCCGGCGGTGGTGCTCGTCTGCGGCGTGGACCGTCCCGAGGGGTGGGTCGTGGGCGCCTCCGCCATCCAGATCAACGGGGTCAGCTGGTACGTCGACACCGCGGACCCCGGGACCACGGTGTGGACCGCGGTCGACCGGCCGGTGTACGTGGAGATGCGGCTGCCCGCGAGCGTGGACAGCGCCCCGGTCACGGCGCTGACGACGGAGATCGCCGCCGCGCTGGAACGCCGGGAGCCCGACCCGGCCGGGTAGCGGCTCACCCGGGGAGCCGGTCCAGCTGCGCGGCGGCGACCGCGCGGACCTCGGCCAGCGCCTCGTCCAGCGTGCCGGCCATCGCGGTCACCGACACGCTGAACACCTCGCGGGCGCACCACGCGAAGGCGGCGGGCGTGCTCAGCTCCTCCACCGGCTCCGCCACGACCAGCTGCCGGCACCCCTCGGGCAGGTCGGGCGGGTTCTCGCTCAGCACGCCCCGGTAGCGCTCGGCGTCGTTGGACGCCAGGTCCGCGGCGTAGGCGGTCGCGCCATCGGGGGCCTCGAACTGGTCGACGAAGACGCCGGTGACCGGCCCCTGCCCCGACCCGGAGCCCCAGAACCGCTCCCAGCCGAAGCGGTAGCCGTAGTCCTCGAGCACCGCCCGCTCCCGGGCCGGGTCCTCGGCGTACGTGGCGACGTCCTCCAGCCGCTTGGCACCCGCGGGCGGGTGGAGCGCGGCGTCGGGGAGCCGGGGGAGGTCCGAGGGCACGACGGTGACGAGGACCGCCTCCAGCTCCTCGGGCGAGCCGGGCAGGCCGTCGGCCGCCTGCGCGGCCCCCGGCCCGTCCGCGCGCGGCTCGGCGCCGCAGCCGGCCAGGAGGCCCAGCAGCGGCAGCACGGCGAGCAGGGGCGCACCCGGACGGCGACGCCGCCCGCGGGTCACCGCGCCGCCCGGCCGTCCCGCGCCGCGCCGGCCAGCGCGTCCTGCACCAGCCGGTCCACCAGCTCCGCGAAGTCGACCCCGGTGGCCGCCCACATGCGGGCGAACATCGAGATGGGCGTGAAGCCGGGCATGGTGTTGACCTCGTTGATCACCAGCCGGTCGGCGCCGTCGGGACCGGTGCCGAGGAAGAAGTCGACGCGGGCCAGGCCCGTGCAGTCCAGCGCGAGGTAGGCCCGGCGGGCGGTGGCCTGCACCGCCGCCGTCTGCTCCGGGGTCAGGGCCGCCGGGATGTCGAACTCCGCGGCGTCCTCGAGGTACTTGGCCGAGAAGTCGTACCAGTCGACACCAGGTCGCAGCCGGATCTCCGCCGGCAGGCTCGCCTCGGGCAGCCCGGTGCCGCGGGCGGCCAGGACCCCGCACTCGACCTCGCGGCCGGGGACGGCGGCCTCGACGACGACCTTCCGGTCGATCGCGGCGGCCTCGGCCACGGCCGCGGGGAACTGCGCCCAGTCGGTGACCCGGGTGATGCCGATGCTGGAGCCCGCGCGGGCCGGCTTGACGAACACCGGCAGGCCCAGCCGCTCGCGCGCGGCCTCGTCGAGCACCGCGGGGTCGGGGCACACGGCGCCGTCCGCGTCCCGGAGCACCACGTGGTCGCCCTGCGGCAGCCCGGCCGAGGCCAGGAGCTTCTTGGTGAACTCCTTGTCCATGGAGGCGGCGCTGGCGAAGACCCCGGAGCCCACGTAGGGCAGCCCGCTCATCTCCAGCAGCCCCTGCACGGTGCCGTCCTCGCCGTAGGCGCCGTGCAGCACGGGGAAGACGACGTCGACCTCGGTGAGCACCTGCGCCATGCCGGCGCCGGGCTCCAGCACCGCGAGCCCGCGGCCCTCCGGGTCGCCGACGAGGGAGACCGCGGTGCCCCCGGTGACCTCCGGCAGGACGCCGTCGGTGATCGCCAGCGGCTGGCCCGGATCGGGCAGCACCCACCGCCCGTCACGGGCGATGCCCACCGGCACCACCTCGTAGCGCCCGGGGTCCAGCGCGGCCATCACGCTGCCCGCCGAGACGCAGGAGATGGCGTGCTCGGCGCTGCGGCCACCGAACACGACCGCGACGCGCACCTTGCCTGCCTGCCCGCTCATCGGGTCGACCCTAGCCGCCGCCCCGGCACCATCCGCGCCGTGCCGCCGACACCGGGCCGGTGTGGCAGCCTCGTCGCGTGCAGGATCAGGCAGCTCCCCCGGTGGAGAACTTCTCGTGGCGGCTCCGGCTGGCCGGTGCCGCCGTCCACCTGTACACAGCCAGCGGCTCGGTGCTGGGCCTGCTCATCGTCCTGGCCGCGATCGAGGGCCACGTGGAGACGGCGCTCTGGCTGGTGCTGGCCACCCTGTTCATCGACGGCACCGACGGCATGCTGGCCCGGCGGGCACGGGTCAAGCAGACGATCCCGTGGTTCGACGGCGCCCGGATGGACGACATCGTCGACTACCTGACCTACGTCTTCGCGCCCGTGGTGCTGCTCTGGACGACCGACCGGCTGCCCGGTGGCGCGATCGGCTGGGTGCTCGCCGCGCTGCCGCTGCTGGCGTCCTGCTACCAGTTCTGCCGCGTGGACGCGAAGACCGACGACCACTACTTCCTGGGCTTCCCGAGCTACTGGAACGTCGTCGCCTTCTACGCGATCGTCCTCGACGTCGGCACCACCGGCGTGGGCATCGCGCTCGCCGTCCTCACGGTGCTGGTCTTCGTGCCGGTGAAGTACGTCTACCCGTCGCGGACCCGGCTGCTGCGGAGCCTGAACCTGGCGCTGGCGGCGACCTGGCTGGTCAGCTACGCCGTGCTGCTGGTGCAGTACCCCGACCCGCACCCGGTCGTCGTCGTGCTGAGCCTGGCCTACCTGGCCTACTACTTCGGCGTGAGCACCTGGCTCACCGTCGCCGGCAGCCGCCGGCGGGCGGGCTCAGCCGAGGCCGTCCAGCGCGGCTGACAGGTCGGCCACCAGGTCGGCGGTGTCCTCGATGCCGCACGAGAGCCGGACGAACCCGGCCGGCACGGCGTCCCCGCCCCACTGGGCCCGGCGGTCGATCGTGCTGTGCACGCCGCCGAAGCTGGTGGCCGCCGACCACAGCCGGGTCGCGGCGAGCAGCCGGGCGACGGCGTCCTCGTCGGCCAGCTCGCAGGACAGCACGCCGTTGGCGCGCAGCATCTGCCGGGAGGCCAGCGCGAACGACGGGTCCGAGGGCCGCCACGGCCAGCGCAGGCCCGTGACCGCCGGTGACCCGGCCAGCAGCTCGGCCACCGCGGCGGCGTTGGCGGCCTGGCGGGCCAGCCGCAGGTCCAGCGTGCTCATCGACCGGTGCCCGAGCCAGGCCTCGAACGGGCCCGGCGTGCTGCCGGTGCGGTCGCGGAAGCCCTTGAGCCGGGCGAAGAGGTCGTCGTCGGTGGTGCTGACGTGGCCGAGCAGCAGGTCGCTGTGCCCGGTGAGCGCCTTGGTGTCGCTGCCGACGGTCAGGTGCGCACCAAGCTCCAGCGGGCGCTGCCCGAGCGGCGTGGCCGTGGTGTTGTCGACGGCGACCAGCGCCCCCGCGGCCCGCGCGGCACGGGCCACGGCCGCGATGTCGCAGACGTCGAGCTGCGGGTTGCTCGGCGTCTCGAGCAGCACCATCGCCGCACCCGCGAGCCCGCCGCCGGCCGCGAACGCCCCGACCTCCGGCGTGGACACGTACTCGACCTCGACGCCGAAGCGGACCAACTCCTGGGCGGCCAGCATCCGGGTCGCGTAGTAGCCGTCCGAGGGCAGCACCACGCGGTCACCGGCGCCGACGCAGGCCATGACCGCCGCGGTGAGCGCGGCCATCCCGGTCGAGAAGGACAGGCACCGGCCGCCGTCGAGCTCGCCCACCGCGGCCTCGAAGTCGCGCAGGGTCGGCTGCTCGGTGCGCGCGTACGCGTCGACGCCGCCGGCCCGCGGCGGCAGGTCACCGAGGTGGAACGGGGCGGCGAAGACCGGCGAGGGCCGCAGCGGCGCACCGGGGACGGCGGGCCCCTCCCCCGCCCGCACCGACCGCGTGCCGTCGCCGTAGGACTCCTCGCTCACTCCGGCTTCGCCCCGCGCGACATGATCTCCTTCACCATCCGCCCGGGGGCCTCGCCCTCGTGGCAGACGCGCACGACCGCCTCGGTGATCGGGACGTCGATGCCGTGGGCGCGGGCCAGGTCGAGCACCGAGCGGCAGCTCTTCACGCCCTCGGCGGTCTGCCGGGTGCTCTCCTGCACCTCCTGGACGCTCATCCCGCGGCCGAGCTTCTCGCCGAAGGTGCGGTTGCGCGACAGCGGCGAGCTGCAGGTGGCCACCAGGTCGCCGAGGCCGGCCAGCCCCGCGAAGGTGGTCAGCTCGGCGCCGAGCGCGAGACCCAGCCGGGCGGTCTCGGCCAGCCCGCGGGTGATCAGCGAGGCCCGGGTGTTGTCGCCGAAGCCGAGGCCCTCGGCGATGCCGCAGGCCAGGGCGATGACGTTCTTCACCGCCCCGCCGAGCTCGCAGCCGACCAGGTCGGGGTTGGTGTAGGGCCGGAAGTAGCCGGTCATGCAGGCTTCCTGCAGCTGCTCGGCGCGCGCGGCGTCGGTGCAGGCGATCACCGTCGCGGCCGGCTGCTCCTCGGCGATCTCGCGGGCCAGGTTCGGCCCGGACAGCGCGGCCACCCGGTCGGTCCCCGCCCCGGTGATCTCGCAGATCACCTCGCTCATCCGCTTCGTGGTGCCGAGCTCGATGCCCTTCATGAGCGACAGCAGCGTCGCGTCGGCCGGCAGCAGCGGCGTCCACGTCGTGAGGTTGTCGCGCAGCGACTGCGACGGCACGGCGAGGACCACGACGTCGGCGTCGAGCAGCGCCTCCCCCGCGTCGGCCGTCGCCCGCAGCCGCTCGGGCAGCCGCACCCCGGGCAGGTAGTCCCGGTTCTCGCCGTCCTCGGTGATCGCCTTGGCCAGCTCCGGCCGGCGGGCGTGCAGCGCCACGTCGCAGCCGGCGTCGGCGAGCACCTTCGCGAAGGTGGTCCCCCAGGACCCGGCGCCGAGCACCGCGGCCCGGATCACGCGGCGCTCCCGGAGAGGTCGCCGGGCAGCTCGCGGCGCGGCCGGGGGTGGAAGGCGGCCGGCGCGGGTTCCCCGCGCAGCTCGGCCAGCTGGTCGCGCACGCGGCCCATCATGAGGTCGGTCGTCTCCCGGAGCAGATCGGCGGTGAGCGGCCGGCCGGCCCGCACCTCGGCACGCACGGCGGACAGGTCGAGCGGCTCCCCGATGAGGTAGTGGGCGGGCGCGCGCAGCCGCGGGTGGAACTTCTTCGTGTGGTAGTCGTGCAGCGTCTGCGGCCCCCACTGGGCCACCGGCAGGACGACGGCGTCGGTGGTCAGCGCCAGCCGCGCCGCGCCGGTGCGCGCCTGCATCGGCCACCAGTCGGGGTCGCGGGTGACCGAGCCCTCCGGGTAGATGACGACGACGTTCCCGGCCTGCAGGTCGGCGTGCGCGGCGGACAGCGCGCCCTTCGCCTCGGAGGAGTAGCGGGCGACGGGGATCTGCCCGGCCGAGCGCAGGATCGCCCCCGCCAGGCCCTTGAACACCGACTCCTTGGCCAGGAAGTGCGGCATCCGGCCGTGGTCGAAGACCAGCCGGGCGCAGGAGATCGGGTCGAAGATCGAGATGTGGTTGGCCACCACGAGCACCGGGCCGGTGGTCGGGAAGCGGTCCCCGTGTCGGTAGCGGATGGCGAACATCAGCTTCGAGGCCGGGAACACCACGGCGATGCACAGCCAGAACGCCCAGCCGATCCGGCCGCGGGTGCGCCACTTGCCGGGTCGCAGGTTGCGCGCCCGGGGGGCCGGCGCGCTCCCCGGCGACGACTGCTCCGTCACGGCCGCTCCTCTCGTGTGATCCAGCCCATGATCGACCCTGGGCACCCGCACCGGTACCACCGGGCCCTCCCGTGCGATCGGGTCGCGCCCCGCGGTGTGCTCACATTGTGGTCGTGCCCAGCTGGTCGGTCGTGGTCCCCGCGAAGCGGCTCGCCGTCGCGAAGACCCGGCTGCGCCCGCTCACGGAGGGGTCCTCGCACGCCGATCTCGTGCTCGCGCTGCTGGCCGACACGGTGGCCGCCGCGCTGGCCTGCCCGGCGGTGGCCGACGTCGTCGTCGTCACCGACGAGCCGGCCGCGGCCGAGCTGACCGGCGCGCTGGGCGCACGCACCATCGCCGACGAACCGGACCGCGGGCTCAACCCGGCGCTGGAGCACGGGGCGCGGGCGGCCGGCACCGGAGCTGTCGCCGCGCTCTCCTCCGACCTGCCCGCGCTGCGGCCCGCGGAGCTCGAGGCGGCCCTCGCCGCCGCCGGCGCCGCGCCGCGCTGCTTCGTCGCCGACGCCCAGGGCACGGGCACCACGCTGCTCACCGCCGTCGGCACCGGGCTGCGGCCCCGCTTCGGCGCGGGGTCGGCCGCCGCGCACCGGGCGGACGGCGCGGTCACCCTCCGCGGGGAGTGGCCGGGCCTGCTGCGCGACGTCGACACCGCCGACGACCTGCGGGCGGCGGTCACACTGGGGATCGGCCCGCGCACCGCGCGCGTGCTGGCCGCCTCTCCGACTCTCGCCGTTCACCTCCGTGCGGCACGATGACCACGTGCCTCCCGAGACCGCGGAAGCGCCCGCCGCGCTGCCCGCCGACCGCTTCCTGAACCGTGAGCTCTCCTGGCTCGACTTCAACGCCCGTGTGCTGGAGCTGGCCGAGGACGACTCCCTGCCGCTGCTGGAGCGGGTGAAGTTCCTGGCGATCTTCGCCAGCAACCTCGACGAGTTCTACATGGTCCGCATCGCCGGGCTGAAGCGCCGGCAGAGCACCGGCCTCACCGTGCGCTCGCCCGACGGGCTGACCATCCGCGAGCAGCTGGAGCTGGTCACCGCGCGCACGCAGGAGCTGGTCCAGCGGCACTCCGACGTCTTCAACAAGGACGTGCTGCCCCGCCTCGAGGAGGCGGGGATCCGGATCGTCCACTGGGACGAGCTGGAGGAGCAGGCCGCGCTGCGGCTGCGCGAGTACTTCCGCGACCAGGTCTTCCCCGTGCTCACGCCCCTGGCCGTCGACGTCGCGCACCCCTTCCCCTACATCAGCGGGCTCTCGCTCAACCTCGCCGTCTCGGTGCGCGACCCCGACACCGGCGCGCCCCGCTTCGCCCGCCTCAAGGTGCCCAACAACGTGCCGCGCTTCGTCCCGGTGGGCGGCGCGGACGGCACGGCGACGTTCCTGCCGCTCGAGGACCTCATCGCCGCCCACCTCCCCCAGCTCTTCCCGGGGCTGGACGTGCTGGACCACCACTTCTTCCGGGTCACCCGCAACGCCGACCTGGAGGTCGAGGAGGACCGCGACGAGGACCTGCTGCAGGCCCTGGAGCGGGAGCTCGCGCGCCGCCGCTTCGGTCCCGCGGTCCGGCTGGAGGTGGCCGAGCCCATGGACCCCCGGATCCTCGAGGTGCTGATCTCGGAGCTGGAGGTCTCCCCCGACGACGTCGTCCACGTGCCGGGCCTGCTCGACCTGGCGGCGCTGTGGGCACTGGTCGACCTCGACCGGCCCGAGCTCAAGGACGACCCGTTCGTGCCGGTGACGCACCCGCGGCTGTCGGAGGGCGAGTCGCCCAAGAGCGTGTTCGCCACGCTGCGCGAGGGCGACGTTCTGGTCCACCACCCGTACCACTCGTTCGCGACCAGCGTGCAGCGCTTCATCGAGCAGGCCGCCGCCGACCCGAACGTGCTGGCCATCAAGCAGACGCTGTACCGGACCTCGGGCGACTCCCCCATCGTCAACGCGCTGATCGAGGCGGCCGAGGCCGGCAAGCAGGTCGTCGTCCTGGTGGAGATCAAGGCCCGGTTCGACGAGGAGGCCAACATCAGCTGGGCCCGGTCGCTGGAGCGCGCGGGCTGCCACGTCGTCTACGGCCTGGTGGGCCTGAAGACGCACTGCAAGACCGCGCTGGTCGTCCGCCGCGAGCAGGGCGTCATCCGGCGCTACTGCCACATCGGCACGGGCAACTACAACCCGAAGACCGCGCGCATCTACGAGGACCTCGGCATCCTCACCGCCGACCCGCGGGTGGGCGCCGACCTCACCGACCTGTTCAACGTGCTCACCGGCTACTCGCGGCAGACCAACTACCGCACGCTCATGGTGGCCCCGCACGGCATCCGCAACGGCCTGATCGAGAAGATCCGCCGCGAGGCGCGCAACGCCGCGGAGGGCCGCCCGTCCGGCATCCGGTTCAAGGCCAACTCGATCGTCGACGAGCGGATCATCGACGCGCTGTACGAAGCCTCGCGGGCCGGGGTGCCGATCTCGCTGCTGGTGCGCGGCATCTGCGCCCTGCGGCCCGGCGTCCCCGGGCTGTCGGAGACCATCCGGGTGCGCTCGATCGTGGGCCGCTTCCTCGAGCACTCGCGGGTCATGGCGTTCACCAACGGCGGCGAGGCCGAGTGGTGGCTGGGCAGCTCCGACCTCATGCACCGCAACCTGGACCGCCGGGTCGAGGTGCTCATGCGGGTGTGCGACGACCGGGCGCGCACGCAGCTCGAGGAGACGCTGGACGCCGCCATGCAGCCCGGCGTCCGCTGCTGGGAGCTGGGCAGCGACGGCAGCTGGGAGCGGCACGACGGCCGCGACTACCAGGCCGAGCTCACCCGCCGGATCCATGACCTCGTCGGCTGATCGGCGCACGATCGCCGCGGCGGGCGGCGCGGTGTGGCGGCCGGCCGGGAACGGCGGGGGGATCGAGATCGCCGTCGTCCACCGGCCGCGCTACGACGACTGGTCGCTGCCCAAGGGGAAGCTGGACGCCGGGGAGCACGCGGTGCAGGCCGCCTGCCGCGAGGTGGTCGAGGAGACCGGGCTGACCGTGGTCGCCGGGCGGCGCGGGCTCACCACCCGCTACGCCGTCGACGGCGCGCCCAAGCGGGTGGACTACTGGCTGATGCGCTGCACCGGCGGCGAGTTCACGGCCAACGACGAGGCCGACGAGCTGCGCTGGCTCTCCCCCGGCGACGCCGCCGCGCTGGTCACCCACGGGCACGACCGGGAGGTGATCGCCGACGCCGCGCGCACGGACCTGCCGCGCGAGGTGCGGCTGCTGCTCGTGCGGCACGGCAAGGCCGGCAGCAGCGACCGGTGGGACGGTCCCGACGACGTGCGCCCGCTGACCGCCGCCGGCGAGGAGCAGGCCGACCGGCTCGCGCAGGTGCTGCCGCTGTTCGGCCCGGCGGCGGTGCTCAGCGCCACGCCGCTGCGCTGCCGCCAGACGGTGGCGCCCCTGGCCGAGCGGCTGGGCCTCGCCGTCGAGCAGCAGCCCGACTTCGGCGAACCGGAGTTCGGCGGGGACCCCGGGCGCGCGCTGGACGCCGCGCTGCGGATCCTCGACGGCCCGGCGGTGACGGTGGTGTGCAGCCAGGGCGGGACCATCCCCGCCGTGCTGCAGGCGCTCGGCGTGCACGGCCACGGGGTGACCGGGCTGCTCCCGCCGGCCGCCAAGGGCAGCGCCTGGGCCCTCGGCGGCCGGCCGGGAGCGCTGGCCGCGGACTACTACCGCGACGTCGCGCCCGACCCGGACGCCCCCTAGCCGCCGAGGACGGGCAGCGCCCGGGGCAGCCAGGACGGGCGGCGCGCCTCGTAGGCCTCGATGTCGGCCAGGTGCCTCTCGGTGAGGCCGACGTCGTCGAGCCCCTCGAGCAGCCGCCAGCGGATGTAGTCCTCGACCTCGAACGGCACCGTCGTCGCCCCGTACGTGACCGTCTTCGACTGCAGGTCGACGGTGACCGGGGTCGCCGGGTCGGCCTCGATGGCCGCCCAGAGCGCCTCGACCTGCTCCTGGGGCAGCGTGACGGTGAGCAGCCCCGACTTGGTCGAGTTGTTCTTGAAGATGTCGGCGAAGCGCGAGCTGATGACCACGCGGAACCCGCCGTCGAGCAGCGCCCAGACGGCGTGCTCGCGCGAGGAGCCGGTGCCGAAGTCGGGGCCGGCCACGAGCACCGAGGCGTCGGCGTACTCCGGCCTGTTGAGCACGAAGTCGGGCTCGTTGGTGCGCCAGGCCACGAACAGCCCGTCCTCGAACCCGGTGCGGGTGATCCGCTTCAGGTACTCGGCCGGGATGATCTGGTCGGTGTCGACGGCGCTGCGGCGCAGCGGCGCGGCGGTCCCGGTGTGGGTGGTGAAGGCGTCCACGGGTCAGGCTCCGATCAGGTCTGCGGGGGCGGTCAGCCGCCCGGTGAGGGCGGTCGCGGCGGCGACGGACGGCGACACCAGGTGCGTGCGCCCGCCCTTGCCCTGCCGGCCCTGGAAGTTGCGGTTGCTGGTGGAGGCGGAGCGCTCGCCGGGCTGGAGCTGGTCGGGGTTCATGCCCAGGCACATCGAGCACCCCGCGCCCCGCCACTCGGCGCCGGCCTCGACGAACACCTGGTCCAGGCCTTCGGCCTCGGCCTGCAGCTTGACGCCCACCGAGCCGGGGACGACGAGCATGCGGGTGCCCGGGTCGACCTTCTTGCCGCGCAGCAGGTCGGCGGCGACGCGCAGGTCCTCGATCCGGCCGTTGGTGCACGAGCCGAGGAAGACGGTGTCGACCTCGATCTCGCGCAGCGGCGTGCCGGGCTCCAGGCCCATGTAGGCCAGTGCCTGCTCCGCGGCGCGGCGCTCGTTCTCGTCGGCGAAGTCGGCCGGGTCCGGCACCCGCTCGGTGAGCGGCAGACCCTGGCCCGGGTTGGTGCCCCAGGTGACGAAGGGGCTCAGCTGCGCCGCGTCGAGGACGACCTCGGTGTCGAAGACCGCACCCTCGTCGGTGCGCAGGCTGCGCCAGTGCTCGACGGCGGCGTCCCAGTCCGCGCCCTGCGGGGCGTGCGGCCGGCCCTGCAGGAAGTCGAAGGTGGTCTGGTCGGGCGCGATCAGCCCGGCGCGGGCCCCGGCCTCGATCGACATGTTGCAGATCGTCATCCGGGCCTCCATCGACAGCGCCTCGATGGCGCTGCCGCGGTACTCGATGACGTGGCCCGCGGCGCCGTTGGTGCCGATCTTCGCGATGACGGCGAGGATGACGTCCTTGGCGGAGACGCCCTCGGGCAGCTCGCCGTCGACGGTGACCGCCATCTGCTTCGGGCGGTACTGCGGCAGGGTCTGGGTGGCCAGCACGTGCTCGACCTCGCTGGTGCCGATGCCGAACGCCAGCGCGCCGAACGCACCGTGCGTGGAGGTGTGGCTGTCGCCGCACACGATCGTCATGCCCGGCTGGGTGAGTCCCAGCTGCGGGCCGATGACGTGCACGATGCCCTGGTCGCGGTCGCCCATCGGGGCCAGCCGGATGCCGAACTCGGCCGCGTTCCGGCGCAGCGCCTCCACCTGCGCGCGGCTGACCGGGTCGGCGATCGGCTTGAGGATGTCCAGCGTCGGGACGTTGTGGTCCTCGGTGGCCATCGTCAGCTCGGGGTGGCGCACCGTGCGGCCCGCGGCCCGGAGACCGTCGAAGGCCTGGGGGCTGGTCACCTCGTGCACCAGGTGCAGGTCGATGTAGAGCAGGTCGGGCTCGCCCTCGGCGCTGCGCACCACGTGGGCGTCGTAGACCTTCTCGGCCAGGGTCTTCGGCACGGCTGGTCCTTCCGGGTGTCTCGCTGGCCATCCCATGCTGTGGGATGCGAGTATTGCTGTGTGGGACAGCCTAACCCCGTCGCGGTTCTGGACAAAGCAGTGGCCATCCTCCGCGCCGTCGCGGACGAGCCGGCCACCCTCGCCGACCTCGTCACGCGCACCGGACTGCCGCGCGCCACGGCGCACCGGCTGGCCGTGGCGCTCGAGGGCCACCGCCTGGTCCGGCGCACCGACACCGGCTCGTGGGCGCCGGGTCCGGCGCTCGCCGAGCTGGGCCGCGGGTCGGCCGACCTCGGCGAGGTCGCCGGCCGGTACCTGACCACGCTGCGCGACGTCACCGGCGAGAGCGCGCAGTTCTACGTGCGCGACGGCGCCACCCGCGTGTGCGTCGCGGCGGCGGAGCGCGCCAGCGGCCTGCGGGACACCGTCCCCGTGGGCGCCCGCCTGCCCATGACGGCCGGCTCGGCCGCGCACGCGCTGCTGGCCTTCACCCCGGTCGACGAGGTGAACCGGCTGCTGCCGAACGCGAGCTTCACCGCGCGGACGCTGCTCGACGTGCGCCGCCGCGGCTGGGCGCACAGCGTCGCCGAGCGCGAGGCCGGCGTCGCCTCGCTGTCCGCGCCGGTGCGCGACGGCTCGGGCGCCGTGCTGGGCGCGGTCTCCATCTCCGGGCCGGTGGAGCGGCTGGGCCGCCGGCCGAGCCCCGAGGTGGTCGGCGCGGTGCTCGACGCCGCGGCGGCGATCTCCCGCGCCGCCCGCTGAGCGGGCCGCTCCCGCCGTCCGGGAACGGCGAGCTGCTGCGCGTCTAGTGGCCCGGCGCCCCGTCGTCGTCGGCGCTCGGCGCGACCACGATCGGGCGCAGCCGCGACCACAGCACGAACGCGAGCGCGAAGACGATCATGCCGACGCCCACCCAGAGGTTGGCGTTGAACCCGTCGGTCTTCGCCAGCGCCTCGTCGTCGGCGTCCACCAGACCCACGATGACGAGGACGACCCCGTAGAAGCCGATCAGGGCGGCGATGACGCTGCGGACGTCGAACGCGCCGGCGGCGTGCTTCTGGCCCGACCCCTCGCCCGCGCCGGTGCCTGCGGAACTCCCTGCTGTGCTCATGGGATGCGTCTCCTTGCTCAGCGGAAGATGAGGTTGAGGGCGATGACCAGGACCAGCGAGATGCCGGCCAGCTTCGTGGGCGACCGGAACCACGGCAGCCGGTGGGCCTCCGGGTCGGTGCGCTGCTCCTTCGGCGTCTCCGAGTAGACCAGCCCGACCAGCTCCGCGACCGGCTTGGGCGCCGTCACCTGGGTGACGACGACGCTCACCAGGATGTCGACGACGAACGCGGCCCCGGCGGCGACGAAGCTGGCCCCCTGGCCGCCGAGCGGGATCACGCCGAGCGACACCGTGCCGAACGCGTCCTCGCTGAGGAACGCGACCGCGACGGCGGCGAGGGTGCCCGACACCAGCCCGGTCCAGCCGGCCGTCGGCGTCATCCGCTTCCAGAACATGCCGAGGATGAAGGTGGCGAACAGCGGCGCGTTGAAGAACCCGAACAGCGTCTGCAGGTAGTCCATCAGGTTCGTGTAGCCCGACGCGATCAGCGCGGTGCCGATGGCCGTGATCGTCGCGCCGACCGTCGCCCACCGCCCGACGACCAGGTAGTAGTGGTCGGGGCGGTCCTTCTTGACGTACTGCTGCCACAGGTCGTAGCTGAAGACGGTGTTGAAGGCGGAGATGTTGGCCGCCATGCCGGCCATGAACGCGGCCAGCAGGCCGGCCAGCGCGACGCCGAGCAGGCCGTTGGGCAGCACGTCGCTGATCAGGTAGAGGATCGAGTTGTTGTAGTCGAAGTCCGGGTCGCCGGACGCCTTCGCCTCCACCACCTCCGGCACCAGGACCGTGGCGATCATGCCGGGGATGACCACGACGAACGGCACGAACATCTTCGGGAACGAGCCGATGATCGGGGTCGCGCGGGCAGCGGAGATCGAGTGCGTGGCCATGGCCCGCTGGACCTCGACGAAGTTCGTCGTCCAGTAGCCGAAGGAGAGCACGAAGCCCAGGCCGAACACGATGCCGACGACCGACCAGAACGGGCTCTCGAAGCCGGTCAGGTTCGTCGCGGGCCAGGACGAGAGCATGTCCTCGTTGCCGGCCTCCCGGACCTGGTCGATCAGCCCGCCGATGCCGCCCACCCGGTGCAGGCCGATCAGCGTCAGCGGAACCAGGGCCGCGACGATGACGAAGAACTGCAGCACCTCGTTGTAGATGGCCGCCGACAGCCCGCCGAGGGTGATGTAGCTGAGCACGATGACCGCGGCGACGATCAGCGAGACCCAGAGCGGCCAGCCCAGCAGCAGCTCGACGATGTGGGCCAGCAGGTAGAGGTTGATGCCGGCGATGAGGATCTGGGCGACCGCGAAGCTGATGGCGTTGACCAGGTGCGCCCCGGTGCCGAACCGGCGGCGCATGAACTCGGGGACGCTGCGCACCTTCGACCCGTAGTAGAAGGGCATCATCACGACGCCCAGGAACAGCATCGCGGGCACGGCGCCGACCCAGAAGTAGTGCATGGTCGCCATGCCGAACTGCGCACCGTTGGCCGACATGCCGACGATCTCGACCGCGCCCAGGTTCGCCGAGATGAACGCCAGACCGGTCACCCACGCGGGCAGCGAGCGGCCGGACAGGAAGAAGTCGAGGCTGTCGGAGACGCGGCGGCGGGCGGCGAACCCGATGCCCAGGACGACGGCGAAGTAGGCGGCGACGAGCGCGTAGTCGACGACGTTCGCGTCGAGCTGCAGGTCGTCCATCGGGTTCCTCTTCTCGGAGTGGGGAGATCAGCTGAGCCGCCGGGCCCCGGCAGCCGGGACGGCGACGAAGGAGCGGGGAGCCGGTGCGCCCTCCCGGGCGAACCGGTCGGTGACGGCGGCGGTCACGGTGTCGACGGCGTCCGCGTCGACGAGGGCGATCGCGCTGCCGCCGAAGCCACCGCCGACCATCCGGGCACCGTGGGCGCCGGCGGCGACGGCGGCGTCGACGCAGGCGTCGAGCAGCGGCACCGACACCTCGAAGTCGTCGCGCAGCGAGATGTGACCCTCGGTCAGCAGCGGCCCGATGGCACGGGGGTCCTCCCCCGCCCGGAGCGTGCCGACGACGCGCAGCACCCGCTGGTCCTCGGTGACCACGTGCCGCGCCCGGCGGTGCAGCACCTCGCCCTCGGCGGAGCCGTCGCGCAGCCGCTCGAGGTCGGCCACGTCGGCGACGTCCCGCAGGAGCGGGACCCCGAGCTGCTCGGCCGCTGCCTCGCACTCGCGGCGCCGGTCGCGGTAGCCGCCGGCGGCGTGGTCGTGCGTGGTGCCGCTGTCCAGGACGAGCAGCGCCAGGCCCGCGGCCGCGAGGTCGAAGGGCACCTGCTCGGTGCCGCGGTCGCGGGTGTCGAGGAACAGCGCGTGGCCCTCGGTGCACAGCACCGACGCCGACTGGTCGAGGATGCCGGTCGGGGCGCCCACGAAGTCGTTCTCGGCCCGGCGGGCCACGTCGACCAGGTCCTCGGGCGACAGGTCCAGCCCGAGGAGGTCGCGCAGCGCCACCGCCACGGCGCACTCGAGGGCCGCCGAGGAGGACAGGCCGGCGCCGGCGGGCACCTCGCCGTCGACGAGGACGCTCAGCCCGCCGGGCACGGAGCCGGCAAGCTCGGCCACGACGCCGGCGGCGTACCCGGCCCAGCCGGACGGCGAGCCCGGCGCGAGGTCGGCGACGGCGACGTCGGCGTCCTCGTCGGGGTGCTGGAGCGAGCGGAGGACGACCCGGCCGTCGTCCCGCCGGGCCATCGCGGCACGGGTCGCGTGGGGCAGGGCGATCGGCAGGACGAAGCCGCCGTTGTAGTCGGTGTGCTCGCCGATGACGTTGACCCGCCCGGGGGCCGCCCACACGCCCTCAGGGTCGGTGCCGAACCGCTCGCGGAAGGCGCTCGCGGCCCGGTCGGCCGCCGCGTCGTCGGTCCTCACGGCAGCACCACGGCGCGCAGCTGCTCGGCGACGTCCTCCGGGTTGGTGTCGGTGATGAACGCGCCCATCCCCGACTCGGAGCCGGCCAGGTACTTGAGCTTGCCCGGCGCCCGGCGCAGCGAGAACAGCTGCAGGTGCAGCCACCAGTCGTCGCGGGCGCGCACCGGGGCCTGGTTCCACGAGGCGATGTAGGGCATCGGGGTGTCGAAGCGGTGCGCGAAGCGGCCGAGCACGTCCAGGTAGACCTCGACGAACGCGTCCCGCTCGGCGTCGGTGAGCGCGGGCAGGTCCGGGACGCGGCGCGTGGGGAACAGCTGCAGCTCGTAGGGCCAGCGGGCCGCGGCCGGGACGAACGCCGTCCAGTGCTCGTTGGCCGCCACCACGCGCGGGCCGGACCGCTCGGCGGCGACCACCTGGGCGAACAGGTCCTTCCCGGTGCGCTCCCGGTGCCGGCGGACGGAGCCCAGCACCGTCGCCACCCGCGGCGTCACGAACGGGTAGGCGTAGATCTGGCCGTGGGGGTGCGACAGCGTCACCCCGATCTCCTCGCCGTGGTTCTCGAAGACGAAGACCTGCTCGACGCCGTCGACGGCCGACAGCTCCTGGGTCCGCTCGGCCCACACGTCGACGACGAGACGGGCCCGGTCGGCGCCGAGCTGGAAGAAGTCGCGGTCGTGGTCGCTGGTGAAGACGACGACCTCGCAGCGGCCGAAGCCGGGGCGCAGCTCAGCCAGCGGGTTGCCCGGCGCGTACGCCGGGACGTCGCGCTCGACGCCGGTGGCCAGCGACGGGAACCGGTTCTCGAAGGAGACGACCTGGTAGTCGGCGTCGGGGATCTCGGTGGGCCGGCCGGGCCGCGACGGGCACAGCGGGCACTGGTCTGCCGGGGGCAGGAAGGTGCGCGTCTGCCGGTGCGAGGCGACGACGACCCACTCGTCCAGCAGCGCGTCGTGGCGGAGCTGGGAGCGGGTGGACACCGGCGGCAGGTCGCGGCCGTCGGCGGCGTCGTGCGGAGCCGGGTGCGCGTCGTCGTCGAAGTAGAGGATCTCCCGGCCGTCGGCCAGCTGACGACTCGTCCGGATCACCGTGGATGCGCCTCCCGTGCAGGTACCGGCGCCGCTCACCGTGCGTGACGAGCGCCGATCCGACGCTAGACCCGTCATGATCACGCGGCCACCGGAGACGGGGAGACGTGCGGAACACCCGGTCGGGGGACGCCGGGACGACGAGAGCCCCCGACCGGTACCGGTCGGGGGCTCTCCCCTGCTGTAGCCCCGAAGGGATTCGAACCCTCGCTACCGCCGTGAGAGGGCGGCGTCCTAGGCCGCTAGACGACGGGGCCGTGCACCGACATTCTGCCACGCCCGCGACCGCCCCTCGCACGGGGGGGCCCGGAGGACGACGAAGGCCCCCGACCTGCCGGTCGGGGGCCTTCGCCTGCTGTAGCCCCGAAGGGATTCGAACCCTCGCTACCGCCGTGAGAGGGCGGCGTCCTGGGCCGCTAGACGACGGGGCCGTGCGGTGGTGCTGGAGGAATGCGCTGCCAGGACGTCAGCTTCCTCGCTGGGGTACCAGGACTCGAACCTAGACTAACGGAACCAGAAACCGTCGGGCTGCCAATTACCCCATACCCCATGGGCCGTTCTCACGGCGCCGGAGAAGACCTTACCTGACGTCCCGGGGCGGGGTCGCACCCCCCTCCACCCGGCGGGTCAGGCGGCGCTCCGGCGCCGGGTGGCGAGCGCCGCGAAGACCAGCACCCCCACCGCGCTGACCAGGACGAACACCTCTCCGGGGGCACTGCCGGCGGTGCCCGGCACGGCGCCCTCACCGAGCAGCGCGGTGAGCACCATCACGAGCAGCGCGACGACGGCGTGCAGTGCCACGGCGGCCTCGAGCCCACCGGTGAGCGCGACGAGCGCGGACAGCAGCAGCCCGAGGGCGACCCGGGCGAGGAACCCGCCGAGGTGGTCGGTGCCGTGCAGGGCGGCCCACGCGACCGCGCTGCCCAGCGCGGCGAGCGCGGCGCCCAGGCGCGGGCGGCCGGTCCAGGCGGCGACGGACTGGGCCAGGTAGCCGCGGAACAGGAACTCCTCGCCGGCGGCCTGCAGCGGCACCAGGAGCACGGCGACGAGCAGGACCCAGCCGACCGCGCCGACGGGACCGGGGAGCTCCCGGTCGGCGAGCAGCACGGCGGCGGCGACGGCCAGGCCGAGCGCCGGCCCCACCGAAAGCAGCGCCAGGACCGCGGCCCGGCGGAGCAGCGGCCACCGGAACCGCCCGGCGGCGGACAGCCCCGGTCCCGGCCCGGTGCCGTGCGCGAGCGGCCAGGCCAGGAGCACGGCGGGTACCGCCAGCGCCCACGGGACGGCGGTGAGCAGCAACGAGCGCCAGTCCGCCCCGGCGGGCAGCCCGGCGTCCGGCCGCACCCCCGTGAGCAGGGTGACGACGCGCACGAGCACCACCGCGATGCCGGCCAGGAAGGCCAGCAGCGCCAGGCCGGCCACCGGCCGCCACCAGGCCCAGCCCGGCCGCCGCATCGCCAGCAGGAACGGCGTCGGCGGGGCGGCCGGCGCGACGACCACGTCGTCGTCCACGCCCGCGGACGGGAGGTCCGGCGCCGGGTCGGGCCGCAGCATGGGCGGCGGGCCGGCGTACCGCCCGTCCTCCAGCGCCGCATCCGTCCCCGGAGCGGTCATCCGGCGGCGACCCCGCGGGCCGCGGCCAGCCGGGCCAGGGTGCGCTCGCGGCCGAGGAGCTCGATCGACTCGTACAGCGGCGGGGAGACCGTGCGGCCGCTGACCGCCACGCGCACCGGGCCGAACGCCAGCCGCGGCTTGAGGCCCAGCCCGTCGACCAGAGCCGCCTTGAGCGCCGCCTCGATGGCCGCGGTGCTCCAGCCGTCCAGCTCGCCCAGCGCCGTCGTGGCGGCGTCGAGGACCTGCACGGCGCTCTCCCCCGCCAGCTGCTTCTCCGCGGCGGCGGCCTCGATCTCCACCTCGTCGACGAAGAGGAAGCGGAGCAGGTTCACCGCCTCCGACAGCACGACCATGCGCTCCTGGGCCAGCGGGGCGATGGCCCGCAGCACCCGGTCCTGCTCGGCGGTGGGCGGCTCGGCGACCAACCCGGCGCCGGCCAGGAAGGGCACGACCCGGTCGACGAACTCCTCCACCGGCAGCGCCCGCAGGTGCGTGGCGTTGATCGCCTCGGCCTTCTTCAGGTCGAAGCGGGCCGGGTTGGCGCTCACCCGCGTGACGTCGAAGGCCTCGACCATCTCCTGCGGCGAGAAGACGTCGCGGTCGTCGGCGATCGACCACCCGAGCAGCGCCAGGTAGTTGATGAGCCCCTCGGGGAGGAAGCCGCGCTCCCGGTAGACGTCGAAGTTCGACTGCGGATCGCGCTTGGAGAGCTTCTTGCTGCCCTCCCCCATCACCAGCGGCAGGTGGCCGAACCGCGGCGTGCCCTGCGCGACGCCGATGTCGGTCAGCGCGCGGTAGAGCGCGATCTGGCGGGGCGTGGAGGAGAGCAGGTCCTCGCCGCGGAGCACGTCGGTGACCCGCATGAGGGCGTCGTCGACGGGGTTGGTGAACGGGTACAGCGGGACGCCGTTGCCGCGCACCAGGACGAAGTCCGGCACCGACCCGGCGGCGAAGCGGACCTCGCCGCGCACCAGGTCGGTCCACGACAGGTCCTCGTCGGGCATGCGCAGCCGCAGCACGGGCTGGCGGCCGGCGTCGCGGAAGGCCTGCTTCTCCGCCTCGGTGGTGTCCCGGTCGGCGTTGTCGTAGCCGAGCTTGGGGTCCTGACCGGCGGCCAGCCGCCGAGCCTCGACCTCCTCGGGCGTCGAGAACGACTCGTAGGCGTGCCGGGCCTCCAGCAGCTTGGCGGCCACCTCGCGGTAGATGTCGTGCCGCTCGGACTGCCGGTACGGACCGTGCGGGCCGCCGACCTCGGGCCCCTCGTCCCAGTCCAGGCCCAGCCAGCGCAGGCAGTCGAGGAGGTGCCGGTAGGACTCCTCGGAGTCGCGCGCGGCGTCGGTGTCCTCGATGCGGAAGACGAAGGTGCCGCCGGTGTGCCGGGCGTGCGCCCAGTTGAACAGCGCCGTGCGCAGCACCCCGACGTGGACCAGGCCGGTCGGCGAGGGGCAGAAGCGGGTGGTGGCGCTCATCGGGCGCCGCCCGCCGTCGAGACGGCGTCGGCGGCGACGACGGTGTTGGTCAGGGTGCCGAGGCCGTCGATCGTGCACTCGACGCTCTGCCCGGGGCGGATCGGGCCCACGCCGGCCGGGGTGCCGGTGAGCACGATGTCGCCGGGCAGCAGGGTCATCACCTGCGAGATGTAGGAGATGAGCGTCGACAGGCCGAAGATGAGCTGGCTGGTGCGCCCGGACTGGCGCTGCTCCCCGTCGACGCTGCAGCTGATCGCCAGGTCGGCGGGATCCATGCCCAGGGCGGGGAGGTCGGTCTCGATCCACGGGCCGATCGGGCAGAAGGAGTCGAAGCCCTTGGCGCGGGTCCACTGCCCGTCGCTCTTCTGCATGTCCCGCTCGGTGACGTCGTTGCCGATCGTGTAGCCGAAGACGCTCGCCATGGCCTGCTCGGGGCTGACGTTGCGCGCGCCGCGGGCGCCGATGACGACGGCGAGCTCCACCTCGTGGTGCACGTTGGTGCTGCCCGGCGGGATCCGGATCGCGTCCCCCGGGCCGATGACCGACGTCGAGGGCTTGAGGAACAGCAGCGGCTCCTTCGGCGCATCGCCGGTGTTCATCTCGGCGACGTGGTCGGCGTAGTTCTTCCCGACGCAGACCACCTTGCTGGGCAGGATCGGCGACAGGAGCCGGATGTCGGCCTGGGCGAACCGGGCGCCGGTGAAGGAGATCTGGCCGAACGGGTGGCCCTCGATCTGGGCGACCTGGCCGTCCCCGTCGAGAACTCCGAAGGACATGCCCTGGGGCGAGGCGAAGCGGACGATGCGCACGGTGCGAGGTTAGCCGCGCCCCGTCCTGCCTACTGCCCGCCCATGGCCTGCCGCTTCTCCGAGGTCGTCGTCGACTGCCGGGACCCCGAGTCGCTGGCCGCCTTCTGGGCAGCGGTGCTCGGCTACCGGGTGCTGGACCGCGAGGAGGACGGCAGCGTCGAGATCGGCCCGGAGGAGGGGTTCGGCGGCCCCGCCCCGACCCTCGTCTTCGGGAAGGTCGACGACCCGACGCCGGGCAAGCTCCGGCTGCACCTCGACGTCAGCCCCACCGACCGCGACCAGGACGCCGAGCTGCAGCGGCTGCTGGACCTGGGCGCCACCCCGGCCGACGTCGGCCAGACCGGGGAGGAGAGCTGGCACGTGCTCGCCGACCCGGAGGGCAACGAGTTCTGCCTGCTGCGTGATCGGCTGCCCTCCGGGCAGCAACCGCGGCCAGGAGCCGTCCCCCCGCCAGAATGAGCCCACCCGTCGCCCCTGCGCGGACCCCTCCGGGGCCCACTCGGGGCGACCATGCAGAAAGGCCCTTCCGTGATCCTGATCGTCGTCAAGTTCCCCGTCCGGCCCGAGCGCGCCGACGAGTGGACCGCCCTGGCCGCGGACTACGCCCGCGGCGTGAACGCCGAGGAGGGCTCGCTGTTCTTCGAGTGGTCCCGCAGCCTCGAGGACCCGAACACCTTCGTCTGCATCGAGGGCTTCCGGGACGCCGACGCCGGCGCCGCGCACGTCGGCACCGACCACTTCAAGCGCTTCGTCGACGTCGCGCCGGACCTGGTCTCCGCCCAGCCTCAGATCATCTACGTCGACGCGCCCGACGTCCCCGGCTTCGGCCCGATGGGCGAGATCCAGCCGCGCGGCTGATTCAGCCGGCGGCGGGGCGGCGCAGCACGGCGTAGGTGAGCGCGTCGACCAGCGCGTGCCACGAGGCCTCGACGATGTTGGCGTGGACCCCGACGGTGGTCCACTCCCCCACGCCGTCGGTGGTGTCGATCAGCACCCGGGTGGTCGCGCTGGTGCCGCCCTTCCAGCCGAGGATGCGGACCTTGTAGTCGGCCAGGGCGACGTCGGCCAGCTGCGGGTGGCGGTTGACCAGCGCCTGCCGCAGCGCGTTGTCCAGCGCGTTGACCGGGCCGTTGCCCTCCGCGGTGCTGATGATCCGCTCGCCGTCGACGTGCACCTTGACCGTGGCCTCGCTGACCACCACGCCGTTGCCCCAGTGCTCGACGGAGGTCTTGTAGCTCTCCAGCTCGAACAGCGGCGCCGGCGCATCCGGCAGCTGGGCGCGCAGCAGCAGCTCGAAGGAGGCGTCGGCGGCCTCGAAGGACCAGCCGTCGGCCTCCAGCACCTTCACCTGGTCGACGACCCGCCCGATCGCGTCGGACTGGCCGGTGAGGTCGACGCCGAGCTCGCGGCCCTTGAGCTCGACCGAGGCGCGGCCCGCCATCTCGGTGACCAGGATGCGCATGTCGTTGCCGACGACGGCCGGGTCGAGGTGGTTGTACAGCTCGGGGCTGACCTTGATGGCGCTGGCGTGCAGGCCGGCCTTGTGGGCGAAGGCCGAGGCGCCGACGAACGGCTGGTGGTCGTCGGGGGCGATGTTGGCCAGCTCGGCGATCGCGTGGCTCACCCGCTGCAGCTCCGGCAGGCACTCCGCGGGCACGACCGGCAGGCCCATCTTGGTCACCAGGTTGCCGATCAGCGCGAAGGTGTCGGCGTTGCCGGCGCGCTCGCCGTAGCCGTTCGCCGTCCCCTGCACGTGCGTGACCCCGGCCTCGACGGCGGCGAGGGTGTTGGCCACGGCGCAGCCGGTGTCGTCCTGGCAGTGGATGCCGAGCTTCCCGCCGACCCGCGACCGCACGTCGGCCACCACCCGGCCCACGCCCATGGGCAGCATGCCGCCGTTGGTGTCGCACAGGACGCCGACCTCGGCACCGGCGTCGAAGGCCGCCTGCAGCACCCGCACGCCGTAGTCCGGGTCCGCGGCGTAGCCGTCGAAGAAGTGCTCGCAGTCGAGGAAGACCCGCCGTCCGTGGGCGACGAAGAAGGCGACGGTGTCGGCCACCATCGCCAGGTTCTCCTCCAGCGTGGTCCGCAGCGCCTCGCGGACGTGCCGGACGTCGGACTTGGCGACCAGGCAGACCACCGGCGTCTCGGCGTCCAGCAGCGCCCGCACCTGCGGGTCGTCCTCGACGCGGACGCCGGCCTTGCGGGTGGCCCCGAACGCGACCAGCTGCGCGTGCCGCAGCTTCAGCTCGGTGCGGGCGCGGGAGAAGAACTCGGTGTCCTTCGGCAGCGCACCGGGCCAGCCGCCCTCGATGAAGCCCACGCCGATCTCGTCCAGCAGGCGGGCGACGGCCAGCTTGTCGGCGACGGAGTAGCTGACGCCCTCCCGCTGGGCGCCGTCGCGCAGCGTCGTGTCGAAGACGTGGAAGTCGAGATCGGTGCTCACGCCTGGCTCCTGGTCGTGTCGGTGGGACGTCCCGGCAAACAAAAAGACCCCCCGGGAACGGGAGGTCTGCGCGCAGTCGGGGAGGGACTGCGCGCTAGGCGATAATGAACGTGCCGGTGGTGGACATCGCGACGAGTAAACCACGGGCACCGGAAATCACGTGAGCGCGCCGCCGCGGGCTGGCAGGCTGCCCCGTCGTGATCCCGACCGGCTGGACCCCCGTGCACCGCAGCGATGGCGAGCAGGTCGGCTGGCTGGCCCCCGCCGACGCCGACGCCGACGGCCCGGTGCGGCCGCTGCTGCTCACCGGCGTCCCGCTGGCCGGGCCGCAGCCCGTCGAGGACGCCACGGCGCTGCTGCGGGACCGCGGCCTGCGGGCCCTGGACCGCCGCTGGTGGGCGCGGCTGCCCGGGGCCCCGCTGAGGGGCGTGCAGCCGGTCCACCGGCCGGAGCCCGCATGGGACTGGCACCCCGTCGTGCTGGTCGAGGTCTCCCCCGCCGGCGCGGTGGTGCGCCCCGAGTTCGCCGGCCCCGGCGACACGGGCCGGGCGAGCCTGCCCGTCCCGGTCGGGGACCTGCTGCGGGCCGAGCCACCCGCGTAGGCCTCGCTCAGCCGCCGAAGCGGGCCAGCACCCGCTCGCTGAACTCGACGAGGTAGGGCAGGTCGCGCAGGTCCTCGGGGGCGACGTCCACGCCCCGGGCGCGCAGCAGCTCGGCCAGCTCCGCCCAGGGGTGGTCCTCGCCGGTGTCCTCGGCGTCGTCGGGGAGCACGGCACCCAGGACGTCGTCGGTCAGCTGCTCCAGCCGCAGGCCCGCCAGGAGGTCGGCAGCGCCACCGGTGGTGAACCCGCGATCGGCGTGCAGCCGGAGCCGACGCCCGTCGGAGAGGTCGGCGAACTCGGTCACCCGGAAGGAGATCGCCCGCGGGTCCAGGACCGGCACGCCGGGCTCAGGCGCGTACGGCGCCCAGCCGGAGGCGTCGGGCGCGCCCGCCGACGAGGCCTGTGCGAGCAGCTCCGCCCGGGCCTCCTCCTCGGTCACCAGGTCGCACTCCGCTCCCAGGGCGATGACCGCCGCGCCCACCCGGCCGCCCCCGGCTCAGCCGCTGGCGAGCGCGGCCAGCCGGTCGCCGACCTCCGCCGTCCGGACCGGCTGCTGCGGGTCGCGGGTGGAGAGGTCGAAGGCGACCGCGGCGTTGACCTTGCGCGCCTGCTCGGCACGGCCGAGGTGGTCCAGCAGCATCGCGACCGAGAGCACCGTGGCGGTCGGGTCGGCGATCCCCTGCCCGGCGATGTCCGGCGCCGAGCCGTGCACCGGCTCGAACATGCTGGGGTTGGTGCCCGAGGCGTCGAGGTTGCCGCTGGCCGCCAGCCCGATGCCCCCGGTGACGGCGGCGGCGATGTCGGTGACGATGTCGCCGAACAGGTTGTCGGTGACGATCACGTCGTAGCGGCTCGGGTCGGTGATGAAGAACATCGACGCGGCGTCCACGTGCTGGTAGGCGACGGTGACCTCGGGGAACTCCGCCGACACCTCCTCCACGACCCGCGACCACAGCCCGCCGGCGTGCGTGAGCACGTTGGTCTTGTGGATCAGCGTCAGGTGCTTGCGCGGGCGGGCGACGGCCCGCTCGAACGCGTACCGGACCACCCGCTCCACGCCGAAGGCGGTGTTGAGGCTGACCTCGGTGGCGATCTCCTGCGGGGTGTCCTTGCGCAGCACGCCGCCGTTGCCGACGTAGGGGCCCTCGGTGCCCTCGCGCACGCAGAGCATGTCGATCGGGCCCTCGGCGGTCAGCGGACCGCGCACGCCGTCGTACAGCTTGGCCGGGCGCAGGTTGACGTGGTGGTCCAGCTCGAAACGCAGCCGCAGCAGCAGCCCGCGCTCGAGGATGCCCGGCGGGACGCTCGGGTCGCCGATCGCGCCCAGCAGGATCGCGTCGTGCTGGCGCAGCTCGTCGAGCACGCCGTCCGGCAGCAGCTCGCCGGTGCGCAGCCACCGCGCGGCCCCGAGGTCGTACTGGGTGGGCTCGAGGTCGGGGGCCACCTCGCGGAGGACCTTCAGCCCCTCGGCCACCACCTCGGTGCCGATGCCGTCTCCGGGGATCACTGCCAAGCGCATGAGGGGAACTCCTGGATCAGAGGGTGTCGAGGTCGGCGGCGCGGGCCTCGCGCGCACCGATGCGGCCGGCGATGTCCTCGAGCAGCTCCGGCGTGACCGGGCTGTCGACGGTGACGGCCATGAGCGCCTCGCCGCCCTCGGTGGTCCGGCTGACCTGGGCGCCGGCGATGTTGATCCCGGCCTCGCCCAGCGCCGCACCGACCGCGCCGACGACCCCGGGCCGGTCGGCGTAGGTGAAGAACAGCAGGTAGCCCGACGCCGACAGGTCGATCTCGAAGCCGGCGACCTCGGTCAGCCGGGGCACCTGGTTCTTGCCGAACAGGGTGCCGGAGACCGTCACCTGCCGGCCGTCGGCCATCGCGCCGCGGACGGTGACCAGGTTGCGGTAGGTGGGGCTCTCCACGTCGCTGGTGAGGGCGACGTCGAGCCCGCGCTGCTCGGCGAACAGCGGGGCGTTGACGTAGGTGACCTGCTCCTCGACGACGTCGGAGAAGACGCCCTTGAGCACGGCCAGCTGCAGCACCGAGTCGTCGAACTCCGCGAGCTTGCCGCGCACGTCGACGGTGAGCGACTGGGCCAGCCCGCCGGCCACCGCGGTGAACACGCGGCCGAGCTTCTCGGCCAGCGGCAGCCCCGGGCGCACGTCCTCGGCGACGACCCCGCCGGCCTGGACGTTGACCGCGTCGGGCACGAACTCCCCCTGCAGGGCCAGGCGCACCGACCGGGCGACGGCGGCGCCGGCCTTGTCCTGGGCCTCGTTCGTCGAGGCACCCAGGTGCGGGGTGACGACCGTGTTCGGCAGCCCGAACAGGGGGCTGTCGGTGCACGGCTCCTTGGCGTAGACGTCGATGCCGGCCGCGCCGACCTGGCCCGACGCCAGGGCGTCGGCCAGCGCCGCCTCGTCGACCAGCCCGCCGCGGGCGGCGTTGACGATGATGACGCCGCGCTTGGTCGTGGCCAGCTCGTCGGCGCCGATGAGGCCGAGCGTCTCGGGGGTCTTGGGCAGGTGGATGGTGATGAAGTCCGACTCGCGGAGCAGCTCCTCCAGCGACACCATCCGGACGCCCAGCTGGGCGGCCCGCCCGGGCTGGATGTAGGGGTCGTAGGCGATCAGCTCGACGTCGAAGGCGGCCAGCCGCTGGGCGACCAGCTGGCCGATGCGGCCGAGGCCGACCACGCCGACGGTCTTCTCGGTGACCTCGACGCCGGTGAACTTCGACCGCTTCCACTGGCCCTCGCGCAGCGACGCGTCGGCGGCCGGGATGCGGCGGGCGGCGGCGAGCAGCAGCGCGACGGCGTGCTCGGCCGCGCTCACGATGTTGGAGGTGGGCGCGTTGACCACCATGACGCCGCGCTCGGTGGCGGCGGCGACGTCGACGTTGTCCAGGCCGATGCCGGCACGGGCGACGACCTTGAGGTTCGGCGCGGCGGCCAGCGCCTCGGCGTCGATCTGGGTGGCGCTGCGGATCATCACCGCCGCGGCCTCGGCCAGCGCGGGCAGCAGGGCGGCGCGGTCGGCGCCGTCGACGTGGCGGATCTCCACCTCGGTCCCCAACACCTCCAGGACGCTGGGCGCGAGCTCTTCGGCGATCAGGACGACGGGCGCGGTCGTGGTCACAGGGCGACAGCCTAGGGACGCTGGCCGCGGGGAGGACGACCGGCCCCTCTGACGTGAGACAGCCGTCCCACTGGGCGGGACAGGTGGTGCTCGACCCCGTTCGTGCGCGCGGGACGTGCCCCCCGCGCCCTAGACTCCCGCGCCACCGCCCGCCACCACGGCGGGCCCGCGATCAGGAGGACCACCGTCCCATGACGAACCCGACCGGCCCCGGCCAGGACCAGCCGCAGGGCGGTGGCGACCAGAACCCCTGGGGCACGCCCCCGCCGCCGCCCCCCGGTGGCTACGGCCAGCAGCCGTACGGGCAGCAGGGGTACGGCCAGCAGCCCGGCTACGGGCAGCAGCCCTACGGCCAGCCGGGGTACGGCCAGCAGGGCTACCCCGCGGCTCCCGGGTACGCCGGACCCGCCGGCGCCAGCCCGCAGCTCGACATCGCCACCGCCGTCCGGAGCGTGCTGAACCAGTACGCGGTCTTCACCGGCCGGGCCCGGCGCTCGGAGTTCTGGTGGTTCTACCTGGCCAACGTGCTGGCCTCGATCGTCGCCTCGGTCGTCGACCAGGCGATCGGCGCTCCGCTGCTGCAGATCATCGTCGCGCTCGGCCTGCTCATCCCGGGCCTGGCCGTCGGGGCGCGGCGGCTGCACGACACCGGCAAGTCCGGCTGGTGGCAGCTGATCGCCCTCGTGCCGCTGGTGGGCATCATCCTGCTGATCGTGTGGTGGGCCCAGGACGGGGACCCGGCCCCGAACCAGCACGGTCCCTCGCCGAAGTACCTCGCGGGCGGCGGCTACCCGGCCTACTAGAAGGACGCCCTGCCCCCGCAGGGCGCCACGAGCACAACGGCCCCCGTCACCTCGCGGTGACGGGGGCCGTTCTGCGTCGCTCAGTTGCGGGCGGCGGTGCCGGTGTAGTCGTCGGAGGCCGACACCCAGCTCATCAGGCCGCGCAGCTTGCGCCCGGTCTCCTCGATCGGGTGCGCCTCGGCCTCGGCGCGGCGGCGCTTGAAGTCCGGCGCCCCGGCGTCCTGGTCGGCGATGAACGCCGCGGCCCACGAGCCGTCCTTGATCGCGGCCAGGACCTCGCCCATCGACTGCTTGACGCGGGCGTCGATGACCTTGGGGCCCGAGGTGTAGTCGCCGTACTCGGCGGTGTCGGACACCGACCAGCGCTGCTTGGCGATGCCGCCCTCGTACATGAGGTCGACGATCAGCTTGAGCTCGTGCAGGCACTCGAAGTAGGCGACCTCGGGCTGGTAGCCGGCCTCGGTCAGGGTCTCGAACCCGGCGGTGATCAGCGCGCTGGCGCCACCGCAGAGCACGGCCTGCTCGCCGAACAGGTCGGTCTCGGTCTCCTCGGCGAAGGTCGTCTTGATGACGCCGGCGCGGGTGCCGCCGATCGCCTTGGCGTAGGACAGCGCCAGCTGCAGCGCGTTGCCGCTGGCGTCCTGCTCGACGGCGACGAGGCAGGGCACGCCCTTGCCGTTCTCGAACTCGCGGCGCACCAGGTGGCCGGGGCCCTTCGGGGCGACCATGGCGACGTCGACGCCGGCCGGGGGCTTGATGTAGCCGAACCGGATGTTGAAGCCGTGGCCGAAGAAGAGCGCGTCGCCGTCCTGCAGGTTCGGCTCGACGGACTCGGTGTACAGGTGCCGCTGCACGTGGTCCGGCGCCAGGATCATGATCAGGTCGGCCTCGGCGGCCGCCTCGGCGGGCGTGACCACCCGCAGGCCCTCGGCCTCGGCCTTGGCCCGGCTCTTGGATCCCTCGGGCAGGCCGACGCGGACGTCGACGCCCGAGTCGCGCAGCGACAGCGCGTGCGCGTGCCCCTGGCTGCCGTAGCCCAGGACGGCGACGGTGCGCCCCTGGATGATCGAGAGGTCGGCGTCGTCGTCGTAGAAGATCTCGGCGGCCATGCGGTCGTGCTCCTTCGAGTTCTGCTTTATCGCGATAAAGCTCGGGTGGGTTCTCGGCCCCGTCGCAGGGTCCCTCGGCGTGCGGAGCGCGTCGTGGGGGGCGACGGGGTCCTTGCTCAGGCGCTGCGTTCGACCGGGCGCAAGGTACCGGCGCCCGACATGGACCGCGGTCCGCGGCCCAGGGCGACGGTGCCGGACTGCGCCATCTCCTTGATCCCCAGCGGGGCGAGGACGGCGAGCAGGGCCTGCAGCTTGTCGGGCGTCCCGGTCGCCTCGAGGGTGACCGTGTCCGGGTTGACGTCGATGACGCGGGCGCGGAAGAGCTCGGCGGTCTGCAGCACCTGGGTGCGCTCGGCCATCGGCGCGCGCACCTTCACCAGCAGCAGCTCGCGCTGCACGGCGGCCTCGCCGTCCAGCTCGACGATCTTGATGATCTCGACGAGCTTGTTCAGCTGCTTGGTGATCTGCTCCAGCGGCTGGCTCTCCGCGTCCACGACGATCGTCATGCGGGACAGGTCGGGGTTCTCGGTGGGCCCGACGGCGAGGGACTCGATGTTGAACGCGCGGCGGCTGAACAGCGCCGAGACGCGGGCCAGGACACCGGACTTGTTCTCGACGAGCACCGAGAGCGTGTGGCGGGTCATCTGCGTCGTCCCCTCAGACCTGGTTGTCGCCGAAGACCGGGCGCAGCCCGCGCGCGGCCATGATGTCGTCGTTGCTGGCACCGGCGGCGACCATCGGCCACACCTGCGCGTCCGAGCCGACGACGAAGTCGATGACGACCGGGGCGTCGGTGATCGCCATGGCCTTCTCGATGACGGCGTCGACGTCGTCCCTGCTCTCGCAGCGCAGCCCCACGCAGCCCAGCGCCTCGGCGAGCGCGACGAAGTCGGGGATGCGCACCGGCTTGGGCGTGCCGTCCGCGTTGCGGGCGTGCAGCTTGGTGTTGGAGTACCGGCCCTCGTAGAAGAGGGTCTGCCACTGCCGCACCATGCCGAGGTTGCCGTTGTTGATGACGGCGACCTTCACCGGGATGCCCTCGATGGCGCAGGTGGCCAGTTCCTGGTTGGTCATCTGGAAGCAGCCGTCGCCGTCGATGGCCCACACCGTCGTCTCCGGGCAGCCGTACTTGGCGCCCATCGCGGCCGGGACGGCGTAGCCCATGGTCCCGAGGCCGCCGCTGTTGAGCCAGGTGCCGGGCTTCTCGTACCGGATGAACTGCGCGGCCCACATCTGGTGCTGGCCGACGCCCGCGGTGTAGATCGCGTCCGGGCCGGCGATCGCGCCGATCCGCTCGATCACGTACTGCGGGGAGAGCGCGCCATCCTCGGGCCAGTCGTAGCCGAGCGGGTAGCGCTCCCGCCAGTCGTCGAGCTGGGCCCACCAGGCGGCCAGGTCCGGCGTGCGGCCGGCCTCGTGCTCGCCCCGCAGGGCGGTGACCAGCTGGGCGATGGTCTCCTTCGCGTCGCCGACGATCGGCACGTCGGCCTTGCGGTTCTTGCCGATCTCGGCCGGGTCGATGTCGGCGTGCACCACCTGCGCGTCCGGGGCGAAGGTGGCGAGGTCGCCGGTCACCCGGTCGTCGAAGCGCGCCCCCAGGGCCACCAGGACGTCGGCCTTCTGCAGCGCGGTCACCGCGGCCACCGTGCCGTGCATGCCGGGCATGCCCAGGTGCTGGCGGTGGCTGTCGGGGAACGCCCCGCGCGCCATGAGGGTGGTCACCACGGGGGCGCCGGTCAGCTCGGCGAGCTCGGCCAGCTCCTCGGTGGCGCCGGCCTTGAGCACTCCGCCGCCCACGTAGAGCACCGGGCGGGAGGCGCCGGCGATCAGCGCTGCGGCCTCGCGCACCTGCTTGCCGTGCGGGCGGGTGGTCGGCTTGTAGCCGGGCAGGTCCAGCCGCGGGGGCCAGGAGAAGTCGGTCGTCGCCTGGAGCACGTCCTTGGGGACGTCGACCAGCACCGGCCCGGGACGGCCCGTGGCGGCCAGGTGGAACGCCTCGGCGATCCGCTGCGGGATCTCGGCGGCGTCGGTGACCAGGAAGTTGTGCTTGGTGATCGGCATCGTGATGCCGCGGATGTCGGCCTCCTGGAAGGCGTCGGTGCCGATCGACCCGCTGGGCACCTGACCGGTGATCGCCACGACCGGGACCGAGTCCATGTAGGCGTCGGCCAGCGGCGTCACCAGGTTGGTCGCGCCCGGACCCGAGGTCGCCATGCAGACGCCGACCCGCCCGGTGGCCTGCGCGTACCCCGTCGCGGCGTGCCCGGCGCCCTGCTCGTGGCGCACCAGCACGTGCCGCACCTTCGAGTCGAAGAGCGGGTCGTAGAGCGGGAGGATCGCGCCACCGGGGATGCCGAAGACGACGTCGACGCCAACCGCCTCCAGCGACCGGACGAGGCTCTGCGCCCCGGTGATGCCGGTGGCCGGCTCGACCGCGGCGGCGGCCACGGACCGCGCCGTGGTCTCGACGCCGGTCAGCGCCTCCGCGGCCTCTCGGGTGGCGGCCTCTCGGGTGGCGGACTCGCTCGGGGGGGTGCTCATCTCGGGTCTCTCCTGGGCGGGGCTGGTGCGGGTGCCGGCCGGCTCGGTCGACGGGTGTCGGGCAACAAAAAACCCCTCGTGCCGCAGGCACGGAGGGGTCAGCGCGTCGGTCGGGCGACCGGCGCGCTAGGCGACTACGAGGAGGCTGCGGGGGCAGCCGTCGACGAGCAGGCAGGCGGAGGGCACCTGCACACTGTGCGCCCCGCGGAGCGCAGCCGTCAACCGCTCCGTCCCACCAGGTGGACATCGGCGTCCAGATCCGGCGGTACGTCGGCGGAACCGCGCAGCACGGCGCCGTCGAAGGTGGTCAGCAGCGTCCGCAGCTCCTCCGGCGGCACCGGCCGACCGAGCAGCCAGCCCTGCACGAAGGCGACCCCCAGCTCCCGCAGCTCGGCCAGCTGCCCCGCCGTCTCGACGCCCTCGGCGAGGACGTCGATGCCGAGCTTGCGCCCGAGGTCCACCACGCTGGACACCAGCGCGGCGCCCCGCGGGTCCCGGTCGACGTCGGCGACGAACTCCCGGTCCATCTTGAGCACGTCGACCGGCAGCCGGGCCAGGTAGGCCAGCGACGAGTAGCCCTTGCCGAAGTCGTCGAGGGCGATGACGCAGCCCATCTCGCGCAGCGCCGCGAAGTCGGTCTCCAGCCGGTCCTCGGCGCCGATCATCACCGACTCGGTGATCTCCAGCACGAACTTCCCCTTGGGGAGGCCGGCCGCGGCCAGCACCTTGGCGACGTCCGGGGCCAGGCTCCCGGCCTGCAGGTGCCGCACCGAGACGTTGATGCCCACCTGCAGGTCCCAGCCCTCGGCCAGCAGCGCCGCGGCCTCGGTCGCCGCCTGCTCCAGCACCCAGCGCTGCAGCGGCACGATGAGACCGTCGTCCTCGGCGAGGGAGATGAACTCGTCGGGCGCCACGGTGCCCAGCAGCGGGTGCTCCCACCGCACGAGGGCCTCGAGCCCGACGATCCGGTCCTGGTGGATGCCGGCGATGGGCTGGTAGACGACCCGCAGCTGGCCCTCCTCGAGCGCGGCCGGGAGGTCGCGGGCCAGCCGGGTGCGCCGGCCCATCGCGCTGTCGATCGCCGTGCCCGAGGAGCGCACGCAGTTCTTGCCGGCCGCCTTGGCCGCGCGCAGCGCCAGGTCGGCCTGCCGGACGGCGGTGGCCGCCTCCTCCTCCGGCTGCACGGGCGCGACGCCGATGCTGGCGGAGATGGGGAAGACCGGGCCGAGACCGTCGGCGGCCGGCGCGCGGTAGGTCCGGTCGAGCAGGCCGAGCAGCCGCTCGGCGAGAGCGGCGGCCTCCTCGGCGTTCCCGGGCACCAGGAGGGCGAACTCGTCGCCGCCGAGCCGGGCCACGAGATCGCGGTCGCGCGCGCCGGCGCGCAGCCGGTCGGCCACCTCGCCCAGCAGCCGGTCACCGGCCTCGTGCCCGGCGACGTCGTTGACCGCCTTGAACCCGTCGAGGTCGACCAGGAGGACGCAGGCGGGCTCCCCCTCGCCGGCCCGGGCCCGGGCGGCCTCGAGGGCGGCCATGAACCGGGCCCGGTTGGGCAGGCCGGTGAGGTAGTCGGTGTAGGCCATGCGCTCCAGCTCGAGCTCCGTCGAGCGGCGCGCGCTGACGTCGCGGAGGTGCAGGACCAGCCCGTCGCGCAGCGCGGTCCCGGGCACGCCCGCCCGGGCGGCACCGGAGATCTCGACGTCGCGCCAGTCGCCGGCCGCGGTGCGCAGCCGCACGGTCGCGGGCAGACCCGGCGGCGTCGCGCCGGCCAGCGCTCCGGCGGCACGGGTGACGACCTCGCGGTCGCCCTCGTGCAGCAGCTCGGGCAGCCGGCGGCCGGTCAGCTCGCGCAGGGTCCAGCCGAGCTGGCTGCGGGCCGAGCCGGAGGCCCAGGTGATCGTGCCCTCGCGGTCGAGGACGACGGTGACGTCCTCGGCGCTGGACACCAGCGCCCGCAGGTAGGACTCGGTGCGCAGCAGCCGGCGCTTCAGCCGCCGCTCGTCGGCGGCCCACACGAGGGTCCGCACGAAGGTGAGCACCAGCAGGGTGCTCACCGCGAGCAGCTCCACGAGCACCAGCGGCCGCCCGCCCCACCACGAGCCGAGCAGTGCCAGCGTCACCGAGAAGGACAGGCAGTAGCTGACGACGACGCCGACCAGCGGCACGTCGTTGGACTCCGCGGTGACCGGACCGGGGTCGGCGGCCAGCGCCCGGGTGGCCGAACCGACCATCGCCAGGTAGGCGAGGGTGGTCACGACGTCGAGCACCGGCGAGGGGGCGGTCGCGGCCACGGCGCCGCTGGCCATGGCGACGGCCAGCGCGGCGAAGCCGGTCAGGAGCCACGCCGCGGCCCTCCGGCGCGGGGCCGAGACACCCGCGAAGGTGACGATGCCGGCGGCGAACAGGACCGTGCTGACGGCCGGGTAGCCGATGGTGAGCAGGGCGTCGGCGCCGGCCGTGGCCCGCCCGGCGACCGGCAGCAGCGCCTCGGTGAGGACGCCGACGGCGATCAGCGTCACGGCCGCGTCGAGGACGACCGGGAAGCGCACCCGGGTACCGGCCGACCGGACCAGGCGGGTGCACAGCACCGCGGCGGCCGGGCCGGTGGCGGCCAGCGCCAGGTCGGCGAGGCCGGACTCCGTGGGGTTCATGCCCGCCCCCGTGGCCGCGCGCACGAGCTGGCCCAGCGCGAGCAGGAAGCCGATGACCGCGAAGGTCCGCCACGTCTCGCTCGTCGAACCCGGCAGGGCGGCGGCGTGCAGGCACACCCGGACGGAGACGGCGACCGTCACCACCCCGACGACTGCGGGCGCGAGGACCCCCGTCCAGCCGGGGAGCAGCAGCTCCTGCGCGGCCAGCACGAGCGCGGCGGCGGTCAGGAGGGCGGCGACCCGCGCGCGCGGCCACACCGGCGGCGCGACGGTCTCGTCGGCGGCGCTCACCGCGTGCCGACCAGCCCGGGCCAGAGCACCCCGGCGTCCTCGCTGAGCAGGGCGCTGACCTGCGCCCACGCCATGGGCCGCGCGAGCACGAAGCCCTGCGCGTACGCGCAGCCGAAGCCGCGGACGGCGGCGAGCTGCGCCGCCGTCTCGACGCCCTCGGCGATGACCTCCATGCCGAGCTCCCGGCCGATGCCGACCACCGACTCGCACAGCGCCCGGATCTGCGGGTCGCGGTCGACCCGCGACACGAACGTCCGGTCGAGCGTGACCAGGTCGATCGGCATGCGGGTGAGGTGCGCCAGGGCCGAGGAGCCGCCGCCGAAGCCGGTCAGGGCCACGCGCACGCCCATGAGCCGCAGCGTCGAGACGTCCAGCGCCGCCCGCTCGTCGGCCGCGGCGACGGCGTCCGCGCCGATCTCGAGGACGAGCCGCTGGGCCGGCAGGCCGGAGGTCCGCAGCGCGACCTCCACGTCGGCGACCAGGGCGCCCGTGGCGAGGTAGGCGGCCGGCACCTCGACGCCGATGCGGACGGTGTCCTCGGGTGCGGACGCGGCCGCCGCGGTCGCCTGCTCCAGCGCCCACGACTGGAGCTCGCGGATCAGGCCGGTGCGCTCGGCGAGCGGCAGGAACTCCGCGGGCGGGATGTCGCCCAGCTCGGGGTGGCACCAGCGGAGGAGCGCCTCGAGGCCGGCGATCCGCTGCTGGCCGAGGGACACCACCGGCTGGAAGAGCAGGAACAGCTCGCCGCGGGCGCGGGCACCGCGCAGGTCGGCGGAGAGCCGCTCCTGCCGCGCGGCGGCCTCGCCCAGCGCCGGGCAGTACCGCTGCGCGGTCCCGGGCCCGGCCACGTGGGAGGCGCGGACCGCGAGGTCGGCCCGGGTGAGGACGTCCTCGAGCCCCAGCCCCTCCTCGAGGGTGACCACGCCGACGAACGCGGTGAGGTCGACGATGCCGGCCGCCGTGGCGATCGGCTGCTCGACCACGGCGAGGCAGCGGCCGGCCAGCCGGTCGACGTCGGCGTCGTCCCCGGCGGCCACCACGGCGAAGGCGCCGCCGCCCAGCCGGGCGACGAGGTCGTCGCCGCGGACGGTGGCCCGGAGCCGTCGGCCGACCTCGGCCACGACGGTGCTGACGACCTCGCGGCCCGCGGTGGCGCGGGCGGCGGCGAGGCCCTCGAGCTCGATCATGAGCAGGGTGGCGGGCTCGGCGCCGGCGTCCGCGAGGGCCGCCTGCACCGCCTCCACCATCCCGGCCCGGTTGGGCAGCCCGGTCATGGGGTCGGTGTAGGCGACGCCGAGCAGGGCCTGCTCGCGCGCGTGCCGCTCGGTCATGTCCCGCATCTGGAGGACGACGGCGCCGACGTCGGCGACGTCGCGCAGGTCGGAGACGGCCGCCTCGAGGTAGTGCCAGCCGCCGTCGGCGCCGCGCAGCCGCAGGAGGCGGAGCCCGGGCTCGCCGGTGGCCAGCGCGGTGGCCAGGCCGGCGGCGTCCTCGGGGTTCACCTCGTCGAGCAGCGGGCGGCCGACCAGCCGGCCGGCCACGGGCCCGAGGATCCGCTCGAGGGACGGCGAGGTCCAGGACACCCGCAGGTCGCCGTCGAGCAGCACGACGGCGTCGTGGCCGGCACCGACCAGGGAGCGGAAGTAGGCCTCGTTGCGCCGCAGGGCCGCGGCCATGCGGTGCTGCTCGCACCCGGTCAGCCAGCGGTGGACCGTGGCCAGCAGGACGGCCACGACGATGCCCGCCCAGGCGGCCGCGTCCAGCGGTCCGCTGGAGAAGCGCAGCACCCCGGCGGCGACGACGGCCACCAGCAGGGCGACGTAGGGCAGGAGCTGGCCGAGGTCGAAGGCCCGCGCGGCGCTGCGGCGCGGGCGCCCGACGGGGTCCCTGCCCGGATCGCTGAGGACGGCCGCGCAGAGCAGCAGGAGGCCGCCCACCACGAGGAAGCGGGCGACGTCGAGGAGCGCGGGCGCGCCGGACAGGATGGAGGAGGTGCCCAGGCCCCGCCCGGTGGTGAGCAGGACGGTGCCGGCGAGCAGGACCAGGGCCATCGGCCGCCGGTGCTGCTCGACGACGCCGAGCACGGTGAGCGCGGCGGCGATGGTGGCCGCGGTGACCAGGACCGCGGCACCCAGGACCAGCTGCTCCCCCGGGCGGAGGTCACCCCAGTCCCCCACCGGGCGGACGACGAGGAGCTGGAACAGGACGAGGCCGGCGGTGAGGAACAGCGCGACCTCTACCGCGGTCCGCCGGCCGGCGCGCAGCCGGCCGGGCTCGACGAGGGCGAGGATCGCGACGATCGCGATCAGGTAGCCGGGCACCGTCGGCACCCAGCGCAGCACGACGTGCTCCAGCGGGGTCTGCGGTGCCGACGCGGCGGCGAGGCCCGCGCCCAGGACCGGGAACAGGGGTCCCAGGGCGAACAGCCGCCAGCCCCACGGCAGGCCGGGCCGGCCACCGGCGACCCAGAGGGTCGCGCTGGCGACCAGGCCCGTGCCGACGACGGCGAGGTCACCCCACCCGCTCAGGGCAGGGTGCGCCGCGGCGGCCGCGCAGGCGAGGAGCACCGGCACGGCGACCGCGAGCAGCCACCAACGACGCGGGTCCACACCCCGTCAGTCGGCACCCCGGGGGCGCCGGTCGAGGGCGGTGCGGACGACGTCACCCGTGCGGGTGATCAGCCGCAGATCGCTCCCTGCGCCGCCGAGCCGACCAGCTTGGCGTACTTGGCGAGGACGCCACGGGTGTAGCGCGGCTCCGGCGCGGACCAGCCCCCCTGGCGGCGGGCCAGCTCCTCGTCGTCGACCAGCAGGTCCAGGGTGCGGCTGGCCAGGTCGAGCCGGACCCGGTCGCCGTCGCGGACGAAGGCGATCGGGCCGCCGTCGGCCGCCTCGGGTGCCACGTGGCCGATGCACAGCCCCGTCGTCCCCCCGGAGAACCGGCCGTCGGTGAGCAGCAGGACGTCCTTGCCCAGGCCCGCGCCCTTGATCGCGCCGGTGACGGCCAGCATCTCGCGCATGCCGGGGCCGCCGCGCGGGCCCTCGTAGCGGATGACGACCACGTCGCCGGGCTTCAGGGTGCCCTCGGTGACGGCGTCCATCGCGCCCTGCTCGCCGTCGAAGACGCGGGCGGTGCCCTCGAACACGTCGGCGTCGAAGCCGGCCGACTTCACGACCGCGCCGTCCGGCGCCAGCGAGCCGCGCAGGATGGTCAGGCCGCCCGTCTTGTGGATCGGGTCGTTCATCGCGTGCACGATCGTGCCGTCGAGGTCCGGCGGTGCGATCTCGGCCAGGTTCTCGGCCATCGTCTTCCCGGTGACGGTGAGCGCGTCGCCGTGCAGCAGGCCGGCGTCGAGCAGCGCGCGCAGCACGACCGGGACGCCGCCCACGCGGTCGATGTCGGTCATGACGAAGCGGCCGAAGGGCTTCACGTCGGCCAGGTGCGGCGTGCGGTCGCCGATCCGGTTGAAGTCCTCGAGCGTGAGGTCGACCTGCGCCTCGTGCGCGATCGCCAGCAGGTGCAGCACGGCGTTCGTCGAGCCGCCGAGCGCCATGACCACGGTGATGGCGTTCTCGAACGCCTCCTTGGTCATGATCTGGCGGGCGGTGATGCCCTTGCGCAGCAGGTTGACCACGGCCTCGCCGCTGGCGACGGCGAACGCGTCGCGGCGGCTGTCGGGCGCGGGCGGGGCCGCGCTGCCCGGCAGCGCCATGCCCAGCGCCTCGGCGACGCTGGCCATCGTGTTCGCGGTGTACATGCCGCCGCAGGAGCCCATGCCGGGGCAGGCGGCCTTCTCGATGGCGTCGAGGTCCTCGCGGGTGATCAGGCCGCGGGCGCACGCGCCGACGCCCTCGAAGACGTCGATGATCGTGAGGTCGTCGCGGTCGCCGAGCTTGCCGGGCAGGGTCGAGCCGGAGTAGAGGAAGACGCTGGCCAGGTCGAGGCGGGCGGCGGCCATGAGCATGCCGGGCAGCGACTTGTCGCAGCCGGCCAGCAGCACCGAGCCGTCCAGGCGCTCGGCGAACATGACGGTCTCCACCGAGTCGGCGATGACCTCCCGCGACACCAGCGAGGCGCGCATGCCCTCGTGGCCCATCGAGATCCCGTCGGAGACCGAGATCGTGCCGAACTCGAGCGGGTAGCCGCCGGCGGCGTGCACGCCCTCCTTGGCCCGCTTGGCCAGCCGGTCCAGGGACAGGTTGCAGGGGGTGATCTCGTTCCACGACGAGGCGACACCGATCTGCGGCTTCTCCCAGTCGTCGTCGCCCATGCCGACGGCGCGGAGCATGGCGCGGGCCGGCGCCTTGGCGATCCCGTCGGTCACGTCGCGGCTGCGCGGCTTGACGTCGGCGGTGGTGGTGCGGGGGTCCTCGACGGTCGTCACGTCCGCCGAGGGTAGGCCGCCTGGTTCGGACGACAAGGACGGCGTCGATACTGGTACCGACACCACCACCGACCCGCAGGAGCCGACGTGCCGCCGTCCGCGCGCCGTGCCGATCCCCCACCCGCCCGCCGTGCCGATCCCCCACCCGCCCGCCGTGCCGATCCCCCACCCGCCCGCCGTGCCGATCCCCCACCCGCCCGCCGTGCCGATCCCCCACCCGCCCGCCGTGAGCTGGCCGAGTTCCTCCGCTCGCGCCGCCGCCAGGTCGACCCCGCCGCGGCCGGGCTGCCCTCCGGGGGCCCGCGCCGGACGCCGGGGCTGCGCCGCGAGGAGGTCGCGCTGCTCTCCGGCGTGAGCCACACCTGGTACACGTGGCTGGAGCAGGGCCGGGACATCCGGCCGTCGCGGCAGGTGGTCGACGCGCTGGCCCGCACGCTGCACATGACCCCGGCCGAGCACGAGTACCTGAAGGACCTCGCTGCCCCCCACCACTCGCAGGCTCGCGGCGGGGCCCTGCAGCGAGGCCGGAGCATGCCCGCCCACCTGCAGCGGCTGGTCGACGCCCTGGGCTCCTCCCCCGCGTACGTGATCACCGGCAGCTGGGCGATCGTCGGCTGGAACCGGGCCTACGAGCGGCTCTACCCCGGCGTGGCCGACGTGGCCGCCGGCGACCGGAACCTGCTCTGGTTGGTGTTCACCGATCCCGCGGTGCGCGCGCTGCTCGGCGACTGGACGACCGACAGCCGCCGCTTCCTCACCCAGTTCCGCGCCGAGGTGGGGCCGCGCCTGGCCGACCGCGAGGTGACCGACCTCGTGGCCCGGCTGGAGGAGGCCAGCCCGCACTTCCGCGCCGGCTGGGCCAGCCACGACGTCGACCGGTTCAGCTCCTCGCAGCGGCGGTTCGAGCACCCCGTCGTCGGCACGCTGCTGCTCGAGCACCACCAGCTGACGCCCGCGGACGCCCCGGGGCTGCAGCTGGTCGTCTACACCGCCGCCGAGGGCAGCGACGCCGCGGGCAAGCTGGCCCGCATGACGGCCTGAGGCGGTCGACCGCCCGGCCGGTGGGAGGATGGCGTCCCGTGGAGACCCCCGTCCGGTTCCGGTTGAGTCGCGGCGCGCTGGTCGCCGTCGCCCTGCTCGTCCTGTGCGTGGCCCCGGCCGCCGCCGCCTCGCCGTGGGGGCTGCCGCTGTTCCTGCTGCCGCTGGCCGCGGCGGTGTGGGTGCTGCGGGTGGGGGTGGACGTCGACGCCGACGCGGTGACCGCGCTCGGCGCCGTCGGCCGGCGCCGGGTCCCGTGGGGCGAGCTGGCGGGCATCCGCGTCGGCGAGCGGGGCGACCTGTGGCTGGTCACCACCGCCGGCACCGAGGTGCGGCTGCCGGTGGTCCGGGCGCGCGACCTGCTGCGGCTGGCCGAGGCCTCCGGCGGGCGGATCGCGCTGCCCGCCCCGCCGGCTCAGTAGTCGGCGACGACGTTCGCCAGCTCCTCGCCCGCGAGCACCCGGGCCAACTGGTCGGTGACCGCCCGCGCGGCGCGGGCGTTGGTCTGCGGCACGGCGCCGCCGACGTGCGGGGTGAGCAGCAGACCGGGGGCCGACCACAGCGGGTGGCCCTCGGGCAGCGGCTCGGGGTCGGTGACGTCGAGCGCGGCGCGCAGCCGGCCCGCGGCCAGCTCGGCGAGCAGGGCGTCGGTGTCGACGACGACGCCGCGCGCCGCGTTCACCAGGAGGGCGCCGTCGGCCATCGCGGCGAGGAAACGGGCGTCGACCAGTCCGGTGGTCTCCGGCGTGACCGGCACCAGGAGCACGACGACGTCGGCGTGCGGCAGCAGGTCGGGCAGCTGGTCGGTGCCGTGCACCCCCTCCCGGGCGGTGCGCGCGACGAAGGTGACCTCGACGTCGAAGGGCGCCATCATCCGGGCCACGGTGCGCCCGATGTCGCCGGCGCCGACGACCAGCACCCGGGCGCCGACCAGCGACCGGTGCGTGGCCGGCGCCCAGCGGCCCTGCTCCTGGGCGCGGACGAAGTCGGGCAGCCCGCGCTGGGCGGCGAGCACGGCCGAGAGGACCCACTCGGCGGTCGACGGCGTGTGCGCGCCGCGGGCGTTGCAGAGGACCACGCCCTCGGGCAGCCGGCCGGCGAACTTCTCGGCGCCGGCGCTGAGCAGCTGCACGAGGCGCAGCTCCGGCAGCGCCTCGACGAAGCCGGGCGGCAGGTCGGCGCCACCGCTGCGCGGCACCCACACCTGCGCCTGCGCGGCCTCGCCCGACGGCGGCCCGTCCGCGGCGTCGACCCGGAACGCGCGCACCCGCGGCGACACCGCCTCGACGGCGTCGGCGAGCGCCCGGGAGGGCACGAGGACGCGCAGCGGCTGGTCGGGGTGCAGGCTCAGTCGGGGCACGGCCCGACTCTAGGCAGACGTCCAGGAACCGCACGTACTGTGATCGGGGTGGGGCGGTCGACGGCGGTGCGCACGCGGCGGCTGCTCGCCGTCGCCGCCGCCGGGCTGCTGCTGGCCGGCTGCGGCGACGACGGCTACGAGCCCGCCGGCCCCTTCCGCCCGCTGCCCGAGGGCCAGCCGCCCCAGGTGGGGCCGCCGTCGTCGCAGGCGCCGGTCCCCGGCGAACCGGCCGAGCCCGGTGCCGAGGAGGAGGGCGGGGACCCCAACGTCGTCGCCACCGGCCTGTCGGTGCCCACGGGGCTGGCGCTGCTGCCCGACGGCAGCGCCGTGGTCGGCGAGCGCGACACCGGCCGGTTGCTGCAGGTCTTCCCCGACCGCTCCCCCGCCCGCGAGCTGATGACCCTGCCGGGCGTCGACACCGCCGGTGACGGCGGGCTGCTCGGGCTGGCGATCTCGCCGACCTATCCCGAGGACGGGCTGCTGTACGCCTACGTCTCGACGGCCACCGACAACCGCGTGGTGCGCTTCCCGATCGGCGGCACCCCCAACCCGGTGCTCACCGGGATCCCCCGCGGCGAGGTGCACAACGGCGGCGGGCTGGTGTTCGACGCCGAGGGCCACCTGCTCGTGGGGACCGGGGACACCGGGAACCCGGCGCTGTCGACCGACCCCGCGTCGCTGGCCGGCAAGGTGCTCCGGGTCGACGTGTTCGGCCGGGCGGTGGGGGCGGGCGGTCCGGTGTTCAGCAGCGGCCACCGCGACGTCACCGCGGTGTGCACGGCCGGCGACCAGGGCACCTACGCGGCCGACGCCTCGCGGGAGGGCCCGGACGAGCTCGACCGGCTCACCGAGGGCGGGGACCACGGCCCGGGCGGCATCCCCCCGCTCGTCGAGATCCCGGTCGGCGAGGACGGGCTCGGCGGCTGCGCCGCGGCCGGCAGCGGCGTCTTCCTGGGCGCGCTCGACGGCCGGCGCGTGCACGCCGTCGCGCTGGACGAGAACGGCGCCGTCACCGGTGAGCCCGAGGAGTTCCTGGGCGACGAGTACGGCCGGCTGCGCACCGTCGTCCTCGACCCGCAGGGCGCGCTGTGGATCACCACGTCCAACCGCGACGGGATCGGGACGCCCGCTGCGGACGACGACAAGGTGCTGCGCATCCAGCCGCCGTCCGCCGCGGGAGGCAGTCCGCTCTAGGAGCTGACCAGCCGCTCCTCGAGCATGCGCTTCACGGTGGCGGCGTCGGCCTTGCCCCGGGTGGTCTTCATGACCGCGCCGACGAGCGCACCGATGGCCTGCACCTTCCCGCCGCGCACCTTGTCGGCGACGTCGGGGTTGCCCTCGATGGCGGCCTCGACCGCGGCGACCAGCTCGTCGGAGTCGCCCATGACGGCCAGGCCGCGCGACTTGACGACCGCTGCCGGGTCGCCCTCGCCCGCGAGCACGCCGTCCAGCGCCTGGCGGGCGAGCTGGTCGTTGACCGTGCCGGCCTGGACCAGCCCGGCCAGCTCCGCGACCTGCGCCGGGGTCACCGGCAGCTGCGCGAGCTCGACGCCGGCGTCGTTGGCGCGGCGGGCCAGCTCGCCCAGCCACCACTTGCGGGCGTCGGCCGGGGTGGCCCCGGCGGCGACGGTCCCGGCGACCAGCTCGACGGCACCGGCGTTCGCGATCCACGCCATCTCGGTGGCCGACAGGCCCCACTCCTCCTGCAGCCGCACGCGGCGGGCGGCGGGGAGCTCCGGCAGCGCGGCCCGCAGCTTCTCGATCCACTCCTCGTCGGGGGCGATCGGCACGAGGTCGGGCTCCGGGAAGTACCGGTAGTCGGTCGCCTCCTCCTTGCTGCGCCCCTCCGAGGTGCTGCCGGAGTCCTCGTGGAAGTGCCGGGTCTCCTGCACCACGCGCCGGCCGGCGTCCAGGACGGCGGCCTGGCGGCGCATCTCGAAGCGCACCGAGCGCTCGACCGAGCGCAGCGAGTTCACGTTCTTGGTCTCGGTGCGGGTGCCCCACTCGAGGCTGCCGATCGGGGCCAGCGAGGTGTTGACGTCCGAGCGCAGGTTGCCCTGCTCCATGCGGACCTCGGAGACGCCCAGGGCGAGCAGGATCTCGCGCAGCTCGGTGACGTAGGCCTTGGCCACCTCGGGGGCCTTGGCGCCGGTGCCCGGGATCGGCCGGGTCACGATCTCCACGAGCGGGATGCCGGCGCGGTTGTAGTCGACCAGCGAGTGGTCGGCACCGTGGATCCGGCCGGTGGCGCCACCGACGTGCAGGTTCTTGCCGGTGTCCTCCTCGATGTGCACCCGCTCGATCTCGACGCGGTAGGTCTCGCCGTCCACCTCGACGTCCAGGTGGCCGGCGGTGCACAGCGGCTCGTCGTACTGGCTGGTCTGGAAGCCCTTGGGGATGTCCGGGTAGAAGTAGTTCTTCCGGGCGAAGCGGGACCAGCTCGCGATGCGGCAGCCGAGGGCCAGGCCGATGCGGATGGTCGACTCGATGGCCGCCTCGTTGACCACCGGCAGCGCGCCGGGCAGGCCCAGGCAGACGGGGCAGGTCTGGGTGTTCGGCTCGGCCCCGAAGGTGGTGGAGCAGCCGCAGAACATCTTCGAGGCGGTGCCCAGCTCGACGTGGGTCTCCAGCCCGATGACCGGCTCGTAGCGGGTCAGCACCTCGTCGAAGTCGACCAGGGTGTCGGTGCTCACGGGGTGGGGTCCTCCTTCGAGGCGGTGCGCTCGGCGCGACCGGTCAGCACGGCGCCGACCGCGGTCAGCACGCCGAGGACGAGAAAGACGGCGAAGACGGGGCGGCCGGTGGCGATCCAGCCGACGACCCCCGCGACGATGACGAACGCGGTGAGGCCCCAGGCGGCCTTGAGCGCCCCGTTCACGCGGCGCCCCCCGCGGGGGTGGCGAGCCCGTCGAGGAACCGGTGCCCGCGGGCGGAGTCCTGGGCGGCCTCCAGCGCGGCGGCGACCGTGTAGCAGCGGTCGTCGGCCAGGGCCGGTGCCATCACCTGGAAGCCGACGGGCAGGCCGTCGGAGAGCCCGCACGGCACGGAGATCGCCGGGAGGCCGGCGAGGCTCGCCGGCAGCGTGCACAGGTCGGCGGCGTACATGGCGATCGGGTCGTCCACTCGCGCGCCCACCGGCCAGGCGACGGTCGGGCTGGTCGGGCTGACCAGCACGTCGACGTCGTCCCAGGCGGAGGTGAAGTCGCGGGTGATCAGCGTGCGGACCTTCTGCGCCTGCCCGTAGTAGGCCTCGTAGTAGCCGCTGGACAGCGCGTAGGTGCCGAGGATGATCCGGCGCTTCACCTCGGGGCCGAAGCCCTGCTCGCGGGTGAGCGCCATGACCTCGTCGAGGTCGCGGCTGCCGTCGTCGCCGACGCGCAGCCCGTACCGGACGCCGTCGAAGCGGGCCAGGTTGGACGACGCCTCGCTCGGCGCGATCAGGTAGTAGGCCGGCAGGGCGAGGTCGAAGGCCGGGCAGGAGACCTGCCGGACCTCGGCACCCATGCCCTCGAGCAGCGCGACCGCCTCGGCGAAGCGGGCGAGCACCCCGGGCTCGTAGCCGTCGGTGTGCCCGTCGCCGCCCAGCTCGGTGACGACGCCGACGCGCAGCCCCGTGAGGTCGCCCTCGGCGCCGCGGCGGGCCGCCTCGGCGAGGACGCCCACCGGCGCGTCGATGCTGGTGGAGTCGAGCGGGTCGTGCCCGCCGATGGCCTCGTGCAGCAGCGCGGCGTCGAGGACGGTCCGCGTCATCGGCCCGGCCTGGTCGAGGCTCGACGAGAACGCGATGAGGCCGAAGCGGGACACCGAGCCGTAGGTGGGCTTGTGCCCGACCAGGCCGGTGACGGCGGCCGGCTGGCGGATCGAGCCGCCGGTGTCGGTGCCGATGGCCCAGGGCGCCAGGCTGCCCGCGACCGCGGCCGACGAGCCGCCGGAGGAGCCGCCGGGGATGCGGTCGTGGTCCCACGGGTTGCGGGTGACCTTGTAGGCGGAGTTCTCGGTGGAGGAGCCCATCGCGAACTCGTCCATGTTGGTCTTGCCGAGCAGCACGGTGCCGGCGGCCTTGAGCCGCGCCGCGACGGTGGCGTCGTACGGCGGTCGCCAGCCCTCGAGGATCTTCGAGCCGCTGGTGGTGGGCACGCCCTCGGTGACGACGACGTCCTTGAGCGCGAGCGGGATGCCGGCCAGCGGGCCGAGCTCCTCGCCCTTGGCGCGGGCGGCGTCGATCTCGCCGGCCGCGGCGAGCGCGGCGTCGGCGTCGACGTGGAGGTAGGCGCCCAGGTCGCCGTCGGTGGCCTGGATCCGGTCCAGGTAGGCCTGGGTCACCTCGGCGGAGCTGACCTCGCCGGCGGCGAGCAGCCGACCGAGCTCGGCGGCGTCGGTGCTGGTCAGGGGCGCGCTCACGGGGGTGCTCACGCCTCCTCCCCCAGGATGCGCGGCACGCGGAAGCGGTCGTCCTCGGCGGCCGGCGCACCGGCCAGGACCACCTCGCGCGGCAGGCTCGGACGGGCGACGTCCGGCCGCATGACGTTGGTCATGGGCACCGCGTGCGTGGTCGGCGGGACGTCGGCGACGTCGGCCTTGCCGACCTGCGCGACCGCGTCCAGCACGGCGGCCAGCTGCCCGGCGAAGAGGTCGAGCTCCTCGTCGGTCACCGCCAGCCGGGCCAGGTGCGCCAGGTGGGCCACCTCGTCTCGGGACAGCTGACCCTTCGGGGACGGCGTGCTCATTCGGGGCGGAACTCCACTTCAGCGGTGCGCGACGGTCTCGCCGGCGGCCCTTCCCTGGACCGGGGCCTGACCTTGCCACTGTACGTGGGGGGTCCCGGCGCCCCGTCAGCGTGAGAAGCTGCCCGTGCCCACGATCGACGCGGATCGGCGCTCACGCGAGGACGAGTCCGGAGGAACCGTGTCCTATCTCCTGCGCCTGGTCGTGCCCGACCGGCCCGGCATCCTGGGTGCCGTCGCGACCGCGCTCGGCACCGCGGGCATCGACATCGTGTCCCTCGACGTGCTCGAGCGCGGCAACGGCGTCGCCGTGGACGACGTCGTGGTCGACCTGCCCCCGGACCGGCTGCCCGACAGCCTGATCACCGTGGCCCAGGGCATCCCCGGCGTGCAGGTGGAGTCGCTGCGGCCGTTCGCCGGCCCGCTGGACACCCACCGCGAGCTGGAGCTGCTGGAGTCGCTGTCCCGCGCGGGTGCGGGGACGGCGGAGAAGCTCCTCGCCGCCGAGCTGCCGCGGGTCTTCCACGCCGGGTGGGCGGTGGTCCTCGACTGCGGGCCGACCGTCGGCTGGCAGGTCATCGCGGCCTCCGACGCGGCCCCCGCGTTCGACGACGTCGAGCTGCCCTGGATGCCGCTGACCACGCCCCGGCTCCTGCCGAGCGAGGACGACTGGGTGCCCGAGCGGTGGCGCGAGATGATGATCGAGATGATGGCGACGCCGTACGGCGGGGACGGCTGCGCCGTGGTGCTGGGCCGCTCCGGCGGGCCGGCGTTCCGCCGCTCGGAGCTGCTGCGGCTGGTGCACCTGACCGGCATCGCCGCGACCGTGACGTACCTGCCACCGGCCTGACCCAGGAGCAGTCGGCCGACTCCCGGTCCGCCATCCCGGGCCGCCCGTCGGAGGCCCGGCTCCTTGACGCCGCGCTTCGCCGCAGACCTGCGTGCGCCGCCCGAGAACTGTCAGTGGTCGAACATACGATCGATCACATGACAGCGGCTCCCGCTCCGCCCGCCCCCGCGGTGGGGTGGGCGGTGGGTGCGCTGGGTGCGATGCAGGCCGCGGACCGGGAGATCGCCCGGCAGACGGCGGTGCGTGCTCGCGCGGTGGCGGAGTTCGCCGCGTCGCGGCCGGCATCGGCCGACCGGCAGCCGGGTGAGCCGGGGGCGATGAGCGCGGGGCGCCGCGCGGCGCGGGACGAGGTGCTGGCGGACGTGAGCGAGTGGGCCGCGCCGGAGCTGGTCATCGCGCTGTCGATCAGCCAGCCGGCGGCCGAGGACCTGCTGGAGCGCTCGCTGGCCCTGGTCCACCGGCTGCCGGGCGTGCTGGCCGCGCTGGAGGCCGGGCGGCTGCACGTCGGGCACCTGCGGCCGCTGCTCGACCACGTCGCCCCGATCGCCGACGCGACCGTGCGGGGGTGGGTGGAGCGGGAGGCTCTGGACTGGGTAGCCGGCCGGTCGGTGACCACCCCGCCACAGCTCGGGGCGAAGCTGCGCCGGCTGGTGCTGGCCCACGACGCGGAGGCCGCCGCCCGGCGGCTGGTGAAGGCGCTGCGCGAGCGCGGCATCTCCGCCCGTCCCGACCACCGCGAGGGCATGTCGGTGGTCACCGCCCTGCTCACCACACCGGAGGCGGCGGCGCTGATGGACGCCCTGGGCCGCTACGCCGACGCCCTCGACGAGCCCGGGGACCGCCGGACCCGCGGCCAGAAGATGACCGACGTGCTGCTGGACCTCGTGCTGCGCCCGGGCGAGCACGACCACGGCCCGGTGCGGGCGCAGCTGACCGTGGTCGCCGGGGTGCCGGCGCTGCTGGGCGGGAACCAGCCGGGAGAGATCGGCGGGCAGGCCGTGCCCGCGGAGATGGTCCGCGCCCTGGCCCGGGCCCTCGGCCTGCTCCCCGCTGCCGACGGCGCGCCGGCCGCCGAGCGCGCCGACATCGACGCCGAGCGGTGGACCGCGGCCGACGAGCGCTGGTGGGCCGATGTCGAAGCACGGGCGCTGCGCGGCGAGTGGGGCGGCGAGGACGAGCCACCGCCGGAGGTGATGGAGCAGATCTGGGCACGTGAAGCCGCCTGGTACCCACCCGACGATGGCCTCGACGAGCCGGCACGGGCCCAGCAGCCCGACGACGACACCGCCACCCCTGCCGCGACCGGTACCGGTGGGTGGGCGACCGCCGACACGGCCGTGGACGCCGCCGGCGCTGCGCTGCTCGACCTCGACTCCGCGCTGGGCCGTGCCCGCCGGGCAGTGGCCGACGCCGAGCGCGCGGACGCGCTCGACGAGCACGCCTGGCAGCTCAGCCCTGCCGGCCGGATCAGCGCAGCCGGCAACGCCCTCGACGCCCTGGCCGCAGCCACCGACGCGTCGCGGGCCGCCCTCGCCGACCTGCTGGAGGCCACCGCCGGCGGCGGGTTGGCCGACCGGCCCCGCATCGCGCTCGTCGACGAGCTCACCGGCGCGCTGCTCGCCCTGACCGACGCCCCCGAGCTGCGCCGGGCCGCCCAGCACGGCACCGGTCTCGGCCCACCACCACCCACCGACGGCTACCGGCCCGCCACCCGCCTCGACCGCTACGTGCGCGCCCGCGACCGGCGCTGCCGCCAGCCAGGCTGCCGCCGCCTCGTCGCCCGCGGCGAACTCGACCACGACCGGCCGTATCCCGACGGCCCCACCGCCGCGCACAACCTCACCGGCTTCTGCACCGGCCACCACCGCGGCAAGCACCAGGCCCCCGGCTGGACCTACGACCTCCGGCCCGACGGCACCCTCACCGTCACCACACCCAGCGGCCTGACCGCCACGACGACACCGCCGCCCTACTGACCGATGGGGGCTACTCGCTGCCCTCGCCGATCGTGGCGACCTCGCGGGCGGCGTCCGGCCCCTGCTCGAGCAGCACCCGGAAGCCGTCGTCGTCCAGGATCGGCGCCTTGACCTGCACGGCCTTGTCGTACTTGCTGCCGGGATCGGCGCCGACGACCACGAACCCGGTCTTCTTCGACACCGAGCCGGTGACCTTGCCGCCGCGCTCCTGGATCGCCGCCGTCGCCTGGTCCCGGCTGTAGTCCCGCAGCGATCCGGTCACCACGACGGTCACGCCGGTCAGCGGACCGGGTCCGGCGTCCTCCCCCTCGTCGGCCATGCGCACACCGGCCTGCCGCCACCGCTCGACGACGCCCCGGTGCCAGTCGACGGCGAACCAGTCGCGGATCGACCTCGCGATCGTGGGCCCGACGCCGTCGGCCGCGGCCAGCTCCTCCTCGCTCGCCTCGGCGATCCGGTCGAGGGAGCGGAAGTCGCGGGCCAGCGCCTGGGCGGCGGTCGGCCCGACGTGCCGGATGGACAGCGCGACGAGCACCCGCCAGAGCGGGACGTCCTTGCGGCTGTCCAGGTTCGCCAGCAGCTTCGCGCCGTTGGCCGATAGCTGGCCGTTCTTCTTGGTGAAGAAGTCGCTGCGCTGCAGCTTCTCCTCGTCAAGGAAGAAGATGTCGCCCTCGTCCTGGAGCAGCCCGCTCTGCAGCAGCGCGATCGCCGCCTCGTACCCGAGCACCTCGATGTCGAAGGCACCGCGGCCGGCGACGTGGAAGACGCGCTCCCGCAGCTGCGCGGGGCAGGACCGGGCGTTGGGGCAGCGGATGTCGGCGTCGCCCTCCTTCTCCGGGCGCAGCTCGGTGCCGCACTCGGGGCAGTGCGTCGGCATGACGAACTCACACTCGGAGCCGTCCCGGTTCGCCGTCACCGGGCCCAGCACCTCGGGGATGACGTCGCCGGCCTTGCGGATGACGACGGTGTCGCCGATCAGCACGCCCTTGCGCTTCACCTCGCTGGCGTTGTGCAGCGTGGCCAGCTGCACGGTCGAGCCGGCCACCTTCACCGGCTCCATGTAGGCGAACGGCGTGACCCGACCGGTGCGACCGACGTTGACCCGGATGTCGAGCAGCTTCGTCGTCGCCTCCTCCGGCGGGTACTTGAACGCGATCGCCCACCGCGGCGCCCGCGACGTCGAGCCCAGCCGGCGCTGCAGCGCCACCTGGTCCACCTTGACCACGACGCCGTCGATCTCGTGCTCGACGGAGTGCCGCTGCTCGCGGTACCGCTCGATGTAGGCCCACACGCCCTCGAGGTCGTCGACCACCTCGTAGCGCTCGCTGGTGGGCAGCCCGAGCTCGCGCAGCCGCCCGTAGGCCTCCGACTGCCGCTCCGGCTGCCAGCCGTCGTGGGAGCCCAGGCCGTGCACGATCAGCCGCAGCGGCCGGGAGGCGGTGACCCGCGGGTCCTTCTGCCGCAGCGACCCGGCCGCGGCGTTGCGCGGGTTGGCGAACGGGGCCTTGCCCTGCTCGACCATCGCGGCGTTCAGGTCGGCGAACGCGGCGACCGGGAAGTAGATCTCCCCGCGCACCTCGAGCCGCTCCGGCAGGTCGTCACCGGTCAGCTGCTGCGGGATGTCCTGCATGGTGCGCACGTTCGCCGTCACGTCCTCACCGGTGACGCCGTCACCCCGGGTCGCGGCCCGCACCAGCCGGCCGCGCTCGTACAGCAGCGCCACGGCCAGGCCGTCGATCTTCAGCTCGCACAGCCAGCTGACCCCGCTGCCGGCGTCGCGCTCGACGCGCGCCGCCCAGGCGGACAGCTCGTCGCTGCTGAACGCGTTGTCGAGGCTCTGCATGCGCTCGAGGTGCTCGACGGGCGCGAAGGTGGCCGCGAACCCGCCGTTGACCTTCTGGCTCGGCGACTCGGGGGTGACCAGCGCCGGGTGGGCCGCCTCGATCGCCTTGAGCTCGGCCATCAGCGCGTCGTACTGGCCGTCGCTCACAAGCGGCTCGTCGCGCACGTAGTACGCGAACGCGTAGCGGTCCAGCTCCTCGGAGAGGTCGCGGTGCCGCGTGCGCGCCTCGTCGGGGACCTCCGTGAGGTCCTCGCGGTCGGTGGTGGCGGCGACCACGGGTGCGTCGAGTTCGGCCTCGGTGCTCACGCCCGGAACGGTATCCGGAGGGTGCGACGGCGAACCGGTGGTCACCCGGTCAGGGCGGTCACTCGGGCTGCAGGTACTTCGCCGCTTCGCGCACGTGGGTCATGGCGGCGCGGGCGTAGGACGGGCTCGCTCCGGCCAGACCGCAGGCGGGCGTGAGCGTGACCGCGGAGAGCAGCTGCTCGACGGGGAAGCCGAGCTCCCGCCACCACGCCTGCACCCGGGAGGCCGTCGCCTTCGCCGTCGGCAGGGTGGTGTCAGTGCCGGGGACGACGCCGGTCAGCAGGTGCACCCCGGCGTCCACGGCCTCGCCGACGGCGTCCAGGTCCTGCACCAGCCCGAGGTCGAAGGACAGCCCGGCGGCGCCGGCGGCGCGGAACAGCCCGAGCGGCATCCGGCGCGCGCAGCAGTGCACCACCACCGGCACCGGCAGGACCTCGACGACGGCGCGCAGCTCCTGCTCGACCTGCTCGGCGGGGACGGCGGGCAGCCGCCCGAACCCGCTGGCCGTCGGCAGCCCGCCCTCCAGCACGGCGGGGACGCTCGGCTCGTCCAGCTGGACGACCACCCGCGCGCCCGGCAGCCGCGCGCCGACCGCGGCGACGTGCGCGGCGACCCCCTCGGCCAGGGACTGCGCCAGGTCCCGCCGGGCGCCGGCGTCGACGACGGCGCGCTCGCCGCGAATGCGCTCGAGCGAGGCGGCGAGGGTGAAGGGCCCGGCGGCCTGCACCTTGAACGGCCCGGCGTACCCCTCGGCCAGGTCGTGCAGCGCGTCGAGGTCGCGGGCGAGGAACTCCGCCGCGCGGCGCTGGTCGACCCCCGAGCGCGGCACCAGCCGCCAGCCCGCCGGGGTCAGGTCGACGGCGAGGTCGACGAGCAGCGCGGCGCTGCGGCCGATCATGTCGGCGCCGGCGCCGCGGCCCGGCAGCTCGGGCAGGTGCGGCAGGTCGGGCAGCTCCCCGAGGACGAGGCGCACCGCCTCGGCGGGGTCGGTGCCGGGGAGGGACCCGACGCCCGTCGCGGCGCCGAACGCCGACGTCACCGGGCGCCCGCCACGGCGGCCTGCCCCAGGACGAGGTCACCCCGCACCGGGTCCGGCTCGTACAGCACCGCCGACTGCCCCGGCGCCACCCCGCGCTGCGGCTGGGCGAGCTCGATGACCAGACCGCCGCCGTCGTCCGCGGACACCTCGCACGCCACCGGGGTGCCGTGCGCGCGCAGCTGCACCTCGCAGCGGAACGGCAGCGACGGCGCCGTCCCGGTCCACGTCGGGACGCCGGTGCGCACCTCGTCGACCGACGCCTGGTCGGCGGTCCCGATGGTCACCGTGCGCGACACCGGCTCGATGCCCAGCACGTAGCGCGGCCGCGAGTCACCGGCGCTCACGCCCAGCCCGCGGCGCTGGCCCACGGTGAAGCCGTAGGTGCCGTCGTGCTCGCCGACCGTCGTCCCGGTGGCGGCGTCCACCACCGGCCCCGGGCGGCTGCCCAGCTTCCGCGAGAGGAAGCCACGGGTGTCGCCGTCCGGGATGAAGCAGATGTCGTGCGAGTCGGGCTTGGCCGCCACCGCGAAGCCGCGCTCGGCGGCGATCTCGCGGACCCGGTCCTTGGTCATCCCGCCCAGCGGGAACGCCGCGGCCGCCAGCTGCGCAGGCGTGAGCACGCCCAGCACGTAGGACTGGTCCTTGGCGGCGTCGACCGAACGGCGCAGCTGCCCGTCTGCCAGCCGCGCGTGGTGGCCGGTGACGACGGCGTCGAAGCCCAGCGCGCGGGCGCGGTCGAGCACCGCGGAGAACTTGATCTTCTCGTTGCAGCGCAGGCACGGGTTCGGGGTGCGCCCCGCGGCGTACTCGGCCACGAAGTCGTCGACGACGTCCTCGGTGAACCGGTCGGCCATGTCCCAGACGTAGAACGGGATGCCCAGCTCGTCGGCGACCCGGCGCGCGTCGTGCGAGTCCTCGACGCTGCAGCACCCGCGGGCACCGCTACGCAGCGTCTGCCGGTCCTGCGACAGCGCCAGGTGCACACCGGTGACGTCGTGGCCGGCGTCGACCGCCAGTGCGGCGGCGACGGCGGAGTCCACTCCCCCGCTCATCGCGGCGAGGACCCTCACCGCCGGCCCATCCCGGCGTTGCGCGCGCGCTCCACCACCGGCGCGATCACCTCGAGGACGGCGTCGACGTCGGCGTCGGTCGACGTGTGCCCGAGGCTGAACCGCAGCGAGCTGCGCGCGCGGTCGGCGTCGGCACCCACGGCGAGCAGCACGTGGCTGGGCCGGGCCACCCCGGCGCTGCAGGCCGATCCGGTCGAGCACTCGATGCCCTTGGCGTCGAGCAGCATGAGCAGGGCGTCGCCCTCCGCACCGGGGAAGGACAGGTGCGCGTTGCCGGGCAGCCGCCCGGGCCCGCCGGCGACGACGTCGTCCAGCGGCGCGCCGTTCAGCTGGGCGTCCGGCACCTGGGCGACGATCCCGGCCACGAGCCGGTCGCGCAGCGCGGCCAGCCGGGCCGCGCGGTCATCGCGGGACGCGACGGCGCTGACCGCGGCGGTCGCCAGGCCGACGATCGCCGCGACGTCGAGGGTGCCGGAGCGGACGTCGCGCTCCTGGCCCCCGCCGTGCAGCAGCGGGGTGCACTCGGCCTCGCGGCGCAGCAGCAGCACGCCGGCGCCCATCGGACCACCGAGCTTGTGGCCGGCCATGGTGAGCGCGTCGACCCCGCTCGCCGCGAAGTCGACCGGCACCTGCCCGACCGCCTGGACGGCGTCGGTGTGCAGCGGGACGTCGACTGCGTGCGCGACCGCGGCCAGCGCCGCGACGTCGCTCACCGTGCCGATCTCGTTGTTGGCCCACATGGCGCTGGCGACGGCGACGTCGCGCCCGTCGCCCAGCGCGTCGGCGAGGGCCTCGGGGTGCACCCGGCCGGCCGGGTCGACCGGCAGCCAGGTGACCTCGGCGCCGTCGTGCTTGACCAGCCACTCGACGCTGTCCAGGACGGCGTGGTGCTCGGCCGGGCTGACCACCAGCCGGCGCCGCTGGGCGTCCGCGGCCCGGCGGGCCCAGAACAGCCCCTTGACGGCGAGGTTGTCGCTCTCCGTGCCGCCGCCGGTGAACAGCACCTCCGACGGGCGGGCGCCCAGCGCCTCGGCCAGCCGCTCGCGGGACTGCTCGGCCACCCGGCGCGCGGCCCGGCCGCTGGCGTGCAGCGAGGACGCGTTGCCGACGCGGCCCAGCTGCTCGCTCATCGCGGCCAGCACCTCGGGCAGCACAGGGGTCGTCGCCGCGTGGTCCAGGTACGTCATGTCGCCGCCAGGGTAGTCGCGGTATCCCGGGCCTCCGGCGCGGGACGGGAGCCGGCCCGGGGCGCGGCCGCCGCGCCCAGGGCGGCCAGCAGGGTGAGGACGGCGACGGCGGTGAGCACCGCGGCCTCGAAGGAGAGCACCCCGGCCACGCCCGCCGCGACCAGGACGCCGGTGGTACCGATGGCCAGGGCCGAGGCGGTGACGTCGGCGATCTGGAACGCCGCGGAGTCCGCGCCCCGGCGCTCCTCGGGCGACTGGTCGAGCAGCAGCACGCTGAGGCTGGGCATGCCCAGGCCCATCCCGAGCCCGGCGACCGCCCAGGTGAGGTAGACCGGCCAGCCGTGCAGCGCCGGGACGGTGACCAGCGCGCTGGTGGCCAGGCCGACGGCGAGCAGGGCGAAGCCGGCGCGCAGGATGCGCACCCGCGGCACGTCCGGCCGCCGGCTCTGCAGCTGCGAGGCCAGCGCCCACCCGAGGGCGCCGGCGGTGAGCGGCACCCCGGCCGCGGTCGGTGTGTACCCGTGCAGCTCGGTGAGGGTCAGCGGGAGCAGCACGTCCATGCCGAAGAAGGCGCCGGCCAGCAGCCCGCGGCCGCCCACGACGGCGGGCAGCCCCGGGCGCAGCCGCACCGTGCCGGCCGGCACCAGCGGCCGCAGCCCGGCGACCAGGGCGGCCAGCCCGCCCGCCGCGACGGCGACGGCGAGCAGGTCCAGCCGCTGCCCGGCGTACTGCAGCGCGGCGATCCCGAGCCCGGCCAGCAGCGCCCACCAGTGCCGGTGCCGCGCGCCCTCCGGCGCAGCCGTGGGGGCGCCGAAGCGGCGCAGCGCCGGCAGGATCAGCCCGAGGCCGACGGCGATCAGCGGCAGCAGCCCGAGGAACACCCAGCGCCACCCGGCGTGGGTGGTGATCAGCCCGGCCAGCAGCGGCCCGACCAGCGCCGGCAGCACCCAGGCGGCGGAGAAGGCGGCGAACAGCTTCGGCCGCAGCGCCGGCTCGTAGGCCTGCCCGGCGACGACGTACAGGGCGACGCTGATGATCCCGGCGCCGACGCCCTGCACCGCCCGGGCCGCGACGAACCAGGCCATCGACCCGGCCAGCCCGCCGAGGAGGAGGCCCGCGGCGAAGAGCGCGACGCCCACCAGCAGCGCCACCCGGGAGCCGCGGCGGTCGCCGACGTCGCCGCCGGCGACCATCCCGACGACGGAGGCGACCAGGTAGGCGCTGAACGGCCAGCCGTACCAGGCCAGCCCGTCGAGCTCGGCGACCGCGGTGGGCATGGCCGTCGCCACCGCCATCGACTCGAACGCCACGAACGTGACCAGCATGAGCAGGCCGGCGGTGGTCAGCCGGTGAGCGCGGCCGAACACCGTCGTCGTCCCGTCACCCACGTCCTGGCCCAACCCCTCCGTCGTCCCGACACTTCCCGGACACGCGTCGAGCGCCGCCCCCGGAGGGGACGGCGCTCGGCTGCGTGGTGGCGCTGACCGCTACTTGCGGGCGTTGACCAGCTCGGTGGCCTGCGGGACCACCGTGTTGAGGTCGCCGATGACACCGAAGTCGGCGAGCTCGAAGATCGGCGCCTCGGGGTCCTTGTTGATGGCGACGATGGTCTTCGAGGTCTGCATGCCGGCGCGGTGCTGGATGGCACCGGAGATGCCGACGGCGACGTAGAGCTGCGGCGACACGGTCTTGCCGGTCTGACCCACCTGGAAGCTGTGCGGGTAGAAGCCGGAGTCGACCGCGGCGCGCGAGGCGCCGACGGCGGCACCGAGCGAGTCGGCGAGCGCCTCGATGATCGAGAAGTTCTCGGCGCTGGCCACACCGCGACCGCCGGAGACCACGATCGAGGCCTCGGTGAGCTCGGGGCGGCTGCTCTTCTGCTCGACGACCCGGTCGGTCACCTTGGCGCCCTTGGCGGCGTCCGAGATGGACACGGCCACGGTCTGCTCGGTGCCCGCGGCCGGAGCCGGCTCGGGGGCGACCGAGTTGCCGCGCAGCGTGTAGATCGGGGTGCCGGCGGTGACCTTGGAGTGCACGATCACCTGGCCGGCGAACGCGACCTGGGTCGCGGTGCCGTCGGCGGCGATCTCGGTGACGTCGGTCAGGAAGCCGCTGCCCACCTTGATGGCGACGCGGGCGGCGATCTCCTTGCCCTCCGGGGAGGACGGGACGACGACGGCGGCCGGGGACTTCTCCTGCACCAGCTGGGCCAGCACCTCGGCCTTGGGGGCGACGAGGAACTCGTCGACCTCGGGGGCCTCGGCGACGTAGACGGTGGCCGCGCCGTACTCGGCGAGCTGGTCGCGGACGCCCGCGGCGGTGCCGGGGGCGGCGATGACGACGGCCGACGGCTCACCCAGCGCACGCGCCGCGGTGAGGGCTTCCAGGGTGGTCTTGCGGACACCGCCGCCGGCCGGGTTCAGCTCGGCCAGGACCAGGACCTCTGCCATGAGTGGTTTCTCCTCTTCCTTCGATCCGGGCCGGGCTCAGACGATCTTCTGGCTGGCGAGGAAGTCGACGAACTTCTGCGCGCCGTCGCCCTCGTCGTTGACCTTGACGCCCTCGCCCTTCGGCGGGCGGCCGGCGAAGTCGAGCACCTGCGTGGTGGCGTTGGCCAGGCCCACGGTGGAGGCGTCGATGCCGAGGTCGGCCAGCGACTTGGTCTCGACCGGCTTCTTCTTGGCGGCCATGATCCCCTTGAACGAGGGGTAGCGCGGCTCGTTGATGGTGTCCCAGGTGGACACGATGGCGGGCAGCGGCGCCTCGACGGCCCAGTAGCCGCCGTCGGTCTGCCGCTCGATGCGGGCGACGCCGCCGTCGACGGTGAGCTTGCGCGCCCCGGACAGCTGCGGCAGGCCCAGGCGCTCGGCGAGCAGCGCCGGCATGACGCTCATCTGCGAGTCGGTCGCCTCGGCGCCGCACAGGACGAGGTCGTACTCGAGCTGCTGCAGCGCGGCGGCGAGCACCGCGCTGGTCTGGACGGCGTCCGAGCCGTGCATCGCCTCGTCGGAGACGTGCACCGCCTTGTCGGCGCCCATGGACAGCGCCTTGCGGATCGCGTCGGTGGCGCCGTCGGGACCGACGGTCAGGACGGTGACCTCACCGCCCTGCGCCTCCTTGATCGTGAGCGCCTCTTCGATGGCGTACTCGTCGATCTCGTTGAGGACGTTGTCCGCGGACGCGCGGGCGACGGTGTTGTCCGACGCGTCCAGCTTGCGCTCGCTGCCGGAGTCGGGGACCTGCTTGACCAGAACGACGATGTTCATCGCCAGACCTACCTCCGCGATGGGGTCATGGGGTGTGCGGGCGCGACGGCCCGCCTGCGCTCAGAAAGAGATCAGCACCGATCATGGAGGTTACTGGCCCGTAAAGCGGCCGGGATCCCGGGGATGGGTGAGGCCGGTCACGCGGGCGCCCGCCACTCCCCCGTCTCAGCGAAGACCCGCAGCGTGGCGGCGTACGGGGCGAGGTCGAGGCCCTGCTCGGCCACCCACCCGTCCGAGTAGTACGTGTGCGCGTACCGCTCGCCGCCGTCGCACAGCAGGGTGACGACGCTCCCCTGCCGCCCGGCCGCCACCATCTCGGCGACGAGGGACAGCGCACCCCAGAGGTTGGTGCCGGTGGAGCCGCCGGCCCGGCGGCCGGTCACCCGCTCGAGGTGGCGCATCGCGGCCAGCGAGGCGGCGTCCGGGACGCCGATCATCCGGTCGACGATCGTGGGCACGAACGACGGCTCGACCCGGGGCCGGCCGATGCCCTCGATCCGCGACGGCACGCCGGTCGTCCACCCCGGCTCCCCCGCGGCCCAGCCGGGCAGGAAAGCCGAGTTCTCCGGGTCGACGACGGCCAGCCGGGTGGGGTGCCGCCGGTAGCGCAGGTACCGGCCGATCGTGGCGCTGGTGCCCCCGGTGCCGGCGCCGACGACGACCCACTCGGGCACCGGGTGCCGCTCGGCGGAGAGCTGCTCGAAGATCGACTCGGCGATGTTGTTGTTGCCGCGCCAGTCGGTCGCCCGCTCGGCGAAGGAGAACTGGTCGAGGTAGTGCCCGCCGCACTCGGCGGCCAGCCGCCGGGCCGCCTCGTACATGTCCGGCGGGTTGTCCACGAAGGAGCACCGGCCGCCGTGGAACTCGATGAGCGCCACCTTCTCGGGGCTGGTCGAGCGCGGCATGACCGCGACGAACGGCAGGCCGAGCATCCGTGCGAAGTACGCCTCGCTCACCGCCGTCGAGCCGCTGGACGCCTCGACGACCGTGCTGCCCTCGGTGATCTGCCCCGAGCACAGGCCGTAGAGGAACAGCGAGCGGGCCAGCCGGTGCTTGAGGCTGCCGGTGGGGTGGGTCGACTCGTCCTTGAGGTAGAGGTCGACCCCCCACTCGGGCGGCAGCGGGTAGACCAGCAGGTGCGTGTCCGCGCTGCGCCGCGCGTCCGCCTCGACGACGGCGACCGCGCGGTCCACCCAGGCCCGTCCCGCGGGGTCGGAGCGGTCGACGTCGACGACCGGGCTCACGCCGGTTCCGCCGGGACCACGAGCACCGGGCGCTCGGCGGGGGTCACGGTCACGGGCGATCCGGGGCCCAGGTCCCGGCTGTCGGCGCTGGGCAGGTCGACCCGCACCTCGACGCCGCCGGGCAGGGCCACGAGCAGCCGGGTGACCGCCCCGGAGAACGTGCGGGTCACCACCCGTGCCGCGCCGTCCGGGGTGACGGTGAACGCCTCGGGGCGGACCAGGGCCTCGACCGGCCCGGCCGGCGCGGACCCGGCGACCGGCCGGCGCACCCCCAGCACCTCGACCTCGCCGCCGGACAGCGTGGCCGGCAACCGGTTCATCGTGCCGACGAACTCCGCCACGAACGCCGTCGCCGGCCGCTCGTACAGGTCGTCGGGGCTCGCCACCTGCTCGAGCCGGCCCGCGCGCATGACGCCCACCCGGTCGGCCACCGAGAGCGCCTCGGCCTGGTCGTGGGTGACGAACACGGTGGTGATGCCGAGGTCGAGCTGGATCCGCCGGATCTCCTCGCGCAGCTGCACCCGCACCTGGGCGTCGAGCGCCGACAGCGGCTCGTCGAGCAGCAGCACCTGCGGCGCGACGGCCAGGGCGCGGGCCAGCGCCACGCGCTGCTGCTGGCCGCCGGAGAGCTGGTGCGGGTAGCGGTCGCCGCGGTCGGCCAGGCCGACGAGCTCCAGGAGCTCCGCGGCGCGGCCGATCTGCTCGGCCTTGCCGCGCCGGCGCACCCGCAGCCCGAAGGCGACGTTCTCGGCGACGGTCAGGTTCGGGAACAGGCTGTAGGCCTGGAAGACCATGCCCATGTCCCGCTTGTTCGGCGGCACGTCGGTGACGTCTCGCCCGTCGACCAGCACCCGACCGGCGTCCGGCTGGTCGAAGCCGGCGATCGCCCGCAGGGCCGTCGTCTTGCCGCAACCCGACGGACCGAGCAGGGCCAGGAACTCGCCGCCGGCGACGTCGAGGTCCAGCCCGTCGAGGGCGACGACGGAGCCGTAGCGGCGGGTCAGCCCCTCGAGATGCACGGCGACGCCGGGCCGCGCCGGGGCGTCCACGCGAGCGGGGGCGGTGGTCATGAGCTCTCCTTCGTGCCCCGGCGCCGGTCGAGCGCCGAGATGAGCAGCAGCAGCAGCCAGGTGACGACGAGCGACAGCACCGACACCGCGACCGACAGCTGCGCCTGGGACCCCGAGATCCGCACGATCCAGGTGGGGAAGGTCTCGAAGCCGAGGATGGAGGCGACGGTGAACTCGCCGAGCACGAGGGCCACGGTGAGGAACGCCGCGTTGAGCACCGAGGTGCGCAGGACCGGCAGGACGACCGACCCGAGCACCCGCGGCCACGAGGCGCCGAGGTTGCGGGCGGCCTCGGTGAGGGTGCGCAGGTCCGAGCCGCGCACGCCGGCGTCCAGGGCGCGGTAGACGAACGGCAGCGCCAGGACGACGTAGACCAGCACGAGGATCCACGGCAGGGACGGGCGCTGGAGCGCGAACATCGCCTCGGCGACCGGGGTGCCGTAGAAGTAGTCCGGCGCCCAGGCCAGCACGCTGCGGACACCCACGACCAGCGCGATCGGGGGCAGCACCAGCGGCGCGAGCGTCAGCAGCTCCACCGCCGTGCGCAGCTTCGGGAGCCGGAGCTCCACGAGCACCACGGTCGGCACCATGAGCAGCAGCGCCAGGACGACGGTCAGGCCGGCCAGCAGCAGCGAGCGGCCGAACGCCTCGGCGAAGCCCTCGGCGCCGGGGATCGCGCCGTACACGCGGCCGGTGACCCCGCCGTCGACCCGGTCGCGGACCGTGTACCAGACCGAGGCCCCGATCGGGACGAGGAAGTAGACGCCGAGGACCAGCAGGACGGCGAACCGCCAGGCCCCGGAGCCACGCCGGCGCGAGGGCCGCGCGGGGGTCCCGGGAGCCACGCCGCCGGCACCGGCGACGCTCTCCGCGAGCGCGGTCACGACAGCCACCGCTGGGTGCGCTTCTGCACCCAGGCGTAGAAGGCCATGACCAGGCCGACCAGCAGCACCATGCCCAGCGCCAGCGCCTTGCCCAGGTTCTCGGCGCCCACGACGACGTTGCTCGACAGCGCGTCGGCGATCTGCAGGGTGACCAGCGGGACGCTGCTGCCCACCAGCGCCTTCGCGGTGGCGTAGGCGGCGAAGGCGGAGGCGAAGAGCAGCATCGTCGCGCCGAGGACCGGGGGCAGGAGCACCGGCCCGCCGACGTGCCGCCAGTACTGCCAGCCGGTGGCGCCCAGGTTGTCGGCGGCCTCCCGCCACTGCGGGCGCAGCGCCTCGAGCGCCGGGACGATGGTGAGCACCATCAGCGGGATCAGGAAGTAGAGGTAGACCACCGCCAGGCCGGTCATGGACTGGAGCGTGAACCCGCCCAGCCCGATCCCGAGGGTGTCGGACAGGAAGGCGGTGACCACGCCCTGCCCGCCGATCGTCGCGAGGAAGGCGAAGGCCAGCGGGACGCCGCCGAAGTTGGCCAGCACGCCCGAGGCGGTGAGCACCAGGCGGCGCAGCAACCGGCCGCGCCGGGCGCGCAGGATCGCGACGGCCAGCGCCAGCCCCAGGACGGCGCCGAGCACCGCGGTGATCGCCGACAGCTGCAGGCTGCCCAGGTAGGCGCGGCGGTAGGGCCCCTCGGTGATCGCGGTGATCGAACCGGTCGACCAGGTCTCCTCGAAGGTGACCGGGTCGGTGGCCCGGAAGGCCTCGACGGCCAGCACCCCGATGGGCAGCAGCAGGAAGACGCCGACGTAGAGGAAGAACGGCAGCGCCCCCAGGACGGTGAGCAGCCGCCCGCGCCGACCCCTGCGTCGAGGGGCCGGCGCGACCGGTGCTGCGGTGGTGCTCAGCCCGAGATCTCCGCGTTCCAGCGCTCGTTGACGACCTGCTTGGCGGCCGTCTCCTGCTCCTCGGTCGGGAACTCCGCGGAGCCCTCGACGGTGGGGAGCTTGGCCAGCGCGTCGGCGTCGGCGGTCCCGGCGTCCTCCATGGCGGGCAGGCGGACGGGGCGGGCGCCGCCCTTCAGCCAGATGTTCTGGCCCTCGTCGCTGTACAGGAACTCCTGCCAGAGACGGGCGGCCGCCGGGTGCGGGGCGAACTTGCTGATGGCCTGGCTGTAGTAGCTGCCGAACAGCCCGTCCGAGGGGACGGCGACCTCCCACGTCGTGCCGGCGGACGCGAGGTCCTCGGTGTAGGACGCGTTGAGGTAGTCCCAGTCGAGGACGATCGGGGTCTCGCCGCTGTCGATGGTCGCGGGGGTGCTCTCGACCGGGTTGAAGTTGCCGGCGTCCTTCAGCTCGGCGAAGAAGTCGATGCCCGGGCCGATGTCGTCCAGGCTGCCGCCGTTGGACAGCGCGGCCGCCCAGACGCCGCCGAAGGCCGCGGCGGCCTGGGTCGGGTTGCCGTTGAGCGCGACCTGGCCGGCGTAGCGCGGGTCGAGCAGCTCCTCGAAGCTCGTCGGGCACTTCCCGACGATGGTGGCGTTGCAGCCGATCGACAGGTAGCCGCCGTAGTCGTTGAACCAGTGGCCGTCGGCGTCCTTCTGGCCTTCGGGGATGTCGTCCCACGTCTCGACCTTGTACGGCGCGAGCAGGTCCTGGCCCTGCGCCTGGCGGGCGAACGCCGTCCCGAGGTCGAGGACGTCGGGCGCCCGGTCCTGGCCGCGCTGGCTCTCGACGGCGTTCAGCTCGTCCTGGCTCGATCCGTCGGGGCTGGCCGAGTTGATCTCGATGTCGTACTTCTCGCTGAAGGTCTCGAGCATCTCGCCGTAGTTCGCCCAGTCCGGGGGCAGCGCGATGACGTTGAGCTCGCCCTCGGCCTTCGCCGCCTCGACGAGCGCGTCCATGCCGCCGCCGTCCTCCGCCGAGGTCGCGGTGGCCCAGTCCGAACCGCTGCCGCCGGAGCCGCTGCCGCCGTCGTCGGAGCCGCAGGCGGTCAGCGTCATTCCGGCCGTCACGACCGCGACCGCGGCCCGCAGGGTGGTGCGTCGCACTAGTCCTCCTGGTGTGGTGCCGCCCTCGCCCGTGGACCGGATGGCCCCGGGCGGGCGGCCTCGCGCATTGTGGCGGACCCGAGCGGTCCGCGCCGGGTACTCCTGCATGACGGTCGGATGACCGTTCGGCGACGGACCGCCCGGTTCAGCGACCGGCGAACCGGGCCTTGCCGGGACCGTTCTCCAGGAAGGAGCTCATCCCGGTCTTCTGGTCCTCGGTGTCGAACAGCTCGGCGAACAGCCGGCTCTCCAGGTCCAGGCCCTGGTCCAGCGGCAGGTCCAGCCCCTCGTCGATGGCCCGCTTGGCGGCGGCGAGGGCCAGCGGCGGGCCGGCGGCGAACTTCTTCGCCATGGCGACGGCGGTCGAGTACACCTCGTCGTCGGGGACGACGGCGTCGGCCAGACCGATCTCCAGCGCCTCCTCGGCGGCGACGTGCCGGCCGGTGAAGACGAGGTCCTTGGCCTTGGCCGGCCCCACCAGGCGGGCCAGCCGCTGGGTGCCACCGGCGCCCGGGATGACGCCGAGCAGGATCTCCGGCTGGCCGATCTTGGCGCTGGCGCCGAGCACCCGGAAGTCGGCGCACAGCGCGAGCTCGTAGCCGCCACCGAGCGCGTAGCCGGTGACCGCGGCGATGACCGGCTTCGGGACCCGGGCCACCGCGCGGAAGGAGTCCTGCAGCTCGCGGCCCCAGGCGACCATGCTCGAGCCGGTCAGCTGCGACATGGCCTTGATGTCGGCGCCGGCGGCGAACACCCGCTCCCCGCCGTAGAGGACGACGGCACGCACGTCGGCGCGTTCCGCCGCCTCCAGGGCCGCGGCACGCACCTCGCGGTGCAGCTGCTCGTCGATCGCGTTCATCTTCGGGCGGTCGAGGCGGACGGTGCCCACCCCGTCCTCGACCTGCAGGGTCACGAACTCGGGCGTCGATGCCATGCCCGGCACCTTAACGAGCGCGGCGGGCGGTGAACCGGCCGTCGGTGCGGGTCAGGTCCAGGGCCAGCCCGAAGGTGTCCGACAGCGTGCCGGCGGTGAGGACGTCGTCGAACGCGCCGGAGGCCACCACCTCGCCGCCGCGCAGCAGCAGCGCGTGCGTGTAGCCCGGCGGGATCTCCTCGACGTGGTGCGTGACCAGCACCTGCGCCGGGGCGTAGTGGTACCGGGCGAGGTCGGACAGCCGGGAGACGAGGTCCTCGCGCCCGCCCAGGTCCAGGCCCGCGCCGGGCTCGTCGAGCAGCAGCAGCTCGGGGTCCGGCATGAGCGCGCGGGCGATCTGGGCCCGCTTGCGCTCGCCCTCGCTGAGGGTGCCGAAGGGCCGGTGCGCGTACTGCGCCACGCCCCACTGCTCCATGAGCATCCCGGCGCGGGTCAGGTCGTGGACGTCGTAGCGCTCCCGCCAGCGGCCGACGACGGCGTACCCGGCCGAGACGACGATGTCGCCGGTCGTCTCCGCCGGCGGGATGCGCTGCGCCAGCGACGCGCTGGTGATCCCGATGCGGGGCCGCAGCTCGAAGACGTCGACCGCGCCGAGCGTCTCGCCCAGCAGCCGCACCTCCCCGCGGGTCGGGTGCAGCTGCGCGCCGGCCAGCTGCATCAGCGTGGTCTTCCCGGCGCCGTTGGGCCCGAGCACCACCCAGCGGTGGTCGGCCTCGACCCGCCAGTCGATCCCGCGCAGCAGGTGGTTGTCACCCCGCACGACATCGACACCGGTCATCCGGACGACCGCCCCCTGGGCGGGCTCTGGGCTCGACACGGGCCCATCCAACCAACCCGCCGCGGCGCACCTGCACGCCCATCCGCGATCCGCTTGGCACGATCGGGCGGTGATCGAGCACCCGGTCGCCGAGGTCCTGCCCGGCTCCCCCACCCCGCTCGGCGCGCACTGGGACGGCACGGGCACGAACTTCGCCCTCTGGTCGGCCGGGGCGCACGCCGTGGACCTCTGCCTGTTCGACGCCGACGGCACCGAGCACCGGCAGCCGCTGACCGAGACCACGCACCAGGTGTGGCACGGCCGGCTGGCCGGCATCGGGCCCGGCCAGCACTACGGGTACCGGGTGCACGGCCCCTGGGACCCCTCCTCGGGGCAGCGGTTCAACCCCGCCAAGCTGCTGCTCGACCCGTACGCCCGGGCCGTCGACGGCGACGTCCGGCTGGACCCCGCGCTGTTCGCCTACGCCGACTCCCCCGACGGCGGCGCCCCCGACGGACGGGACTCCGCGCCGGTCGTGCCGCGCGGCGTCGTCGTCCACGACACCTTCCCGTGGGACGGCGACCGGCCGCTGCGCACCTCCTGGTCGGACACCGTCATCTACGAGGTGCACGTCAAGGGCGCGACCGCCCGGCACCCCGACGTCCCGCCGCACCTGCGCGGCACCTACGCGGGCCTGGCCCACCCGGCCTTCGTCGAGCACCTGCGCTCCCTCGGCGTCACCGCCGTCGAGCTGCTGCCGGTGCACCACTTCGTCAGCGAGCCGCACCTGCTCCGCCGTGGCCTGACCAACTACTGGGGCTACAACACCCTCGGCTACTTCGCCCCGCACGCCGCCTACAGCTCCGCCGGCGGCGCGGGCGGCCAGGTGACCGAGTTCAAGACGATGGTCAAGGCGCTGCACGCCGCGGGCATCGAGGTCATCCTCGACGTCGTCTACAACCACACCGCCGAGGGCGACCACACCGGCCCGACGCTGTCGCTCAAGGGCATCGACAACCCCGGCTACTACCGGCTCGACGGGATGAACCCGGCCAGGTACACCGACTACACCGGCTGCGGGAACACCCTCGACGTCCGCCGCCCCGCCGTCCTGGCGCTGCTCATGGACTCGCTGCGGTACTGGGTCACCGAGATGCACGTCGACGGCTTCCGCTTCGACCTCGCCTCGGCGCTCGCCCGCTCGATGCACGACGTCGACCGGCTGTCGGCGTTCTTCGACGTCGTCCACCAGGACCCGGTGGTCAGCACCGTGAAGCTGATCGCCGAGCCGTGGGACGTCGGGCCGGGCGGCTACCAGGTGGGCAACTTCCCGCCGCCGTGGACGGAGTGGAACGGCAAGTACCGCGACACCGTCCGCGACGTGTGGGCCGGCGCGAAGGTCGGCGTCCGCGACCTCGCCTACCGGCTGACCGGGTCGTCGGACCTCTACCGCTCCGACGGCCGGCGCCCGTTCGCCTCCATCAACTTCGTCACCGCGCACGACGGCTTCACGATGGCCGACCTGGTCGCCTACGAGCACAAGCGCAACGAGGCCAACGGCGAGGACAACCGGGACGGCGAGAGCCACAACCGGAACTGGAACTGCGGCGTCGAGGGGCCGACCGGCGACCCCGAGATCGTGGCGCTGCGCGAGCGGCAGGTGCGCAACCTGCTGGCCACGCTGCTGCTGTCCACCGGGGTGCCGATGCTGACCGCCGGCGACGAGCTCGGCCGCACGCAGCTGGGCAACAACAACGCCTACTGCCAGGACAACGAGCTGTCGTGGCTGGACTGGTCGCGGGTCGACGGTGACCTGCGCGAGTTCGTGACGACGCTGCTGCGGCTGCGCCGCTCCTCGCCCGTGCTGCGGCAGGAGGCGTTCTTCGAGGGGCACGAGATCCCCGGCTCGGGTGGCACCCGCGACCTCGCCTGGTTCTCACCCGCGGGCGTGCAGCTGACCAGCGCCGACTGGTTCGACGGCGAGCTGCAGACGATCGGCATGTACCTCGACGGCCGCGGCATCCGGCACCGCGACGCGTACGGGCGGCCGGTGGTGGACGACTCGTTCCTGGTGCAGCTCAACGCCGGCGCCGAGCCGGTGCCGGTGACGCTGCCCGGCCCGCCGTGGGCGGACGGCTACGAGCTGGTCGTCTCCACCGAGTACCCGACCGGGACGCCGCCCGAGCCGGCGTTCGTCGCACCCGGCGAGCTGGAGCTCCCGGCCCGCTGCGTGTGGGCGCTCCGGGTCCTGCGCCGCCCCTGAGATCAGCTGCCGGGAATGCGGAGGCGGCGGTCGTGCCCCGGCCCGCCCTCGGTCACTTGCTCACGACGAGTCTGTCCATCCTGGCGGGCTCGCCCCGCAGTTGCGCGGGCGGTCACCGGGCCGAACACCGTCGTCCTGCAGGTGCGGGAGGGGGCCAGTGAGGCGCGACGGCACCGTTGCGCTGGTAGTGGCGACTCTGACGGACGTCCCGTCGCTCCCCAGCGCACTGTGCGGCGATCAGGCACCCCGATTCGACCGGAGCGCACTCGACAGCGAGCGGGCCGACCACGGCGAGCGACTGCGAGCGCGGCGGGTGTGCAGTTGATGCTTGGCGGTCGACCAGTGCCCGCAGCGCGTGTGACGGGCGCCTCGGATCGGTGACGGACGGCGGGCGAGGTCATACCTCGCCCCGCCGTCGGTTCACTTCGCGGCGGACTGCTCCGTGGTCGCGTCGATCCACTTCTCGGGGGCGTACGCGGCGATGGTGTCGTAGCCCCCGCCGTTCCACTTCAGCACCAGCAGGTGCCCGTTCGCGATGTCGATGTGGTTCGCCTCGGCGTGCGTGACCTTGATGTGATTCCCTGCGCTGGTGCGGGTCGTCCGAACCGTGACTGCCATGCGCTTTCCTTCGTCCGCCCTGCGCCTCGGGCGGCACAGGTTCCGCGCGACACTGTCTCGCACGGGTCCGACAAGTCGCGGCCGCGTCCGAGCGCGTCCCTGGCGCGCGCTCGCGCGTAGGGCACGACCGCCCGCCCACCGCGAGCGGGTGGCCACTGCCTCGACCTGCACGCCCGGGCCCGGTCGGTCCGTGACGTGGCCGCCGAACGGGGGGGGCACCCCCCAACCGGGCGGCGAAGCTGCTCGGTTGGGGGCAGCGCCGCCACGCCTGCCCAGCAACTCGATGAGCTACGCGCGAGTCCGAACTGCGGCTCAATCAGGTCGCGCGGGTGTACGGCGACCCACTCGGCGACGACGACTCGAAAGTGCGCCTCGCCGGGGCGAACGGCCTGCTGACCGTCGAACGCGACCGGGCACGACTGCTGGGCACCCGGCAGATGCCACCACAAGAGGCCTGGCCATGCGCACCGTCCTGACCGACCACATCGCGCCGCAGCGACGGCCGAACAGGCCCGCGAGGACGCGGACGAGGCGTACCGCGATGTCCGGCCCGAGCGCCGTCGGCCGCGTCGCGAGGGCGCGTCCGCTGACCGGCTCGCCGCCGCGTCGCAGGCGGTCGAGGTCGTCCGCGCCCAACTGCGCGCGGCGGCGGGTCGTCCTACCTGTCCGAGCCCTGGCGCGCGCTTCCCGGCGGACGGAGTGGGGCGCGCCCCGGCGACCGTCGACCAGCCCGGCCCCGAGTTAGTCGAGCTGCTGACCAAGCGCCGCCCGGCGGCGACCGGCGGTCCCGCTCGGCGAGACCGCCGACGCGCTCGCGGACGAGTGGACGGCCGGGGCGAAGGCATGGGCGAAGCTCAACCGGTCACCCGCGCGCGATCAGAGGCGCAGCGGTCTAATCGACGAGACGCGGGTCACCCTCCCGTCAGCCTGCTTGCATACGACACCTAGTCTCACGGGTCGTTGTAGTGCTGTAACGAGGAGCGTGCGTGGTCCGGGTCTCAACGATCATGAAGATCTTGGGCTACTTGATCGGTGCCTTCGCCGCAGTCGCGGCCGGGTTGCAGGCGGCGAACGTCTGGAAGCTGACCGGCAAGACGCTCGTCGTCCTGGTGGTGGGGGCCGCGGTGGTCACCCTGATCTCGCAGCTAGCAGGGCTGTGGGGCACGCGCCGCAAGGCCCGCCGGGAACGATTGCAGCAGGACGTCCGCGACAGCCTCTTCACCATGTTCTTGAACGTGTTGGAGGACTCCAAGGCGCGCCCGGAAACGCTCGGCTTCGCCGCGTACGAGGTCCGACGGCGCTGGATCTGGCAGTGGCCCTCGTACAGCAAGGCGGACGGTTGGTCATGGCGCCTTCCCCTCCCCTGGCGGGAAGTGCTGTGGCGGCTCGACCGACATCAGGCTCACGACCGACACGACGCCTCCGAGACCGTGTGGCGTCCCGGGATGGGCATCATCGGTCTCTGCGTCGCGCGGGGCGATCTGGTCAGAGCTGACGTGGCCGACACGTGGGCAGACTGGGCCGACTGCTCCCCGGAAGAGTGGGCTCAAGCCCCGGAGGACGTTCGACAGGGCTTCACGTTCGCAGAGTTCCAGGCCCGTCGCTCGAAGGCCCGCGTCGTCTGGGCGCTGCCAATCATCCGGGAGGGAAGTAACGGAAGATCGAAGGTTCTCGGCTGCGTTGCACTCGATGGTGCGGCCGGAGATCTTCCGCGGTTCGACAAGAACTCCGCCCACACGCGCCGACACTTAAAGGACGCAAGCTCTGCGATCGGTAACTGCCTGGCTCGCTAGCGGCATGACACCCCCACCGGGGGCGAGATCCACTGGTGGGCCACAGCCGAGCAGGTTAAGTTCGGCCCACGGAGAGCCAAGGGAGCCCCATATGGCCATGACCCACAACAGCACCCACAAGCGACAGACCACCAGCACCGGGCGAGTCCGTTCCACCGGCAAGTACGGCGTTCTCTCCGAGCACGTGAAGATCCCGAAGCAGCCTTCGACATCTTTCGTCACGAAGCTTCGCAAGGTCGGCGCTGGCGAGGGAACGATCCGCCGGGTAACCGGCAAGTAGACGAGACGAAGGGCCCCTACCGCTCGGTAGGGGCCCTTCGCGCACCCCGGGTCAGCGAGAGCAACGCCGACCGTGTCGGGCGCAGTGGCGCCGCTCCCGTCCCGGCGAGTGCAGCGAGACGGTCAGCAGAGCGTGGACGACGGCGCACTGACGGTCGGGGTCGAGCACCGACCACACCGCCCGCACATCCCCGGCAGACTGAGCACGTCGGCCCGGCCGCTGTCGGCCATGCACGCCTCGACGTCGGCCAGGTCGGCAGGCAACCGCGCGGATGCCGTGCGAACCGCCTCGCGGGTCAGCGTGCCGTCAGCCAGCAGGTCGGCGAGCTGGCCGAGCCGCGCCCGCTTCGCTGCCGCCTCGGACCGCTGCGCGGCGACGTCGGGGCGGACGGTGTCGATCAGCACTTCAGCGGCGTCGGGGCGGGACAGTCGCGACACCACCAGCTCACCGCCTCATGCCTCGATCGGCTCGGCGGACCGGGCCAGGTGGCGGGACACCGAGTACTTCAGCGTGCGGACGCCATGCTGCGTGGCTCCCGGTGCTGCAGGGTGCCCCCCAAGCCACGCACCGGGAAAGCCCGAAAAGGAAGTGGGAACGCCGGGTGTCTTGGGTGGTGCGCGAGGCGCCGCCCAACTCGATGACAGCGCGGAACGTCTCTTCCCCGACGACGCCCGCTCTGCTCCCCGAGCCGACCACCTGTCACGCCCGCCCGCTCCCCGAGCGGGTCGCTCGCCGCCCGGCGTACCGAGGGCTGGTCAGGACGTACCGCACCCGTCGGGCTGTCAGGGGCGCCGGGGGTGTGGTCAGCCAGGCGCTTTCCAGTCCCGGGCTACGGTCCGCAGGGGGCACCGGCGAGCACCGCGTCGAAGGCGCAGTCGCCGCCGAGCCTCGTCCGGGTGCGGCGCGACCTTGTCGGCCTGCCAGCCGAGCGGCCGGGGACCGGTGGGCGGTCGCCCCAGCACGGCCCGCTGCGCGCTGGCGAGGAGCTGGCGCTCGGTGCGTCGCGCGATTGTCGGCGCGGGGGACGGCGCCGAGGACGCGGCCGACGAGACGTCCCGAGTCGGTCGAGAGGTCGACGTCCCTCGAGGCGGTGGCGCACCGAACGCCGATTCGCTCCTCCAGACGAGCGAGCAAGTGCGCTGATGCCCTGTTCCAGGACTCGGAACGGGGCATCGGCGCACAGCGTCTGCCGGGAACGGCGGGCGGAGCTACTCCGGGGACTGCTCGAAGGTGATGACGGTCCAGCCGAGCAGCAGGCGGTCGCCGTCGGAGAGCACGTGCGGCACGCCGGGCTCCAGCTGGGTCCACTCGGTGGCCTCCGGGCCGGCGACGTGCGTGCCGTTGAGCGAGCCCAGGTCGACGAGGGACACCTCGCTGCCCGAGCGGGTCAGCGCGGCGTGCGCCGAGGAGAGGACGTTCTGGGTGTCGGCGATCGGCACCGGGCGGGCGCCGCCGTTGGTCACCATCTCGTGGTTGTCGGGACGCCGACCCAGCACGAGGTCCTCGTCGACGGTGACCACCAGGCCGTCGTCGAAGCGGAGCACCGGAGCGGGTGCCGCGTCGGGCCGCCAGAACGCGGTCTGCTCGCCGGAGTCCGGCGCCGCGGCGACCGAGGCCCGGCTCGAGCCGAAGCCGGCGTCCGAGGACGCGCTGAACGGCGACGAGGACGAGGAAGAGGAGGACGACGGCGCGGAGACCGGCGTGGCGCCGGCCGGCGCGGGCGCGGCGACCTGCAGCAGCGCGCCCGACCCGGGCACGGTGCCCTCGACCAGGTCGAAGGAGACACCGGCCGCCGACGACGACGGGGCCGCGCCGGGGCCCACGTAGAGCGTGCGCCCCAGCGAGAACCCGGTGGCGAGGGTGCCGCCGTCGACCGACGAACCGGAGACCGGCACCCCGTCGACGGCGGGCTGGCCCTTGCCGGACCAGAGGGCGACACCGGTGCCCGCGCCGGTGTCGGCGAGGACGAGGGCGTAGGAGGCCGAACCCGAGGCGAGCGAGCTCACCTGGGCGGCCACGGCCGACAGCACCCGGTCGGCACCGGGGCCGGAGACGCCCAGGCAGGCGTGCAGGGCCGCGACGAGTGCGGGCGAACCGGGAGCGTCGACCCACAGCAGGCCACCGTCGCGGCGGGCGACGACGGCATCTCCAGGGAGGACTTCACAGCGGTCGGGCATGACGGCCAGCCTAGTGACCCGAAGCCGGGTTCGGCGCCCGCGTGCCACCGCCACGCCGTGCCCGCACGAGGTCACACACGATCACTGGGGCGCGCGTGGCTTGAGAGTCTCAAGCGATCCGGATCAGGCCGTCGTCACCACGCCCAGCTCGGCCGGATCGGCCAGGTACGCCGAGTGCGGGAGCACGCGCACGGTGTAGCCGAACGCGCCCGTCCGCTCCAGCGGGACGGTCGCCGTGAACCAGTGCCGGGAGCCGTCGGTCTGCTCGTGGGTCATCGGCACCGTGGTCACGTCGTGCAGCCCGTCGGCGTCGTCCACCCGGCCGTAGGCGGCCTGCACCTGGACGTCGTCCGGCGCGAGCCCCGGGAGCTCGACCTCGGCGCGCAGCGCCAGCGTCGACCCGATCTCCGGGGTGTCGCCGGCGCCGGTGGCCTCGACGTGGGCCACGCGGACGGTCGACCAGTGCTGCAGCAGGTGCGCCCGCCAGGTGGCCTCCGAGCGGGCCGGTGCGTAGCCGTCGGCCGCCATGGCCCGGGCGGAGCCGGCGGCGGGCACGTAGAGCGCCTGCACGTAGTCGCGCACCATGCGGGTGGCCAGCACCTTGGGGCCGGTCTCGCGCAGCGTGTGCCGCACCATCTCCACCCAGCGGCCGGGCACGCCGTCGCGGTCGCGCTCGTAGAACCGCGGCAGCACCTGGTTGTCGAGCAGGTCGTAGATGGCCCGCGCCTCGACCTCGTCGCGCCGGTCGGCGTCGCTGACGCCGTCGGCGGTGGGGATGGCCCAGCCGTTCTGGCCGTCGAACCACTCGTCCCACCACCCGTCGCGGATGGAGAGGTTCAGCCCACCGTTCAGCGCGGCCTTCATGCCCGAGGTGCCACAGGCCTCCAGCGGGCGCAGCGGGTTGTTCAGCCAGACGTCGCAGCCCCAGTAGAGGTACCGGGCCATGCCGATGTCGTAGCCCGGCAGGAACGCGATCCGGTGGCGGATCTCCGGGTCGTCGGCGAAGGCGACCATCTGCTGGATGAGCTTCTTGCCGCCGTCGTCGGCCGGGTGGCTCTTGCCGGCGATGACCAGCTGGATCGGCCGCTCGGGGTCCAGCAGCAGCGCCTTGAGCCGGGCGGGGTCGCGCAGCATCAGGGTCAGCCGCTTGTAGGACGGCACCCGGCGGGCGAACCCGATGGTGAGGACGTCGGGGTCGAACGCGCTGTCGGTCCAGCCGACCTCGGCCTCGGTGGCGCCGCGGGACAGCGCGGTCTCCCGCAGCCGCCGCCGCACCTCGTCCACCAGCCGGCCGCGCAGCAGCCGGCGGGTGGTCCACAGGTCACCGGCCGGGATCCGGTCGACGCCGTCGAAGTGCACCGGGCCGGCGACGTCGACCGGGTCGCCCTGGCTGGTCGTCTGGGTGCCCATCTCGACCAGCTCGCGGGCGGTCCAGGTGGGGGCGTGCACGCCGTTGGTGATGGAGCCGATCGGCACGTCGGCCTCGTCGAACCCGGGCCACAGGTCGCGGAACATGCCGCGGCTGACGTGCCCGTGCAGCTGGCTCACGCCGTTGGCCCGCTGGCCGAGCCGCAGCCCCATGTGCGCCATGTTGTACTTCGCCGGGTCCTCCTCGGCACCCAGCGCGAGCATCTCCTGCAGCGGCACGCCGAAGCCGGCGAAGTAGCGCTCGATGAGCGACCTCGGGAACCGGTCGATGCCGGCCGGCACCGGGGTGTGGGTGGTGAAGACGGTGCCGGCGCGGACGGCCTGCAGCGCCTCGGCGAAGGCCAGCCCGTGCGACTCCATGAGCTCCCGGATCCGCTCCAGCCCGAGGAACCCGGCGTGGCCCTCGTTGGCGTGGAAGACCTCGGGGGCCGGCGTGCCGGTCAGCGCGCAGTAGGCGCGCAGGGCCCGGACGCCGCCGATGCCGAGCAGCATCTCCTGGCGCAGGCGGTGGTCCTCGTCGCCGCCGTAGAGCCGGTCGGTGACCCCGCGCTCGGCCGGCGCGTTCTCCTCGATGTCGCTGTCGAGCAGCAGCAGCGACACCCGGCCGACCTGCACCCTCCACACGTGCGCGTGCAGGGTGCGCCCCTCGGGGAGCGGCACGGTGATGACGACGGCGGAGCCGTCGGGCTGGCGCAGCAGCTTGACCGGCAGGCCGTGCGGGTCCAGCGACGGGTAGTGCTCCAGCTGCCAGCCGTCGGCCGAGAGCCCCTGCGCGAAGTAGCCGGCGCGGTAGAGGAGGCCCACGCCCACCAGCGGGACGCCGAGGTCGGAGGCGGCCTTGAGGTGGTCGCCGGCGAGGATGCCGAGGCCGCCGGAGTACTGCGGCAGCACCTCGGTGATGCCGAACTCGGCGGAGAAGTAGGCGATCGTCCGCGGCGCCTCGTCGCCCAGCGACTGGTACCAGCGCGGCGTGCCGAGGTACTCCTCGAGGTCGTCGACGGCGTCCTGCAGCCGCCGGACGAAGCGGCGGTCGCCGGCCAGCTGCGCCAGCCGCTCGGCCGACACCTCGCCCAGCGCGCGCACCGGGTCACCGCCGCAGGTGCGCCACAGCTCCGGGTCCAGCGCCTCGAACAGGTCGCGGGTCTCCGGGTGCCACGACCAGCGCAGGTTGGTCACCAGCTGCGACAGCGGCAGGAGCGGGTCGGGCAGGGCGGCGCGGACGGTGAACCGGCGGAGTGCTCGCACCGGACGAGACTAACCAGCCTCGCCCGTTCCACCAGGGGTTCCGCGGAGGGGGCCGCGCACCACCGTCCCCACCCGTCCCACCCGGACGGGTGCTCGCCGAAGTGCCCGTGGCCCGCGACCTCGATAGCGTTGCGGCGATGACTGGCCGCGCTGACCTCCGCCTCGGCATCTCCGATGTCGCCCCCGTCGTGTCCTGCGGGTCCTTCTCGGCCCGTGCGGTCGTCGGCGAGCACCTGCCGATCACCGCCACGGTGTTCCGCGAGGGCCACGACGCCGTCGCCGCCGACGTGGTCTGGACCGACCCCGACGGCAAGCCGGGCCCGCTGAACCGCATGTCGCGGTTCGGCGAGGAGCCCGACCGCTGGATCACCACCGTGGTCCCCGACCGCGAGGGCCGCTGGACCTTCCGCGTCGAGGCGTGGAGCGATCCGCTGGAGACCTGGAAGCACGCCGTCGAGGTGAAGGTCGAGGCCGGGCAGGGCCCCGACGAGCTGGCCAACGACCTGGAGGAGGGCGCCCGCCTGCTCGACCGGGTCGCCGCCGAGGCCGGCGACGACTGGCGCGGCCGGGTCGAGGCCGCGGCCGCGGCCCTGCGCGACACCTCGCAGGAGCTGACCGTCCGCATCGCACCGGCCCTAGCTGCCGGGCTGCAGCGCTACCTGCACGAGCACCCGGTGCGCGAGCTGGTCACCCCCTCCCCCGACTACGAGGTGTGGGTCGACCGGCCGCGGGCCCTCTACGGCTCCTGGTACGAGTTCTTCCCGCGCTCGGAGGGGGCCGTCGTCGGCGGCGCGCCCACGCACGGCACCTTCCAGACCGCGGCCGACCGGCTGCCTGCGATCGCCGACATGGGCTTCGACGTCGTCTACCTGCCGCCGATCCACCCGATCGGCAAGGTCAACCGCAAGGGCCCGAACTCGCCGCAGTTCCCCGGCGGCAACCCCTCCGACGTCGGCCCCGACGACGTCGGCTCCCCGTGGGCCATCGGCAGCGACGAGGGCGGCCACGACGCCGTCCACCCGCAGCTCGGCACGCTCGAGGACTTCGAGGCGTTCGTCGCCCGCACCCGCGAGCTGGGCATGGAGGTCGCGCTCGACCTCGCCCTGCAGGCTGCGCCGGACCACCCGTGGGTCGAGGCGCACCCGGAGTGGTTCACCACCAAGCCCGACGGCACGATCGCCTACGCGGAGAACCCGCCGAAGAAGTACCAGGACATCTACCCGGTCAACTTCGACAACGACCCCGAGGGCATCTACGCCGAGGTGCTGCGCGTGGTGCGGCACTGGATGGCCGCGGGCGTGCGGATCTTCCGCGTGGACAACCCGCACACCAAGCCGCTGAACTTCTGGCACTGGCTGATCTGGGAGGTCAAGAGGACCGACCCCGACGTGCTGTTCCTGGCCGAGGCGTTCACCCGGCCGGCGATGATGCACCAGCTGGCGCGGATCGGGTTCACCCAGTCCTACACGTACTTCACGTGGCGGACCGAGCGGGGCGAGCTCGAGGAGTACGGCCGCGAGCTGGCCTCCAACGCGCACTACATGCGGCCCAACTTCTTCGTGAACACCCCGGACATCCTCCACGAGTCGCTGCAGTTCGGCGGCCCGCCGATGTTCAAGATCCGGGCCGTGCTGGCGGCGATGATGAGCCCCACGTGGGGCGTCTACTCCGGCTTCGAGCTGTTCGAGCACGTGGCGGTCAAGCCGGGCAGCGAGGAGTACTACGACAGCGAGAAGTACCGGTTGCGGCCGCGCGACTGGGCCGGCGCGGAGGCCTCCGGCCGGAGCCTGGCGCCGTACCTGCGCCGGCTCAACGAGATCCGCCGGGCGCACCCCGCGCTGCAGCAGCTGCGCACGCTGCGCTTCCACCCGGTCGACAACCCGAACCTGCTGTGCTTCACGAAGACCGATCCGGGCTCGGACGACGCCGTCCTCGTCGTCGTCAACCTGTCCAGCCGCGACCGGCAGATCGGGACGACGTCGCTGGACCTGCCGTCGCTGGGGCTGGACTGGCACGAGCGGTTCGCGGTGACCGACGAGATCACCGGCGACCGCTACGACTGGGGCCAGTTCAACTACGTCGAGCTCGACCCGTTCCGCGAGCCGGCGCACGTCTTCGCGATCTCCTTCCCGCGGCCGGTGCAGTTCCCGCCGTCGGTCGGCGAGTGACCGCCCCTTCCCCCTGCACACACGCGATCCCGAGCGAGGGCAGTCCCCACCCATGACCGTTCCCGTCCCCGACTCCTCCCCCCGCTCCACGCTGCCGCCGCCCGGCACCGACCCCGAGTGGTACAAGCGCGCGGTCTTCTACGAGGTCCTCGTGCGCGGGTTCGCCGACAGCAACGCCGACGGGGTCGGCGACCTGCGGGGCATGATCGACAAGCTCGACTACCTGCAGTGGCTGGGCGTCGACTGCCTCTGGCTGCCGCCGTTCTTCGCCTCGCCGCTGCGCGACGGCGGGTACGACGTCAGCGACTACACCGCGGTGCTGCCCGAGTTCGGCGACATCGAGGACTTCAAGGAGTTCCTCGACGAGGCCCACGCCCGCGGCATGCGCGTGATCATCGACTTCGTCATGAACCACACCTCGGACCAGCACCCCTGGTTCCAGGCCAGCCGCAGCGACCCCGAGGGCCCCTACGGCGACTTCTACGTGTGGGCCGACGACGACACCGGCTACGCCGACGCGCGGATCATCTTCGTCGACACCGAGAGCTCGAACTGGACCTTCGACCCGGTGCGCAAGCAGTACTTCTGGCACCGGTTCTTCAGCCACCAGCCCGACCTGAACTTCGAGAACCCCAAGGTGCAGGAGGCGATCATCGACGCCCTGCGCTTCTGGCTGGACATGGGCATCGACGGTTTTCGCCTCGACGCCGTGCCCTACCTGTTCGAGGAGGAGGGCACCAACTGCGAGAACCTCCCGCGCACCCACGAGTTCCTCAAGCAGGTCCGCAAGATCGTCGACGCGGACTACCCGGACCGGGTGCTGCTGTGCGAGGCCAACCAGTGGCCGGCCGACGTCGTCGAGTACTTCGGCGAGAACGGCGACGAGTGCCAGATGGCGTTCCACTTCCCCGTGATGCCGCGCCTGTTCATGGCCGTGCGGCGGGAGCAGCGCTTCCCGATCTCGGAGATCATGGCCCAGACGCCGGACATCCCCGACAACTGCCAGTGGGGCGTCTTCCTCCGCAACCACGACGAGCTGACCCTCGAGATGGTCACCGACGAGGAACGCGACTACATGTGGGGCGAGTACGCCAAGGACCCCCGCATGAAGGCCAACATCGGGATCCGCCGCCGGCTGGCCCCGCTGCTGGACAACGACGTCAACACCCTCGAGCTGTTCAACGCGCTGCTGCTGTCGCTGCCCGGGTCGCCGGTCCTCTACTACGGCGACGAGATCGGCATGGGCGACAACATCTGGCTCGGTGACCGCGACGGCGTCCGGACGCCGATGCAGTGGACCCCCGACCGCAACGGCGGCTTCTCCACCGCCGACCCGCAGCGGATGTACCTGCCGCTCAACGCCGACCCGGTCTACGGCTACCAGGTCACCAACGTCGAGTCGCAGCTGCGCAACACGACCTCGCTGCTGCACTGGATCCGCCGGATGATCCAGGTGCGCAACCAGCACCCGACGTTCGGCCTGGGCACGTTCGAGGAGATCGGCTCGCGCAACCCGACGGTGCTGTCGTTCGTCCGCCGCTTCGGCGACGACGTCGTGCTGTGCGTGAACAACCTGTCGCGCTTCCCGCAGCCGGTGGAGCTGGACCTGCGCCAGTTCGAGGGCTACACGCCGATCGAGCTCACCGGCCGGGTCGAGTTCCCGCAGATCGGCGTCCTGCCCTACATGCTCACCCTCGCCGGGCACGGCTTCTACTGGTTCGAGCTGGCCAAGCCGGCCGAACCGGAGCCGGAGGAGGTCGAGGACTGGGAGACCACCGGCTCCAGCGCCGTCGCCGACTCGCTGCTGGCCGGCGGCATCGTGAGCGACGCCGAGGAGACCGTCGGCGACAACCGCCCTGAGCCCGACGCGGAGGAGAACCGATGACGGCGCTGGCCGACCTGCTGCGCGAGTGGATGCCCGGCCAGCGGTGGTTCGGGAGCAAGGGCCGGGAGTGGGCCGGGATCTCCGAGGAGGGCTTCTTCCTCGACCGCGGCGAGCCGGTCCTCTCCGTGCACCGGGTGACGGTCAGCTACGCCGACGGCGGGTCGGAGACCTACCTGGTGCCGCTGTCGTGGCGCGACCACGCCGTCGAGGACCTGTCCGCGGCGTTCGTGGGCTCGGTGACCAACGACGGGCGGGAGTCCTTCGCCTACGACGCGATGCGCGACCGCGACGCCACCACCCCGTGGCTCATCCACCTGGTCAACGCCTCGACCGTCGGCCCGATGCACTTCCACCCCGCCGGCGTCGCCTACATCCCGGAGGGGCTGCCTGGCGACATCGTGTCCACCGAGCAGAGCAACACCTCCCTGGTCTACGGCCAGGAGGCGATCTTCAAGCTGTTCCGCCGGCTGGAGCCGGGTCTCAACCCCGACGTCGAGATCCACGACGCGCTCCGCCGCACCGAGAACGAGCACATCGCGCCGCTCCTGGGGCACATCGAGATCGACGACCCCGACCCGGCCGAGCCGCCGGCGACGGTCGCGATGCTGCAGACCTTCGTGCCCAACGCCAGCGACGGCTGGCGGCTGGCCACCGCCAGCGTGCGGGACCTGTACGCCGAGGGCGATCTGCACGCCGACGAGGTCGGTGGCGACTTCGCCGCGGACAGCGAGCGGCTGGGCGCGGCGACCGCCTCGGTGCACAACGACATGGCCAAGGTGCTGCCGACCGAGCCCGCCGACCGCGACTGGTACGCGACGGTCGCCCGGCAGATGGGCGAACGGCTGGACGCCGCGATCGAGATCGTCCCGCAGCTGGCCGAGCACGCCGACGGGATCCGCCGGATCTACGCCGCCGTCGCCGGGAGCACCGAGCCGGTCGTCCGGCAGCGGGTCCACGGCGACCTGCACCTCGGTCAGGTCCTGCGCACGGCGACCGGCTGGATCGTGCTCGACTTCGAGGGCGAGCCGGCCCGCCCGCTGGCCGCCCGGCGCGAGCTGGACAGCCCACTGCGCGACGTGGCCGGCATGCTGCGCAGCTTCGACTACGCCGCCCGCCACATGCTGGTCGAGCAGCCCGACGACCCGCAGCGCGCCTACCGGGCGCAGGAGTGGGCGGAGCGCAACCGCGCGGCGTACTGCACCGGCTACTCGAACGCCAGCGGCATCGACCCGTGCGGTGGATCACCACTCCTTCGGGCGTTCGAGGCCGACAAGGCGGTTTACGAGTGCGTCTACGAGGCACGCAACCGTCCGCACTGGCTGATGATCCCGCTGAACTCGTTGTCCCGGCTGACCGGCCAGGACTGACGCGCGGACCAGGCAGACCCGAGCACACGGCACCCAGAGGACGGCGAGACGATGACGAGCGAAGACCGGAACGGACCGGTGGCCGGCAAGGACGAGCTGCAGCGCGCCGTGGAGCAGCGAGTGGCCGAGGCCGAGGCGGCGGCGGGCACGGAGCCGGTCGTCAACGCGCCGGCGAAGAAGACCGCGCGCAAGGCGGCGGCCAAGAAGGCGCCCGCCAAGAAGGCCGCCCCGGCCAAGGCGGCCGCCCCCGCGGCGAAGCGCACGAGCAAGCGCGCGACCGCGAAGAAGGCCGCCTCCGGCGGCAACGTCGCCGACCCGGCCGAGACCACGACCACCGCGGAGCAGGACAGCACCGCCTCCACCGCGCCCGAGGGTGGCCCCACGACCGTGCCGCCGGTCATCGCGCCGGCCCCCATCGCCGAGCCCGGCGACGGGACCGGCACGCCCGCCGGGCCGCCGGAGGCGCCGGACCCCGACCCGGCGAAGCCCAGCGCACCCCAGGCACCCGAGGACGCCGTCGCCACGGAGAACCCGACCGTGGCCCCCGCCCCCATCGCGGAGCCGGGCGACGGGACGGGCGCACCGGCCGGCCCCCCGGAGCCGCCGGACCCCGACCCCGCCGCGCCCAGCACCCCGCAGGCGCCAGAGGACCGCCCCGCCGAGGATGGTGCGTCCGCCGGCCAGGGCACGCGCAAGGTCACCGACGACGAGCTGCGGGCCATCGTCGAGGGCTGGTCGCACGACCCGCACGGCATCCTGGGCGCGCACGAGTCCGGCGAGGGCTGGGTGGTGCGCACCCTGCGCCCCGACGCCGTCTCCGTCGCCGTCGTCGACCAGGACGGCACCCGGTACGAGGCCACCCGGCTGCACGAGGGCGGCATCTACGAGGCGTCTCTCCCCCGGCAGCCCGGCGACTACCGCATCGACGTCGCCTACCCCGACGGGCAGGGCGGTTCGACCAGCTACACCGTCGACGACCCCTACCGCTGGCTGCCCACCCTCGGCCCGCTCGACGAGCACCTCATCCGCGAGGGCCGGCACGAGCGGCTGTGGGAGGTGCTCGGCGCGCACGTGCGCCGGTACGACACCCCCGGTGGGCCGGTCGAGGGCGTCTCGTTCGCCGTGTGGGCGCCGGCCGCCCGCGGCGTGAAGGTCACCGGCGACTTCGACTACTGGGAGGCCCGCGCCTACCCGATGCGCTCGCTGGGCTCCTCCGGCGTCTGGGAGATCTTCATCCCCGGCGTGCAGGTGGGCAGCCGGTACCGGTACCACGTGCTGGGCGCCGACGGCACCTGGCGGGAGAAGTCCGACCCGCTGGCCTTCGCCACCGAGGTGCCGCCGCTGAACGCCTCCGTGGTCACCGAGTCCACCCACGAGTGGAGCGACGACGCCTGGCTGGCCGAGCGGACCCGCGGCGGTTGGCACGAGCGGCCGATGAGCGTGTACGAGGTGCACGCCGGTTCGTGGCGGCAGGGTCTGTCCTACCGCGAGATGGCCGACGAGCTGGTCGACTACGTCTCGGCCGCCGGCTTCACGCACATCGAGTTCATGCCGCTGGCCGAGCACCCGTTCGGCGGCTCCTGGGGCTACCAGGTCACCTCGTACTACGCGCCGACCTCGCGCTTCGGCAGCCCCGACGACCTGCGCTACCTGATCGACCGCGCCCACCAGGCCGGCATCGGCGTCATCGTCGACTGGGTCCCCGCGCACTTCCCCAAGGACGAGTGGGCGCTGGCCCGCTTCGACGGCACCCCGCTGTACGAGCACGGCGACCCGCGCCGCGGCGAGCAGCTCGACTGGGGGACCTACGTCTTCGACTTCGGCCGCTCCGAGGTGCGCAACTTCCTCGTCGCGAACGCGCTGTACTGGGCCAAGGAGTTCCACGTCGACGGCATCCGCGTGGACGCCGTCGCCTCGATGCTCTACCTGGACTACTCGCGTTCCGAGTGGCTGCCCAACAAGTACGGCGGCCGGGAGAACCTCGAGGCGGTCGCGTTCCTGCAGGAGTTCAACGCGACGATCTACCGCGAGGTCCCGGGCGTGGTCACCATCGCCGAGGAGTCCACGGCCTGGCCCGGCGTCACCCGCCCCACCCACCTGGGCGGCCTGGGCTTCGGGTTCAAGTGGAACATGGGCTGGATGCACGACTCGCTCGCCTACGTCGAGCGCGAGCCGGTGTACCGCAGCTACCACCACGGCCAGCTGACGTTCTCGATGCACTACGCCTACTCCGAGAACTACGTGCTGCCGATCAGCCACGACGAGGTCGTCTACGGCAAGGGCTCGCTGCTGCGGAAGATGCCGGGCGACCGGTGGCAGCAGCTGGCCAACCTGCGCGCCTACCTGGCCTACATGTGGGCCCACCCCGGCAAGCAGCTGCTGTTCATGGGCTCGGAGTTCGCGCAGGACTCCGAGTGGGCCGAGAGCCGCTCGCTGGACTGGTGGCACCTCGACGACCCCGCGCACCGCGGCGTCCTGCAGCTGGTCACCGACCTCAACGCCCGCTACAAGGAGCTGGACGCTCTCTGGTCGCTGGACGTCGAGCCCTCGGGCTTCCAGTGGATCGACGCCAACGACGCCTCGGGCAACGTGCTGTCGTTCCTCCGGTACGGGGCGGCCCCGGCGACCACGGGTGACGACGACGGCGAGGCCGCTCCCGCGGAGGGCTCGGCGCTGGCCTGCGTCGTCAACTTCTCCGGCTCCCCGCACCACGAGTACCGGATCGGCCTGCCGCGGCCGGGGCACTGGCGCGAGGTGCTCAACACCGACGCCGAGGGCTACGGCGGCTCCGGTGTGGGCAACTACGGCGGCATCGAGGCGGTCGCGGAACCGTGGCACGGCCAGCCGTACTCGGCCACGGTCTCGGCGCCTCCGCTGGGTACCGTCTGGTTCCAGCACGAGGGCTGAACCGGGCGGGTGCACGGGCCGGGGGGACGATGAACGGACAGCGGCGCCGACGGTGGGCGGTCCTGCCGGCGTTGCTGGCGATGCTCACCCTGCCCGCGTGCTCGATCGTGGTCGTGGGCCAGGCCAGCCCGGCGCAGCCGCCGGTCACCGACGTCGGCGGCGGTGAGCTCACCGTCGTCGGCGCCACCGACGACGCGGTGGACATCCTGGCCCGCAACGCCCTGGCCGACCTCGAGGACTTCTGGACCGAGCAGCTGCCCGAGGTCTTCGGGCAGCAGTGGTCACCGCTGGAGGGCGGCTACTTCAGCGTCGACCCGGGCAACGCCGACCCGGCGGTCTACCCGGACGGCATCGGCTGCGGCAGCGACCCCTCGGAGGTGGAGGACAACGCGTTCTACTGCCTCGACCCGTCGGCGCCGCACTCGGACTCGATCAGCTACGACCGCACCTTCCTGGCCGAGCTGGGCGAGGAGTTCGGCCGGTTCATCCCGGCCCTGGTGATGTCCCACGAGTTCGGCCACGCCGTGCAGGCGCGGGTCGGTTCGCCGGGGGCGTCGATCCTCGCCGAGACCCAGGCCGACTGCCTGGCCGGCACCTGGACGCGGTGGGTGGCCGACGGGCAGGCCGAGCACTCGACGCTGCGCACCCCCGAGCTCGACGAGCTGCTGCGCGGGTACCTCCTGCTGCGCGACCCGGTGGGCACCGACATCAACGCGCAGGAGGCGCACGGCTCCTACTTCGACCGGGTGTCGGCGTTCCAGGAGGGCTTCGACAGCGGCGCCGAGGCGTGCCGCGACAACTTCGGCGTGGACCGGGTGCTCACCCAGAACGAGTTCTCGCCCGGCGAGCAGTTCACCGGCGGCAACGCCAGCTACCCCGACCTGCTGGACATCGTCGACCGCTCGCTCCCGGAGGCGTTCGAGCCGGCGTTCGACCAGGTCTTCGGCGCACCCTTCGACGCCCCCGCGATCGAGCCCTTCGACGGGGAGGCGCCCGGGTGCGCCACCGATCCGGGCCAGGACCTGGTCTACTGCGCCGACGACCGGGTCGTCGGGTTCGACGAGACCGACCTCGCGCCGGATGCCTACGAGCTCGGTGACTTCGCCCTGGCCACGGCCATCGCGCTGCCGTACGGCCTGGCGGTGCGCGACCAGCTGGGCCTGTCCACCGACGACCAGGACGCCGTCCGCTCGGCCGTCTGCCTGAGCGGCTGGTACGCCTTCCAGGTCTACGACCAGCAGACCAGCGTCGGCATCTCCCCCGGGGACGTGGACGAGAGCGTGCAGTTCCTGCTCACCTTCGGCGACGACCCGTCGGTCGTGCCGGCGGTCGGCCTCACCGGCTTCCAGCTCGTCGACCTGTTCCGCAACGGGTTCGTCGAGGGGCTGCCTGCCTGCGACGTCGGGGCCTGAGGACCGCTCAGAAGAGGGCCATCATGAGGGCCCGGCGGGCGGCACCGACCCGGGGGTCCTCGTCGCCGACGACGGCGAAGAGCTCGACCAGGTGCTGGCGCGCCCGGTCGCGGTCCTCCCCCGCGGTGCGACGGACCACGTCGAGCAGCCGCTCGAACGCCGCCTCGATGTTGCCGGTGCCCAGCAGGAAGTCGGCCGCGCGGGTCTGCGCGGCGACGTCGTCCGGGTTCGCGTCGGCCACGGCCAGCGCGTCGGGGCCGGCCTCCTCGGCCCGGCGGAACAGCTGCACCTGGCGCAGGGCGATGCCGGCGTCGGGGTGGTCGGGCTCCTCGGCCAGGATCGCCTGGTAGGCGGCCTCGGCGGCGGCCAGGTCCCCGCGCTCCAGCGCCGCCTCCGCGGCGTCCAGCCGGGGGTCCTCGGCCGGCTCGGGCTCGCCTTCGCCGGGCACCGCTCCTCCGGTGGTGGCGCGGACCAGCTCGGTGACGAACTGCCGGGCCTGGTCCTCGGGGATCGCACCGGTGAACTCCGCGACCAGCTGCCCCTGCCACACGGCCTTCACCGCGGGGATGCCCTGGACCCGCAGGCCCTGGGCGAGCGCCGGGTTCGCGTCCACGTCGACCTTGGCGAGCACCCAGGAGCCACCGCCCTCGGCGGCCAGCCGCTCGAGCACCGGCGACAGCTGCTTGCAGGGCCCGCACCACTCCGCCCACAGGTCGAGGACGACCGGGACCTGGAAGGACCGGTCGAGCACCTCGGTCTGGAAGGTGGCCTCGGTGACGTCGACGACGGCGCTCCCGGGGGCGCCGGCCGGGGCCGCGGGGCTCGGCGGCGGTGCCGCCTGCGCCCGCGCGGCGGCCTCCGAGCGGGCCTTCACGGCGGCGAGGTCGACGGCGCCGGCCATCGCGGCGGCCATCTGCGCCTGCTGGGCCTGCGCCCGCGGGTCGGGGCGTCCGGGACGGGTGGGCTGCATGCCCCCGATCATCCCACCGCGGGTCCGGGCGTGTCGGGGGCGGCCCTCAGGCCTCCGCCCAGACCCCGAGCTCGTTGCCGCCCGGGTCGGTGAAGTGGAACCGGCGCCCGCCCGGGAACTCGTACGGCCCGGCGGTGACCCGCCCGCCGGCCGCCTCGACCGCGGCCACCGTGGCGTCGAGGTCGTCGGAGAACAGCAGCACGAGCGGGCCGCCGGGCTTCGGCGGCTCGGCGTCCAGCCGCAGGCCGCCGACCTCGCCGTCCCCGCTCCGGATGCCGGCGTAGCCCGGCCCGTAGTCGGTGAACTCCCACCCGAACGCCTCGGCGTAGAAGCGCTCGGCCTCGGCCAGGTCGGGGACGGTCAGCTCGACGTAGTCGATCGCGTGGTGCCGGTGGGTATCAGCCATGCGGGCATGCTGCCCGGTGGGTACGTCAGAAACGGGCGGGCTCGGTGTAGGTGCCCCACTCGGCGCGCAGCGCGTCGCAGATCTCGCCGAGGCTCGCCTCGGCGCGGACGGCGTCGAGCATCGCGGGAACCATGTTGGCCTCGGTCCGGCCGACCTCGACCATCCGCGCCACGGCGGCGCGGGCGGCGTCGTCGTCCCGCTGCTGCCGGCGCTGGGCGAGCTCGGCCTTCTGGTCGATCTCGACCTGGTGGCTGACGCGCAGGATCTCCAGGGTGTCGGCGGCGTCGCCGGAGCCGGTGAGCGTGTTGACGCCGACGACCTTCTTGTCCCCCTTCTCCAGAGCGCGCTGGTAGACGAAGGCGGCCTCGGCGATCTCGCCGGTGAACCAGCCCTCCTCGATGCCGCGCAGGATGCCGCTGGTCATCGTGCCGTCGGTGCCCATGTCGCGGATGCGGGCGAAGATCGCCTCGGCCTGCCGCTCGAGCTCGTCGGTGAGCGCCTCGACGTACCAGGAGCCGCCGAGCGGGTCGGCGACGTTGGCCACCCCGGTCTCCTCGGCGATGACCTGCTGGGTGCGCAGCGCGATCTGCGCGGCCTTGGCGCTGGGCAGCGCGAGCACCTCGTCGAGGGCGTTGGTGTGCAGGCTCTGGGTGCCGCCGAGCACCGCGGCGAGGGCCTCCACCGCCGTCCGGACGATGTTGTTGTCCGGCTGCTGGGCGGTCAGCGAGACACCGGCGGTCTGGGTGTGGAAGCGCAGCTGCTGCGCCTTCTCGGTCGTCGCGCCGTAGACGTCGCGCAGCCAGCGGGCCCAGATGCGGCGCGCGGCGCGGAACTTGGCGATCTCCTCGAAGAAGTCGATGTGCGCGTCGAAGAAGAACGACAGACCGGGCGCGAACTGCTCGATGTCCAGGCCGCGAGACAGGCCGAGCTCCACGTAGGCGAAGCCGTCGGCGAGGGTGAAGGCGAGCTCCTGCGCGGCGGTCGAACCGGCCTCGCGGATGTGGTAGCCGGAGACGCTGATCGGCTTGTACGCCGGGATGTTCTCGGCGCAGTACTCCATGAGGTCGCCGATCAGGCGCAGGTGCGGCTCGGGGGCGAACAGCCACTCCTTCTGCGCGATGTACTCCTTGAAGATGTCGGTCTGCAGCGTGCCGTTGAGCTTCCCGACGTCGGCGCCCTGGCGCTCGGCGGCCACCAGGTACATGCAGAAGACCGGGACGGCGGGCCCGCTGATCGTCATCGACGTCGTCGTCGCCTCGAGGTCGATGCCGTCGAACAGCACGTCCATGTCGGCGGCGGTGTCGACGGCGACGCCGCAGTGGCCGACCTCGCCGAGCGCCCGCGGGTCGTCGGAGTCGCGGCCCATGAGGGTGGGCATGTCGAAGGCGACCGACAGCCCGCCGCCGCCCTCGGCCAGGATCATCTTGTAGCGCTCGTTGGTCTGCCGGGCGTTGCCGAAGCCGGCGAACTGCCGGATGGTCCACGCCCGTCCGCGGTAGCCGGTGGCGTGCAGGCCACGGGTGAACGGGAACTCGCCGGGATAGCCGATCCGGTCGAACCCGGGGACCGCCGACTCGTCAGCCGGTCCGTAGACCGGCGCCACCTCGACGCCCGACAGCGTCGTGAAGTCCGCGTCGCGGACCTTCCCGCCCGCGAGCGCCGCGTCGTACCGCTGCTGCCACCGCTGCCCGGCGTCCTGTCCCATGACGGGATAGTAGGACGTCCAACTATCCCCGGTCGAGCGTTCCGGCCGGATCCGCGTCGGCCACGTCCCCCGCCCCCAGCCGCACCCGCTTGAGGACGTCGAAGAGCAGGTGCTGGTCGGCCTCGGGCAGGTCGCCCAGGCCGAACTCCAGCTCGGTGAGCGCCGCCGTCGCCGTCGTGACCACCTGCCGGCCGGCGTCGGTGATTGAGGCCAGCACGCCACGGCCATCGGCCGGGTTCGGGCGCCGGTCGACGTAGCCGGCGGCGACCAGCCGGTCGATGGCGTTGGTGACGCTGGTCGGGTGCACCATCAGCCGGCTGCCGATCACCTTCAGCGGGAGCTCACCGGTGCGGCTGAAGGTGAGCAGCACCAGCACCTCGTACCGGGCGAAGGTGAGCCGGTGCGGCTTGAGCACCTCGTCGAAGCGGGCCAGCAGGATCTGCTGGACGCGGAAGACGCTGGTCGCGGCACGCATCGCCGCGGCCGGGCCGAAGCGCTGCTCCCACGTCTCCCCCGCGCGCTCGATCGGGTCGAACGGCAGCCCCAGCGGTCGGACCATGCGCCCGACGCTACCGGCGCCGCCCTCCGCCACCGAGACATGCGCGGGGCCGGTGTCCCGCACGAGTGATGGCGGCCTCGCGCGCATCTCGCCCCCGCGCCTGTGGACGCCGCCGGCGCCACCGCCGCGGGGTGGGCCACAGTGCCCCGGTGCCGCCGGCCCCACACCGCCCCCACCAGCTGTCCGGCGCCCTCTTCCGGGGTTCGGCGGTCATCGAGGACGGCCTGCTCACCCGGCACCAGCTGCAGAGCAGCGCATGGCGCCGGCTGTTCCCGGACGTCTACGCGGACGCCCGGCTCCCGGTCACGCACGCGCTCCGAGCCCGGGCCGCCCTGCGGCACCTCCACCCAGGAGCGGTCGCTGCGGGGCGTACGGCCGCCGTGCTCTGGGGCATCGACCTCGCCGGCCCGCAGGACGACGTCGAGGTGGTGCTGCCCGCCGGGTCACGCGCTCGCCCCGTGCCAGGGCTGCGGATCACCCGCCGCCACCTCCACCGGGACGACGTCGTCAGCCGGCAGGGCCTGCGCACGACGAGCGCCGTCCGCACCGCCGTGGACCTCGCGCGCACCCGACCGCTGCAGGAGGCTGTGATCGCGGTCGACCGGTTCCTCCTCCCGGGGACCGCACTCATCACGGACGTCCGCTCGGCCGCCGCCGCTCTGACGGGACGAGACTGCCGGTACGTGCGGGAGGTCGTGGGGCGGGCGGACGGACTCGCCGGGTCCCCGCAGGAAACCCGGCTCCGCCTGCTGGTGCACAGCTCGGGACTCCCTGCACCCGTGGCGCAGCACCCGATCCGCCGGAACGGCCGCTTCGTGGCTCGGGTGGACTTCGCATGGCCAGAGCTGCGCGTGGCCCTGGAGTACGACGGCGCGTGGCACGGGGAACCCGGTCAGTTCGCCCGGGACCGAGAACGCCTGAACCGGCTGACGGCCGCCGGGTGGGTTGTGGTCTTCGTGACGGCACGGGATCTCCGGGATCCCGAGCGGCTCATCACGCGTCTGGCCGAGGTGCTCGCCTCGAGATCTGCACTGCACCGGTGACCGGCCCGTCGGTCAGCGGCGCAGTGCACATCTCGGCGTCGGGCGACGAGAGTGACGCGGCTCACATCGCTGCCGGTATTCCCAGTGCCGGCGCGACATGTCGCCTCGTCGACTCCTCGACCTGTCGACTCTCCTGTTGAGGGCGCCCCGGGGCCTTCCTAGCCTGGAACGGCCGACCGGGTGGTCGTCGCCCGACGAGGGTGGCCCCGGATCGGTACCGCCGCAGCCGCCGGAGCGGTGCGCCCCCGAGAGGGCCCGCCCGGCTCGCGAGCCGCCCGCACGCACACCCAGCCCCCGCGCCGAGGTGTGCCGCGCCGTGCCCGCGCCGCGGCGGGCGAACGGAAGGAGAGCCGCCTCCATGGCGACCACTCGCCCGCACAGCCTCCACCGCCGCACGGCCGCCGGCCTGCTCACCGGCGCCGCGGCCACCCTGGCCTTCACCCTCACCCCCGGCGCCGTCGGCACCGCCGCGGCCGCGGAGCCCACGCCCGCCGCCACCACGCAGGCCGCCCCCACCCCGGCGTCGCAGGCCGCCGTCGACGCCGCCCGTTCGCAGGTCGGCAAGGCCTACGCCTACGGGGGCAACGGCCCCGACGCCTACGACTGCTCGGGGCTGACCAGCTACGCCTACCGCTCCGCCGGCATCGAGCTGCCGCGGCGCAGCGCCGACCAGGCGACGGTCGGCACCCCCGTGGCTCGGGCCGACCTGCAGCCCGGGGACCTGGTCTTCTACTACGAGCCGATCAGCCACGTGGGCATCTACGTCGGCGACGGCCAGATCGTGCACGCCGGCACCGAGTCCACCGGCGTCGAGTACACGACCGTGGACATGGCCGGTTACAACACCGCCCGCCGCATCGCCTAGGACGGCGCGCTGCGCCCGGCTCAGCCCAGGGCCGGGCGCAGCGGCGGGATCTCCCGCACGCCGAAGACGTCGCGCAGCGCGGTCCGCGCGGCCAGGTCACCGCACATGCCGTGGACGGCCGGACCGGGCGGGGTCGCGGCCGACGCCATGTACACGCCCTCCACCGGCGTCCGGTAGGTGTTCCACCGCGGGACCGGGCGGGCCAGCATCTGGCGCAGCGTCGCCTGGCCGTTGGAGATGTCGCCGCCGAGGTAGCTCGGGTTCCACTGCTCCATCTGGACGGCGGTCTTCGTGGCCCGCGCGACGATCGTGTCCTTGAAGCCGGGCGCGAACCGCTCGATCTGGTCCTCGATGGGCCCGGTCATGTCGACGTCGGCACCGTGCGGCACGTGCACGTAGGCCCAGAAGATGTGCCCGCCCTCGGGTGCCCGCGTCGGGTCGGGCACGGTCGGCTGGACGGCGAGCACGTACGGCCGGTCGGTGATCCGGCCCTCGTTGGGCGCCCGCTCCCCGGCGATCGTCTCATCGAGGTCACCGGCGACGTGGATGGTCCCGGCGCGGCGCACGTCCGGGTTGGCCCACGGCACCGGCTCCGAGAGGATCCAGTCGATCTTGAAGACGCCGGCGCCGTGTTCGTAGCGCCGCACCCACCGGCGGTAGCCCTCGTTGAGCCGGTCCCCCGCCATCGCGACGAAGTCCTCGGGCGCGGTGTCGAGCAGCACGGCCGGCACGCCCTCGAACTCGCGCAGGTCGGTCACCCGGTGGCCGGTGACCACCTCGCCACCCTGCTCCTCGAGGGCGGTCACCATGGCGTCGGCGAGCTTCTGCGACCCGCCCTCGATCAGCGGCCACCCGACGTGGTGGGACAGCATCGCCAGCAGCATCCCGAGCGCGGAGGTCAGCGGCTGGGTGAGGTCGAGCATCCCGTGCGCGGCCGCGCCGCCTATGAGCGCCCGGCCCTCCTCGGTGTCGAAGTACCGGTGCGACAGCCAGCGCACGTTGGGCAAGCCGGTCAGGGCGAACTTCGTCACCTGGGCGACGCTCTTCGTCGGCAGCGAGCGCAGCCGGCTCGACAGGAAGAAGTCGACGACGTCGGTGCCGTGCTCGACCAGCGGCCCGAACAGCCGGCGGTAGGCGTCCGCGTCCGCGCCGAGCCCGGCCGCCGTCGCGTCCAGCGAGCGGTGCGACAGGGCGGCCCGGCCCCCGTCCAGCGGGTGGGCGAAGTTGATGTCGGGGTGGACGAACCGGACACCGCGGCTCTCCGGGTCGAACTCCCGGAAGAACGGCGCCGCGACGGCCATCGGCTGGACGGTGGAGCAGACGTCGTGGTGGAACCCGGGGCGGATCAGCTCCTCGGTGCGCATGCCGCCACCCGGGCGCTCCCCGGCGTCCACCACCTGCACCCGGAGGCCGGCGGCGGACAGCCGCAGCGCCGCGGCGAGGCCGTTGGGACCCGCACCGACGACGACGGCATCCGGTCGACCGGCGGGTGCGCTCACCTGGCGATCCTCACGAGGGCCCGGAGGATCCGCAAGTTCCGGGGCCGGTGAGTCGACGTGGGGCACCTGGGGCGGGTCGTGCGCGCGCCCCTGTCGGACCGTGCCGGGCCGGATCTAGCCTGCGCCCGTGCACCAGCTCTCACCTGCGGCCGCGGCGGACGTCGTCCGGCTGACGCCGGCGGCACGCCGCCGGCGGCTGGCCGGTGTCGCCGTCGTCCTGGCCCTGCTGCTCGCCGGAACGCTCTGGGGCGACGACGACGAGTTCCCGTTCGGCCCGTTCCGCATGTACTCGACGCGCAACGACCCCAACACCCCCGTGATCTCCACCCGCGCCGTGGGGCTGACCGCCGCGGGTGAGGAGATCAAGCTCTCCGGGGGCCAGGTCGGGCTGCGCCGCGCGGAGTTCGAGGGGCAGATCCACCGCATACGGGAGCACCCCGAGCTCCTGGGCCTGCTGGCCGACGCCTTCGAGGAGGCGCACCCCTCGGCCCCGGAGCTGGTGTCGGTGCGCGTGGTGCACCGCCGCCTGGAGCTGGCCGACGGACGGCCGACCGGCGGCTACACCGACCGCGTCGTCGTCCAGCACGACCTGGAGGACGGGGACCGATGAGCACCGCCGCACCGACCGCACCGCCGGGCAGCCGCCGCTGGTGGTTCCAGCCCGTGCCGCTGGCGCGGGTCGCGGTCTTCCGGGTGATCGCCTACCTGTTCATCCTGGTCGACGTCTTCCTCACCACGGCCTGGGTCCGCGCGCACGCCGACGTGCCGACCGAGTGGTACCAACCGTTGCTGATCGGCCGGCTGCTGCACCTCCCGACGCCGACGCACGCAGTGGTGACCGTCGTGATGTGGGCGCTGGTCGTCACCTCGGTCGCCGCGGCCACGGGCCGGGCTCCGCGGCTGCTGGGCGCGGCCGTGTTCGTGCTCTACGCGGAGTGGATGGTCATCGCGATGAGCTACGGCAAGGTCGACCACGACCGGATCGCCTTCCTCGTCGCGCTCGCCGTGCTGCCGACCGTGGGCCGGGCCCGCTTCCGCGACCGCCGGTCGTCGGAGGCCGCCGGTTGGGCGATGGCGGCGATCTTCGTCGCCGTCATGCTCACCTACTTCCTCGCCGCCTGGGCCAAGGTGCGCTTCGGCGGGTGGGACTGGCCGACCGGGTCGACGTTGACCCGCGCGGTGCTGCGCCGCGGCACCGACCTGGCCGACTGGACGGTCGACGTCCCGGGCCTGCTGCCGACCGCGCAGTGGGCCATCCTGGTCCTGGAGTTCGCCGCCCCGCTCATGCTGTTCGTGCGCAGCGACCGGGCGCGGATCGCCCTGGTCGTCTTCCTGCTGGGTTTCCACGTGATGACCTACGCCGGGGTGCAGATCATCTTCCTGCCGCACTGCGTCGCGGTCCTGTCGATCGCGCCCTGGGAGCGGCTGGTCGAGCGGGTCCGGCGCCGGCCGGTGGTTCAGAGCTGGGCGACGAGCTCGTCGGCAGCCACGTAGGGGTCGGTCTCGCCCGCCACCACCCGCTCGGCCAGGGTCGCGAGCGCGGCGGAGCCGTGCACGTCACCCAGCCGGGCGCGCAGCGCAGCCAGGGCGATCGCCTCGATCTCGCGGGCCGCCCGCTCGGTGCGACGGCGGTGCCCCTCGCCCGAGGACTCCAGCCACTGCCGGTGCTCCTCGACCTTCGCCAGCACCTCGTCGATCCCGTTGTCGGTGTCGCGCGCCGCCACGGTGCGGCAGATCGGCGGCCGCCAGGAGCCGGCCTCGGAGTGCCGGCCGCCGAGCGACTGCATGTACCGCAGGTCGCGGACGGTCTGGTCGGCGCCGTCGCGGTCGGCCTTGTTGACGACGAAGACGTCGGCCACCTCGAGGATCCCGGCCTTGGCCGCCTGGATGCCGTCACCCATGCCCGGGGCGACGAGCACCAGCGTGGTGTCGGCCAGCGAGGCGATCTCCAGCTCGGACTGCCCGACGCCCACGGTCTCGATGAGCACGACGTCGCAGCCGGCGGCGTCGAGCACGCGCAGCGCCTGGGGCGTGGCCCAGGACAGCCCGCCCAGGTGCCCGCGCGAGGCCATCGACCGGATGTAGACCCCGCCGTCGCCGGCGTGGTCCTGCATCCGCACCCGGTCGCCGAGCAGCGCGCCGCCGGAGAACGGCGACGACGGGTCGACCGCGAGGACGCCGACGCGCTTGCCGGCCGCCCGCAGCGCCCGCACGAGCGCCGTCGTCGTCGTCGACTTGCCGACGCCCGGGGACCCGGTGAGCCCGAGCACCTGCGCGTTGCCGGTGTGCGGCGCCAGAGCGGCCGCCACCTCGCGCAGGGCGGGGCTGGCGTCCTCCACGAGCGAGATCAGCCGGGCCACCGAGCGGGCGTCGCCCTCCCGGGCGCCGGCGACCAGCGCGGGGACGTCGACAGCGCGCCGGCCCCGGCGCCCGCGGGGGGCTTCCGGGGCCGGCGCCTGGACGGCGGTGCCGTCCGACGTCACGCCTGGGCGGGGACGTGCAGGATCAGCGCGTCGCCCTGGCCACCGCCACCGCACAGCGCGGCGGCGCCGACACCGCCACCGCGGCGGCGCAGCTCCAGCGCCACGTCGAGCACGACGCGGGCACCGCTCATGCCGACCGGGTGGCCCAGGGCGATGGCGCCGCCGTTCGGGTTCACCTTCTCCGGGTCGATGCCGAGCTCGCGGGTGGAGACGATGGCCACCGCGGCGAAGGCCTCGTTCAGCTCGACCAGGTCGAGGTCCTTCGGGTCGATGCCCTCGCGCTCGCAGGCCTTCTGGATGGCCCGGGACGGCTGGGACTGCAGGGTCGCGTCCGGGCCGGCGACGACGCCGTGCGCGCCGATCTCGGCGATCGGGGTGATGCCCAGCTCAGCGGCCTTCTCCGCGCTCATGACGACGACCGCGCAGGCGCCGTCCGAGATCTGCGAGGCGGTGCCGGCGGTGATCGTGCCGTCCTTGGCGAAGGCCGGCTTCAGCTTGGCCAGGCTCTCGGCCGTGGTGTCGGGCCGGATCCCCTCGTCCTCGGTGAACTCGATCGGGTCGCCCTTGCGCTGCGGGATGAGGACCGGCGCGATGGCCTCGGCGAAGATGCCGTCCTTGTGCGCCCGCGCCGCCTTCTGGTGGCTGCCCGCGGCGAACTCGTCCTGCTCCTCGCGGGTCAGGTCGTAGCGGCTGTTGGCCTGCTCGGTCAGCACGCCCATCGCGACCTGGTCGAAGGTGTCGGAGAGCCCGTCGTGGGCCATCGCGTCGACGAGCTTGGTGTCGCCGTACTTGGTGCCGGTGCGCGAGTTCGCCAGCAGGTGCGGCGCCTGGGTCATCGACTCCATGCCCCCGGCGACGACGACGTCGTACTCGCCGGCGCGGATGAGCTGGTCGGCCAGGGCGATCGCGTTGAGGCCGGAGAGGCACACCTTGTTGATGGTCAGCGAGGGCACGGACATGGGGATGCCCGCGGCGACCGCGGCCGGGCGAGCCGGGTTCTGGCCGGCTCCGGCCTGGATGACCTGACCCATGATCACGTAGTCGACCTGGTCACCGGAGATGCCGGCCCGCTCGAGCGCGGCCTTGATGGCGACGCCGCCGAGGTCGGCCGCCGAGAAGTCCTTGAGGGAGCCGAGGAGCCGGCCCATCGGGGTGCGGGCGCCGCTGACGATGACGGAGCGGGACATGCTGCCTCCAGTGCCGGGCCGCCGTCGTTGGCGGGCCCCGTTGTCGGGTCGCACCGCGGCGGGGAACCGGCGCGGCGTCGGGCCTTCCCGGAAGGATAAATCCGCGCCCCGACGTGCGGCAGGGCCAGATCTGTGGTCGCGGTCACGCCCGACGGGTGAAGACCGCCACTCCGGCTGTCGTCATGGACGTCTGTTCGGCACCATGCCCTCGTGACCACCACCGACGCCGATCACACCGCCGCCGGCCTGCCCGCGGGCCTGTTCACCACCATCGACCACGTCGGCATCGCCGTCCCGGACCTGGACGAGGCGATCGCCTTCTACGCCGAGAAGTACGGCGTGCGCTCCGTGCACGAGGAGACCAACGAGGAGCAGGGCGTCCGCGAGGCGATGCTCGCCGTCGGCGACGGCGACACCCGCATCCAGCTGCTCGCCCCGCTGACGCCGGAGTCGACGATCGCGAAGTTCATCGGCCGCTCCGGTCCGGGCCTGCAGCAGCTGGCCTTCCGCGTCGACGACGTCGAGGCGGTCAGCGCGACCCTGCGCGAGCGCGGCCTCCGGCTGCTCTACGACACCCCCAAGCGCGGGACGTCGGACAGCCGGGTCAACTTCATCCACCCGAAGGACGCCGGCGGGGTCCTCGTGGAGCTGGTCCAGCCGGCCGCTGGGCACTGATCGCTACCCACCAGTAACATCCGGCCGACGCACCGCCGTACCGCCCTACCGAGCCAAAGAAGACCCGGGAGCACGCGTGAACGAGATCAGGGACGCCATCCTCGCCGACCAGCTGGACGCCATCGGCGGTCTGGCCGTGCCGGAGTCCTACCGCGCCGTGGTGGTGCGCAAGGACGAGCAGGACATGTTCCAGGGGATGCCCACCAAGGAGAAGGACCCCCGCAAGTCGCTGCACGTCCAGGAGGTCGCCACCCCGGAGCTCGGCCCGGGCGAGGCGATCGTCGCCGTCATGGCCTCGTCGGTGAACTACAACACCGTCTGGACGTCGATCTTCGAGCCGGTGTCCACGTTCGGCTTCCTCGAGCGCTACGGCAAGGTCTCCGAGCTGACCAAGCGGCACGACCTGCCGTACCACATCGTGGGCTCCGACCTGGCCGGCGTCGTGCTGCGCGTGGGCCCCGGCGTGAACAAGTGGAAGCCCGGTGACGAGGTCGTCGCGCACTGCCTCTCGGTGGAGCTCGAGGACCCCGCGGGCCACGACGACACGATGATGGACCCGCAGCAGCGGATCTGGGGTTTCGAGACCAACTTCGGCGGCCTCGCCGAGATGGCCCTGGTCAAGAGCAACCAGCTCATGCCCAAGCCGGCCCACCTCTCCTGGGAGGAGGCTGCCGCACCCGGCCTGGTGAACTCCACCGCCTACCGGCAGCTGGTCAGCAAGAACGGCGCGGCGATGAAGCAGGGCGACACCGTGCTCATCTGGGGCGCGTCCGGCGGCCTGGGCTCCTACGCCACCCAGATGGCGCTCAACGGCGGCGCCATCCCGGTGTGCGTGGTCAGCAGCCCGGAGAAGGCCGAGATCGTCCGCAAGATGGGCGCCGAGCTGGTCATCGACCGTTCCGCCGAGCAGTACAGGTTCTGGAAGGACGAGAACACCCAGGACCCCAAGGAGTGGCAGCGCCTCGGCAAGAAGATCCGCGAGCTGACCGGCGGTGAGGACGTCGACATCGTCTTCGAGCACCCGGGCCGCGAGACCTTCGGCGCCAGCGTCTACGTCGCCAAGAAGGGCGGCACCGTGGTCACCTGCGCGTCGACCACCGGCTACATGCACCAGTACGACAACCGGTACCTCTGGATGAACCTCAAGAAGATCCTGAGCTCCCACTTCGCCAACTACAAGGAGGCGTGGGAGGCCAACCGGCTCATCGACAAGGGGCTCATCCACCCGACCCTGTCGAAGGTCTACCCCATGGACGAGGTCGGCCAGGCCGCCCTCGACGTCCACCGCAACGCCCACCAGGGCAAGGTCGGCGTGCTGACCCTCTCCCCCGAGGAGGGGCTGGGCGTCAAGGACGCCGAGAAGCGCGCGAAGCACGTCGACGCCATCAACCGCTTCCGCGGCGTCTGAACCGCGGCACCCGGTCGCGAGGGCCCGGCTCCCCCAGGGGAGCCGGGCCCTCGTGCGTCCGGCAGCGCCGCGTCGTGGCCCACGGGACGTCCGGGACGCTTGGGATCCGGGTCCTCCCGACACGCTGACGCACGGTTCCCGCGTCTGCGAGGATGGCGGCATGAGCGACCCCCGCCACGAACTGCCGATGCACGAGGCGCAGCACTCGTTCGACGTCGTCCTCCGGGGATACGACCGCAACCAGGTGGCCGAGACGATCGAGCGGCTCGAGGCCGACTTCCGCATCGCCCTCGCCGACCGCGACGCCGCCGTCTCCCGCACCGCCGACCTCGCCTCGCAGCTGTCGGCCATGCACGGCGAGATCGAGGCGCTGCGCCGCAAGGCCGCGACCGCCTCCGCCCCCACCTTCGAGAACATCAGCGAGCGCATCCAGCACATGCTGCAGCTCGCCGAGGAGGAGGCGGCCGAGATCCGCCGCGCCGCCGAGGTGGACGCCCAGGCGGTGCGCGAGCAGACCGCCGCCGAGGAGCGCGCGCTGCTGGAGCGGCACGCCGCCGCGCAGGCCGAGGTGGAGCGCATGATCGCCGAGGCCCGGCAGAACGCCGAGCAGATCATGCAGAAGGCCCAGCAGCGCGCCGACGAGCTCGTGGCCAAGGCCCAGGAGCGGGTCGCCCGCCTCGACGCCGAGTCGCAGGCCCGCCGGGCGAAGGTCGAGGAGGACTTCGACATCGCCCAGCGCGCCCGCCGTGCCGAGGCCGCCCGCGTCGAGGAGGAGCGCGAGCGCGTCTCCACGCAGGCCGCCCGCCAGCGGATCGCCGCCGCCGAGCAGCAGGCCGCCCAGCTCATCGCCGAGGGCGAGGCGAAGGCCGAGGCCATCCGCGACGTCCGGGACGAGCTGACCGGCCGGCTCATCCAGGCCCGCCGTCTGCTCGACAACCTGCCCGACCTCGGCGACCGCCCGCAGCAGGCACCGGCCGCCCGCGAGCCGGAGCAGCGGGAGCCCGAGCGCCGCCCGCAGCCGACGCCGCGCACCGGCACCTCCGCCGCGGCGGAGACCACCGCCCCGACCGCCGCGGCTCCGGAGGCCACGCCGGCGCCCGCCGCCCCGGCGGCCGAGGACAGCGGCACCACGGCCCCCTCCGCCCCGGCCGTGGAGACCACCGCCCCGGCGCAGCAGCCCACCCGCGCTGCCGGCGAGCAGGCCGCGGCGCAGCAGCCCACCCGCACGGAGACCAACCCGCCGACCCGCCAGCTGCCGATGCCCCCGCGCACCGGCGCCACCACCGGGCCGAGCACGCAGGCGATCGACGCTCCCGTCGGGCAGGGTCGTTCCTGAACCCAGCGCACGCTCGGCCGGCAGCCCGCACGTGCCGCGACCGCACGGTCCGGACGACGTGCGGGCTGCTGGCCGTCGCGCTGGTCGTGCTCACCCTCGGCTGGGCCGCGCCCGCCGGGGCGGCGGAGACCGGGCGGCTGCGGGTGGTCCACCTCTCCCCCGACACCCCGGCCGTCGACGTCGCGCTCACCCCGGCACCGGCGACCGGCCCCGCGGTGGACGCCGGGCCCGACCTCGCCACCGGTCTGGCCTACGGGGACGCCGGCGGGTACCGCGACCTGGCACCGGGCGCCTACGCGCTCAGCGTGCGCGCGGCCGGCGCCCCGTCCAGTAGCCCTCCCGTGCTGTCCACCCGCGTCGAGGTCCCGGCCGGCACTGCCCGCACCGTCGCGCTGAGCGGCCGGTTCGAGTCGATCGCGCTCACCGCCCTCGCCGACGACCTGAGCGCCCCCGGACCGGGAGCGGCCCGGGTGCGCGTCCTCGCGGCCGCGGGCTCGGCAGCGCAGCTGGACGCCGAGCTCTCCGGCGGCCCTCCGCTGGCCGCGGACCTGCCCTTCGCCACCGCGGGAGCCTGGATCGAGGTGCCGGCCGGCACCTCGACCGTGCGGGTCACCGCGGGCACGGCGGTGGCCGAGCTGGCACTGGACCTCCGGCCCGGCAGCGTGGTCACGGTGCTCGCGCTGGACGCGCCGGAGGGCGCCGGCCTGGCGCTCCGTGCCCTTCCCGACGCCGTCGCGCCCGCCGTCGTGCCGGTGGGTGGCGTGGAGGCGGGCGGAGGGAGCGGGCAGCCCGCCGTCCTGCTGACCGGCGCGCTGGTCGTCGCCGGCCTGGCCCTCGGCCGGCGGCACCCCGCCCGGCTGGCCGCCGCCGTCGTCCTCGCGGCCGCGCTGCTCCCCGGCACCTCTCCCGCCCTCCCCCGGCCCGCGGACGTCGCGGCCGCGGCCAGCAGCCCGGCGGTGGCCGTGGCGGCGCCCGTGCGGCTACGGGTCCCCGCCGCCGGGGTGGATGCCGCCGTCCCCGCCACCGGCGTCGACGGCGCGGGCGCGCTCGTGGTGCCCGCCGACCCGGCGGTCGCCGGCTGGCACGCCGGTGGTCCGGCGCCGGGTGGTCAGGGGCCGGCCGTGCTGGCCGGGCACGTCGACTGGGCCGGCCGGCCGACGGTGTTCGCGCGGCTGGACCGGCTCGTGCCAGGTGACGAGGTGCTGGTCGATCGCGCCGACGGGACGACCGTGCGCTTCGTCGTCACCGCCGTCGACCGGTACGCCAAGGACGCCTTCCCCACGACCGCTGTCTACGGCGCCACCCCCGGGCCCGAGCTGCGGCTGATCACCTGCGGCGGCGCCTTCGACCGGGTGGCCGGCAGCTACGAGGACAACCTGGTCGTCTCCGCCCGAGCCGGCTAGCGACGGCGGTCGCGGGCCCGCCAGCAGGTGGTGTGCCAGTGCCGGCGCCGGTCGGCGGCGCTGTCGGTGTCCCAGGGGTCGAGGTCGGAGTCCCGGGCGTAGGCCGGCCAGCTCACCACGTGCGGTGTCCCCGGCCGGATCTCCTGGTCGCAGCCGGGGCACCGGTAGGTCTTACCGGTGGCCGAGCCGGTGAGGGGGCGCACCACCCAGTCGCCGTCGGCGGCCTCCTCGACCGTCTCCGCGCGACGCGCCGGCTCCCGGCCCTGCGGGCGGGAGCCGGCGCGCGGACGGCGACGGGGCACGCTCAGCGGCCGGCGTAGTCCCGGAAGCCGCGGCCGGTCTTGCGGCCGAGGTAGCCCGCGGTGACCAGGTGCTCCAGGAGCGGGGCGGGCGCGAACCCGGGCTCGCGGAACTCCGTGTACAGCTCCCGCTCGATGGCCAGCGACACGTCGAGGCCCACCACGTCCAGCAGCTCGAAGGGACCCATCGGGTACCCGCAGCCCACCTTCATCGCGGCGTCGATGTCGTCGGCCGTGGCGTAGTGCGCCTCCAGCATCTTCACCGCGTCGTTCAGGTACGGGAAGAGCAGCGCGTTGACGATGAAGCCCGCGCGGTCGGTGCAGGACACCGCGTGCTTGCCCAGCTGCGCCGAGACCGCGTGGATGGTGGCCGCCACGTCCGGAGCGGTGGAGATGGTGGAGACGACCTCGACCAGCTTCATGACCTGGGCCGGGTTGAAGAAGTGCATGCCGACGACGTCGGCGGGGCGGCCGCTGGCCTTGGCGCACTCGATGACCGGCAGGCTCGACGTGGTGGTCGCCAGCACGGCGCCCGGCTTGGCGATCTCGCCGAGGTTGGCGAACAGCGCCTCCTTCACCGGCAGCGACTCGACGACGGCCTCGATGACCAGGTCGCGGTCGGCGAGGTCGTCCAGCGAGGTCGTGCCGGTGATCCGGCCGAGGATCTCGTCGCGGGCGGACTCCTCCAGGCGGCCGCGCTGCACCTGCTTCTCCAGCGACTTGGCCAGCGCCTTGTGCACCGCCTCGACCTTCTCCGCCGCACGGGCCACGAAGACGACGTCGTAACCGCCCTTGGCCACGACCTCGATGATGCCGGTGGCCATCGTGCCCGAGCCGACGACGCCGACCGTCCGCACCTCGCGGGCACCCTCGGCGGCGCCGCCGGGGGTCGGGGTCTGCGCATCGGCGACGACCTCGGCCGAGCCCTCCTCGGCGTAGGTGTAGAAGCCGCGGCCGACCTTCCGGCCCAGCAGACCGGCGGTCATCATCTGCTTGATGATCGGGCTGGGCGCGTGCAGCCGGTTGCGCGACTGCTTGTACATCGTGTCGAGGATCTCGTAGGCGGTGTCGATGCCGATGAGGTCCATCAGCGCGAGCGGGCCCATGGGCAGGCCGCAGCCCAGGCGCATGGCGGCGTCGATGTCCTCGCGCGAGGCGTAGCGGTTCTCGTACATGGAGACCGCGTGGTTGAGGTAGCCGAACAGCAGCGCGTTGGCGATGAACCCGGCCTTGTCGCCGATGGTCACGTCGACCTTGCCGAGCCGGGCGGCCAGCGCCTCGACGTCCTCGACGACCGACGGCTCGGTGACGACGGTGCGCACGACCTCGACCAGCTTCATGACCGGCGCGGGGTTGAAGAAGTGCATGCCGATGACCTTGCTCGGCCGGCCGGTGACGACCGAGAGCTCGGTGACCGAGAGGCTCGAGGTGTTCGTCGCCAGGATGGTGTCCGGCGGGCAGATCTTGTCCAGCTTCGCGAAGATGTCCGCCTTGAGCTCCATGCGCTCGGGCACGGCCTCGATGACCAGCTCGGCGTTCGCCAGGTCCTCCATCGAGGAGCTGAACCGGATCCGCTCGAAGATGGCGTCGCGGTCGGCGGGGTCCAGCTTGCCGCGGCTCACCGCGCGGTCGGTGGACTGCTCCACGTGCGCGCGCCCGCGGGCGACGGCCTCGTCGCTGACCTCGACGGCGGTGACCGACAGGCCCGCCCGCGCGAGCACCTCCGCGATGCCGGCACCCATGGTGCCCAGCCCCACGACGCCGACCTCGTTCAGTTCCCTGGCCACGTTGCCATCTCCTCCCACCGTCGGTGATCGCGGGCAGTCTCTCACCCGCCGGTTCCCCGTTCGCGGGTGCTACCGGGGAGCCGGGCCTAGAAGAGGCGCTGGGACGGGTCGTCGGTGCCCTTGAGGACGGCGTAGTCGACGGTCACGCAGTCGATGCCGCGGTCCTGGGCGAGCACCTTGGCCTGCGGCTTGATCTCCTGGGCGGCGAACACGCCCTTGACCGGGGCCAGCAGCGGGTCGCGGTTGAGCAGCTCGAGGTAGCGGGTGAGCTGCTCGACGCCGTCGATCTCGCCCCGGCGCTTGATCTCGACGGCCACGGTGCGCCCGTCGGCGTCGCGGCACAGCAGGTCGACCGGGCCGATGGCGGTCGGGTACTCGCGGCGCACCAGCGACCAGCCGGCCCCGAAGGTCTCCACGTGCAGGGCGAGCAGCCGCTGCAGCTCCGCCTCGACGCCGTCCTTCTGCAGGCCGGGGTCGACGCCGAGCTCGTGCGAGTGGTCGTGCAGGACGGCGTCGATCGTGATGACCAGCTGCTCGCCGGCCTTGTTGGTGACCGTCCAGGTGCCGCTGCCGTCGGCCAGCTCGTCCCTGAGCGTGCAGGGCGGGGTCATCCAGTTCAGCGGCTTGTAGGCGCGGTCGTCGGCGTGGATGGAGACCGAGCCGTCGGCCTTGACCAGCAGCAGGCGGGTCGCCATCGGCAGGTGGGCGGTGAGCCGCCCGATGTAGTCCACGGAGCAGCGGGCGATGACCAGGCGCACGGGCGCCGACGGTACCTGCTCGGGAACCGCCGGCCGCACCCCGACGTCGAGCAGGCATGGCGGTCCTGCGTGCGGCGGCGGTGCTCGTGCTGGTCGGTGCCCTCGGGGCGTGCGGGCAGCAGCCGGCCGGGGCGCCGGACCCGGCACCGTCACCGGACCTGCCCGGGGATCCCGGGGCGCTGGTGCTGCAGGTCGACCGCGTGGGCGGGTTCACCCAGCCGGGCGCCGACGCCGGCCGGCTGCCCCTGGTCAGCGTGCACGCCGACGGCCGCGTCTTCGGGCAGGGACCGGTGGCCGCCATCTACCGGGGGTTCGCCTGGCCCAACGTGCAGGTGCGCCAGGTGCCCGTCGGGCAGGTCCAGGAACTGGTCGAGCTGGCGCTGGACGCCGGCGTGGCGGACACCGCCGACCTCGGCTCCCCTCCCGTGGCCGATGCGCCGTCCACGAGGTTCACGGTCGTCACCGCCGAGGAGCGCTTCGTCCGCGAGGCCTACGCGCTCTCGGAGGGGATGGGCGCGGGCGGTCTGTCGGCGGAGCAGGAGGCGGCCCGCGCGGAGCTGCAGGAGCTCCTGGACCGCCTGCTCGGCGTGGCGCAGCCCGGTGACGGCTCGCCGCAGGTCTACGAGCCGGCCGCCGTCGCCGCCGTCGTCCGGCCGTGGACCGCCCCGGAGGACGACGGCTCCGGCGTCGACTTCGCCGGGCCCCCGCAGCCGTGGCCCGGGCCGGCGCTGCCCGGGGAGCCGATCGGTCCCGACGTCTCCTGCGTCGTGGCCACCGGCGAGCAGGCCGTCGCGGTGCGGGAGGCGGCGGGTGCCGCGACCGTGCTCACGCCGTGGTCGTCGGCGGGCGGCACCTGGTCGGTGACGTTCCGGCCCCTGCTCCCGCACGAGTCCACCTGCGCGGACCTGACCGGGTGAACGACGACGGGCCCGGCCCTCCGAGGAGGACCGGGCCCGTGCGCGCGGGGATCAGACCGAGGCGGGCCGGCGCAGGTCGGCGTCCACGCCGTCCTGCTCCTCCACCGTCGCCAGCGGCTCGACCGGCGAGGTCGAGTTGTACCGCTCGACGTCGAGGATGCCCTCGCGCTTGGCCACGATGGTCGGCACCAGCGCCTGGCCGGCGACGTTCACCGCGGTGCGGCCCATGTCGAGGATGGGGTCGATCGCCAGCAGCAGGCCGACGCCGGCCAGCGGCAGGCCCAGGGTCGACAGCGTCAGGGTCAGCATGACGACGGCGCCGGTGACGCCGGCGGTGGCCGCCGAGCCGATGACCGAGACCAGCGCGATGAGCAGGTAGTCGGTGATCGACAGGTCCACGCCGAAGAACTGGGCGACGAAGATCGCGGCCAGCGCCGGGTAGATCGCGGCGCAGCCGTCCATCTTGGTGGTGGCGCCCAGCGGGACGGCGAACGAGGCGTAGGACCGCGGGACGCCGAGGTTCTGCTCGGTCACCCGCTCGGTCACCGGCAGGGTGCCGATCGAGGAGCGGGAGACGAAGGCCAGCTGGATGGCCGGCCAGGCACCGGCGAAGTACCGCAGCGGCGAGAGGCCGTGGGCCCTGAGCAGCACCGGGTAGACGACGAACAGCACCAGGGCCAGGCCCGCGTAGACCGCGCCGGCGAAGACGCCGAGCGAGCCCAGGGAGTCCCAGCCGTAGCTGGCCACGGCGTTGCCGATCAGGCCGACGGTGCCGATCGGGGCCAGCAGGATGACCCACCAGAGGACCTTCTGCACGACCGCCAGCGCCGAGCGGGTGAGGTTGAGGAAGGGCTCGGCGGCCGCGCCGATCTTGAGGATCGCCACGCCGATCGCGACCGAGATGACGATCAGCTGGAGCACGTTGAACGACAGGCCGACCGAGCCGTCGGCACCTGCCGAGGCCTGCAGCCCGAGGATGTTGCCGGGGACCAGGCCCTTGAGGAAGTCCCACCAGCCGCCGGTCGTGCCGACGTCCTGGGCGCTGGAGGCGTCGACCGAGCTGTTGCTGCCGGGCTCGGTGAGCAGGCCCAGGCCGATGCCGATGGCGACGGCGATGAGCGCGGTGATGGCGAACCACAGCAGCGTCTGCCCGGCCAGGCGGGCGGCGTTGGAGACCTGCTTGAGGTTGGCGATGGAGACGACGACGGCGGTGACGATCAGCGGCGGGACCAGGGCCTTGAGCAGCGAGACGAAGCTGCTGCCGATGGTCTGCAGGGTGCTGGTCAGCCAGTTGGGCGAGCCGTCGGAGACGGTGCCCATCTCGCGGGCGACGAAGCCGAGGGCGACGCCGACCACGAGGGCGAGGAGGACCTGCGCGCCGAAGGGCACGCGGCGGAGACGAGCGAGCACGGGTGGGCTACCTGTTCTGCGGGAGGGAGGGGACGGCGGGAGCGGGGAGCGTCAACAGCTCGCGGTCGTCGTCCGCCCGAAGTCGAGCGCGCGCCGGCGCGTCAGGCCCCACAGGTTCTGCACGGAAGGGATCAATGCCCGGCCGGCCGCATCCATGCCGGATGTGGCCGGTCTCACCTCAGTCGGTCCAGACGGGGGAGCGCTTCTCCAGGAACGCGGCCATGCCCTCCCGCGCCCCGTCGAGCTGGCTCGCCGCCGCCATGACCTCGACCGCCGTCGTGTACGCATCGCGCTCCGGGCGGTCCAGCTGGGCGTACATCGTCTGCTTGCCCCAGGCCTTGCTCGCCCGGGAACCGCGGGTCGCCCGGTCCAGGAGGTCCGCGACCGCGGCATCGAGCTCGGCGTCGGGCACCACCCGGTTGACCAGCCCCCACTCCAGCGCCGTCCGCGCGCCGATCACGTCGCCGGTGAGGGCCAGCTCCATCGCCCGCTTCCGCCCGACGTTGCGGGCGATCGCCACCATCGGGGTGTGGCAGAACCAGCCACCCTTGCCGCCCGGTGCGGCGAAGCCGGCGGACTCGGCGGCGACGGCGAGGTCGCAGGAGGCGACGAGCTGGCACCCGGCGGCGGTCGCCAGGGCGTGCACGCGGGCGACGACCACCTGGGGGACGTCCTGGATGGTCTGCATCAGCTCGGTGCACAGCTGGAGCAGGCTGCGCACCTCCGCGACCGGCTTGCCGGCGACGTCGGCGAAGTCGTGCCCGGCGCTGAACACCGGCCCCTCGGCGGCCAGCACGATCCCGGTCGCGTCGGACTCCCCGACGTCCGTGACCGCGGCCAGCAGCTGGGTCAGGTGCTCGCGGGAGAGCGCGTTGCGGCGCGCCGCCCGCACCATCGTGATGCGGACGGCGTCGCCGTCGCGCTCTACCCGGGGTGCGCCGTCAGTCATCCCCCGACGCTAGCGACCTCAGGCCGGCTGCGGGACCTTCTCCCCCAGGCCGTTCGCCTCGCGGATCACGTCCACGACCTGGCCCATGATGTCGTTGAGCCCGAAGTCCTTCGGCGTGAACACCCGGGCCACGCCCAGCTCGCGGAGCCGGCGCGCGTCGCTGTCGGGGATGATCCCGCCGACCACGACCGGCACGTCGTCGAGGCCGGCGTCCTTCAGGCCCTGGAGCACGGCCGGCACCACCTGCAGGTGCGAGCCCGAGAGCACGGACAGGCCGACGACGTGCACGTCCTCCTCGACCGCTGCGGAGACGATCTGCGACGGCGTCAGCCGGATGCCCTGGTAGATCACCTCGAACCCGGCGTCGCGGGCGCGGACGGCGATCTGCTCGGCGCCGTTGGAGTGCCCGTCCAGGCCGGGCTTGCCGACCAGGAAGCGCAGCCGCCCGCCCAGCTCCTCGCCGGTGGCGCGCACCCGCTCGCGGACCTCGGTGAGGGTCTGGTCGGCCTCACCGCCGCCGCTGGCCGCGGCGACGCCGGTGGGCGCCCGGTACTCGCCGAAGACCTCGCGCAGGACGCCGGCCCACTCCCCCGTCGTCACGCCGGCGCGGGCGCACTCCAGGGTGGCCTGCATCAGGTTCTCGTCGGTGCCCGCGGCGGCGCGCAGCCGGTCCAGCGCCCGCTGCACCGGCTCGGGGTCGCGCTCGGCCCGCCACTTCTGCACGGCCTCCTGCGCGGCGGCCTCCACGGCGGGGTCGACGACCATGATCGCGGTGTCGAGGTCCGCGGTGAGCGGGTTGGGCTCGGTGCTGTCGAACTTGTTGACGCCGACGACGACGTCCTCGCCGCTCTCCATCCGCCGGCGCCGCTCGGCGAGCGAGCCGACGAGCTGGCCCTTCATGTAGCCGGACTCGACGGCCGCGACGGCACCGCCCATCTCCTGCACGCGGGCCATCTCGGCGCGGGCGCCCTCGACGATCTCGGCGACCTTCTTCTCCACGACGACGGACCCGGTGAAGAGGTCCTCGTACTCGAGCAGATCGGTCTCGTAGGCCAGCACCTGCTGCAGGCGCAGCGACCACTGCTGGTCCCACGGCCGGGGCAGGCCCAGGGCCTCGTTCCAGGCCGGCAGCTGCACAGCACGGGCGCGGGCGTCGCGGGACAGCGTGACGGCGAGCATCTCCAGCACGATCCGCTGGACGTTGTTCTCCGGCTGCGCCTCGGTCAGGCCGAGGGAGTTGACCTGCACGCCGTACCGGAACCGCCGGTGCTTGGGGTCCTGGACGCCGTAGCGCTCCTGCGTCAGCTCGTCCCAGAGCTGCGTGAACGCGCGCATCTTGCACATCTCCTCGACGAAGCGGACACCCGCGTTCACGAAGAAGGAGATGCGCGCGACGACCTCGCCGAACTTCTCCTGCGGCACCTGGCCGGAGTCGCGCACCGAGTCCAGGACGGCGATCGCCGTCGACAGGGCGTAGGCGATCTCCTGCTCCGGCGTCGCCCCCGCCTCCTGCAGGTGGTAGCTGCAGATGTTGATCGGGTTCCACTTCGGCATGGTCGTGACCGTGTAGGCGACCATGTCGGTGATCAGCCGCATCGACGGAGCCGGCGGGAACACGTAGGTGCCCCGCGACAGGTACTCCTTGATGATGTCGTTCTGCGTCGTCCCGGCGAGCTTGGAGACGTCGTGCCCGTGCTCCTCGGCGACGGCCTGGTACAGCGCGAGCAGCCACATCGCCGTCGCGTTGATCGTCATCGACGTGTTCATCTCGTCGAGCGGGATGCCGTCGAAGAGGGCCCGCATGTCACCGATGTGCGTGACCGGCACACCGACCTTGCCGACCTCGCCGCGGGCGAGCTCGTCGTCGGGGTCGTACCCGGTCTGGGTCGGCAGGTCGAAGGCCACCGACAGACCGGTCTGGCCCTTGGCGAGGTTCCGCCGGTAGAGGGCGTTGGACTCGGCCGGCGAGGAGTGGCCGGCGTAGGTGCGCATGACCCAGGGGCGGTCGCGCTCCTTCGGCGCTGAAGGGAACGGCATGCCAGCGGAGTGTAGGGCGGTTACCCGCCGGTAGCAGCCCCGTGGCCGGAGGTCTCCCCTGCCTGTGGCCGGTGGCACACTCGAACGGAGCACGGACGGGAGGTCGGACCGATGACGAGCGTGATCATCGCCGTCCTGGTGGTGGCCGCCCTGGCGCTCATCACGCGCTGGGCGTTCGGCCCCGGCTACGGCCGCGGCCGGCCGCGCGCCCGGCCCGAGGCCGGGCTGCTGGCCCCGGTCGCCACCGTGGCCACCCGCTCGACGGCGCTGGCGCTGCGCGCGGTGCTCTCCGACGCGGGCATCCGGTCGACCCTGCGCAGCCCGGCACCGCACCGCACCGACGTGCTGGTCTTCCCCGAGGACGCCGAGCGGGCGCGGGCGCTGGCCGCGACGTTCCGCGGCTGAGGCCTCAGGCGGGGCGCTGGGTCCGCTCGATCCGCACGCCCAGGCCGCGCAGCTGCTCGACGAAGTCGGGGTAGCCGCGGTCGACGTGGTGCACGTCCTGCACCTCGGTCACGCCGTCGGACACCAGCCCGGCGAGCACCAGCCCGGCGCCGGCGCGGATGTCGGTGGCCAGCACCGGGGCGCTGGACAACCGCTCGCGGCCCCGCACGACCGCGTGGTGCCCGTCGATGCGGACGTCCGCGCCGAGACGCACCAGCTCGTTCACGAACATGAACCGGCCCTCGAACACGTTCTCGGTGATCAGCGCCGTCCCGGTGGAGACTGCGGCCAGCGCCACCGCCATGGGCTGCAGGTCGGTCGGGAACCCGGGGAACGGCAGGGTGACGACGTCGACGGCACGGGGCCGGTCCTGCATGGCCACCCGGAAGCCGTCGGGCAGCGTCTCGACGGTCGCGCCGGCGTCGGTCAGCTTGTCGAGCGCCACCGTGAGGTGCTCGGCCACCGCCCGCTCCACGACGACGTCGCCCTGGGTCATGACCGCGCCGATGGCCCACGTGCCCGCGACGATCCGGTCGGGCACCGTGGTGCACTCCACCGGGGAGAGCCCCTCGACGCCCTCCACGGTGATCGTGGAGGTGCCGGCGCCGTCGATGCGGGCACCCATGGCGGTGAGCATGCTGCAGAGGTCGACGATCTCGGGCTCGCGGGCCGCGTTGTCGATGACCGTGGTGCCCTCGGCGAGCACGGCCGCCATCACCAGGTTCTCGGTGGCGCCGACCGACGGGAAGTCCAGCCAGATCGACGTCCCGGTGAGGCGGGGCGCGGTGGCCACGAGGAACCCGTGCTCGCTGACGATCGTGGCGCCGAGGCGCTCCAGGCCGGAGATGTGCATGTCCAGCCCACGGGACCCGATCGCGTCACCGCCGGGCAGGGCCACCCGGGCGCTGCCGCAGCGGGCCACCAGCGGGCCCAGCACGCTGATCGACGCCCGCATGCGGCGCACCAGGTCGTAGTCGGTCTCGGTGGAGGGCTTCTCCGGCACGTCGACGACGACCCGGCCCCCTCCCCCGCTGCCGGGCGTCCGCTCGTAGGTGACGTCGCAGCCGAGGCGGCGGAGCACCTCGCTCATGATCGCGACGTCGAGGATGTCGGGGACCTCGTCGATGGCCGTGCGGCCCGGCGCGAGCAGCGCGGCCGCCATCAGCTTGAGGGCGCTGTTCTTGGCGCCGGTGACGCGGACCCGGCCGGACAGGGCGGTTCCACCGGACACCTCGAAGCACTCCACCGGCCCACCCTACGAGAGGGCCGGCGCTACTCCACGACGCGCAACGTGGCGGGGATGTCCATCCGGCCGAGCTGGCGGAGCGTGACCAGGGGCGTGAGGGCCACCGCGCCCACGCCGAGGGCGAGCGCCACGCCGACGGTCGTGGGCGAGACGACCGCGGGCATGCAGAACTCCGGCAGCGTCCGGTGCAGCTGCACCTCGACCGTGTAGCGGGTGAGCAGGTACCCCAGCCCCACCCCGGCTCCGGTCCCGAGCAGCCCGATCAGCGCGCTCTCGACCATGCTCATCGCGAGCACGGCGCGGCGCGGCAGCCCGAAGGCGAACATCGTGGCGTGCTCGCGGGCCCGCTCGTCGGTGGCGATGCTGGTGGCGTTGAACGCGATGAGCAGCGCGAGCAGCAGGGTGATGGCGGCGGCGACCCCGAGCACGCTCGTGAAGGCCCCGAGGGCCTCGCGGAAGCTGTCGGTGACGGCGGTGGCGGCCTGCACGGAGGCGACGCCGGGCACCTCGAACAGCGCCCGGGTGAGCTCGTCCTGGGTCACGCCTCCCGCCGGCGACACCTCGAGGACGTTGACCAGCCCCGCCATGCCGAAGGGCGCCGCCCGGGAGCGGTCGAGGTAGGCCACCGCCCGGATCGGCCCGGGATGGGTGCCGGCGACGACCACCTCGGTGGTGGCGCGGGTGACCCCGGCGGCGCTCCGCTGCGGGTGGTCCAGCTCGACCCGGTCGCCGGGCGCCACGCCGAGGTCCCGCGCGGCGACCTCGCTGAGGACGACGCCGTCCGCGGGATCCCCGCCGGTCACGGTGGGCCGCCACAGCCCGCCGGCCATGTCGCGCACGGAGAGCGCGAGCGGCACCTCCTCGCCCCCCGCGCGCGCGGTCCCCTCCACGAGCAGCGTCGCGGCGGACCCGCCGACCTGCGGGGCGGCGGACACGGCCGCCACCTGCGGCGCGTCCTCCGGCAGCACGTCGGTGAACTGGACGGTGACCCGGTCCGGCGCCGAGGTCGTGGTCTCGGCGTCGAAGTCGTCCAGCGTCCGGGTGAAGGAGTCCAGGATGCCGAAGACGGTCACCAGCGTGGCGATCGCGGCCCCGATCCCGAGCGCCGTGAGCACCGTGCGCCGCGGCGTCCGGACGAGGTTGCGCACCGGCATCTGGTGCCAGGACCGTCCGGGCAGCGCGATCCGCCGCAGCAGCGGGGCCAGCCGCGTCCCCCTGGCGGCGAGGTGCCCGACCCGGATGGCCTCGACCGGCTCCACCCGCACGGCGCGCCAGGTCGGCCAGGCCACGCCCAGCAGCGGCAGCAGGAAGCCCAGCGCGGCCGCCTGGAGGTAGGTGGCGTAGGGGAAGGCCTGCTCCCAGACCGGCAGCGGGAGCAGCGACCGGAACAGGCCGCCGAACAGCCGGCCGGTGACCACGCCCACCACGACGCCGAGCAGCACGCCGACGACCGCGATCTGCAGCCCGAGCGCCAGGGGCCGGATGGCCAGCCGCCAGCGCGGCAGCCCGAGCGCCATGCCGATGCCGATCTCGCGGCGCTGCGCCTCCACCACGCGGGTGGTGAGGTTGAACGTCGCGAAGGCCGCCCCCGCCAGCAGGAGCCCGGCGATGATCCGCCAGAACTGCTCGTCGCCGTCGATGTCCTCGTAGAGCGTGCGGTAGACGACCTCCTCGCCCTTGACCACCGCCGTCCCGGCGAGCCCGCGGCCGGCGAGCTCGTCCTCCAGCGCCGCGGCGACCTCCTCGTCGTCGGCCCCCGGGGCCAGGCGCAGCACCACCTCGTTGACCCGGCCGGGAGCGCCGGCCAGCTGCTGGGCGGTCTCCAGCGGCGCGAAGACGACGCCGAAGCCCGCCTCCGTGGTGAACGAGCCACCACCTCCGCCCGCGATGGCGAAGTACTCGGGCAGCTGGCCGTGCCCGGCGTAGGACACCGCCCGGTTCCCCGCCACCCGCAGCGTCCCGGCGTCGGGCAGGTCGTAGTAGTCGGCGAAGGAGCGCTCGAGGACGACGGCGGGGTCGCCGGCCCGCAGGCCCTGACCGCTGGTCACGTGCAGCAGGTCCACCGGCGGGTCGACCGGCATCCCGACGATGCGGCCCGGCACCAGGACCTGCTCCCCCGGGCCGGACACGTCCACCAGCGTGGGGACCACCAGCCGCTCGGCGACGTCCTGCACCTGGCCGGCCTGCGGGATCCGGGTCACGGCGTCGGCCAGCACGCCGGCGTCGGCGGTGAGCCCCTCGCTCAGGGTCATCCGCACGTCGTGCATGCGCAGGAGGGCGAAGCTGCGGTCGTTCGACTCGCGGCGCCAGTCCGAGGAGCCGATCAGGGCGGCGTAGGTGCCCGTGCCCAGCGCGAGCACGAGCGCGATGGCGGCGACCAGCAGCCAGCGCCTGCGCAGATCCCGCGCGGTCCAGCGCAGGAACAGCCCCCGGGTGCGCACTGCCGGCTACCAGTGCAGCTCGGAGACCGGTGCCCGGCCTCCGGGGGGCGGCCCGTCGCCCACGACGTGCCCGCTGGACAGCTCGACGACCCGGTCCGCCACCCGGGCGATCTCCCGGTTGTGCGTGACCACGAGGACCGTCGTGCCCGCCTCCGCCTGGCGGCGGAGGAGTTCGAGGATGGCCACGCCGGTGCGGAAGTCCAGCTCGCCCGTGGGCTCGTCGGCCAGCAGGACCGGGTTGCCGGTGGCCAGGGCGCGGGCGATCGCGACGCGCTGCTGCTCGCCTCCGGAGAGCTGGTGCGGGAAGTGGGCCGCCCGGGCCTCGAGGCCCACCTCGGCCAGCGTGGCGGCCGCCGCCTCACGGGGGTGCTCCCGGCCGGCGACGTCCGCGCCGAACTGCACGTTCTCGAGCGCGGTGAGACCCGGGAACAGGTTGAAGCTCTGGAAGACGAAGCTCACCGTGTGCCGCCGCAGCCGCGCCCGCTCGACGCGGGAGGCGGCGGTGAGGTCCTGGCCGGCCACGCGGACCCGGCCCTCGGTGGCGACGTCGAGGGCGCCGATCAGGTTCAGCAGCGTGGTCTTGCCGCTCCCGGACGGGCCGAGGATGACCACGAACGCCGCCTCGTCGACGTGCAGGTCCACCTGCTCGAGCGCGGTGACCGTCACCTCCCCGACCCGGTAGCGCCGGCTCACCCCGTCGAGGTCGATCCGGCTGCCGCGCGCGGTGGTCGAGGCGTCGACGACGGGGCGCGCGTCCTGCCGCAGCGGATGTGCCATGCGACCACCTCAGGCGGTACCGCTGCCCGGCGCAGCGGTCCAAGGGTCCACCTGCCAGGGTCGAAGGCACCGGGACGCCGCGGGGTGCCGCGGTGCACCTAGGCTCGCCGCCATGACCGTCCGGCTCACCCGCATCTACACCAAGACCGGCGACGCCGGGCAGACCCACCTCGGCGACATGAGCCGGGTCCCGAAGACCGACCCGCACGTCGTCGCCTACGCGGACGTGGACGAGACCAACACGGTGCTGGGCCTGGCCCTCGCCCTGGGCTCCCCGGAGCCGGCGCTGGCCGAGCTGGTGCGCAGCATCCAGAACGACCTGTTCGACGTCGGCGCCGACCTGTGCACGCCGGTCGTGCCCGACCCGCAGTACCCGCCGCTGCGGATCACCGCCGCCTACACCGAACGGCTGGAGGCGGCCTGCGACGAGCACAACGCCGCCCTGCCCAAGCTCGACAGCTTCATCCTGCCCGGCGGCACGCCGCTGGCCGCGCTGCTGCACCAGGCCCGGGCGGTGACCCGGCGCGCGGAGCGCAGCGTGTGGGCGCTGATCGCCGCGGAGCCCGAGCGCACCAACCCCGAGACCGCCCGCTACCTCAACCGGCTCTCCGACCTGCTGTTCATCCTGTCCCGGGTCGCCAACCCCGGCGGCGACGTGCTGTGGGAGCCGGGCGCGCACAGCGGTGCGCACGCGCAGCGCGAGGCGGCCGCGCAGCAGCAGGGCTAGTTGCCGGGGGGCGCGGACTCCAGCCAGGAGAGGAAGCCGGTCACCGTCGAGCGGTCCATCGCCAGCTCGCGCGGGCCCTCGGCGGTGACGCACTCCAGCACGACGACGTCGTCCGGGAGCGCGAGGTCGTCGCGGCCGGCCGGGCGCTGCGCGTCGACCCGGAAGTCCGCCCGGCACAGCCGCTGCTGCGGGCGCACCGACAGCGACAGCGCCCGGTACCAGAGCAGCGCCTCACCGCCGTACCAGGCCACCCCCACCGACCAGCGCGGCGAGCCGGCCGGGCGGAACCACATCGTGACCGCCCCCAGGCCGGACAGCAGGAACCGGCGGCGGAGCAGGAAGACAACCGCGACCACCAGCACGGCCAGCCCCACGAGGACCAGCAGGGCTGTGGTCACGGTCGCGCTGAGGTCAGGCGGTGGCGGAGGCGCCGGCGGCCTGCAGGCGGGACTGGGCCCGGCGGGCCGCCGCGATGGACTCGGGGTCGTCGCCCTCGGACTCGGCGCGGCGCAGCGCCTCGCGGGCGCGCTCCACGTCGATCTCGGTGGAGATCTCGGCGGTCTCCGCGAGGATGGAGACGCCCTTGTCGCTGACGGACAGGAAGCCGCCGTGCGCGGCGACGACGACGTCCTCACCGCCGGCGACGCGGATGGTCACCACACCGCCGTCGGCCAGCTGGCCCAGCAGCGGCGCATGGCCGGGCAGCACGCCCAGCTCGCCCTCGGTGGTGCGGGCGATGACCCGCTCGGCCTCGCCGGACCAGATCTTGCGCTCGACGGCCACCAACTCGACCTGCAGGGTCGCCACGACACTCCTCGGGATCACGGACGGGGCTACCACTCTAGCCGCGCCCGGCTCACCGGTTCCGGACGGGGCCTCAGCAGGCCCGGCGGTAGAGCAGCGTGAACCGGCCGACCCGGACCCAGGGTCGGCGTACCGCCGTCGGCGGCGCCCACTCCTCCAGGCGGTAGCGCACGGACTCCTCCGGCGCGTAGGGAGCCCAGCTCCAGGTGTCCCCGGAGCTGCCGGCGGGGGCGGCGGCTGCGGTCGTGGTGTCCACGTCGGTCCTCGGGACGGCGCCCGCGGCTCGGGCGCACCAGGGTGATGGTCGGCACTGCGGCACCGATACTGGAGCCATGTGACCCGGAATACAACCGTTCGGGTGACGGGACGACGACGGCCGGGCCTCCCCGGAGGGAGACCCGGCCGTCGGACGGGGTGCCGCAGCGGCTAGCGCTTCAGCTGCTCCGCGTTCTTCTCGAGGTCCTCGAGGCCACCGCACATGAAGAAGGCCTGCTCCGGGACGTTGTCGTACTCGCCGTCGGTGATCGCCTTGAACGCCTGCAGCGTCTCCGACAGCGGGACGAAGGAACCGGGCTGACCGGTGAACGCCTCGGCCACGAACATGTTCTGCGAGAGGAAGCGCTCGACGCGACGGGCCCGGTTGACGGTGACCTTGTCCTCCTCGGAGAGCTCGTCGATGCCGAGGATGGCGATGATGTCCTGCAGCTCCTGGTAGCGCTGCAGCACCTGCTTCACCCGCTGGGCGATGTCGTAGTGCTCGTTGCCCACGTACTGCGGGTCGAGGATCCGGCTGGTGGAGTCCAGCGGGTCCACGGCCGGGTAGATGCCCTTCTCCGAGATCGGCCGCGAGAGCACGGTCGTCGCGTCGAGGTGGGCGAACGTGGTGTGCGGCGCCGGGTCGGTGATGTCGTCGGCGGGCACGTAGATCGCCTGCATCGAGGTGATCGACCGGCCACGGGTCGAGGTGATCCGCTCCTGCAGCTCACCCATCTCGTCGGCCAGGGTCGGCTGGTAGCCCACGGCCGACGGCATGCGGCCGAGCAGCGTGGAGACCTCGGAGCCGGCCTGGGTGAACCGGAAGATGTTGTCGATGAAGAGGAGCACGTCCTGGCTCATCTCGTCGCGGAAGTACTCCGCCATCGTCAGCGCGGAGAGCGCCACCCGCAGACGCGTGCCCGGCGGCTCGTCCATCTGGCCGAAGACCAGCGCGGTCGAGTTGATGACGCCGGACTCGGTCATCTCGGTGATGAGGTCGTTGCCCTCACGGGTGCGCTCGCCGACACCGGCGAACACCGACACGCCACCGAACTCCTGGGCGACGCGGCGGATCATCTCCTGGATCAGCACGGTCTTGCCGACGCCGGCACCACCGAACAGGCCGATCTTCCCGCCGGCCACGTACGGGGTCAGCAGGTCGATGACCTTGATGCCGGTCTCCAGCATCTCGGTGCGGCCCTCGAGCTGGTCGAACCGCGGCGCGTGCCGGTGGATCGACCAGTGCGGGGCGTCCGTGCCGTACCCCGGGGTGTCGAGGCAGTCGCCGAGGGCGTTGAACACGTGCCCGGTGACGGCCTCGCCCACCGGCACCATGATCGGGTTGCCGGTGTCGGTGACCTCGGCGCCGCGGACGAGACCGTCGGTCGGCGCCATCGAGATGGTGCGGACGACGTTCTCACCCAGGTGCTGGGCCACCTCGAGGGTGAGGGTCTTGCCCAGGTCGGCCAGGGTGACGTCGACCTTCAGGGCGTTGAACAGGTCGGGCATCGCGTCGCGCGGGAACTCGACGTCGACGACCGGCCCGGTCACCCGCACCACGCGGCCGGTGCTGGCCTGCGTCTGCGAGCTGGTCGGACGGTCCTCGGTGACGGTCATCTGTACTGCTCTCCTGCCCTCGGGCTCGTGCTGCGAAAGGAACGGTGGTGGGCGGGTCAGTCGCCCGCGTTGGACGAGACCAGCGCGTCGGCGCCACCGACGATCTCGCTGATCTCCTGCGTGATCTCCGCCTGGCGGGCCTGGTTCGCCTGCCGGGACAGGTTCTTCGCCAGCTCCTCGGCGTTGTCCGAGGCCGACTTCATCGCCCGCCGCCGCGACGCCGACTCGGAGGCGGCCGCCTCGAGCATCGCCGCGTAGATGCGGGTGGTGACGTACTTCGGCAGCAGGGCGTCCAGCAGCCCCTCGGCCGACGGCTCGAACTCGTAGGACGTCGGGACGCCGGAGTCACCGGTGGTGACGCCGTGCTCCCGGTCCTCGCGCTCGTAGTCGAACTCCTCGACCTCCTCGACCTCCAGCGGCGCCATCCGCTTGGCCACGGGGACCTGGGACAGCAGCGACCGGAACTCGGTGAAGACGATGTGCAGCTCGTCCACGCCGAGGACGCCGTCGGCACCCGCGCCGCCGTCCTCGTCGTCGATGCCGGCGGTGAAGACGTCGATGAGCGCCGAGCCCACCGCCTGCGCGTCCTCGTACCGGGGCTGCTCCGAGAAGCCGGTGAACGTCTGCGCCATCTCGCGGTCGCGGAAGGAGTAGTAGGTCTCCCCCTTGCGGCCGACGACGTAGAGCACCGGCTCCTTGCCCTCCTGGCGGAGCAGCGAGAGCAGCTCCTCGGTGCGCCGGAGCACGTTGACGTTGTACGAGCCGGCGAACCCGCGGTCGGAGGTGATCACGAGGACCGCCGCCCGCTTCGGGTTCTGCCGCTCCGTCAGCAGCGGGTGGTCCAGCGAGGCCGACGACGCGAGCGCCGACAGCACGCGGGTGATCTCCCGGGCGTAGGGCTTGGACGCCTCCACCCGGGCCTGGGCGCGCACGATGCGGGCACCGGCGATCAGCTCCTGCGCCGAGAAGATCTTCTTCGTCGACTGCGTGGAGCGGATGCGGCGCCGCAGCGCGCGGAGAGAGGCGGCCACGGGTCAGGCCTTCTTCTTGACCTGGACGCGCTCCTGGCCACGCTCCGAGGCGTCCATGGCCTCGGCCTCGGGCTCGTTCACCTTGAGGGTCTCGCCCTCACCGGTGGTGAACTGGCCGTAGAAGGCCTCGACCGCGCGCTCCAGGCTGGAGACGGTGTCGTCGTCGAGCTTCTTCGACTGGCGGATGGTGTCGAAGATGCCGTTGTCGCCGCGGGAGATGTAGTCGAGGAACTCGGTCTCGAAGCGGCGCACGTCGCTGACCGGGACCACGTCGAGCTTGCCCGTCGTGCCCAGCCACAGGGAGACGACCTCGCGCTCCACCGGGAACGGCGAGTACTGCCCCTGCTTGAGCAGCTCGACCAGGCGCTGACCGCGGTCCAGGGTGGCCCGGCTGGAGGCGTCCAGGTCGGAGCTGAACGAGGCGAAGGCCTCCAGCTCGCGGTACTGGGCCAGGTCCAGGCGGAGCCGGCCGGCGACCGACTTCATCGCCTTGATCTGCGCGGAACCACCGACGCGCGACACCGAGATGCCGACGTTGATGGCCGGGCGGACACCGGAGTTGAACAGACCCGTCTCGAGGAAGATCTGGCCGTCGGTGATCGAGATGACGTTGGTCGGGATGTAGGCCGACACGTCGTTGCCCTTGGTCTCGATGAGCGGCAGGCCGGTCATCGAGCCCGCGCCGAGCTCGTCGGAGAGCTTGGCGCAGCGCTCCAGCAGGCGGGAGTGGAGGTAGAAGACGTCGCCCGGGTAGGCCTCGCGGCCCGGCGGGCGGCGCAGCAGCAGCGACACCGCGCGGTAGGCCTCGGCCTGCTTGGACAGGTCGTCGAACACGATGAGGACGTGCTTGCCCTCGTACATCCAGTGCTGGCCGATGGCCGAGCCGGTGTAGGGGGCGATGTACTTGAAGCCGGCCGCCTCGGAGGCGGGGGCGGCGACGATCGTCGTGTACTCCATCGCGCCGGCCTCCTCGAGGGAGGACCGGATCGCCGCGATCGTCGAGCCCTTCTGGCCGACGGCGACGTAGATGCAGCGGACCTGCTGCGCCGGGTCGCCGGTCGCCCAGGCCTGCTTCTGGTTGATGATCGTGTCGATCGCGATCGCGGTCTTGCCGGTCTGGCGGTCGCCGATGATCAGCTGGCGCTGACCGCGGCCGATCGGGGTCATGGCGTCGATGGCCTTGATCCCGGTCTGCATCGGCTCGTGCACCGACTGGCGCTGCACCACGGTGGGCGCCTGCAGCTCGAGGGCGCGGCGGCCGGTGGTCGCGATGTCGCCGGCACCGTCGATCGGGTTGCCCAGCGGGTCGACGACGCGACCGAGGTAGCCGTCACCGACGGGGACCGAGAGCACCTCGCCGGTGCGGCGGACCTGCTGGCCCTCCTCGATGCCGGAGAAGTCACCCAGGATCACGACGCCGATCTCGCGGACGTCCAGGTTCAGGGCCAGACCGCGCACGCCGCTCTCGAACTCGAGCAGCTCGTTGGTCATGACCGAGGGCAGCCCCTCGACCCGCGCGATGCCGTCGCCGGCCTCGGTGACGGTGCCGACCTCCTCGCGGGAGACGTCGGGGCGGAACTCGGTGACGTAGTTCTGGATGGCACTGCGGATCTCGTCTGCGGAGATCGTCAGCTCGGCCATGGCGTGTCGTCCTCTTCCCTGCTGGGGTGATGTCTGGGTTGGTGCGGCCCTGGGGGCCGGAGGAGGCTCAGCCGGCGAGGCGCCGGCGGGCTGCTTCCAGTCGCTGCGCGATGCTGCCGTCGATGACCTCGTCGCCCACCTGGACGACCAGGCCGCCGACGACGTCCGGGTCGACGGTCACCTGCAACCCGATGGTCCGCCCGTACAGCCGGCCCAGCGACTCGGTCAGCCGCAGCTCCTGGGCCGCCGTCAGCGGGACGGCGGTGGTCACGTGCGCGGTCGACCGGCCGCGGCGGCGGTTGGCCGCCTCCGACAGCTCCTCGACGACCGCACCCGCGTTGCCGACGTGCCGGCTGGTGAGGACGTTCCGGAGCAGCTGCTCGGTGACCGGGCTGACCCGCCCGGCGAGCAGCCGGTCCAGCAGCGCGGCCTTGCCCTCGACCGGCGCCGAGGCGTCACCGAGGATGCGCGCCAGGTCCTGGTCGCCGGAGACGATCCGCCCGAAGCGGAACAGCTCGTCCTCGACGCTCTCCAGCTCGGCGCGGGCCTCCGCGGCGTCCAGGGACGCCTCGACGGCCAGGGCCGTGGTGGCCTCCACCAGGTCCAGCGGGCGCGACCAGCGCTGCCGCGCGATGGTCTCCAGCAGGTCCAGGGTGGCGGCCGAGACCTTCGCGGACAGCAGCCGGCGGACCAGCGCGGCGCGCTCGTCCGGCTTGCCGGCCGGGTCCGAGAGGGCCCGGCGCAGCGTCGGCGTGCCGTCGAGCAGCCGGCCGACCGCGAAGAGCTCGTCGGCCAGCTGCAGGAGCTCCGGACCGGTGGCGGCCCGCGGCGTCCGGGTGACGGCGTCCCGGGCCTTCGCCAGGACACCCCCGGCCGGCTGGGTGATCTCGGCCAGGCGCTCGCGCACCTCGACGAGCGCCTCGCGGCTGGAGGCCTCCATCAGCGGTTGCTCTCGCCGACGGGGACGGCCCCGCCGCGACCGTCACCGGTCGCGGTCATGCCGTCCAGCTCGTCCAGGAAGCGGTCCACCGTGCCGCTGCGGCGCGCGTCGTCGGCGAGGGACTCGCCCACCACGCGGCCGGCCAGCTCCACGGCGAGCGTCCCGATCTGACCGCGCAGCTGGTTGACCACCTGCTGGCGCTGGGCGGCCAGCTGCTCCTCGCCGCGGGCGACGATGCGAGCCGACTCCTCCTGGGCCTGGGCGCGCAGCTCCTCGAGGATCTGCTGCCCCTCGGCCCGGGCGGCGTCCCGGATCTGGGCGGCCTCGTTGCGGGCGTCGGCCAGCTGCGCGCGGTACTGCTCGAGCGCTGCCTTGGCCTCGGCCTGCATCGCCTCGGCCCGCTCGATGCCGCCCTCGATCGCCGCACGGCGCTCCTGGAAGACCTGCTCGAAGCGGGGCACCACGAACTTGATCATCACGAAGGCGAGGATCGCGAACGTGATCGTGCCGACGACGATCTCGCCCACCGGCGGGATCAGCGGATTGTGCGACTCCGCAGCGAGGATGTTCATGCTCTGAGCTCCCTGAGTCAGCTGGACAGGACCGGCTGGCTCAGCCGTAGATGAAGGGCGCGACCAGACCGATGAGCGCCAGCGCCTCGGAGAGGGCGGCACCGAGGAAGGCGTAGGTGCGGGTCAGGCCGGCAGACTCGGGCTGGCGGGCCGTCGCCTGGATGTAGGCGGCCCACACGATGCCGACACCGATACCGGGGCCGATGGCCGCGAGGCCGTAGCCGACGGCGCCGATGTTGCCCTCGAGCTCTGCGAGTACCTCGATCATTGGGGGGTCTTCCTCCTGTGTCGGTCACCCGGGTCGTCCCGGGTGGCTGGCGGGGGTGGAGCGGTCAGTGGGCGGGTTCGACGGCGCCGTTGAGGTAGGTCGCCGTCAGGACGGTGAAGACGTAGGCCTGCAGCACGATCACCAGGAGCTCGAAGAACGTCATGGCCAGCGCCATGAGGAACGAGAACGGGGCGAAGATGATGGAGAAGTTGCCCACGTTGAGCAGGTAGACCGTGCCGAGGGCGAACACCGCCAGCAGCATGTGGCCGGCGAACATGTTCGCGAAGAGCCGCACGGCGAGGGTGAACGGCCGGATGATGAAGACCTGGAGCAACTCGATCGGCGTCACCAGGATGAGCGCCCCGACGGGCACGCCCGGGGGCACGGCGGCGTCCTTGAAGTAGCGGCCCGCCCCCTGCTCGCGGATGCCGACCCAGTTGTAGACGATCCAGACGATCACCGCGAGCACGAGCGGGAACGCGAACTTCGACATCGGCGAGATCTGCGCCAGCGGCACGATCGACATCGCGTTGTTCGCGAGGATGAAGAAGAACAGCGAGGCCAGGAACGGCGCGAACGGCAGGCCCTTGGGGCCGATGACGTCGCGGGCCATCCCGTCGCGGATGAGCGAGTAGCCGCTCTCGCCGATGAACTGCATCTTGCCCGGGATGATCGACGGCTTGCGGACGGCCGCCACCATCAGGGCGATCATGGCCGCGGTCGCGACCCACATGATCAGCGTGATGCGGGTGATCTCGAAGGCGATCCCGAAGAGGTCGAACTCGGCGATCGGCTCCGGATAGAACTCCTCGACGGTCGGAGCTTCGAAACCCTCGCCGTTGGCAGCGAGCACGCTGCCGAGCGCTGAGGCGCTGGAGGTCACCGTCGTCCCTTCTGCGTCTTCCGGTACTCCGGTGGCCGGCTCCGCTGCCCGCCCCGGGTCGTGCTGGTGGGCCGGTTCCCCGCGGGGGGCGGATCGACGGCGCCGTACTTGACGACCACCAGGTAGATGGCCACTCCCAGGCCCAGGATGATGCCGACCAGGATGAAGAAGCGGGTCTCCAGCCAGCGGTCGAGCAGCCACCCGACCCCGCCCCACACGAGCATCCCCGAGAGCATGGTCCCGGTGATGCCCCAGCCGATGTCCGCCCCGGAGGGCTGACGGTCGGCGTCTGCGGCACGCGGTCGAGCGTCCCTGCGAGCAGGGCTGTTCTCGGCCATCACTCCGGACACTATCTCAGCCGCGCGACGCCGGGCTTTCCGGGTCCGGCGGGGAAGCGTCACGGCCGCTGGACGGGGCCTCGGCCGGTGCCGCGGGCGGGGGCACGTAGAACACCTGCCGCGTCCACACCCAGCGCATCTGGACCCCGCTCCACAGCAGCGCCCCGGCGATGACGGTCCAGGCGAGCACCAGCCGGTCCAGCCACCCGTCCTCGGGCAGCGAGCCGAGCAGGGCGAAGAGCACCAGCAGCTTGACCAGGAAGGTCCCGAGCGCGGCGGGCAGCGCGAGCGCGTCGTCGATGCCGCCCGCCCAGGCGATGACCACGCCCGACAGGACGAAGAACCCGGCGACCACGGCCGCGCCCACGAGCACCGCCACCGCGCTCCCCCAGCCGCCCACGATGCCGGCCACCGGCGCCGCGACGGCCGTGGCCGCGGCGGTGACCAGGCTGCCGACGCGCAGGAACCCCAGGTCCCAGGGCGCCGTGCTGCGCGGCGCGGGGGCGGTCACCGCAGCACCCGCCCGGCACGGGCCGCACGGGTGGTGCGGGTCGGCGTCCCCGCGGGCGGCCGGACGGCGCGCGCGGTCGGGTGGTCGGCCCGGCTGCGCTCCCGCTGGGCCTCCAGCTCGGCGGCGCGCGCCTCGCGGGCCGCGCGGCGGGCGCGCGGGCTCAGGACGACGACGACGCCGATCACCAGCAGCACGGCGATGACCACCAGCAGCTCGGCCCGGCCACCGGTGATCGACAGCGCCACGGAGCCCATCGACAGCAGGGCCGCCCAGAAGTACATGACCAGCACCGCGCGCCGGTGCGAGTGGCCGATCGACAGCAGCCGGTGGTGCAGGTGCATCTTGTCGGGGGCGAACGGCGACCGCCCGCGCCTCGTCCGCCGGATGACCGCCATCACCAGGTCGATGAACGGGATGAAGAGCACCGCGATCGGCACCAGCAGCGGCAGCGTGAGGGGCAGCAGCGTGGCCGCGGAGTCGAAGGACTGCGGGTCCACCCCGCCGGTCGCGGTGACCGCGGCGGCGCTGAGCATCAGCCCGACCAGCATCGAGCCCGAGTCGCCCATGAAGATGCGCGCCGGGCTGAAGTTGTGCGGCAGGAAGCCCAGGCAGGCGCCCGCGAGGACCGCGGTGATCAGGGCGGGGGCGCTGGCGACGTCGTCGTACCCGACGACGCCCAGGTGGTAGCTGTAGGCGAAGAACGCCAGGGCAGCGATGGCCGAGACGCCGGCGGCCAGCCCGTCCAGGCCGTCGATGAAGTTGAGCGCGTTGACCACGAGGACGGTCAGCAGGATGGTCAGCGGCACGCCGACGTCGGGGCCCAGGGAGATCGTGCCGATGTCGGCCACCGGCAGGAACAGGAAGGCCAGCTGCACGCCCAGGAGCACCATGACGCCGGCCGCGGCGATCTGCCCCGTGAGCTTCGTCAGGGCGTCGAGGCCCCACTTGTCGTCGAGCACGCCGAGGGCGCAGATCAGGCCGCCGGCGACGAGCACCGCGTAGGTCTGCGAGTCGTCGAAGGTGCGCTGCAGGGCCGGCAGCCGGCTGGCCACGAGCACCGCCGTCACCACCCCGAGGTACATCGCGACGCCACCACCGCGCGGGGTCGGGATGACGTGCACGTCCCGCTCGCGGGGTGCGGCCATCATCCGGAAGCGGATGGCGAGCATCCGCACCACCGGGGTGGTGAGGAAGGTGACCAGCGCGGCGGTGAGCAGGACGACGGCGTACTCGCGCATCCGGCTCAGCCGCCGGGGGTCGGCTCGGGGAGAGCGCCGGCGCGCAGCGTGCTCATCTCAGCCGCTCTCCAGTGACGTGGGGACGCCGTGCGGTCGCGCGCGGCGTCCCCACGGTATCGCCCACCCCTGGGAGAACCCTGCTGACGACCCCGGGGCGGTGCCCGGTCAGTCGGTGATCTCGGGGACGACCTCGCGGAGGCGGTCGACCGGGACGGCGCCGACCCGCAGCACCCGCGGGGTGGGGGCGGTGCAGTCCACGATCGTGCTCGCCGCCGAGTCGGCCCGCGGCCCCCCGTCGAGCACCACGGTCGCGTGCTCGCCGAGCTGCTCGGCCGCCTCCTGCGCGGTCGTGGCGGCCGGCCGGCCCGAGCGGTTCGCGCTGGACACGGCCAGCGGCCCGGTCCGGCGCAGCAGGTCGCGGGTCAGCTCGTCGTCGGGCAGCCGCACGGCGACGGTCCCCTCCGCGTCACCGAGGTCCCACGCCAGGGACGGCGCGTGCTCCACGACGAGCGTGAGCCCACCCGGCCAGAACGCCTGGGCCAGCGCGGTGGCCGCGGGAGGGGTGCGCAGCACCAGGCCACCGAGGGTGGACGCCTCGCCGACGAGCACCGGGACCGGCATCCCCCGGCCACGGTTCTTCGCGGCGAGCAGCCCGGTCACCGCGTCGGGGCTGAAGGCGTCGGCGGCCACGCCGTAGACGGTGTCGGTGGGCAGCAGCACCAGCTCGCCCCGGCTGATCGCGGCGGCCGCGGCGTCCAGGCCGGCGGCGCGGGCGGCGGGGTCGGAGCAGTCGTAGATGTCGGCCACGGGTCAGGAGTCTCGCACCGGCGCCGGCAGGGACCACCGGCCGGTGTCAGTCGTCGCCGTCCTCGTCGCCCCGGTCCCGCCCGTTGCCGTTCCCGCGCCCCCCGTCGTCGTCCTTGCCGTTGCCGTTGCCGTTTCCCCCGCCGTCATCGGCCGGTGCGGGCGCGGGAGCCGGGGCCGGCACCGGGGGAACGGCGTACTCGAGCCGGACCGGGCTGCCGGGCGCCAGGGTCCCCACCGGCGCCACGGCGGTCACCTGCCCGGCCGGCACCGCGCCGGTCTCGACCGCGACCAGCTCGACGGTCAGGCCCGCGCCGATCAGCTCGGCCTGGACGTCGCGGACGGGCCGGCCCAGGTATGCCTCCGCGACGACGTCGACCCCCTCGGGCGCGCTGCTGGTCGTCGGGGCCGGATCGGTGGTCCCGGTGCCCGGGTCCTCCCCCGTCATCGCGGTGACCGCGCCGACGACGGCGACGACGGCGATCAGCGCGGCCAGGGCGGCGAGCACCGGCCGGCGCCGTCGGGGCGACGCTGCCGCGGCACCCGGAGCGGCCGGCGGCAGAGCCGGCAGCACCGCGGTGGGGGGCGGTCCGAGCCGGGTGGTGGAGGTCCCGGCGACCAGCCGCTCGACGGCGTCGCGCAGCGCCGCGCCGTCCGGGAAGCGGATCGCCGGGTCCTTGGCCATGGCCCGCTCCACCAGCGCCCGCACGGCGGGCGGGACGTCGGCCGGCAGGGGCGGCGGGACGTCGCGGAGGTGCATGACCGCGATCTGCACGGCGCTCTCGCCCTCGAACGCCCGCCGTCCGGCCAGGCACTCGTAGCCCACGGCGCCGAGGGCGTACACGTCGCTGGCCGGTCCGGCCGGCTGCCCGCCGGCCTGCTCCGGGGACAGGTAGTGCGCGGTGCCGACGACCTGACCCGTGCGCGTGACGGCGGCGCTCGAGGTGGAGCGGGCGATGCCGAAGTCGGTGAGCTTCACCGCGCCACCGCGGCCGACGAGGAGGTTGGCCGGCTTGATGTCGCGGTGCACCACCCCGGCGGCGTGCGCGGCGGCGAGCCCGTCGGCCGCCTGGCGCAGCACGTCCAGCGTGCGGGCGACGTCGAGCCGCCCCTCCCGGCGGAGCACGTCGGCGAGGGACTCCCCCTCGACCAGCTCCATCACGAGGTAGGCGACCGGTGGTGCGCCGGCGTGCGGGCGCACCTCGCCGTAGTCGAACACCGCGGCGATGTGCGGATGCGTCAGAAGGGCCGCGTGCTGCGCCTCGGCCCGGAAGCGGGCCAGGAACTCCGGGTCGCCGGCGAACTGGTCGCGCAGCACCTTGACCGCGACCGGCCGGTCCAGGAGCGTGTCCCGGCCCCGCCACACCTGGCCCATGCCGCCGCCGGCGATCAGGGACGTGAGCTCGTAGCGGTTCCCGAGCAGACCGGTCTGCGGCCCCACTCCTCCTCCTCGCTACCCGTGCGGTCAGCCGCGCCGGGCGGTGGTGAACCGCGGGCGGCCGGCCAGGTCCGGGTGGTCCTCGACGTCGGTGAAGCTGCCGTGCGACCGGACCACCGCGGGCAGCGCCGTCCCCTGCTGGTCGGCGTGCTCGATGCCCAGCCAGCCACCGGGGCGCAGCAGCCGGGCCGCCGTCCCGAGCAGCCCGCGGACGACGTCGAGCCCGTCGGGGCCGCCCCACAACGCCAGCGGCGGGTCGTGGTCGGCGACCTCGCGGGGCACGGTCGCGCCGTCGGGCACGTACGGCGGGTTGGAGACGACGACGTCGACCCGCCCCTCCAGCTCGGACAGCAGCGCCGGGTCGGTCATGTCGCCGGCGACGACGCCGACCGGGGTGTCGCCGGCACCGACCCTGGCCAGCGCGTTGTGGCGCGTCCAGGCGATCGCGCCCGGGTCGCGCTCGACGGCGGTGACGCGGGCCCCCGGGTGCTCGTGGGCGATCGACAGCGCGATGGCGCCGGAGCCGCTGCCCAGGTCCACGACGATCGGCCCGGAGAGCCCGTCGAGGCGCTGCAGCGCCCAGTCCACGAGCAGCTCGGTCTCCGGCCGCGGCACGAAGACCCCCGGCCCGACCGCGAGCTCCAGGTGGCGGAACGCGGCCCGCCCGGTGAGGTGCTGCAGCGGCACCCGGTCGGCCCGCTGGCCGAGCAGCGCGGCGAAGCGGGCGGCGGCGTCGTCGTCCACGTCGGCGAGCGTCAGCAGGGCGGTGCGCGAGGTGCCGAGGACGTGGGCCAGGAGCAGCTCGGCGTCCACGCGCGGCGACTCGACGCCGGCCTCGGCCAGGGTCCGGGCGGCGTCGGCGAGCAGCGTGCGCGGGTTCAGGAGCCGGCCGCCAGCAGCTCGGCGGTGTGCGCCTGGCTGAGCGCGTCGATCACCGCGTCGAGGTCGCCGTCCAGCACCTGGTCGAGGTTGTGCGACTTGTAGCCGACCCGGTGGTCGGAGATCCGGTTCTCCGGGAAGTTGTAGGTGCGCACCCGCTCGCTGCGGTCGACGGTGCGGACCTGGCTGCGCCGCTGGTCGCTCGCCGTCGCGGCGGCCTCCTCGCGGGCGGCGGCCAGCAGCCGGGAGCGCAGCACGCGCAGCGCCGACTCCTTGTTCTGCAGCTGGCTCTTCTCGTTCTGCGAGCTGACCACGATGCCGGTCGGCACGTGCGTGATGCGGACGGCGGAGTCGGTGGTGTTCACGCTCTGCCCGCCGGGCCCGGACGACCGGAAGACGTCGATGCGCAGGTCGTTGGGGTCGACCGTCACGTCGACCTCCTCGGCCTCGGGCAGCACCAGGACGCCCGCCGCGGAGGTGTGGATGCGGCCCTGGCTCTCGGTCGCCGGCACGCGCTGGACGCGGTGCACACCGCCCTCGAACTTCAGCCGGGACCAGATGCCCTCGTCGGTGCGCGACTTGATGGCGACGGCGACGTCCTTGTAGCCGCCCAGCTCGGCGTCGACGGCGTCGAGCACCTCGGTGGCCCAGCCGCGGCGCTCGGCGTAGCGCAGGTACATGCGCAGCAGGTCGCCGGCGAACAGCGCGGACTCCGCGCCACCCTCCCCCGCCTTGATCTCGAGGATGACGTCCTTGTCGTCGTCGGGGTCCTTGGGCAGCAGCAGCTCGCGGAGGCGGTCCTCCAGCTGCGGGATGCGCTGCTCCAGGCCCGCGGCCTCCTCCCGGAAGGAGGAGTCCTCGGCGGCCAGCTCCCGGGCGGTGGCCAGGTCGCCGCGTGCCTCCTCCAGCGCGCGGGCGGTCTCCACGAGCGGGGCGAGCTGGGCGTAGCGGCGGCCCAGCCGGCGGGCGCGGGACTGGTCGGCGTGCACCGCCGGGTCGGCCAGCTCGGCCTCCAGCGCGGCGTGCTCGGCCAGCAGCACGGCCAGCCGGTCGGGCGCGGCGGTGTCGGTGCTGCTCATCGGGGACCTCTCGACCCAGCTTTCGGTACCGAAAGCTGCGGGTGTGCGGGAGCTTTCTGTACCGAAAGCTCGCGTGGGGCGGACATGACGACGGCGCCCGTCCCACACGAGGTGGGACGGGCGCCGTCGGAGGTGCTACTTCTCGGCGCCGGCGCCGGCAGCGCGCTTGCCGAACCGCTTCTCGAAGCGGGCGACGCGGCCACCGGTGTCGAGGATGCGCTGCTTGCCGGTGTAGAAGGGGTGGCAGGCGGAGCACGTCTCGACGGTCAGCTGACCGGTCGGGCTGGTGCTGCGGGTGGTGAAGGTGTTGCCGCAGCCGCAGGTCACGGTGGTGACGTTGTAGGCCGGGTGGATGTCGGGCTTCATGGCTGCTGCCTCTTCTACGAAGTCTGTGTCGTTCAGTGCTGTGAACGCCGGGGACCGGACGGCTATTTCCGGCCGCGCCAGCGGGGCTCGGCCGACCAGTCTCCCAGATCGGGGGACCGGCCGGCCGCCCAGGGTCATTCCTGGCCGGGGCCCAGCGTGGTCTTCTGGATCTGCATGAGGAACTCGACGTTGTTGCGGGTCTTCTTCAGCTTGTCGAGCAGCAGCTCCAGCGCCTGCTGCGGCTCGAGCGCGGCGAGCACCCGGCGCAGCTTGATGACGATGGCCAGCTCGTCGGGCGACATGAGGATCTCCTCCTTGCGCGTGCCCGACGCGTTGACGTCGACGGCCGGGAAGACCCGCTTGTCCGCCAGCCGGCGGTCGAGCTTGATCTCCGCGTTCCCGGTGCCCTTGAACTCCTCGAAGATGACCGTGTCCATCGTGGAGCCGGTCTCGACCAGCGCCGAGGCGATGATCGTGAGCGAGCCGCCGTTCTCGATGTTGCGCGCGGCGCCGAGGAAGCGCTTGGGCGGGTAGAGCGCCGTGGAGTCGACACCACCGGAGAGGATGCGCCCGCTGGCGGGGGCCGCCAGGTTGTAGGCGCGGCCCAGGCGGGTGATCGAGTCCAGCAGGACGACGACGTCGTGGCCCATCTCGACCAGGCGCTTGGCCCGCTCGATGGAGAGCTCGGCGACCGTGGTGTGGTCCGACGGCGGCCGGTCGAAGGTCGAGGCGATGACCTCACCCTTCACCGAGCGCTGCATGTCGGTGACCTCTTCGGGGCGCTCGTCGACGAGGACGACCATGAGGTGGCACTCGGGGTTGTTCTTCGTGATCGCGTTGGCGATCGACTGCAGCACCATCGTCTTGCCGGCCTTGGGCGGCGAGACGATCAGCGCGCGCTGGCCCTTGCCGATCGGCATGACCAGGTCGATGACGCGGGTGGTCAGCAGGTGCGGCTCGGTCTCCAGCCGCAGGCGGTCCTGCGGGTAGAGCGGGGTCAGCTTGGTGAACTCCGGGCGGTTCCGCGCCTGCTCCGGGTCCAGCCCGTTGACCGTGTCGAGGCGGACCAGCGCGTTGTACTTGTCCTTGCGCTCGCCCTCGCGGGGCTGGCGGACGGCGCCGGTGATGGCGTCACCGCGGCGCAGCCCGTGCTTGCGCACCTGCGACAGCGACACGTAGACGTCGTTCGGGCCGGTCAGGTAGCCCGACGTGCGGACGAACGCGTAGTTGTCGAGCACGTCGAGGATGCCGGCGACGGGCAGCAGGACGTCGTCCTCGCTGACGGTCGGCTCGCCCTGGTCGAAGCGGTCGCGACCGCCGGCGTTGCGCCGGTTGCGGTCGCGGTAGCGGCGGCCCCGGCGGCCGCGGCCGCCCTCGAAGTCGTCGTCGTCCTCGTCGTCCCGGACGTCGTTGCGGCCGTCGGTCCGGCCGCGCTCGTCGGTGCGGTTGCGGGCCTCCTGCCGGCCGCCGCGGTCGCGGTTGCCGTCAGGACCCCGGTTGCCGTCGCGGTTCTGGCCGTCGCGGGCCTGACCGTCGCGGTTCTGGCCGTCGCGGCCCTGACCGTCGCGGTTCTGGCCGTCGCGGCCCTGACCGTCACGGGCCTGACCGTCACGAGCCTGACCGTCGCGGTTCTGACCGTCACGCGCCTGGCCGTCGCGGTTGCCGCGCTCGGCGCGGTCGGCGCCGTCCCGGTCGCCGCGGTTGCGGTTGCGGTCGCGGTTGCGCTGCGGGCGGTCGCCGTCCTGCTGCTCGCCGTCGCGCTGCTCGGTCTCGGCCGGAGCGGAGGCGGCCGGCGCCTCGACGGCCGGCTCGGCGGCGGGCTGGGCGTCGGGGGTCGGCGACCCGGCCGGGCGGCTGGCGCCGCGCCGGGTGCGGGTCGGCGCGGCGGTCACGGGGCCGCCGTTGGCGCCTCCGGTGATCGGGGCCTCGAGCGGCGCCGCGGTCGCGGCGACGCCACGGGCGTCGTCGGCGGCGTCGTCCTGCTTCTCGGCGCGCGGCGCGGGGGCGGCTGCGCCCTCGCCCACCTGGCGCGCGGAGATGGCGGCGACGAGGTCGCCCTTGCGCATGCGGGCGGTGCCGGCGATGCCGAGTTCGGCCGCGAGGCGCTGCAGCTCGGGCAGCAGCATCCCGGACAGCCCGTTGCCGCGGCGGCGGGGGCGACCCGCCGACCCAGAAGCGGCAGCTGCCTCGTCCGGACCGGCGGCGCCGGTCTCGACGAGGTCGGTGGTTTCACTCACGTACAGGTCCTTCCCTGCGGTGACCTGCGCGTTCCAGCGCAGGGGGTCCCCGGTCCCCGTCGCTTCCGGCCCGGGGGCGGGAAAGGAGGGGGAACAGGTCGAGAGATGCGGGGCGGATCAGCGGCGAAGAGAGATCGTCTGCTTCGGCCCCGCGCGAGGCTCGCCCGAGTGGGCGGCTACGCCGATGAGCCTAGACGCAGCTCACAGGCCAGACAACACCGGTGGTTCCCAGCGTGTTCCCCGTTACCGAGACGATACCTGCGGGGTCACAGGCAACACCCGGGCCCCAGTGGCGTCCACGTCGAGCGGGAGCACGCGCCAGCCGTCCGGGACCAGTGCCGCGACCTCGTGGACGCGCACCGCCTGCGCCGGGTCGCCCGCCGGGTCATCGGGGTGCCGCCGGGTCAGCACGAGCACGCTGGGTCCCGCGCCGGAGACCACCGCCGCGTGCCCGGCGTCGCGCAGCCGGTCGATCAGCGCGAGTGAAGCCGGCATCGCAGCGGCCCGCTGCCGCTGGTGCAGCCGGTCCTCGGTCGCGGCCAGCAGCAGCTCCGGCGCGCTGGTCAGCGCGTGCACGAGCAGCGCGGCGCGACCGGCGTTGAACGCCGCGTCGGCGTGCGGCACCTGGTCCGGCAGCAGGGTCCGGGCCACGTGCGTCGGGAGCACCGTCTCCGGCACGAGGACGACGGGCAGCACCTCGTCGGACACCTCCAGCCGCTCGGCCACGGCCCCGTGCCGGTCCGCCCAGGAGAGGGTGGCGCCGCCGAGCAGGCAGGCGGCCACGTTGTCGGGGTGGCCCTCCATCGCGTCGGCGAGGCGGAGCACGGCGTCGCCGTCGACCGCGTCGACGTCCGGGCACAGCGCCCAGGCCGCCAGCAGACCCGCGACGACGGCGGCCGCGGAGGAACCCATCCCCCGCCCCTGCGGGATGCCGTTGTCGGCCTCGATCCGCAGCCCGGGGGCGTCCCAGCCGAGCTCCGCACAGCCGGCGTGGAAGGCGCGGGCGACGAGGTGGGTCTCGTCGCAGGCCAGCGCGCCGGCCCCCTCCCCGTGCACGACGATCTCCAGCGATCCGCGCTCGAGCAGGGAGAACTCGAGGGTGTCGTGGCAGGCCAGGGCCAGGCCGCCGCAGTCGAACGCCGGCCCCAGGTTGGCGCTGGTCGCGGGGACCCGGATGCGCACCCGGTCCGCCGGGAACGGCGTCACAGGCCCAGCTGGGCCGCGGCCACCGCGGCGTCGACCGGCACGGTCACCGGGGCGGGCGCGCCGGAGATGGCCCACTCCGGGTCCTTGAGCCCGTTGCCGGTGACGGTGCAGACCACGGTCTGCCCGGGCTCGAGCTCCCCGGCCGCGGCGACCTGCAGGAGACCGGCCACGGACGCCGCCGACGCCGGCTCGACGAAGACGGCCTCGCTGCGGGCCAGCAGCCGGTAGGCGGCGAGGATCGCGCGGTCGGTGACGGCGTCGATCCGGCCGCCGGACTCGTCGCGGGCGGCCAACGCCTTGGTCCAGGACGCCGGGTTGCCGATCCGGATCGCGGTGGCGATCGTCTCCGGGCGCTCGACGACCCTCCCGTTCACGATCGGCGCCGACCCGGCCGCCTGGAAGCCCCACATGCGCGGGGTCCGCGTCGCCGTGCCGTCGGCGGCGTACTCGCGGTAGCCCTGCCAGTAGGCGGTGATGTTGCCGGCGTTGCCGACCGGCAGGCAGTGGATGTCGGGGGCGTCGCCGAGCACGTCGACGATCTCGAACGAGGCGGTCTTCTGCCCCTCGATCCGGAACTGGTTGACGCTGTTGACCAGGCTCACCGGGTAGTCGATGGCGAGCTTGCTGGCCAGCGCGAGGCAGTCGTCGAAGTTGCCGTCGACCTGCAGCAGCTGGGCCCCGTGCACGAGCGCCTGGGCCAGCTTGCCCATCGCGATCTTGCCCTGCGGCACGAGGACGGCGCAGGTGAGCCCGGCCCGGGCGGCGTAGGCGGCGGCGCTGGCGCTGGTGTTCCCGGTCGAGGCGCAGATGACCGCCTTCGACCCCTCCTCGACGGCCTTGGTGATGGCCATCGTCATGCCCCGGTCCTTGAAGGACCCGGTCGGGTTCAGGCCCTCGACCTTGAGGTAGACCTCGCACCCCGTGCGCCGGGACAGCTCGGGCGCCGGCAGCAGCGGGGTGTTGCCCTCCTGCAGCGTGACGACCGGCGTCGTCTCGCTGACCGGCAGCCGGGAGCGGTAGGCCTCGATGAGCCCGGGCCAGCCGGGCGAGACCCGCGACGACACCGTCATGACAACCCCTCCACGCGCAGGACGCTGGTGACCCCCCGGACCGCCGGCATGTCGCGCAGCGCGGAGATGGTGGCGGACAGCGCGGCATCGGGGGCGCTGTGCGTGACGATGACCAGCGTCGCGGCGTCGCCCCGGCCGGTCTGCCGGACGGTGGAGATGCTCACCTCGTGGCGGGCGAACTCCTGCGCGACGGCGGCCAGGACGCCCGGCTTGTCCGCGACGTCGAGGCTGACGTGGTAGCGCGTGGGGGTCTCGGCCATGGGCCGGACGGCGAGGTCGGCGTAGCCGCTGGGTCCCTGCCCGGAGGCGCCGGCCACCCGGTTGCGGGCCACCGCGACGAGGTCGCCGAGGACGGCGCTGGCGGTCGGCTCTCCCCCGGCGCCCTGGCCGTAGAACATCAGCTGCCCGGCGGCCTCCGCCTCGACGAAGACGGCGTTGAACGCACCGCCGACGGAGGCCAGCGGGTGCGTCGTCGGGATCATCGCCGGGTGCACCCGCACGGCGACGGTGTCCTCGCCGCCGCCGTTGGGCACCCGCTCGCAGATGGCCAGCAGCTTGACCGTGCAGCCGATCTCGGCGGCGCGGGCGACGTCGGTGGCGGTGACCGCGGAGATGCCCTCGCGGTACACGTCGGCCGACGACACCGGGGTGTGGAAGGCCAGGGAGGCGAGGATCGCCGCCTTGGCCGCGGCGTCGAAACCGTCGACGTCGGCGGTCGGGTCGGCCTCGGCGTAGCCGAGCTCGGTGGCCTCGGCCAGCGCCTCGGCGAACCCGCCCCCGGTCTCGACCATGCGGGACAGGATGAAGTTGGTCGTGCCGTTGACGATGCCGACCACCCGGCGCAGCTGGTCACCGGCCAGCGACTCGCGCAGCGGGCGCAGCAGCGGGATCGCCCCGGCCACGGCGGCCTCGTAGTAGAGGTCGACGCCGGCCTTGGCCGCGGCGGCGTGCAGGCCGGGGCCGTCCTCGGCCAGCAGCGCCTTGTTCGCGCTCACCACCGACTTGCCGTGCTCGAACGCCGCGTACAGCAGCGTGCGGGCCGGCTCGATGCCGCCGATGACCTCGACGACCAGGTCGACGTCGTCGCGGGTGACCAAGCCGAGCGCGTCGGTGGTCAGCAGCTCCTGCGGCACGTCGGGGTGGTGGTCGGGACGGCGGACGGCGATGCCCGCGATCTCGACCGGCCGGCCGATGCGCGCGGTCAGGTCACCGGCCTGCTCCCGGACCAGGCGCAGCACGGCGCTGCCGACGGTGCCGCAGCCCAGCAGCGCGACCCGCAGCGGCGCGGTCACGAGCGGGCTCCCGCGGCGTGCTCGGGCGCGGGCTGGTCGAGGGCCGGCGACGGGGCCGGCACGTCGGCGAGGACGGCGTCGAGGGCGAACACGTCCGCCAGTGTCTGACGTCGCACGATCTCGGTCGCCTCCCCGTCCCGCACCGCGACCACCGGCGGCTTGAGCAGGTAGTTGTAGTTGCTCGCCATCGACCAGCAGTAGGCCCCGGTCGCGGCGACGGCCAGCAGGTCGCCGGGCTGCACGTCCGAGGGCAGCCAGAGGTCGCGCACGAGGACGTCGCCGCTCTCGCAGTGCTTGCCCACGACGCGGCACAGCGCGGGCGGGGCGTCCGACGTCCGGTTGGCGAGCACGCAGGTGTAGCTGGCGTCGTAGAGGGCGGTGCGGATGTTGTCGCTCATCCCGCCGTCGACCGACACGTAGTTGCGCACCAGCGGGGCCCCGGGCGTGCCGCTGGACCCCAGCCGGACCGGCTTGATCGTGCCGATCTCGTACAGCGTGACCGTCCCGGGGCCGGCGACGGCGCGGCCGGGCTCGACCGCCAGCCGCGGCACGGGCAGGCCGAGCGCCGCGCACTCGGCCTCGACGACGGCGCGCAGCCGGGTGGCGACGTCGGCCGGCGTCACCGGGTCGTCCTCGGGGAGGTAGGCGATGCCGAACCCGCCGCCGAGGTTGAGCTCGCCGAGCACCTCCCCCGTCGCCTGGTGCACCTGGGCCAGCAGGCCGACGACGCGGTGCGCGGCGGCCTCGAAGCCGGCGGTGTCGAAGATCTGCGAGCCGATGTGGCTGTGCAGCCCGGCCAGCAGCAGCGACGGCTCGCGGATGACCCGGACCGCCGCGGTCAGCGCATCGCCGGTGGCCAGCGAGAAGCCGAACTTCTGGTCCTCGTGCGCGGTGGCGATGAACTCGTGGGTGTGCGCCTCGATGCCGACCGTGGAGCGGATGAGCACCGGCACCGGGGCACCGCCGGCCGCCACGCGGGCCTCGGCGAGCGGCACGAGCCGGTCGATCTCGTCGAAGGAGTCCAGCACGATCCGGCCGATGCCGGCGTCGACGGCCGCCTGCAGCTCGAGCAGCGACTTGTTGTTGCCGTGCAGCGCGATCCGCTCGGCCGGGAAGCCGGCAGCCAGCGCCACGGCGAGCTCGTTGCCGCTGCAGGCGTCCAGGTGCAGGCCGTCGGCGGCGATCCAGCGGGCCACCTGCCCGCAGAGGAAGGCCTTGGAGGCGTAGTGCACGTCGGCGTCGGTGAAGGCGCCGGCGAACTCCGCGGCCCGGCCGCGGAAGTCCTCCTCGTCCAGCACGAACAGCGGCGTGCCGTGCGCCCGGGCCAGCTCGGTGACCGGCCGGCCGCCGAGGTGCAGCTCGCCGTCGACCCGCCGGGCCGAGCGCGGCCAGACGTGCGGGTCGAGCGCCCCCAGGTCCTGGGGCGGGGCGCCGGCAGGCGAGGGCTGGGTGATGTTCCCGTGCAGCGGCCCCGCCGGGTGCGCCCTCACATCCGCTCCGGGGCGGTCACGCCGAGGACGGCCAGGCCGTTGCGGAGCACCGTCGCCGTGGCGGCGCACAGCCAGAGCCGCGCGGTGGTCAGCGACGTCGCCTCCTCGTCCCCCCGGGGCAGCACGCGGCAGGCGTCGTAGAACCGGTGGTAGGTCCCGGCCAGCTCCTCGATGTAGCGGGCCACGCGGTGCGGGGCGCGCAGCTCGGCGGCGGCGGTGAGGACCCGGGGGAACTCGCCGATCGCGCGGAGCAGGTCGTTCTCGCGCTCGTGCACCAGCGAGGCGACGTCGACGTCCGCGGCCTCGCCCAGGTGGAGGCCGAGGTCGGCGGCGTTGCGCAGCACCGAGGAGATGCGGGCGTGGGCGTACTGGACGTAGAAGACGGGGTTGTCGTTGGTCTTGCGCGTCCACAGGTCGAGGTCGATGTCGATCTGCTGGTCGACCGAGGCCCGGGCCAGCACGTACCGGGCGGCGTCCGCGCCGATCGCGTCGACCAGGTCCTCGAGCACCACGATGGTGCCGGCGCGCTTGCTCATCCGCACCGGCTCGCCGTCGCGCAGCAGGTTGACCAGCTGGCCGATGAGGATCTCCAGGTGCGTGGCCGGGTCGTCCCCGGCCGCCGCGACCAGCGCCTTGTACCGGCCGACGTAGCCGGTGTGGTCGGCGCCCAGCATGATCACGACCTTGTCGAAGCCGCGGGCCCGCTTGTCCAGGTAGTAGGCGCAGTCGGCGGCGAAGTAGGTCACCTCGCCGTCGGCCTTGACCAGCACCCGGTCCTTGTCGTCGCCGAAGTCCGTGGTCCGCAGCCAGACGGCGCCGTCGGCCTCGAAGACGTGCCCCTGCTCGCGGAGCGTGGCCACGGCCTTCTCGACCGCGCCGCTCCGGTGCAGCGAGGTCTCGGAGAACCAGACGTCGAAGTGGACGCCGAAGGACTCCATCGTGCTGCGGATCTCGGCCACCATGAGCTCGACGCCCTTGGCGCGGAAGACCGGCAGCTGCGCCTCGGCCGGCCGGTCGAGCAGGCCGGGCTCGGCGGCCACGACCTGGCCGGCGATCTCGGCGATGTAGCTGCCCGCGTAGCCGCCCTCGGGCACCTCGCCGCCGGTGGCGGCCGCCTGCAGGCTCTGGGCGAACCGGTCGATCTGCGCGCCCGCGTCGTTGAGGTAGTACTCGCGGGTGACCTCGGCGCCGCTGGCCGACAGCAGCCGGCCGAGCGCGTCACCGACGGCGGCCCAGCGGGTGCCGCCGATGTGCACGGGGCCGGTCGGGTTGGCGGAGACGAACTCGAGGTTCAGCCGCTGACCCGCCAGGGCGGTGGTGCGGCCGTAGGCGTCCCCTGCCGTCACCGCGTCGACGGCGATCTTGCCGAGCGCGCCCTGCGCGAGGGTGATGTTGAGGAAGCCGGGGCCGGCGATGTCGACCCGCGCGATGCCGTCGTGCGCCCGGAGCTCACCGGCGAGCAGCTCGGCGACCTCGCGCGGCGGGCGGCCGGCCGGCTTGGCCAGCCGGAGGGCGACGTTGGTGGCGTAGTCGCCGTGCTCGGGGTTCTTCGGCCGCTCGATCACGACCTCGGCGGGTACCTCGACGGGCAGCTCGCCTCGCTCGACGACCGCGCCCAGGGCGGTACGAACGACGTCCTGCAGCTGCTCCGGTGTCACCGCACGAGCGTACTGACCGGCCCAACCGGCTTTGCCCGCCCCGCCCCGCTTCCCAGGGCCCGTCCAGGTTCGCGACCTAGACTCGCGGCCGTTCCGCGCACCCGCACCCCGAGGAGTGGCCTTGGCCAAGGACCGCAAGCCCGACGACGCCCGCCCGCGCGGCGGCGCCTCGAGGTCCGGATCCGGAGGGGCGGGCAACCGCGGCAAGGGTGGGCGCACGCGTCCCCCGACGACGGTCGTGGCCAACGCCCAGAAGCGCCCCTGGGGGCTGATCGCCGGCGCGCTGGCGGTCGTCGTGTTCGCCGCCGCGGTCATCACCTACGCCGTCGTCCAGGTGAACGAGGCCAACGCCGACAAGGTCGAGTCCGCCGACGAGATCGAGGGCGTCCAGACCTACGACTACCCGGGCGGCGACCACGTCACGACGACCGTCGACTACGAGCAGTCCCCGCCGGTGGGCGGTCCGCACGACCCGGTCTGGGCCGACTGCACGGGCACGGTCTACGACGTCGACATCCGGCACGAGAACGCCGTCCACGGCCTCGAGCACGGCGCGGTGTGGATCACCTACAACCCCGACGAGGTGTCCGACGCCGACATCGACACCCTCGCCGAGCTCGTCGAGGGCGAGAACGGCCGGATGATGTCGCCCTACGTCGGCCTCGACTCCCCGATCAGCATCCAGTCGTGGGGCGACCAGCTGAAGGTCGACAGCGCCGACGACGTGCGGCTGAAGCAGTTCGCCGACCTGATGACCTTCAAGTCCGGCGACTTCCCCGAGCCCGGCGCGACCTGCGAGCGGCCCGACTTCCTCGCCAGCCCGCAGCTGGCCGGCACCCCGAGCACCACTGCCCCGGGCGAGGGTGACGCGCCCGTCGACGGCGACATGACCGAGGGCGGCGAGCAGAACGGCTGACCCGACCCCCCTCGACCCCGCGGCGTCCCGATCGCCGCTGCGCACCGCGCTGCTGGCGGTGATCGCCGTGGGCCTGATGCTCATCGGCGGCGGGCTGGCCGTCGCGGTGGCGGTCGCCGTCGACCGCGTGCCGGTCACCCCCGCCGCGGACTCGGTGGACGCCGGGTTCGCCCTGGACATGTCGGTGCACCACCTGCAGGGCGTGGAGATGGCCAACCTGGTCGCCGAGCGCAGCGACGACCCGGAGGTCGAGTCGATCGCCTTCGACATCTCCGCGACGCAGACCAACCAGGCCGGCCGCATGCAGGGCTGGCTGGCCCTGTGGGGCATCCCGCTGTCGGGCGGGGACACGATGGCGTGGATGGGCGACGCCGGGCACGGCCACGACATGGCCGGCATGGACGCGGCCTCGGGTGCGCTCATGCCCGGCATGGCCACCGAGGACGAGCTGGCGAACCTGCGCGGCCTCACCGGGACCGCGTTCGACGTCGAGTTCCTCCGCCTGATGATCCGGCACCACCAGGGCGGCTTCGACATGGCGCAGTACGCCGCCGAGCACGCCGAGCTCCAGGCGGTCCGGGACCTCGCGCAGAGCATCGAGGACTCGCAGAGCTACGAGGTGAGCACGATGACCGACATGCTCACCGCGCGCGGCGGCACCCCGCTGCCGGCTCCGTGACCACCGCCGTCAGGACTCCCGGAGCGGGCTGGTAACTTCTTCGACGCCCCACCACGACGAGCCCCCGTAGCTCAGGGGATAGAGCACCGCCCTCCGGAGGCGGGTGCGCAGGTTCGAATCCTGCCGGGGGCACCCTTCCACCGCACGGCCGCGGGTCCCGGGCCGTCAGCCCTCCCGCTCGTCGTAGCGCGACCGCGCCGCCACCACGTCCTCGATGTGGTCGCGCGCCCACGCCTCCAGCGCGGCGATCGGCGCCGACAGCGTCCGGCCCAGGTCGGTCAGCTCGTAGTCCACCCGCACCGGCACCGTGGCGTGCACCGTCCGGGTCACCAGGCCGTCGCGCTCCAGGCCGCGCAGCGTCTGGGTGAGCATCTTCTGGCTGATGCCCTCCACCCGCCGGCCGAGCTCGGTGAACCGGCGCGGCCCGCCGGTGAGCTCGCCGAGCAGCAGGACCGTCCAGCGGTCCCCGATCCGGTCGAGCACCTGGCGGCTGGGGCATGCAGCGGTGTAGGGATCGGGTCTCACCTGGTCACTCTCCTCGGGTTACCTACCGCACTTCGAAGTGCCTGCTCTCCAACGGGAAGTGGCAGCCCGGTGTTCCGGGTTGCCGCCTTCGGAGCCGCGAAGGTCGCGGCCGGAGCCGAGCAGGAGCACCCATGTCGATCGTCGTCACCGGAGCCACCGGCCACCTGGGCCGGCTCGCCGTCGAGTCCCTGCTGCGCCGCGGCGTCCCCGCCGACCGGCTCGTCGCCACCGGACGGCGCGTGGAGACCCTGGCCGACCTGCGCGAGCGGGGCGTGACCGTGCGCCGGGCCGACTACGACGACCCCGCGTCGCTGGCGGAGGCCTTCGCCGGCGCCGAGAAGCTGCTGCTCGTCTCCGGCAGCGAGGCCGGCCGGCGGATCCCCCAGCACCGCAACGCGGTGGACGCCGCCCGGGCCGCCGGGGTGCGGCTCGTCGCGTACACGAGCATCACCCGCGCGGACAGCTCGTCCCTGCGGCTGGCCGAGGAGCACCGGGCGACCGAGGAGCTGCTCCGCGGCTCCGGCGTCCCGCACGTGCTGCTGCGCAACAGCTGGTACCTGGAGAACTACACCGGCCAGCTGCCGACCTACCTCGAGCACGGCATCGTCGGGGCCGCCGGCTCCGGCCGGGTCAGCGCGGCCACGCGGGCCGACTACGCCGAGGCCGCGGCCGCCGTCCTCGCCACCGACGGGCACGCCGGCGAGGTCTACGAGCTCGGTGGCGCCCCGTTCACGATGACCGAGCTGGCCGCCGCGGTCTCCGACGCCACGGGCCGCGAGGTCAGCTACACCGACGTCCCGGTCGAGCAGCTGGTCCAGGTCCTGGTCGGCGCCGGCCTCCCCGAGCCGGTCGCCGAGGTGCTCGCCGACGGCGACCGCGGCCTGGCCGCCGGGGAGCTGGACGCCGGCAGCGACGACCTGGCCCGCCTGCTCGGCCGCGCCCCCACCTCGATGCCGGAGGCGATCGCCGCGGCCGTGCACGGCTGAGCGGGACCCCGGCCGGGGGCTCCGACCCCGGCCGGGTTCCGGCCCTGGCTAGGGTCGGATGGGTGACCTCGCCGCAGGGCTACGGGCCCGATCACCGCTCCGCCTCCGGGTACAGCCTCCACCACGTGCTGCTGGCCATCCCCCCGGGCGCGGAGGACCTGTGCCGCCCCTTCTACGTCGACCTGCTCGGGATGGTCGAGCTGGCGAAGCCGCCTGCGCTGGCGGCGCGGGGCGGGTTCTGGGTCCGCGCCGACGGCCTGGAGCTGCACCTGGGGGTGGAGCCGGACTTCCGGCCGGCGCGCAAGGCCCATCCCGGGATCCGGGTGCGGGACCTCGACGGGCTGGCCGAGCGGATGTCCGCAGCCGGCGTCCCGGTCGTCTGGGACGCCGGCTTCCCCGGCCACCGGCGGTTCTACGCCGACGACCCCGTGGGCAACTGCCTCGAGTTCATCTCGCCGGACGGGTCGGTGCCGTCGTGGTGACCGGAGGCCGTGATCGGCGTCTCAGCGGCCTGGGTTAGCGTCCGCGGCATGCAGAGCAGCGGCATCAGGACGGCGTCCGTCGGCGACATCGAGCTGGCCTACGAGACCTTCGGCGATCCCGCGGACCCGCCGGTGCTCCTGGTGATGGGGCTGGCCACCCAGATGATCGGCTGGCCCGACGAGTTCTGCGCCGGGCTGGTCGAGCGCGGCCTGTTCGTCGTCCGCTTCGACAACCGCGACATCGGGCTGTCCACGCACGTCCACGAGGCCGGCGCCCCGGACATCATGTCCGTGCTGGGCGGCGACCGGAGCGGCATCGCCTACGGCCTCGACGACCTCGCCGACGACACGGCCGGGCTGCTGGACGTCCTGGGTCTCGGCAGCGTGCACGTCGTGGGCGCCTCGATGGGCGGGATGATCGCCCAGCTGGTCGCCATCCGGCACCCGGAGCGCGTCCGCAGCCTCACCTCGATCATGTCCACCACCGGCGACCCCTCGGTCGGCGCACCGGCCGAGTCGGCGCTGGCGGTGCTGCTCGCTCCCCCGGCCGGCGACCGCGAGGCGGCGGTCCAGCGCGTCGTCGACACCTACCGGGTCATCGGCTCGCCCGGCTTCGAGTTCGCAGAGGACGACGTCCGTGCCCGCGCCGGGCTGTCGTTCGACCGGGCCTACGACCCGGCCGGCGTGGCGCGGCAGCTGACCGCGATCCTCACCTGCGCCGACCGCACGCCGGACCTCGGCAAGCTCGACGTGCCCGCCCTGGTGATCCACGGGGAGCAGGACCCGCTGGTGCAGGTCAGCGGCGGGCGGGCGACCGCGGCGGCCATCCCGGGCGCGGAGCTGCTCGTGGTCGACGGCATGGGCCACGACCTCCCGCGCGCGCTGTGGCCGCAGCTGATCGACCGCATCACCGCGCTGATCGCGGGCGCCGAGGCCCGCTGACCGCGTCCGGCCTGCCACGATGCCGGTCGTGGACGCTCCGGGACGACCGCCTCGGATACCGCCGACGTGGTTCGTGCGCACCGCGTGGCGGGTCCACCGCGCCCTGCACCGGCTCAGCGGCGGACGGTTCCTCTGGACGCCCGCGAACAAGCGGGGCTGGGGCGCCCTGCGCCTGACGACCACCGGCCGGCGGACCGGTCAGCAGCGCGACGTCATCGTGGCCTACCTCGAGGACGGGCCCGACCTCGTGCTGGTCGCCATGAACGGGTGGCAGGAGGGCCACCCGGCGTGGGCGCTCAACCTGCAGGCGCACCCCGACGCGGTGGTTCGGCTGTCGGGCCGGGAGCCGCGACCCGTGCGCGCCCGGATCGCCACCGGCGCGGAGCGGGACCGGCTCTGGGCGCGGTGGGTGGCGGTCAACGGGGACTTCGACGCCTACGCGGGCAACCGTGCCACCGAGACGCCGGTGCTCGTGCTCGAGCCCCGCTGACGGCCGCTCAGCCCACGGCCGGGGTCCCGCGGACCGACGCGACGACCAGCTCCGGCACGAACCCGGGCTCCCGCCCGCCGGCGCGGGCCGGGAAGTCGAAGACGCCGATCATCAGCTGGACGGGGTAGCCGGGGGCCTGGTCCAGGGTGCGGACGACGGCGCCGTCGACGCGGAACGCCAGGGAGCCCGGCGCCCACTCCACGGCGTAGTCGTGGAACCGGGCGACGTCGAGGTCCAGACGTGGCGCCACGAAGTCCTGGCGCAGCCCCGGGTCCCGGAACGCCTTGACCCCCATGCCGACCTCGGCCGACCCCGGCCGCACCGCGTCCCCGAAGATCTCCGCCACGCAGATCTCGCCCGAGTGCTCGGGGACGTCCTCGATCCCCGACATCCAGAACGCCACCATCGAGCCGGCGTCCACCACCCCGCGCATGCGGACCTCGACCCGGCCGTACCGCGGCGTGTACCCCCGGAACGGCGGGTGCTGCTCGCGCACGACCAGCCCGTCGGCGAACGGCTGCTGCCCCGGCGCGGAGCCGGACTGCACGCAGGAGACCCGCAGCGGCTCGTCGTGCAGCTCGGAGCACCACAGCGGCTGGTCCGGGGGGATGGTGAGGTGCAGCTCGCCGTCGCGGACGTCGTACGTCGCCGCCGACTCCGCGCGGGAGCTCCAGTGCGGCAGGTACCAGGGGAACCAGACCTCGGGGTCCAGCGTGCTGCCCGGGAACCGCTCGTCCAGCTGCTCGCGCACGGCCGGCACGCTAGCGCCGGGGCAGCTCAGCTGGTGAGCAGCCCGCCCTCGACCGGGATCGTCGTCCCGGTGACGTAGCCGCCGGCGTCGCTCACCAGGAAGACCAGCGCGGCGGCGAGCTCCACCGGATCGCCGGCCCGGCCCACGAGGACGCGGCCCATCTGCTGCTCCAGGTAGCCCTCGGGGTACTGCTCGGTCATCTCCGACGCGAAGAACCCGGGCGCCAGCGCGTTCACCCGGATGCCCTTGCGGCCGGTCCACTGCTGCGCCAGGTCCCGCGTGAGCCCGATCAGGCCCGCCTTGCTCGCGGCGTACGCGGCCTGCGGCAGACCGGCGGTGGTCAGCCCCAGGATGCTGGAGATGTTCACGATCGAGCTGCCCGGCTGCATGACCCGCGCGCACGCCTGGGCCATCCAGTAGCAGCCGTTGAGGTTGACGTCGATGACCGACCGGAACTGCTCGGGCGTCTCGCGGGTGGCCGGGACGGCGGTGCCGATGCCGGCGTTGTTGACCAGGACGTCGACCCGCCCGAACTCGGCCATCGCGGCGTCGACCAGCGCCTGGCAGTCCTCGGGGACGGCGACGTCGGTGCGCACCGCGATCGCCCGGCAGCCGGTCGCCTCCACCGCGCGCTGCGTCTCGGCGAGCTTGTCGGTGCGGCGGGCGCCGAGGACGACGTCGGCACCGGCCTCGGCGAGGGTCCGGGCGAACACCGCCCCCAGCCCGGAGGACGCGCCGGTCACGACGGCGACCTTCCCGTCGAGGCGGAACAGGTCCAGGATCGTCCGATCGGTCACCGCCCGAACCTAGCCGAGGTCAGCGCTCGGTGACCGTCCCGTCGACGACCTCGAGCCGCCGGGTGGTGTGCACGGCGTCGAGCATCCGGCGGTCGTGCGTGACCAGCAGCAGCGTCCCGGTGTAGCCGCCCAGCGCCTGCTCGAGCTGCTCGATCGCCGGCAGGTCGAGGTGGTTGGTCGGCTCGTCGAGGACCAGCACGTTGATCCCCCGCGCCTGGAGCAGCGCCAGGGCCGCCCGGGTGCGCTCGCCCGGCGACAGCGTCTCCGCGGGGCGGAGCACGTGCTCGTGCGTCAGCCCGAACTTGGCCAGCAGCGTGCGGACCTCCGCCGTCGGCCAGTCCGGCACCTCCGCGCCGAAGGCGTCCACCAGCTGCTCCGGGCCGAAGAACCGCGACCGCGCCTGGTCGATCTCGCCGATCCGCACCGAGGGCCCGAGCGACGCGGTGCCCTCGTCGAGCTCGGCACGGCCCAGGAGCGCGGCGAGCAGGGTGGACTTGCCCGACCCGTTGGCGCCGGTGATCGCCACCCGGTCGCCCCAGTCGACCTGCAGGTCCACCGGGCCGAGGGTGAAGCCGCCCCGGCGGACGACGGCGCCGCGCAGGGCGGCCACCACGGCACCGGCCCGCGGGGCGGCGGCGATCTCCATCCGCAGCTCCCACTCCTTGCGTGGCTCCTCCACCACCTCGAGCCGTTCGATCATCCGCTCGGTCTGCTTGGCCTTGGCGCCCTGCTTCTCCGACGACGCCCGGTTGTGCGCCCGGATGTGCTTGTCGCCGTCCTTGGACTTCTTGATCGAGTCGCGCACGCCCTTGGCCAGCCAGTTCCGCTGCATCCGCGCCCGCGCCTCGAGGCCGGCCCTGGTCTCGGCGAACTCCTCGTACTCCTCGCGCGCGTGCCGCCGGGCCACCTCCCGCTCGGCCAGGTAGGCCTCGTAGCCGCCGTCGACGACGCGGACCAGCTGCTGGGCGAGGTCGAGCTCGACGACGCGGGTCACCGTCCGGGACAGGAACTCGCGGTCGTGGCTGACCACGACGATGCCCGACCGCGCGCCGGTGACGAAGCGCTCGAGCTGGTCCAGCCCGGCGAGGTCGAGGTCGTTGGTGGGCTCGTCGAGGAGCAGCAGGTCGTACCGGGACAGCAGCAGCGAGGCCAGCCCGACCCGCGCCGCCTGGCCACCGGACAGCCCGGTCATCCCCGCGTCGAGCGCCACCCCGGGCGCCACCTGGGCGACGACCTCCGCGGCGCGCTCGTCGAGGTCCGCCCCGCCGAGGGCCAGCCAGCGCTCCAGGGCGTCGCCGTAGGCGTCGTCCGCGCCGTCCTCCCCCGCGCTCAGCCGCTCGGTCGCCTCGTCGAGCGCCGCCTGCGCCTGCGCGACACCGGTGCGGCGCGCCAGTGCGGCGAGCACCGTCTCCCCCGGCCGCCGCTCGTGCTCCTGCGGCAGGTACCCGAGGGTTGCCGTGGGCGGGCTGACCGTCACGCTGCCGGACTCGGCGGGGAGGTCCCCGGCCAGGGTGCGCAGCAGGGTGGACTTGCCGGCGCCGTTGACCCCGACCAGGCCCACGACGTCGCCCGGGGCGACCACGAGGTCGAGATCGGAGAACAGGACGCGGGCGCCGTGCCCGGCGGCCAGGCCGCGGGCGACGAGGGTGGCACTCACGAGGGACCAGCCTGCCACCGCGGGCAACTCAGTTCCCGGAGGGCTCCTCGCCGGTCTCGTCGTCGAAGTCGGCGTCCTCGTAGTGCTCCGGCGAGACGTCGGCGTCGGTCCGCCGGCGGCGCACCAGCCACGGCTGGAGGTGGTCGTAGCCGCGCACCGACACCCGGCGCAGCGGCCGCACCCGGTACTCGGGGAGCTCGCGCAGCCGCTGGGCGAGGTCGCGGTCGACGAGCAGCGCGCCCGGCCGCGCCAGCGACGTGAGCCGGCTGGCCAGGTTGACCACCGGTGAGTAGACGTCGCCGAGCCGGGTCAGGACCGGGCCGTAGGCGGCCCCGACCCGCAGCTTCGGCCGGTCGTCGGCGTTCCACGCGTCCGGGAGCGCCAGCCCGATCTCGGCGGCGTCGACCGCGGAGGTCGCGGTGAACAGGACGCCGTCCCCGACCGTCTTGACGACCCGGCCGTGGTGGCGGGCGATGACCTCGGTGGCGATGGCCTCGAAGTCCTCGACCATGGCGCCGAGCTCGCGGCCGCCCATGCCGCGGCTGCGGGAGGTGTAGCCGACCAGGTCGGCGAAGCCGACCGCCAGCTCCCGCCGGTCGCCGGGGCCGACCGCGGAGAGCAGCCGGTCGGCGTTGGCCGCGAGGTGCCGGCGCCACACGTAGTCCTGCACCTCCCGCAGGGCCGGTAGCAGGGCACGCGCCGCGGCCACGGCGTCCTCGGTCGAGGCCCGCGTCCGGTCCCCGCCGCGCCCGAGGGCGTCGGCGAGCATGTCGGTCTGCCAGTCGGCCAGCCGGGACAGCGACTGCCCCATCGCGCGGGCGATCGAGGCCTCGGTCGCGGGATCGACGAACCCGGAGTCGATCAGCGTCGACAGGACCGCCAGCGCCTGGACGTCGGCGTCGGTGAACGCCGGGTCGTCGTCCGCGGCGTCGGGGAAACCGAGGGCCCGCCACAGCCGCTGGGTGCGCTCGGGCGGCATGCCGGCCCGCTGCGCCACCTGCAGCCGGGTGTACCGGCGCGGCCCGTCGAGCAGCAGCCGTTCCAGCGCCTCCCGGGCGTCCCCGGCCGGGACCTCGCCGGGCTCGTCCACGCCTGCGCCCCGCGTCAGCCCGTGGTGTGCACGACGAGCACGTCGCAGGTCGAGCGGCGGGTGGCGTCGGCCGGGACGGAGCCGAGCAGCCGGCCCTTGATCCCGGCCAGCCCGCGGTTGCCGACGACGAGCAGGTCGGCGTCCTCCCGGCGGACGACGTCGAGGAGGGCCTCCACCGGGGAACCCTGGACCGCGACCGTGCGCACGTCCCCCGCCCCGGCCTTCGCGGCGCGCTCGGCGGCGGTGCGGACGGTGTCCTCGGCCGGGTGCGAGCCCATCACCTGGTAGGCCTCGTCGCCCAGGGCGTCCTGGGCCCGCGTCAGCTCGCGGTCGTCGGCGTCGGCGGGCAGGTACGCGCAGGCGATGACGAGGGTGGCCCCGCAGGCGCCGGCCAGGGCGCCGGCCCGGGCGACCGCCCGGAGCGAGGACTCCGAGCCGTCGGTGCCGACGACGACCGTCCGGTAGGCGTTCGCGCTGTCGCTCACGGCGCGCACTCTATGTGACCGTGTGCCGGGGGTCACCCGGAGATCATGGACCCCCGCCACCCCCGTGCCGATCGCGACAGGACGCCGCCGCATGCCCCCGACCAGCACCATCGCCCCGGACGCGGCGCTGCGCCGCGCCCGCGCGGCGGTCGGCGCCTGCTTCTTCTTCAACGCCGTGCTCTACGCCGACCTCATCCCCCGGCTGCCGGAGATCAAGGCGGAGCTCGGGCTGAGCAACTCCGCGCTGGGCACCGCGCTGGCCGCCCAGCCCCTCGGCGCGCTGCTCGCGGGGCTCGCCGTGGCACCGGTGATCCGCCGGCTCGGGTCGGCACGGGTGGCCAGCACCGGCCTGGCCGTGCTCGCCGCAGCCATCTGGGCGGCCGCCTCGGCGCCGCACTGGGGCGTGCTGGCCGGCGCCCTGCTCGTGGCCGGCGCTGTCGACGCCAGCGTCGACGTCGCCATGAACGCCCAGGGCCTGCGGGTCCAGCGGCGCTACGGCCGGTCGATCCTCAACGCCTTCCACGGCCTCTGGAGCGTCGGGTCGGTGGCGGGCGGGCTCCTCGGTGCCGCGGCGGCCGGGCTCGGGATCCCGCTGTCGCTGCACCTGGGCGTGGTCGCGCTGGTCTTCGGCACCACGGCGCTGCTCGGCACCCGGTTCCTGCTGCCGGGCCCGGACGAGGACGACCGCCCCGACATCCCCGCCGACGAGACGACCCGGGCGATCGTGCCGCCGACACGGGCCGTCGTCGTCACCGGCATGGCCCTGCTGGGCGTGCTGGCCGCCTGCGGGGCCTTCGTCGAGGACGCGGGCAGCTCGTGGAGCGCGCTCTACCTGCGCGACGAGCTGGACGCCGGCCCGGCCACCGCCGGGCTGGCCTTCGTGGCGCTCTCGCTGGCCATGACCGTCGGCCGGTTCACCGGCGACCGCGCCGTCGACCGCTTCGGGCAGCGCCGCGTGGTGCGCATCGGCGGCCTGCTCGCGGCCGCGGGGCTCGGTGCCGCTCTGGCGCTGCCCTCCGTCCCGCTCACCCTGGTCGGCTTCGCGCTGGCCGGTCTCGGCGTCGCCACGCTGATCCCGGCGGTCTACCACGCCGCCGACGAGCTGCCGGGCCTCCGGCCGGGGGTGGGTCTGGCAGTCGTCAACCTGCTGCTCCGGCTGGGGTTCCTCGTCGTCCCGCCGCTGATCGGCGTGCTGGCCGACGCGACCAGCCTGCGCCTCGCGCTGGTCACCGTCGTCGTCGCCGGCCTCGTCGCGGCCGTCGTCGGCCGCGTGCTGCCGCGGACCGTCGCGCACGGCTGACCGCCGGGGCGGCGCGCCCGGACCGGAAATGGCTCCCACCTGCGGGGTCGGGTGCGCTTGGATGGTCCCGACCCGCCCGACGACGAGGAGAGCGCCATTTCCAGCGCAACCACCGCGGCCACCGGACCCGTGCGGGTCGAGGTCAGCGGACTCACCAAGTCCTTCGGGGCCGTGCGCGCGGTCTCCGACCTCGGCTTCACCGTCGAACCCGGCCAGGTGACCGGCTTCCTGGGCCCGAACGGCGCCGGGAAGACCACCACGCTGCGCATGGTCCTGGGGCTGATCAACCCCGATGCCGGCACCGCCACCTTCAACGGCACGCCGTACACGGCGCTGCCGGCCCCGACGCGGACCGTGGGCGCGGTGCTCGAGACCGCGTTCCACCCGGCCCGGTCAGCGCGCAACCACCTGCGCGTCTACTGCCGGGCGGCCGGGCTGCCCCTGTCGCGCGCCGACGAGGTGCTCGTGCAGGTGGGGCTGAGCGATGCCGCCGGGCGGCGCGCGGGCGGCTACTCGCTGGGCATGCGGCAGCGCCTGGCCCTGGCCACCGCGCTGCTGGGCGACCCGGCGGTGCTCGTCCTCGACGAGCCGGCCAACGGGCTGGACCCCGAGGGCATCCAGTGGCTGCGCGGCTTCCTGCGCCACCTGGCCCACGACCAGGGCCGCACCGTGCTGGTGTCCAGCCACCTGCTGTCCGAGGTCGAGCAGACGGTCGACCGCGTGGTCATCGTCGGCGCCGGCCGGCTCGTGCGCGAGGGCTCGATGGCCGACCTCCGCGCGGGTGCCGCGCAGGGCGGCACGGTGCTCGTCCGCAGCCCGGAGGCCGACCGGCTCGCCGAGCTGCTGCGCGCCGAGGGGGCCGAGGTCGCCCTCGACGGCGGCGGCAGCCTGACCGTGACCGGCCGCTCCCCCGCCGACATCGGGCACCGGGCCTTCACCGCCGGGGTGGAGCTGCACGAGCTCCGGGCGCACACCAGCGGCCTCGAGGAGATCTACTTCCAGCTCACCGCCGGCCAGGAGCAGTTCGCCGCACCGGCGGCCGGCGCGACCTCCCAGGGGGGCACCCGATGATCCGGCTCGTCCGCGCCGAGCTGACCAAGCTCTTCACCACGAAGGTCTGGCTGGGGCTCCTCCTCGGCGCCGTCGTGATGGTGGCCGCCTTCGCCGTCTTCTTCACCGCGTTCGCCGGCGACCCGGAGTCCGGCATCCCCGAGGTGGGCACCGCCGCCTACGACGACCTGGCGCTGTCCACGGCGGCCAACGCGAACATCCTGTTCCTCATCCTCGGCATCATCGGGATGACCCAGGAGTACCGGCACCGGACCGCCACGCCGACCTTCCTGACCACCCCCAAGCGGGGCCAGGTCGTCATCGCCAAGCTGATCGCCTACGCGCTGGCGGGGGCGGCGTTCGCGCTGGTGGTCGTGGTCGTCAACTACGTCGTCGTGGCCATCCACGCCGGGGCCCTCGGCTCGGCACCGGCGTTGAACGCGGACAACGTCGAGACGATGGCCAGCTCCTGGCTGGCGCTGATCATCTACTCGGTCATCGGCGTCGGGCTGGGCGCGCTGCTGCGCAACCAGGTCGGGGCCATCGTCGGCGGGCTGGTCTACCTGTTCGTCGTCGAGCCGATCATCCGCTCGGTGCCGGCGACCGCCGGGGCGTACAAGTGGATGCCCGGCGGTGCCCTGGAAGCCCTGACGGCGACCTTCGAGGGCCCGGAGCTGCTCCAGGCCTGGCAGGGCGGCCTCCTGCTGCTCGGTTACGGTCTGGTGGCGGCGCTGCTCGGCACGCTGCTCGCCGTCCGGCGCGACGTCGTGTGAGCGGCCGGGCGCGGTGCCGCGCCCGGCCGACCGCCCGACCGCCCGCGAAACGGGGGACTCCCGCGTGACCACCCGCATGACCGCCCAGCGCCTCTGCCGGCTGATCGCCGACGGCGACGCCGAGGCCGTCGGCGCCGCCGTCGAGGCCTTCCCCCGGCTGCTCACCGCCACGGTGGAGCGGGCCGGCCAGGACGGCTGGACCCCGCTGCACGTCGCCGTCGCGGAGTCCCGCCCCGGGATCGTGCGGCAGCTGGTGTCGGCCGGGGCCGACCTCGGCGCACGGACCGAGCACGGTGACACGCCGCTGCACGTCGCGCTCGAGCTCGCCCCGGAGCTGGTGCCGGTGCTCGTCGAGCTGGGCGCCGACGTCGACGCGCCGAGCGCCGCCTACCTCGACGACGCCGACCGGCTGGCCGCGGCCCTCGACGACGGCGGGGCGGTCGACGCGACCTCCGCCGGCCTGGACCTGCTGTCCTGGGCCGCGCTGGGCGGGGCCGCGCGGACCGCGCAGCTCCTGCTCGAGCGGGGCGCCGACACCGATTCCGGCGCGCTGCACGCCGCCGCCGGCGCCGGCCGGCGGGAGGTGGTGGGGCTGCTCCTGGACTCCGGTGCGGACGCCGACCGCCGCGACGCGGCCACCGGCCGCACCCCGCTGCACGCCGCCGTCGCGGCCGCGGCGGGCGACGCCGCGGCCGAGATCGTGCGGCTCCTGCTCGACGCGGGGGCCGATGTGAACGCCACGACGAACGACGGCGCGAGCGCCCTCGACATCGCCCGTGTCGCCGCTGCGCGGGCGCGCGGCGGTGCGGCGGACGCGGCGGGTGCGCACGACGCGATCGCCGAGCTGCTCGTCACCCGGGGGGCCACCGACTGACCCTCCCGGCGGCGCGGTGCGAGTCACGGCTCACACCCGGCCGCCGCCTCCCGTGGCGCCGGGTCGGACCGGGGCCGCGGGCGTAGACTCGATCACTGGTCCAGACCCCGTCCACAGACGAAGAAGGCACTCGACCCCGTGTCAAGCGTGAGCTCCCCCCGGCCGTCCTCCTCCAACTCCCCCGTGGCCGGCTTCGGCGCCAACGAGTGGCTGGTCGAGGAGATGTACCAGCAGTACCTCGCCGACCCGTCCAGCGTGGACCAGGCCTGGCACGAGTTCTTCGCCGACTACCGGCCGGGCAGCCCGGTCGACGGCGGGGCCCGCAGCACGACGGCCGACGCCAAGCCCGCGGCCGCCGCCCCCGCACCGAAGGCGCCGGCCGCTCCGGCGCCCGCCCCGCAGGCCGCGCCTGCCGCCCCGTCCACCCCCGCGCGCTCGACGCGCGTCGAGCCCCAGTCCGAGGGAACCGTGGTCAACCGCGCCGCCGACCGGACCGACCAGCAGCAGCCCGCCGCCCCCGCGGCCAAGCCTGCGCCGAAGCCGGCCGCGCCCGCCGGCGGCACGCAGTCGCCGCTGCGCGGTGCCGCCGCCGCGGTCGTCAAGAACATGAACGCCTCGCTCACCGTGCCGACGGCGACGAGCGTGCGGGCGGTCCCGGCCAAGCTCCTGGCCGACAACCGCATCGTCATCAACAACCACCTGACCCGCTCCCGCGGCGGCAAGGTGTCCTTCACGCACCTCATCGGCTACGCGCTGGTCCGGGCGCTGGACTCGTTCCCGAACATGAACAGCGCCTTCGCCGAGGTCGACGGCAAGCCCACCCTGGTGCAGCCGGAGCACGTCAACTTCGGCCTGGCCATCGACCTGCCCAAGCCCGACGGCTCCCGGTCGCTCGTGGTCGCCAGCATCAAGGCCGCCGAGGAGATGGACTTCGCCCAGTTCTGGGCCGCCTACGAGGACATCATCCGTCGGGCCCGCAACAACAAGCTGACGATGGAGGACTTCACCGGCACCACGATCAGCCTCACCAACCCGGGCACGATCGGCACCAACCACTCGGTGCCGCGGCTCACCGCCGGGCAGGGCGCGATCATCGGCGTCGGGGCGATGGAGTACCCCGCCGAGTTCCAGGGGATGAGCCCCGAGGCGCTCACCGAGATGGGCATCTCGAAGATCATCACGCTCACCTCGACCTACGACCACCGTATCATCCAGGGCGCCGAGTCCGGCGACTTCCTGCGCAAGCTGCACTCCCTGCTGCTCGGCGAGGACGGCTTCTACGACGAGGTCTTCCGCTCGCTGCGCATCCCCTACGAGCCGGTGCGCTGGATGCCGGACGTGCGGGTCAGCCGCGAGGGGCAGATCGACAAGGAAGCCCGGGTCATCGAGGTCATCGAGGCCTACCGGCGCAACGGCCACCTCATGGCCGACACCGACCCGCTCGAGTTCAAGGTCCGCAGCCACCCCGACCTGGACATCCTCCAGCACGGGCTGACCCTGTGGGACCTCGACCGGACCTTCCCGGTCGGCGGGTTCGCCGGCGAGCAGGTCATGCCGCTGCGCGACATCCTCGGCGTGCTGCGCAACTCCTACTGCCGCACGGTCGGCGTGGAGTACATGCACATCACCGACCCCGAGGAGCGCCAGTGGCTCCAGAAGCGGGTCGAGCTCAAGGCCGAGCAGCCCGACCGCGACAAGCAGAAGCACATCCTGGGCCGGCTGAACGCCGCCGAGGCCTTCGAGACCTTCCTGCAGACGAAGTACGTCGGCCAGAAGCGGTTCTCGCTCGAGGGCGGCGAGTCGCTGATCCCGGTCCTGGACGAGGTCCTCATCGCCGGCACCGACCACGGCCTGGACGAGGTCGCGATCGGCATGCCGCACCGCGGCCGGCTCAACGTGCTCGCCAACGTGCTGGGCAAGAGCTACTCGAAGATCTTCGGCGAGTTCGAGGGCAACATCGACCCCGGCACCGTCCAGGGCTCCGGCGACGTCAAGTACCACCTGGGCGCGAACGGCACCTTCGAGAACCCGTTCACGGACGGCGCGCAGATCTCGGTCTCGCTGGCCAGCAACCCCTCGCACCTGGAGACGGTCAACCCCGTGCTCGAGGGCGTCGTCCGCGCCAAGCAGGACATGATCGACAAGGGCGACCGCGGCTTCACCGTGCTGCCCGTCCTGCTGCACGGCGACTCCGCGTTCGCCGGCCAGGGCGTCGTCCAGGAGACGCTGAACCTCTCGCAGCTGCGCGGCTACCGCACCGGCGGCACCGTGCACGTCGTCGTCAACAACCAGGTCGGCTTCACCACGAGCCCGGCCGCGGCGCGGTCGAGCCTCTACTCGACCGACGTGGCCCGGATGGTCAACGCGCCGATCTTCCACGTGAACGGCGACGACCCCGAGGCCTGCGTCCGGGTGGCGCGGCTGGCGGTCGAGTACCGGCAGGAGTTCAAGAAGGACGTCGTCATCGACCTCGTCTGCTACCGCCGCCGCGGGCACAACGAGGGCGACGACCCGTCGATGACCCAGCCGCTGATGTACGACATCATCGACCGCAAGCGCTCGGTCCGGAAGCTGTACACCGAGGCGCTGGTCGGCCGCGGCGACATCACGCTCCAGGAGGCCGAGGAGGCCCTCAAGGACTACCGCGACCAGCTGGAGCGCGCCTTCGCCGAGACCCACGACGCGAAGGACGCCTCCAAGCCCGAGCCGGTCATGGACCCGCGGACGGCGCAGGAGTCCACGGTGCGGACGGCGATCACCCGGGAGGTCCTCAAGACCATCGGCGACGCGCACGTCTCGTTCCCGCAGGACTTCCACCCGCACCCGAAGCTGCAGAAGATGCTCGAGCGCCGGGCCGCGATGACCAGCGAGGGCAACGTCGACTGGGCGATGGGCGAGCTGCTGGCCTTCGGCTCGCTGCTCATGGAGGGCGTGCCGGTGCGCCTGGCCGGCCAGGACTCGCGCCGCGGCACGTTCGTGCAGCGCCACGCGGTTCTGATCGACCGCGACAACGCCGCCGAGTACACGCCGCTGGCCAACCTCTCCGACGACCAGGCGAAGTTCTTCGTCTACGACTCGCTGCTGTCGGAGTACGCGGCGCTCGGCTTCGAGTACGGCTACTCGGTGGCCAACCCCAAGGCGCTCGTGCTCTGGGAGGCGCAGTTCGGTGACTTCGTCGACGGCGCCCAGATGGTCATCGACGAGTTCATCAGCTCCGGCGAGGCCAAGTGGGGGCAGCGCTCCGGCGTCGTCCTGCTGCTGCCGCACGGCCTCGAGGGCCAGGGTCCGGACCACTCCAGCGGCCGGATCGAGCGGTTCCTGCAGCTGTGCGCCGAGAACAACATGACGGTCGCCAACTGCACGACGCCGGCCAACCACTTCCACCTGCTGCGCCGCCAGGCGCTGTCGGACGTGCACCGGCCGCTGGTCGTGTTCACGCCGAAGTCGCTGCTGCGGGCCAAGGTGGCGGTCAGCCAGCTCGAGGACTTCACCGAGCAGGGCTTCCGGCCGGTGCTGCCCGACCCGGGTGTGGGCGGCGAGCCGCTCGACGCCGCCGCCGTGCGCCGGGTGCTCCTGTGCAGCGGCAAGGTCGCCTACGACCTGATGGCGCAGCGGGAGAACGAGGGCACCGCCGACACCGCCATCGTGCGCGTCGAGCAGCTCTACCCGCTGCCCGCCGAGCAGATCCGCGCCGAGCTCGCGAAGTACCCGAACGCCGCGGACCTGGTCTGGGTGCAGGAGGAGCCGGCGAACATGGGCGCCTGGCAGTTCATGGCGATCAACCTGCCCGAGCACCTCGACGGGCGGACCCTGCGCCGGGTCAGCCGCCGGGCCTCGGCCAGCCCCGCCGTGGGCTCGGCCAAGGTGCACGACGTCGAGCAGCGGCAGCTGGTCGCCGAGGCCTTCTCGGACTGAGGCGGTCGTCCGTGTACTTCACCGATCGAGGGCTGGAGGAGCTGGCCGCGCGGCGGGGCGAGGAGCAGGTGACGCTCGCCTGGCTGGCCGACGAGCTGCAGGCGTTCGTCGATCTGAACCCCGACTTCGAGGTGCCGGTCGAGCGGCTGGCCACCTGGCTGGCCCGCGGCGGGACGGACGACGTCGAGGACGAGTGACGGGACGGCCGTAGCCGCCGAGATGCGCACGGGCGCGGTAGCCGGGCAACCGGATACCGCGCCCGTGCGCATGTCGGTGGGACCGGCTCAGCTGCCCTCGACGGCCGCCACCAGCTTGTCCAGGCACTGCTCCTGGCCCTGCCGCGACATCTCCAGGACCGGCCCCGGCTGGTAGCCGGACTCCTCCACCACGAGCAGCGTCCTCGAGTCGCCCTGCGGGGCCAGCGTCACGACGTGCGGCACGACGTCGGGGACGGCGGGCGGCAGCCCGGCCGCCGCCGGCGATACCGGCGTGCCGTCCGCGTCGCAGAAGCGGGAGTCGAACTCGATGCGCTCCTGCGGCCGGATGAGGCGGTAGCTCCAGAGGCTGGAGATCTCGGTGCCGTCCGGCCCGCGCATCGTCACCACGCTCGAGGCACCCTCGGCGAAGCGCACGTCCGCGCGGGGGCAGCTCCACCCGTCCGGGCCCCACCAGGCGCGCACGAGCGCCGGGTCGGTCCACGCCCGCCACACCGCCCCGATGGGTGCGGCCACCGTCCGGCTCACCCGGAACGTGCCCGCCGCCTGCGTCGACGTCATGTCGTCCTCCTCCTCGTCCGTCTGCCCTTCCGACCGGGTCGGCGGGCCGGACTCATCGGTTGGCCTGCCGACGCCCGCAGGGCGCGCCTCCCCTGGTGCTGGCGCCGCTGGGGTGACGCTGGGTCCGTGCTCGGTCACTCGCATGCCCTCTCCGGCCTCGCCGCCGGTGCGGCCACCCTGCCGTGGGCGCCGGTGCACGGCGCGGTCGCGCAGATGTCCTGGATCGCCGCCGTCGGCGGTTTCGCGATGCTGCCCGACCTCGACCAGCGCGGGTCCACCGTCTCCGACATGTGGGGTCCGGTGACCGACGTGCCGTCGGGTGCGGTCGGCCGGCTGGCCGGGGGGCACCGCTGGGGCACCCACGACGCGGTCCTGGCGCCGCTGGCGTTCGGCGGGCTGGCGCTGCTCGCCGCCGACCGTTACTGGTCCAGCCTGCTGGTGATGGCGCTGGCGATCGGTCTCGCGCTGCGCGCGCTGCACTTCGTGATCCCCGGCCGGGCCGAGAACACGGTCATCGGGAACGTGCTGCTCTCGTGGGGCGGCGCGTGGTTGCTCCTGGAGCACAGCCCGCCGCCGACCTGGCTGCCCTGGGCGGTGGCCGCGGGCGTGCTCACGCACATCGTCGGCGACGCGATCACCACCGCCGGCGTGCCCACCCCGCTGCTCTGGCTGGTCCACCGCGGCCGGCTGGTGTTCTTCCCCGTGCGCACCGGCGCGACCCTGGAGAAGGCGGTGCTCGTGCCGCTGTTCCTGATCGCCACGGTCGGCTTCATCTGGGCGAACACCGACGTCCGCGACGCGGTGGACCCGATCGTCGATCGCATCCTCGCCCGGGGCTGAGCCGGGAAACCGGGTCGCCCGGGGCTGCCACGGCCCGCAGACTCGGGGGGTGGAGAGACTCTCGGGCACGCTGCTGAACTGGGCGAGCATCCTCGACGCCGAGACGCTCCGGCAGGCCGAGCGGACCGCCTCGCTGCCGATCGTGCACCCGCACGTGGCGCTCATGCCCGACGCGCACCTCGGCAAGGGCGCCACCGTGGGCTCGGTGCTGCCGACCCGCGGCGCCGTCGTCCCGGCCGCGGTGGGGGTGGACATCGGCTGCGGCATGATCGCCGTCCGCACGCCGTGGACGGTGGACGAGGTGCGCGGCCGCGGGCCGCTGGCGCCGCTGCGCGGGGACATCGAGCGCGCCGTCCCGCTGTCGGCCGGGAGGTACAACAAGAGGCTGACGCCGTCTGCGAAGGACCGGGTCGCGGAGCTGGAGCGGCTCGGCGACGACCTGGGGGTGCTCTCCTCGGTCACCTCGACCGCGCCCAACTGGGCGCTGCAGCTGGGCAGCCTCGGCTCGGGCAACCACTTCCCCCCGGCACGTACGCACTGACAACCTGAGCCCTCGTCCACCCCCGGTCCGGAGTGGCGCCACGAACCTGTCAGTGGCCTCCCCCAGACTCCGCCGCGGGAGGTGGGCCGTGCCCTATCGGGTCCTGAAGTGGAAGCCGGAGTACGCAGCAGACGCAGGGTTCGCACCCGACCCGCGGGCACTCAGGGTCGGTGGCCTGCCCACGGTCTTCGACGACGACCAGCGCCCGGTCGCGGACGTCAACCACTGGCTCCTCGGGCTCGCCTCCTCGCACAGCCCGGACACCTGGGAGACGTACGCCCGGGAGGTCGTCAGGCTGGCCGCGCACTTCGAGGAGGAGTTCGGCGTCGGCCTCCTCGCCGATGAGGTCCTCCTCGATGGCGACGAGATGCTGCGCACCTACCAGCTCAAGTGCACCGGGGTCGACCAGGAGGACCGCAGCGCGGATCCGGTCGGCGATGCGGCAAGCACGATCGGGAAGCGGCGCGCTGCGATCACCAGCTTCTACCGGTGGGCCGTACGCGCGCGGCGCATCACCGAGCTGCCGTTCAGCACGAAGACGGTGCAGACCCGCTGGGGGCCGGTGGAGGTCGTTGCCGGCCTCGACGGCGGCCGCCGCAGCAGGTCCGAACGCGAGCCCATCCCAAGCGACCAGCAGGAACGCTTCCTGCGCGTGGGGCTACTCGGGGAGCTGCCAGACGGCGGCGGGCCAGACCCCACCTTCCAGGGGTACCTCACCGCGCAGCGGAACGCCGCCGGCGTCGGACTGGGCCTGGCGGCCGGGCTCCGGCACAGCGAGGTCCTGGCCTTCACGATCTTCGAGCTGCCCCCGCCGCACCCCGACGGGTTCACTCCCCTCGCGGTCGCCGACCAGACCGCCAAGAACGACTCCGGTCGTCGGGCGATCGCCTTCTCGGACTGGCTGCGCCCTGTGCACGCCTACGTCCGCGGCGATCGGCGCAACATCGCGCGGAACGCGACCTGGCGGCCCCAGCGGCCGCTGGAAGTGGTGGTCGAGCGCACCAACCGGCGCGAGGTCACCTTCTGCGTCGACAGCCGACAGCGCACGGAGAAGTGGAACGACCTCGACCTCGCGGCCCGCCGCCGCCTCGTGTTGCCTGGCGGAGGCTCCCCGCTGGTGCTGCTCAACCACCGCACCGCCAACGGCGCACCGTTGACGAACCCGACGGCGCTGAACGAGGCCCTTGCCCTGGCCGGCTCCCGATGCGCGGCGCTGTGGGGCGACCTGCACTGGTCCTACAGCATGCACCACCTGAGACACACCTACGCGACGGCGTTGACGCGCTTCCTCGCCGCCCGTAGAGAGCACATCGCCGCCTTCGTCGCGGCGCACGGCCGCCGGCCGGTGTGGGCCGAGCTCGTGACCCACGAGAACACCGGCCTGCTGGTACAGGAGTCACTGGGCCACGCTGGCCCTGACACGACGTTGATCTACCAGCATGCGGCGCTGTGGGACCTGCTCCTGTCGGTCAACGCGGACCCCCAGCACAACCCCGCTCTCCGCGAGGAGGTCGGGTGAGGGACCCGCACCGCGGCCTGGCCTCGGAACCGTCGGACGTACCGGTGGGCATCCTGCTGACCGCCGACGGTCACACCAGCCTGCTGGACTTCGCCGTCGTCCCCGCTTCTCCGCTGCGCCAGCAGCTGCGCGACGCGACCCTGCCGCTGTTCGTCGACCGGGGCGGCGAGCTCAAGAGCCCGGGGTCAGGCCGCATGTACCTCTCCGCGGCCCGCCTGGTCGGTGACCGCCTGGCCGCCCACTCGACGGACCCTCCCGACGCCGCCACGCTGCAGGTCGGTCACGTGCACGCGGCCCTCTTCGCCGACCTCACCACCCCGGTTCCCGTCCGCACCGTCCTGGCCCGGCGGCTGCTGCTGAACGCGGCACTGACGGCGGGCAACGACGCCCTGGTCCGCTACCTGCGCAACCTCACGTTGTTCGGCTACGCGAAGCCGTCCAAGCCGTACACCCCGGCGGAGCTCGACTGCGTCATTGACTGGTGCAAGGACCGCCTGTCGGCGCTGTTCTCCCGGCGCAACGCGACTCTCCGGCTGCTGGGGGTAGGGCCCGATGCGCCGGACGAGGAGGCGATCGCCGCCGCACAGCGGATCCTCGACGTGGAGCCCCCTCCGCACGACGGCGCGGCCACCGTGGCGGCGAAGCGATGGTGGAGCGCCTGGGTCCTCGTTCACGCCTTCGACGAGCGGGTCGCCGCGGACCGCACCGGTCGAGCCGCCGCCATCGAGGCGCTGTTCCCCGACGTGCAGGACGCACTCGCCGCGACGCTCCTGGTGATCAACGAGTACGGGGCGGAGGGGCAGGTCCTGGCCAGCATGGACGTCACCGACGTCCGGCGACTGCCCGGCCGCTCCTCGGTCATGGAGATCGCCGGGGTGAAGGCGCGGGCCGACCGGGCTGTGAGCCGCCGGGGCAACGCCGTCAGCACTTGGAGCGGTGGCCGGGTACTGGAGCGGTGGATCGACCTGACCGCACCGGCTCGTCGCTGGACCGGCACGGAGCATGTGTGGCTGTGGCGGTCGAAGGCCCGGGACGGACGCACGAGCGTGAAGACGGTTCGGCTCCCGGTGCTCACCTACGTCCCGTCGCGGCCGCTGGTGCAGGAAGGCCACGAGGGCATCGAGGGCCCCGACGGCGCGCGCCTCCGGCTGAGCACGAGACGGATGCGCAAGTCGTGGGCGGAGCGCAGCGAGCGCGCGCTGGGGCCCGGGGTCGCCGGCCGGCTGGACCCCAACCACAGCCGCCTCAGCGCCTGGGCGATGTACCGCAGTGCCGCCCTCAGTCCCGACGAGCGCCAGGCCGTGATCGCCGAGGCGCAGGACGATCTGCTGGGCCTGGTCCGCAGCTCGCAACTGGTGATCGACGCGGATCTTCAGCGCGACGAGGTGCTCGCCCTCCTGGTGGACCACGGGGTGGACCCGGCGACCGCCGAGCGCATCGTGCGCGGCGAGGGCGACGACAGCGGTACCGCCACCTGCCGCAACGCGCGCCAGGCCCCCGGCCAGGCGGTCGGCACCCTGTGCCGGCAGACGCCGTTCGCGTGCCTGCTCTGCGAGAACGCGATCCACACCCGCCACCACCTGCCGGTGATCCTGGCCTTGAGCGACAGCATCGACGCGGAGCGCCGGCAGATGGCCGCCGAGCAGTTCGTGCAGCGCTGGGGTGGCGTCGACATCGGTGTCCAGCACGTCCTGTCGCGGTTCTCCGACCGGGCGAAGCAGGACGCCGCGCGGGAGATCGCCGAAGCCCAGCACCGCATCGAGCGCCTGAAGGAGGTCTACACGTGACGGTCATCCCGCTGCGACGGACATCGGCGAGCCGGTTCAGCGGACGCCCGCTGGCCGACCTGCTCGGTGAGCCGGTATCGGGCGTCTACGACGACGATTCCTGGGACATTTCCGGCCACCGGGACACCGCGTCCAGCGTGCGGCGGCGCCTGCACTTCGGCGGCATCCCCGCGCATCTACGGGACGCCCTGAAGGAGCTGTTCATCCTCGCGACGCGCCCGTTCTTGCACACCGAGGTGACCACCGAACTGACGGGGCGCAAGCCGAAGGACCTCAAGACCGTCGAGCGCTGGCTCGCCGGGCTGACGGTGGACCTGGCCTGGCTACACGCACGGGCGGGCAGCCTGGCGGCGGTGACCCAGGAGGACTACGACGCCTGGAAGGACGAGAGCGGTCTGCGCCCGAACTACCGCCGCATCAGCGCCCTGAAGTCGTTCGCGCTCTACGCCCGGGCGATGAGCCCCGGCGTGGACCGGCTCACGCACGAACCGTGGCCCGGCGTCAGCGGCCTGAGCCTCGGGGGCGGTGTCGCCGCAGCGCGTCGGCGGGTGAACAGCACCGCACCCCTGTCGGTGGCCGACGTGCTGGGGCCGTGGCTGACCCTGGGGATGTTCCTGGTGGAGCACGGGCACGCCATCCTGGACCGGCATGAGGCGATGCAGCGGAACCGGGCCGCCCAACCCCTCCTGGTCGTCGACGCCCAGGGCCGGGAGGTGGTGTGGCTCGACCGGGACGGCTTCGAGGCGCAGGGCAGCGAGCTGCTCGGTCAGGTTGCCGGCGCTTGCCTGTTCGTGACGGCGGCCTTCACCGGCATGCGCGCCACCGAGCTGGACGCGGTGCCGCGACACAGCCCCCTGGAGGCGATCGAGGTCTCCGGCACCACCAGGTGGCTGCTGCGCAGCTACCTGGTCAAGGGCCTGGAGCGGCCACGCCAGGAGAGGTGGCTGGTGCCGCCAATCGTCGCCGACGCCGTCGGCGTCTTGACCCGGCTCCTGGACGTCAAGGACGTGCCACCGGACCGGCGCTTCGCCGCGACGGGCCAGGCACCGCTCTTCGACCGCAGGGCCGTCCACGGCCAGCGCGACGGCGCCCGGGTGACGGCCCGGCTTGAGCGGGCCATCGACCAGGTGGCCCGCGCCGGCCAGGACCTGGTGCGCCGGGGCATCGTGCCGCCCCTGCCGGTCAAGGACGACGCGGCGACCGCCGCGCTGCTGGCGGCCGACCGACCCGACCGCGCCGCCTGGCTGGCCGTCCTGGTCAAGCCCGACGGCCGTGAGCTGCGGCGGACCTTCGCCCGCATCGTGTCCGCCCGGCCGCACGGGCCGCAGGCGGCGATGGAGCAGTTCAAGTGGCAGCACCCGGAGACCGCCGCGGGGTACTTCCGCGTCGCGCCCGACGCCGTCGCGCTCGGCCAGCGGGAGCTGTACGAGGAGGTCGCGGAGCTGTACGAGAACGTCGTCGTCGACGCGATGGTGGACGAGTTCCACGTCTGGGAGCGGGCCGTGGAGGCCGGCGTTGGGCCCCGGTTGCCGGCCGGGCCCGACGGCCGGCGGAAGCGGGACGTCTTCGCGGCCGTGCACGAGGCCCTGAGCCGGGAGCCGCGCGTGGAAGAAGACGACCGCCGCCTCCGGATGCTGCTGCGCCAGCACGCCCGCGGCATCCGCCTGACCGAGTTCGGCTGGTGCGACTTCGACCCGGACCTCGCTCTATGCGGCGCCGAGGACGGCACCCCGCTGGAGGCCTTCTGCCAGCCCAACCGGTGTCTGAACCACACCACGGTCAGCGCGACGCTCGCCGCCCACCAGGTCAAGCACGACCGGCTGCTCAGCCTCACCCGCGACCGCAGCATGCCCAAGCTCGCCCGCGAGCAGGCCGGCGAGAACGCCGCGCTGATCGAGCGGGACCTCGGCGACCTGATCGAGGTGCAGGGTCGGTGACCGAGCTCGACGACGTCGACCTCGAGCTGCTGACCAGCACCCCCACCCGGCTGCGGGCGACCGCCGCCGCGTTGGCCCTGCTCGTCAGCGGCAAGCGGCCGAGCCTGAGCGAGGTCGCCCGCCTCAGCGGGGTCACCCGGCAGGCCCTCAACAAGGACCACAAGCCGGTCGCCGCCTTCGTGGGTCAGCTCCGCAGCAACTGGCGGCCGGCCCCGGACTCCCCGCACGCCAGGCTCCTCGAGCAGCTGGCGGAGGCGCGTGCCGGGCTCACGCGGGAGCGGGACAAGCGGAAGAAGGCCGAGGAGGAGCGCGACCGGGCGCTGCACCACCTCCAGCTGGCCGAGGCCAGTCTGCAGGCCGAGCGAGACCGCGCCGCACGCCGTGAGATCGTGGCGTTCGACCGGACCCGCGGGTAGCGACGGTGGCGGCGGAGGTGCCCGGCTGGTGCCGGCAGTGCGGTCGCGAGCTGCAGCACGGGCCGCGGCGACAGGGCCGTGCGAGGCAGTACTGCGACGACGCCTGCCGCAAGGCGTTCAGCCGGGCGTCGGGCCTACGCGCAGAGCTGATGCGCGAAGTCGGCCTCCAGCCGCGGCAGGTTGAACGGCTACTCGCCCTCTACCGGGTGGCGGCACGCAAGCATTCCGTGTGAGGCGCGCAGCGTCAGTCCTTGCGCGGCTTCCAGGGCCAACGGAGGTGCCGGCCGCGGCGCGGTCGCTCCAGGAAGCGTGGCTCACTCTCGGGCAGAGTGGCCACGCGGTGGACGGCATCCGCCAGCTCGGCTTCGTACTGGGCGCGGTCGAACCTGACCTGGTCCGGCAGTGAGTCGATGGGCTCCGGGCCCTCGTACCCGTTCTCCCATCGGAACTCCGACCACGTCACTTCCTTCGTCCCCACGTCCAGCTTCGCCGTGACGGCGCCGCAGGCCAGGTCCCCGCACGACCCGCAGACGAGGAGAGGGACTCGACCCGCGTCCAGGTCTGGGCTCGCGCGCCGGCCCAGGAGCGTCTCGACGGCCGGGGCGACAGCGTCCGGCACCCAGTCCCGGTTCAGGTCGGTGACGAGGTTGTCCTGCTCATGGGCCGTGCTCACCAGGGAGACGCCGTCGATGAGGAAGTCCAGGAAGTGCGACTGCGGGTGTCGCCTCACGCGGCCGTCCTGGACGTCGTGCGTGTGGACGGCGGGCCGAAGCCGTAGCGTCGCGAGCTCCGAGGTCACGACAGCAGTATCGCCACGCCATCGTGTCGCACGGTTGAGGCCGGGCTGCGTCAGACCGTTGCAGCCCCTGACATGCTCGCCCGGTGCTGCTGACCTCCCTCGACGGCGCGAGCGTCGAACTCCGGCCGACCCGCTACCAGTTCCCCGCCGCGCCGAAGGAGCCGGGAGACTGGGACGCGAACTGGCTCGAGGTCCACGGCAGGGTGCGGACGGCGGCAGGAGAGTCCTGGAAGTTCGACGACTCCTGCCTCACCACGTGGGAAGCGCGGGAGCTGCGCGACTGGCTCCGGGCGGCTGCCGACGGCCGCGTCGCGGTGACCGAGGCCCCGACCGAGGACTCAGAGGGTCTGCTCACCTTCACGGAGCCCAACCTCGGGTTCAGCGTCGCAGCCGCGGAAGACGACGCCCTGGTCGTCCGCGTCCACCTCTCGCTTGAGTCAGTGGCCGGTCGGCCGGGGGCTGACGAGGAGGCGGGGTACGCCTTCTACGCGTACAGCGTCCCGCTCCGAGTCGGTCGCGAGGATCTGATCGCGGCCGCGAGGACCTGGGAGGACGACCTCACGCCGTTCCCGGAGCGGTGACCGCGTCGGTCTGAGCACGGGTGAATCCCGGTGCGATGTCGGTGCTCACCCGTACCCTCCGGCCGTGCCCAGCGGCGATTCGAGCAGACGCGTGGTCAGCGGTGCGGCGAGGAGTCGGCCGATGACCGACGAGCAGGTGCGGCGCCTGGCCGCGCAGCGGGAAGAGCTGATCGCCACCGGTTGGCTGACGCTCACCGAGCTGGCCGAGCGTCGCGGCGAGCCGGACGTGGGCACCGTCGGCGGCTGGGTGGCCGCTCGCCGGCTGGAGCGGGCTCTGATCGCCCTGGACCCCCGGGACGGCACGATCCGGGTTCCGGCGTTCCAGATCACCGCCGGCGGCGACCCGCGGCCTGAACTGCGGCCTCTGCTGGAGGTGCTGCTCGGCGCCGGCATCGGCGGCTGGGCCGCGTGGGCCTGGCTGACGTCGCCCAGCAGCTTCCTGTCCGGCGACGTGCCCGAGCAGGTGGCCACCACTGACCCGACCCGGGCCCTGAACGCCGCTACGCGGTTCGTGCAAGCCGTCGACGCCTAGCCGCGTTCCGCGGACTCCCCCCAGCCGATCAGTCGTTGCCGTAGTCGTCCGGGTCGGGGTAGTCGGCCATGCTGCCGACATCGGGGAACTGGTCGTCCAGCCCGGCTGCGTCGAGCAGTTCGTAGCCGTCGAGAACGAGGTGGCACCGGGGACAGCTGAAGTAGTCCGAGCCAACGCTGAGGTTGACCCACACGTCGTAGTCCTCCTCGTACGTCCGCTCGTAGTTGACCTCATACGACAAGACCTCCCGGCCCTCGAGGAGGCCGGTGGCCCCGCACGCCGGGCAGGTTGCCTCGGCGTGGTGGCCCAGCCCTGCGGAGGGGTCGGCGGTTGCTGCCCACTCCGCCTCCTGGCGTGCGGTCATGAGGCCCTGCTCGTGCAGGGCGAGCCGCTGCTTGGCTCGACCGATGAGTGCTTCCACGCGCTGCGCTAGGTGCTCACGGTTGCGGGCAAGGTGCTCCTCCACGACCGACACGCGATCGGTACCGACGAGCTCCTCGATCTCCCGGTCCTGCGCGGTGAGCAGGATGACCGCCTGCGCCCAGAACCGGGGCCACCACGCGTGCGGCGGCAGGGGACCGATCGTGGGCGCGCCCCCATGCAGGTACTCGTTGCGCCCCGCCGCGATCAGCTTCGCCTCCTTCAGACTGAACGGTCGGAACGCCTTCGCGCAGCGCGCGAAGACGGTCTTGGCCTGCACCGAGTGGAACGTCGCCTCACCTTCCACCAGGCCACTGGCGATGAGCAGGTTGCTGCCGTCCTCATCGGGTGTGGCGATCAACAGCGGGGACACCCGCGACAGGGCCGCTTTCCCCAGGACCTCAAGCCCCAGCGACGCCCACAGCGCCTGCTCGTCGAAGCTGCGGTGGACTTCGGAGTCCATCGCCCGGTTGATGAACAGGCGCGCCTTCATCCACAGCGCGTCTTCGGTGAACGACGCGGTCATCGCCCCGGCACCCGGTAGGCGATGCGGGTCAACTGGCGATCCCCGTCGTCCTCGGCGACGGCCGCCCGAGCATGGAGGGTGCGCCGGTTCCGGATCACCAGCACCTGGTCGGATGCCGTCCACTCCTGGCGGTAGGCACCGCCGGCCAGCGACTCGAAGTGCCGGACAGCCTCGTGAGCCCGTTCGTCGGCCGGCGTCATGCACCCCGGGTCGTAGCGGTACCCCCCGCGGTCGTCGTACGCGGAGGCGAGGAACCGGTTGCTCCCGCTGGCCACCACGAAGATCCCGCCGGCCAGACAGGGCGGCCGGGCGATGCGGGGGTACGCGGGGTTGGTGATCGTTGACGTCTCGCTCCAGAGCAGCGTCGGCGTCCCGTTCGGCTCGGCGGCGTGGAGGATCACGATGTCTGGCGGCTCCTGCAGATGCGCCCCATCGGTGTGCAGCGGCTGCTGACCCAGCCCATGCACGGCGCTCAACGAGCGCGGGTGCGCATCCTCGGCCGCCGTCGGACGCAGGACGCTCACCGCACCGTCGCCCTTGCGGGTCGCAAGCTCTTCCCACCCCAGCGCCAACGCCCGGCTGCGCAACTGGTACAGCCTGGCGGAGCCCACAGCCCATCCCGACGACGTTGCTGCCTTGACGAGATCGGCGAGGTCGTCCATCACTCTCCTGCGTCTGCGCTCGGGGCCGGGGCGCCCCATCTTCTCCTGCGAGGAGATGGCGCTCGGCGGGTGGCTGCGGTTGCAGAACGTGACCTCCGCACGTCCGGTTCCGTGGACCTACACCGCCTCTTAGGGGAGACCGCCGACAGGTTCGTGGCGCCGCTCCGAACCGGGGGTGGACGAGGGCTCAGGTGGTCAGTGCGTCCGTGCCGGGGGGTTGTCGACGGACTGCAGGTTGTCACCCCTCAACGAGTGGAAAACCACTTCATCGAGGTCAGCGCCGACGAGCACCAGCGGGTGTGGCTGTTCCTGCACTCCGGCAGCCGCGGCGTCGGGAACAGGATCGCCCAGAAGCACATCGCGATCGCGCAGCAGCGGGCCCGCGACGAGCACCTGGACCTCCCCGACCGCGACCTCGCCTGGCTGGACGAGGGGACCCCGGAGTTCGACCGGTACGTCGCCGAGCTGCGGTGGGCGCAGCACTTCGCGCTGCTCAACCGCGAGGAGATGATGGACCGGGTGGCCGACGCGCTCGCCCAGCACATGCGCGCCGACGGCACCCCGGAGCAGGAGCGGATCAACTGCCACCACAACTTCACCCAGCAGGAGCGGCACGACGGCGTGGACCTGTGGGTGACCCGCAAGGGCGCGATCGAGGCGCGGAAGGGGCAGGACGGCCTCATCCCGGGCTCGATGGGGACGGCGAGCTACGTCGTCGTGGGCCGGGGCAACCCGGACTCGCTGAACTCCTCGCCGCACGGCGCCGGCCGGGTGCACTCCCGCGGCTCGGCGCGACGGACCTTCACCCGCGCGCAGCTGGAGCGGGCGATGGAGGGCATCGAGTGGCGGCACTCCGACGCCTTCCTCGACGAGATCCCGGCTGCCTACAAGGACGTGGACGTCGTCATGCGGGACGCCGAGGACCTCGTGGAGATCCGGCACACCCTCCACCAGCTGGTCAACGTGAAGGGCGACTGAGCAGGGCTCAGACCGTGACACCCTGCTCGCGGGCGCGGGCGGCCACGGCCTCGGCCACCGCGGTGGCCACCCGCCGGTCCAGCGGGCTGGGGACGATGTGGTCGGGCCGCAGCTCGTCGGCCACCACGCCGGCGATCGCGTCGGCGGCCGCCAGCTTCATCTCCTCGGTGATCGCGGTGGCACCGGCGTCGATCGCCCCGCGGAAGACCCCGGGGAAGGCGAGCACGTTGTTGATCTGGTTCGGCAGGTCGCTGCGCCCGGTGGCGACGACGGCGGCGTGCCGCGCCGCCATCTCGGGATCGACCTCCGGGGTCGGGTTGGCCAGCGAGAAGACGATCGCGTCGTCGGCCATGGAGGCGATCGCCGCCTCGGGCACCGAGCCGCCCGAGACCCCCAGGTAGACGTCGGCCCCCTCGAGCGCGGAGACCATCGAGCCGGCGAAGCCGGCCGGGTTGGTGTTCTCGACCAGCCACTGCTTCGTCCCGGCCAGTTCGCGGCCCGGGTGCAGGATGCCCTGCGAGTCGGCCACCGCGATCTCGCCGACGCCGGCCTCGAGCAGGATCTTCGTGCACGCCACCCCGGCGGCCCCGGCCCCGGACACCACCACCCGCAGGTCGCCGATCCGGCGGCCGGTCACCGTCGCGGCGTTGCGGAGCGCGGCCAGCACGACGATCGCCGTCCCGTGCTGGTCGTCGTGCATCACGGGGATGCTCAGCCGCTCGCGCAGCCGGTCCTCGATCTCGAAGCAGCGCGGCGCGCTGATGTCCTCGAGGTTGATGCCGCCGAAGGACGGGGCCATGGCGACGACGGCGTCGACGATCTCGTCGACGTCGGTCGTGCCGAGCACGATCGGGACGGCGTTCAGGCCGCCGAACTCGGCGAACAGGCAGGCCTTGCCCTCCATGACCGGCAGCGACGCGGCCGGTCCGATGTCCCCCAGCCCCAGGACCGCCGTTCCGTCGGAGACGACGGCGACGACCCGGGAGGCCCAGGTGAAGCGCCGGGCCAGCCCGGGCTCGGCGGCGATGGCGCTGGAGACCCGCGCGACCCCCGGCGTGTAGGTGAGCGCCAGGTCTGCCACGGACTCGATGCGGCGGTTCGGTACCACCGAGAGCTTCCCGCCCTCGTGCACCGCGAACGCCGGGTCGTCGGCGAAGCGGTCGGGTCGTGCGCCGGAGGACTCGTTGCCGCTCATGGACTCCGAAGCGTAGCCACCGGCATGTCCCGATACCGTGCCGGTGTGGAGATCCATGAGCTCGCCGTCCCCGACAGCTTCGCCTTCGACCTGGTGCCGCACGGCGACGCACGCGGGCGGTTCACGGAGTGGTACCGGGCGGACGCGCTGTCCGAGGCCGTCGGCCACCCGCTGACGCTCGTCCAGGCCAACCACAGCGTCTCGGCGCGCGGCGTGCTCCGCGGCGTCCACTTCGCCCTGGTCCCCCCCGGCCAGGCCAAGTACGTCTACTGCCCGGCGGGGCGGGTGCTCGACGTGGTCGTGGACGTCCGGGTCGGGTCCCCCACGTTCGGCGTCCACGACGTCGTCGAGCTGGACAGCGAGAAGCCGCGGGCGGTCTACCTCGCCGAGGGCCTGGGCCACGCGTTCGTGTCGCTGGCCGACGGCAGCTCGGTCACCTACCTCGTCACGAGCGGGTACGACCCCGCGCGGGAGTTCGGCATCCACCCGCTGGACCCCGACCTGGCGCTGCCCTGGCCCACCGACGTGGAGTTCGAGCTGTCGGCCAAGGACCAGGCCGCGCCGACCCTCGACCAGGCGCGGGAGCAGGGGCTGCTGCCCACCTACGAGGAGTGCACCGCGCGCTACGCGCAGCTGCGCGGGGCCTGACCGCTCAGAGCTCCGGCGCCGGGGGCACGCGACCGGGCCGCGGCCACAGCCGGCCGACCACCCGGCCGACGACGACCGCCGGCCCGAACGCGCGGCTGTCGTCGGTGCGGAACGGGTTGTCCCCCTCCACCCAGTGGCCGCCGGCCACGCTGCTCCGCACACGCTTCACGACGAGCAGCCCGGGGCGGGACGGGAAACGGGCCAGGACCACGGCGCCATCTGGCACCGCGGTGCCGGGGCGGACCCGGCGGGCCAGCAGCAGGTCGCCGTCGCGCACCGTCGGGGACATGGACGGGCCGCTGACCCGCACCCGCACCCACGGCGTGGCCAGGCCGCGTTCCCGCTGGTCGCTCCCGCTGTCGCCGCCGCTCACCGGGAGTAGGGTCGCAGACGAACCGACCCACGAAACCGGAGGCTGAATCCATGCGCCTGTTCCGCATGTTCTCCGCCGTGGAGGCCACCGCGCACTGCGACCTCCCCTGCGGCGTGTACGACCCGGCCCAGGCCCGCATCGAGGCCGAGTCCGTCAAGGCCATCCAGGAGAAGTACCAGGCCAGCGACGACGAGGTCTTCAAGATGCGCGCCGTCCTGATCAAGGAGGCGCGCGCCGACCTGGTCAAGCACCACCTGTGGGTGCTCTGGACCGACTACTTCAAGCCCCCGCACTTCGAGAAGTACCCGCACCTGCACGAGCTGTTCAACAAGGCCACCAAGCAGGCCGGTGCCGCGGGCGGCAAGGGCAGCATGGACCCCGCCGAGGGCCAGAAGCTGCTCGACTACATCGCCGAGATCGACAAGATCTTCTGGGAGACCAAGGCCGCGGCCTGATCCCTGCCACGCGTCGGACGGCGCCGGTCGACACCTGTCGGCCGGCGCCGTTCCGCGTCCGGGGCCGCGAACGGAGCGGCCGGCGGCGGCCGTCCGGTCGCGGCCGTACCGACCCGGGAGGCGGCCGGTACGGTTTGGCCACGATGCGCATCGATCCGGCCGGGTGGCCGTTCCTCGCCGGGCCCCTGGCCCCCGCCGCCGTCCTGGCGACGACGGGGCGCGCCACGGGACGACGCGGCCTGCGGCTCGCCGCCTGGCCGTTCGTCGCCCTCTCCGCCTACATGGCGCTGTTCTTCCGCGACCCCGACCGGCGCTGCGACGCGGTGCCGCCCGACGCCGACGACGTCCTCTCCCCCGCCGACGGCGTGGTGATGGTCGCCGGCGAGCCGCAGGAGGGCGTCGCGCCCGAGGGCGAGTGGCAGCAGGTGAGCGTCTTCCTCTCCGTGGTGGACGTGCACGTCAACCGCTCCCCGTTCCACGGCGAGGTGGTGGAGAGCTCCTACCGCCCGGGCAGCTTCCTGGCCGCCTACCGCAAGGAGTCCGCGCACCGGAACGAGCGCAGCGAGCTGTGGCTGCGCGAGGGCGACCGCACGGTCGTCTTCCGGCAGATCGTCGGCGTCCTGGCCCGGCGGATCGTGACCCGCACCGGCGTCGGGCGGCGGCTGGCCACGGGCGAGCGCATGGGGCTGATGAAGTTCGGCTCCCGCATGGACGTGTTCGTCCCGCCGGAGTGCGAGATCACGGTGCGCACCGGGCAGCGCGTGCGCGGCGGCGAGACCGTCATCGCCCGCTTCCCGGCCGCCGGCTGAGAGGCCGCGCCGATGCCCCCCACCCGGCGCACGGCCACCGTGGAGTTCGTCCGCGGCTCGGTCCGCGGCACCCGCCGGCGCGCGCTGGCCACGCTGCCCAGCCTCTTCACGCTGGCCAACATGCTCTGCGGCTTCGGCGCCATCCTCGTGTCGATCCGCGGCGACCACGGGCTGGCCTCGGTGCTCATCGGCCTGTCGGTCCTGTTCGACATCACCGACGGCGCCGTCGCGCGCCTGGTCGGGGCGGTGACGCCGTTCGGTCTGCAGTTCGACTCGCTGGCCGACCTGGTGTCCTTCGGCCTGGCACCGGCGCTGGTCGCCTTCACGCTGTTCTCCGAGGGCCGGGACGAGTGGGACCCGCTGGGCTGGGTGGTCTGCTTCCTGTGGGTCGCCTGCGCCGCCATCCGGCTGGCCCGGTTCAACACCACCATCGACCCGACGGCGGACAAGCGGTACTTCACCGGCCTGCCCAGCCCGGGTGCGGCCGGCGTCGTGCTGGCCTCGGTCGCCGCGTTCGGCGAGCAGATGCACGGCCGCGACCGGCTGTGGGTGCTGCTCGTGCTCGCCGTCCCGGCCCTGCTCATGGTGAGCACGGTGCGCTTCCGCTCGTTCCGGTCGCTGGTCAGCCCGCGCAGCGGCAAGCCCTACGGGATGATCGCCCTGGCGCTGGTGCTCGTCGTCGGGTTCGCGCTGGAGCCGGCGACCACGGGCCTGGTGCTGGCCTACGGCTACCTGTTCTCGCCGGTCCTGGTGCCCGTGCTGGCACCGCTGGGCCGGCTGCTGCCCGCCCGCCTCAAGGAGGCGCTGTCATGACGGAGGCCCGGCCGTGACCGTGCGCCCGATCCGCCCCGGCGACGTCCCGGCCGTGGTGGCCCTCGTCCGGGAGCTGGCCGACTACGAGAAGGCGCTGCACGAGGTGCAGCTGACGGAGGACCAGCTCACCGAGCGGCTCTTCGGGGGCTCCCCCGCCCTCTTCGGCCACGTCGCGGTGGCCGACGACGAGGTCGTCGGCATGGCGCTGTGGTTCCTCAACTTCTCCACCTGGCGGGGCACCCACGGCATCTACCTCGAGGACCTGTACGTGCAGCCCCAGCACCGCGGCACCGGCCTGGGCAAGGAGCTGCTGCGCACGCTCGCGGAGGTCTGCGTCGAGCGCGGATACGCGCGGCTGGAGTGGTCGGTGCTGGACTGGAACACCCCGTCTATCGAGTTCTACCGGGCCGCCGGCGCCGTGCCGATGGACGAGTGGACGGTCTTCCGGCTCACCGACGACGCCCTCGCCACGTTCGCCGCGCGAGGGGCCTGATCACCTCAAGACGGCGCGCTGACCTGCCGATACCCGGCACGAGAGCCCGGCCGACCGGGCACGAGCGGAGGAACCGATGACCACCGAGCGCAGGCCGGTCGAGTGCTGGCTCACCGACATGGACGGCGTCCTCGTGCACGAGGAGAAGGCGCTGCCCGGCGCCGCCGAGTTCCTGGAGCGGCTGGTCGACCGCGGCCGCCGGTTCCTCGTGCTCACGAACAACTCGATCTTCACCCCGCGCGACCTCGCGGCCCGGCTGTCCCGCACCGGGCTGCACGTGCCGGAGGAGTCGATCTGGACCTCGGCCCTGGCGACGGCGGACTTCCTGCACACCCAGCTGCCCGGCGGCTCGGCCTACGTCATCGGCGAGGCCGGCCTGACGACGGCGCTGCACGAGGTCGGCTACGTCATGACCGACTCCGACCCGGACTACGTCGTCCTCGGCGAGACCCGCACCTACTCCTTCGAGGCCATCACCCGCGCCATCCGCCTGATCGGGAAGGGCGCGCGGTTCATCGCCACCAACCCCGACGTCACCGGCCCCTCCCCCGAGGGCCCGCTGCCGGCCACCGGGTCGGTCGCCGCGATGATCACCCGCGCGACCGGCGCCGAGCCGTACTTCGTGGGCAAGCCGAACCCGATGATGTTCCGCAGCGCCATGAACCGGATCGAGGCGCACTCGGAGAGCACGATCATGGTCGGCGACCGCATGGACACCGACGTGGTCGCCGGCATCGAGGCCGGGCTGGAGACGGTGCTCGTGCTGTCCGGGTCGACCGCGGCCGCCGACGTCTCGCGCTTCCCGTTCCGGCCGAGCCGGATCTGCGACTCGATCGCCGACGTCATCGACCTCGTCTAGCGGCGTCAGCGGCCCTCGAACGCCTCGCGCGCCTCGGGGGTCATGAGCAGGTAGAGCGTCGCAGCCACCAGGGCGAGCACCGGCACGCCGATCTCGGGGCGGCCGGCCTGGAAGGCGGCCACGAAGCCGGACAGCCCGAAGAACACCTGCAGGGCGATCACCGGTCCGCGGGCCCAGCCCGACAGCCGGGACAGCCCCGTGGCCGCGGCCGCGAGCACCCCGGCGACCAGCCAGGCGAGCACGACCTCGGCCAGCGCGCGCGGCACGCTGTCGGGGTCGCCGGTGAGGGTGAGCCACAGGAGGACCAGCCCGAGGACGGCGAGCGCGCCGGCCTCGACGGCGACCACGAGCGCGGCCTGGCGCACGGACCGCGGGGCCCCCGGCCGGGCACGGTCGGGGCGGGGGGCGGGCGCCGGAGCGGACGCGCCGAACAGCCGGTCGGCCAGCCGGCGAGGGGGGCGGTTCTGCTCGCTCACGGCGCCGAGGTTACGCGGCGACCCCCCGGGGACCGGCGGGTTCGCCCGGTCCCGGGCCGGGCCCCTGGTTAGCCTGGGAACCATGCGCGCGCTCGTGGTGGTCAACCCGGCGGCGACGACCACCACCGCCAAGATGCGGGACGTCCTCGTCGGGGCACTGGCCAGCGAGCTCAAGGTGGACGTCGCCGAGACCGGCCACCGCGGCCACGGCCGGGAGCTCGCCGCCCGCGCGGCCGCCGACGGGATGGACCTCGTGGTCACCCTCGGCGGCGACGGCACGGTGAACGAGGTGGTCAACGGGCTGCTCGAGCGCGGGCCGAGCCCGCACCTGCCCACGCTCGCCGTCGTCCCCGGCGGCTCCACCAACGTCTTCGCCCGCGCCCTGGGCCGGTCCCGCGACCCGGTCGAGGCGACCGCCGAGATCCTGGCGTCGATCCGCGCCGGGCGCACCCGGCTGGTGTCGCTGGGCACGGCGTCGGCCGGCGGCACCAGCACCGCCCCGCTGGCGGGCGGGGACCCGTCGGCGGCCGCCCGCGCCGCGACCGCCGACGCGGCGGCCGACCCGGGGTGGACGCCGGAGCGCTGGTTCGTCTTCGCCGCCGGCCTGGGCTTCGACGCCGAGGTCATCGCCCGCGTCGAGGCCCAGCGCGCGCGTGGCCGGCGTTCCACCGGTGCGCTCTACGTCCGGGAGGGGACCGCCGCGTTCCTGCTCGGCCGGGAGCGCCGCCGTCCCGCCATGACGCTGCACGTACCCGGCCAGGAGCCGGTCCAGCAGCTGTTCCTCTGCCTGATCTCCAACGTCAGCCCGTGGACCTACCTGGGCGCGCGGCCGGTGAACCCGACCCCGGAGGCCTCCTTCGAGACCGGCCTGGACGTCTTCGCCCTGGGGCGCATGCACACCCTCGGCATGCTGCGCACGCTGCGCCAGACGCTGGCGGCCCGGCCGGTGCTCCGCGGCCGCGGCCTGCACCGCTGGCACGACCTCCCGGAGCTGACGCTGACCGCCGTCCGGCCCCAGGGCTGGCAGGTCGACGGAGAGCACCTCGGCACCGCCACCGGCCTGCGGATCCGCTCCGTCCCGGCCGCCCTGCGCGTCGTCTCCTGACCGCTACCTGAAGAGGTTCCGGAACGCGCTAACCCACCCGAGTGGCACGCCTACCACGGCCGTGGTGAGCTTGCTCACGCGGGGGTCGGCGCTGACCTGGTTTCGCTTGACAGGCGACGGTCCCGTGAAAGCATCGCTGCTGGAACGCAACTTGCCGGTAACAAAGCAGGCAGTCGCTGCCGCCATGGCGCTGGAGACCCCGGTGTCGGCTCGGCGGTGTCGGCTCGGCGCAGGCGAACCTGGCACGGCGACTGACGTACCAACCGTAGACGACACCGAGGAGTACACCGCCATGGACTGGCGCCACCGCGCGCTCTGCCGGGACGAGGATCCGGAGCTGTTCTTCCCGATCGGGACGACCGGCCCCGCGATCGTCCAGATCGAGCAGGCGAAGGCAGTGTGCCAGCGCTGCCCGGTCGTGCAGTCGTGCCTGGACTGGGCTCTCCGCTCCGGTCAGGACTCCGGCGTCTGGGGTGGGCTCTCCGAGGACGAGCGGCGCGCGCTCAAGCGGCGCCAGGCTCGGACCCGGGTGCACACCGCCTGATCCGGCGCACACCGCGGCTTCACCGCACGCACCGCCACGAGGCCGGTCCGGGACTTCCCGGACCGGCCTCGGCGCATCTCAGCGCCGTGAGCCCGCCGCCCCCGGCAGCCGCAGCACCACCTCGGTGCCGACGCCCTCCCCCGGGGAGCCCATCGCCAGCGTGCCGCCGAGCTCGCCCACGATCAGCGTCCGCACGATCTGCAGGCCCAGCCCGTCGCTCTGCGCGACGTCGAAGCCGTCGGGCAGCCCGCGGCCGTCGTCCCGCACCCGGACCACCAGGTCGTCCCCGGACCGTTCCGCGACCAGCTCGATGGCGCCCGGCTCCCCGTCGGGGAAGGCGTGCTCGGCGGCGTTGTGCAGCAGCTCGGTCACCGCGAGGACCAGCGGCGTCGCCGCCTCGGCCGGCAGCTCGCCGAACGACCCCGTGCGGCGCGTGCGGGCGGCCGGGCCGACCGAGGTGAGGTCGCCCAGCATCGGCAGCACCTGGTCCAGGACGTCGTCCACGTCGACGACGTCCTCCCGGCTGCCGGCCAGCGTCTCGTGCACGACCGCGATCGACGCCACCCGGCGCACCGATTCCTCCAGCGCCGCGCGCGCGGCCGGCTCGGTCATCCGGCGGGCCTGCAGCCGCAGCAGGGCGGCGACGGTCTGCAGGTTGTTCTTCACGCGGTGGTGGATCTCGCGGATCGTCGCGTCCTTGGTGAGCAGCGCCCGGTCGCGGCGGCGCACGTCGGTGACGTCGCGCACCAGCACCAGCGCGCCTTCCTCCACCCCCGGCGCCTGCAGCGGCAGGGCCCGGACCAGCATCGTGGCCGAGTCGCCCTCGACGTCCATGGGATCGGGGAACCGGCCGGCCACCGCGGCGGCGATGCCGGCGGCCACCGCCTCGCCCACCACGCGGTCCGCGGCGACCGTGCGGGTCACCGCGGCCAGGTCCTGCCCCACGAGGTCGCCCTCGACGCCGATCCGGCGGTAGGCCGACAGGGCGTTGGGGCTGGCGTAGACCGCCCGTCCCCGGCCGTCCAGCCGGACCAGCCCGTCGCCGACGCGGGGGCTCATCTCGGCGTCCTGCAGCTTCTCCGGCGGAAAGGTCCCGGCCGACACCATGAGGCAGAGGTCCGCGGCGATGTCGAGGTAGGTCAGCTCCAGCGTCGACGGCGACCGCGTGACGGCCAGGTTGGTGTCCTTGGCCAGGACGGCGACCACGACCCCGTCGTGCCGGACCGGGATGACCTCCCGCCGCCGCGGGGCGACACCCGACCAGTCCGGCTCCCCCTCGGTGACCGGGCGGCCCTCGCGGTGGGCCAGGACGAACGGCTGCGCGGCCTCGGCCTCCACCTCGGTGCCGACCAGGTCCTCCGGCCGGCTCGTGGGGGCGGTGAGCGGGCGGACCTGCGCGACGCACCACCAGGCGCCGGTGGGCAGCGGCACCCAGAGCGTGAGGTCGGCGAAGGACAGGTCGGCCAGCAGCTGCCAGTCGGCCACCAGCCGCCGGGAGTGGTCGACCTGCGAGGGGTGCGACGCCGACCCCCGGGTCAGGCGTTCGGAGAGGCTGCTCATGGTGGCGCCGAGCCTAGGCTGCACGGCGTGGTCGACGTCTCCCCGCTCCGGATCGAGCCCGCCGTCCCCGCCGACTACGCGCGCATCGCCGAGCTCACCGTGTCCGTCTACGCCGACGGCGGCCTGGCCTCACCCGCCTACCACCCGGAGCTGGCCGACGTCGCCGGGCGGGCGGGCCGCGCGCAGCTGCTGGTGGTCCGCGACGGGAGCGACCGGATCATCGGCAGCGTCGCCCTCGTGCTGGACGGCGACTTCGGCGAGGTCACCGAGTCCGACGACGAGGCCGCCGTCCGGATGCTCGTGGTCGACCCGGCCGCGCAGGGCCGCGGCATCGGCGAACGGCTGATGACCGAGTGCCTCGACCGGGCGCGGGCGGCCGGCAAGAAGCGGATGGTGCTCTCGACCGGGCCGCTGATGACCGCGGCGCACCGGCTCTACGAACGGCTGGGCTTCACCCGGCTGCCGGAGCGGGACTGGACCCCGGTGCCCGGCATCGACCTGCGGGTCTACGAGCTGGAGCTCTGACCGCTCAGTCGGCCACGGTGGCGATGAGGTCGCCCTCCTGGAGGACCTCGCCCTCGACCACGTGCAGCTCCTGGACCGTCCCCGAGCGCTCGGTGAGGACGGGGATCTCCATCTTCATCGACTCGAGGATGACCAGCGTGTCGCCGGCCGCCACCTGCGCCCCGGGGGTGACCAGCACCTTCCAGACGCTGGACACCATCTCGGCGTGGATCTCCTCGACCGCCACCGGGCACCCTCCGTCGTCCGCCGTCCTGCCGTGCTCATCCAAGCACTCCGACGTCAGGCGCTGGGTACCGCGCTGCCTTCGGCGAGCCGACCCAGCACCGCGCAGACCTCGGGGCCGTCGTGCGGCACCCCGACGTCGGCGACCTCGGTCAGCGCGCGGGACGCGGCCCGAGCCGCCGTGGCGGTGTCCGGCGCCGCGGCGCTGACGGTGGCCAGCAGCGCGTCGTACCAGCCGTCGAGGCGGTCACCGCGCTCGTACCCGCTGACCGCCACCACCTCCTCCGGGCCGGCGGTGCGACGGCGGCCGGTGCCGGGCAGCCGGCCGGTGATGCGTCCCTCGGTCCCGGGCGGCAGGGTCGAGCGCAGCTGCACCGCGACCGCGGCCTGCCACTCCCGGGACCCCGGCCGGCCCTCGGCGCGCGGACCGGCCGCGCTGCGCAGCGCGAGCTCGACCGCGTCGACGCCGTGCGCCCGTTCCAGGACCGCCATGTCGAGGGAGAACCCGGCGGCCACCTCGGCCAGCTCCCCGTCGGGCGCGATCCCGACGGTCACCAGACCCCGCCAGCCGACCTCCGCCAGCCGACCCGCCGCGGCGGGGACCGAGGTCCGCTCCTCCGGCGTCCACGACACCCGGGCGATGCCGGCGGCGCGGTCGCGGGAGACCGGCGTCGGGAAGCGCAGGCCCTCCTCGGTGACCCAGGCCAGCAGACCGCGCTCGCTGGCCGGCTCCACGCCGTCGCCCCCGAGCCGCTCGAGGACGTCCGGGTCCGGCCCCACCCACACCAGGCCCGCGTCGAGGACGGCGGCCGCCAGCCGGGCGTTGCCCGCCAGCGCCGGCGGGACGGGGAGGACGGCGGTGACCCCGCTGCGCCGCGCCGCCTCCACGATGCGGTCGACGGCGAGGTAGGACTCGCTGGCCGGCGCGGGCCCGAGCAGGACCGCGTCGTCGGCCAGGCGCACGTGCCGCGCCGACCGCTCCGCCTCGGAGTGCACCGCGACCGCCTTGACGCCGAGCCGCTCGCAGGCCTGCACGACCCCGCAGGCGGCCGGCCCCCGGCCGGCCACCAGAACGCTCTCGATCCCCAGGTTCGCCACCGGTGCTCCTCCTGCGTGTCCCCCGTCCAGCGCACGACCGGACCGCCCCGTGAGAGGCTTACCCCGTCAGCTTGGCGGCTCCGGTGATGCCGCGCACCCTACGTGCGCCGTCGTCCCGGTCCGCGATCCACCGGGTTCGCAGAGCCCACCGGTCACGAGAGGAGGGCAGCGAATGTCGAAGCGAGGTCGCAAGCGTCGCTCCCGCAAGGGGAGCAAGGCCAACCACGGCAAGCGTCCCAACGCCTGAGGAAACCCCCCTGCCCCCCACGGCTCGCACGCTCGCCGCGGGACCCTGCAGGGGGCCGAACGCCCCGCCCCCGCTGTCGCGGGTGGCGGGGCGTTCGTCGTTCTCCGGCCGCTACTCGGCGGTGCGCTCGACGGAGATGCGCTCGACGCTGACCTGGGTGCCGTCCTCCTCGAAGGAGACGGTGGTCAGCTGCAGCTTGATCCGCTCGCGCAGCGACGGCGGCGGGACGTCGCCGCCGCAGCGGCGGCGCACCAGCGCCTTGAACTCCTGCTCGATGCCGAACTCCCGCAGGCACGAGGAGCAGTCCTCGAGGTGCTCGGCGATGACTCCCCTGCGGGCGTCGCTGGTCTCGTGGTCGAGGAACTCGAAGACGTGCGTGAGGACGTCGTCGCACGAGTTGATCTCGATCGGCTCGCCGGCCTGCGGAGCGTCGTCGCTCATCAGTGGCTCGCCTCCTCACCGGCTCCGGCGCGGACGAAGCCGCGCTCACGGGCGTAGTCGGCCAGCAGCTTCTGCAGCCCGCGGCGGCCGCGGTGCAGCCGGGACATCACCGTGCCGATGGGCGTGCCCATGATCTCGGCGATCTCCTTGTAGGCGAACCCCTCGACGTCGGCCAGGTAGACGGCCAGCCGGAAGTCCTCCGGCAGCTGCTGGAGGGCCTCCTTGATGTCGGAGTCCGGCAGGTGGTCCAGCGCCTCGATCTCGGCCGACCGCAGCCCGCTGGAGCTGTGCTCCTCGGCCGCGTACAGCTGCCAGTCCTGGACCTGGTCGGTCGGGTACTGCTGCGGCTGCCGCTGCTTCTTGCGGTAGCTGTTGATGTAGGTGTTGGTCAAGATCCGGTACAGCCACGCCTTGAGGTTGGTGCCCTCGGCGAACTGGTGGAAGGCCGAGTACGCCTTCACGAAGGTCTCCTGGACCAGGTCCTCGGCGTCGGCCGGGTTGCGGGTCATCCGCAGCGCGGCCGGGTAGAGCTGGTCGAGGAAGGGCAGGGCGTCGCGCTCGAAGCGCGCGTCCCGCTCGGCACGGGTCTCGGCGACCTCGGTGCGGCTGCCGCCCTCGCGGGCCTCGGGCACCTCCACCGGGCCGGGGATCTGACCGGGGTTCTCGACCGCGGACTCCTCAGGCACCGACCGTCCTCTCCGGTGCCCCGTGACGCGGGGCACCACGTCGGTCGATCCTAGCCGCGCCGCGTCCGGGCGGCCCGGGGGACGCCGGTTCGCGGCCCGCTGGCGGGGCGTCGAGACGGTGCTGCTCACGGCCGGTGCAACGGAGCCGCAGGTCGGGCGCATTCCCCCGCGAGCAGATCCGGTCTGCCCCGATACAGTGCCCCGCCGTGGCGGCGACCCCGGCGGTGCGGACCCTGGAACGGGCGGAGGTGGCGCACACCCTGCACCCCTACGACCCCGAGCACCCCTCCGACCAGGGGCACGGCGAGGCCGCCGTGGCCGCGCTCGGCGCCGACCCGCGCCAGGTGTTCAAGACGCTGGTGGCCCGGGTCGACGGCGCGCTGACCGTGGCCGTCGTCCCGGTGTCCGGCACCCTCGACCTCAAGGCCCTGGCCGGCGCCGTCGGCGGCCGCAGGGCGGCGATGGCCGATCCGGCCGACGCCGAGCGGACGACGGGCTACGTTCTGGGTGGCATCAGCCCGCTCGGCCAGAAGAAGGCGCTGCCGACCGTCGTGGACGAGTCGGCGCTGGCCTTCCCGACGGTGATGGTGAGCGCCGGCAGGCGTGGCCTGCAGGTGGAGCTGGCCCCCGGCGACCTGGTGCGGCTCACCCGGGCCCGCACCGCACCGATCGGCCGCTGACGGTCAGCGGTCCGGGTCGTCCTCGGCGGTGAACGGCCTGCCCGGCCAGTAGGCCCACTCCTCGAACTCCTCGACCCGGCCGTCGGGTGCGAAGCCCAGCACCCAGAGGTCGCGGTACTCCTGCTCGACCGGATCGCCGTACCGCACCTCGAGCCGCACGACCGCCCGGCGGCCCTCGACCGCGACCGGCTCGGCGGCGACCGTGAACGACTGCCCCTGGTCGGCCAGCCAGAAGGCCCGGATCTCGGCGTGCCCGACCTTGGGCTCCGAGTAGGGCGAGGTCCGGTAGCGGGCGTCCTGGGTGAACAGCCCGGCGACGGCGGAGAGGTCACCCCCGCGCCACGCGCGCTCGTACTCCCCCACCCACCGCAGCACGCCGTCCCGGTCCACGCCGGCACGCTGCCACAGGCTGCCCCTCCGCGGCGGGCTCAGCCGTACGGCGTCAGCAGCTGGTCGACGGGGGCGTGGTCGTCGGTGAGCACCTGCGCGTCGCCGACGAAGTCCGCCAGCTCCGCCCTTTCGGCGATCCGCCAGTCCGAGCCCTGCGCCTCCAGCGCACGCGCGATCGCCGCCTCCGGCAGGGACCCGCGCGAGGCCACGGCGACGACGTTGCCGCCCTCCTCGCCCGCCAGCACGGGAGCGGCGGCGAGGAGCAGGACGTGCGGGAACACCTGGCGCATCGTGGCCAGCTCCGCGCGGACGAAGCCCAGCGGCGGGTGGTCGATGAGGTTGACCGCGTAGACGCCGTCGTCGGCGAGCGCGGCGTCGACCAGCTCGAGCGCTTCCCGGGTGGTGAGCTGCCACGGCACGGACAGGCCGCCGAACGCGTCGCCCACCACCAGGTCCCGCCCGCCCGGGGGCTCCTCCCCCAGCCCCACGCGCCCGTCGGCGACGTCGACCCGCAGCGCGTCGGAGGTCTCCAGGCCCAGCTGCTCGCGGTCGATGGCGACCACGCCCGGATCGACCTCCACGACCCGGCTGGTCGTGCCCGGGCGCACCTCCGCCAGGTAGCGCGGCATCGTCAGCCCGCCGCCGCCGATGTGCAGCGCGGACAGCGGCTCGCCCTCCGGCGCGATCGCGTCGGTGACCGCCGCGATCGCCCGCACGTACTCGAACTCGAGGTACCGCGGGTCGGCGGTGTCGACGTAGGAGTGCCGCAGCGTGTCCAGCCAGAGCACGCGCCCGCTGCCCCGCTCCGGATCGGCGACCACGCGGGCGCAGTGGTAGGCCGTCTCCTCCTCGCAGGGGCTCGGTGCCAGGGCAGCGAGGAGCGTGCCGGCGACCGCGGCCACCAGCGCGGCCGCGGGCACGCGGCCGACCGCGGAGCCGTCCCGGCGGCGGAGCAGCACCGCGACCGCCACCCCGGTGAGCACGGTGACCACGCCGGTGGCGACGAGGATGACGCTGCTCGGCAGGACCGCGACCAGCACGAAGCCGGTGAGGAAGGTGGCCGCGATGCCGCCCAGCGTGCCGATGCCGGAGAGCCGGCCCACCACCGCCCCGGTCTCGGACAGGGTGGCGAGCTGGAGCTTGACCACCATCGGGGGCACGGCCGACAGCAGCGCGGCCGGGACGACCACCGCGACCGCGGCCAGCAGGAGCACCGCCCCGGCGTCGGCCCCGGTGAGCCACGCCCCGGTGAACCGCACGAGGGGCAGGACGGCGACGACGCAGGCACCACCGACCACCATCAGCGGGGCGATGAGCCGGCGCGGATCGGTGCGGTCGGCAGCGGCCCCGCCCGTCCACGCGCCGAGGGCGATCGCCGCCAGCGCGAACCCGATGATCGCCGTGTTGGTCTGCAGCGTGATGCCGACGTAGGGGGCGATCAGCCGCAGCCCGACGATCTCCAGGACCAGGACCGCGCCCGAGGAGAGGAACGTGACGGTCGCGGCCACCCAGCCGGGCAGCGCGCCGGCCGTGCCGACGGGCTCCTCCGCGGTGAGCGCCACGTCAGAAGAGGGCGGGCTGGTCGGCCGGCTCGGCGACCTGCTCGGCGCGGGCCAGGAGCTGCGGCCCGTTGTTCTTCACGTTGTTCACCGCGGTCCCGACCGGGCGCAGCTCGAGCGCCTCGACGACCTCCGGCGGGGTGGGTGCGGCGAGCGTCTCGACGTCCTCGCGCGCCGGGTCCAGCCAGTCGGCCCAGCGGTCGGGCGGGAGCACCAGCGGCATCCGCTCGTGGATCTCGGTGAGCGCACCGACGGCCGGAGCGGTCACCACGGTGCAGGTGTAGAGCCGGTCCTCCCCGCGGCCCCAGACCTCCCACAACCCGGCGAAGGCCAGCACCGAACCGTCCTGCGGGGTGATGAAGTACGGCTGCTTGCCCGGCGAGTCCAGCCGCTTGGCCCACTCGAACCAGCCGTCGGCCGGCACCAGGCACCGCCGGGTCGCGGCCGCCTTCTTGAACGCCGGCTTCTCCGTCAGCGACTCGACCCGCGCGTTGAGCATCCGGTTGCCGACCGAGACGTCCTTGGCCCAGGACGGCACCAGCCCCCAGCGGACGGCGCGCAGCTCGCGGTGGCCCGCTCCGGTCGGCGCCCCCTCGGGGTCGCGCTCCTTCTTGTGGCGCACGACGTACACGTCCTTGGTCGGGGCGACGTTGTAGTCGGCCGGCAGCGCCGGCTGGCCCTCCGCGCGCACCGCCTCGAACTCGACCACGAGGTCCTCGGGGCTGCGGCTGGCGGCGTAGCGACCGCACATGGGGCACCTCCTGGGCACGGCGACGCCGCCGACTCTAGGTGCGGCCGCCGACATCCGGCGCGGGCGTGCGGGCCGCCGCCCACCGGGTAGGGCCCCTTGACGCACACCACCGTCCAGAGACGAGGATCACCCGCGTGACCGCGACCCAGAACCCGCCCACTGAGCAGCCGAAGACCGCCAGCGACAGCGCCGAGCGGCGCTACGCCACGGTCAACCCCTTCACCGGCGAGACGGAGCAGGAGTTCGACTTCACCCCGACCGAGGCCGTCGACGGCATCGTCGAGCGCGCGCACGCCGCCTACCGGGAGTGGTCGCAGCGGCCGGTGCAGGAGCGCGCGGCCGTCGTGGCGCGGGCCGCGGAGCTGCTCGACGAGCGCCGCGACGAGCTCGCCGCGCTGATCACCCGGGAGATGGGCAAGCGCCGCGAGGAGGCCGCCGGCGAGCTCTTCCTCTGCTCGATGATCCTGAAGTACTACGCCGACAACGGCCCGGCGTTCCTCGAGCCGACGCCGATCCAGCCGCTCATGGGCAAGGGCGAGGCGCTCGTCGAGACACGGCCGGTCGGTGCGCTGCTGGCCATCGAGCCGTGGAACTACCCCTTCTACCAGGTGGTCCGCGTGGCCGGCCCGAACCTCGTGCTCGGGAACACGGTGATCCTCAAGCACGCCGAGATCGTCCCGCAGTGCGCGCTCGCCATCGAGCAGCTCTTCCGCGACGCCGGCGCCCCGGAGGGCGTCCTCACCAACACGTTCCTGCGCATCGCCGACGTCGAGCAGGTCATCGCCGACCCGCGGATCGCCGGCGTCACCCTCACCGGCAGCGAGCGCGCCGGCAGCGCCGTCGGCGCGCTGGCCGGCAAGCACCTGAAGAAGTCGGTGCTCGAGCTCGGCGGCAGCGACCCGTTCATCGTGCTCGACGCCGAGGACCTGCCGGCCGTGGTCAAGGCGGCGACCTCGGGGCGCATGCAGAACACCGGCCAGGCCTGCATCGCCGCCAAGCGGCTGATCGTGACCGAGGACGTCTACGAGCCGTTCGTCGCCGGGCTCGCCCAGGCCTTCGGCACCTTCTCCCCCGGCGACCCGGCCGAGCCGGGCACCACCCTGGCGCCGCTGTCGTCGGAGCAGGCCGCCCGCGACCTGCACGCGCAGATCCAGGACGCCGTCGACAAGGGGGCCACGGTCGTCACCGGCGGCACCCGCCCCGACCACCCGGGCGCGTTCGTGCAGCCGACGATCCTCACCGACGTGACGCCGGACATGCGCGCCTACCACGAGGAGCTGTTCGGCCCGGCCGCCGTCGTCTACAGGGTCAAGGACGCCGACGAGGCGGTCGCGCTGGCCAACGACAGCGTGTACGGGCTCGGCGCCACCGTCATGAGCAGCGACCTCGACCGCGCCCGCGCGGTCGCCGAGCGGATCGAGGCGGGCATGGTGTGGATCAACCAGCCCACCGGTTCCTCCCCCGAGCTGCCCTTCGGCGGCGTGAAGCGCTCCGGTTACGGCCGCGAGCTCTCGGAGCTGGCCATGTTCGAGTTCGCCAACCGGCGGCTGCTGCGCACCGTCCCGGCCAAGACGGCGGACAAGCCGCAGGCGGGGTGAGCCCGGGCCGTCGGGCAGGATGGCCGCCATGACGGAGGTCTGGGCCACCCCGCGGCGCGCGGCGCCGGTCGACGCCGTCGTCGCGCTGCCCGGGTCCAAGTCGGTCACGGCGCGGGCGCTGGTGCTCGCGGCGCTGGCCGACGGCCCCAGCCGGCTGGTCCGCCCGCTGCGGGCGCGCGACACCGACCTGATGGCCGCCGCGCTGCGCGCGCTCGGGGTCCGGATCGAGGACGACGGCGCCGACTGGGTGGTCACGCCCGGCCCGCTGCGCGGCCCCGCGGACGTCGACGCCGGCCTGGCCGGCACGGTGCTGCGCTTCCTGCCGCCGGTCGCCGCGCTGGCCGACGGCGCGGTGCGCGTGGACGGCGATCCGCGGCTGCGCGAGCGGCCCAACGCCGGGCTGATCGCCGGCCTGCGGGCGCTGGGGGTCGAGATCGACGACGGCGGACGCGGGCGGGCGCCGTTCACCGTGCACGGCACCGGCCGGGTGCCTGGCGGCGCCGCCGTCGTCGACGCCAGCGAGTCCAGCCAGGTGCTCTCCGGCCTGCTCCTCGCCGCCGCCCGCTTCGACCAGGGCGCCGACCTGGAGCTCACCGGCGGGCTGCCCTCGATGCCGCACGTCGAGATGACGGTGACCACGCTGCGCGCCCACGGCGTCGACGTCGTGCGCACCGGGCGCGGCTGGCGGGTCGCCCCCGGGCCGATCGCCGCGCGGGACGTCGTCGTCGAACCGGACCTGTCCAACGCCGCCCCCTTCCTCGCGGCGGCGCTGGTCACCGGCGGACGGGTCACCGTGCGCGACTGGCCCGACGGCAGCACCCAGCCGGGCGTCCAGCTGGACCGGTACCTGGCCGAGATGGGGGCCGAGGTCGCCCGCACCGACGACGGCGGCCTGCAGGTCACCGGGACGGGCACCGTCCGGCCGCTCGTCGCCGACCTGGGCGACGTCAGCGAGCTCGTGCCGGTGCTGGCCGCGCTGTGCGCGCTGGCCGACGGCCGGTCCGAGCTGACCGGCATCGCGCACATGCGGGGGCACGAGACCGACCGGCTGCAGGCCCTCGACGAGGTGCTGACCGCCGTCGGCGCCGCGGTCGAGCAGCGGGCCGACGGCCTGGTCATCACCCCGGGCCCGTCCCGCCCGGCGCGGCTGAGCTCCTACGGCGACCACCGCATGGTCATGGCCGCCGCCGTCCTCGGCCTCGCCGTCGACGGTGTCGAGGTGGCCGACCCGGGGGCGGTCGGCAAGACCCTGCCGGAGTTCGTCCGCCTCTGGGACGACGCCGTGGGCACGACCGGCGGGGTGGCCCGCTGAGCAAGCGCAGCTACGACGAGGACGACGTCCGCTTCCGGCCCAGCCGACGTGGCTCCCGCCCGCGCACCCGCATCCGCCCGGCGCACGAGGACGCCGTCCCCGGGCTGGTCGTGTCGGTCGACCGGGGGCGGATGACCGTGCGCGTGGACGGCCCCGAGGGGCCGGTCGACGTCACGGCGATGCGAGCCCGCGAGCTCGGCCGGCACGGCGTCGTCGTCGGCGACCGCGTGCGCGTGGTCGGCGACACCAGCGGCCGCCCGGACACGCTGGCCCGCATCGTGGTGATCGAGGAGCGGACGACCTCGCTGCGCCGCACCGCCGACGACACCGACCCGACCGAGCGGGTGGTCGTCGCCAACGCCGACCTGCTGGTCATCGTCACCGCCGTCACCGACCCCGAGCCCGCCCTCGGCTTCCTCGACCGCTGCCTGGTCGCCGCCTACGCCGGTGGGCTCGAGCCGGTGCTGTGCCTCACCAAGACCGACCTGGCCAGCCCGCAGCCGCTGCTGGACCGCTACGCCGGGCTCGGGCTGGACGCGGTGCCGATGTCGCGGGAGCTCCCCCTGGAGGAGCTGCTCGGGCGGATCCGCGACCGGATGAGCGTCTTCGTGGGCCAGTCCGGCGTGGGCAAGTCGACGCTGGTGAACCGGCTCGTACCGGACGCGCTGCGGGCCACCGGCGACGTCAGCAAGATCGGCAAGGGCCGGCACACGTCGTCGTCCGCGGTGCTGTTCGACCTGCCCGGCGGCGGCACGGTGATCGACACCCCCGGTATCCGCTCGTTCGGCCTGGCGCACGTCACCGCCGACGACGTGCTGGTCGCGTTCGAGGACATCGCCGAGGCCGCCACCGAGTGCCCGCCCGGGTGCGGGCACACCGCCGAGGACCCCGACTGCGCCCTGGACGCCTGGGCCGACGCCGGACCGCCGCAGCGGCACGAGCAGCTCGACGCGGTCCGGGTGCTGCTGGCCGCCGTCGGCCAGGTCGGCCCCGGCTACTAGGGAGACCAGCACTCCCCCACCCCTCGCACGCTCGGCGCGGGCCCCTGGAGGCCGGCCGTTCCCTCACGTCGCCGGCGCCCAGCCGGTGCGGTCGGACCACCGGGGCCACGGCCGTCGGTCGACGAAGAGCTCGTCCCCCATCGGTTCGTCCACGGCCTCGATCCGCAGGTCGTGACCCGCGACGGCGGCCTCCTCGGTCAGTGCCTGCACCAGCACGCAGACGCCGGTGCCCACGTCGAGCCGCACCCGGTAGCTCTCGGGGTACCGGTCGAGCTGCGGGCTCCCCCACTCCGCCTCGTCGACCGCGGCCGACCGCAGCAGCGAGCAGCAGCCGCAGCGCGGTTCGTAGGCCGCCGCCGGGCGGAGCACCGCCTCCCACGCCGGCCGCCCGCCGTGCTGGACCGCCGCCACGCCCTCCACCTCCACGCCGTCGGCGAGCTCGGCGGGGTCCAGCAGCGCGATCCAGTAGTAGTTCTGGAACATCGGGTCGCCGGACAGCTCGAACGAGTCCGGCCGGCTGTCCACCAGCCCGTCGGGCCGCAGCACGGGAGCCGGGGCACCGGGCTCCCCCGCCCAGGGCAGCTGCTCGGTGCGCCCGCCGCCGGGGCCGAACACCCCGACCCGCTGGCGGTCGCCCCGCACGACCTGCACGAGGTCGGCCGCCAGGCTCTCCACCCGCAGCGCGTCCGGTCGGCGCAGCCAGGCACGCACCGGCTCCTCCCACACCCGGTGCGGCCCGGTCCCGGTCACCGTGAAGCGCAGCGTCGACCAGCGCCACGGCGAGGACCGGGCGAGGGCGGCGAAGGCGTCCGGGGAGGTCACGCGGCGAGTGTGGCGGCGCGGCCGGCAGGCCGTCGAGCCGATTCGACGACATGTCGACACGGCGACTCAGATGAGGCGGGTCGTCACCGGTTTCTCGCGGCAGCCGCCGCGCCCGTCGGGCGCCAGGTGCCACGCCCGGGCGCCCTCCCGCACGGTCACCGCCTCGACCATCTCCTCGCCGACGTAGTGCAGGCCGACGCCGTCCTCGGTGGCGTAGCCGGGGGGCAGCTCGCCGCGGGCGACCATCCGGCGGTAGGGCGCGCGCCGGCGACCCGGCGAGGCGTGGTGCACGCCGTTGCTGAAGGGCAGCAGCCCGAGCCCGGCGCGCGAGGGCAGCAGCTCCTCCGACCAGGAGTCGGTGGGCCCGCCGGCGTGCCAGCACTGGCTGCCGGCACCCGAGCCGGCGAGCACGACCCCCTCCTCCCAGCACTCGGTGAGGACCTCGTCCAGCCCGTGCGCCCGCCAGAGGGCCGCCAGGTTGACCAGGCTGCCGCCCTCGACGAGCACGACGTCCTGGCGGAGCAGGTGCGTGCGGACGTCGGGCACGCTCGGCCGGGGGAAGAGCCGCAGGACCGAGAACTCGACGTCCTCCCGGCCGCCCAGCACCTGCTCGTAGAGCCCGACGACGCGCGGGTCGTCCCCGGCCGCCGTCGGCAGGTAGCAGAGCCGGACCGCGCCCTCCCAGAGCCAGCGGGTGCGTCCCAGCTCGAGGGCGTGCTCGATCAGCGGGAGGGTGCCGCGCTCGCCCGGTCGCGGCGCGAGCAACCCGGAGAAGGCGAACACCTGGCGCTCCACCGGCCCGCTCCCCCTCTGGCTAGACGTCCACCCGCCCCCCGCTGCGCCAGTAGACGCCGGCGTCGCGGGTGAGCAGCCCCTCGTCCACCAGGTATCGGCGCAGCGCGGCCACGTCGGGATGCCAGACCGCGAGCAGCGCGTTCACCTCGCGCTCGGGGTACCGGAGGCCGGGCTCGAAGACGCGCACCAGGTGGTCGAGGACGACCAGCCGCTTGCTGCGCTGGGCGGGGATGGAGACCAGCCGGCCGTCGCGGACGAACGCGGACAGGACGGCGTCCTCGGCCGGGTCGTCCGACAGCGGCTCCGGTGGCGGCGCGGCCTCGGCGGCAGCGCGCGCCGCAGCGCCGAACAGCTCCGCCCGCAGCCCCAGCTCGTGCCGGTCGCGCCGGACCAGACCGGCCCGGTCCAGCCGGCGGGCGGCGAGCGCGACGGCCTTGAGCGGCAGCCCGGAGGAGGCGGCCACCTCCTCGATGGTGCCCGCGCCCAGGGCGAGGGCCGCCACCACCTTGAGCCGGGTGGGGTCGGCCAGCAGCCCGGCGATGGTCGCGGCGTCCACGGACCGACGGTATCCAGGCATTCCCCGGTCGATGCCGGGTACCGGCCCGGGCATGGTGAGCCCCATCGACATCCAGAAGGCCCTGTCGGGCATGGACTACCCGGCCGGCAAGGAGGCGATCGTCTCCCACGCGGAGCAGCAGGACGCCGGCGACGACGTCCTGGAGGCCCTCCGCGGCATCGAGGACCGGGAGTACGAAGGGCCGTCGGGGGTCAGTTCAGCGGTCTTCAGCTGACGTCCCGCTAGGTTGGGTGCCCATGACGTCGGGTCGGGGCTTCTCAGAGGACATGCGGCTGGCTCACGTGCTGGCCGACCAGGCCGACTCGATCAGCATGGAGCGCTTCAAGGCGCAGGACCTGACGGTCGACACCAAGCCCGACCTGACCCCCGTCACCGACGCGGACCGGGCGATCGAGGAGCAGCTGCGGATCTCGCTGAGCCGCGCCCGCACCCGGGACGCGGTCATGGGCGAGGAGTTCGGCACGACCGGCCACGGCTCGCGGCGCTGGGTGATCGACCCGATCGACGGCACGAAGAACTTCGTCCGCGGGGTGCCGGTGTGGGCCACGCTCATCTCGCTGATGGACGGCGACGAGTCCGTGGTCGGCCTGGTGTCCGCGCCGGCCCTCAACCGGCGCTGGTGGGCGGCCAAGGACGTCGGCGCGTGGACCGGGCGCCGGCTGGAGAACGCCGTCCGCTGCCGGGTGTCGGGCGTGACCGACCTGGCCGACGCGAGCCTGTCGTACTCCAGCCTGTCGGGCTGGGAGGAGCGGGGCGCGCTCGACGGCTTCCTGGACCTCACGCGGTCGGTGTGGCGCACCCGCGCCTACGGCGACTTCTGGAGCTACGCCCTGCTGGCCGAGGGTGCGGTGGACGTCGCCTGCGAGCCCGAGGTCTCGCTGTGGGACCTCGCCGCCGTCGACGTGCTCGTCCGCGAGGCCGGCGGCTCGTTCACCGACCTGTCCGGGAACGCCGGTCCGGCCGGGGGGAGCGCGGTGGCGACCAACGGCGCGCTGCACGACGCCGTCCTGCAGCGCCTGCGGGTCCCCGACCCGGCCTGAGCGGCCGGGCCGGGACCGCGGTCAGGCAGTCGGGCCCGCGCCGCCGCGGCCGCCGGAGAACCGGCGGCGGACGTCGTCGATCTTCGCCTTCGTCTTCGGGTCGTTGGCGAGCTGCTGCGCCTTGGCGGTGGCCTGCGCGATCGCCTGCTTGCCCTTGGGGCTGTTGGCGAGCTGGACGACCTTGTTGAACAACGACGCCATGGGGTCGTCTCCTCCCGTCGGGGAGGCCGGGATCCGGCCTCGCTACCGGGTCAACGGTGCCCGGCGGCGCTCCGTTCCACGCGTACCCGGCTCAGCCCGCGCGCCAGCGCTCCCGCGCCGCGTCCAGGCCGGCGTCCCGGGACGGCTCGACGACGGCCGCCCCCTCCCCCGCCGGGACGACCTCGGCCCCCGTGCCCCGGGCCGCCAGCAGCGCCGCCCCGATCGCCGACGCGCTCCGGAGCGGCGACCACCGCACGCGCCGGCCCGTGACGTCGGCGAGCAGCCGGCGCACCACCGGCGCCCGGCCGCCGCCCCCGGTGAGGACGAGCGGCGCCCCGTTCCCGGGCAGGTCGAGCAGCTTCAGCGCCGCGTCGATCGCGAACACCACGCCCTCGACCGCGGCCCGGACGAGCTCGGCGCGCGTCGTGCCCTCCTCCAGCCCGCTCCAGCCACCGCGGTCGTGCGGACCGGCGACGCCGCCTCGCTCGCCGGTGAGGAAGGGCCGGAACACGACGCGGGTGGGCCCGGTCGACGCGGCCGCCTCGAAGAACTCCGCCCAGGTCAGGCCGAGGACCTGCCGGACCCACGCCCAGGCCGAGCCGCCGTTCTGCAGGGCCGCCATCGAGTACCAGCCGGCCAGGACCTGCGCGTAGCCGTGCACCACCGGGTCCTCGACCGGCACGGGGTCCCAGCCGGGCCGCAGCACCTGCGCCCCGGTGCCGAGGTTGACCTGCGCGCCGCCGGTCGTGCCGGCGGCCAGCAGCGCGAGCGGGGTGTCCGCCCCGCCGACCACCACGGGCACCTCGGCACCGGCCAGGGTCGCCGTCCCCACGACGTCGTCGGCCGGCCGGACGCCGGGCAGCAGGTCCCGGCGCACACCGGCCGCCGCGGTGGCCGGCTCGGACCAGCCGTCGCCCGGGACGTCCCACAGCAGGGTGGCCGACGCGTCGCTCCGGTCGGTGACCAGCGGGCCGCGGGCCACCGCCACCCGCAGCGCGTCCTTGGGCAGGAGCACCGCCGCCGCGCGGCCGACGACGTCGGGCTCGTGCGCCGCGAGCCACGCCAGCACGGGTCCGGTCATGCCGGGGGCCAGCGGGTTCGCCAGCGCAGCGCGGTTCCCGGCCGGCAGCGCGCCACCGGTCCAGCTCGCGCTCCGCCCGCCGGTCGGGCCACAGCACCGCCGGGCGCAACGCGGCCCCGGCGGCATCGACCAGCACGGCGCCGTGCATCTGCCCCGACAACCCCAGCCCGCGCACCTCGTGACCGCGCAGCGCGGGCGCCAGCCCCGTCGTCGCCTCGTCGAACGCGGTCCGCCAGGTACGGACGTCGGTCTCCGCCCACCCCGGCGCGGGCGCGCCCACCTCGTAGCCGGCCTCCGCCTCGGCGCGGACCCGGCCCTCCTCGTCGACCGCGACGACCTTGAGACCGCTGGTGCCCAGGTCGGCCCCGAGCCACAGCGCGGCCATCAGCGGCTCACGCGCCGCGCTCCGGGCTGTCCCCGTACGCGTAGCCCGCGTCCGGGTACCGGGTGCCGACGACGGCGTCCGGGCCGGTGATGGCGTCCAGCCGAGCGAGGTCGTCCGCGGTCAGGTCGACCGCCGCGGCCCCGACGTTCTCCTCCAGGTACCGGCGCCGCTTCGTGCCCGGGATCGGGACGACGTCGGGCCCCTGCGCCATCACCCAGGCCAGGGCCAGCTGTCCCGCGGTGGCCCCCTTCTCCTCCGCCATCGCGCGCACCGCGTCGACCAGCCGCAGGTTGGCCTGGAAGGCCTCGCCCTGGAACCGCGGGTGGTCCTTCCGGAAGTCGTCGTCGCCGAAGTCGGCGGGGCTGGTGATCGCGCCGGTGAGGAAGCCCCGGCCGAGCGGGCTGAACGGCACGATGCCGATGCCGTGCTCGCGGGCCACGCCCAGGACCTCCTGCTCCAGGTCGCGCGTCCACAGCGACCACTCGCTCTGCAGGGCGGCGATCGGGTGCACGGCGCCCGCGCGGCGGATGGAGGCCGCGCTCGCCTCCGACAGCCCGAGGTGGCGGACCTTCCCCTGCTGCACCAGCTCGGCCATGGCGCCGACGGTGTCCTCGATCGGCACGGTCCGGTCGACGCGGTGCTGGTAGTACAGGTCGATCACGTCGACCCCCAGCCGGCGCAGGCTGGCCTCGGCGCAGCGGCGCACGTTCTCCGGGCGGCCGTCGACGACCGTCCGGCCCTGCTCGTCCCGCGACAGCGAGAACTTCGTGGCCAGCTGCACCTCGTCGCGCCGCCCGGCGATCGCCTCGCCCACCAGCTCCTCGTTGTGCCCGTCGCCGTAGACGTCGGAGGTGTCGAGGAAGGTGACGCCCAGGTCGAGCGCCCGGTGGATGGTCGCCAGCGACTCCGACCGGTCGGCGGTGCCGTAGCTCTGGCTCATGCCCATGCAGCCCAGGCCGAGGGCGGAGACGGTCAGGCCGCCGAGGGTGCGGGTGCCGAGGGGTGCGGTCGAGGTCATGCCCGCATCCTCGCCCCGCCGCTCCGGCCGCCGCCACCGCCGGGACGGCCGGAGCAGCGGTCTGGTGGGATGGTCGGGTCGGGGTGCCGGAGGTCGGCGCCCGCGAGGAGGGCAATCCCGTGCAGTACGCCGAGTCCGTCGTCGACCTGGTCGGCAACACCCCGCTGGTCAAGCTGTCGTCGGTGACGCGCCACCTGGGTCCCGACGCGCCCCTGGTGCTGGCGAAGGTCGAGTACCTCAACCCCGGCGGCTCGGTGAAGGACCGCATCGCGGTGCGCATGGTCGACGCCGCCGAGGAGGCCGGCCTGCTGAAGCCCGGCGGCACGATCGTCGAGCCGACCAGCGGCAACACCGGCATCGGGCTGGCCCTCGTCGCGCAGCAGCGCGGCTACAGGTGCATCTTCATCTGCCCCGACAAGGTCGGCCAGGAGAAGATCAACGTGCTCAAGGCCTACGGCGCGGAGGTCGTCGTCTGCCCCACCGCGGTGGACCCCAGCGACCCGCGCTCCTACTACTCGGTCTCCGACCGGCTGGCCCGCGAGACACCCGGCGGCTGGAAGCCCGACCAGTACTCCAACCCGAACAACCCCCGCTCGCACTACGAGACGACCGGGCCGGAGATCTGGGCGCAGACCGAGGGGCGGATCACCCACTTCGTCACCGGGGCGGGCACCGGCGGCACGATCAGCGGCGTCGGCCGGTACCTCAAGGAGCAGTCCGGCGGGGAGGTCCAGGTCATCGGCGCCGACCCGGAGGGCTCGGTGTACTCCGGCGGCACCGGCCGCCCGTACCTGGTCGAGGGCGTCGGCGAGGACTTCTGGCCGTCCACCTACGACCAGGAGGTGGCCGACGAGATCATCGCCGTCTCCGACGGCGACTCCTTCGCCATGACCCGGCGGCTGGCCCGCGAGGAGGGCCTGCTGGTGGGCGGCTCCTGCGGCATGGCCGTCGTCGCCGCGCTGAAGGTCGCCGAGCGGCTCACCAAGGACGACGTCCTGGTGGTCCTGCTCCCCGACGGCGGCCGCGGCTACCTGAACAAGATCTTCAACGACACCTGGATGGCCGACTACGGCTTCCTCGAGGAGACCGGCGGGGAGACCGTCGGCGAGATCCTGGAGGCCAAGGGCGGCAGCACCCCGACGCTGGTGCACACCCACCCGAACGAGACCGTCCGCGACGCCATCGACATCCTCCGCGAGTACGGCGTCAGCCAGCTCCCGGTCGTCCGCGCGGAGCCCCCGGTGACCGCCGGCGAGGTGGTCGGCTCGATCGACGAGAAGACGCTGCTCGACGCGCTGTTCGCCGGCCGGGCCTCGCTGGCCGACCGGGTCGAGAAGCACATGTCGCCGCCGCTGCCCATCGTCGGCTCCGGCGAGGCCGTGCAGGCCGCGGTCGCCCAGCTCGGGTCGGCCGACGCGCTGCTGGTGCACGTCGACGGCAAGCCGGCCGGCGTCGTGACCCGGCAGGACGTCCTGGGGCACCTCGCTGGTCTGCCGTCCGCCGGCCTCGCGCCTACGGTCGGGGCATGACCGGCTTCAACACCCGCGCCATCCACGCCGGGCAGGACCCCGACCCGGCGACCGGCGCGGTCATCCCCCCGCTGCACCTGACCACGACGTACAAGCAGGACGGCGTCGGCGGGCTGCGCGGCGGCTACGAGTACAGCCGCAGCGGCAACCCGACCCGGGACACGCTGCACGCCGCGCTGGCCGCCCTCGAGGAGGGCACGACCGCGCTGGCGTTCGCGTCCGGCCTGGCCGCCGAGGACACGCTCCTGCGCACGGTGTGCCGGTCGGGCGACCACGTCGTCCTGGGCGGTGACGCGTACGGCGGCACCTTCCGGCTGATCTCCCGCGTGCTGTCCGAGTGGGGCCTGGAGCACACGCCCGTCGCCCTCGACGACCCCGAGGCGCTGCGCGCGGCGATCCGGCCCACGACGCGCGTGGTCTGGTGCGAGACCCCCAGCAACCCGCTGCTGAACATCACCGACATCGCGGCGACGGCCGCCATCGCGCACGAGGCCGGCGCGCTGCTCGTCGTCGACAACACGTTCGCCTCGCCCTACCTGCAGCGGCCTCTCACCCTCGGTGCCGACGTCGTCGTCCACTCGACCACCAAGTACCTGGGCGGCCACTCCGACGTCGTCGGCGGCGCCCTGATCACCCGGGACGCCGCGCTCGGCGACAAGCTGGCCTACAACCACAACGCGATGGGCGCGGTCGCGAGCCCGTTCGACGCGTGGATGGTGCTGCGCAGCCTGAAGACCCTCGGCGTCCGGATGGACCGGCACTGCGCCAACGCCGCCCGGATCGCGGAGTTCCTCTCCGCCCGGTCCGACGTCGCCGCGGTGCTCTACCCGGGCCTGCCCACCCACCCCGGGCACGAGGTCGCGGCGAAGCAGATGTCCGGCTTCGGCGGGATGATCTCGTTCCGGCTCCGGGACGGCGAGGACGCTGCGCTGAAGGTCTGCGAGCGCACCCAGCTGTTCACGCTGGCCGAGTCGCTCGGCGGCGTGGAGTCGCTGATCGAGCACCCGGGACGGATGACGCACGCCAGCGCCGCCGGCTCACCTCTGGAGGTGCCGGGTGACCTGGTGCGCCTCTCGGTCGGCATCGAGGACGTCGACGACCTGCTGGCCGACCTGGAGCAGGCGCTGGGCTGAGACGGGACCCCTCACCCCTCACCCCTCGCACGCTCCGGGCGAACCTCTGGACGGCGCGGTCAGCGGGGGGCGGTGAGGATCCTCGGGCCGTCCTCGGTGACGGCGACGGTGTGCTCGACGTGGGCGGCGCGGCTGCCGTCGGCGCTGCGCAGCGTCCAGCCGTCGGCGTCGACGGTGTAGTCGTCGGAGCCACCGGCCAGGAACCACGGCTCGATCGCGATGACCAGCCCCGGCTGCAGCCTCACCCCGCGCCCGGGCCGCCCCTCGTTCGGCACGTGCGGCGCCTCGTGCATGGTGCGGCCCACGCCGTGACCGCCCTGGTCGGTGTTGATCCCGCACCCGCCGGCCCGGCCGACGGCGCCGATGGCGGCCGAGATGTCGCCGACCCGGTTGCCGACGACGGCTGCCGCGATGCCCGCCGCCAGGGCGCGCTCGGCGGTGGCCACCAGCGCCAGGTCCTCCGGCCGCGGCGTGCCCACCGCGAAGGTGATGGCGCTGTCCCCCACCCAGCCGTCCAGGGTCGCGCCGGCGTCCACGCTGAGCAGATCGCCGTCGTCCAGGACGTCGGGCGTCGGGATGCCGTGCAGCGCGACGTCGTTGACCGACAGGCACACCACGCCGGGGAACGGCGGGGTCGTCGGCAGCGGCGCGTAGCCCTCGAACGGCGAGGTGGCCCCGGCGTCGGCGAGCACGTCGCGGGCGATGGCGTCGAGCTGGGTCAGCCGGACGCCGGGGGCGGCGGCCGCGCGCACCGCGGCGAGCATGTCGGCCACCACCGCCCCGGCGGCACGCATGGCGTCCAGCTCTCCGGGGGTGCGGAGCTCGATCACAGGGGCCTCCTCGGCGGCTTCCGGTATTGCAATACCGGTATTAGTATCACGCGCATGGTGCGCCCCCCGCTGACCCCCGAGGAGCGCGAGCGCGGCCGCCGACTGGGTGCCCTGCTGCGCGAGGCGCGCGGCACCCGGACCCCCGCCGAGGTCTCCGCGGCCTCCGGCGTGAGCCTGGAGGCGCTGCGCAAGATCGAGTCCGGGCGGGTGCCCACCCCGGCGTTCTTCACCGTCGCCGCGCTCGCGCACGCCCTCGACCTGCCGCTGGACCGGCTGACGGAGCAGCTCGGCAGGTCGGCCGACGGGACGGCGCTGACCGCCTGAGGTCAGGCGGGGTCGGCGCGCAGCACCTCGGCGTAGTGCTCGACGACCGGGAACGGGTCGTAGAAGCCGTGCAGCAGCGCCTTCCACTCCTGGTAGGCCGGCGAGCCGCGGAACCCCTCGGTGTGGTCCTCGAGCCGGTCCCACTCGACCAGCAGCAGGTACCCGGTGTCGCGCTCCAGGCAGCGCGAGAGCGTCAGCCGCCGGAAACCGGGGACGGCGGCGATCAGCCGGCGGGCCCGGGCGAACGCGGCTTCGAAGGCCTCCTGCTCACCGGCCCGCACGGTCAGGGGTGCGTGCTCGAGGATCACCGGGGCAGGCTACGCAGGACCGGCGCCGGGAACGCCTGCCCAGGACACGGGGTTGTCCCGGCGAACGCCGCAGCGAAGAGGAGCCCTGCCATGACCACCGCCGAGAACACCCGGGACCTGGCCGCCCTGGAGGCCGAGCGCGACCGGATCCGCGCCGCCCACCTCACGCCGGCCGGCGAGCGGCCTGCGTCCACCGCCCGGGGGCTGCACCACACCGCCCTCATCAGCAGCGACGTCGAACGCACCGTCCGCTTCTACCAGGACGTCCTCGGCTTCCCCCTCACCGAGCTGATCGAGAACCGCGACTACCCGGGCTCGTCGCACTTCTTCTTCGACATCGGGAACGGCAACCTGCTGGCCTTCTTCGACTTCCCCGGCCTGGACGTCGGCCCCTACGCCGAGGTGCTCGGCGGGCTGCACCACATGGCGATCAGCGTCGACCCCGAGCGCTGGGAGCAGCTCGTCGAGCGGCTCACCGCGGCCGGCGTCGAGCACGAGGTGCACAGCGGCGTCTCGGTCTACTTCCGCGACCCCGACGGCGCCCGCATCGAGCTGATCGCCGACCCGCTCGGCGAGATGTACGGATCCAAGGTCCTCTGAGGCCGGTCAGCGCTCCGGGTCGGCGACGAGGTCCTGGTACTCGGGGTGCCGCTCGATCCAGCCCTTGACGAACGAGCAGCGCGGCACCACCGAACCGCCCTTGCCCCGGACGTCGTCCAGCGCGGCCCGCACCAGCGTGCTGCCCAGGCCGGACTGCCCGGCGTCGGGGTCGACCTCGGTGTGGGTGAACACGACGGTGTCGCCGCGCCGCTCGTAGGCGGCCAGGCCGAGGACGCGGTCGCCGTCCCGGATCTCGTAGCGGTCGGACTCCGGGACGTCCCGGACGGTGGTCTCCATGCCTGCGGCAACTCCTCGGGCGGTGGGCGGTGTTCCGGCGCTACCCGATCCGGCGCCGCTCAGTCGGCCAGGGCCAGCGCCCGCGTGGGGCAGGCCTGCACCGCGTCGCGGACGTCGTCGAGCTCCTCCTCGCCGGGCTCCTCGCGGTGCACCACGAGCACGCCGTCGTCGTCGACCTCGAAGACGTCGGGAGCCAGCGCCTCGCAGGTCCCCGAGCCCACGCACCGGTCGCGGTCGACCTCGATCCGGCTCACCGCACACCCGTCAGCCGGGCGGGCAGCCGCTTGAGGCCGTTCACGAACGACGAGCGCAGCCGGTCGGGCGGGCCGGTGACCTCCAGGTCGGGCAGCAGGTCGAAGACGGCCCGGAAGGTCACCGCGAGCTCCCGGCGGGCGAGGTGCGCGCCGAGGCAGAAGTGCGGCCCGTGCCCGCCGAAGCCGACGTGCGGGTTGGGGTCCCGGGTCAGGTCGAAGACGTGCGGGTCGGCGAAGACCGCGGGGTCGCGGTTGGCCGCCGCGTAGAAGAGCAGGAACTTGTCACCGGCGGAGAACCGGTGGCCGTGGAGCTCGCCGTCCCGGGTGGCGGTCCGGCGCATCCAGGTGATCGGGCTGACCCACCGCACCACCTCCTCGACGGCGGTCTTGTCGATCGACGGGTCGACCGCCCACCGGGCGCGCTGCTCGGGGTGCTCCTGCAGCGCCTGGAGCCCGTGGCTGATCGCGTTGCGGGTGGTCTCGTTGCCCGCCACCAGCAGCAGGATGAAGAACGAGGCGATCTCCTGGTGGGTCAACCGCTCGCCGTCCACCTCGGTGGTCACCAGCGCCGTCGTCAGGTCGTCGGTCGGCCGCTCGAGCCGCTCGGCGGCCAGCCGCTCCATGATCCCGGCGAGCGCGATGCCCGCCTCGAAGAGCGCGGTCAGCGGCTCCTCCTGGTCGGCGATCAGCTCCGGGTCGCCGCCGGAGAGGATCACGTTGGAGGCCGCCAGCACCGCCGCCCGGTCCTCGGCCGGCACGCCCATCATGTCGCAGATGACCCGCAGCGGGATCGGCGCGGCGATGTCGGCGACGACGTCGAGCCGCCCACCCTGCGCCTCCGCGGTCCGCCTGGCCTCGACCAGGACGTCCTCGACGATCCCGCGGACGGAGTCGACGACCCGCTCCAGCATCCGGGGCGTGAAGGTCTTCGAGACGATCCGCCGGATCCGGGCGTGCCGGGGGTCGTCCATGCTGATCATCGAGCCGTAGAACTCGTTCAGGTCGGCCGGGATGTCCTGGATCGACACCGCACCCTTCCCCGAGCAGAAGACCTGCGGCTGCGAGCTGATGGCGTCGAGGTCCGCGTGCCGGGTGACGGCGTGGTAGCCCGGGCCGACCGGCATCCCGGGCACCTCGGGCTCGGCGAAGAAGGCGAACGGGTCCTCGGCGCGCAGCCGGTCGAACACCGCGTGCCGCACCTCCGGCGGCTCCAGCCAGAAGTCCCTGTCGGAGAGGTCGATGGCGTCCGGCACGGGTGCGGCGGTAGCGGTCACGGGGGGCCTCCGAGCGACGGCGATCGGTGTCCTCCGCAACCTAGAGACCGGCGGACGTGATGCACAACACTCGGCGCGGACGCACCGGCGGCAGAACGACGGAGGGCCCGGTCACCGTGGTGACCGGGCCCTCCGTGGTGGTAGCGGGGACAGGATTCGAACCTGCGACCTCTGGGTTATGAGCCCAGCGAGCTACCGAGCTGCTCCACCCCGCGTCGGTGAGACCACCATACCTCATCCACCCCGGCCGGTGCCGCCGGGCTCCCCGGGGTCCTCCCTCAGCCGGCGCGCCGCGTCCGGGACGACGAACAGCATCGTCCCCACGAGGAACAGGGTGCTGCCGACTGCCAGGAGCGCCGAGCCCTGGCGCAGGGCCGACAGGAGGAACACCACGCTGCCCACGGCGTAGGCGCCGTAGGCCCACCACCAGCGGTTCACGTCCGGACGACCTCCCCGGCGCCTGCCCGGCCGGCGCTCGCGCCGACGGCCGGGTCGCGGGGCCGTCGTGACTCCTCGCGCAGGCCGCGCACCAGCGCGGCGAGGACGAGGAGCAGGACCACCGCGAACGGGAACGCGGCGACGATCGACGCCGTCTGCACCGCGACGAGCCCGCCGCTCACGAGCAGCACCGCGGCCGACGCGGCGATCACCAGGCCCCACACCACCGTGACCGACCGCGCCGGGTCGCGCCCCTCCCGGGAGGTGAGCGAGCCCAGCACGAACGTGGCCGAGTCGGCGCTGGTCACGAAGAAGGTGACGATCAGGAGCATCGCCCCGATCCCGGCCACCAGCCCGCCCGGCAGCGTGTCCAGCAGCCCGAACAGCTGCGATTCGGTCGGCTGCCCCGCCAGCTCCGCGCCGTCCTGCTCCGCCAGGATGGCCGCCCCGCCGAAGACGGAGAACCACAGGCCGCTCACCAGCGTCGGCACGGCGAGGACGCCGACGACGAACTCGCGGATCGTGCGGCCCCGGGAGATCCGGGCGATGAAGGTGGCCACGAACGGCGACCACGAGATCCACCACGCCCAGTAGAAGACCGTCCAGCCGTTGATCCACTCGGCCCGCTGCTCGTCGAAGGGCCCGGTCTGCAGGCTCATGGTGGGCAGCTCGGCGAGGTAGCCGCCGAGGGTGGTGGTGAAGGCGCCGACGAGCCGGCCGGAGGAGGCGGTCAGCAGCACGAAGGCGAAGAGCCCCACGGCCAGGACGACGTTGGCGGTGGAGAGCCACTTGATCCCGCGGTTGATGCCCGACATCGCCGAGACGAGGAAGAGCACCGTGACCACCGCGATGATCGCCAGCTGCACCCCCGAGCCGATCGGGATCCCGTCGGCGAGCGAGTGCAGACCGCCGTTGATCTGCGCGGCCCCCAACCCGAGCGAGGTGGCGACGCCGAAGACGGTCGCGACGACCGCAGCGGTGTCCACGACGGTGCCCAGCGGCCCGTCCACGCGGTCGCCGAGCACCGGGCGCAGCGCACCGCTGACGGTCGCGCGCCAGCCCCGGCGGAAGCGCGCGTACGCCAGCGCCAGGGCCAGCAGCGCGTAGATGCCCCACGGGTGCAGGCCCCAGTGGAAGAACGAGTACCGCAAGGCGTCACGGGCCGCCTGCGTGGTCTCCGGGTCGGCGGTCGGCGGGGCGACGAAGTGCGCCACCGGCTCGGCGGCGCCCCAGAAGACCAGCCCGATGCCCATGCCGGCGCTGAAGAGCATGGCGAACCACGCGGTGGTGCTGTACTCGGGCTCGTCGGTGTCCCGGCCCAGGCGCACCTTCCCCCAGCGCGACGCCGCGAGCGCGATCGCCGCCACCAGGACGATGGTGGCCGTCAGCAGGTAGAACCACCCGAAGCGGTCCACGACGAACCCACGCGCCGCCTCCGTGGCGGAGGCCAGGCTGCCGGGCCAGACCGCTCCCCACAGCACGAACGGGAGCACGACGGCGAGCGAGGCCCAGAGGACGGGCGATGATCTGCGCACGGGTAGAAAGATCCTCCTGCGTGTCCGGGACGCCGGCCGCGGCCGGCCTGTCACGGGGCGTCGAAGCCCCGCAGGTGTCCGAGAGTGCAAGGTGCCGGCGACGGTCGCACGTTCCCGGAGGTGACCAGACCCACGTCGGCCGGCACCGGGCCGATCGGGGATCGTGGGGAGGTGCCACCCACCGCCGAGGACGCCCACCGCGCCGTCGACCTGTCGCTGCGGACCGGGGAGCTGCTGCTGTCGGGCGGGGCGAGCGCCGCCGAGGTGACCGAGACGTGCGCCGCCGTGGCCCGCGCGGGCGGCCTGCACCGCGTCGAGTGCGACATCACCTTCACCTCGATCACCGTCTCGGGCCACCTCCCCGGCGACCCGGCCCCGGTCAGCGGGCTGCGCCTGGTGCGCTTCCGCGAGCTGGACTACTCCCGGGTCAGCGCCGTGCACGCCCTGGTCACCGACCTGGTGGAGGGCCGCACGACCCCGGTCCAGGCCGACGAGCGGCTCCGGTCGGTGGCAGCCACGCGGCACCCCTACGGCCGGGTGACGGTCACCGTGGCGCGCGCGCTGCTGGCCGCCGCGGTCGCCCTGCTGCTCGGTGCCGGCCCGGAGGTGACCGCCGCGGCGTTCGGCGCGACGGTGCTGGTCGACCTCGCGATCGACGCGCTCGGCCGCCGCGGCATCCCGGCCTTCTTCCAGAACGCCGTCGGCGGCTTCATCGCGACGGCGGTGGCCCTGGGGCTGGTCGCGGCCGACGTCGGCGTCCGGCCGTCGCTGGTGGTCGCCGGCGGCATCGTGCTGCTCCTCCCCGGTGTCACGCTGGTCGGGGCCGTCCACGACGCGATCACCGGCTTCTACGTCACCGCCAGCGCCCGCGCGTTCGAGACCTTCCTGCTGACCGCCGGCATCATCAGCGGGATCGCCGTGGCTCTCTCGGTCGGGGTCCGGCTCGGCGTGCCGGTGCGCATCTGGGACCCGCCGGCGACCGGGCTGGGCGACGTGCCCCTCCAGCTGCTGGCCGCCGCGGTGGCGTCGGCCGCGTTCGCCGTGGCCAACCACGCCCCCCGTCGCACGCTCGTCCCCGCCGCGCTGGCCGGCGCCACCGGGTGGGCCGTGCTGCTCGGCGTGGAGCACCTGGACCTGTCGGCGACGCTGGGTTCGGCCACCGCCGCCGTGCTCATCGGCATGGCGAGCTACACGCTGGCGGTCCAGCAGCGGGTCCCCGCGCTGGTCTACGTCGCCGCCGGCATCATCCCGCTGCTGCCGGGCCTGACGATCTACCGCGCGCTGCGCCGGCTCTCGGAGGGCGACACCCTCGGCGGCATCACGCTGCTCGGGACAGCGGTCACGATCGGCGTCGCCCTCGCCGCCGGAGCCCTCTTCGGCGAGTACCTCGCCCGGGCCCTGCGCCGCACCGCCTCGCCGGTCGAGCGCCGCCTGACCGGGCTGCTGCGCTCCCGGGCGTCGCGCCGGGCGGAGCCGGGTGCGACCGCTCGCCCGGCAGCCGGAGGGGGGCCGGGGCGCGGGTTCGTGTGAGTGGTGGGACTGCCCTGCCGCACGGGTCCAGGCGCACGCGCGCCTTCCGGTCCGGCCCGGTCCCCGCGCTTACAGTCCCGCTCGTGATGGGGGATCCGGCGATGAGCGCCTTCGCCGGTGACCCCCAGCCCGTGGAGATCCACCACCGCGGCATCTGGTACTCCGGTGAGCTGCTCGGCTGGCGGCACACCGAGGACGGCCGGGTGGTGGCGCGGGTGCGCTGCGTCGTCGACGGGCTGCGGCACTCCACCTGGAAGGACCTGGCCGAGCTCCGGCTGCCGGACCCGGCCCGTCCGCCGCGGCGGGAGCCCTTCCCCGCTCCCCCGGCGCGGCCGGCCGCCATCGTGGCCCCGCGTGACGAGGACGCCACCCGGCCGCACGTGCTGCTGGCCGGCTCGCGTCGGCCGCTCGAGCCGGAGCACGTCCGGACCCCGCCGGCACCGCGCCGGTCGCACGCCGCACCGGCTCCGGCCGCCCGGCGCTCCGCGGCCCCGGCCGCCCCGAGCCGGCGACGCAGCGACGAGTTCGTGCCCGCCTGATCGGCCTGCACGCGGACGACGAAGGCCCGGTCACCGTGGTGACCGGGCCTTCGTGGTGGTAGCGGGGACAGGATTCGAACCTGCGACCTCTGGGTTATGAGCCCAGCGAGCTACCGAGCTGCTCCACCCCGCGTCGGTACGACCACCGTACCACGGGGTGCCGGGGGTGGCCCGATCTGCGGGGCCACCCCCGGCACCCGGCGGTCAGTCGCCGCCCTGCGCAGCGGCCTGCGCCGACTGGTAGGCCTCGACCGCGGTCTGCAGCCGCTCGAGCGCCTGCCCCTGCCCGGCGAAGTCGCCGTTGCGCTGGGCATCGGCCAGCGCCGACAGCGCGGCGTTGATGTCGGCCACCGCGGCGTCCATCTCCGGGGTCGCCGCCCCCCCACCGTCCGGCGCCGGCGCCGGCGGCGTCGTCGTCTCCGGTGTCTCGGTGGGCGTCCCCTCGGCCCCGGTGTCCCCCTCCTCGGGCTGACCGTCGCTGTCGGTCGCCACCTGCCCGGCCCCGGGCCCGAACACCTGGTCCAGCGCCTCGGCGAGGGTGTTGCCGTAGCCGATCCGGTCACCGAAGTTGACCAGGACCCGCTGCAGCAGCGGGAAGCCGCTCTCGCCGGTGCCCTCCACGTACAGCGGCTCGACGTAGAGCAGACCGGCGTCGCCGATCGGGAGGGTCAGCAGGTTGCCGAAGACGGCGTTGGAGTTCTCGCTCTCGAACAGGGTCAGGTCGGGCCGCACCTGGTTGTTCGTCGTGAACGAGTTCTGCACCTGCTGCGGACCGCGGAACGGCGTGTTCCCCGGCAGCCGGAGCACCTGCATCTCCCCGTAGCTCTCCGGATCGCTGGAGGCGGACACGAACGCGGACAGGTTCTCCCGCTGGAACGCGTTCAGCGCGCTGGTGAGCTGGAAGCTGGCCGTCGAGTCCCCCGGCCGCTGGGCGAGGATGTAGTACGGCGGCTGGTTCTCCTGGACGTCCTGGGTCGGGTCGTCCGGGATCTGCCAGCGGTCGCTCTGGTTGTAGAAGTCGACCGGGTCGTCCACGTGGTAGCGGGTCAGGATGTCCCGCTGCACCTTGAACAGGTCCTCCGGGTAGCGGACGTGGTCGACCAGCTCGTCGGACATCTTCTCCCGCGGCTCGACGACCCCCGGGAACGCCTTCATGTAGGTCTGCAGGACCGGGTCGTCCTTGTCCCACTCGTAGAGCGTCACCGTGCCGTCGTAGGCGTCGACGGTGGCCTTCACCGAGTTGCGGATGTAGTTGAACGTGTCGTCGGGCAGCGCCGTGGTCCCGGTGCCGGTGAGCGCGTCCGCGGCGGCCTCGCCCAGCTCCATCTGCTCGGCGTAGGGGTAGGAGTCCGACGTCGTGTAGCCGTCGAGGATCCAGTTGATCCGGCCGTCGATGACCGCGGGGTACGGGTCGCCGTCCACCTCGAGGAAGGGCGCGGCCTTCTCGACGCGGTCGCGCGGGTTGCGGACGTACATGACCTTCGACTGCTCGTTGACCGCGCTGGAGAGCAGGAAGTTCCGCTCGCGGTAGTAGATGGCGAACGTCAGCTGGCGGAAGAAGCTGCCGACCGAGACGCCACCCTCGCCGTCGTAGGTGTTGTTGATCTGCCGGTCGTCCGAGCCGCCCTCGGGCAGGTCGAACTCGCGGGGGCTGGCGCCCTCGGGCGCACCCACGACGGAGTAGACGTCGGCCCCGCCGTCCTGGATCAGCTCGCCGTAGTAGACCCGGCTCTGCTCCGGGACGATCTCGCCCCGGGTGGGCAGGTCGCCGGTGGTGAAGTTCGGCTCACCGCCCTCGGTGCCGGCGACGACCTCGTTGGCCGGCGCGGCGACGAAGCCGTTGCCGTGGGTGTAGACGGTGTGCCGGTTGATCCAGGAGCTCTGGTTCTCCGACAGCCCGGCGCTGTTGAGCTCGCGCACCGCCACCACGTAGTCACGGGTCTCGCCGTCGATCGTGTACCGGTCGATGTCCAGCTTCTCCGGGAAGCCGTAGACGTTGCGGATCTGCTGGCGCGCGGTGAACGTGTCGGCCAGGACGTTGGGGTCCAGCAGCCGGGCGTTCGGGATGGTCTCGGTGTCGTCGCGCAGCTCGGCCAGGGCGACCTCGGGGTCGACCTCGGCGCCGGTGGTCTCCTGCGCGTAGTCGACGTACTCGATGTCGTCCAGGTTGTAGGCCTGGCGGGTCATCTCGATGGCCCGCTCGATGTAGGGCGCCTCCCGCTCGTTGGCGCTCGGCTTCACCACGAACTGCTGCACGATCGCCGGGTACGCCACGCCGATCACCAGGCTGGAGATCAGCAGCAGCACCAGCGCGGCGGCCGGCAGCAGGAAGTTGCGGACGACGATGTTGGCGAAGAACGCGATCGCGCAGACCGCGGCCACGAACACCAGGATCGTCTTCGGCACGAGCAACGCGTTGACGTCGGTGTAGCTGGCGCCGGTGAAGACGTCGCCGCGGTCGGAGTAGACCAGCCCGTAGCGGTCCAGCCAGTACGCGACGGCCTTGAGCGCCACGAAGAGGCCGAGCAGCACCGAGATCTGCACGCGGGCCGCAGCGGTCATCTTCTGGCCGGGCGTCTGCAGCCGCAGCCCACCGAACACGTAGTGGGTCAGCAGCGCGCCGATGAGGGCCAGGATGACGATCGCGAAGCCGAAGGCCAGCGCCAGCCGGTAGAAGGGGTAGTCGAAGACGAAGAACGACAGGTCCAGGCCGAACTGCGGGTCCGTCTGGCCGAAGTCGGTGGAGTTCCGGTAGGTCAGCCAGGTCTCCCAGCTGCTCTGCGCGGTGAACCCGGCGAACAGGCCCAGGACGACGCCGACGGCGGTGAGCACGAGGCCCCGGCGCGGCTCGAGCGACTGCCGGTAGCGCTCGAGGTTCTGCTGCTCGAGCGACATCGGCCGGAACGTCGGCCGGAACCGGTAGGCGAGGTGCACCGACAGGGCCGTGAGGCCGCCGGTGGCCACGCCGGCCACGGCGAACAGCAGCGCACGGGCCTGCAGCTCGGTCCAGAAGACCTCGGTGTAGTCCGTCTCGTCGAACCACAGGTAGTCGACGTAGACGTTGGTGAGCGTGCCGATGACGGTGAAGAGCACCAGCAGCACGGCGATGGCGCCGAGGACCAGCTTGGCGCGCCGCGAGAGCGTCGGCACCGGCACGGGGGGCCGCATGGCCACGAGCGGTCTCCTTCAGGTACGGGTCGGTCTCAGGTGCGGGGCCGGCGGGAGCACTGCTGCCGCGGCACCCACGTCGGGGAGGAGGCGGTCGACCCTCGGCGCGCTCCTCCGGTCATCCCAGCACAACGCTCGGCGGCGTCCCGGGTTCCCCGGCCTCAGCAGGTGTCCGGGGTCCGGCCCGCGGCGAAGTCCTCGAGGGCGGTGAGCGCGTCCTCCAGCGTGGCCACCTCGGCCAGCGGGAACCCGGGGTCGTCGGCCGCCAGCGCCTCCTCGCAGTTGCCGGCCGGGACGAGGAACAGCTCGGCGCCGATCTCGCGGGCGGCGACCATCTTCAGCCCGATCCCGCCGATCGGCCCGACCTCCCCCTCGCCGTTGATCGTCCCGGTGCCGGCGATGACCGCCCCGGCGGTGAGGTCGTCGTCGCCGACCAGGTCGAGGATGCCGAGGGTCAGCATCAGCCCGGCCGAGGGGCCGCCGACGTCCTCCACCTGGATGTCGACGTCGAACGGCGCGGACGGCTGCTCCAGCACGGTGATGCCCAGCAGCGACCCCTCACCCTCCTCGGGTGCCTTGGTGGTGACGGTCGCGGTGCCGGGCCGGCCGAGCCGCGTGTAGGCCACGGTGACCTCGGTGCCCGGCGGGGTGCTGCTCAGGACGGCGTCGAGCGCGTCGAGATCGGGGGTCGGCCGGCCGTCGACCGACTCCACCGCGTCGCCCTCCTCCAGCTGCCCCTCCGCCGGCGACTCCTCCGCGAACCCGCGCACGACCACCTTCTCCGGGTAGCCGAGGTGACCGAGCGCCACCGTCTCGGCCGCCTGCTCCGAGGTCAGGAACGCCTCGCGGTTGACCTGGCGGGTCTCCTCCGGCGTCCGGTCCGGCGGGTACACCGACTCCTCGGGGACGACGACGACCTCGTCGTCGAACCAGCCGCGGACCGCCTGCACCAGGCTCAGCCCGCCCCGACCGACGCCGACGGTGGTCAGGTTGAGGTTGCCCTCGACGTCGTTGCGCTCCCGGCCCTGGATCTCGATGATCGGCTCGCCGTCGATGTCCCCGAGGGTGTTGAAGGTGGGGCCGGGCACCTGCGCGACGTAGGGCACGGGCAGCGTGGTGCCGAGCAGGCCGAGGAGCACCAGCAGCACGCCGCCGGCGGTGAGGACGGCGATCCGACGGGTCACGACGGGCGAGGGTATGCGACGGAGCTGACCGCCCCGGTCGCGCGGGCGTGCGCTGCCAGCGAACGAGCCGCCGCGCACGAAGATCACACGTCTACCGTGGGTGCATGAGCGACGTCCCCTTCGGCTTCGGACTCCCCGACCGCGACCCCGAGCGCCGGGGCGGTGACCAGCCCGGCGGTGGCGACCCCTTCGGCCTCGGCGCGCTCTTCGGCGGCATCGCCGGCGGCGGGACGCCCGAGGAGGTGCTCGGCAAGATGCCGCTGTTCGCCGAGCTGCAGAAGCTCATGAACTGGTCCGGCGGCCCGGTGAACTGGGACCTGGCCCGCCAGGGCGCCATCAGCCAGCTGGCCGCGGGGCACCAGCCGACGTCGGAGGGTGAGCGCACCGCCGTCGCCGAGGCGCTGCGGCTCGCCGACCTCTGGCTGGACCAGGTGACCGAGCTGCCCTCCGGCATCGAGCGGACCGCGGCCTGGTCGCGGGTGGAGTGGGTAGAGCAGACGCTGCCGGCGTGGGGTGCGCTCATCGACCCGCTCGCCGAGCGGGTGGTGGCTGCCATGACCAGCGCGCTGCCGCAGGAGGCGGCCATGAGCTTCGGCCCCGTCGCCGGGATCATGGGCCGCATGGGTGGCCTGATGTTCGGCGCCCAGGTGGGTTCGGCGCTGGGCAAGCTCGCCGACGAGGTGGTCACCAGCACCGACGTCGGGCTGCCGCTCGCCCCCGCCGGCACCGCCGTGCTCGTGCCGCAGAACGTCGCGGAGTTCGCCGCCGGCCTGGACCGGCCGGCCGACGAGGTCCGCCTCTTCCTCGCATTGCGCGAGGCGGCCTCGCAGCGGTTGTTCGCCCACGTGCCGTGGCTGCGCCAGCAGCTGCAGGACGCCGTCCACGCCTACGCCCGCGGCATCACGATCGACCGCGAGGCGATCGAGCGCGGCCTCGGCGAGGCGATGGCCGGCGGCGGCATCGACCCCAACGACCCGGAGAGCATCCAGCGGCTGCTCGGCAGCGGCGTGCTCGAGCCGGAGGAGACGCCCGAGCAGCAGATGGCGCTGCGCCGGCTGGAGACCCTGCTGGCGCTCGTCGAGGGCTGGGTGGACACCGTCGTCGCCGCAGCGGCCGCCGATCGGCTGCCCGGCCACGGTGCGCTGGCCGAGACGATGCGCCGTCGCCGCGCCTCCGGCGGCCCGGCCGAGCAGACCTTCGCCACGCTCGTCGGCCTGGAGCTGCGGCCGCGCCGGCTGCGCGACGCGGCGACCGTGTGGGGCGCGATGACCCAGCAGCACGGCGCGGACGCCCGCGACCGGCTGTGGTCGCACCCCGACCTGCTGCCGACGTCGGAGGACCTCGACGAGCCGCTGGACTTCGTCGCCCGCCAGGGCGTGGACGACGAGCTGCGCGCTCTCACCGCCGACGACGCCCAGGACCCCCCCGCCGACGACCAGTAGGCCGCCTCCGGCGGCCCGCCCCGAGCGCGCGAGGGCGTTCCTCTCAGTCGACGAGGTCGGGAGCCGGCTGCTCGCCGGCCGCTCCGGCGGTGTTGGCCAGCTCGACGCCCTCCAGGAACCCGCGGGCCCGCTCGGCGCGCGGGTAGCGGGCGACCAGCGCCCAGAAGCGCTCGTCGTGCCCTGGCTCGAGCAGGTGCACCAGCTCGTGCACGAGCACGTAGTCGATGACGTAGTCGGGCATCGACTGCAGCCGGCTCGACAGCCGGATGCTGCGGTCGGTCGGGGTGCACGACCCCCAGCGGCGCTGCTGGTTGTCCACCCAGCGGACGCTGGCCGGTTCGGCCAGCCCGTCCAGGTGCGCCGCGGACAGCGCACGCGCGCGGACCATCAGCTCGTCGTTCCCGCCGAGCGAGCGCCGGCGCCGCTCCTCGCGGGTGCGCAGCTTGGCCACCATCTGGGCCACCCACCGCTGCTCCTCCGCGCGGCTGAACGCCGCCGGGATGAGGACGACGGTGCGGCCCATCTCCCGGTACGCCGTCACGGTGCGCCGGCGCCGGGCGCTGCGCCGCACCTCGACGACGTCCTCGCCGTCGGTCGGCGGGACGGGATCGGCCGACCTGCCGCGGGCCGCGGGCAGCGCTCGACCGCCACCCTCGAGCGACGGCGGGACGCCGTCCGGCTCGGGGTGTGCGGAAGCGTCAGGCGGCGATCCGGGCACGGGGGCACCGTAAGCCACGGGGGCGGCTGCGCGCCCGCCCGAGGACACCCGCTCGGGTGCACGTCGCACGACCGGTGGACACCGGCCCCGCCCGACCGGCGCACGCGCACCCCGACCGGTGCGTTCCACAACGGTCGGCGCGGGATAGCCGCAGGTCGGAACCCCTGTCGGGGGAAGCGCCGGCGGGTTGTCCCCGTCCCCCTCCCCCGGCCGCGCACAGGGACACGCCGAACGGTCCCCACGTGCTCCACAGCTCTGTCCACAGGCTGTGGGCAGACGGCTCGCGCCGGGCGTGCGGACGCGGCCGCCCCCGGTGGCGGGAACGCGCGGCACGGGTAGCGTGCTCGCGCATGCGGCGCCCGGCGAGCGCGCCGCCATCCCCCCAGAACCACCCGACGACCGAGGAGATCCCGTGGCGGAGAGCTACAACGGCTACTGCGTGAAGTGCAAGGAGAAGCGCGACTTCGATGGCGAGGTCAAGGTCAGCGAGTCCGGTCGCCGGATGGCGCAGGGCACCTGCCCGGTCTGCGGCACCAAGATGAACCGGATCCTCGGCAAGGCCTGAACCGCACCGCGACGGCGGCGACTTCCCCACGGGAGCGCCGCCGTCGTCGTTCCCGGACCTGTGGACGACGCCGGCGCGAGCGGTGCACCCGCTGCGACGCTGCCCGGGTGAGCGATCCCCGCCCCTTCCTCCCCGCCGCCACCCCGCTCCTGCACCGCGGTGCGGACGGCCTGCAGGTCGGCGGCGTGGACTCCACCGACGGGCTGCTGGTCCAGCCGCCGCCGGCCGGTCTGGCCCGGTTGCTGCGCGGGCTGGACGGCCGGCGGGTGCAGCACGCCGTGCTCGCCGACGCCACCCGCAGCGGGCTGGACGGCGCAGCCGTCACCGCCGTCCTCGAGGGCCTCCGGGACGCCGGCCTCCTGGTCGACGCCGACGCCGGGGACCTGCTGGCGACCGACGCCGGACCGGCGGCCGCGGCGCGTGCCGCCGTGGAGCTCGCCGCGCCCGGTGGGTGGCGGGCGCGGCGCGCGGCCACGGTCGTCGTGGAGGGCGCCACGCGCGTCGGGGTCCCGCTGGCCGCCGTGCTGGGCGCCAGCGGCATCGGCCGGGTGAGCGTCCGGGATCCGGGGCTGACCACCGCCGAGGACGCCGTCGTCGGCGGGCTGGCCGCCGGCGACGAGGGCCGGCCCCGGGCCCTGGCCGCGGCCGACGCGGTGCGCCGGGCCAGCCCGCTCACCGACCTGCGCCCGCTCCCCGACGGCGTGCGCCCCGACCTCGTCGTCCTCACCCGGCCGTGGGCCGCGTCCGATCCCGCCGTCGGCGGGCTGCAGCGGGACGGCGTGCCGCACCTGGTGGCCACCGTCCGGGGCGCCACCGGCATCGTCGGTCCGCTCGTCGTCCCCGGTGCCACCAGCTGCCTGCGCTGCGCCGACCTGCACCGCCGGGACGCCGATCCGGCCTGGCCCCAGCTGGCCGCCCAGCTCACCGCCGGGCAGGTGCCGGCCAGCGGGGCGACCGTCACGTGCCTGCTCACCGCGGTGACGGCGGCGGTCCAGGTGCTCGCGTTCGTGGACCGGTCCGCCGCGCCGGTCACCCTCGGGGGCACCCTGGAGCTGGTACCTCCGGACCTCGCCGCGCGGGTGCGCCGCTGGCCGCCGCACCCGGAGTGCGGCTGTGCGGCAGCGGGAGGAGCCCCGGACAGGGGAGAATGACGGTGAGCGCGCTCGCGGGCTCACCACGGACCAACCGGCGGTGCCGCACGAACGGGGCACGGCGCCGACGAGGAGGACGCGTGAGTGACGACCGACCGGTGATGCCGCGGGGCTCGGTGTCCCGGACCGCGCGGCTGGCCTCCCTCCCGCTGGGCGCCGCCGGGCGGGCCACCCTCGGGCTGGGCAAGCGGCTCTCCGGTCAGTCCGCCGACGCGGTCGCCGCCGAGCTGCAGCAGCGCACCGCCGAGCAGCTGTTCGCCGTCCTCGGCCAGCTCAAGGGTGGCGCCATGAAGCTGGGCCAGACGCTGTCGGTCTTCGAGGCCGCGGTGCCCGAGGAGATGGCGGCGCCCTACCGGGAGGCGCTGGTCAAGCTGCAGGAGGAGGCGCCGCCGATGCCGGTGCGCACCGTGCACGCGGTGCTCGCCCAGCAGCTCGGCGGCACGTGGCGGCAGCGGTTCGCCGACTTCGACGACCGGCCCGCAGCGGCCGCGAGCATCGGTCAGGTGCACCGGGCGACGTGGCGCGACGGCCGCGACGTGGCGGTCAAGATCCAGTACCCGGGCGCCGCCACCGCGCTCATGGCCGACCTCAACCAGCTGAGCCGCTTCGCCCGGCTGTTCGCCGCGCTGTTCCCCGGCATGGACGTCAAGCCGCTCATCGCCGAGCTCAAGGCACGCGTGGTCGAGGAGCTCGACTACGGCCTCGAGGCCGACGCCCAGCGGCAGTTCGCCGCCGCCTACGCCGGCGATCCGCAGATCGTCGTCCCGCGGGTCGTGGCCAGCGCCCCGAAGGTCATCGTCTCGGAGTGGCTCGAGGGCACGCCGCTGTCGCGGATCATCGCCGACGGGACGCGTGAGCAGCGCGACCGCGCCGGTCTGCTCATGGCGCTGCTGCACTTCTCCGCCCCGCAGCGGGCGGGGCTGCTGCACGCCGATCCGCACCCGGGCAACTTCCGGCTCATGCCCGACGGGCGCCTCGGCGTCATCGACTTCGGGGCGACGGCCCGGCTGCCCGACGGGCACCCCGAGCCGATCGGCCGGCTGCTGCGCTGGGCGCTGGCCGGCAAGGCCGACGAGGTGCTGGCCGACCTGCGGTCCGAGGGTTTCGTGCTCCCCAGCGCCCAGATCGACGCCCAGGGCGTGCTCGACTTCCTGCTCCCCATGCTGGACCCGGTCGCCCGGCCGCGCTTCCACTTCACCCGCGCGTGGATGCAGGAGCAGGCGGGTCGCCTCGCCGATCCGCGCAGCGACATGAGCCGGCTCGGCCGCCAGCTCAACCTGCCCCCGGCCTACCTGCTCATCCACCGGGTGACGATCGGGTCCATCGGGGTGCTGTGCCAGCTCGACGCCGAGGGTCCCTTCCGCTCGGTCATCGAGGAGTGGCTGCCCGGCTTCACGGGATAGCAGGAGGCCGGGCCCGGACGCACCGGGAGCGTCCGGACCCGGCCTCGGTCGGGTGGTCGGTGACCGACCTGGATCGGCCGGCTGCGGTTCAGTAGACGGCCGCGCTCAGGCGGGCGGCGCGGCGGACCGCGCGCTCGGCGCGCCGGGCGGCGCGTCGGGCCAGGTACAGGCGGTGGGCGCGCGAGGCGGCCATGGCCTGCTCCTGCATCTCCTGCATGCGGTGGTGCGCGAGCTCGTGCTCGAGGGTGTGCATGGCTGGTTCCTTCGAGTTGGTCCTGGCTGGTGGGCCCGCGCCGATCGGCGCGGGGAACTGCTGGTGGGTGCTCACGCGGCGGTCACCTTGCGGGGGCGGCCGCGCGGCCGCTTCCGGGCGATGACCACCCCGCGCTCGAAGATCTCGCCGCCCCAGACGCCCCAGGGCTCGCCCCGGTCCAGCGCGCCCGCCAGGCAGGCGTCGCGGACGGGGCACTCGGCGCAGAAGGTCTTCGCCAGCTCCAGCTGCGCCGGGGTGTCGGCGAACCAGAGCTCCGGGTCCTCCTCACGGCACGGCAGCGGGCGCCGTACCGGTGCGGGTGACAGAGGCGTGTGCGGCCGTCTCGGCGTCGCACCGCCGGTCCGGGGGAGCCCGGTTCGGCGGTGGGACGTCGGGCGGTCGATCGTCTGCTGCACTGCCGCTCCTCCTCGTTCTCGTCGTGTCGCGGCCGGCGGAAGGCCCGCCGACCGAAGTCGGGGCCGGGTGCCGCGGACATGAAGAAGGCCGCGGATCCCGGGGTTCGGGTTCCGCGGCCTCGAGGAGGACCGGCGAGCGGTTAGCTCTGCGGTCTTCCTCGGGACTGGATCCCGAGGGTGGTGCCGTTGTTGTCGGTGGTGGTGCTGTCGAGGTCGCTCACGGCGAGGGCCGGCTGCAGGGCCGACTCGCGGACGGCGCCGAAGTCATCGATGCCGCGGAGGCGGCGGGCGATGGGCAGACCGGTCCCGTGGAACGGAGCGGCAGTGCCCGCCATGACGACACCGGCGACGGAGCGGGTGCAGGCGTACGAGCGCACGTCAGCGCCGCCCAGGGCGGAGAACCCGCTGGGGGCGTCGGTCCACATCGTCTTGATCACGTCGCCCCTCCTCTCGGGTCGTCGATCGCGGCCGGGCGGCCGCGGTCGGGGCGGTGCAGTTCGTGTGTGCAGGGACACTAGGGGGGCGGCGCGGACAGGGTCAATCCAATTAACGCGCGCGTCGCCCGAACGGGATCGGGGCGGTGCCGCAACCGGCCCGCCGTCGCCGTCCGCGACGTGCCGGTAGCCCTCAGGAGGCCGCGTCGCCCACCACGGTGGCGAGCACGTCCTCGCCGTAGAGCTCGAGCTTGCGGGCACCCACACCGGGCAGCGCGGACAGCTCGCGGAGGTTGGCCGGTCGCGTCTCGGCGATGGCCTGCAGCGTGGCGTCGGTGAAGACCACGTAGGCCGGCACCGACGCGGCCTGGGCGGCCTGGCTGCGCCAGCCGCGCAGCCGCTCGAACAGCTCCCCCGCCGCGCCCTCCAGCACCACCTTCTGCCGCTTGGCCGGGCGCTTGGACGGCGGTGCCGTCGGCCCGGAGTCGGGCGCCAGCCCGGTGAGGAACCGGCTGCGCGGCCGGGCCCGCTTGGCCCCGGGGTTGCGGGCCAGCGACCAGGAGCAGGTGAGCTGCTCGCGCGCCCGGGTGATGGCGACGTACAGCAGCCGCCGCTCCTCCTCCACCGCGTCCGGCCGGGACAGCGACTGCGCGATCGGCACCACGCCGTCGACCAGCCCGACGACGAAGACGACGTCCCACTCCAGGCCCTTGGCCGCGTGCATCGAGGCCAGGGTGACGCCCTGGACCGTCGGCGCGTGCTGGGCGTCGGCGCGCTCGGCGAGGTGCTGCACGAAACCGGGCAGGTCGAGCTGCGGGTTCTCGGCGACGAGGTCGACGGCGAGGTCGACCAGGGCGGACAGCGACTGCCAGCGGTCGCGCGCCGCTCCCCCGGCCGGCGGCCGGTGCTCCACCCAGCCCGTCGAGGCGAGCACGTCGCGGACGGTGGGCACGAGCATCCCCGGCTCGCTGCCGCCGGCCGCCGCGCCGCGGAGGAGCAGGACCGCCTCGCGCACCTCGGGGCGCTCGAAGAACCGCTCGCCGCCCTTGAGCACGTAGGGCACGCCGACGTCGGCCAGCGCGGACTCGTAGACCTGCGACTGCGCGTTGATGCGGAACAGCACGGCGATCTCCGACGCCGGCGTCCCCTCGTCGATCAGCGCCCGGCAGCGCGCGGCGACGGCGGCCGCCTCGGCCGGCTCGTCGGCGTGCTCGACGAAGCGCGGCTCCACGCCGTCGGCGCGCTGGCCGAGCAGCCGCAGCCCGGGCAGCCCCTTGCGCCTGGGGGCCATCCCGATCAGCCGGTTGGCCAGCCCGACGACCTGCGGCGTCGACCGGTAGTCGCGCTCGAGCTTGACCACCGTGGAGTCGGGATAGCGGTCGGCGAAGCCGAGCAGGTAGTCGGGGTCGGCACCGGTGAACGAGTAGATGGTCTGGTTCGGGTCACCGACGACGCAGACCTCGGCGCGGCCGCCGAGCCAGGCGTCCAGCAGCCGCTGCTGCAGCGGGTTGACGTCCTGGTACTCGTCGACGACGAAGTGCCGGTACTGGCCGCGCACCTGCCGGGCGACGTCGGGGTGCTCCTCGAGCGCGTAGGCGGTGACCAGCAGCAGGTCCTCGAAGTCGAGGGCGCCGTCGCGCTGCTTGGCCGACTCGTAGCTGGCGTACACCGCAGCGACGGCAGCGGCCTCGAACGGGGGCTCCCGCCCGGCGGCCTTGGCGCGGGCCGGGTAGTCGTCGGGCGTGGCCAGCGTGGTCTTCGCCCACTCGATCTCGCTGGCCAGGTCGCGGAGGCTGGTGCGGTCGGTGGTGAGCCGGTTGCGCGCGGCGGCGGTGGCCACCACCCGCAGCTTGTTCTCGATGAGCGCCGGCATGGGGCCGCCGAGCACCCGCGGCGCGAAGTAGCGCAGCTGCCGCATGGCCGCGGCGTGGAAGGTGCGGGCCTGGACCCCGCCGACGTCGAGCGCGGCCAGCCGGCCGCGCAGCTCGCCGGCCGCGCGCGCGGTGAAGGTCACCGCGAGCACCTGCTCGGGGACGTAGACGCCGGTGTGCACGCCGTAGGCGATGCGGTGGGTGATCGTGCGGGTCTTGCCGGTGCCGGCACCGGCGAGGATGCAGACCGGTCCGGTGACCGCCTGGGCGGCCTCGCGCTGCTCGTCGTCGAGGCCGGCCAGCACGTCGTCCGCCCGCGACCCCGACCGGGTCACGGCGCTCGTCGGCGGCATCGGGCCTCCCTCTCGTCGGCTGACCCGTCGATCCTCCCAGCCGCTGCCGACGCAGCGGGGAAGCATCCCCAGGAACGGCACGTTGACCCGGACACGGCGTTCACCCGTCCAGGGGTGGACCGACGCACGACGACCATGGAGGATCCACCCCGATGACCGCGACCCCCGGCGCAGCCGTGACCATGTACACCACCACGTGGTGCGGCTACTGCGTCCGGCTGAAGAAGCTCATGCAGCGCGAGGGCATCGAGTTCGCCGAGGTCGACATCGAGCAGGACCCGCAGGCCGCCGACGTCGTCACCGCCGCCAACGGCGGCAACCGCACCGTGCCCACGCTCGTCTTCGCCGACGGCAGCGCCCTGACCAACCCGAGCCTCGAGCAGGTCAAGGACCAGCTCGCCCGCGCGGAGGCGTGAGCTCCTCGTGATCCCCGGCCCCCGTCCCGCGGAAGAGCGGTCGCACCCGCTCGCGGGGCGGGGTGACCGTGCGCCGTCGGAGCCGCTGCCCACCGGGGAGCCCGCGCCGCTTCCCGTCGCCCTGACCCGCACCCCGCAGGGCTGGGCGGTCGTCTCCCCCGACGGGCTCGACCCGGTGGGCGACCTCGTCGAGGGCCTGTCCCTCGCCGACCTCGTCGCCGAGGAGCTCGGCGCCGTACCCGAGCCCGACCGCTCCGCCCGCCGGTCCGCCCGCGGGCCGGGCCGGCCCCCGGCCGAGGTCGACCCCGTCGCCGCCCGCATCGCCGCGCTCGAGCGCACGGTGGCCCAGCTGGAGCACGCGCTGGCGGCACGCGTGGCCACCGAGCGGGCCATCGGCGTCCTCGCCGAGCGCCACGGAACCGGCCCGCGGGCGGCGTTCGAGAACCTGCGCCGCGAGGCCCGCTCCCAGGGCCGACCGGTGGCCGAGCTCGCCCGCGAAGTGCTCGAGGGGCTCGCCGAGGACGCCGCTCCGGCTGCGGACCCCGCCGTCCCGGTGGCGCAGCCCGCCGAGCCGACGCCCCCGCTGGCGATCGCGGACGGCCGGTCCTGACCCGACCGCTCCCGCTCTCCCCGGCCGCGCTGGCCGACCGGCTCGCCGCCCTGGTCGCCGGGGCGTCGCCCGAGCCCGGTGCCGCCGCGCTGCGCGTCGCCGTCGACGGCCCGGAGGTGGCCGAGCCGCACCTGCTGGCCGCCGCGGTCGCCGACCGGCTGCCCGCGCTCGGCCGCGGCGCGGTCGTGGTGCCGGCCGACGGCTTCTACCGGCCCGCCTCGCTGCGCCTGGAGCACGGGCGCACCGACCCGGACGCGCGCTACACCGACTGGCTGGACGCCGGGGCGCTCACCCGCGAGGTGCTCGCGCCGGTCGGCCCGGGCGGCACCGGCCAGTACCTGCCGGTGCTGTGGGACCTCGACCGCGACCGCGCCGCCCGGGCCCGGCCGCGACCCGTCCCGGACCGGGCGGTCCTCCTGGTGCCGGGCACGCTCCTGCAGGGCGTGGGGCTGCCCTTCGACGTCGTCGTCCACCTGCGGCTGGCGCCCGCCGCGCGGCGGCGGCTGACCCCGGCCGACCAGCAGTGGGCGCTGCCGGCGTTCGACCGCTACGACGACGAGGTCGACCCCGTGGCGCTGGCCGACGCCGTGGTGCTGGCCGACCACCCCGACCGCCCGGCGCTGGTGCTCCAGGGGCGTTTCCTCAGCTGAGCTCGTCCCTCACCCAGCGGTCCAGGATGTACCGGGCGATGGAGATCGACGGCGGGATGGCGAGCAGCCCGTCGGGGGTGCGCAGCTCGTCGCGGGTGAACCAGCGCGCCTCCTCGATCTCGGTCGGGTCCACGCGGATCTCCTGACCAGGCTCGGCGCGGGCCACGAAGCCGAGCATCAGCGACTGCGGGAACGGCCACGGCTGGCTGGCGACGTAGCGGATGTCGGTGATCCGCAGGCCGACCTCCTCCTCGACCTCACGGGCGACCGCGGCCTCCGCGGACTCCCCCGGCTCCACGAAGCCGGCGAGGATGGAGAACCGGCCGGCCGGCCAGACCGCCTGCCGGCCGAGGACGACCCGGTCGCCCCCGTCGTGCACGAGCATGATCACCGCGGGATCGGTGCGCGGGAAGATCTCGGTGCCGGTGGTGGGGTCGCGCCGCACCCAGCCCGCCCGCTCCACGGTGGTGGGCGCGCCGGTGAGCGGGCTGAACCGGTTGCGCTCGTGCCACTCCAGGATGCCCACCGCCTGGGCCAGCAGCCCGGCGTCGAGGTCCTCCAGCTCCGCGCCCACCTCGCGCAGCCCGGCCCACCGGTCGACCGCCCGGCCGTCCACCGCCGGCGCCCGCTCGCCGCGCACCGCCGCGTACGGGATGCCGTCGGCCTCGCCGAGGAAGACCGCACCTGCGGGCAGCGCCGGCTGCTCGGCCCACACCAGGCGCGTGCTGCCGCCCTGCGCCACGACGGGGACGGCGCGCTGCTGGTCGACGACGAGGACCCGCACCGGCCGGCCCGCGGTGGGGTCGGGCAGCGAGCGGGACAGGTGGGCGCGGTCGTGCGCCACCCGCGACAGGAGCGGCACGTCGCCGGTCGTGGGGGCCGTGCTGGCGCCCCAGGCCGACTCGGGCATGCGGTCGCGCTCCGGGTTGTCCGCCGCGGTGCTGCCGCCCGGGGGGACGCTCACTCCCCGGCGTCCCGGCGCACGGTGACCGGCCCGAGGGCGGCGAGGGGTGCCTCGACGTGCTCGGCGTCGCCGACGACGACGGCGGTGAGCCCGGCGGGCGCCAGGTAGCGCAGCGCGGCCGCGCGCACCTCGTCCACGGTGACCGCTTCCAGCGCCCGCTGGTGCTCGGCCAGCCAGCCGACCGGCAGCCCCGCGCCGATGAGCGCGGTCAGCGTGCTGGCCAGCCCGGCGTGGGTCGCCGTGGACAGCGCCATGCTGCCCAGCACGTAGCGGCGGGCGGCGTCGAGCTCGGCCTCGGTGACGTCGGTGAGCGCCATGCGGCCCAGCTCGTAGAGCGTCTCCACGAGCGCCGGCCCGGTCACCTCGGTGGCGACGTCGGCCTCGACGAGGAAGGACGCCGCACCGGCCTGGTGGTCGACCGAGCTGCGCGGGCTGTAGCTGTAGCCCCGCCGTTCGCGGATGTTCTCGACCAGCCGCGACGAGAAGTAGCCGCCGAAGATCATCGCGGCCAGCCGCGCGGCGGGCAGGTCGGCGTCGGTGCGGCGCGGGGCCGGCCCGCCGAGGCGGATGTTGGACTGCACGGCCCCGGGTCGGTCGACCAGCTCCAGCACCGGCTCGTGCCGGGCGGGCGCCGGGGCGCTCTCGGTCGCGGTGCCCGGAGCGGCCCAGCCGGCCAGCGCCGCGGCCACCGCGTCGGTCGCGGCGGCCGGGTCGAGGTCGCCCACGAGCACCAGCGAGCTGCCGCCGGGGACCACGCGCTCGCGGTGCAGCTTGCGCAGGGCGGGAGCGGTGACCGCGCCGACCAGCTCCGGCTCGGGCAGGGTGACCGCGTACGGGTGCGTGCCGAAGCGGCGGGCGGCCAGCGCCGCGCGGGCGATGACGCCGGGCTGCGACCGGGCGATGGTGATCCGCTCGACCAGGCGGTCGCGCTCACCGGTCACCGGCCCGGCCGGGTAGGTGGCGCTGGTGAGCAGCTCGGCCAGCACGCCGAGCACCGCGCCGAGGCCCTCCGGCAGCAGCGTCGTCCCCAGCACCAGCCGGTCGGCGTCGGAGGCGACCGACAGCTCGGCGCCGTGGCTCTGCAGCAGCTGCGCGATGCCGGTCTGGTCGTGGGACGCGGTGCCGAGCAGCACCGCACCGGCGAGGACCGAGGCGCGCGCGGTGTGCGCCGCCGCGCCCCGGGTGCTCGGCGCCGCGAAGGGCACCCGCAGCCGCAGCTCGATCAGCGGCACGCCCGGACGGGGGACGACGACGACCCGCAGCCCGCTGGGCAGCGTGGTCTCGGTCGCCTCGGGAACGGGCTGGGGGCGGGGCTCGCCCAGCGGCGGGATCAGGGCGGCGGTCACCGGCGTCCTCCCCCGGGACGGAGTTCCAGCCGGGCCACCGTGCCCGGGTCGAGCCCCTGCGCGGCGGTCCGGACCTGCTCCGGCGTGACCGCGGCCAGCCGCGCGGCGAGCTCGCCGGCCAGCTCGGCGCGGCCGTGGACGAGCTCGGCCGAGGCGAAGGCGAGCGTCCGCCCGAGCACCGAGTCGGCCTGGCGGAGCAGCTGCGCCTCCGTGCGGGCCTGCACCCGCTGCAGCTCGTCGGCCTCGACGCCGTCGGTCGCGACGCGGGCGATCTCCTCGTGCACCGCGGACTCGACCTTCTCCACGGGGACAGCGGCCGGGTGGTGCACCTGGGTGGTGAGCAGCGTGGCGTCGCGGACGTCGAACGGGTCGCCGAACAGGCCGACGTAGCTGCTCTGCGCGATCGCGGTGCGGTCGTCGTGGACCAGCCGGCGCTCCAGGCGGGAGGCGTCGCCCTCGCTGAGCAGCTCGGCCAGCAGGACTGTGCCCAGGTAGGTGTCGAAGTCGCCCACCGGGTCGGGGACCCGCCAGCCCAGGGCCAGCGCCGGCGCGGTGGCCAGCCGGTCCTCGACGACGGCGGAGCGCACCGTCGTCGGCGAGGGCTCGCCGGTGACCGGCGTGGGCGGCACCTCGCGGGCGGGGACCGGGCCGAACCAGCGCTGCACGAGCCGCTCGGTCTCCGCGACGTCGAGATCGCCGCCGATGCAGAGCACCGCGTTGCCCGGGGCGTAGTACCGGGAGAAGAAGTCCGCCGCGTCGTCGACCGTGGAGGACTCGAGGTCGACGAACGAGCCGTAGCCGTCGTGGGTGTTGGCGAAGCTCTCGAACGCGACCGCGGGCAGCTGCAGCCAGGGGAAGGCGCCGTAGGGCCGGTTGAGCACGTTGACCCGGATCTCCTCCTTCACCACGTCGATCTGGTTGCGGAGGTTCTCCTCGGTGATCGCCGGCGCGGCCATCCGGTCGGCCTCGAGGAACAGGGCGCGCTCCAGCGCCTCCGAGGGCAGCGCCTCGAAGTAGTTCGTGTAGTCCTGGTGGGTCGACCCGTTGAAGGTGCCACCGGCGGCCTGCACGAGCCGGGCGTGCTCCATCTTGGGCACGTTCGCCGAGCCCTGGAACATCATGTGCTCGAAGAGGTGGGCGAACCCGGTCCGCCCCTCCGGCTCGTTGCGCATCCCGACGTCGTAGAAGACGCTCACCGCCACCACGGGCACGCTGCGGTCGGGGGCGAGGACGACGCGCAGACCGTTGTCCAGCGTGAACCGTTCGACCGGGTGCCGCAGGGTCAGATCGGCCCCAGCTGCAGTCACGCTCCCGACAGTAGCCGCGCCGGAGGACGGTGCGCCGTCCGGTCGGCGTCCGCGACCGGGCAGCATGGCGCCGTGCACGGAGGAGCGGTGCGGCGCGCGGGCCCGGACGACGCGGCGGCGATGGTGGAGCTGCGGGCCGCGATGTTCGCCGCCATGGGCACCGATCCCGGCCCCGCCGCGGCGCCCTGGCGGTCGGCGTCCCTCGGCTGGTTCGCGGAACGGCTGGCGTCCCCCGCCCGGTTCGCGGCCTTCGTGGTGGACGTGGAGGGGCGGCCGGTGAGCGGCGCCGCCGTGGAGTGCGAGCCGCACAGCCCCAACCCGTGGAACCCCTCCGGGGTGCGGGCCGAGCTCTTCAACGTCTGCACGCTGCCCGGGTACGGGGGCCGCGGCTTCGGGCGGGCGTGCGTCGCGGCGGTGCTGGACTGGGTGCGCGCCGAGACCACCGCGGGCACCGTCCGGCTGTCCGCGACGGCGGCCGGGATCGGCATCTACCGCTCGCTCGGCTTCACCGAGGCGCGCTACCCGGCGATGCGGCTGTCCGTCGAGCGCTGAGCCGGCCGTCGCCGGTTCAGAGCACCTCGACGGCGCCCACGACCGCGTCGATGACGCCGTAGAGCTCGGCGTGGGTGTTGGGGATCGAGATGTAGAGCAGCGCCGGGGCGGGCCGCCCGACGTCGACCACCAGCAGCGCGGCCCGCTCCCCCGTCGCGTCGTAGCCCTCGACGTCCCAGGAGAGCTGGAACTCCAGCAGGTGGGCGGCGTGCCCGTCGACGGTGCGCGGCTCGTCGCGCAGGATCCGCCGCTCGTTCGGGCCCGGGTAGTAGTTGCCGCGCACGCTGTCGGCCAGCGCGGCCGCCGTGGCCGCCTCGCTGCCCGGGCCGGTCCAGCCCAGGCCCTCCCGCACCGGTCCGGAGGTGCACTGGGCGATGAACCGGTCGCCGGCCGGGGTGAGCTCCTGGGTCGTGAAGTACTGCCCGGCGACGGTCGACGTCTCCGCCATGAACGCGAAGTCGTACTCCCGCCACCCCTCCCCCAGGTACGGGTAGGAGATGCCGGACTGCTCGTCGATGATCCGGACGGTGCTGGGCGTGAACGTGGGTCCCGAGGGCAGCTGGCTGGAGCCGGGCCGGTCGGCGGGGGCGGCGGCCGGCTCGTCGTGGTCCCGGGTGCCGACCACCAGCCCGACGACGACGGCGACCACCGCCGCGACGGCGCCGAGGACCAGCCAGGTGCCACGGCGGCTGCGCGGCTGCGGCTCCGGCACGGGCTGCGGCTGCGGGACCTCCGGCCGGGTGGGTGCGAGCACCGGCGAGCTCTGGACGGCGACGCCCGGGCCGGTGGGGACGGCGACGTCGGACCAGCCCGACCCGCTCCACCACCGCACCATGCCGGGCGTGCCGTCGGGATCGGCGTACCAGCCCGGCGGCGGTGGCGGCTGCCCCTCTCCGGTCACGCGGCCAGCCTAGGACGGCGCCGCCCGGGGGTACCGTCCGCGCCCGTGACGCCGTCCTCTCCCGCCGACGTGGTCGCCCGGCTCCGGGCTGCGGGCTGCGTGTTCGCCGAGGAGGAGGCCGCGCTGCTGACCGGGGCAGCGACCGGGGCCGCGCTGGTCGACCTCGTGGACCGGCGGGTGGCGGGGGAACCGCTGGAGCAGCTGCTGGGCTGGGTGTCCTTCGACGGGCTGCGGATCGCCCTGGCGCCGGGCGTGTTCGTGCCGCGGCGGCGCACCGAGTTGCTGGTGGAGCGGGCGGCGGCCCTCGCCCGGCCCGGTGGCGTCGTCGTCGACCTGTGCTGCGGCTCGGGCGCGGTGGGGGCGGCGCTGGCCGCGCGGGTCCCGGGCGTCGAGCTGACCGCCGCCGACCTCGACGCAGCGGCGGTGGCCTGCGCCGTGCGCAACCTGCCCGGCGTCGACGTCCGTCAGGGAGACCTGTTCGACGCGCTGCCGGCCCGGCTCCGCGGGCGGGTCGACGTCCTCGTCGCGAACGTCCCCTACGTGCCGACGGCGGCGATCGCGTCGATGCCCCCGGAGGCGCGCGACCACGAGCCGCGGCTGGCGCTCGACGGCGGGGACGACGGCCTGGCCGTGGCCCGGCGGGTGATCGACGGCGCCGCGTCGTGGCTCGCCGTCGGCGGGGTGCTGCTCTTCGAGACCTCCGGGCAGCAGGTGCCGGCCGCGACCGCCGCCGTGGCCGCCGCCGGCCTACTCCCGGCCGTGGCCGAGGACGGCGAGCGCGGCGCGACCGTCGTCCTCGGCACCCGGGGCTAGGCGGGCCTCCGAGCGGCCAGCTCGCGCCACAGGTGGGCGGTGGCCTCGGCGGCGCGGTGCAGCATCGGGAGCAGGACCCGCTCGTTGGGCGAGTGGATGCGGTCGGTGGGCAGGCCCGCGCCCAGGAAGAGCAGGGGCGCGCCGAGCTGCTCGACGAGGTCGGCCTCCGGGCCGCTGCCGCCCTCCTTGAGGAAGAGGACGTCGTCGGCCCTCGAGTCCCACGCCTGGGCGATGGCCGACAGCAGCGCGTCCATCCACGGGGAGTCCAGGTCGCTGGCGCACGGCGCGACCCCGGCCGGCGGGGCGTGCACCTCCGCCTCGATGCCCGCCGGGAGGTTGGCCTCGACCCACGACTGCACCAGCGGGCCGATCTCCTGCGGGCGCTGGTCGGCGACCAGCCGGAAGGTGAGCTTGGCGTGCGCCTCGGCCGGGATGATCGTCTTGTGGCCGGGGCCCTGGTAGCCGCCCCACATGCCGTTGACCTCGGCGGTCGGGCGGGCGCCGATCCGCTCGAGCGTGGTGAAGCCGGCCTCGCCCGCGGTGGTGCGGGAGGCGGCCGGGCCGGCCAGCCACTCCTGCTCGTCGAAGGGGACGCGGCCCATGAGCTCGCGCTCGCGGTCGGACAGCGGCCGGACCCGGTCGTAGAAACCGGGGATCGTGACCCGGCCCTGGTCGTCGTGCAGCGCGGCGAGCAGCCGCGCCATGGCGTGCAGCGGGTTGGGGACGGCGCCGCCGAAGGAGCCGGAGTGCAGGTCGACGGCGGGGCCGCGCAGGGTGAGCTCGACGTCGGCCAGGCCGCGCATGGAGGTGACGGCGCTGGGCAGGTGCGGCGCGGCCATCCCGGTGTCGCTGACCACGACGACGTCGCAGTCGAGCCGGTCGCGGCGCTCGCGCAGCAGGTCGGCGAAGTGCGGTGAGCCGGACTCCTCCTCGCCCTCGATCAGCAGCTTGACGGTGACCGCCGGGGTGTCGCGGCCGCTGGCGGCGAGGTGCGCGCGCATGCCGAGCAGGTGGAACGCCACGTTGCCCTTGTCGTCGATGGCGCCGCGGGCGTGCAGCTCCGGGCCGTCGGGGCCGTCGACGACGGTCGGCTCGAACGGCGGGTGCACCCACAGCTCCGGCGGGTCGACCGGCTGGACGTCGTGGTGGCCGTAGACGAGCGCGACCGGGGCGTCGGGGTCGGCGCTCGGCCACTCGGCGTAGACGGCGGGGGCCCCGGGGGTCGGCCAGACCTCGACGGTCGGGAAGCCGGTGCGGCGCAGCGCCTCGGCCAGCCACGCGGCGCTCGCGGCGACGTCGCCGGCGTGCGCGGGGTCGGCCGAGATCGAGGGGATGCGCAGCCAGGCGTCGAGGTCGGCGTGCAGGTCGTCGAGGTGGGCGGAGACGTACTCGCGCTCGGGGCTGGTCACGGCTGCCGACGGTAGCGCCGGGCGCGCCGCGGCCCGTGCCCGGCTAGCGTCCGGGGCATGCCCGGAGAGCTGCTGCGCACCGATGTCGGCGACCTGACCTTCGACGTGCGCGTCGACGGACCGGAGGACGGGCGGCCGGTGCTGCTGCTGCACGGCTTCCCCGAGACGTCGGCGTCGTGGGCGGCGGTGACGCCGCTGCTGGCGCAGGCCGGGCTGCGCACCTACGCGCCCGACCAGCTGGGCTACTCCCCCGGCGCGCGGCCGGCCGACGTGGACGCCTACGCGCTGCAGAACCTCGCGCAGGTCACCGCGGACCTGATGACCGCGCTGGAGATCCCGGTCGCCGACGTCGTCGGGCACGACTGGGGTGCGAACGTGGCGTGGGCGCTGGCCGGCTGGCACTCCGACCGGGTGCGGTCGCTGACCGCCGTGTCGGTGCCGCACCCGGCTGCCTACACCGCCGCCTACCGCGCCGATCCGGAGCAGAAGGAGCGCTCGGCCTACATCCGGCTCTTCTGGCAGGCGGGCAAGGCCGAGGAGGTGCTGCTCGCCGACGAGGCCCGCCGGCTGCGCCGGATGTACGACGTGGAGACCAGCGGCATCTCCCCCGAGACCGTGGACGAGTACGTGGGTGTGCTGTCCGCCCCGGGGGCCCTGACCGCCGCGTTGAACTGGTACCGGGCCATGAGCTCCGACGTCCGCGTGGACAAGATCGGCGTGCCGACGACGTACGTGTGGAGCGACGGCGACGTCGCGATCGGCCGCATGGCGGCCGAGGCCTGCGCGGAGTTCGTGCCGGGCGACTACCGGTTCGTGCAGCTGCCGGGCGTCACGCACTGGATCCCGGAGCAGGCACCGGAGCAGCTGGCCGCCGCCATCCTCGACCGCATCGCCTCGAGCTGACCGCGCCGCGGCGCACCGCGGTCGGAGCACACTGGGCCGCACCCGCCCCTGCCGAGGAGTGCGCCGTGACCGAGACCCCGACGGCCGCCGACCAGCTGACCGTCTACTGGCGTGCCGGCTGCCCGTTCTGCCTGCACCTGCGCACCCGCCTCAGGTTGGCCGGCATCCCCTACCGCGCGGTGGACATCTGGGCGGATCCCGAGGCGGCGGCCGTCGTGCGCGGGGTGAACGGTGGGGACGAGCTGGTGCCGACCGTGCGGATCGGTGCGGACACGTTCCTGAGCAACCCGTCGATGCGGGAGCTGCGCGCCGCCCTGGCCGCCGCCCGGGGCTGACCCGGCCCGCTATGCCTGGCCGCCGGTGACCAGGGCGAGCAGACCGGCCTCGTCCAGCAGGTCGACCGGACGCACGGTCTCCTTCGCGGCGACGTGGTGGAAGCCCGCGCTGACCTGCTCCACCGGCACGCCGGTCAGCCGCGACCAGCCCAGCCGGTACGCGGCCAGCTGCACGCCGGCGGCGGTGAGCTCGGCGCCGGACGGCGGCGGGCCGGTCTTCCAGTCGATGACCTCGTAGCCGCCGTCCTCCCGCCGGAAGACCGCGTCGATCCGGCCGCGCAGGGTCAGCGGGCCCAGCGGCGTCTCGAACGGCACCTCGACCTCGAGCGGCTGCCGGTCGGCCCACTCGCTCGCCAGGAACGCCTCCTGCAGCTCGGCGAGCGCGTCGTCCGGGGCGGCGAACTCGTCGCCCGATCCGGGCAGCTCGTCCAGGTCGACCAGCCGGTTGGCCCCGAAGCGCTCCTCGAGCCAGGCGTGGAACGCGGTACCGCGGCGGGCCTGCGGTGCCGGGGCGGCCGGCATCGGCCGCCGCAGCCGCCGGGCCAGCTCACCCGGGTCGCGGCGCAGCGTCACCAGCGCCGAGACCGACAGGTGGGAGGGCAGCGGCACGTCGACGGTCGGGCTGGACTGCCGCGCCCGCTCGCGCAGCAGCAGGTCGGCGTCGCGCACCCACGAGGTGACCAGCGGGTCGTCGTCGCCCAGCGAGCGCTCGGGGTCCAGCGGGTGCGGCGACGCGGACTCCACCAGCTCCGCGGCGGCCGACAGCGCGCGGCGCCGCCGGGCGGTGAGCGGGTCGGCCGGCCACACGCCGATCGGCCACTCCTCCAGCGCCGGGTTGGTCGCGCCGTCCTCGGGTGCGGACGCCCAGTGCACGACCGTGCCCGCGCCGGCCTCGCAGGCCTCCTTCGCCGTGTGCAGCAGCACCGACGGCCCGCAGGGTTTCACGCCGTCGCGCCACCAGCTGCCGGAGCACAGCAGCAGGTGCCGGGCGCGGGTGACCGCGACGTAGCCGAGCCGGATCTCCTCGTCGAGGCCGAACGCCTTCCAGTCCTCGACGTACTGCTCGAGCGCATCGCGGACCGCCGCCTGGTCGCCCGAGCCGGGCACGGGCAGCTTCAGCTGCGGCAGCTCCTCGCGGTCGGTGGTGCGCAGGTCGACCGGGACGGCGCCCGGGTCCTTGATCCAGGAGTCGCTGGCGTTGCTGCGGGCCGGGAACTGGTCGACCGTCATGCCGGGCACGGCGACGACGTCCCACTCCAGCCCCTTGGCCGAGTGCCCGGTCAGCAGCTGCACCGCCTCCGGGTTGACCGCCACCTCGCCGGGCTCCAGGCCGCGCTCGCGCTCCTCGGCGTCGCGCAGGTAGCCGAGGAACGCCGGCAGGGACGGCAGCTCGGCGAGCTCGGTGAACTCCGCGGCGACGGCGTGCAGCTGGTCGAGGTGGGCGCGGGCACCGGCCGGGCTGGCCTCGGGCGCGCTGGCCAGCTCGGTCTCCAGGCCCAGGGTGCGCGCGACCTCGTCGACCAGGTCGGGCAGCGACTCCCCCAGCCGGTTGCGGAGGTGGGCCAGCTCGGCGCCCAGCCGGCGCAGCCGCCGCCACCCGGCCGGCGAGTAGGCGGCCGCGTCGCCGAGGTCGTCGAGCGCCTCGACGATGCTGCCCCGCTCGGGCGGCGCCTCGACCGCCGGTGCGCCCTCCTCGGTCGGCCGGACCGGCCGGCGGGTGTGCACCAGCGCCCGCGCACGGGCCTCCAGCGCGGCCAGGTCGCGCGGACCGATCCGCCAGCGGGCACCGGTCAGCAGCCGGCCGAGCGCGTCGCCGGCCGTGGGGTCGACGAGGACGGTCAGCGTCGCGACGACGTCGGACACCTCGGGCACCTCGAGCAGCCCGCCGAGGCCGACGACCTCGACCGGCAGCCCCCGCTCGCGCAGCGCAGCCGCGATGCCGGGCAGCTGCTTGCGGGTGCGCACCAGCACCGCCACGGTGGGGCGCTTCCCGTCCGAGCGGGCGACGAGGGGGTCCTCGTTCTGCCAGCAGGCGGCCAGCCGGTCGGCCAGCGCTGCGGTCTCGTCGGCCACGGTGTCGTAGAGCCCGACGGTCACCGCTCCCCGGCCCGCGGTCGGGGCAGGGGCGAGGTCGGGCAGCGGGTGCTCGGGCGGCGGCAGCATCCCGGAGACGGCGTTGGCGACGGCGAGGACCGCCTCGTCGTTGCGCCAACTGGTGGCCAGGGTCAGCCGCTCGGCCCGCTTCGCGCCCCGCCCCGGGAAGGTGCGGTCGAACCGCTCGATGGTGCCGGCCGACGCTCCGCGCCAGCCGTAGATCGACTGCCGCGGGTCGCCGACGGCGAGCACCGCGTGGCCGGTGCTGCCGCCGAAGAGCGCCTCCAGCATCCGCAGCTGGCCGACGCTGGTGTCCTGGTACTCGTCGAGCAGCACGACCTTCCACCGGGCGCGCTCGCGGCGGCCGACCTCCGGCGCGGAGACGGCGATCCGCGCGGCGTGCGCGACCTGGTCGGCGTAGTCGATCGAGCCCATGGCGCGCTTGCGGGCCTCGAAGGCCTCGACCAGCGGCAGCAGCGCGACGCGGGCGCGCTGCCGGGCCAGCATGTCGTTCACCGCTGCGTACGGGCCGCGCTTCTTCGGCGCATCGGCGTACCCGGCGATCTGCGCCTCGAGCCGCGCCGTCCAGTTCCGCAGCGCGGCCGGGGTGACGTCGTGCTCGCCCATCTCCGAGGCCAGCGCGAGCACGTCCTCGACCGTGGTGAGGAGCGTCAGCGGGACGTCGTCCATGTCGCCGGTGTAGGCGGCGACGACGGTGGCGGCCTGCCCCCAGCACATCGCCGGGCCGAGCACGCCGGCACCGGGCTCGACCCCGATCCGCAGCCCGTGCTCGGCGACCAGCGCCGCGGCGTAGCCGTGGTAGGTGGAGACGGTCGGCTGCGCGATCGCCAGCCGGTCGCGCAGCGCCGGCTCGGTGTCGGGGTGCCGGGCCAGCGCGCCGAGCCGCAGGTGGATGCGCTCGTTGAGCTCGCTGGCGGCCTTGCGGGTGAAGGTCAGCCCGAGGATCTCCTCCGGCTCGACCACCCGGTTGGCCACCAGCCAGGAGACCCGCGCCGCCATCGTTTCGGTCTTCCCCGAGCCGGCGCCGGCGACGACGACCAGCGGCCGGTCCGCGGGGGCCTCGACGACCCGGGCCTGCTCCGGCGAGGGCGCGTAGGACAGCCCGCAGCGCGCGGCCACCTCGGCCGGGCTGAGCACCCGTCGCGGCTCCTCGGCCCCCGGAGCGGCACCCAGCAGGTCGTCGAAGCTGAGCTGGTCACTCATCCCGTCACCTGCCGGCCGCGCTCGTGCATCGGGCAGCTGCGGCGCATCGGGCAGCGCTGGCAGTGGGTGCCGGTGCGCACCTCGAAGGTGGCCGCGCCCATGCCGTCCCCGACCGTGGCGATCAGCTCACCGGCCCACGTCTGCTCGACCGGCAGGTCGGCCGGCAGCGGCTCCTGGTGCTGCTCCTTGGCCTTGGCGCCGGTGCCCACCTGCAGCAGCGCCGCGCCGCCCGGGACGTCGCCGTGCCCGCCGAAGCCGCCGGCCCCGACGGCGACCTGGTACGCGGCGAGCTGGCCGTGCTCCTCGGTGTTCTTCGCCGCGGTCTTGCCGGTCTTGAGGTCCACCACGACCAGCCGGCCCTCGGCGTCGCGCTCCAGCCGGTCGACCTGGCCGCGCAGCCGCGCGCGGCCGACGACGACGTCGAAGTTCTCCTCCACCCCCACCAGCTCGCGGTCGTTGGCCGCGTGCCAGCGCAGGAAGCGGGACAGCATGTCCTGGGCGGCGGCCCGCTGGCGCTGGTCGGACCACCCCGGCCCCAGGTCGAGCTGGTCGAGCTCGACGTCGAGTGCCGCCGGGGCCTCGGCGGCCGGCAGCCCCTCGGCGACCTGCTGGGCGACGGCGTGCACCGCCGTGCCCACCGTGCGGGTGGTGTCCGGCGAGGCCTCGGCGCCGACGGCACCGAGCACCCAGCGCAGCGGGCAGCGCTGGAAGGTCTCGATGTGCGAGGGGCGGACGCGGACGTCGTCCTCCTCGGGCACCAGCGGGGCGTCGTCGGACAGCGGGGCCAGCCCCCACCAGTCGCGCGGCGAGGCGCCGGGCACGCCCTCGTCGGCCAGCCGCCGGAGCACCGACGCGGCGGTGGACCGGCGCGCCGCCGGGGTCGCCGGATCGGTGACGGCGCGGCGCAGCTCGGCGACCAGCGCGGGCAGGGTGAGCGAGCGCGGCAGCTCGGTGAGCGGCCGGCCGTCCTCCGGCGGCGGGACGACGAGGTCGAGGAAACGCGACGCGGTGGCCCCCGCGTCGGCGCCGTCGAGCGCCCCCTGCACCGCGGTGACGACCAGCCGCCGGCGGGCGCGGGTGACGGCGACGTAGAACAGCCGGCGCTCCTCGGCGAGCGCCAGGGTGCGGCGGTCGACGGCGGCGCCGTCGATGCCGGCGACCCGCTCGACCAGCACCTCGGCCCCCAGCAGGGAGGCGCGCTCGCGCAGGTCGGGCCAGACCCCCTCCTGGACGCCGGCCACGCAGACGAGGTCCCACTCCAGGCCCTTGGCCGCGTGCGCGGTGAGCAGCCGGACCGTCTCCCCCGCCGCGGCCCGGGCGGCGCCGGTGTCGCTGGGCAGCTCCTGCGCCGAGAGGTGGGCGACGAACGCACGGACGTCGGCCGACGGCAGCCGGTCGACGAACCCCGCGGCGGCGTCGAACAGTGCCACGACGGCGTCGAGGTCGCGGTCGGCGACGGCACCCGGCGGGCCGCCCGCAGCGCTGGCCCGGGCCCACCGGCCGGCCAGGCCGCTGCGCTGCCACATGGCCCACAGCACGTCCTCCGCGGTGCCGCCGTGCGCCAGCGCGAGGCGTCCCGCGGCGAGGACCGCGGAGACCCGCAGCGCCGGCCGGGCCACGTGCTCGGGGAGCCGCTCGAGCAGCGCGTCGTCCTCCAGCGCGAGCGCCAGCGGGGTGCCGCGCTCGGCGATGTCGACCCCCTGCTTGGCCAGCTCGATCCGCACCGCGCGGCGCAGCCGGCGCAGGTCGAGCACCGTCGCGCCGCCCAGCGGGGAGGCGAGCAGCGCCTCGGCGGCCGGCTCGTCGAGGCCGGCCTGCTCGCCGTCCCGACCGGGCAGCAGCGCCGTCAGGCACTGCAGGAAGGGCGCGACCGCGGGCTGGACCGCCAGCGGGAGGTCGTCGGAGGAGATCCCCACGGGCACGCCCGCCGAGGCCAGCGCCCGGCGCAGCGGGCCCAGGGCGCCGGCGGTGCGCACGACGATCGCCATCTGCGACCACGGGACACCCTCGAGCAGGTGGGCGCGGCGCAGCACGTCGGCCAGGTACGCGGCCTCCACGGCGGCGGAGCCGAAGACGTGCACCTCGGCGGTGCCCGGGTCGGCCGACTCCCCCGCCTCGAGGCGGCGGTGCTCCCACGGGCCGGGCAGCCCCTCGGCGACCACCCGGCTGATCCGCAGCAGCTCGGCCCCGGACCGGCGGGACACCCCGAGCGACACCCGGCCGGCGGGCCGGCCGTCGGTGTGCCGGAACCGCTCGGCGAACTGGGTGATCCCGCGCGGCTCCGCGCCGCGGAAGGCGTAGATCGACTGGTCGGGGTCGCCGACGGCGACCAGGTTGCCGCCCCGGCCGGCCAGCAGCTCCAGCAGCTCGACCTGCGCGGGGTCGGTGTCCTGGTACTCGTCGACGAACAGCCAGCGCGCCCGCTCGCGCTCCTGCCGCAGCAGCTCGGCGTCGCTGTCGAGCTCGGCGATCGCCTGCCGCACCAGCTCGGCCGGGTCGTAGCCGGAGGCGTCGCCGCGGCCCGCGGTCGAGAAGGCGGTCACCGCCTCGTACTGCTCCTGGAAGGAGGCCGCGTGCACCCAGTGGTCCCGGCCGGTCTCCCGGCCCCACGCGGCCAGCTGCTCGGGCCCGACGCCGCGCTCTGTGGCGCGCAGGAGGAGGTCGCGCAGCTCGGTGCGGAACCCCGCGGTGGCCAGCGCCGGGGCGAGGTCGGACGGCCAGCGGACCGCCCCCTCCTCGGCGACGTCACCGCGCAGCAGCTCGGCGACGACGGCGTCCTGCTCGGCGGCGGTGAGCAGCCGCGGCGGGGCCTCGCCGCGCAGCAGCGCCGCCCGTCGCAGCACGCCGTAGGCGTAGGAGTGGAAGGTGCGGGCCAGCGGCTCGCGGATGGTCTGCGCGACCCGGCCGGTGATGCGGGTGCGCAGCTCGGCGGCGGCCTTCCGGCTGAAGGTCAGGACCAGGATCTGCTCGGGGTCGACCCCGGCCTCGATGCGGGTGGCGACCGCCTCGACGATCGTCGTCGTCTTGCCGGTGCCGGGTCCGGCGAGCACCAGCAGCGGGCCGCCCGGGTGGTCGACGACCGCCTGCTGCGTGCGGTCGAGCCGCGGGGCGCCAACCCGGGGCGCCGCACCCTGCACGAGCCGGTAGACCGGCCCGCTCTCCGTCCCCCGCTGCGCCACCCCTCGATGGAAGCACGGACCTCCGACGGTTCCGGGACGGCTGGGTCGCGTGGGACGACTCCCGGGCGTGCGTCAGCCCACCAGACCCCAGGGCTCGGTGGCGATCTCGTCGGCGGTGTCGCGGTCCAGCTCGCCGACGTCCACCAGCCGGTCCAGGACGTGCGCCTGGCGGGCCGCGGCCAGCTCGGGGTGCACCAGCGGGTCGTAGGCGCTGGGCGCCTGCACGAGGCCGACCAGCACCGAGGCCTGCGCCCAGTCCAGCTCGGCGGGAGCCAGCCCGAAGTAGCCCTCGGCAGCGGCCTCGATCCCGTAGAAGCCGTGCCCGAAGTAGGCGGCGTCCAGGTACATCCGCAGGATCTGCTCGTCGGTCCACCCGCGGTCCAGCTTCACCGCGAGCACCACCGCGCGGGCCTTGGCCAGCGGATCGGTGGCGCCGTCCTCGTAGAGGACGCGGGCCAGCTGCTGGTGCAGCGTGGAGCCGCCCAGGTCGTCCCCGGTGACCAGGCCGAGCGGTGCGCGCAGCGCGCCGCGCCAGTCGACGCCGATGTGGTCGGCGAAGTGGCTGTCCTCCGTCGCCAGCAGCGCGGCGGCGATGCGCGGCGGCACGTCGCCGGAAAGCGCGGCGCCACCGAACGCGCTCAGCCGCGCGTCGACCCGGGCGCGCGCGTCGTCCACCCCCGGCGTGAGCGCCCACGTCGTGCCGACGACGAGGACGGCGACCGCCACGACCGCGAGCAGCACCCGCCGCCCGATGCGGGCCAGGCGGGGCGACGGACGGCGGAGGCGCTCGGTGGTCGGGTTCAGCACGCTGCCATCCGATCGCGGGCGGCCGTCCGCCCGCATCGTCCTTCCGGACGATCTTGGTCGTGATCCCCGTCATCCCGGGGGACGACTCAACCGGGCCAGCCCACGGCGCGCAGGTCGACCCGGCCGCCGCGCAGCGGGACCCCTTCGGCGGCCAGCAGCTCGAGCTGGCGCACCCGCACGGGCTCGGCGGCCGAGCCGTCGGCCCGGACCACGCGGAACCAGGGCACCGCTCCCCCGCCCTGGGACAGGGCCCGGGCGACCCGGCGCGGACCGACGCCCACGAGCCGCCCGATGGCGCCGTAGGTGCTCACCCGACCGGGCGGGATCCGCTCCACGACGTCGAACACCGCCTCGTCGACGTCCAGGGCGGCATCGGTCACGCGCCCATCCTGGCCCGTTCCCCGGCCCCGTTGCAGGGCCCCGCCGCGAGCGTCCGAGCAGTGGGGGGCGAGGGCGGCCTGCTCTCAGAAGTCCTTGCGGCCGAAGCGGGCCAGGAGCCGGGTCTGGGGTGACGCGGACGCCGAGACGTCCAGCGGCGGGTCGAAGACGCCGGGGACGCCGTCCTCGGGCAGCTGCTCGGCGAAGACGAGGGCAGCGGTGACCAGTTCGCCGTCCAGCTCGGCGTCCCCACCGGTGGCGCGGGCGAGGTCCCAGGAGTGCACGGTGAGGTCGGCGGTCATCTCGAGGATGTACTGGGTCGCCGGCGTCGGGCCGCGCTCGAGGTGGACGGTGCGCACCAGGGCGTCGTCCTCGGCGAAGGCCGACAGCGAGCCGTCGGCGGCGGTCTCCCAGCCGGTGAACGGGTCGTCGCCGAGCAGGTCGGAGGTCTCGTCCGGGAACCGGCCCTCGGCGTAGGGCTCGCCGGCCAGGAGCGGCGGCGCCCAGAGGTGCTCGCTCACCAGGTGCGCGACCAGGTCGGCGACCGTCCAGCCGGGCAGCGCCTCGTCCTCCCACTGGTCGGGGTCGACGGCGTCCACCCGGTCGGTGAACAGCGCCTGCGCGCGCTGGAAGAGCTCGAGGAGTTCCACGGGCGAGAAGTCGGCCATGCCGCCAGTCAAGACGACGACGGCCCGGCACGCTCCCCGAGGGGACGCACCGGGCCAGTCGTATCGGGATCACTCAGTACGTGGGGAGCGCCTTGTCGATGCGCGTGGCCCACGCCGTCACGCCACCCTGGACGTGGACGGCGTCCTTGAAGCCGGCGTTCTTCACCGCGGCGAGCACCTCGGCGGAGCGGACACCGGTCTTGCAGTGCAGCACGATCGGCTTGTCCTGCGGCAGCTGCGCCAGCGCGCGGCCCGAGAGCAGCTCGTCCTTGGGGATGAGCTTCGCGCCGGGGATCGATACGATCTCGTACTCGTTCGGCTCCCGGACGTCGATCAGCTCGAAGTCCTTGCCGGCGTCCATCATGTCCTTGAGCTCGTCGACGGTGATCGTCGAGCCCGCGGCCGCCAGCTGGGCCTCCTCCGAGACCACGCCGCAGAACGCCTCGTAGTCGATGAGCCCGGTGATCGGCTCCCCCTCGGGGTCCTTGCGCACCTTGATCGTGCGGAAGGTCATCTCCAGGGCGTCGTAGACCATGAGCCGGCCGAGCAGCGTCTCGCCGATGCCGGTGATCAGCTTGACCGCCTCGGTGGCCTGGATGGCGCCGACCGTCGCGCACAGGACGCCGAGCACGCCGCCCTCGGCGCAGCTGGGGACCATCCCGGGCGGCGGGGGCACCGGGTAGAGGTCGCGGTAGTTCGGACCGTGCTCGTTCCAGAAGACCGAGACCTGACCGTCGAACCGGTAGATCGAGCCCCACACGTAGGGCTTGTTCAGCAGCACGCACGCGTCGTTGACGAGGTAGCGCGTGGCGAAGTTGTCGGTGCCGTCGACGATCAGGTCGTACTGGCTGAAGATGTCGAGGACGTTGTCGCTGTCCAGCCGCGTCTCGTGCAGCCGGACGTCGATCAGCGGGTTGATCTCCTTGATGGAGTCGCGCGCGCTCTCCGCCTTCGACCGGCCGACGTCGGACTGCCCGTGGATGATCTGGCGCTGCAGGTTGGACTCGTCGACGACGTCGAACTCGACGATGCCCAGCGTGCCGACACCCGCCGCGGCGAGGTACATGAGCACGGGCGAGCCGAGGCCACCGGCGCCGACGGCGAGCACCTTGGCGTTCTTCAGCCGCTTCTGCCCGTCCATGCCGACGTCCGGGATGATCAGGTGGCGGCTGTAGCGGCGGACCTCGTCGATGGACAGGTCGGCGGCGGGCTCCACCAGGGGTGGCAGGGACACGCTTGCTCCTCGGGGTCGCGGTTTCCCGGCTCTGGGCCGGCGCGTTCTTCCGCACAACAGCGTGCCAGGCGGGCCGATTCCCGCGGCTACGGGTAGGGCCAGGCGTTCTTGGTGCAGCCCTCGAGGCCGAGCGTCTGCTGCTGCATCACCGGGGCGACCTGGCCCGCACCCGGGCACGGCTGGTGGCCGTTGCCGAGGGCGTGACCGACCTCGTGGTTGACGACGTACTGCCGGTAGGTGGCGACGTCACCCTGGTAGTCGGGGACGGCGGTGGCCCAGCGCGCCAGGTTGATGACCGCGCGCTCGCCGTAGCGGCAGGAGGTGTAGCCGCCGGTGCCGACGCCCGGGCAGTAGCGCTCCATGCTGCCCGGGCTGACCAGGGTCACCTTGAACTCGTACTGGCTCGCCGCCGCCTCGACCGCGCCGACCCGCTGGAACGACATCCGCCCGCCGTTCCCCCACGAGCGCGGATCGCCGAGCGTGGCCGTCACCGCCTGGGCGAAGGTCTCGCCGTCGACACCGATGCCGTCCTCCACCTCGACGACGAAGCGGCGCAGCGGGCCGGTCCCGTACACGGCCGACCCGCCGTCGACGACCGAGACCGTGCCGGCGCCCTGCTCCACGTAGGTCTCGGGTCCGGTCGCCACCGGGGTGCCGGTCGGCTCGGCGTCGCCCTGGGCGGGCGTGGTCGGCGCGGCCGCGATGCCCGGCAGGTCCTCGGGTTCGGGCGTCGGCGCCGCCGTGGTGCTGCCGGCGACGGCCGTGCCGGCCGGCTCGTCCAGCGCGAGGTCGCCGAGCGTGAGCAGCGTGGCGATGGTCAGCAGGGGGACGGCGTAGGCGCGCCAGCCGTAGCGGCGGGCGAAGCGCCGCACCCGTCCACCGGGCGCGGGGGGACGACGCCGCGCCCGGGCGGTGTCGAGGTCGGGGGCAGCGACCAGCGGCCCGGACCGGACCGGTGCGCCGCGGGCGGCGGGACGCGCGGGCGGCAGGCCGCGGACGGCGGAGGCGGGTCCCCGGCCGTCGGGAAGGCGTCCCGCCACTGACCGTCCCCCTGCCCTCGTCCCTGCGTCGGCCCCAGGGTCTCACGCAGCGTCGTCTGCCGGCCACAGCCGCACGACGCGGCACGTCTCAGCGCCCGGGCAGCTGCTCCAGCATGCCCAGCACGGCGCGGGCCGTCGGCTCGGGCGCCTCGAGCATCGCGACGTGGCCGATGCCCTCCAGGAGCCGCAGCCGGGAGTCGGGGACGACGGCGGCCAGCCGGGGCGCCAGCGCCGGGTCCACGAGCTTGTCCCGGTCGCCCCAGATCACCAGCGTCGGCTGGGAGAGCGAGGCGGCCATGCGCCAGGCGTTGGCCCGCCCGACCCGCAGGTAGGAGGTGATCAGGCCGCGCATGCTGCGGGTGAGCGCGCGATCGGCCCACGGCTGCTCCGACCGCTCCCGCATCTCGGCGACGGCCTGGTCGATCCGCTCGCGCGGCACCCGGGCCGGATCGCCGAAGCACATGCGCACCATCGCCCGCACGCTCTCCTCCGGGGTGATCCCGGCCATCCGCTTCTCCGCGAGCGACGGGATGCCGGGCAGCAGCAGGAGCAGCAGCGCCCGGCTGAACGACGGCGGCACCCGGTACACCGGCATGGCCGGCGACACGAGGGTGAGCGTCGCGACCAGGTCGGGGCGGTGGGCGGCGACGAGCAGGCTGACCAGGCCGCCGAGCGAGTTGCCCAGCAGGTGCACCGGCCGGCCCAGGCCCTCGCCGGGCTGCGCGCGGACGTGCTCGAGGACGTCGACGACGGCGCGCACGTGGCCGCGGATCGAGTAGCGGCCGCGCGGCGGAGGCTGCGAGCGGCCGAACCCGGGCAGGTCCACCGCCCAGCCCTCGAGCCGGACGGCGAGGAGCCCGGCGAGGTCGGTCCAGTTGGTCGACGCCCCACCGAGCCCGTGCACGTAGAGCGCCCGCTCGCGCGGTGCCCCGTCGACGTCGCCGTCCACCGGGCCGGTCCAGGGCGTGCGGCGGACGAAGACCTCACCACCGCTGACGGGCAGCTGGTCCCCCGGCCAGGGCGGCAGCAACCGGTGCAGCTCCGGCAGCGCGGTGCTCGACGCGGGCGCGTCGGGAGCGCCGCCCTCCGGGCGCGGCGCGTCGGAGAGGAAGGCGTCGGTCACCCGCTCGACGGTAACCGCACGGGTGAGCGGCGCATCCGGGGCGAGAACCCGCCGGTAACATGCCGTTCGCCATGCAGCCCCCACGCCCAGCACCCGCGGCCAGCCGACGCACGTCCCGTCTCCCGCGGGGCGCCCGCCGGCTCCAGCTGCTGCGCGCGGCGCAGGACGTCTTCGTGGCGCAGGGCTTCCACGCCGCGGCGATGGACGACATCGCCGACCGCGCCGGGGTGAGCAAGCCGGTCCTGTACCAGCACTTCCCGGGCAAGCGGGACCTCTACCTGGCCCTGCTCGAGGAGCACGTCTCCGAGCTGGCCGACCGGGTCGGCGAGGCCATGGCGGCCACCGACAACAACCGCGCGCGGGTCGACGCCGCCGTCGGCGCCTACTTCGCCTTCATCGACTCCGACGGCGAGGCCTTCCGCCTCGTCTTCGAGTCCGACCTGCGCAACGACGACGACGTCCGCGCGATCGTCGACCGCGGCACCGGCGTCTGCGTCGAGGCGATCGCCGAGGTGATCGCCGCCGACACCGGTGCCGACCCCGAGCGGGCCCTGCTGCTGGCCTCCGGGCTCACCGGCCTGGCCGAGACCAGCGCCCGCTGGTGGCTGCCGCGCAAGGGCACCGTCTCCCGCGACGAGGCCGTGGCGCTGATGTCGGCGCTGGCCTGGCGGGGCATCTCGGGATTCCCGCGCCTCGCCGACGGCGAGCAGCTGTCCTCCTGAGCCGTCGTTCGCTGTCGGCGCACCGGCACGACCGGACCGACCGCGCCCGCCTGCACTAGCGTTGGGCCAGTTCCGCCAACGAGGAGGCATCGCCCACGTGGAAGTCAAGATCGGCGTCCAGCACTCCCCCCGGGAGCTGGTCATCGACAGCCCCAACACCCCCGAAGAGATCGCCGCGGAGGTCGCCAAGGCGATGTCCGGTGCCACCAAGGACGGCCTGCTGACCCTGGAGGACGAGCGCGGTCGCCGGGTGCTCGTGCCGGTCGACCGGATCGCCTACGTGGAGATCGCCCAGGCCGACCAGCGCCGCGTCGGGTTCATCGCCGGCAGCTGATCGCCCGTACGACGACGGGGCGCCCACCGCACGCGCGGTGGGCGCCCCGTCGTCGTCTCAGGGCCGCAGCCCCAGCGCCTTCATGCGCTCGGTGTGCGCGTCGGTGATCCGCTCGATCAGCCGGCCGATGCCGGCCAGGTCACCGGTCCCGGTGACGATGAGGTCGGCCAGCCGGTCGTGCTCGGCGATGACCGCCTGCGAGCGGGTGATGGCCTCCCCCACGAGCCGCCGTCCCCAGAGCGCCAGCCGGCCGGCGAGCCGGCGGTCCGCGGCGATGGCCGCGCGCACCTCGCGGACGGCGAAGTCGGCGTGCCCGGTGTCGTCCAGCACCTCGAGCACCAGGGCCCGGTCGGGGTCGGGCAGGAACTCGGCGATCTCGCGGTAGAAGTCCGCGGCCAGGCCGTCGCCGACGTAGGCCTTCACCAGCCCCTCCAGCCACGTGCTGGGCCGGGTGCTCTCGTGGAACGTGTCCAGCGCCGACGTGAACGGCGCCATCGCCGCGGACGGGTCGGCGCCGAGCTCGACCAGCCGCTCGGTGAGCCGGACGTGGTGGGTGATCTCCGCGGCGGCCATGCGGGCCAGCGCCGCCCGACCGGTCAGCGTCGGGGCCATCCGCGCGTCCTCGGCCAGCCGGTCGAAGGCGGTCAGCTCGGCGTAGGCCAGCACCCCCAGCAGGTCGACGACGGCACCCTGATCGGCCTCGCTCACTCGGGATCTCCTGTGCTCGGAGGGAGGGCGTGCGCCGCCCCGGCGGAGTGGGGCGGACCACACCGCGCGTGCGGCGGGCAGAGGCTAACCGGTGCCTCCGCTAGCATGGGAATCGGTGAGCCGTTCGGCTCGCTAGTTCATCTGTGCGCTGACGACCGTCGGACGACGCCCCTCCGGGCTGTCTCCCGGGCCGATCCCGCCCGGTCTTGCTGGCCGCGTCGGCGCTGGAACCGATCCCGCGACAACCGACCGGGACAGGTCCGAGGACGGCGATCCCCGCCGCCGGAGCCGGTCCCCCAGCAGACCAGAGGCGAGAGCACTGACCTCCACCGAGAACACCCCCACCGACACCACTCCCACCGACACCACCGCCGTCGACCTCGACCGCGCCGAGTCCGGCGCGCCCGCTCCCGAGGAGCTGGAGCAGCAGGTCGAGGAGCTGGGCGGCGCGCCCGTGGCCACCGACAGCCCGCTGTTCAGCGACTTCGACGTCCACCCCGACATCGTCGCCGCGCTGGCCGACGCCGGGATCACCCGCACCTTCGCCATCCAGGAGCTGACGCTCCCGCTCGCGCTGACCGGCAACGACCTCATCGGTCAGGCCCGCACCGGCACCGGCAAGACGCTCGGGTTCGGCGTCCCGCTGCTCAACCGGGTCACCCCGCCGGCCGAGGGCGGCGACGGCGTGCCGCAGGCGCTGGTCGTCGTCCCCACCCGTGAGCTCTGCGTCCAGGTGTCCCGTGACCTCGCGACCGCCGGCGCGAAGCGCGGGCTGCGCGTCGAGGCCATCTACGGCGGGCGGGCGTTCGAGCCGCAGATCGAGGCGCTGCGCAAGGGCGTCGAGGTCGTCGTCGGCACCCCCGGCCGGCTGCTCGACCTCGCGCAGCGCGGCGACCTGATCCTGGGCAAGGTCAAGGTGCTCGTCCTCGACGAGGCCGACGAGATGCTCGACCTGGGCTTCCTGCCCGACATCGAGCGGATCCTCGCGATGGTGCCGGAGAAGCGGCAGACGATGCTCTTCTCGGCGACCATGCCGGGCCCGATCGTCACCCTCTCGCGGTCGTTCATGACCCAGCCGACGCACATCCGCGCGCACGGCAACGACGAGGGCTCGACCGTCCCGCAGACCACCCAGTTCATCTACCGGGCGCACAACCTGGACAAGCCCGAGCTGCTCTCGCGCGTGCTCCAGGCCCGCGACCGCGGCCTGGTCATGGTCTTCTGCCGGACCAAGCGCACCGCGCAGAAGGTCGCCGACGAGCTGGTCGACCGCGGGTTCGCCGCGGCCGCCGTGCACGGCGACCTCGGCCAGGGCGCCCGCGAGCAGGCGCTGCGCGCGTTCCGCAGCGGCAAGGTCGACGTGCTGGTCGCCACCGACGTCGCCGCCCGCGGCATCGACGTGACCGGCGTCAGCCACGTCGTGAACTACCAGTGCCCCGAGGACGAGAAGACCTACGTGCACCGCATCGGCCGCACCGGCCGTGCCGGCTCCACCGGTGTCGCGGTCACCCTGGTCGACTGGGACGACATCCCCCGCTGGCAGCTGATCAACAAGGCGCTCGGCCTCGGCTTCGAGGACCCGCCGGAGACCTACTCCACCTCGCCGTGGGTCTACACCGACCTGGACGTGCCCGAGGGCGCGAAGGGCCGGCTGCCGCGCTCGCAGCGCACCCGCGAGGGCCTGGACGCCGAGGTGCTCGAGGACCTCGGCGAGACGGGGAAGCGCAACCGCCCGGCCGACCGCGGCGGACGTCCCGCCGACACCGAGCGCCCGGCCGGCGGCGGCAAGAGCCGTCCGCGACGCCGCACCCGCAGCGGGAGCGGTGAGGGCCAGGCCGAGGCCCCGGCCGCCGCGGCCGACGCCCCGGCCGAGGGTGCCGCCGAGGGCGGGGCCGCCAAGCCGCGCCGTCGTCGCCGTCGCCGTGGCGGTTCCGGCCGTGGCGGGGCCGCGCAGGGTGGCGAGGCCGCCGCCAGCGCCTCCGACTCCTGATGGAGGACCCCGTCCCTCTCACCGCTCGCACGCTCGCGGCGAGCCTCCGGACGGGGCCATGAGCACCGTCGGCCGCCTGCCGCTGCGGGTGTGGGTGTGGACGGCGGCCGTCGCGGCCCTCGTGCTCGTCGCCGCGCTGCTCTGGCGCGGCTCCGACGCGGCGGCCACCGAGAGCACGACAGCTCCGCCGCCCGACGTCCCCACGGGGACGCCGGGCGGCGCCGTCTCCGAGGTCTGGTCGGCCGAGGGGTCGACCCTGCCCGCCGACGTCGTCGAGGGTGCCCGGGTCGTCGTCGGCGAGGAGCACGGCGTGCGCGCCCTGGACCCGCTGACCGGCGACGAGGTGTGGCACTACACCCGCTCGAACGCGCGGTTGTGCGGCGCCACCGCCACCAACGGCGTCGTCGTCGCCGTGTTCCGCACCGCCGGCCGCTGTGACGAGGCGGTCGCGCTGGTGGCCGGCACCGGGGTGCGGGCGTGGACCCGCAACCTCGACCTGCGCCCCGACATCGAGCTCAGCTCGACCTCCTCCGTCGTGCTCGCCGAGACCTCGTCCGGCGTGGTCACCCTCGACCCGAACGGCAACACCCTGCGGTGGCGGGAACGGCCGCCGAGCGGGTGCCGGTGGCTGGACGCCGCCGTCGGCAGCGCGGGCGTCGCGGTCGTCCAGCGCTGCGGCAACGCCGACGCCGTCCAGCTGCGGGTGCTCGACGGCTTCGCCGGCACGCAGCGCTGGGTGGTCGACGTCCCGGCCCCCGACGGCGCCGACGTGGCGCTCCTGGGCGCCGACGACCTGATCGCCGTCCGGGTCGACGGCGAGCTGCGCACCTTCGCCGCCGCCGACGGCGCCGCCCGCGCCCTGCTCCCCGTGACCGGGACGGCGGCGATGACCTCGGCCGGCGGTGCGGTGCTGCTGCACGCCGAGGGCAGGCTCACCGCGCTCGACCCGGCCACGGGCGAACCCCGCTGGACGGCGCCGGCCACCGGGCTGCCCGGGCCGCCCGCCGACGACACGGTCCCCGCGCTGGTCGTACCGCGGACCGACGGCTTCGCGCTGCTGGACCCGGCGACCGGGGCGGAGCGCGCCTCCTCCACCGCCTCGGGCGTGGCCGAGGGCGGCACCGCCACGGCGCTGGGACCGGTCGTCGTGCTGCGGCTGGACGACGGGGTGGTCGGCTACCGCTGACCCGGCGCGGCACGCGGCGCCCGAGCGAGGTTCACTGGGAACCATGGTCCTGCCCGGCGGTCCCGACTACGACTCCGTCACCCTCGCCATCCCCACCGACGACCTGCGCCAGCTCGCCGATCACGACGCGCGGCCGCGCACCTTCGCCGGTGGCGCCGGCCCGATCGCCGCGCTGGACACCGGCCCGGGCAGGTCGGGCACGGTGCTCCTGGTCCCGGGCTACACGGGCAGCAAGGAGGACTTCGCCCCGCTGCTGCGGCCGCTCGCCTCGTCCGGGTACCGGGTGGTGGCCGTCGACCAGCGCGGGCAGTTCGAGTCGCCCGGTCCCGACGACCCGGCCGGCTACACCGTGCCCGAGCTCTGCCGTGACGTCGTCGCCGTCGCGCGCGAGCTGCGCGAGGAGAACGGTGCGCCGCTGCACCTCCTGGGTCACAGCTTCGGCGGCCTGGTCACCCGGTCGGCGGTGATCGCCGAACCGGGGCTGTTCACCACGTTCACCCTGCTCGGCTCGGGACCGGCAGAGCTGGGCGGCCGGCGGGCGGAGCTGCTCGGTTTCCTCGGTCCGCTGCTGGACCAGGGCGGGGTCGAGCTGGTGCACCAGACGCTCGAGCAGGTGGCGATGACCGATCCCAAGGCGCAGGCGGTGCCGGCACCGACCCGCGAGTTCTACGCGCGCCGCTTCCTGGCCAACAGCGCGGCCGGGCTGCGCGGGATGGCCGACGCGATGCTCGCCGAACCCGACCGCGTCGCGGAGCTGGCGGCCACCGGCGTCCCGGTGCTCGTGGCGCACGGCGAGGCCGACGACGCGTGGATGCCCCACGTGCAGGCGGACATGGCCCGCAGGCTCGGTGCGCGGTACGAGGTCATCGACAACTCGATCCACTCCCCCGCGGTCGAGAACCCGGAACGCACAGTCCAGGTGCTCTGCGAGTTCTGGGGCTCGATCGCATGAACCGGCGCCTGGCCCCGCTCCCCTCCCCGGACGACTGGACCGAGGAGGAGGACCGGCTGGGCTTCTTCGGGCCGGGCAGCGTGACCTGGCGGATCCACGGCGACCCCGCCTACCACCTGGGCGCCATGCGGGCGCTGATGCTCCAGGCGCTGCACCCGGTGGCCATGGACGGCGTGGCGCGCAACTCCGCCGGATTCAAGGACGACTGGTGGATGCGGATCACCCGCACCGGCCAGTACATGGAGACGGCCGTGTTCGGCACGCGGACCGAGGCCCGCCGGATGGCCGCCCGCGTGCGCGGCTACCACCGGAAGCTCTCCGGCGTCGAGGAGACGACCGGCCGGGCCTACCGGGTCGACGACCCCGACCTGCTGCTCTGGGTGCACAGCTGCGCGGTCGAGTCGATCCTGACCACCGCCCGCCGCGCCGGCCTGGACCTCCCGGACCGGGACGCGGACCGCTACGTGGCCGAGCAGGTCGCCTTCGCGCAGCTGGTCGGGGTGCCGCTGGAGACGGTGCCGACGTCGGTCGCCGAGCTCGACGCGTACTTCGCCGGCATCCGGCCCGAGCTGCGGGCCACCCCCGCGGCCGTGAAGGGCGTGCGGGACCTGTTCCTCCCGCCGATGCCCGGCTGGCTGCAGGTGCTCACGCCGGCCCGGCCGGTCTGGGGCTCGCTGGCAGGGCTCTGCTTCGCGCTGCTGCCGGGGTGGGCGCGGCGGATGTACTCCCTGCCGGGCCTCCCGCTGACCGACGCGGCGGCGACCACCGGCCTGCGCGCGTTCCGCGCCGGGTTCCTGGCGCTGCCCGACCGGGCGTACCGCTCGCCGATCGTGCGGGCCGGGTTCGAGCGGGCCGGCGCGGAGCGGCTCAGCGCCTGACCACCTCGGTCTCGGTGAACGCGGCGAGGCCGAGCAGGACCGCGACCGGGAGGAAGAACAACCCGATGCCCTGCGCCAGGAGCACCGCCCAGACCAGCACGAGGACGGCGGCGGCGCCGGTCTGCCAGCTGGACGACGCGGTCGGCGCGGCGCGGTAGGCGGCGGCGCTCAGCGCCACGGGCACGCCGAGCAGGACGAGCGCCCACGCGCCGGAGTCCTGCCACGTGGTCACCGCCAGCGCGACCGCGAGGAGCACCGCCAGCCCCAGGGCCCAGCGGTGCAGGCCGCGGGTCGGCCCCGGCACGGTCAGTCCTCCTCGGGCAGGAAGCTCCACGGCTCCCGGGCCGGACCGGCCGCCTGGCCGGCCGGGCAGCTCGACCGGAAGTCGCACCACCCGCACTGCTTGCCCGGGACGGCGGGGAACGCCGCGTCCGGGTCCTGGCCGGCGGCCACGGCCTCGCTCGCCGCCTGGATGTCGATCGCGATGTCCTCGGCCCGCCGCGCGTGGTTGGCCAGCGACTTCTCGGTGTGCTCGAAGGCCGCGACCGTGCCGCTGGGCACGTGGTGCAGCTCCACCCGGCTGCACGGCCGGCGCATCGTCCGGCGGACGGCGAGCACGTACAGCGCCAGGGCCTGCGAGCCGCGCGCCTCGTCGTCGGTGCTCGGCGTCCGGCCGGTCTTGTAGTCGATGACGACGAGCTCGTCGCCGCGCTCGTCGATCCGGTCGACGCGACCCGACAGGGTCATGCGCTCGGTCATCGTGCTGACCGTGCGCTCGCGGGACCGCGGCTCGTCGGTGGGGTCGACGCCGTCGAGGTACTCGGTGAGCCAGCCGGCCGCGCGGGCCTTCCAGCGGTCGGACTGCTCGGCGTCGCGGAAGCCGGCCGGCGTCCAGGCGGCGTAGAGCAGCTGCCGCGCCGCGCCGGGCGTGCGGCGCTCGACCGGCAGGTCCCACCACGAGGACAGCACCTGGTGCAGCGCCGTCCCGACCGTGTGGTGGGCGAAGCGGGGGCCGCGCGGCGGGGTGGGCCGGTCGACGTTGGCGTACCGGTAGCGGCGCGGGCAGTCGGAGAAGTCGGCCAGCGACTTCGGGCTGGCGCGCAGCAGCCGCCGGGGCATGCCGGGCAGGACCGCCTGGCCGCCGTCGGTCGGGTTGCGCATGCCCGCCACGGTAACCAGCGGGGCCGACGTCCCGGCGCTCAGTCGCGGTACGGCGCGGCGCCGGTACCGGCGGCCAGCAGCGCCTCGTACTGCTCCGGGTCGGTGGTGCAGGCGCCGATCGGCGTCGTCTTGTTGGCCCCGTGGTAGTCGCTGGAGCCGGTGCGCAGCAGTCCGAGCTCGTCGGCCAGGCCCCGCATGTGGGCCCGCTCCTCGTCGCTGTGGTCCGGGTGGTCCACCTCCAGACCGAGCAGGCCCGCCTCGGCCATGGCGGCGACGGCGTCGTCGCCGACCACCCGGCCCCGCTTGGTGGCCAGGCCGTGGGCGAACACCGGCACTCCCCCGGCGGCCCGGACCAGCGCGATGCCCTCGCGCACGTCGGTGTCGGCCTTGGCCACGTAGTAGGGGCTGCGGTGGTGCAGCAGCGTGGCGAAGGCCTGGTCGACGGACGCGACGACGCCCGCCCGCACCAGCGCCCGCGCCACGTGCGGCCGGCCGACCACGCCGCCCTCGGAGGCGGCGACGATCTCCTCCCACGCCACCGGGTGCCCGTCGGCGGCCAGCGCCTCGACGATCCGCTCGCCGCGGCTGAGCCGCTCGTCACGGAGGCGGGCGCGCTCGGCCGCGAAGGCGGGTGACAGCGGGTCGAACAGGTAGGCCAGCAGGTGGACGCTGATCGGTGGCTGGTCGTCGGGGAACCAGCGGCAGGACAGCTCCATGCCGGGGACGACGGTGAGGCCGGGCGGCCGCGCCTCCTCGGCGAGCGCCCAGCCGGCGGTGGTGTCGTGGTCGGTGAGCGCGACGACGTCGAGCCCGGCCGCGCCGGCGGTTGCCAGCAGCTGCGCCGGGGTCTCGGTGCCGTCGGACACCGAGGAGTGGGTGTGCAGGTCGATCCGCATCACCGGTCAGCCTGCCCCACCGGTCCGCCGCGCACCCGTCGGGGAGGTCAGGACTGCTGCGGGGGCAGCGGCGGGATGGGTGCGGTGTCCCGCCGGTCCTGCGACGGCGGCTGCGGGGGTGGCGGCGGGTCGGGGTTGCCCTCGTCGTCCCCACCGGAGGCGGCGCCGCCCCAGTCGCTGCTGAACAGCAGCTTGCTGACCTCCTTGTAGAGGTTCTGCGCGTCGGGCATGTACGGCAGGTTGCGCAGCGCCTGGTCCTGGCCGGCCGACTCGAAGCGGAAGGTGCCGTAGCCGAGGATCTGTCCGCCCAGGGTCTCCTTCCACGTGAGGTCGGTGATCCGGCGCAGCGGCAGCAGCGTGACGGTCCGGACGATGACGCCGGAGGTCAGCAGCACCCGGCGCCGGGTGACGATGAAGTACCGCATCCACCACTCGCCGACGCGCAGCCCGAAGACGACGAGGGCGACCAGCACCGCGACCAGCCCGACCAGCGTGGTGAACCGGTTGTCGGGGTCGAGCAGGAAGAGCCATCCGCCGACGAGGAACACCGGCAGGAACCGCAGCGTGGGCTCGATGAGCACCGCCCAGTGCCGGCGGGTCGCGAGCACGACCTCCTCGTCGTCGAGGAGGTACTTGGCGGCGTCCTTGCTGGCCCGGCCGGGCAGCCGGTCCGTCCCGGTGGCGGTCACGCCGGGCTCAGGTCAGCGACGTCACGAAGGCGGCCAGCGACGAGGCGGCGTCCCCGAGGGCCTCCCCGGCGTTGCGGACCATCTCGGCGGAGGACTCCGGAGCCTGGATGACGTACCAGACCACGAAGGCGACCACCAACCAGGTGAGGACCTTCTTCAGGTTCACCGCCACCTCCGGAGCTCTCGAACGGGCAGGTCGGACGACGCCCCGGACCTGCGTGGGAAGGCCCGCCGTCGGGGTGCGGCGGACGCGTTCGTCCCATGGGTAACACAGGCCCCAGCCGGGTCGACCGCGACGCGCCGATCATGAAACGGGCCAGGGCGTTCCCGTCGGCGGGCCGTCACCGGCCGGTCACCGTCCCGGCAGGAGGTGCTCGCTGGGCGGGCCGAGCGGGAGGTCGGGGTAGATCCGGTCCCTCAGGTCCAGGAGCCGGAGCTCCTCGGCCAGCAGCCAGGCGGCGTCCATCGGCCAGGTGACCAGCCACAGCCAGACCCCGTAGGCCTCGCCGACGAAGGCGGCGCGGTCGTCGGTGGTCGGCACCGCCCACAGGGGTGTGTGCTGGCCGGCCGCCTCGACGTGCACGGACGCGGGGCCGGTGATGACGTCGCCCGGGTCGAGGCCGGGCAGCCCGGCGTAGCCGCACCCGACGCCGGTGCCGGGCTCCTCGGCGACGAGCACCAGCTCGGCCGAGCCCCCCAGGGGCGCCGGCCCGGCGGTGTCGACGACGATCGCCCGCGCCCCGGGCTCGCCGCCCCACGCCAGGCCGGTCACCGACCAGCCGGCCGGGACGGGGTCGGGCACCCACGCGGGCACCCGCGCGTCGGCGGTGACGGCCGCGATCGCGTCGTGGGCCACGAGGACCGTGTGGTGCAGGGGCGTGACCGCGCCGTGCGTGTGGCACCACGCCTGGGCGGCGGAGCCGTGGCGGACGACCAGCTCCTCGCCGCAGCGGGGGCACACCGGCGAGACGCTCATCGGGGATCACCGTCCTGGGACGTGCGGGCTTCGTCAAGCGCAGCTGCGTAGCGTGGCGGCGTGACTGCCGTCGAGGACCTGCCGCTGGTGCCGTGCGTGGGCGCCGTGGTCCTCGACGACGCCGGCCGGCTGCTGCTGATCCGCCGCGGGCACGCCCCCAGCGCGGGGCTGTGGTCGGTGCCCGGCGGCCGGGTGGAGGCCGGCGAGTCCGCCGTGGAGGCGGTCGAGCGCGAGGTGCTCGAGGAGACCGGGCTGCGGGTGCGGGCCGGCGCCGAGGTGGGCCGGATCCGCATCCCCGGCGACGGGGTCGTGTACGACGTCGCCGACTTCGCCTGCACGCTGCTGGATCCCGCAGCCGCGCCGGTGGCCGGGGACGACGCCGCCGACGTGCTGTTCGCCGACGCCGCGACCCTGGACCGGTTGGCGTGCACGCCGCTGCTGGTGGAGACGCTGCGCGCGTGGGGGGCGCTGCCGGGCTGAGCCGGCAGCACCCCGGGCACGTCGCGTCTCCCCGGCTCAGCCGCGGGGCGTGGGCTCCGGGCGGCCGGGCTGCTCGCCGCCGCGGGCCTCGCCGTAGGACCGCTTGGGCACCATGACCTTGCGCCGGAAGATGCAGACGACGGTGCCGTCCTGCTTGTAGCCGATCGTCTCGACGTGGACGATGCCGCGGTCGTCCTTGGACTTGGACTCGGTCTTGTCCAGGACGGTCGTCTCGCCGTAGATCGTGTCGCCGTGGAAGGTCGGCGCCACGTGCCGCAGCGACTCGATCTCCAGGTTGGCGATCGCCTTGCCCGACACGTCGGGGACGCTCATGCCGAGCAGGAGCGAGTAGATGTAGTTGCCGACGACGACGTTCTTGCCGAAGTCGGTGGTCTTCTCCGCGTAGTTCACGTCCATGTGCAGCGGGTGGTGGTTCATGGTGAGCAGGCAGAACAGGTGGTCGTCGTACTCGGTGACGGTCTTCCCGGGCCAGTGCTTGTAGACGGCCCCGACCTCGAACTCCTCGTAGTACCGACCGAACTGCATGGACTCGCTCCCGACCTCGACGCGCGTGCGGGTGCACCGGTCGACCGGGCCACGGCAGTCCAGGCGTGCGCCGGCCCCGCAGCCCGTGACGGAGCACCGGTGACCCGTCTGGACGGGTCGTGATCTTACGGAGGCCCCGGCCGGCCGCACGCGGAGCGGCCCGACCGGAGCTCCGCGCACCGGTCCAGCGGCGTGGTCAGAGCATCGCCCCGATGCGGGCCGCCATGTCGGCCTCGTGCTGCTGGTAGGACCCGGCGACGGCGGTGAGCAGGCCGCCCATACCGGTCAGCGCGTCGCTGACCCCCTGCGCCGAGCGTCGCCACTGCTCGTAGAGCTCGGTGAACTGGGCGGCCGCCTGGCTGTCGGTCCAGCCGTCGAGCACCGACGAGTTGATGCTGCCGGACAGGACGGCGTGCCGTCCGGCGGTCTCCGCGGCCTCGGCGCGGCACTGCCCCGCCATCGAGTGCAGGGTTCCGATGTCGACCTTCACGTCTCCTCCTCCGATCCGGGTCCGTCCCGGTCGGCCGAACGCTAGGTGCCGGCAGGAGGGGGCGGCTCCGACCGTCCACAGCCCCCCGGTTGTCCACAGATGCGCCCGGTCCGGCGCTGCACGGCCCGCGCGACGTCGACGATGCCCAGGTGCACCCCGCGTCCGCGTCCGCGTCCCGGCCGCCCTCCACCGTCCGCTGCTGGACCCTCCACGGGCTCGAGGGCTCGGTGGACGTCGAGGTCACCGCCCGGGACGACGACCCGTTGGGCGACGTGCTGAGGGCGCTGGAGGCCGGGCTGGGTCTCGACGTCGCGGAGCTCTGGCACGGCGCCGTGCGGCTGCACGACCAGGTCCTCCTGAGCGATCCGCGGCTCCGGCACGGCGCGGTCCTCGGGCTCGCCCGACCGCCGGCGGTCGCGCCCACGGCCGCGAGCGCCATGGAGCTGCACGTCGCCGGCGGCCCCGACGCGGCGCGGTCGATGGCCCTGTCGCAGGGGTTGCACGTCATCGGCCGCGGGAGCGAGGCGGACGTGCGCCTCGCCGACCCCGACGTCTCCCGGCGCCACGTCCTCCTCGACGTCGGCGACGGTGGCGTCACCGTCGCCGACCTGGGCTCGACGAACGGCAGCTCGCTCGGAGCGGAGCGCTTGGCGGAACGGGCCCGCCGCTGGTCCCCCGGTTCGGCACTGCGGCTGGGCGCCAGCACGCTGTCGTTGTCGGGCGCCGGGTCCCCCACCGTGACCCAGGTCCCGATGCCGGGTGGACGAACCAGGGTGCACCCGGTCCGCCGCCTGCACAGCCCCCGACCGGACGTCGAGATCGCGCTCCCGCGGCCACCGGACCCCCCGCCACCCCGCCGTCTGGCCTGGGCGGCGGTGCTGCTCCCCGCGGTCGCGGGTGCGAGCCTCGCCTGGCTGCTGAGCACTCCGACCTTCCTGTTCTTCGCGCTGCTCAGCCCGGTCGTGGGCGTCGGGACGTGGCTCGCCGACCGGTGGTCCGGCCGCCGCAGCGGCCGCCGGGAGCGGCAGCGGTACGAGCACGAGCTGCTGGAGGCGCGCCGACGGCTGGCCGAGGCCGTCGACGCCGACGTCCGTGCCGCGGAGTACGAGCACCCCGGGCCCGCCGCGGTCGCCGCCGCGGTCCGGCGGCGCGGTGCGCTGCTGTGGTCCAGGACGGGAGCGCCCGACGCCCCTCTCGTCGTCCGGATCGGGACGGGCCCCGGGACCACGCGGGTCACGCGGGTCGGGGACGGCTCACGGGCCATCGAGCGCGCCGACCACGTGCCCGTCACGGTGGACCTGCGCGCCGGCGGCGGGCTGGCGGTCGTGGGCCCGCGCGCACGGAGCACCGGAGTCCTGCGCGCGCTCCTGGTCCAGCTGGTGGCACTGCACCCCCCCGACGCGGTGGACCTGCTGCTCCTCACCTCGCCCCAGCGGTTGCCGGAGTGGACGTGGCTCCGGTGGCTGCCGCACCTGCCGGCTGGCTCGGTCCGGCTCGCACCACCGGACTGCGGGGACGACGCCGACGCGGCGCTCCGCAGGCACCTGGCGGCGCTGTCGGCAGGGCGCGGCCCGAAGCTGCGACGGTCGGTCGTGGTGGTGGACCGCCCCGTCGGCGGACGGACCGCGGCCGCGCTGCGCACGGCCCGCTCGGCCGGCGTGCTGGTGCTCACCGCCGGTGAGTCGGCCGAGGAGCTGTGGGCGGCCGTCGACGCCACGCTGGTGCTGGCCGGGGAGACGGGCAGCACCGCCACGCTCCACCAGGACGGGACGGTCGATCGCAGCAGCATCCTGGCCGACGGCATCGCGGAGCCCGTCGCCGCCGAGCTCGCGCGGGAGCTCGCCGACCTCGCTCCCGGCGCGTCGGCGACGGGGGTGCCGGCCGAGGTCCGGCTGCTGGACCTGCCGGAGTGGGCGGTCACCGTGCAGGCGGACGGCGCCACCCGCGGGACGTGGTCGCGGTCCCGGGGCACCCTGTCGACGAGTCTGGGGCTCACCGCGGAGGGGCCGCTCCTCGTCGACCTGTGCCGGGACGGGCCGCACGCCCTCGTCGCGGGCACCACCGGCGCGGGCAAGTCGGAGCTGCTGCAGGCCCTGATCTGCGGCCTCGCCCTCAACCACCCACCGGACCGCTGCTCCTTCCTGCTGGTCGACTACAAGGGTGGCGCGGCGTTCGCCGAGGCGGCCCGCCTGCCGCACACCGTCGGTCTGCTCACCGATCTGGACGGCCAGGCGACCACGCGTGCGCTGCGGTCGCTGAGCGCGGAGCTCACCCGGCGCGAGGCGTTGCTCGCTTACCACGGGGTGCCGGACGTGGCTGCGCTGCCCGAGGAGGTCGAGCTCGCCCGGCTGGTCATCGTCGTCGACGAGTTCGCCACGCTGGCCGAGGAGCTGCCCGCGTTCGTCCCCGGGCTGGTGGGCATCGCCCAGCGTGGGCGATCGCTCGGGGTGCACCTCGTCCTGGCCACCCAGCGCCCGGCGGGCGTCGTGTCACCCGAGATCCGGGCCAACTGCGCCCTGCGCGTGTGCCTGCGCACGACCGACGAGGCGGACTCCCGCGACGTCCTGGGAGCCCCGGATGCCGCGTTCCTCCATCCCGGGCTGCCCGGTCGCGGTCTCCTCCGACGCGGGAGCGCCGAGCCGCAGCTGTTCCAGGGCGCCCGCACGTCGGGAGCCGAGGGCACCGCCACAGCCGACCCGGTCGTGCGCCGCTGGTCGTGGCCGGTGACCACCCCCACGCCGGGGACCGGCTCCGCAACGGCGGCTGCCACCGACCTCGCCCGCGTGGTCGACGCGTTGACCGTCCAGGCCCGCCGGAGCGGGATGGCCCAACCGCACCGCCCCTGGCGCCCTCCGCTGCCCGACCGGCTGGAGCCGGGCCGGTCCGCTGCTCGCCCCGCCGGGGCCACCCGGCTGCCCTTGGGCCTGCTCGACCTGCCCGACCGGCAGACCCAGGAGCTCCTGGATCTGGACCTCGCCGACGGCGGCGGGGTGCTCGCGGTGGGCGGACCCCGCAGCGGGCGGACGACGCTGCTGCGCGCGGTGCTGCGCGCCGCGACCGCCGCGCTGCCCCCCGACCGGCTGCACGTGCACGTCGTGACCGCCGGTGGCGATCTCGCCGCCGAGGCCGCGGGGTTGCCGCACACCGGCACCGCGATCGCCGGGGACGATGCCTTCCGCGCCACACGGCTGGTGGACCGGCTCGCCGAGGAGGTCGCCGCCCGCAGATCCGGTGAACGCCCGGGCCCCAGGCCGCTCCTCCTGCTGCTCGTCGACGGCACCGAGGAGGTCGGCGCGCTGCTCGACGAGGCCGACCCCACCCGAGGCTCGGCCGCCCTCCTCCGCCTGGTCCGCGAGGGTGGCGCCGCCTGCCTGACCAGCGTGCTGACCGCCGACCGGGCGGTCCCGGGCGGCCGGCTCGCCGCCGCGGCCCGGCTCCGCCTGGTGCTGCCGCTGCCGGACCGCGCGGACTACGCCGTCGCCGGGCTGCCGGCGCGCGTGGTGCCGAGCCACCGGCCACCGGGCCGTGCGCTCGTCGGCGAGGACGGTGCGGAGTGCCAGCTCTTCCTGCCCACAGCACCGGGACCACCGGGAGCCGGCACCACCCCCGTCGCGGACCCGTCGCGGGTGCGGATCACCGTGCTGCCTCCGGACCCGGCGCTGCCCCTGCCCGCACGCTCGCCCGGGCAGCTGGGGCTGACGATCGGCCCGGGCGGCGACGACGGCACGCCGCTCGGCCTGGACCTCACCCGCCGGCGCGGTGTGCTCGTCGTCGGCCCACCGGGCAGCGGGCGGACCTCCGCCCTCCGCGCCTTCGCCCGCGACCTGCAGGCCCGCGGCGCCGAGGTGGCCTGGCTGGGCCACGGAGCGCGGAGCCGGCAGGCGGACACCCCGGAGCCGGCGACCTGGCTGGACGCCGAGGACCCGGGGGCGATCCCGGCCTGGCACGGGCGGCTGGGTGGACACCCGGGCGTCGTCGTCGCCGACGACGTGGGCGCGCCCGTGGAGTGGCCGGCGCTCTGCGGTCTCCCGGTCGCGGGAGCAGCCACGGACGTCCTGCTCGTGCTGTCGGGCTCAGCCGGCCAGCTGACCACGCACTTCCAGGGGGCGGTGGCGGCCCTGCGCCGTGCGCGCACCGCCCTGCTGCTGCGCCCGGGGCCCGCGGAGGCGGATCTGATCGGGGTCCGGCTCCCCCGGGCAGGCCTGCCGAACCGCCCCGGCTCGGGGTGGCTGGCAGTCGACGGCGCCCTGAGCCGCGTCCAGGTCGCCCGCCACCGGCTCGGCGACCAGGCGGGCGGGCCTCCCCGTCAGAGCAGCTCGAGCGCGGGGCCGAGCTCCTGCGTCGCGTACCAGGCCAACTCGTGACCCTCGGCCTGGTCGACGACGAACTGGGCGTCCTCGCTGCCGAGATCTGCCTCGAGCACCACGTTCACGGCGGCGCGCACGTCGTCCTCCGCCTCGGCGCCGTCGATGTGCGCGCTGGCCACGTCGCGCATCCGGACGTCCGCGCTGACCCGCACCGCCCCGCGCTCGACGTGGGGGTCGTCCATGGGCGCCACGGCGTCGTCGGGGACGTCGGCGGCGAGCACCACGCGCCGCCGGGCCGCGGTCGGATCCACGTCCAGGAGCCGCAGGCTGGCCCGGGCCGCGGTGAGCAGGGCGGCGTACTCGAGCTCCTCGAGATCGGCAGCGGGGTCGCTGCGCTCGTAGAACGCCCGCAGCTGCGGCGTGACCGCGAACGCCGTGTGCGGCCCCGTCAGCACCCCGTCGTCCACCAGGGTGCGGAGCACGGTGGTGGTGGCCGGCAGGTAGACGCGCACCCGGGCACTCCCTTCATCGGTGGAAGAGCGACGGTAGCCGCCCGAGCGGGGGCCACCCGCGCCAGGTGGGGATCAGGGGTGCGGGTCAGCGCGAGCTCTCGACGAGCTCGTTCACCTCCTGCTCGATGAGGTCGGCCAGCACGTCGACGTCACCCACGCTGTCCCGGTCGGCGTTGAACCCGAAGAAGACCGTCCCGTTGTAGCTGGTCATCCCGATCGACAGGCCCTGGCCACGGGCCAGCGGCACCACGGGGAAGACCTCCAGCATCCGGCCGCCGGCCGCGTAGAGCGGTACCTGCGGACCCGGCACGTTGGTGATGACGAGGTTGAACAACCGACGTGACAGCCCCCGGGCGGCGCGGGCGCCCAGCGCGTGCAGGGTGGAGGGGGCGAACCCGGTCAGCGCGATGAGGCTGTCGGCGGTGGCCGTCCGGTGGCCCTGCCGGGCGACCCCGCGCATGGCGTAGCTCAGCCGGGTCAACCGCACCCGCGGGTTCGGCTCGCCCACCGGGAGGTCCACCAGGTGCGACGTCACCCGGCCGGCCGTCTGGACCTCGTCGTCCTGCAGCGAGACCGGCACGAGCGCCCGGACCGACGTCCCGCCCACCACCGGCTCACCCCGGGACAGCAACCACTCGCGCAGCGCGCCGGTGACGACGGTCAGCAGCACGTCGTTCACCGTGCCGCCGTGCGCCTTGCGCACCAGCTTGACGTCGTCGAGCGAGGCGCGCGCGACCGCGACCCGGCGCTGCCGGCCGATCGGGGCGTTCAGCGGGCTGTGCGGGGCCGGCAGCACCGTGGACCGCACCGCGCGCAGCAGCCCACCCGCCACGCCCGCGACGCGCACGCCGGTGGAGCGGAGGTCGCTGACCGCACCCCGCGCGTTCTCCAGCAGCGACGACGGCCGGCGCACGTACTCGTCGATCGCCTGGAGCACCAGCTGCCCGCCACCGGGAGCCGGGGCCGGGCGCCACTCGATCGGTTCGGGCAGCGGTGCGTGCTCGTCGACGTCGAGCAGCACCTGGCCGATGTCGATGGCGCTGAGGCCGTCGACCAGGGCGGGGTGGGTCTTCGTCACGACCGCCACCCGGCCCCCCGAGAGCCCCTCGATCAGGTAGGCCTCCCACAGCGGGCGGTTGCGGTCCAGCGGCCGCGAGGCCAGCCGGGAGACCAGGTCCATCAGCTGGGCCTCGGTCCCCGGCCGCGGCAGGCCGTTGCGCCGGAGGTGGTACGCGAGGTCGAAGTCGCGGTCGTCGACCCAGACCGGATCGGCCAGGTGCCCGGGGACCTCGACCACCCGCTGCCGGTACCGGGGCACCAGGGACAGCCGCGCCTCGACCAGCGCGGCCAGCGCCTCGATGCCGCCGGGGGGCGTTTCCAGTACCAGCATACCCCCGACGTGCATGGGGGTGTCGGGTTCCTCCAGGTACAGGAACGAGGCGTCCAGGGGGTTGAGCCGCTCGACCATCGTTCTCCTCAGCGTCGGGGGCTCACGCTACGACGGGCACCGGGTCTTCGGACACTCCAGCGCTCAGCCCGCCCGGCGCTCCCGGGCCAGCCCGCGGCGGCGGGCCGGAGCGGGGACGCCGGCCAGCGTGGCGGCGAGCTTCCGCAGCGCCGTGCGCAGCGTCGATCCCGGAGCCACCTCGGCGAGGGTCCGGCCCGACGCCAGAGCGGCGTCGGTGGCCCGCCGGTCTGCGGGCAGGAAGAAGGCGACCTGCCGGCCGGCGAAGCGCTCCAGGGCCGCGGCGATCTCCCGCTGCGCGTCGCCGGGAACCGGTCCCCGGCGCACCTGGTTCACCACGACGACCGGCTCCACCGCCGGCAGCGCCTCCCGCAGGTGGTCGAGGGCGCGCACGCTGCGCTGGAGCGAGACCGGGTCCGCGCCGCTGACGCACAGGACCGTGTCGGCGTCCTCGAGCACGGCCAGCGTCGCTCCGTTGCGCCGGGGAGCCGCGGTGTCGAAGGACAGCTCCTCGTCGTCCTCCAGGTTGAACCCGCAGTCGACGACGGTGAGCTCCGCTAGCCGGCGCGCCTCCTCGAGCACCGCGCTCACCGCGCGGGGTCGCAGCTCCGGCCACCGGTCGGCCCGGGCCAGCCCGGTGAGCACCCGCAGCTGCGGGCGGACCGCCCAGGCCAGCCGCACCAGCGCTGCCCCGTCCAGCGTCCCGGCGCTCGCCTGGCGAGCGGCCCCGGCCAGGCCCGGGGAGTCGTCCAGGAGCCCGAGCAGCTGGGCGATCACGCCGCCGTAGACGTCGGCGTCCACGAGGAGGCTGGAGACGCCGAGCCGCGAGGACTCGTCGGCCAGCCCGACCGCCACCGTCGTGCGGCCGGGTGCGCCGGTCGGCCCCCACACCGCGACGACCCGTCCTCGGCCGGCGGGCCGGTCGGTCTCCTCCACCGGGATGCCCAGCGCGGGCAGGGCCGCCCGCGGATCGGCCACGTCGCGGTTCTCGCGGGGCGTTCCGGCGACCGCCTCGCGCAGGGCGCGCGCGATGACGTCGGCCGCGGCATCGGCCGGCAGGACGTGCTGCACGCCCAGCTGCCGGAGCCGCGCGGCCGCGCGCTCGTCCCCCGGCTCCACCAGCCCGACCACCGCGACGCCGGCGGCGGTGAGGCGGGAGACGGCGTCCCCGTCGAGGCGCCGGAGCTCGGCGGACAGCAGCGCCGCCTGCCCGGTGCCGGTCGCCGCCGCGGCGAGGAGCTCGGGCACGTCGACGCAGCGGCGGACGACGGTCACGCCGTGGTCGGCCCGGTCGAGCGCTCCGACCAGCTCCGACTCCCACGCCGCGCCGGTGACCGCGGTGAAGACCTGGACGCCCATCAGCCGGTCGGTCCCGCCGCCGCACCTGCGGTCTGCGCCGCACCCGCCGCGGCGGAGCCGGACCGGGCCGGCACGCGGCCCGCCGCGTCGGCGTCGCCGTCCACCGTGTTCCGGAGGACGACCACCAGCGGACGCCCTCCGATCGCCGCGAGCACGTCGTCCGCGTCGTCCTGCGCCACGGAGACGACCACCTGCACGGTGCTCGTCGGCGTCGAGAGCACGCCCTCCGCGCGACCCGACAGGGCCTGCACGGTGGCCTGCTCGACGACGAGCGTCACCTCACCGCCCGCCTCCGTGGTCGCTCCCAGCGCCGGATCGGCCACGGCGTAGACATCGACCAGCCCACCGCGCTCGAGGCCGGGCGGCACGTAGCCCGTCTGCACCGGCAGCGCCACCTGCACGAGGGCGTCCGGCTCCTCGAGGGCCGATCCGGGCAGCAGCTCCCCCGCCCGGACGGCGCGCGACAGCGTGCTGCCCTCGGGCCTGGTGCGAGTGGAGAGGTAGGCGCCCGCGGCGTCGTCGAGGCGGACGTCGACCGCGATCAGGTCGTCCGCCGTCAGCGCGGTCCCCGCGGCCAGGTCGCCGGCGGCGGCCCAGACGGGGACGGTGGCGTCGGCGGCACCCACCACCCGGGCCCCCAGCAGCACCGAGCCCAGGACCAGCAGCACCCCGAGGACCAGCCGCAGGTCCAGCCAGCTCGGCGGGCGGAGGCGCCGCGGAGCCGGGCCGGGTGGCAGCGGGGTCGCAGCCTGCGGCGGCGCGGGACTCACGGCGGTCACGGGCGGGCTCACCTCTCCAGCGCGTCGGCGCGCGACGCGGCGCGTCGCCTGCCGTTGACGCGACATGACGGCATTCGGATGCGAATGATGCGTCATGGACGCGGTGGCCCGCTCCGCTCATCCACACGTTCGGGTGTGGACAGCACCGCGAGGTCACCGGTGCGACTGACAGACTGGCGTCGACCGGATGGAGAGGACCCATGCCCACGCCCCGCTTCCTGACGCTGGACGACGTCGCCGAGATCCTGAACGTCTCCTGGTCGCAGGCCTACGCGCTCGTGCGGCGGAAGGAGCTCATCGCGATCCAGATCGGCGGCCGTGGGCAGTGGCGGATCGAGGTCGACGAGCTCGAGCGCTTCATCCAGCAGAAGTACGCCGAGGCACGGGCCGGCACGGTGCCGCCGGAGGAACCGGCCGCCGCGGAGACCGCGTCCTCGGCCGAGACCAGCTCCCAGTCCTGATCCCGCCGGGCTAGTCCCACCCCGGCGGGGACGTCCGCACGACCGCCACGGCGTCGAGCGCGACGGCCCGCACCCCCTGCACCGCGCTCGCCCGACGCAGGTCCTCGGCCGCGTGCTCGGCCAGCTCCACGTGGTCGGCACCCACCCGGTCCACCGTCCCCCGCAGCACTGAGCCCTCGTCCAGCACCAGGTGCACCGCGGCGCGATCGCGGGCCAGCCCGCGCAGGGCCCAGCGCAGGTCCATCCGCCCCCGCACCGGTCCGGGGTCCTCCGGCGGCGCGGTGCGCCGCCCCAACCCGGCCACCGCGCGCACCGCGGAGACGGCCACCAGGCACTCCCGGCCGCGCTCCTCCGTCACCAGCAGCCAGTCCGCCCCGGTGTCGGTGAGCTCGCCGGAGACGCTGCCCGCCCCACGGCAGGTCAGGACCACGTGTCCGCCCAGCGCGCCGCGCACGCGGTCCACGAGCCGCACGGCCCCGACCTCGGCACGCGTCCTCGACGCTGCGCCGGCCCGCTCGGCCGCGTCCTGCTCCGCCTCGAACTGCGCTTCGAGGTCGGCGAAGAGCTGATGCCACCGCATGCCCCACCTCCATGCCTGAGCTTAGATCGCCGCATTGACTTGCGTTTGGTTGCATTTGCTTGCTTTAGTGGCATCCATCGCGAAGGAGGCTGCATGTCCGGACGACGACTGACCGCGACGACGTCGGTGATGGCCGGCGTCGCCCTGGCCCTGCACGTCCTGACGCCGCCGGTCGCCGAGATGGTGCGCGCGGTGGCCGACGGTCAGCGGACCGCCGACACCCTCGGCTCCGACGTCCTGGTCACCGCCGCCGCGGGACTGCTCGCGTGGGTGGCCTGGGTGTGGGGGGCGCTCGGTCTGCTGCTGACCGCCGTCTCGGCGGCGCCCGGCGCGCTCGGGCGTTGCGCGGAGGTCGTGACCCGGGTCGTGCTGCCCGCCGGCGCGCGACGCAGCGCGGCCCTCGCCCTGGGGGTCGGGCTGAGCGTCGCCGCTCCGCTCGGCGGCACCGCCACCTTGCTGGTCGTCACCGCGCCGGCTGCCTCGGCCGAGACCGCCCCCGGCGTGGTGCCGGACTGGCCGGCCCGGGCCGCCGCGGCCCCCAGCACGCCCGCACCCACCACACCCGCGCCGGTGCCCGACTGGCCGGACACCCCGACGGCCCCAGCTCCGGGCGAGCACGTCGTCGTCCGGGGCGACTGCCTCTGGGACATCGCCGCCGCCCGGCTGACCACCGAGCTGGGCCGCCCGCCCGGCATCGCCGAGACCGCGGACGCCGTGCACGCCTGGTGGACGGCGAACGCCTCCGTCATCGGCGCGGACCCGGACCTCCTGCTCCCCGGTCAGGTCCTGCGCCCACCGCCGTGACCCCGAGCCCCCGTCACCGCCCGACCACGCTCTCCCCGAAGGAAGACCGATGACCGTCCCCGTGCGCCCGACGACCCCGCCGTCCCCTGCCCCCGACGTCCCCCGGCCCCCGCTGCGGCTGGTCCGCGTGCGGACCCCGCAGCCGCCCGCCCAGGACCCGCGGATCCCCGTCCGGTTGCTGCTGCCCGGTGTCGCCGTCCCGCGCCCGACCTACCGGCCCGGTCCCCGGCCGCGGGCCACCGCGGCGGTACCGCTCGACGAGTTCGCCCCGACGCTGTCGGCGCGCGACGAGCTGCCCGACGTCGTCGCCACGGGCCGCCGGCTCATCACGTTGGCCCTGGAGGTGCTGTCCGGCCGGCGACCCGCCAGCCAGCTGCAGCAGCTCACCTCCCCAGGGGTCTACGCCGCGCTCTCGGCGGGCCGCCGCCCCCGGTGGTGCGCCGAGGGGACGGCGCCGCTGCTCGTCGGCAAGGTGCACGTCGGTGAGCCCGTGGACGGCGTGGCCGAGGTGGTGGCCGTCGCCCGCCGCGCCGGGCGAGCGCACGCCGTCGCCGCCCGGCTCGAGGGCATCGACGGCCGCTGGCGGTGCACCGCCCTGCAGATCGGCTGACCCCGGGACGACGACGCCCCGCCGACCGGTCCGGTCGGCGGGGCGTCGTGAGGTCGGTCAGCTGGCGCCGGCCGCCCCGTGGCACTGCTTGTACTTCTTGCCCGAGCCGCACGGGCAGGGCGCGTTGCGCGGGGTCTCCTTGGTGCCGGTGACCGTCGCCGTCTTCGCGGCCTTGGCCTTGCCGCCGTCCTTGGCGGAGGCGTCCAGGCTCGGCGCGGAGTAGGTCAGGTTCTCCGGCGTGCGCGGCGCCTCCAGGCCCTTGACGGCCAGCTGCGGGCCGGTACCCGACGCCGACGGCGTCTCGGTCTCCGGGGCCGGGGCCGCGGCGGCCGCCGCGGGCTTCGGCTGCGACCGGCGGGCGGTGGGCGCGGCCTTGGCCGGGGCCGGGGCGGCCGCCGCCTGGGCCTGCGCGGCCTGGCGGGCCAGCACCCGCGCCGTCCCCTCCTGGGCCGCGGCCAGCGCCTTGGCCTCGGCCTCGTCCTGCTTCGCCTTGGCCTCGGCCGCCTGCTCCTCCTTGGTCTTCACCTCGAGGTTGAACAGGAAGCCGACCGACTCCTCCTTGATGCCGTCGAGCATCGCGCGGAACATGTCGTAGCCCTCGCGCTGGTACTCCACGACCGGATCGCGGTTCGCCATCGCCCGCAGGTGGATGCCGGCCCGCAGGTAGTCCATCTCGTAGAGGTGCTCGCGCCACTTGCGGTCGAGCACGCTCAGCAGCACCCGCCGCTCCAGCTCGCGCATCACCTCCGAGCCCAGCGCAGCCTCCCGCGCCTCGTAGGCGCGGTGCACGTCGTCGAGCAGCTGGGTCTTCAGGTCCTCGGCGGAGAGGTCGGAGACGTCGCCGCCGGCCACCTCGGCCACCAGCTCGTCGACGGTCAGGCCCACCGGGTAGAGCTGCTTGAGCCCGCTCCACAGCTGCTCGAGGTCCCAGTCCTCCGCGTAGCCGGTCTCGGTCGCGCCCTCGACGTAGGCGACCACGACGTCGTCGACCATGCCGCGGACCTGCTCGTGCAGGTCGGCGCCCTCGAGCACCTTGCGCCGCTCGTCGTAGATGACGGTGCGCTGGCGGTTGAGCACCTCGTCGTACTTGAGGACGTCCTTGCGGACCTCGAAGTTCTGCTGCTCGACCTGGGTCTGCGCCGACTTGATCGCCCGGCTGACCATCTTCGACTCGATCGGCTGGTCGTCCGGCACCCGCAGGGTGTTCATCATCGACTCGAGCATCGGGCCGTTGAACCGGCGCATGAGGTCGTCGCCCAGGGAGAGGTAGAACCGCGACTCCCCCGGGTCGCCCTGGCGTCCGGAACGTCCGCGCAGCTGGTTGTCGATGCGGCGGCTCTCGTGCCGCTCGGTGCCCAGCACGTAGAGGCCGCCGGCCTCGACGACCTGCTCGTGCTCGGCCTTCACCTGGGCGTGCGCCGCCTCCAGCGCGTCGTCCCAGGCGGCCTCGTACTCCTCCGGGGTGTCGGTCGGGGTGAGCCCCCGGGCCCGCAGCGCCTCGTCGGCGATGAACTCGGCGTTGCCGCCGAGCTGGATGTCGGTACCGCGGCCGGCCATGTTGGTGGCGACGGTGACCGCGCCCGGCCGCCCGGCCATCGCGATGATCGCGGCCTCACGGGCGTGGTTCTTCGCGTTCAGCACCTCGTGCGGGATGCCCCGCTTGAGCAGGTACTTCGACAGCAGCTCGGACTTCTCGACGCTCGCGGTGCCCACCAGCACCGGCTGACCGTTCTCGTGCCGCTCGGCGATGTCGTCGACGACGGCGTCGAACTTCGCCTTCTCCGTCTTGTAGATGACGTCGGAGCGGTCCTCGCGGATCATCGGCCGGTTCGTCGGGATGGGGACGACGCCCAGCTTGTAGGTCTGGTGCAGCTCGGCGGCCTCGGTCTGGGCGGTACCGGTCATCCCGGAGAGCTTCTCGTAGAGCCGGAAGTAGTTCTGGAGGGTGATCGTGGCGAGCGTCTGGTTCTCGTCCTTGATCTTCACCTTCTCCTTGGCCTCGATGGCCTGGTGCATGCCCTCGTTGTAGCGGCGTCCGGCCAGCACGCGACCGGTGAACTCGTCGACGATCAGCACCTCGCCGTTGGAGACGATGTACTGCTGGTCCTTCTTGAACAGCTCCTTGGCCTTGAGGGCGTTGTTCAGGTAGCCGATCAGCGGGGTGTTGACCGCCTCGTAGAGGTTGTCGATGCCGAGCTGGTCCTCGACGAACTCGACGCCCTCCTCGGTGACGGCGACCGTGCGCTTGGCCTCCTCGACCTCGTAGTGCACATCGCGTTTCATCGCCGGGACGATGCGGGCGAACTCGCTGTACCACTTGGCGCTGGTCTCGGCCGGGCCGCTGATGATCAGCGGGGTGCGGGCCTCGTCGATGAGGATCGAGTCGACCTCGTCGACGACCGCGAAGTGGTGCCCGCGCTGCACCAGGTCGTTCTTGCTCCACGCCATGTTGTCGCGCAGGTAGTCGAAGCCGAACTCGTTGTTCGTGCCGTAGGTGATGTCGCAGGCGTAGGCCTCGCGGCGGACCGCCGGCGGCTCGCCGGACAGGATCGTCCCGACGGTGACGCCCAGGAACCGGTGCACCCGGCCCATCGACTCGGCGTCACGCTTGGCCAGGTAGTCGTTGACCGTGATGATGTGCACGCCCTTGCCCGAGAGGGCGTTCAGGTACGCCGGCAGCACCCCGGTGAGCGTCTTGCCCTCACCGGTCTTCATCTCGGCGATGTTGCCCAGGTGCAGCGCCGCGCCACCCATGAGCTGCACGGCGAAGTGCCGCTGGCCCAGGGTGCGGGTGGCTGCTTCGCGGACGACGGCGAACGCCTCGGGCAGCATCGCGTCGAGGGACTCCCCGTCGGCGTACCGCGCCTTGAACTGGTCGGTCTGGGCCCGCAGCTCCGCATCAGTCAGACCGGTGTAGTCATCGGCGAGCGAGTCGACGGCATCGGCGATCTTGGACAGTCGCCGGACCTGCTTGCCCTCACCGGCACGGAGGATCTTCGAGAACACCACGACCCCAGCGTAGGCGTGACCGCAGGGACAGTCGCCGGTCCGCACCGCTGAGCCGCCCCACGCGCTCCTCTAGCCTCCCCCGGTGTCCCGTTAGCCTCCCCCGGTGTCCCGTGAACCCCACCGGCTCGACCCCGGAACCCTCGCCTTCCTCACCGAACGGCACCTGGCCACGCTCACCACGCTGCGTCCCGACGGCAGCCCGCACGTCGTCCCGGTCGGGGTCACCTACGACCCGGCGACGGCGACCGCCCGGGTGATCACCTCGGGCAGCTCCGCCAAGGCCCGGCACGTGCGCGACGGGCAGGCCCGCGTCGCGGTCTGCCAGGTCGACGGGCGGCGGTGGCTGACCCTCGAGGGGACGGCGGTGGTGCGGGACGACGCCGCCGCGGTGGCCGACGCCGTCGACCGCTACGCGCAGCGCTACCGGCAACCCCGGGAGAACCCCGCTCGCGTGGTCATCGAGATCGCGGTCGACCGGGTGCTCGGCAACGCGTGACACTGCCCAGGTGGACCTCAGCCTGATCGACCTGCCGTCCGAGGTGGTGCGCACCGAACGCCTCGTCCTGCGCCCGTACCGACCCGAAGACGCTGACGACGTCCACCGGGCCTGCCAGGACGACGAGATCCAGCGCTGGATCACCGCGATTGACGTGCCGTACACGGCGGAGTCCGCGCGGGCCTGGGTCGAGGACATCGCGCCCGGCGAGCGGCTGGAGCACCGCGGCATGCCGGTGGCGATCGAGGCCGACGGCGAGTTCGTCGGCGCCGGTGGGGTGCACTTCGTCCCGGGACGGCTGGGCCCGGAGATCGGCTACTGGATCGCGCCGTGGGCTCGCCGGAAGGGGTACGCCGCGGAGGCGGCGCACGCGCTGGGCGGGTGGGCCCTCGGCCTGGGTGCACCGCGGGTGCACCTCTACGCCGACGTCCGGAACGAGGCGTCGCAGGCGGTGGCGCGGCGGGCTGGGTTCAGGCAGGAGGGCGTCGTCCGCAGCTCCCTGGGCTACCGGGACGGCACCCGGGGCGACGCCGCGCTGTTCTCCCGGCTCCCGGCCGACTGAGCGGAGGGGGCGCGCCGGCCGGCGCGCCCCCTCCCCCGTCAGGCGGGTGCGCCGGCCGGCGCCGCGGTGGTCGCCGCCGGGGCGTGCGCGGCGTCCCCGTCGAGCGGGAGGTCGTCGGTCAGCCGGATGAGGCCGTAGTCGTAGGCGTGCCGGCGGTAGACGACCGTCGGCTTGCCGGTGTCGGCGCACTGGAACAGGTAGAAGTCGTGGCCGACCAGCTCCATCTCGTGGAGCGCCTGGTCGACGGTCATGGGAGTCGCGGGGTGGTGCTTCTCCCGGACGATCTGGCCCGGCAGGTGCTCGTCCAGATCGGTGACGTGGGGGCCCTCGGCGAGCTGTCGCTCGCGCTCGAGGGCATCGGCCGCGGAGCCGGTGGGCTCGGCGACGGCGTTGCCGGTGAGCCGGACGCTCTCCGGCGTGCGGCGGCCGTGGTGCACCCGGCGGCGGTCGGCCGCGCGGCGCATCCGGTTCTCGAGCTTGCCCGCGGCCAGGTCGAGCGCGGCGTAGAAGTCGGGGGCGCAGGCCTCGGCGCGGACGACCGGCCCCTTGCCGCGCAGCGTGATCTCCACGCGCTGGCAGTTGGCCGCCTGGCGGGGGTTGGGTTCGTGGAACAGCTCGACGTCGATGCGGAGGATCTTGAGCTTGCCGTCGAACCGGTCCGACGTTCGGACCTTCTCCCAGACGTGCTGCCGGAAGTGTTCGGGCACTTCGACGTTTCGACCGCGGACGACGATCTCCATGAGACCTCCCGGTGGGACGGGGCGTTGGTCGCTTCGACGCTAGTCCCTCCGCACGGGTCCCGACAGTCGATCAGCGGACCCCCTCGCGACCGGAACCGTTCACCGCGACGACGCCCGGCAGCGGCACCCGGGGCGGTGTCCGCGGGGTGGCCGCGACCACCGCCCCGAGCACCGGCGGGCCGCCGTCCGGCACCGCCGCGGCCAGCACCGATGCCGCCTCCGCGAGCGTCGCGCCGCTGGTGACGACGTCGTCGACGAGCACCAGCAGGCCCTCCGGGGCGGCCGGCCGACGGGCGAGCACGAAGCTGCCGGCGAGGTTGGCCCGCCGCTGCGCGGCCGGCAGGCCGGCGGAGTCGCGGACGCGACCGCGGCGGCGCAGCAGCGGCGCCTGCGCCGCGGGGAGACCGGCCGCGCACAGCTCTCGCACGGCCCGGCCGGCCAGCTCCCGCACGTGGTCGCGCCCGCGGGCGCGCAGCGCGGCCGCCGAGCTCGGCACGGGGACCAGCAGCACCGGGCCGCGCCAGGGCCCCGGCACCGCGGCGACGACGGCGGCCACCGCGAGGGCCAGCGCCGCGCCGAGCGGGACGGCCAGCTCCGCCCTGCCCCGCTCCTTGAACTCGACGACCGCCGGCCGCACCGTCCCCCGGTAGGCCCCGGCGGCGGCCGTGGGCGGGAAGCCGTCCGGGAACCGCCGGGGCGCGGCCGGGCGCGGGCGGGCCAGCAGCGCCGCGCAGGAACCGCACAGCGGGGACGCGGGCCGACCGCACCCCGCGCAGGTACGAGGCAGGACCAGGTCGGCCAGCGCGCTGAGCCACCCGCGGTCCACCGCGGCAGCCTATGGCCGGATCACCGGGCTCGGGCCGCGCTCCCGGACCCTGAGGAGGACGGGGTCCTCCCCTGTGGACGGCTCAGAGCGGGTAGAACGGCTCGGAGCCGCGTACCGGCTCCTGGCCGCGGACGAGGGTCACCCACGTGCCCCCCGACCACTGCCAGAGCGTGCCCCCGGCGCTCACCAGCGGCGGCCGGGTCGGTGCCGCGCCCAGCGCCGTGGGCTGGCCGGGCAGCCCCGAGGTGCGCACGTCGGTCAGCCCCCACCCGTCGACACCGACGGAGTACGGCACGATCCGGTCCTCGCCGGCGTCCCCGGCCAGCAGCCACAGCGTGCTGCTGTCCCGCCAGGCCACGTCGACCACCTGCGAGAGGGTCGGCGCCACCTCGCGCAGGTCGCGCACCGCCACCCCGCCGTCCTCGGACCGGACGACGGTGCCGACGTAGAGCCGGGGGCCCTGCGGCCCGTCGATGACCAGCGCCGCCCGGACGCCGTCCGGCGAGAGCTGCAGGACCTGGGCGCGCCCCAGCCCGGCCAGCGTGGGCACGTTCACCGCCTGGGGCGGGCCGTTGGAGGGCACGCGGACCACGTCGACGCCGTCTCTCAGCACCCAGACCTCCGGACGGGTCGCCGCCACCGTCGGAGCGCTCAGCGTGCCGCCGGTGACCACCGGCACGAGCTCACCCCCGTAGGGGCCGGCCAGCAGCGCGGCGCCGCCCCCCTCGGGGCGCACGCCGGCCAGGAACGACAGCTGCCCGGTGCGGGTGTCGGCGGAGATCGCGGCCGAGACCAGGCCGTAGGCGCCCTGCCCGGCCGGGCCGGGCGCCGGCTCCCCGCTGGTGACCGTGCGCAGCGCGCCGGCGTCCAGGTAGTGGCCGATGCTCTCCAGCGGCGCCGCATCCGGGGCGTAGCCCGACCAGTCGTCGGTGGACATCCGCTGCGGGACGCCCTCCACCGGCTCGCCGTCGACGGTCACCGTCACCGTGCGGATCCGCTGGGCGTCGACCTGGGTGAGCGTCCACACCAGCTGCGCGCAGATCTCCGACAGCTGCGGGCCGGGCTCGGCGGGGAGGTTGCCCAGCTCGACCGTGGCGTTCTGCCCGTCGACGGTGATGGTGCGCTCCAGCTGCACCCCGCCGACGGGGTTGTTCACGCCGGCCGCCAGGGCGGAGGACGGCCCCTCGAGCAGCTTCTCGACCAGCGTCGTCGGCTGCGCCTCGCCGGTGATCAGGTAGCGGGGGTCGGGCACCAGCTGCTGCTGCGTGGGGTCGAGGAAGTAGAGGTCCAGCTGGTCGTAGATCCGCTCGAAGTCCGGCTCGAGCATCACCAGGCCGTCGGCCGGGTTGGTGATCCGCCACTCGCCGTCCACCTCCTCGAGCGTGAACTCGCGGGTGAACACCCCGGGTGCGGCGATGGAGAAGATGCCGCGCCCGTCGACGGTCCCCACGAGGTTGGCGGTGACCTGCACCGCGCCGGCCTCCGTGGCGACCGTGGCGTAGTCGGGGCTGATGATCGTGATGCCCTCGGCGTCGCTCCACTCGCGGGCCGCCTCGGGAGCCAGGTACTCGGCGGCCACGGGGTGCCCGCGGACGGTGCTCGCGGCGGCGTCGATGAAGTTGCGGACGATCTCCTCCGGCGTCGCGCCGGGCTCGGGCCCCAGCGGTTCGATGCCGACGTCCTCGGCCGGGCGCACCGGGGCCTGGGTGATCTGCACCGTCGGCGAGCTGCCGGGCACGGTGGAGCAGCCGGCCAGCGCGAGCAGGGCGGCCGCGAGCGCGAGGAGACGGCGGGTCACCGGGTGCTCCAGCTGCGCCGCAGGTGCACCGGCCGCAGGGGCAGCGGCGAGCTGGTCAGCTCTCCCCCGGCGGTCAGCGGCACGGTGAGGCGGAACTGCGCGCCGGCGCCGGGCTGGCCCCACACCTGCAGCCAGCCGCCGTGCAGCCGCGCGTCCTCCAGGCTGATCGACAGCCCCAGGCCGCTGCCGCCCACGGTCCGCACGCGGGACGGGTCGGCGCGCCAGAACCGGTCGAAGACGTGCTGCGCGTCGGCCGAGCTCAGCCCGACGCCGTGGTCGCGGACGGTCACCGCGGCGGCGGTGCGGTTGGCCGCGAGGGTGATCTCGACCGGGCGGCCGGCGCCGTGCTCGATGGCGTTGCCGACGAGGTTGCGCAGCACCCGCTCGACCCTGCGGGCGTCGACCTCGGCGATGACCTGCTCGTCGGGGCGGTTGACCACCAGCTCGCACTCGTGCCGGCGGGCCAGCGCGCTCATCCCGTCGACCACCCGGTCGACCAGGGACCGCAGGTCGGTGGCCTCGGACTCCAGCACGGCGGCCCCGGCGTCGTAGCGGCTGATCTCCAGCAGGTCGGTGAGCAGCGCCTCGAAGCGGTCCAGCTCGGCGCGCAGCAGCTCGGCGGACCGGGCCACGTGCGGCGGGAAGTCACCGCGCGCCTCGTGCAGCACGTCGGCGGCCATCTGCACCGTGGTCAGCGGGGTGCGCAGCTCGTGGGAGACGTCGGAGGTGAACCGCTGCTGGAGCTGGGAGAGCCCCTCGAGCTGGGTGATCTGGCGCTGCAGGCTGTCGGCCATGGCGTTGAAGCTGGTGGCCAGGCGGGCGAGGTCGTCCTCGCCCTTGACGGTCATGCGCTCCTCCAGCTGCCCCTCGGCCAGCCGCTGCGCGGTGCCGGCCGCGCGGCGGACCGGGTCGACGACGAGCCGGGTGACCAGCACGCCGATGCCCACCACGAACAGCGTCAGGGCGATGCCGCTGATGACCACCGTGCTGCGGATCAGCGAGAGGCTCTCCGCCTCCTGGGTCAGCGGGAAGACGTAGTAGAGCTCGATCTGCTCGGTGCCCGGCGTCTCGGTGGGCACCGGCGCGCCGACCAGCAGCGAGGACTGGCGGTCGTCGCGGGTCCCGACGGGCACCTGCTCGTACTTGTACGACTGGCTGCCGGCGTCGACGTCGGCCCGCAGGTCGTCCGGGAGCGCGTCGACGATGAAGGTCCGGCTGCGGCTGACGGCGGGGATCTCCTGCCCGCCCTCGCCGGTCCGGTAGACCATGACCACGTCGAAGTCGCCGGCCGCGCCGCCGCGCTGGAGCAGCTGGGTGACCGTGCGGGTCAGCGTGCTGCGGACGCTGGAGGCGTCGCCGGTCGCGATGCCGGCCACCTGGCTCTGCGCGTAGGAGACACCGGCCTGGGCCTGGTCGATCGCGGCCTGCCGCTTCACCGACAGCAGCTGGTCACGGATCTGGCTGAAGAGCACCAGGCTCACGATGACCACCACCGTGCCGGCCACGACCATCGTGATCGCGCCGATCCGCACCTGCAGCGAGGAGCGCCAGGCCTGCAGCGCGCGGGCGACCACGCCCCGGCTGCCGCGGCGCAGCCGCCGCCGGGCCAGCCGGGCGCGCCGGCGCAGCCCGCGGCGCGCACGGACCAGCTCGAGGCGCAGCGGGCGCCGTCGGCCGCCGCCCGGGGACGGGCCGGTGCCCGTGCCCGCCGGTGGGGTGCGGGTGGCGGTCACGACTCCATTGTCGGTGATCCGGCGCCGGAACCGGCGCCGCCGCCGATCACGGCGGGCCGGCCTTGTACCCGACGCCACGCACGGTGAGCACCACCTCGGGCTTCTCCGGGTCCTTCTCGATCTTGGCGCGCAGCCGCTGCACGTGGACGTTGACCAGCCGGGTGTCGGCCGCGTGCCGGTAGCCCCAGACCTGCTCGAGCAGCAGCTCGCGGGTGAACACCTGCCGCGGCTTCCGAGCCAGGGCCACCAGCAGGTCGAACTCCAGCGGCGTCAGCGCCACCGGGACGCCGTCCCGGGTGACCTGGTGCGCCGGGACGTCGATCTGCACGTTGCCGATGCTCAGGTTCTCGGCCTGGCCGGTCTCGCCGCGGCGCAGCTGGGCGCGCACGCGGGCCACCAGCTCGACCGGCTTGAACGGCTTGGTGACGTAGTCGTCGGCGCCGGCCTCCAGCCCCTGCACGACGTCGATCGTGTCGCCCTTGGCGGTCAGCATGACGATCGGCACCGTGGACTGCTGGCGGATGTCCTGGCAGATCTGCAGGCCGTTGCGGCCGGGCAGCATCAGGTCTAGGAGCACCAGGTCGGGTCGGGTCTGCTGGAAGACCGCGACCGCGCGGTTGCCGTCGGAGACGAAGGCGGGTTCGTACCCCTCGCGGCGCAGCACGATGCCGAGCATCTCGGCGAGGGCGGCGTCGTCGTCGACGACCAGGACACGGCCGCGGGCGGGCCCGTTCTGGGGAGCGGTGGGTGGCACGGCGCCCATTCTGCGCTGGTCGCGGCCCAGAACGCCCGCACCCCACCCGCCCGGGTGGGGCGGGTGGGGCCGGAACGGCCGACGTGACGGGCTGGAACGGCCCCCTCGCAGGGGCCGACGCCGAGCGGAGCGAGGCGTGGGGGGCGAGGGGGTCCTTCCTCAGTAGCGGTAGTGGTCGCTCTTGTAGGGGCCCTCCACCGGCACGCCGATGTAGTCGGCCTGGACCTTGGTGAGCTCGGTGAGCTTCACGCCGAGGGCGTCCAGGTGCAGGCGGGCGACGTGCTCGTCCAGCTTCTTCGGGAGCACGGTGACCGTGGGCTCCTTGCCCTCGTAGGCCGCGCGGTTGGTCCACAGCTCGATCTGCGCCAGCACCTGGTTGGAGAACGAGGCGCTCATGACGAAGCTGGGGTGCCCGGTGGCGTTGCCCAGGTTCAGCAGCCGGCCCTCGGAGAGCACGATGATCGTGTGGCCGTCGGCGAACCGCCACTCGTCGACCTGCGGCTTGATCGTCGTCCGGACGACGCCGGGCGTGCGGGCCAGGCCGGCCATGTCGATCTCGTTGTCGAAGTGGCCGATGTTCCCGATGATCGCCTGGTGCTTGGTCGAGGCCAGCTGCTCGGCGGTGATGATGTCCTTGTTGCCGGTCGCGGTGATGATGATGTCGGCCTTGCCGATGACCTCGTCCAGCGTGGTCACCTCGTAGCCGTGCATCGCCGCCTGCAGCGCGTTGATCGGGTCGATCTCGGTGACGATGACCCGGGCGCCCTGGCCGCGCAGCGACTCCGCGCAGCCCTTGCCGACGTCGCCGTAGCCGCACACCACGGCCACCTTGCCGCCGATCATCACGTCGGTGGCGCGGTTGAGCCCGTCGATCAGCGAGTGCCGGCAGCCGTAGAGGTTGTCGAACTTGCTCTTGGTGACCGAGTCGTTGACGTTGATCGCCGGGAAGAGCAGCCGGCCGTCGCGGGCGAGCTCGTACAGGCGCATGACGCCGGTGGTGGTCTCCTCGGTCACGCCGGCGATGCCCTGGCCGATGCGGGTCCAGTAGCCGCCGTCCTCGGCGAGGGTGCCGCGGAGGGTCTCCAGGATGACGCCGTACTCCTCGGAGTCGGCCTCGGTGGTGTCCGGGACGACGCCGTCGGCCTCGAAGCGGGTGCCCAGGTGGATCAGCAGGGTGGCGTCGCCGCCGTCGTCGAGCAGCATGTTCGGCCCGACGACCTCGCCGGCCTCGTCGCGGAACTCGAACAGCCGCTGGGTGCACCACCAGTACTCGGGCAGGCTCTCGCCCTTCCAGGCGAACACCGGCACGCCGGCGGGCTGCTCGGGGGTGCCGTCGCCGACGACGATCGCGGCGGCGGCGTGGTCCTGGGTGGAGAAGATGTTGCAGCTGACCCAGCGGACGTCGGCGCCGAGGGCCTTCAGCGTCTCGATGAGGACGGCGGTCTGCACGGTCATGTGCAGCGAGCCGGCGATGCGGGCGCCGGCCAGCGGCTGCTGGTCGCCGTACTCGGCGCGCAGGGCCATGAGGCCGGGCATCTCGTGCTCGGCGAGCTGGATCTCCTTGCGGCCGAAGGCGGCCAGGGAGAGGTCGGCGACCTTGAAGTCGGGCTCGCCGGTGGGGGTGGTCAGGGGGCGGGTGCCGGTGCTGGCGGTCATGAGGGCTCCAGGTTCCGCCCGGCACGGGGCCGGACGATGCGGTCGGATGCGGGTTCGCTGCGATCCCCGACGACGGGGAGAGCGAGCATGCCGAGGCTTCGGCGGGGCTCGTGCCGTGGACCAGAATAGGACCCGGGCGCAAGTGACGGGCGCCGCTCAGCCGGTGGGTGCGTCCGGTCCCGGGGAGATGATCCGCACCACCACCTGCTCGTCGTTGCCCGTGTAGGCCTCGTAGGCGACCTCCGCGCCGGTGCGCTCCTGCCATTCACGCCACGCGCGGAACTCGTGCTGCTGCCAGCCGGGGTAGTTGAAGAACTCGTCGAAGACCAGCACCGAACCGGCGCCGAGTCGCGGCCCGAGGAGGTCGAGGACCGTGACCGCTGACGAGTAGAGGTCGCCGTCCACGTGGACGAGGTCGACCGGTCCGACGTGCTCGGCCAGGAAGCCGGGGAGCGTGTCGGCGAACAAGCCGACGACGAGCTCGGCGCCCTCCACCCGGGGCAGGCGATCGACCGCGAAGGCGCCCTCCCGGACGTGCGGGCGGTAGTCCTCCGGCAGTCCTCGGAACGAGTCGAAGCCGTAGACCCGGCCACCCGGACGGGCGCGGGCGATCTCGGCGAGGGAACGCCCGGTGAAGACGCCGAACTCCAGCGCCATGCCACCTCGCGGGGCGATCTCCAGCGCGTACCGCAGCGTGCTGGTCGGATCGTGGAAGACGCGCACCGTCGGCATGCGCTCGGCGGCCCACCGGGCACTGCTGAGGGCGGCGTCCCGCTCCCCCACGGCCAGCAGGTCGCGCCGTGCGCGGAACTCCGCGTCGCGGACCTCCTGGACGGCGCGCTCGATCTCCGCCCGCACCACCCGCGCAACACGGGCCTCCACCGGGGCCAGCAGGTGCCGGGCGGTCCACCGCCGGACCGCTGCCACGACGGCGTTGCTCCGCTGGGTCATCCCGCGCTCCCTCCTGGAGACCGCCGGCGGGAAGTCCCCGGCCCGGCCGGCCTGCCGCTCACATGGCGCCGAACAGCTCGCCCCACGTCTCCCTGCTGGTCAGCTCGGGGAGTCGGCGGCGCCACTCGTCCCGCGCCCGGTCGCCGTCCCGGTTGAACCGCCACAGCACCCCAGCGGCGCGGCGCGCCAGCTCCGCGGCCTGGGCGCGGTCCCGGCGCCGCACGCGCACACCGGACTGCGACGGGTCCGTGACGACGGCCGTGTCGAACAGGGACACGTGCCACCAGTGAGCGTCCGCGCTGGCGATGGCCGCGGTGCCGCGCGACTTGCGCAGCACGTGCCAGAGGAGTCGCTTGGCCAGGACCGACCGCATCATCGAGGGGGACCCGCCGGGCGCGGTCCTCGTCATCTCCGTCGCCGGCACACCTGGCACGTCGTTCGCCGGGTGGTTGGCCGTCTCGGGGAACTGCGACCAGAGCCGGCGCACCGAGGCGACGGTCTCCCGGCCACCGTCACGCAGCACGTCCGGGCCGGCGAGGAAGTCCTCGACGGCGCGGAGCACGAGGGCGGCCAGCCCGTAGCGCATCGAGAGCAGGTAGTCGACGAGCTGCTTGACCAGGTGCTCGGTGATCCGACGGCGGTCGAACTCGCTGTGCAGCGCACTGGTGATCAACGAGTTGCGGAAGCTGAAGTAGCGGGACCAGTCGTCCCAGTTCTTCCAGGAGAAGTCGGCGTGCCAGACGCCGGCGCCCGGCAGGGTCACGGTCGGGAAGCCGGCCGCCCGCGCCCGCAGGCCGAATTCGATGTCATCCCACTGGAAGAAGACGGGGAGCGGGTAGCCCACCGCCTCGACCACCTCCGAGGGGATCAGGCAGGTCCACCAGGCGTTGTACGCGGCATCGACCCGGAGCTCCTGCTGCTCCTCCGTGACGTCGGCGCCCACGAGCGCGTCGGGCACCGGCAACCCGGCGCGCAGGATCGCCAGGTCGGCGGTCTCCGCGCCGACGTGCAACCGGTCGGGGTGGTAGAGGTTGAGCATCTGCCCGCCCACCAGGACGGGCTGGTCGGCGCGGTCGGCCAGTGCCCGCAGCCGCACGACGGTGTCGGGCTCCGCGCGGATGTCGTCGTCCATCAGGAGCAGGTTGACCCGGTCGACGGTCTCGTTCCGGACCGCCTCGAAGATGCCGCGGGTGAAGCCCCCGGCACCGCCGAGATTGGGCTGGCGGACGTAGCGCAGCGCCGGCCCCAGCGCGCCGGCCACCTCGGCGAACCCGGCACGCGAGTCGACCGTGTCGGTGCCCTGGTCGACGACGTACACCGCGCTCAGCTCCTGCACGACCTCGGGGTCGGAGAGCAGCGCGCGCAAGGTGGCCAGGCAGTCGTCGGCCCGGTTGAAGGTGCAGATGACCACGGCCGTGGCGCGCCGGGCGCGGATGGCGGTCACGGACCAGCGGACGCGCTCGACCGTCATGCCGCTGGTGGTCGTCTGCAGCTCGACCCAGAGCGCCCCGCCGTCGACGAACATGTCGAGGGGGACGGTCAGGTGCACCTCCTCGCCGTGCGCGTCCTCGACGCGGGCGGCGGCCGCCGTGCGGGGGTCACCGTCGGCGTCGGAAGCCACCACCCGCACCAGGCCCGTGCCGCTGACGACGGCCGTGACGTCGACCGACGGGGCCGACGTCCAGCGCTGCCAGTAGGAAGCGGGGAAGCGGCCGAAGTAGGTGTTCGTCGACACCCGCGCGTGGCCGTCGAGGACCACCCGGTCCCGCTCCCGGACCATGACGCCCCTGATCGCCACGGCGTACAGCTCGTCCGGCGCCTCGAGCGAGGGTCCGGCGAAGTGGGTGCGCTGGGCGACGATCCGATCGGCGGTCCGGCCCGCCTCCGGAAGGCGCAATCTCGTCCGGGTCTCGGCGTGCAGGACCATTCTCGGAACCCCTGTCAGGCGGCAGGCGTGCTCACGTCATCACGCAGGTGCGCCTGACCGTAACCGGACGCAGCCGTTCCGGCCGACCGGTGCGTCGTGGCTCGTGCCCAGCCCCCGTGGTCGGAGACGCAGCGCGAGCAGGGTGTCGCCGGACCGTCACCTCGTGGAGACCTCAGCGGGCTCGGCCCGCCCCCGTGGGACCGCGCGTGCCCGCCGCGACGCCACGACCTGCGCCCCGGCGAGCCCGGCTACCACGGCCACCGCCAGGGAACCGAGAGGGACGACGGCCGGCGACCGGTAGGACAGCACCAGGTCGCCGGCCGCACCGGCGGGCAGGTCCACGGCGACCAGCGTGCCCTCGTACCGCACGACGTCGACCGGGCGCCCCGCGAAGGTGGCGGTGTACCCGGGGAACCACAGGCGGGCGAAGACCACCCGGCCGCCGTCACCGCCCGAGACGCGCACGCACTCGCGGGAGTGCTGCCGGCGGCAGCTCTCCCGGTCCTCGATCTCCACCCCGGGGGCCGCGTAGGAGACCAGGCCGGGCAGCCGGTAGGGAGCCCGGCGGTAGGTCGAGGTGTGCTCCCCGATCGACGTGCGCCGCCAGGAGCCGTCGAGCTCCTCGGCCAGCTGGACGTCCCGCGGGCCGTGCTGCGCCACGACCTGGTCGACGCGCAGCAGTTCCAGCCACGTCAGCCCGGTGCCCCCGTCGACGGACGTGAAGAGCTCAGCGCCCGAGTCGCCGAAGTTCCCGTGGTCGTCGAGCGGGACGTGCTCGCGGAGGAACCGGTGCGCGAGCGGGCTGTACCCGTTGATCTGCCGGTCGCCGGTCAGCAGCCCGGTGGAGGAGGGCCGGTACTCCTCGTAGTACTGCTCGGCCTGGGGCGCCGGCGACGGCAGCTCGCCGGGCGCCTCCAGCGGCGCGTAGCTCCCGTACCAGAGCGTGTAGTCCTCGCGCGACAACGTCTCGAGGGCTCCGGGTTCCTGCGGGAAACCCCAGTCGAAACCGCGGGCCATGGGGTGCAGCCAGCCCAGCACCCCGAGGACCAGGACGGTGCCGACGGCCACCACGGCGCCCGAGGCGCGCCCGGGCGCGTCCGGCACCACCAGGCGCCACCGCCTGCCGGGCGGGCGCGCCGGACGCGGCCCGACCAGCGCGAGGCAGAGCACCGCGGTGAGGGCGCCCAGGCCGACGACGCGGGCCGGGCCGTCGGGATCCGCCTGCAGGGAGTTCAGCACCAGCAGCACGAGGCTCGCGGCGAGCGCTGCCAGCCGGCGCCCGGACGGGGCGAAGCGGCCGTGGGCCACGAGCAGCGCCACGGCGAGCAGGAGGAAGAAGCCCCAGTACTGCAGGAAGCGCGTCGGGAACCGGAAGACCAGGGCTCGCTCCGGGCCCAGTGCGCCCAGCGCGGTCACCACGGACAGGGCGACCGTCGCCCCGGCCAGGGCACGGACGCGCGGTCCGACCGGCGCCGGACGCCAGAGCAGCAGCACGGGCAGGACGAACCAGGCCACGTAGAAGTGCGGGAGCTCCTGCAGCCGGTAGCCGTCGAAGCTGGTGAACCAGCCGTAGTACGACGGGTCGGCGGCGTGCAGCAGGCCCTCGAGCGGCGCGACGTTCGCGTTGGCCTCGTTGCTGATGGAGGAGCTGCGCGAGGCGAACCGGAAGGACACCAGCAGGGGGTACAGGCCGACCAGCGGGGTCAGCACTCCGCCGCCGTACCAGGCCGCGATCCAACCGGTCGCGCCGCGCGCGCAGCCGGTGACCAGACGGGCGACCACGACCGCCGCGACGAACAGCCCCAGGACCGGGATGGCCAGCGGCCAGCCGCTCTGGTGGCAGAGGAAGGCCGCCACCAGCAGGACCCAGCCGTAGCGCTGCTGCTCGGTACGGTGCAGCGCGACGACGGCGGCCACGGCGAGGACGAACCAGGAGAACGAGACGACCGCCTGGTACCAGCCGGCTCCCCAGAAGACCGTGTACGGGCCGAACCCGACCGACGCCGCGAAGGCGACCGACCAGGCCGTGCTCAGCCCGACGAGGCGGCCCAGCCACGCGGCCGCGGCCGCCAGCACCGTCAGGTGGGCGAGCAGCTGCAGGAACGAGGCGAACGCCGCGTCGTCGAGGTGGCCCATCAGCACGCCGAAGGCGAGGTTCACCGGGTTGAAGACGCCGTTCTGGTACTCCACGGCGTAGCCACCGCTGTTGACCACGTTCGTGCTGAGCCAGGGCCACTTTCCCGCCGCCAGGATGCGGCCCATGTCGACCAGCTTCGCGACGCCGTCGGCCTGCCGGTCGTCCAGGTAGGCGAACCGGTGGTTGCGGAGGAACTGCACGGTGAACAGGCCGGCCACGACGCCGGCCGACAGCAGCACCGCGGGCCAGGAGCGCGGCGGCCGGCGGTCGTGGTCCGTGGCCGGGCCGGCCGCCCGCACCGCTCTCCCTCCCGCGACGGGCGAAGTGGCCATGCGTCCTCTGCAGTCGGTCGGGCCGCACCGTCCGGTCGTGACGGGGTAGCCGCGGCGGCCGAGGGGACGCCGAGGTTACCGCCCGGCGGCGACCACCGCGGTCCGGTAAGGCGGTCGTGGGACGACCGATCGCTGTTAGGGTGCCCGGCATGGCGCCGGGTCGCCGCGTTGCCGCGGTCGTGCGGTCGTGCGGTCGGCCGGTGGCCGTGGCGGCCACCCCTGCGAGTCGGGCCGGTCGTGACGGCGGAGCCGGGCCCGCGCCCCCACCTCTCGGTCGTCGTCCCCTGCTACGACGAGGCGGAGGTCCTGCCGCTCCTCGAAGGCCGCCTGCGCGCCGTCCTCGACGGCCTGGGCGTCAGTTACCAGGTGGTCATGGTCGGCGACGGCTCCCGCGACGGGACCGGAGAGCTGCTGCGCAAGACCTCCGTGGGCTGGCCGCAGCTGGAGCCGGTGGTCCTCGCCCGCAACGTCGGCCACCAGCTGGCCCTCACCGCCGGGCTCGACCACGCCGAGGGCGACTACGTCGTCACCATGGACGCCGACCTCCAGGACCCGCCGGAGCTGATCCCGGTGATGCTCGAACGGGCCGTCGCCGAGGGCGTCGACGTGGTCTACGCGCGCCGCTCGGACCGCCGCACGGACTCCCGCTTCAAGCGCTGGACGGCCGCGGCCTACTACGACCTGGTGCGCCGGGGCGCGGGGGTCGACCTGCCCGACCACGTCGGCGACTACCGGCTGCTCTCCCGGCGCGTGGTGCTGGCGCTGCGGATGCTGCCGGAACGGCACCGCGTCTACCGCCTGCTCATCCCGTGGCTGGGCTTCCCCAGCGCCGTCGTGGAGCACCGCCGAGAGCCCCGGGCCGCCGGCCGGACGAAGTACCCGGTGCGCAAGATGGTGAGCCTGGCCTGGAACGGGTTGTCGTCGTTCACGACGTCGCCCCTGCACCTGGCGACCACGGTGGGGGCCTCGGCGTCGGTCCTGGCGCTGCTCGGCGCCGTCGGCGTCATCGTCGCGTTCCTCCTGGGGCGCACCGTGCCGGGGTGGGCGTCGGTGTCCGTGGCGGTCCTGTTCCTGGCCGCCGTGCAGCTCCTGTGCCTGGGCGTCCTCGGCGCCTACGTGGGGCGGATCTACGAAGAGGTGCAGCAGCGCCCGATGTACCGCGTGGACCAGGAGACCGGGCGACGCCCCCGAGTCGAGGACGACCGCGAGGAGCCCCCCGCTGGACGCCGCTGAGATCGCCAAGCTCGCCCGCCTCGAGCACCACCACTGGTGGTACGCCGAGCGGCGCAGCGTCCTGCGCCGCATCCTGCGCGACCGCCGGACCGGTGGGTGGGCCGCGGACATCGGGGCGGCTGCAGGCGGCAACACCAGGGTGCTGCAGTCGCTGGGCTGGCGTCCGCTCGCCTTCGAGTACTCAGCGACCGGTGCCGAGCTGGCCCGGTCCCGCGGGCTCCAGGTCGCCCGTGCCGACGCCCACGCGCTCCCCCTGCGCGACGGCGCCATGGGCGTGGTGATCGCCCTGGACGTCCTCGAGCACCTGGAGGACGACGCGCAGGCCGCGCGGGAGCTGCGCCGGGTGCTGCGGCCCGACGGCGTCCTCGTCGTCGCCGTCCCCGCCGATCCGACGCTGTGGTCGGCGCACGACGACGCCGTCGGGCACCTCCGGCGGTACACGGCCGACACCCTGGGCACGCTGCTCACCGAGGCCGGCTTCGAGATCCAGCAGCTGCGCTCGTGGAACGTGCTGCTCCGGCCGCTGGCCGCACTGCGCCGACGGGCGAGCACCGGCAGCGACCTCGACGACGTGGCCGGTCCGGTCAACCTCGGTCTGCGCGCGGTGGTGGCCCTCGAGCGGTTCCTGCCGCTGGGCCGTCGCCGCGGGGTCAGCCTGTTCGCCGTCGCCGTGCCGTCCGCGGACTGACGGTGCTGGTGCAGCGGCTCTCCCCGCTCGTGGTCGGCGCGTTCGCCGGGTACGTCGTCCTCGGCGTGGTCGGCCTGGTGCTGCTGCGCGCGCACATCGGCACCGCGGCCTCGCTCGTCCGCTCGGGTGAACTCCTGCGCGGTCCGGTGCTGCTCGCCGCTCTGGGCGCCCTGAGCTACGCCACCAGCTTCGTGCTCTGGCTGGTCGTGCTCGCGCGGGTACCGCTGTCGGTGGCCTATCCCATCGCGGTCGGGGCGACGATCGCGATGAGCACCCTGCTCGCCTGGCTCCTGCTGCACGAGCCGATGAGCGTGCGCCTCGTGCTCGGCCTGGTCACCATCGTCGTCGGCGTCGCCCTCGTCTCCACGGCCTGAGCGCTCACTCGCAGCCCTCGCCGTCGCCGTCGCCGTCGAAGGACGGTGACCAGCCGGGGTCGCCCTCGCGGATCGGCGCCGCTCCCCGGGCGCGCACGTCGGCGCAGTCGCGGTAGGTCACCGAGACCTGCGGCGCGGGGACGGCCGGGACCTCGGCGACGGCCTCCCCGGTGGCCGGGAGCGGTTCGTCGGGGCAACCGCCGAGCACGGTCGCCATGGCGGTGCGCTCGGCCTCGGTGACCCACAGCCCGTAGCCGGCCTTGACCGCCACCTGCCGGGCCACGTAGGCGCAGCGGTAGCCCCGGTTCGGTGGCAGCCAGGTGGCCGCGTCCCCGTCGCTCTTCTGCATGTTGAGCGGGCCGTCGACGGCGAGCAGGTTGAGCGGGTCGTTGGCGAAGGCGGTGCGCGTGGCGTCGTCCCACTGCTGCGCGCCCTTCTGCCAGGCGTCGGACAGCGCCACCACGTGGTCGATCTGCACCGCCTCGCTGGTGCCCTCGCCGCGCCGGAACTCGATGGTGCGCCCCGAGTACGGGTCGGCCAGGGTGCCGGAGACGACGACGCAGTCGCGGGTCCCCTCGCGGAACGACTCCTCCGTCAGGTCCCGCGCCAGGACGTCGTTGCGGGTGTCGCAGCCGTTGCGGTCGGTGTCCACCCAGCCGTCGCCGAAGAGCTCGCGCTCGTACCCGGTGCGCGGGGCCCGCCCCTTCACCGCGAGGTCGTCCAGTGCGTCGAGCGCCGTGCCCGGCAGGGCCTCGACGGTGCCGCTCGGCTCCCCCGGCGTCGGGCTCGCGGCCTCGGGCAAGCAGCCGCAGAGGAGGCCGAGGGCGAGGACCGGTGCGGCGAGGGCGCGGACGCGACGGGTCATGGCCCCGTCGACGCTACGTGCGGGCACGCACCGCCCCGGTCCGCGACACGCGTGCCGGCCGGCGGCTCAGGAGAGGTTCGTCGTGGCCCGGTAGAGGACGGCGGGACCGCGGGCGCTGACCGGGGCGCCGGCCGGGACGAATGCCGCGCAGCCCTTGCCCAGCACCAGCTCGCCGTCGGACGAGGCCAGGACCGCGGTCCCCTCGGTGCACAGCAGCAGCTGCGGACCGCGGGTGGTCAGGGTGCCCTGCTGGTCGTCGAGCTGGCACCGGGTGAGGTCGAAGTCCTCCACCGGCACGGGGTAGCGCAGGCCGCCGGGGCCCAGGACCGGGTGGAGGACCGGGACCTTGCCGTCGCTGAAGTCCAGCACCTCGATGAGCGCGGCGAGGTCCACGTGCTTGCCGGTGAGCCCACCGCGCAGCACGTTGTCGGAGCTGGCCATCACCTCGACGCCGGCACCGGAGAGGTAGGCGTGCAAGTTGCCGGCCGGGAGGAACACCGCCTCGCCCGGCGCCAGCTTGAGGTGGTTGCACATCAGCGAGATGACGACGCCGGGGTCGCCCGGGTAGGCCTCGGCCAGCGTGGCCGCCCACCGGTAGGTGTTGATGAACTCGGGGTCGTGCGCGGCGACGAACGTGGCCGCCTTCGCGGCGACCGCCCCGACCAGCTCGGCGCGGCGGTCCGCGGGCAACGCGAGCAGCTGCGGCACCGCGGCCCGCAGGCCGCCACGGGCCAACGCGGCGATCGTCGGCTTGAGCTCCGGCACCTGCAGCTTGGCCAGGCAGTGCAGCGACTCCTCCACCGGCCGGAAGCCGCAGAGCGCCTCGAACGTGGTGAGGGCCAGGAGCAGCTCGGGCTTGTGGAACGGGTCCTTGAAGGTGCGCGTCGGGTCGTCGCGGGGCACCCCCGCCGACTCCTCGGCGGCGAAGCCCGCCTCGGCCTGCTCGCTGGTGGGGTGCGCCTGCAACGACAGCGGCTGGTCGGCGGCCAGCACCTTCATGAGGTAGGGCAGCCGAGCACCGAAGCGCTGGAGCACCGCGCCGCCGAGCAGGGCCTCGGGGTCGGCGGCGATCGCCTCGTCCAGCGGCCGCCCGTCGGGGAGCCGGCTCGGCTCACCCGGGTGCGCGCCCACCCACAGCTCGGCGTGCGGCCGGTCGGCCGGCACCGGCTGCCCCAGGAGCTCGGGGATGACGATCCGGCTGCCCCAGGGGTAGAAGCGAACGCCGTTGGTGAGCTGCCACATCGTTCGTGCAGGCTACGTCCCGATCTCGGCGGGCTCCACGCCTCACGCCCCCTTCGGGGGAGGGAGTCAGCCGGTGGTCGCGCTCCGCGGAGCGTCGGCGAGTGCGGTCCTGACGTCCGGGGCGCCGAGCCGGGCGGCGTCGGCGGTGCGGTCGTCGGGCATCCGCTGCGACTCCCGCTCGGCCTCGACCCGCGCCTCGTAGTGGGCGATCTCGCGGGCGAGGAAGTCCTCCTGCCAGCCGTGCACCGAGGCCATGAGCCGGGCGACGTCCGGTGCGGACTCCACGCCCCGGTGCGCGGTCTCGATCGAGATGCGGGTGCGCCGGGTGAGGACGTCGTCCAGGTGCAGCGCACCCTCGGCGGTGACCGCGTGCACGACCTCCGCCGCCAGGTACTCCGGCGCGCCGGTCACCGGCCGGCCCAGGGCCGGGTCGGCGGCGACCAGTGCCAGCACGTCGGGGGTCCGGTCCCCGTGCCGGTGCAGCAGCCGCTCGACGGTCTCGACGGGCACGCCCGCCCCGGCCGCCAGCGTCCCGGCCGCATCGCGGACCTCCGTCCAGCGGTGCGCGCCGACCAGCGGCAGGTGCGCGGTCCGCGACGCGGGCACGCCGGGCAGCCCGGCCACCGCGGCGTCGACGGCGTCCTCCGCCATGACCCGGTAGGTCGTGTACTTCCCGCCGGCCACGAGCACCAGCCCCGGCACGGGGGTGACGACGGCGTGCTCGCGGGAGAGCCGGCTGGTCTCGTCGGACTCCCCGGCCAGGAGCGGCCGCAGCCCCGCGTACACGCCGAGGATCTGGTCGGCGGTCACCGGCCGGGTGAGCACCCGGTTGACCTGGTCGAGCAGGTAGGCGATGTCGGCGCTGCTGGCCGCCGGGTGGTCGCGGTCCAGCCGCCACGGGGTGTCGGTGGTGCCCAGGATCCAGTGCTCGCCCCACGGGATGACGAACAGCACGCTGGTGGGCGTGCGCAGGATCAGCCCGTTCGGGGTGATCTCCGAGCCGTCGATGGCCGACCTCGGCACCACCAGGTGCACGCCCTTGGAGGCGCGCACCTTGAGGCTGGGCGCCGAGTCGCCGAGCATCGCGCCGATGTCGTCGCTCCACACGCCGGTCGCGGCCACGACGCTGCGCGCCCGGACGGTGAACGACGTGCCGTCGGTCAGGTCGGCCACCCGGACGCCGACGACCGGCGCCTGCGCCCCCTCCCCGTCCCGGAGCAGCCCGGTCACCCGGGCGCTGGAGAGCACCCGGGCGCCGTAACCGGCCGCCGTGCGGACCACGGCCAGGGTGTGCCGGGCGTCGTCGACCTGCGCGTCCCAGTAGCGGATGGCGCCGCGGACGACGTCAGCACGCAGCCCCGGGAAGGCCTCGAGCGTGGCCCGCCGGGACAGGTGCCGGTGGCGCGGGATCGACCGCTCGGAGGTGAACGCCGCGCCCAGCACGTCGTAGAGCGCCACGCCGGCGCCGTAGTAGGCGCGCTGCCAGGCGGGTGCGGTCAGCGGCAGCAGGAACGGCAGCGGGCGGACCAGGTGCGGGGCGATCGTCCGCACCAGCCGGGCCCGCTCCTGCAGCGCCTCGTGCACCAGCGGGAAGGCGAACTGCTCCAGGTAGCGGAGCCCGCCGTGGATGAGCTTGCTGGACCGGCTCGAGGTGCCCGCCGCGAAGTCGCGCGCCTCGAGCAGCGCCACCGACAGCCCCCGGCTGGCCGCGTCGAGCGCGGCGCCGGCGCCGGTGACCCCGCCGCCGATCACCAGCACGTCGACGACCTCGTCGGGCAGGCGGGCGCGGTCGGCGCGGCGGCGTTCCGGTGACAGCAGCGTGCGGTCGGTCTCCCCCGGGTGCATGGCTCCTACTGTCCCTGGTTCAGTGCGCTCCGGCGCGCGCCCCGCGGCGGTGCACCGTCAGGTTCACCACCAGCACCACCAGCGCCCCGACCACCAGGCCGAGGACGGCGCTGGCGACGGTGTTGGTCAGCCAGCCCAGCACCCCGCCGAACGCTCCGGTCGCGTCGTGCACCGCCTCCTCGAGGTGGTGCACGAACTCGTAGACCGGGTGGAAGCCCAGCTCGTCGGTGCCCACCAGGATGATGTGGCCGCCGACCCACAGCATCGCGGCGGTGCCGACGACGGTGAGCGCGGTCAGCAGCTTCGGCATCCCCTTGACCAGCCCGCGGCCGATGCCGGCCACCGCCCGGCCGGACCGCTGGGCCAGGTTGAGCCCGATGTCGTCCATCTTCACGATCAGGCCCACGACGCCGTACACGAGCACGGTGATGCCGACCGCGACCACTGCCAGGATGACCGCCCGGGAGAGGAAGGCCTCGTCGGCGACCTCGTTGAGCGAGATGACCATGATCTCGGCCGACAGGATGAAGTCGGTGCGCACGGCGCCGGAGACGATCGTCTTCTCGTCCGGCAGCGCGTCCTCCACCGTCGCGTGCTCCTCGGCGTGGCCGGTGAGCCGGTGCCAGATCTTCTCGGCTCCCTCGTAGCAGAGGTAGGCGCCGCCGACCATGAGGATCGGCGTGAGCAGCCAGTCGAGGAACTGGCTGAGCAGCAGGATCGCCGGGAGGATCAGCAGCAGCTTGTTGCGCAGCGACCCGAGCGCGATCCGCCGGATGATCGGCAGCTCCCGTTCGGCGTTCAGGCCGTGCACGTACTGCGGCGTGACGGCGGTGTCGTCGACGACGACGCCGGCGGCCTTGACGCTGGCCCGCCCGGCCGCGGCCCCGATGTCGTCCAACGAGGCGGCCGCGGCCTTCGCGAGCACCGCGACGTCGTCGAGCAGGGCTACCAGTCCACCCGCCAAGGGAAGTCCTTCCGATCGGTCGGCACCCGCGTGCCGTGCCAGAGATGGTGGCGTGCCCGCGGGCTGCGCGCCGGTCGGACCCGCCGGGGGTACCCCGAGCGGCTAGGGACGCAACGCGCGTTCGTTGTCGAGCACCAACGCCAGGTACACGGCGCTGAAGTCGGCCACGGCCAGCTGCCGGGCCACCCGCGGCAGCCGCCCGTAGCGCTCCGGTTCCCCGTGCTCGGCCAGCGCGCTGACCGGGACGCCGTGCTCCGCCGCGGTGCGCAGCACCTGGTCGAGAGCCTCCGAGGCCGATCGGGGATCGCGCTCACCGCCGCCGTCGTGCCCGCCCGCCTCGGCGTCGCGGACGGTGAGCAGCCGTAGCCGGCGGCCCTCGTCCTCGGCGCGATCGCGGAAGAAGTCGTCCCCGTCCTGGGGCGCCAGCGGGCCGCCCAGGACCGTGCAGGCGGCCACCCGCTGGTCGGGCAGGCGGAAGCCGGGCGCCGGCAACCCCGCGAGGGTGGCCAGCTGGTCGGCGACCCGGGTGGCCGCCGCTCCCGCGAGCGGCCCCTCGGCGACGATGACCGGGAGCGCATCCAGCAGCTCCAGCGCCAGGGTCTTCGCGGGGTTGGCGAAGGTCTCCTGCGCCGGCCCGCACTCCTGGGCGATCTCGTCGAGGGCGGCGGCGGTCGCCTCGGGGTCGGCCGCCTCCCCGGGGAGCAGCCCGAGCCCGTTCGCCAGGCGCAGCATCGGGGTGAGCAGCGACCAGAGCGTGGTGTGCCGGACGCGGGACGTCGGCAACGGCACGTAGGGGGCGCGAGCGCTCGAGCACGCCGCGCGCAACGGGGCGTCCTCCGCGCCGATGCCGAGCAGGGCCGCGCCGCGACGGGCCGCCTCGTAGGCCGGCCCCACCGCGTACGCGCCGGCGCCGGTCCGCGTCGCGACCACGACGACGTCGCTCGGTCCGACCCACACCGGCAGCGCCGGCCCCGGGACGTGGTCGACGGTCACCGGGCTGCCGGGCCCGAGCAGGGCCCGCAGCACCGAGGCGGCGACGGCACCCTCCCGCCGGCCGACGACGACCAGGCCACGCGGCCGGCCGCCGTCGGTGATCCGTTGGAGCCCGGCCTCGTCGGTGAGCCGGGTGGTCTCCCGGACCTGCGCGCCGGCGCCGGCGACCGCGGGCAGCAGGCCGCGGGGGTCGCGGGCCCGCAGCAGCTCGAGGTCGTCGAGGATCTCCTCGGCCAGCTCGGGCGAGATCATGCCGGGCCCCTCACGCGCTCCGGTGCCGGGCCTCGTCCAGCAGCAGCACCGGGATCCCGTCGCGCACCGGGAAGCCGCGGCCGCAGGTGCTGCACACCAGCTCGCTCGCGGCCTCGTCCACCGTCAGCGGGGTGTGGTGGGCGTCCGGGCAGGCCAGGATGGCCAGCAGCTCGGGGTCCAGGCCCAGCGGCCCGGCGGTCGTTCCGTTCGGCGTGCTCATGCCCGCACCATCTCCAGCACCTCGTCGCGCAGCTCGGTCATCCGCGCCGAGTCCGGCGCTTCCACGTTCAGCCGCAGCAGCGGCTCGGTGTTGCTGGCCCGCAGGTTGAACCACGCGCCGTCGGGCAGGGTGACGGTCAGGCCGTCGAGCTCGTCGACCTGCGCGCCGTCGTGGCCTCCGAAGGCCTCGCGCACCTCGGCGGTCCGGGCGGCGGCGTCGGCGACGGTCGAGTTGATCTCACCCGAGGCTGCGTACCGGGAGTAGCCGGCGGTCAGCTGCGACAGCGGCCGGCTCTGCTCCCCCAGCGCGGCGAGCACGTGCATCGCGGCGAGCATGCCCGTGTCGGCCCGCCAGAAGTCGCGGAAGTAGTAGTGCGCGGAGTGCTCACCGCCGAACACCGCATCGGTGCGGGCCATCTCGGCCTTGATGAACGAGTGGCCCACCCGGGTGCGCACCGGTTCTCCGCCGTGCTCGCGGACGATCTCCGGGACGGCGCGCGAGGTGATCAGGTTGTGGATGATCGTCGTCCCCCGGCCCTTCGCCAGCTCGCGCACCGCGACCAGGGCGGTGATCGCCGACGGGCTGACCGGCTCCCCGCGCTCGTCGACGACGAAGACCCGGTCGGCGTCGCCGTCGAAGGCCAGGCCGATGTCGGCGCCGTGCTCGCGCACCGCGGCCTGCACGTCGACGAGGTTGGCCGGGTCGAGGGGGTTGGCCTCGTGGTTCGGGAAGCTGCCGTCGAGCTCGAAGTAGAGCGGGACGATCTCCAGCGGCAGGTCCGCCAGCACGACCGGGACGGTGTGCCCGCCCATGCCGTTGCCGGCGTCGACGACGACCTTCAGCGGCCGGATGGCGGACAGGTCGACCAGCGAGCGCAGGTGACCGGCGTACTCGGCCAGCACGTCGCGCGCGGTGACCACACCGACCCGCTCGGGCACGCGGTCGTAGGCGTCGCGCTGCGCCCACTCGCGGATGGTGGCCAGGCCGGAGTCCTGCCCGATGGGCGCGGCCCCGGCGCGGCACATCTTGATGCCGTTGTACTGCGCCGGGTTGTGGCTGGCGGTGAACATCGCACCGGGCACGTCCAGCGAGCCGGCCGCGAAGTACAGCAGGTCGGTGGAGCCGAGACCGGCCTCCACGACGTCGACCCCGCGGGCGATGACCCCCTCGGCGAAGGCACGGGACAGCGGGATCGAGGACTCGCGCATGTCGTGGGCGGTCACGACGGTGGTGGCGCCGCTCTCGTTGCTGACGAACTCGGCGAATGCGCTCCCGATGGCGCGGGCGACGTCCTCGTCCCACTGGTCGGGGACGACGCCGCGGACGTCGTAGGCCTTGATGATCGAGGAGAGGTCACGCACGGGGGTGACCCTAAGCGCTGCGACCTAGGGCAGGTCGGGCAGGACGCGCAGGTGGCCGCGGCGGGTGCCGCTGCCGTCGTCGGCGGGGTCCCGCGGGGGCTCCGGGCGGGCCGCCTCGCGCACGGCGTCGGCCAGGGCGAGCAGGTCGTCACCGGTCGGGCCGGCGTCCTCGAGGTCGATCTCGTGGCGGACGACCTCCCACCCGCGCGGCACGGTGAGCCGCTCGGCGTGGAACTCGCACAGGTCGTAGCTGTGCGGTTCGGAGAACGTCGCCAGCGGACCGACAACGGCTGTCGACTCCGCGTAGACGTAGGTCAGGGTCGCCGCTGCCGGTTGCGCGCAGCCGCTGCGCGAGCAGCGACGTGACTGCCTCACCACCGGTTCCTCACGCAAGGCACAGTAAACCCGGCCGGGGGGCCTCCGCAGCAGGCGCACCGGCGTTTCGGGGCGGCGCGCACCATCCTGCACGGGAACCCCGTGGGTCGCGCCGCACCTCGCCGTAGGCTGCTCGGGTCATGACCCGACCGCCTCGCCGCCCCGGCCGATCCCGGCGCGACCGCCACGGGCGCGGCCTCCGGGGACGGCTCGTCCCGACCGACGTGCCGCTCTCCCGGACCCGCGCCGAGCAGTTCGACGACCTGGTCCTCGACGCCGTCGAGGACCTGGAGCGGCGCTGGGAGCGCGAGCTCGCGGGTGTCGAGTTCGCGGTCGAGGACGTGCCCTGGGTGGAGCACAGCAGCCCCGACGAGGTGGTGCTGGACGCCGACGTCCTCGACGACGGCAGCGTGCCGCTGGCCCGGGTGCTGCCCGCGCACCGGGAGGACGGCCGCGAGGTGCCGCCGCGGATCATCGTCTACCGGCGCCCCCTGGAGGTCCGCGCGGCCGACCGGGACGACCTCGCCGACCTGGTCCGCGACGTCGTCGTCGACCAGGTGGCGGTGCTGCTGGGCCGGGACCCCGAGGAGATCGACCCCACCGCCTGAGCCCCGCCGGCCGCTCGTCCGGGCCCTGACATGCTGGGCGGGATGGACCTACCCGCGGCGGCAGCCGGACCGTGGCTCGCGCTCGGCGCGGTGCTGGGGATCGCGCTCCTGGTCGCCGGCTGGGCGCTGGCCCGTGCGCTGCGGTCCCGGACCCGGGACTCCGCCGGGGCGGCGCCGTCCGCGCCGCCGGACGACCTCGCCGAGTTCCTCGAGCACCCGCCGGGCACGGCGCCGGCCGGCTCGCGGGAGGCCGGCTGGGTGTCCCTGGCCCCGGCGGGGCCCCCGGCTCCCGCCGAGCAGCCGGCCCGCGGAGCGCGGCCGGCCACCGTGCTGGCCGCGCTCGCGCTCGCCGTGCTGGTCGTCGTCGGGGTGGCGGCCGCCGTCGCCGCGGGGACCGGCACCCCGGCCGCCGATCCGGCACCCTCCGGCCGGCCGTCGACGGGCGCGCCGTCCACCGGCGCCGACGACGGGACGGAGGCCCGGCTCGCGTTCGAGGGGATCGTCCTCGAGGAGCACGCCGTGGGGGTCACCGTCGCCCACCCGGAGCTGGAGCTGACCACGGAGGACGGGCGGGCCGTGGCGCGTCTCCGGCTCCCGACGGCGAACTGCCTGACGACGCGGGCTCCGGCGACCCCCGGCGATCCGGCGTGCCGCGAGGCGCGGACAGAGCACGCGGAGCTCACGGCACCCGACCTCCGCGTCGAGCGGGAAGGCGACCGCCTCCTCGTCTCGGGCCGGTTCGCCACCACCGTCCGGCCGGCCGGGACGGCACCCCGGCCGAGCGGCCGCGTCCTCGAGCTCACCGTGACCGTCGAGGCCGCCGGGGACGAGGACGCCGACGGGTGGGTGCCGGCCACCGGCGAGCTGCGCGTGGGCGACCAGCTCGCCTCGACGCGCGAGGAGGAGTCGCTCAGCGCCCTGCGCCTCGGCCGCTGACCCGCAGCCAGCGCATGGCGTCCGGCGCCGGGAGCAGCCGGCGCGGCGGCACGGTCAGCGTGGCCGCCGGGGCGCCCATCTCCACCGCGAGCGCGGCGGTGCTCCACCAGGCCCACCTGTCCTCGCCGTCGACCAGCGTGAGCAGCCCGTCCCGCAGCTCTCCCCCGGCGTCCTGCGTCACGGCGAGCTCCAGCCGACCGGCGGCGGCGTGCACCCTCGCGGCGGAGCGCACGAAGGTGCGGGAGCGAGCGTCGGGCACCCGCGCCAGCAGGGCCGGCAGCCACCGCTCGAGCTCGCGCGGGTCCCGGCTGCGGGCCACGCCCTCGTCGCCGAGCTCGTCGACCAGCCGCCCGGTGCGCGCGGTGGCCAGCGCCCCGCCGCGGAAGCGGGCGGCGAGCCGGCGGGCGGTGGGATCGCCGAGCGGGAGCCCGGCCAGCCGGAGGGACCACGTCCCGCGCAGGGTGCCCAGCAGGTCCGCGATGCCGTCGGCGAGGAAAGCGGCCGCGTCGTCGTCGGCGGCGAGCAGGCGGGCGTGCGGCCGCCCGCCGGGCACCGGTCCGACGCCGTCGCCGAGCAGGGTCACGGCGGTGCCGAGCCCCCGGCGGCGCAACCACAGGAAGGCGGCCGCCCGCGGGGCCGCGTCCAGGTCGCCGCCGACGACGACCGCCACCGGACGGCCGGGCAGCCGGCGGGCGGCCTGGACGACGAGGACGGCGGTCAGCCAGGGCGGCCGGGCGGTCAGCGGGGCCCGCAACCGCTCGGCGAGGGGCTCGGCGGCCCGGACCTCCCGGACGACGCGCGCCCGGCCGACGGCGATCCGGGTGGGCACGCCCCAGATAGCACCACAGCCCGCCGATGGACGCTGTCGGCGGGCTGCGGGGGTGCGTGCTGTCGTTACACCGCGCGGCGGCGGAGGCGACGGCGCTCACGCTCGGACAGGCCGCCCCAGATGCCGAAGCGCTCGTCGTTGGCCAGCGCGTACTCGAGGCACTCGGCCTTGACCTCGCAGCCGGTGCAGATCTTCTTCGCCTCGCGGGTGGAGCCACCCTTCTCCGGGAAGAACGCCTCCGGGTCGGTCTCGGCGCACAGCGCGCGCTCCTGCCACGACTGCGCGTCGGCCTCGAGGCCGATTCCCAGCAGCCCGGCGATCCCGGGTCCCGCACCGGTGCCCAGGCCCTGGCCGGCGCCCGCCCCGAAGCGGTCGGTCGACCGCTCCGTCGCGTTGACGTAGTCGCTGAGCCACGAAACCTCGGCCATGTCGGTGCGTCCCCTCTCGCTCTTGTCCTCGCGTGCGGCCGTCGAGACGTTCCCGGACCCTCGTGCAGGCGAAGACATCGCCGGAATTACACGCGTGTCGTTGCCTGCCCGTCAACTTCGCCCGGTGTAAGCGACACGCCACACCTGCCCCACGCGTCACAGGGTGTTCGTCACATCTCGTGCAGAACCCCGACACGCCCGTGGAACAGTGCACAACTGCCTATCGGGCACGATGTCTTTCGTGCAGATCGTGGTGCTGGCTGGTGGGACCGGTGGGGCTCGATTCCTGCGGGGGGTGCGGGCCGCCGCACCCGGGGCGGAGATCACCGCCGTGGTGAACACGGGGGACGACGTGACCCTGCACGGCATGCGCATCTGCCCCGACCTCGACACGGTGATGTACACCCTCGGCGGCGGCATCGACGAGGACCGGGGCTGGGGTCGGGCCGGGGAGACCTGGACGGTCAAGGAGGAGCTGGCCGCCTACGACGCCGACCCGACCTGGTTCGGCCTCGGCGACCGCGACCTGGCCACCCACCTGATCCGGACCCGGATGCTCGACGCCGGCTACCCCCTGTCGGCGGTCACCGCCGCGCTGTCCGCGCGGTGGCAGCCCGGCGTCACGCTGCTGCCGATGAGCGACCAGCGGGTCGAGACCCACGTCGTGGTCGACGACCCGGAGACGGGCCGGCCGCGGGCCATCCACTTCCAGGAGTGGTGGGTGCGCCACCGCGCCGGCCTCGACCCGCGCAGCTTCGTCCAGATCGGCGTCGAGGCCGCTCGCCCGGCGCCGGGTGTCGTCGAGGCCCTCGCGGCCGCCGACGCGGTCCTCCTGGCGCCGTCGAACCCCGTGGTGTCCATCGGCACCGTGCTCGGCGTCCCGGGCCTGCGCGAGGCGCTCCTGGCCATCCGCGGGCGGGTCGCCGGCGTCTCGCCGATCGTGGGAGGCGCGGTCGTGCGCGGCATGGCCGACCGCTGCCTGCCCGCGCTGGGCATCGAGGTGAGCGCGCAGGGCGTGGGCCGGCACTACGGCGCCCGCCCCGATGGCGGCCTGCTCGACGCCTGGCTCGTGGCCCCCGACGACGACGCCGACGTCCCCGGCGTCGACGTGCGCCGGGTGCCGCTGCTGATGTCCTCCCCCGAGGCGACGACGGCGCTGGCCCGCGCGGCGCTGGAGGCGGCAGGTGCCTGAACCGGCCGGTATCTCCGTGCTCCCCGTCCGGGAGCTACCCGAGTTCTCACCCGGCGACGACCTGGCCGGTGCCATCGCGCGGGCGGCGCCGTGGCTGGCCGACGACGACGTCGTCGTGGTGACCTCGAAGGTCGTGGCCAAGGTCGAGGGCGCGCTGGTGCGGGTCGATCCGGGCGCCGACCGCGAGGCGGCCCGCCAGGCCGCCATCGAGGGGCAGACGGTGCGCCTGGTGGCCCGCCGCGGCCCGCTGCGGATCGTGCAGACACCGCAGGGCTGGGTGGTGGCCGCCGCGGGCATCGACGCGTCCAACGTCGACCAGGGGGCGCTCGTGCTGCTGCCGGAGGACTCCGACGCCTCGGCCCGCGCGCTGCGGGAGCGGCTGCGGGCGCTGCTGGGCGTGGACGTCGCCGTCGTGGTGAGCGACACCTTCGGCCGCACGTGGCGCGAGGGGCTCACCGACGTCGCGGTCGGGTCGGCCGGCATCGCGGCGCTCACCGACCACCGCGGCGCCGTGGACGCGCACGGCAACCGGCTGGAGACGACCCGGATCGCCGTCGTCGACGAGCTGGCCTCGGCCGCCGACCTGGTCAAGGGCAAGCTCGACGGGGTGCCGGTCGCGGTGGTCCGCGGCCTGGCGATCGCGCGGCCGGAGGTCGACGAGGGCACCCGCCCGCTCGTGCGGTCACCGGCCGACGACCTGTTCCCCTACGGCTCGCGGGACGTCGTGCCCACCCGCTCCCCCGCCGCGGAGCTGGTGCCGCGCGGCGGCGAGCTGCACGCGGTCGCGGCCGCCTTCCGCGCCGCAAGCACCGCGCTGCCGGAGTTCCCGGTGGTGCTGCGCTACGGCGGAGAGGGCGACGGCGTCGTCGACGTGCACCTGAGCGACGCGGTCACCACCACGACCGCGGTGAACCTCGGGGCGCTGCTCGGCGCGGCGATCGTCCAGCTGCACGCCGAGGGCTGGGCCACCCGGTGGGAACCGGCGGCCACCGCCGGTGGCACCTCACTCGTCGGGAGGCTGTGGCTGGGGACCTCCGCCCGCTGACCGGCAGCTCTGGGTAGCGTGGCGCCCCATGCGCGGGATCATCCTGGCCGGTGGCACGGGGAGCCGTCTGTTCCCCATCACCCAGGCCGTGAGCAAGCAGCTGATGCCGGTCTACGACAAGCCGATGGTCTACTACCCGCTCTCGACGCTGATGATGGCCGGCGTCCGGGAGGTGCTCGTCATCACCACGCCCGCGGACCAGGCGGCTTTCCGCGCGCTGCTCGGTGACGGCAGCCGGTTGGGCATGCGCATCGAGTACGCGGCGCAGCCCCGGCCGGAGGGGCTGGCCCAGGCGTTCCTCATCGGCGCGGACTTCATCGGCGAGCAGTCGGTCGCGCTCGTCCTCGGTGACAACATCTTCTACGGGGCCGGGCTCGGCACCGCGCTGTCCCGCCTGCCCGAACCGGACGGGGGGCACGTCTTCGCCTACCACGTGTCCAACCCGAAGGAGTACGGCGTCGTGGAGTTCGACGACGAGGGACGTGTGCTGTCCATCGAGGAGAAGCCGGCGGAGCCCAAGAGCTCCTACGCCGTCCCGGGGCTCTACTTCTACGACAACCAGGTGGTCGAGATCGCGCGGGGGATCACGCCGAGCGCTCGGGGCGAGCTGGAGATCACCGCGGTCAACGAGCACTACCTGCGCGAGGGGCGCCTCACGGTGACCGCGCTCGACCGCGGCACCGCCTGGCTGGACACCGGGACGTTCCAGTCGCTGCGCCAGGCCACGGAGTTCGTGTCGGTGGTCGAGGAGCGCCAGGGTCTCAAGGTCGGCTGCATCGAGGAGGTCGCCTGGCGCAACGGCTGGCTCGACGACGACGGTCTGCGCCGCGCCGCCGAGCCGCTGGCCAAGAGCGGCTACGGCGACTACCTCATCGGCCTGCTGCGCGAGGGTCGCTGACCCTCCCGGCCGGTCAGCCGATCCGGGTCCAGACGCCGCAGCCGGAGCTCGAGAAGCCGGCGTCGGCGGGATCGATCGAGACCACCGTCCCGAAACCGTTGGCGATGATCCCGTCGACCCCCTCGTGCGAGAAGTCCGACAGCCTCTCCCAGTAGCAGGAATCGGCCGAGCCGCTGGCCTGGTAGGTGCCCGGGGCGATGTGCCGGCCGACCACGTATGTGCCGACCTCGAACACCGTGACGGGAGCCGGCGGGTACGTGGCCGCCACCGGCTGCCAGCTGCCGCACCTGCTGGACTCGAAGCCGACGTCGGTGGCAGCGATCGTCACGATCTGCGCCCGCCCGATCCCGTTCGCGATGATCTCGTCGAACGTGCCGCCGAAGCCGGACGTCCGAGCGAAGTAGCAGGAGTCCGCCGCCGCGCCGGAGCGGTAGGTGCCCGGTGCGATCCCCGCATTCACCCGGTGGGTGCCGTCGCCGAACGCGGACCCGCCGACGGGTGCCGGGGGTGCCGGGGGTGCCGGTGCCCGTCGGACGCCGAGGGTGTCGAGGCCGTCGCCGTTCCAGTCGCCGCTGAACGCGGTGTCGGTGGGCTCACCGTAGGCGAGCTCCCGATCGGCCGGGCCCGACGTCAGCGAGTGGCGCAGGAAGTACGTGGCGGCCCGTCGCACGCCGAGCGTGTCGCCGGCCTGGCCCTCCGACCACCGGCCGACGAGGACGACGTCGCCGGGGTCCCCGTAGAAGAACTCGCTCGACGCGGTGCCGGTCGAGAGGTCGTTCTTGACGAAGTAGTGGTTGCCCCGGCGCACCATGAGCGTGTCGCCGCCGCGGCCGTCCCAGTCGCCGACGAGCACGGTGTCGCCCGGATCGCCGTAGGTGAACACGACGTCGGCCGTGCCGGTGGTGACGCTGTTCTTGACGAAGAAGGTGTTGCCGCGGCGGACGGCGAGCGTGTCGGAACCGTTGCCGTCCCAGTCCCCGACGAGCACGGTGTCGCCCGCGTCGCCGTAGGAGAAGACCACGTCAGCGGCCCCGGACGTGGCGCTGTTGCGGGCGTGGAAGGTGAGTCCCCGGCGCACCATCAGGGTGTCGGTGCCGCTGCCGTCCCAGTCGCCGACGTAGACCTCGTCGCCGTGGTCCCCGTAGGCCAGTTCGATGTTGGCGCGGCCGGTGAAGGCGTCGTTGAGGTAGTACATCGCGCCCACGCCGCCGACGGTCGTCCCTTGCGCCGACGCCGTTCCGGTTCCCGTCAGCAGGGTCGCGACGATCGCCGCGATCCCGATTCCTGCCCGCATCCGCAGCCCCATGTCATGCCCCGATCCCGGACGCCCCCGTGGCGACCCGAACGGACCCTGCCACCTGCGCCTCGACATCCGTGGTTGCGACAGCGCGATCACCCGAAGGAGTTCCGTGAGTGAGCGGCTCGGCCGCACCAGGGGTGCGAGCCGATCGTCAGTCGTCCGACCGGCGGCGCATGCTCAGGACGAGGAGGACGGTCATGGCCAGCGTCATGCTGGCGGCCACCCCGGCGGCGAGCAGCCCGACGCCGTCGGCGTCCAGCAGCGCCCTCGCCGCCTGGACCTCCGCCTCCTCGGCCGCCAGCGCGAGCCGCGTGCTCTCGGTGGTCTCGAGGACGTCGGACTCGTCCCCCCCGGCGCCGGACCAGAACCCCGGGGTCCACGGCTCCACGGTCTCGACCACGGGCGCCGGCTCGACGACGGGCTCGGTCTCGACGACAGGTGCGGGCTCGACGACGGGCGCAGACTCGACCTCGGGCGCCGGCTCGACCACGGGCGCCTGCTCCGTCTCCACCACCGGGGCGACCTCCGCCACGGGCGCAGCCTCCACGATGGGCTCGGGCTCCACGATCGGCTCGGGCTCCACGATCGGCTCGGGCTCCACGACCGGCTCGGGCTCCACGACCGGCTCGGGCTCGACGACGGGTGCTGCCTCGGAGACGGGCGGCTCCTCGGTGACCGGCTCCGTCTCCAGCGCCGGCTCGGTCGGTGCGCTGGGGACCGGAGCGTCAGCCGCGGTGTAGGTGAGGACGATCGAGGCGGGGCCCTCGGCGAGCGAGCTCGATCCACCGACGGGCACCAGCGACGTGCCGCCGGAACCGGCTGCCCCCGGCTCGCCACCGGCACCGCCGAAGACGCCGCCGCCGCCACCGCCGCCGGAGACGGGGGAACCTGCGGACGCGGTCCCCGGCATCCCGGCGCCGTACCGGCCCTCGTTCCGCCACTGCTCGAGCGGAAGCGCCGGCGGCTCCTCGACGAGCGCTTCGGCGAGAGGCGCTTCCTCGGCCGGCAGGTCTGCGACCGGCGCCGCCTCGTCGGCCGGCGCCTCCTGCACGGGCGCCCCCTCGACCGGCAGCTCCTCGACCGGCACCTCCTCGACGGGCAGCTCCTCGACCGGCTCGGCGTAGGACCACGCGGTCGGGTCGCCGGCGCCACCAGCCGTCAGCAGGGCTCCCCCGCCGCTGCCCGCGGCCACGAGCAGTCGCGACTCGAGACTGCCGGGCTCCGAGCTGCTGATCGTGCGGACGTCGGAGGCGCCACCGCCCCCGGCGCCCGAGGTCGCCGCCTCGTCGTCCGTGGCGACGACGTCGGCACCCGGCGCTCCCCCGTTCGCCCCGGCCGCTCCTCCTGGCGCCGTGGCGCCGTCGATGGCACGTGCACCGTCGCCACCGTTGCCGCCGACGGCGAGGAACAGGCTGCTGCCCGGTGAGACGGCGAGCGTGCCGGTGACCGCGGCGGGTTGCCCCGCCGCCGGCCCGTCGACCGCGCGACCACCGGTGCCGCCGACGGCCGTGACGGCCAGGCTCGTCACTCCGTCCGGGACGACGAAGACGTGCTCCGTGCCAGCGGCGAGGTACGTGCAGGTGACGGTCGGCGACCCCGTCGCCGTCACGCACACCTCGTCCGCGACGGCGGGTGCCGCCCCGCCGAGGAGCAGCCCGGCGCTGACCATGCCGGTGACCCCGGTCAGGGCCAGGGACGAGCGGAAGACGGGGCGGATCACGGGGACTCCTCGGTGCGGGCGGTGCGCCCCGGATCGCGCAGGCGTGCGACACCTGCACCGGGACGGCGTTGCCGAGACGTTATGAGTCCGAGATGCCCGTTCGGCTGCAGTCAGGGCCGAGGGCGAGGCGTCTGTGGTGGCTGGGGCGCCTGCGTCTCCTGTCGTCGTCGCCGGAAGGCGGAGACCAGATCCGGGCGAGACCAGATCCGGGCGAGGTCAGATCCGCCGGTAGTTCGTCGGGGCGTTGCGCGGTCCCCGCCGCGGCGGGCGGCTGCCGCCGGCGATCAGCAGCCGGACGACGCGCTGCCGGTGCCCGCGCCAGGGCTCGAGGAGTTCGAGCATGCCGGCGTCGTCGGTCTTCCGGCCGGCCAGGGACCAGCCGACGATGTTCTTCAGGTGGTAGTCGCCGACGCTCACCGTGTCGGGGTCACCGAGGGTGCGCTGGACGACCTCCGCCGCCGTCCAGACGCCGATGCCGGGCACCGTGGTCAGCCGCCGCTGCAGGGTGGGTGAGTCGCAACCGGCGGGTTCGAGGCGGCCGGCCACGGAGGCGACGGCGCGCAGCGCGCGGCGGCGAGCGCCGTCCAGGCCGCAGGAGTGCCACTGCCAGTCCGTGACGTCGAGGACCCGCTGCGCCGACGGCACCACCCGCATGCCCTCGGGCGCCGGCCCCGGCGCCGCAGCACCGGCCAGCCGGATCAGCTCACGCCACACGCGGTGCGCCTCGACGACGGTCACCTTCTGCTCGAGGACGGCGGGGACGAGAGCGTCCCAGGTGCGGCCGGTGCCACCCAGCCGCAGCCACGGCATGCCGTGGTGCAGCCGGGCGACGAGGGGATGCCCGTCCGGCCGGAAGTCATCGACCTGGTCGTCGGCACCCAGCCAGCCAGGCACCCGCTCCCCCGCCCACGCCGCGCCCGGACCCCAGGCCGTGATGCGGACGGACCCACCGGCGTGGTCGATCCGGACGGTCGCCGGACCGTCGGGTGTCGTGGTCGTGCGCCAGGCCGCACCGGCGTCGTCGTAGCGCAGGGTCGGGTCACCGGCGCCGCGCTGGTGCGGCTGCAGCGCCCGCCGGAGGTCCAGCGGCCAGTCCGGTCGCCACTCGCTCTCGAAGGAGGGAGAGGTCGCCGCGGGAAGGACGGCGGTGCTCAACTGGTTCTCCTCGGCTGCGCGGCCTCGCTCGTGCGCACAGGAGCGGTGTGCGACCACGCCGGCGGGCTCTGGGCTCCGAGCTTCCCCGCCGGATCGTCAGCTGTCCAGGAGCACCCCGCCGTGGCGGGTACGTCGCGAAGGCGACGGTCCGGAACGGGTCAGCGAGGGGCCATGCGGAGCGCGCCGTCCATGCGGATGACCTCGCCGTTGAGGTAGCCGTGCTCGACGATCGCCAGCGCGAGCTGGGCGAAGTCCTCCGGCCGGCCCAGCCGCTTGGGGAACGGGATGCCGGCGGCCAGCGCGGTCCGGGCGTCCTCGGGGAGACCGGCCAGCAACGGGGTGTCGACGAGCCCGGGGGCGATCGTGCACACCCGGACGCCGACCGAGGAGAGGTCGCGCGCCGCCGGCAGGGTCAGCCCGACGATGCCGCCCTTGGACGCGGCGTACGCGGCCTGGCCGATCTGCCCGTCGTAGGCCGCGATCGACGCCGTGTTGACCACCACGCCGCGCTCGCCGTCCTCCGTCGGCTCGGTGCGCGCCATCGCGGCCGCGGCGAGCCGGAGCACGTTGAAGGTGCCGACCAGGTTCACCATCACGGTGCGGGTGAAGGCGTCGAGCTCGTGCGGCACGCCGTCCCGGCCGACCACCCGCCCGGCGTAGCCGATCCCGGCGCAGTTGATCGCGATGCGCAGCGGGCGGTCCTTCCCGGTGGCGTCCTCGATGGCCGCCTGGACCGATGCCTCGTCCGTGACGTCGGTGCGGACGAAGGTCGTGTGCCCACCCAGCTCGGCGGCCAGCGCCTGGCCACGCTCCTCCTGCAGGTCGAGGATGGTGACGGCGGCGCCGCGGGCGGCCAGCGCGCGCGTGGTGGCCGCCCCCAGGCCGGAAGCGCCACCGGACACGACCGCAGCGACGTCGAGGTTCTTCATGCCCCGGACATTAATGGGGGCCCTACGGCCTGCTGGTGCGACGTGTCACGGCAGGCTCTCGCACGCCCGCAGGTTGCCGTCCGCGTCGAGACCGGCCACGTCGCCGTAGGCGGGGTAGTAGCGGGTGAACCACGCCTGCGCCTGCGCCTGGGTGGCGAAGTCTGCACAGTCCACGTCGGCGGGCCGTCCCGGCGGCACAGGGGCCGGAACGGGGACGATATCGCGGCGGACACCCAGGGTGTCGAGACCGTCGGCGTTCCAGTCTCCGGTGAACGCGGTGTCCGTGGGCTCGCCGTACGCGAACACCGTGTCGGCCACCCCTGAGGTCAGGGAGTTCCGGAGGAAGTAGGTGCTCCCCCGCCGGACACCGAGCGTGTCACCGGCCTGGCCCGCCGACCAGCGGCCGACCAGGACGACGTCGCCCGGGTCCCCGTACAGGAACTCGCCCGAGGCAACCCCGGTCGACAGATCGTTCTTGACGAAGTAACGGCCACCCCGGCGGACGGTCAGGGTGTCCCCGCCCTGGCCGTCCCAGTCGCCCACCAGCACGGTGTCGCCCGGATCGCCGTAGGAGAAGACCACGTCGGCCGTGCCCGTGCTGACGGTGTTCTTGACGAAGTAGGTGCCGCCGCGGCGGACCACGAGCGTGTCCGAGCCGTTGCCGTCCCAGTCGCCCACCAGCACGGTGTCGCCCGGGTCCCCGTAGGAGAAGACGACGTCCGCGGGGCCCGACGTGGCGCTGTTCCTGGCGTAGAAGCTGTTCCCTCGCCGCACCATCAGGGTGTCCGTGCCGTTGCCGTCCCAGTCGCCGACGTGGACGTCGTCCAGCCGCTCACCGTACGTGAGGACCCGATTGGCCTGGCCGGTGAAGGCGTCGTTGAGGTAGTAGCCGACGCCGGAGCCCCCGATCGGCGTGCCCTGGGCAGCGGCCGGAGCGGCCCCCGCCCCGAGCAACCCAGCTGTCACGACGGCTGTTGTCACGCCTGCCCGCGTCCGACGTCCCACGATGACCCCCGCTTCCGCGCCTCCGTGACGCCCCCAGACCTTGGCACGGGATCCGCCGCATGACCACTTCCGAGACCCGCTCGTCCCAGGAGCCCCGCCCTCCTTCTCCCCGGGGGTCCGCGGAACCCCCCGGTGACCGGACGTATCTTCGGGCTTCGGATCCGAGAGAGGTTGCGGCATGTTCAAGAAGCTGACCGGCCACGTACAGGGGCCCCTGGCGGTCAACGGCGCGCTCGAGATCGAGGGGACGCTCCACGGAGGGGCCACGGTCACCGGCCAGCTGACTCTCACCGGCACGTGCAACGGCCCGATCGAGGTCCGCCTGGACGGACAGGCCGACGTCTCCGCGGTCGTGAACGGTGACGTGCACGTGCGCGGCGGGAAGCTTCGCTTCCGAGGGATCATCGACGGACTGCTTGGTATCAAGCCGGAGGCCGACGTGCTGTTCGCCGTGGGCACGATCCTGAACGGCCGCCGACTGGAGGAGGACGGCTCGTGGACGCCGGTCCGCGGCCCGGTGCGTTTCAACATTCCTGAGGACGCCCCGATGATGCGGGCGCAGCCCGACGGCAGCTGGGTGCCGGCCACCTGAGTCGGCGCTCGGCGAGCCGGTCGACCGTCCGCGAACGCCGAAGAACCTGCGTGGTGGCGAACGGACCGGGGTGTCCTGAGCGCGCCTGCCGCGCGTTCCCGTGCAGGCCACCTACACTTTGCTCAATCTCAGCGCTCAGCGGCTCGAACGCTCCCGCCGCACGACTCTGAGGGTGTTGTCGCTGTCGCCCCACTGACCGCGCCGGCGCTGGTGCCCGGGCCCTGGCTATGACGGCCCCCCTCGATCGCCGGGGCTCGGGCACTTGCCGAGCGGAGGCAACCCTCCTCCGCGACCAGGTCCGAAGCGACTCAGCGCCCGCCGCACGTATGCGGATCTCCGCCCCGTCGCCGCGTCCTCGGCTGGAGCAGGACGGCGGCTCGGCCCCGGGAGGCGTTACCGGTCAGACCGGGTCGCAGGCCAGCGCGGTATCGCCCGGATCGCCGAAGACGAACGACGTCACCTCGGTGGTGGGGGTGGCGACACCTGCCGTGAGCGACCCCCCGGCGAGGAACCACTGCGCCGTCGCGGGGCGGAAGACCCCGACCCGGTCGGATCCGTCCACGTCCGACCAGCCCCAGGCGCCGACCAGCCCCTGGTCGCCGGGATTCCCGAACGGGATGGCGGTCACCGCCGTGGCCGACCTCGCCGCCGGTTCGGCGATGAAGAACGTCGAGGTCTCGGACCGGTGGACACCGAGCGTGGTGCCGGTGCCGGTCGCGGAGTAGAGGAAGCCCCGGTCGCCCGGCCGACCGAGGACCAGGGAGCCGGCGTCGGGACCGGACGGCCCCGGGACCTGCTCGACGAATGCGCTCTGCGAAGGACGCCGCAGGATCACCGCACGGCCCCACGGCGAGGCGGACGAGCCGTTCTGGACCAGCTGGTCGCCTGGCCGGCCGACGGGAACGGCCTCGACCACCCCACCGCCGTCGACGAGGTCCGACGCGGCGTAGAGGATGCCGGTCGAGGGCCGGTAGACCGCGGGCATGCACCGGCCGCTCGCGTCCGGAAGGAGGCCGGGCACGTCGCCGGCCTCCCCGAACGTCATCGTCGCGACCGGGCCGAGCTGGCCCCCCTGGGTGCTGGCGAGGTGGAACCACCGGCCTCCGTGCGGCCCCACGCGGGAGACGCCGATCACCGCGGCCTGACGCGAGTTCAGTGCCCCGGTCCTGTGCGGGACCGCCCCGGGAACGGACACTCGGATCGCCCCGGCGACCGCGTGCCCCAGCTCGGCGTGACCGGTTGCCGTCGGATGCGCCCGGTCCGGCCCCACCTCGTAGCGCATCGGCAGACCGTCGACGTACCGGTCACCGGCGGCCACGACGGCCTGCCGGATCGCCTCGGCGTTGGCGAGCATGTTGGGGTAGCTGCCGGTGAACGTTCCGGGGCCCGGGTCGAACATGCCGACGACCGTGACCTCGGCCAGCGGAGCCTGCGCATGGATGAGCGCCAGGGTGCGGGTCACGGCCGCGCCCACCTGGGCCGGTTCATAGGCGATGTCGTTGAAGCCGCCCTGCACGACCACCTGGCTCACCGTCGGTGGGAGCGGATCCAGGGCCAACGCCACCTCGTACGGCTGGTACGTCCCCCGGTTGACGTAGCCGGCGCCCGGATAGGCGCGGACCGACTCCACGAACCAGCCGAGTTCGAGGGCGGCGTAGTGCTGCCAGGCCCGCGTGGGTGTGGCGCCGACGCCGGCGGCGTACGAGTCGCCCACGACGGCGACGGAGATCCCCGTCGGCGGCGGTGCGACCTCGCCGCGCAGCTGACCACCCGCGAGGGCGATGAGAGCGAAGAACGTGGCGATGGTCTTGGCGCCGATGAGCACTGCGTCTTCCCCCGGAGGTCTGACACCCGCGAGCAGCCTGCCTCAGCGGCGTGCTTCGCACCGGGTGCGACGTCGATAACCCGCCGGAGCGACTCGCTGCCAGCGGGGTCACCGTACGTCGGTCTGTGACGGAACCGTCGCACCCAGGCACGTCCGGCGTGGCGGACCCCGTCGGACGCAGGAACGACCGAACCCCCGCCCGGGCCCGGAGGCCCGACCGGGGGTGCGGTCGTTCAGTGCGGTGGTGCAGTGCCGGCCTCAGTCCCCGGAGGGAGAGTCCGACGGTGTCAGCCGAGCATCAGCGGCGGACGCCGAACCCGTCACCGGTGATCACGGACTCGTCGTCGCCCGTGGTGCCGGCGTCGTCGGCGATGTCGTCGCCGTAGGCGTCGACAGCCGGGCTGGCCAGCTTCGCGACGAAGACGGCGTCGTTGACCTCACCGAAGGCGAACACGCGGGAAGCGACCGGGTTCTTCTTGTCCGCACGGGCAGCCTCGAGCTCGGTGCTCAGGTGGTAGATGTTGCCCCGCCGGATCGCCAGCTGGTCGGCACCGTCGGCGTCCGCCGGGGGCTTCGCAGCGGTCGAGCCGACGCGCGGGGTGGGCTGGGTGGCCCAGTCGCCCACGAGGACGGCGTCGCCGCGGTCACCGAAGTAGAACGTGTAGTCGGCGATACCGGTGGTGATCGCGTTCTTCACGAAGAACTGGTTGCCGCGCTGGATCATGATGGTGTCGCCCTTGCCAGGCTTCGCCGGGACGTCGGCCGGCACGGCCGGCGACGCCCCGTCGGTGAAGTCACCGTCGCCGTTGTTGTCAACACCGGTGCCGGGCTGACGGTCGCCGGCGTCCAGGTAGCTGCCGTTGCCGTTCGCGTCCCAGCCGGTGTCGGTCGCCGGGGTGACGTCGGCCGCGTAGGCCGGCGTGCCCTTGTCCATGACGCCGTTGCCGTTGTGGTCGACAGCGGGCGTGCTGGCGGAGAACTCGCCGTCCCAGTTGCCGACGAGGACGGTGTCGCCCGCGTCGCCGTAGAAGAACTCGCTGTCGGCCTTGCCGGTGGTGAAGCTGTCGTTCTTCACGAAGAAGTGGTTGCCACGACGCACGGCCAGCGAGTCGGTCTTGGCGTCGGCCTCGTCCACACCGAACACGGTGTCGGTGGCGTCGCCGTCGCCGTTCAGGTCGGCACCCTCGCCGTCCCAGTTGCCGACGAGGACCTCGTCGTCCGGGTTGCCGTAGGCGAACACGATCGCCTTACCGTCGGGGTCGTTGACGTAGTAGATGTTGGCGCGACGAACCATCGGGACGTCCTCGCCGGTGCCGAACCAGTCGCCGTAGTAGACCTGGTCGCCGACGTTGCCGTAGGCGTACACCTTCTGCGCAACGCCGGTGGTGTTGAGTGCGCCGGAGAGGAAGAACGCGTTGCCCCCGCTGGGGAGCGGGTTGCCCTGTGCTGCGGCCGGGCCGACGGCCGTGGCGAGGATGCCGGCCGTCAGACCCGCGGTCAGGAAGCTGACCGTAAGAGTGCGCTTGCTCATGAGAATGGAACCCCCATCGATCGCGCCCCGTGTTGGGCGACTGACGGAAAGTTAGCAGCGGCGGAGTTCGAAGCAAGGACATCAGACGGCGGGATTGGTGCGTGTCGGCGCGAATCGATGTGTGGAGTTGCGCCTGAGCGGCTCGTCATCGGCGACCGGACGGAATGTCTCCCCGAAGGTGTCCGGTCGCACCTGACAGATGTTGCTATGTGCCGCCCGACACGCGGCGTTTCGGCCCGATCGAGTCCGCGACGTAGGTCGACACGCGCCTTTTCGGCCCCGGGCCCCACTCGCCCCCCACGTCACACCGGCCCCGCCAGTCGCGTGACCGAGGGCCCACCGGCGGCGACTGCGGCTGGACGCGGCCGCCTCCCTGTGGCGCCATAGGCTGAGGTCGAGCGCCTCGCGGCGCACCGAGGGGGAAGCAGAGTGGCGAGGCAACTACCCGCTGCGGTCCGGCAGATCGGCCCGGTGGCCGTCGGGCTCGGCGTCCTGGGGCTCGCCTCTGTCGCCTTCCTCTCCGTCTGCGGGTACGCCTTGGGGCCCGCGGAACTGGCGCCGCTGGGCACCCTGTGGGTGCTCATCAACGCGCTCGGCCCCGCCCTCTTCCAGCCGCTCGAGCAGGAGATCGGCCGATCGACGGCCCACCGGGACGCCTCCGGGCAGGGAGCCCGGCCGGTCTTCCTCCGCGCCTGCCTCCTCGCGCTCGCCGTCGTCGTCCTCGCTGGCCTCGCCCTCCTGGTGGGCAGCCGACCGCTCGCCGACGCCGTCTTCCACGGCGAGCAGGTGATGGTGCTGGCGCTGTTCCTCGGCCTGGTCGGGCTCTGCGCGGAACACCTGACGCGCGGGGCGTTCGCCGGCGGGCAGTTCTTCCCGCGCTACGGCGCCCAGCTGGCTATCGACGGCGTGCTGCGGATCGGCTCCGCCGCCGTCCTCGCCGTCATCGGGATCGCCACCGCCGGCTGGTACGGCCTGGGACTCGCGCTCGCGCCCGTGCTGGCCGTCGCGCTCACCGCGCGCCGGCTCGGCCCCGCGCTCCTGCCCGGCCCCCCGGACCCGCCGGGCCACCTGCGCCGCGCCATCGGCTGGCTGACCCTGGGTGCCCTGGCGAGCCAGTTCGTGGTGAACGCCGCACCGGTCGCGGTGAACGTCCTGGCCGGGGCGGAGGAGCAAGCGCGCGCCGGCATCTTCATCAGCGTGCTGGTGCTCGCCCGGGTACCGCTCTTCCTGTTCGCCGCCATCCAGGCCTCCTTCCTGCCCGGCATGGCGGCGCTCGCCGCGGCCGGCGACGTCGCCGGGTTCCGACGACGGCTCGACCTCGTCGCCGGGGGCGTCGCGGCCCTGGGCGCGGCGGGCCTGGTCGTCATCGTGGCGCTCGGCCCGTGGCTGGTCCGCCTCCTCTACGGGCCGGATTTCGTCACCACGCGTTCCGACCTCTGGCCCCTGGCCGCCGCGAGCGGCCTGTTCATGGTCGGCTCCGCCGTGGGGCAGGCCCTCATCTCGGTCCGCGGCTACCGCGCCTCGGTGGTCGGCTGGACCTCCGGCGCCGCCACCTTCCTCCTCGCCCTGCTGCTGCCGCTGCGCCTCGAGCTTCGGGTGGGTTACGCCTTCCTCGCCGCGAGCGCCGTCGCCCTCGTGGTCCTCGCGGTGGCGATGCGGCTGCGACTGCGGCACCCCCTCACCTCGGCGCCGCTCGACCCGGTGCCGGCGCCCGTCGACCGGAAGGACTCCTCGTGGACGTGACCGCGGTGGTGCTCGCCTACGGGGAGCAGCCCTACCTGTACGAGGTGGTCGACCGGCTGCTGGCCTCCGTCGACGTCGACGTGCGGGTGGTCGTCGTCGACAACGGGTGCACCAGCCCCTCGCTCGAACCGCTGCGCGACCGCCCCGGCGTCCAGGTGCTCGACCCCGGCACGAACACCGGCTTCACCGGCGGGTGCAACCTCGGCGCGGCCGCGACGGACACCGAGTACCTGACGTTCATCAACTCGGATGCGCTCGTGGAACCGGGTGCGCTCGCCGCTCTCATCGCCGTGGCCGCCCGGCCGGAGGTCGGCCTGGCCTCGGCCAGCCTGCGCCTGGCCGCCACCCCCGAGCTGCTCAACACCGACGGCAACCCGGTGCACGTGCTCGGCCTGTCCTGGGCGGGGCACCTCGGGGAGCGGGCCGACGCGCACGCCGTCGAGAAGCCGGTGCCCAGCGCGACCGGGGCGGCGGTCGCCTGCCGCCGCGAGGTGTGGAACGCCCTGGGCGGCTTCACCGAGCCGTTCTTCGCCTACTGCGAGGACGCGGACCTGTCCCTGCGCTGCTGGCAGCAGGGGTGGGACGTCGTGTACGTGCCGTCGGCCGTCGTGCTGCACCACTACGAGTTCGGCCGGAACCCGTCGAAGTTCTACCTGCTCGAGCGCAACCGCCTGACCATGGTGCTCAGCCTCTACCAGCGCCGCACGCTGCTGCTCCTCTCCCCCGCGCTGCTCGGGTTCGAGCTCGCCATGCTGCTGGTCGCGGCCGCCGGGGGCTGGCTGCCGGCCAAGCTCCGGGGCTACCGCTGGCTGGTCCGCGAGCACCGCTGGCTGACCACCCACCGGCGCGCGGTGCAGGCGGTGCGCCGCCGCAGCGACCGGCAGCTGGCCCACCTGCTCACCGCGCGGTTCGACCAGAGCGTCCTGCCGCTACCGGTCGGCGGCGGACTGCTCAACGCCGTGATGAACGGCTACTGGCAGCTGGTGCGCCGGCTGCTGTAGCGCTGCTCTTCTGGGCGGGGCCGGCCCTTCGAGGTGTTCGCCGGCTCGACAGAGTGCGGAGATGCGTCGATCTCCCTGCAGCGCATGAGGCGTCCGTGCACCCTGTCGGCCCGACCCAGCCGGGGCCGTCAGGAGTCTGCTCTGCCCGCGTCTTCCGGCGGCTTCTGGCTGGTCGACGGCCCGCACAACCGGTACCATCGAACACGTGTTCGACACTGAGGTGGTGCTGGCGGACGAGGAGTACGTCGCCTACTTCCGCGCCTGCCTCGACACACCGTTCGGCCAGGACTACCCCGACGCCGCCGCCTTCGTCCGCGACGAGCAGCAGCGCTTCTTCGACGCACGAGCCCGGCTGCTGTCCGCCGGCGCGCGGAACCTGGATGCGGCGGTGGCTGCCGACCGCGCGGCGGCCCGCGTCGCCGCCGAACGCGCCTGGGCGCTGGCCTCCTTCGCGCGCAACCGCCCGGCGGCGATGTTCGACCGCGCGCAGGGCGAGGTCGGTGCAGCCTCGGCGGCCTCGCGCGCGGCGCGTCCCGACGGGCTCGCCGAGGTCAGCGAATGGGCGGTCGACGAGGCGGCAGCAACGCTGAGCGTCAGCGGACGCACCGCATCGACCATGCTGCTCGAAGCGGTCACGCTGGTGGAGCAGCTGCCGGCCACCCTCGCCGCGTTGAGCCGCGGAGACATCTCCCCCGCCCACGCACGCCTGATCGTCGACTACGCCGGCCCGGTGTCCACGCCGGAGAAGCGCGCGGCGGTCGAGGCTGCCGTCCTGCCCCGAGCTCCGCAGCAGACCGTCGCCGCGCTTCGCGCCTGCCTCAAGCGGGCGCTCGCCCGCATCGACGCCGCCGCAGCCGCGGACCGCCTGGCGAAGGCGGTGCGCGACCGGCACGTGCGGCTGGACGCCCGCGACGACGGGATGGCGGCACTGACCATCGTGCTGGCCGGGCCGCTGGGCCGCGCCGTCCACCAGGCGCTGAGCGAGTACGCGAAGGCCTGCGCCGTCGACGAGAACGGCGAGCGCGACCCACGGACCCACCAGCAGCGCATGACCGACTGCGCGGCCGACCTCATCCTCCGGCCGCACGCCGACCACCCGGTGGTCAAGGTGCTCCTGACGCTCATCGCCGGGGTGGACACCCTCACCGGCGAGGGACCCGGAGCCGACGAGCCCGGCGAGGTGGACGGCGAGCTCGTGCCCGCGGCGATGGTCCGGGAACTGGCCTATGCGCTCGGCTTCCTCCCGCGCCCCGCAGCAGACCAGCCCGACACCACCGGCCCCGAGACGCACCGCGACGCCACCCCCGACACCGATGCCCCCACCCCGACCGGCATCGAGGACGAGGACCCCGCCGCCCCCACGAGCGAGGCCCCGGCTCCCGCCGAGGACCAGGACGCGGCGCGCCTCGCCGCACTGCGAGCCGAGGAGCTGGCCGCTGCCGAGGCGCTCGTCTCGGCCCACGCCGACATGCACCCACCCGCCGGGGCAGCACCGCCCGGGCGAACTTCCGATGGCCGGGCCGGTGCAGAAGTCAGCGCATCCGTGCGGGAGGCATTGACCCGGCTGCTGGACATCCGGCGGCTGATCGACACCGCGCTCGCGGAGCGGCCGCGCATCGCGCTGACCGACCAGCTGACCGGCGCGCTCCTGGCGCTGACCGACAGCATCGAACTCCGGGCGGCCGCCGCGTCAGGACGCGGGCTCGGGCCACCACCGGGCACCGACGCCTACGCGCCCACCGATCCACTGCACCGCTTCGTCAAGCTCCGCGATCGGCGATGCCGGTTCCCGGGCTGCCGCGCCCGCGCCCGCTGCTGCGACCTCGACCACCAGGTCCCCCACCCCCACGGGCCGACCGCGCACGACAACCTCGCCTGCCTCTGCGAGCACCACCACCGGCTGTCCCACCAGGCTCCGGGCTGGCAGCTGCACCGCGACGAGGACGGCGGCCTGGTGTGGACCCTGCCCGGCGGGCTCGTCCTCACCACCTACCCGCCGGCCTTCGGCACCGACGACGGCAGCACGCCGACCGTGACGCCGGCACCCCGCACCGGGCAGCAGGAGTACGCCGACCTGCTCGCCACCCTCAGAACGAGCCGCCCCGTTCCGGCCAGCACCCTCATCCCGTTCTGAGACCCACGGCGAGGCCGGCACCCTGCGCACGGCCTGGGGAAGGGCAGGTCCTACCGGTGGGCGGGGTGCTGCTCGACGCCGCGAGGAACCGCCAGCGGCCCCTGGTCCACCCGCTGCCCTGAGCCGGTGCCCGCCGCCTCCGCGTACCGGAGCACCGCGTCCGACAACGCCACCTGCCGGGCCAGCAGCACAATCCGTGCCTCCTGCTCCCGGAACCGGGCACTCGTGCTGCCCACCAGGTAGATGATCACCACCGCCAGGACGTACAGCAGCAGGTCGGTGCCACGGGTGACCCCCACCGCGTCGGCCAGGGCCTGCAGCAGGTCCGGGAACATCACCGCCAGCGCCCCCGCGACGACGGTGAGAGCCGCGACGATCTTCCGGCGGGCCTGGCCGCGCAGCGACGCCCGCGACCGGAGCGATAGCACCACGGCCAGCACGAGCGCCGGCACCAGCACGATTTGGATGATCACTTGCGACTCCAGTGGGTGACCCGGTGAGCAGCCACCTCGGCGAGGATGTTGATGCTGTTGAGCAGCGGCTGACCCTTGGCCCGCGAGTAGTCCGTGTACAGGATGTGCACCGGGTACTCGGTGATCCGGTACTCGGGCCGGGTGAGGTAGCGCTCCAGCTCCGAGGCGTACGCCATGCCGGCGTAGGACAACCGCACGTCCGCGGCCACGTGCCGCGCCACGATCCGCAGCCCGTTGTGCGCGTCGGTCAGCCGCGTGGTGTTACCCCGGTTGAGCAGCTTCGCGGCGGTCCGCAGGATCACCCGCCGCAGCCAGCTCATCTGCGTCGGCCCGTCGCCCTCCAGGAACCGCGACCCCATGACGACGTCGTAGCCCTCGCGGATCTTCTCGATCATGCCCAGCAGGTCGGGCAGCTGGTGCTGGCCGTCGGCGTCGAAGCAGGCGATGTACTGCGCGTCGGTGAGCAGCAGCGCCGCCTCGAACCCGGTCTGCAGCGCACCGCCGGCCCCCAGGTTGACCGGGTGGCTCACCCGGAACGCCCCGGCCTTGTCGATCTCCTCGGCCGAGCCGTCGGTGCTGGCGTCGTCCACCGCGATCACCCGCAGACCCGCGGCCACGAGTTCGGCGATGACCCCCCCGACGACGGGCGCCTCGTTGTACACCCGGACGACGACGACAGTGTCGTCCCAGGGCCCGCGGACCTGGCCGGAGAACTCGGCCGGTCGGGTCCCGCGCTCGTCCCCTCCCGCGTCCATCGGCAGCGATGCTAGCCGTGCCGCCGGGCGAAGCCGGCCGTCCTGCAGCGCCTGCACGCTCATCCGTGCGGTCTCCTTCGGTCGATCAGGGTCAGGGACAGCGGGTCTGCGGGGGTGGGACCGGCCCCGCCCGGGCGCGCTCAGCTGCCGGCGTGCCGGGCGCGCGTCGGCACCGCAACCCGTGGCCCTGCAGCCGCGTACGAGGCCCCCGTTCGCACCGCGACCCGCGGCCCGGCGGCCGCGTTCGAGCGCGTGCCGGCGTGCGGCTGCACGGGGATCGGCCCCGCCCCGAGCGGTCCGACCGCAGGCACGGGGGCGGCCAGCCGAACCGTTTCCGCCGGGTCAGGCACCGGAGGTGCAACCCGCCGACGCACCACCCGGCCGGCCCACCCCGCCAGCAGCTGGCTCGGCCGCTCGACTGCCCGGTGGAACACGACGGCGACCAGGAAGCTCACCGGGACGCCCACGGCCAGCACGACCAGCACCCCAAGCGGCGTCGACGGCACCAGCGTCGCCACCGACACCACGATCGGCTCGTGCACCAGGTACAGGGAGAACGACACGGTGCCGAGCCACTGCAGCGGCCGGCTGTTCCCGAGCGCGCGCAACGAGCGGCAGTGCAGGAAGCAGAAGACCAGCACCGCCGCACCGAGCACCCCGGCCGGCCGCCCGATCGGCGACCACAGCGTCGGGTCGCCGACGACCAGCTTCAGCCACCACTCACCCAGCAGCACCAGCACGCCCAGCCCGCCGAGGCCGCTCCACATCAGCCCCGACCGCGCCGACCCGTTGATCCGGTCGGCCCACGCACGCAGCGTCGGCAACCGCTGGGCCAGCAGCACGCCCACCGCGAACACCATCAGGTAGCTGAGCCGCTCGTGCCCCCGCGCGGTGGCCCAGCCGCAGGCGAGCAGCACCGCGGGCACCGACCCCCACAGCGGCACGGCCAGCGGCCGCGCCAGCACCACGAACACCGGCAGCAGCAACGAGAAGGCGACCTCGAACTCCAGCGACCACAGCGCGGAGTTCAGCCAGCCGGTGCCGTCGAGCAGCCACGCGTCGTGGACCAGTGTCAACAGCTGCACCGGCACGGCGTGCGCGTTCATCCACCAGCTCTGCGCCGGGTCGGCGGTCCGCGGGAACAGCGTCACCAGCGCCCCGGTCAGCGCGACCGCCACGATGACCGGCACGTACAGGCGCAGCACCCGCTTGCAGTAGTACGGCAGCCAGGTCCCCGGCCGGGAAGGCCGCAGGTGCGGCAGGGCCAGCACCAGCCCGCTGAGCACGAAGAAGACCAGCACCGCCTCGCCGCCGGCCCACAGCAGGTGCGCAGGCGTGTAGGTCAGCCACCAGGTCGCTGCGCTCCGGTCCGGAGCGGCGGCCTGCGCTGCCAGCGACGGCAGCACCAGTGCGCAGTGGTGGACGACGACCACGAGCGCGGCGAGGCCGCGCAGCCCGTCGAGCGACGTCAGCCGCTCGGAGGGAGCGGCCGCCGCCGGGATCGACCGACGGGTGTCGCCCGCGGCGTGCCTGCTGCTCACCGGTCCACCGTGCACCAGCGCCCACCCTGGAGGCGACCAACACTCCGACGGACCGTTACGTCACTAACACATGGAGTGACTGGTGCCCCACGAGTCCCACGTCCCGCACCGCACGGTCACGAGAAGCGCCGACCCTGCCGATCTTCCACGGCTGCCAGCAGCTGCTTGACCCGCTCGGCGTCCCCGACCGGGCACACCATCGTCACGTCCGCGGTGTGCACCACCACGCTGTCGCGCACCCCGACCAGGGCCACCAGGTGCTCGGGGTCGTCGCTGAGCACCACGTTGCCGGTGCCGTCGACCACCACCGTCAGCCCGCGCACCGCGTTGCCCGCGCCGTCGTCGTCGAGCGTGGCCGCCAACGCCGGCCAGGAGCCCACGTCGAGCCAGTCGACGTCGAGGTCGACCACCAGCACCCGCCCCGGCTCGCTCGCCGCCGGCTCCAGCACCGCGTAGTCGACGCTGATCTTCGGCAGCGTCGGGAACACCTCGGCCAGCACCGCCTCCCGAGCCGGGCCGGCCGGTGCGGCGACCACCCGCGCCAGCCCGGCAGCCGACTCGGGCAGGTGCTCGGCCAGCGCGTCGAGCACGGTCTGCGCCCGCCACACGAACATCCCCGAGTTCCAGAGGTGCCCGCCCCCGGCGAGGTAGCGCTCGGCGGTCGCCCGGTCCGGTTTCTCGGTGAACGAGGCCACCTCCGCGACGCCGTCCGCGACCGGCGGGCCCTTCCGCACGTAGCCGAAGCCGGTGGCCGGCGAGGTCGGCGTCACGCCCAGCGTGACCAGCGCCCGCGGCCGCACCGCGAGGACCTCGTACGCGGAGCGCAGCGCCGCCGCGAACCGCTCCACCGGCCGGATGACGTGGTCGGCGCTCACCACGGCCAGCTCAGCGTCCGGATCGACGTCGGCCACGAGGGCAGCGGTCAACCCCACGGCGTTCGCGGTGTCCCGCGGCACGGGCTCCAGCACCAGGCGGTCGGCGGCCAGCTCGGGCAGCGCGGTCCGCACCTGCTCGGCGTAGCGCACTGCGGTGCACACCCAGATCTGCCCGGTCGGCAGCACCGCCTGCAACCGGGTGAACGCCTCCCGCAGGAGGCTGTGCGCCCCGCCGTCGCCGTCGGCCAGGACGTCCAGCAGCTGCTTGGGCCGCCCGGCCCGCGACAACGGCCACAGCCGCGTGCCCGAGCCGCCGGCCATGATGACCGCGTGCCGCACGGTCAGCCCTTCCGCGCGGGGCGCAGCTCGTCGGCGCCGCGCTGGAACCGCGCACCCGCTGCCACCCGCCCGCTGACGTAGGAGACGAGCATCCGACCGCCCAGCCCCGCCCGGAGCAGCACGCGCAGCGGGGCGTGCCGCCGCCGCGGGTACTGGCCGGAGAGGTAGCGCAGCGCGCTGGTGTGGTGCACCCGCTGCATCCGGTGCGGCTCGCGCCGGGTCGCGTGGCCGCCCTCGTGCACCACCACGGCCGATGGCGCGTACACGTGCAGCCAGCCGCGACGACCCAGCCGCTCGGCCAGGTCGACGTCCTCGAAGTACATGAAGTAGCCGGGGTCGAAGCCGCCGACGGAGTGGAACGCCGCCAGGTCGACCAGGAAGCAGGAGCCCGAGAGCCAGCCCGCCGTCCGCTCGCGCGGGCTCTCCCGCTCGCGCCGGTACCGCGCCGTCCAGGGGTTGGCCGGCCAGACCCAGCCCAGGAGCGCGTGCCCGGCGCCGGTGCTCAGCGACGGCAGGTCGCGGGCCGACGGGTAGAGGTCGCCGTCCGGGGTCCGGATCGCCGGCCCGACCGTCGCCGCCCGGGGCCAGCGCGCCGCGACGGCAAGGAGCTCGTCGACCGATCCGGGCTCGAACCGCACATCGGGGTTCGCGATCAACGCATAGCCCTCCGTGCGGTCGGCCAGGCCCGCGTTGGCCGCCGCCCCGTAACCGATGTTCCCGCCGGTGCGCAGCAACCGGACGTGCGGGTGCCCGGCCGCGGACCGCTCCGGCGCCCCGTCGGTGGAGCCGTTGTCGGCCAGCACCACCTCGACCGGGCGGCTGGTGGCCTGCGCCAGCGACTCGACGAAGCCATCCAGCGCCTCGCCCGGCGAGTAGGTGACGGCGACCACGCGCAGCGGCGTCGGGGCGTCAGGCACCCGACCACCCTAGCCACGGCCCCTTCCGCGCGATCCGTTCCGCCGCGCTCTCGACGGCCGGGACCGACACCGCAGGCGCACACTGGTGTCGCACCCCCGACTCCACGAGCGCGGCCAGGCGCGGGCCGAGAGCGACCACGGCGGTATCGTCGCCGGGCGTGACCACAGGTAGCCCTGACGTCGTCGTCGTCGGTTCCGGATTCTTCGGCCTGACCGTCGCCGAGCGGGTGGCGAACGAGCTGGACAAGCGCGTGCTGGTGATCGACCGCCGCGACCACATCGGCGGCAACGCCTACTCCGCCCCCGAGCCGGAGACCGGCATCGAGGTGCACGTGTACGGGGCGCACCTCTTCCACACCTCGAACAAGCGGGTGTGGGAGTACGTGAACCGGTTCACCTCGTTCACGAACTACCAGCACCGGGTCTTCACCATCGTCGGCGGGCAGACCTACTCGATGCCGATCAACCTGGCCACGATCTGCGGCTACTTCGGCAAGAGCTTCTCCCCCGACGAGGCGCGGGCCCTGGTCGCCGAGCAGGCCGGCGAGCTCGACACCGCGTCGGCGGCCAACCTCGAGGAGAAGGCCATCTCGCTGATCGGTCGGCCCCTCTACGAGGCCTTCATCCGCGGCTACACGAAGAAGCAGTGGCAGACCGACCCCACCGAGCTGCCCGCCGAGGTCATCGCGCGGCTCCCGGTCCGCTACACCTTCGACAACCGCTACTTCAACGACACCTACGAGGGCCTGCCGGTCGACGGCTACACCGCCTGGCTGACCCGCATGGCCGACCACCCGAACATCGAGGTGCGGCTGAACACCGACTACTTCGACGTCCGCGACGAGCTGCCCTCCGACGTCCCCACCGTGTTCACCGGGCCGATCGACAAGTACTTCGACTACTCCGCCGGCGAGCTGGGCTGGCGCACCCTGGACTTCGAGACCGAGGTGCTGCCGATCCGCGACTTCCAGGGCACCTCGGTCATGAACTACGGCGACGAGGACGTGCCCTACACCCGGATCCACGAGTTCCGGCACTTCCACCCCGAGCGCGACTACCCGACCGACAAGACCGTCGTCGTGCGCGAGTACTCCCGCTTCGCCGAGAGCGGCGACGAGCCGTACTACCCGATCAACACCCCCGAGGACCGCGCCAAGCTCGAGACCTACCGCGAGCTGGCCACGAAGGAGGCCGCCGAGAAGCGCGTCCTGTTCGGCGGCCGCCTCGGCACCTACAAGTACCTCGACATGCACATGGCGATCGGCTCGGCGCTGACCATGTTCGAGAACCGGATCCGGCCGTTCTTCGACCAGGGCGCCGCCCTCGACGGCCGCCTGGAGGACTGACTCCCGGGCGGACGACGGGGGCCGCTCACCTCGCGGCGGGTGCTCGGTCCAGCCCCACGCCGCCGTCGGCCGCGGCCACCGCCTGCGGGTCGACCCGGCCACCGACGACGGTGTCGCCGGCCGGCTGCAGCGTGGGTAGCTCGGGGGCCCGCTCCGCGTCCTCGGCAGGGACGTCGACGACCATCGTCCGCATCTTGCGCTGGGCAGGCTCCTCCACGAAGCGCCACAGCAGCCAGCCGGTCAGGCAGGCCAGCACCGGGACGGCGATGAAGTAGGACCTGGCCACGAGCGAGTCGTCGGGGAGAGACCCCGGCCACCTGGTCTGCAGCGCCCAGAACGGCTCGATGACCAGCACCATGTGGGTCAGGTAGACGCTGTAGGAGATCCGCCCGCCGAACACGAACGGTTCGGTCGCCAGCAGCCGCGAGAGGCCGGAGCGGCTCAAGGACAGCCCGATCAGCAGCAGCGGGAAGAACAGCACCGCGAGGATCCGGGCGGCGGGCCGGTCGATCCCGTAGGTCAGGTACAGCGTCCCGACGACGCCGACCACGGACACCCAGGTGAGCACGGTCGGCCAGGACCGGTGCGGGTGCTCGTCGATGTGCGCCCACACCTTTCGGACGACGAGCGCGGCCAGGGAACCGGCCACGAACCCGCCGGCCAGCCGGATGAGCCACAGGTACGGGCCGTAGAGGCTGATCGACCCCAGGATCATCAGCGGCACGAGCACGGCCAGGCCCAGCCAGATCAGGGTGCGCGCCCGCACCGCCCGGTCCAGGCGGAACAGCAGCAGGGCCAGCACCGGGAAGGCGAGGTAGGCCAGCGCCTCGGCACTCACCGACCAGGCCGGGCCGTTCCAGGTGAGCCGGTCGTAGCCGGGCTCGTCCCACAGCACGACGAGGAAGAACTGGCGCAGGAAGCTCATCGCGGACAGGTCCTCCGGCGGCACCGGGTCCTCCCAGCCCACCACCGGCAACCCGGCGTGCCAGATGCCGGCGATGAGCAGGGTGACGGCGTACGCCGGCCAGATTCGGGCTATCCGCGCCCACAGGAAGCGCGCCGTCCGCGACCGGGCCAGCCGCACTCCAGCGGCGTCGACGTAGTTGATCGTCAGCACGAAGCCGCTGAGCGCGAAGAAGAGGTCGACGCCGAGCAGCCCGGAATCCAGGATCGGCCAGAAGGCCTCGGCGACGTCGGGGAAGGCGGCGCGCAGGTTGCCCCGGATGTGGAAGACGACCACGAGGAGGGCAGCGACTATGCGCAGACCGGTGAGTGGTCGGATCTCCGGGATCCGGCGGGGCAGCCGACTCAGAGCCACCGGCTGCTGTGCAGTCATGCCCGGCACAGTAAGGCAGCACCGGACGGCGGCGGCGACACCGCTCCAGAGTCCCCGGCGTCCCCGGCAGGGTCCGCGGCCCCCCTAGACTGGCCCCCCGTGTACGCGACTCCGCCGGGCCCCACGTGAGCTCCGCGCCGGTGATCGCGGCCGCGCTCGCCCTCCTGCTCGTGCCCGGCTTCGTGCTCGGCCTCGCCCTGGGCCTGCGCGGATGGGTGCTCGTGGGCTCCTCCCCCGCGCTGACCGTCGGTGCGGCCGGGGTGCTCGCCGCCTGGTACGGGATGACCGGCATCGCGTGGACGACGACGAGCACGCTGGTCGGGCTGCTCGTGCTGTGCGCCGTGGCCGTCGCGTGCGCCCGCCCCTGGCGGGGACACGCCAGCCCCTGCGCCATCCGCTATGGGCTTCATCACCATGTCGCGATCGGCGCGGCGCTCGCCGGCACCGCCGTGGTCGGCGCCCTCGCGGTGCAGCGCGGCACGCAGAACCTCGAGGGCATCCCGCAGTACTGGGACGCGATGTTCCACGCGAACGCCGTGCGCTACATCGCCGAGACCCAGGACGCCGCCCCCTCGGCGCTCGCGGCCGTCGCCCAGCCGGCCAATCCCGACTACTACTACCCGCACACCTACCACTCCCTCGGGGCGCTGCTCTTCGACAGCGGCGTGGAGCCGGTGCAGACGGTCCTCAACAGCCTCTCAGCCTGCTTGCCTGCCGTGTTCGCCCTCTCGCTGGTGGCGCTGCTGCGCGTCGTGGCACCCCGGCCTGCGATGGTCTTCGCCGGCGCGCTCCTCGCGGGCATGTTCTCCGCCTTCCCCTACGACCTCGTCAACTTCGGCCCGCTGCTCCCGCTGGCGCTGGCGATCGCCGTCCTGCCCGCCGCCTGCGGGCTGCTCGTGCGGCTGGTCCGCTCCCCGAGCGTCGGCGTCGCCGGCGCGCTGGCCGTCGCCGCCGTCGGGCTCCTCACCACCCACCCCAGCGCCGCCGTGGCCGCCGCCCTCCTCATGGCGCTGCTGCTCCTGACCGGCCGGCGCACCGACCGGCCGTGGCGCGACCGCCGCACGCTGCTGGCCGTCGTCCTGACCGCTGCCGCCGCTGTCGTGCTCGCGTCCCCGGGCCTGCGCGGGCTCACCGGGGTCGCCGGGAACGCGACGGAGATCGACTGGCCGGCGACCGAGACACCGGGCGGCGCGGTGGGTCGGCTCCTCCTCTTCAACCACGAGACGCTGTGGCCGCAGTGGTGGCTGGCGCTGCTGCTCCTGCTGGGTGCGGTGGCCGCCCTGCGGAGCCCTGCCCTGCGCCCGTTCCTCGTCGGCGCCGGTGTCTTCCTCGCCCTCTTCGTCCTCGCGGCCTCCTACGACACCGCCGTGTCGCTGCGGCTCACCTCGGTGTGGTGGAACGACCGCTGGCGGCTGGCCGCGTTGTTCGTCGTGCCCGCAGCCGTGCTCGCCGCCGCCGGCTTCGTCCGGCTCGAGGACTGGGTCCTACGGCTGCTGGACCGGCTGCCGGGCCGCCCGCCGCCCGCCGCCCTGGTCGCGCGCGGCTCCGTCGTCGTCGGGCTGCTGGCCGTGCTGCTCGTCCTGCTGACCCCGAACGGCTACCTGGAGCGCAACACCCGGCAGGTCTCCCTGCCGTACAGGGACGGCCCCACGGTGTCCTCCGGCGAGGAGGCGGCATATGCCGAGTTGGCGCGACTCTGGGACGGTGGCACCGTGCTGAACGATCCCGCCGACGGGTCCCCGTGGGCGTACGCCTTGGAGGGTCTGCCGCTGGTGTTCAAGACGCCCCTGACCCAGCCGTCGAGCCCGGAGCAGTTCGGCAGCGACCGGATCACGCTGATCGAGGACTTCGCACCGGAGCGCGACTCCGCCGCGGTCGAGGACGCCCTGGAGTCGCTGGACGTGCGCTGGGTCATCGTCGGCGAGGGGTTCGCCACCGACACGGTCTCCCGCGCCCCGGGCCTCGAGGGCCTCGACGCCGTCCCCGGCCTCACCGAGGTGTGGTCGAACGACGCGGCGACCATCTACCGGGTGGAACGAGGTACGAGCTGAACTCCGCACGACCGACGCCGGACCGAACGGACGAGAGAGGCACCACCGACATGACCAGCCAGACCCCGCTCGGGCCGGGCGCATCCCGCGTCTACTCGGTGCACGAGGCGACGTGGTGGGAGGAGCTCGACGACCGGGAGCGGCGGCTGCTCGACGGCGCGCTCACCGTGTCCGTCCTGACGCACCCGCGCCGCGTCCTGCGGGTGCTCGCCCACCGGGGGGAGGCCGGCGCCGTGCCCGAGACGACGGGCTGGGCGGTCGCCCGCATGACGTGGGACGGCGCGTCCGGGCCGGTCGCGCTCGTCACCGTCTCGGGCGCCGCGGACGCTGACGCACCGGACGACGTGGAGCCGCTCGACCTCGTCGTCGACCTCGGCGGCGAGCGGCCGGAGTTCGTGCAGGCCAAGCCGCTCACGCCCTCCCCGTTCCACCGGGCGCACTTCGCCGCCCGGTCGCGCGCGCCGGTCGCCTTCGACGCGCTCCGCCAGCGGCGCACCGACCAGCTGGAGCGCCGGCCCTCCCGCCGCGACATCCCCCGGACCCGCTCGGCCCCGCGCAGCGCTGCCGCCGCACCGCCTCCCGGGGACAAGCCCCGCGCGGTCCTGTTCGGGCTGCACTGGCTGGAGCTCGGTGGCGCCGAGCGCTGGGCCCTGGAGTGCATCCAGGCCGCGGCCGAGGCCGGCTTCCTGCCGATCGTCCTCACCGACCGGGCCAGCAGCAGCCCGTGGGTGACCCGGCCGGAGCTGGCCGACGCCGTCTTCCTGCCGATCACCTCCCCGCTGGAGGCCCACCAGGACGCCACCCTCCTCAACGGCCTGTTCGACGCCTTCGACATCCGCGGCATCCACCTGCACCACTGCACGTGGCTCTACGAGCGGCTGCCGTGGATCCGGGCCCGGTTCCCGTGGGTGCACATCGCCGACTCGCTGCACATCCTGGAGTGGCGCACCGGCGGGTTCGTCGAGATCGCCGTCCGGGTCACCGACGCGATCGACGTGCACCACGTCATCTCGCCGCAGTTGCGCGACTACCTGATCCAGGACATGAAGGTGCCGCGGGAGAAGGTCGTGCTGGCCACCCTCGCCGACCTCACACCGACCACGCGCGCGCCCGCCCTGAGGCGCGACGGGGGGACCACGGTCGCCTTCGTCGGCCGGCTCACCCAACAGAAGCGGCCCTACCTCTTCCTGCGGCTGGTAGCCCGCCTGCGGCGCGACCTCCCCGACGCCCGGTTCGTCATGCACGGCGACGGCGAGCTGGCCGACGAGATCCGCACGATGAGCCGCCGGCTCGGCCTCGGGAGCGTCCTCGAGATGCGGGGCGTGGACCAGCCGGTGTCCGAGACCCTCGACGACGCCGACGTGCTGGTCATCAGCTCGGACAACGAGGGTGTCACGCTGACCAGCTTCGAGGCCGCCGCCCACGACGCGCTCGTCATCAGCGCGGACGTCGGTTCGCAGCGCTCGGTGGTCGTCGACGACCTGCTCTGCCCCCGCCACCCGCTGCCGTTCCTCGCGGCGGCTCGTGAGCGGGTCATCACCGCCGTGACCGACCCCGAGCAGCGCGCACGCTGGGCCGCCGAGCAGCAGCGCAAGGTGCAGGCCTTCGCTGCGCTCCCCCACGCCCGCGAGTGGACGCGCGACCTCTACAAGGAATGGAACGCATGACCCTCTCCGTCACCGCCGTCGTGGTCACGTACAACCGCGCGGACAAGCTCCCGACCGTCCTCGACAAGCTGGCCGCCCAGTCGCGCCCGGCCGATCGGGTGCTGGTCATCGACAACGCCTCGACCGACGACACCCCCGCGGTGCTCGCCGAGTACGGCGCCCGGCCCGGGATCGAGGTCGTGCGGCTGGACACCAACACCGGCGGCGCGGGCGGCTTCGCCACCGGCATGAAGCTGGCCTACGAGGGCGGCGCCGACTTCGCCTGGATCATGGACGACGACTGCTACGCCGAGCCCGACGCGCTCGCGGAGCTGCTGTCCGGTCTGGACGCGGCCGAGAAGCAGATGGGCATGCAGCTGCCGTTCGCCTGCTCGGTCGTGCAGTGGGTCGACGGCGACGTCTGCGAGATGAACAACCCCGGCACCACCTGGGACTGGGGCCGCCTGCTCGTCCGCGGCCTGCCCGTGGTGCTCGTCGAGCACTGCTCGTTCGTGTCGGTCCTCGTGCCGCGCTGGACGATGGCGAAGTACGGGCTGCCGCTGAGCGAGTACTTCATCTGGTTCGACGACCAGGAGTACACCCGGCGGATCACCGCCGCCGCGCCGGGCATCCAGTGCCTGGACAGCCGCGTCGTGCACGACCTGCCCACCAACCGCGGCGTCAACTTCGCCGACGTCAACGAGCGCAACCTCTGGAAGTTCTCCTACGGCGTGCGCAACGAGGCGTCCTACCAGTGGCACCACGTGGACAAGGCCGCCGCGCTGCGGTTCGCCCAGCGGGTGCACCGCGGGCTGAAGGAAGGCCGCGTGCCGCGCAAGCTGCGCCTCGAGCTGGCCAGGAAGTTCCTCGAGGGCCTGACGTTCGACCCGAAGCCGGAGTTCCCCAAGACCGTGCTGTGAGCCGGGTCAGCCGGCGCGGGTGAGCCGCTCGCGCCGGCCGGCCCGGGTCAGCCGCAGCCACTCGCGCAGGCCTGCCCAGTCGCCCCGGCTGAGGAAGAAGTAGCCGAACCGGACGTACTCCAGCGGCGCCATCCAGCGCATGCCCGGCCGGGCGAGCAAATAGCCCCGGTTGCGGTAGGTGTAGTACCGCTTGACCTCGTTCTCCGGGTACTGCGCCGACAGCCGCCCCCCGAGGATCGGCACGAACTCCGTCGTCCCCTCAGGGTGCAGGTAGAACGCCCTCGTGGCGGTGCCGAAGCGCAGCCCCGACCGGCGCAGCCGGCGGTGGATCTCGGTCTCGTCACCGCGGAAGAACAGCCGGCTGTCCGGGACGCCGACGACATCGAGCGCCGCGGCGCGGAACAACGCACCGTTGAACAGCGACGCGTAGCCGTGGATGACGTCGACGTCGGCGAACTCGCCGGCGGTCCGCCGCCACCGCAGGCCGCGGCGCAGCGGGAAGGCCAGCCGAGCCGGGTCGCTCTCGTCGGCGACCATCGGCGAGACCTCGGCCAGGTCGTGCTGGTCGGCCACCCGCAGCAACGTCTCCAGGACGTCGGGGGTGGCGGCGCGGCCGTCGTCGTCGGCGCACCACACCCAGTCCGCCCCGAGCGCCAGCGCGTGCAGCATGCCCAGCGCGAAACCACCGGCACCACCGAGGTTGCGCTCGCTGGGCAGGTACGTGATCGGCAGCCCGCTGGCCCGCGCGACGTCCTCCACCGGATGGTCGGGCCCGTTGTCGACGAGCACCACGTGGTCCACCGGCCGGGTCTGCTCGGCGATCGCGGCCAGGCTGCGGCCGAGCAGGTCCCGCCGGTGCCGGGTGACGATGACGGCGACGATGCGGCCGCCGGCAGTGCCCGTGAGGTCGTCGCTCACGCGGGGGTGCCCTTGTAGGCCCGCAGGACCTCCTCCAGCTCGCCGTGCTGCTTGACCCGCCCGTGCTCCATCCAGATCGCCGAGTCGCACAGCTCGCGGAGGAACTCGTCGGAGTGCGAGGCGAAGACCAGCAGACCGGAACGCTCGACGAGATCGGCCAGGCGGCGCTTGGACTTCTCCAGGAAGGCCGCGTCGACCGCGCCGATCCCCTCGTCCAGGAGCAGGATCTCCGGATCGATGCTGGTGACCACGCCGAGGGCCAGCCGGACCCGCATGCCCGTGGAGTAGGTGCGCAGCGGCATCCGGAGGAAGTCGCCGAGCTCGGTGAAGTCCGCGATGTCGTCGACCCGCGCCTCCATCTGCTTGCGGGTCATGCCGAGGAACAGGCCCCGGATCATGATGTTCTCCAGGCCGGAGATCTCCGGGTCCATGCCCACGCCGAGGTCGAAGATCGGCGCCACCCGGCCGCGTATCTCCGCGACGCCGCGGGTGGGTTCGTAGATGCCGGCCAGCAGCCGCAGCAGGGTCGTCTTGCCCGCGCCGTTGTGGCCGACGAGGGCCACCCGGGCCCCGTGCTCGAGGTGCACGTTGACGTCGGTCAGCGCCTCGATGATCGGCACCTTGCTGGTGCTGGCGATGTTGCCCCCGACCAGGCCCATGACGGTCTTCTTCAGCGAGCGGCTCTTCGCGTCGAAGATCGGGAAGTCGACGCAGGCGTCCTTGGTCGTGATGCTGACCTCGCGACGGCCGTCGGAGGCGGATTCGGTCGACATGCTCACACCCAATACGAGACGCGGGACCGGTAGCGGCGCAGGACGAACAGCGCCGCCGCCCACCCGACCACGGCGATGACCAGGACGACGACCCAGTGGCGCAGGTGCTGCTCCTGCCCGAGCAGCGGCCGACGGATGATCTCCAGGAAGTGCAGGAAGGGGTTGATCTCGGCCAGCCGAGCCCGCTCGGCGATCGCCGGGTTCTCGCTGGCGAGGAAGTCCTCGTAGATCCACACGATCGGCGTCATGAAGAACAGCAGCTGCACGAGGCTCTGCGTGATGGGCGTCAGGTCGCGGAACCGCGTGGTGATGATGCCCAGGAGCACGGCTATCCAGGCGCCGTTGACCATCAGCAGCGCGAACGCGGGGATGGCGAGCAGCACCGTCGCGCTCAGCGGCTGCGGGAAGATCACCAGCATGACCAGGTAGACGATCATGTTGTGCGCGAAGAGCAACGTCTGGCGCCAGACCAACCGGTAGACGTGCACGCTCAGCGGTGCGGGCAGGTGCTTGATCAGCCCCTCGTTGGCGATGAAGACGTCGGCGCCCTCGAGGATGCACCCGCTGATGAAGCCCCAGACGATGAACCCGACCAGGATGTAGGGCAGCTGGTCGGCGAGGCTGTTGCCGAAGAGGCCGGCGTAGAGGATGCCCAGCGCCACGGCGGTGACCGCCATGCTGATCGTGATCCAGATCGGCCCGAGCACCGAGCGGCGGTAGCGCTGCTTGATGTCCTGCCAGCCGAGGTGACCCCACAGCGAGCGCTGCCGCCACCCCCCGGCCAGGTCGTCGACGGTCCGCGACCAGCTGCGGGACGGGGACTCGGGTGGGACGGTCGGCACGGGCACTGACGGTACCTGTCCGATCGCCTCTGCCCGGGAGGACCTGGGCACCGGCGACCCAGTGGTCACCGGTGCCCCAGGGCCCACCCGGTTCAGTACGAGCGGGCGACGCCGACGACGTCACCACCCGCGCCGGCCGCCCAGCGACCGACCACCGGCACGTCACCGCGGTCGCCGAAGCCGAAGCTCAGCTCCCCGCGGCCGGACACCCAGTCGTTGCGCAGGTAGAAGGTGCCCGCGTTCAGGATGCCGAGGGTGTCGGTGCCGTTGCCGTCCCAGTCCCCGGTCGCCGGCAGGTCCCCGGGGCTGCCGTAGGCGACCGAGGCGGCCGTCGTCGCCACGAGGTTGCTGTTGGTCAGGTGGAACCAGCCGTTGCGCCACACCCCGACGGTGTCGAACGAGTCACCGTTCCAGTCGCCGGCGATCAGCCGGTCGCCCCGGTCGCCGAAGCCGAACGAGCCGTCGGCGACGCCGGTCGAGTTGCTGTTGCGCAGGTAGACCATGCCGCCGCGGAAGACGCCGACGGTGTCGGTGCCGTTGCCGTCCCAGTCACCGCACACCGGCTGGTCCCCGGGCTGGCCGAACGCGAAGACCTGCTGCGCGACGCCCCCGCCGGGGACGTCGGTCGTGTAGAACACGCCCCGGCGGAAGATGCCCAGGGTGCTCACGCCGTCGCCGTTCCAGTCGCAGGCCAGCGGGATGTCACCGACCTGGCCGAACGGCACGGGGACGGCCGAGGCGCCCGGCTGGTTGCCCGACGCCCGGTAGACGAACGGCTGCACCGGCGGCGCCGGCGGGGCCTGCGGGCCCGGTCCGGCCGGAACGCCCCCGCCGACGTCGACGGAGAACCAGTCCGAGCGCAGGCCCAGCCGGGAGCGGACGTCGTTGCCCGTCACGGTCACCGTCTTCGCCGTCCCGGAGATCTCGACCGCGAGCACCCGGCCGCCGTCGGCCCCGAGGCCGTTGCGGCGGGTGACCTGGATGCCGGTCAGCTCCCCCACCCCGAATGCGCTCACCACCCGGGAGGCGGGCACCTTCGTCGTCCAGTTGTGGTACGGCGAGGCGGTGTCGCCCTCGTCGACGACGGCCGGGAAGGCGCCGCCGGCGGTGTAGCCGCCGGTGGACGAGCTGAACTCGGTGCGCACGATCGCGCCGGCCGGTGTGCGCATCACGACGCCCGCGGTACCGGCGATGGCGGCGTCGGTGCGCCGGTCCTCCACCGAGGAGCCGTTGATGCCGGCTCCCGAGTACACCTGGCAGGAGGTGGTGTCGCAGGTCTTGGCCCAGCTGGAGCGGTTCTCCGCCCAGGCGTAGGACCGGGCGGCCACGGCCTGGGCCTTCAGCGCCTCCATGCCCTTGCCGCCGGCGGCGTCGCCCCAGCTGGCCGGGGACTCACGCGGCACCACGCCGCGGAGGTAGTCCTCCATGCGGACGGTGTTGACGGTCCGCTGCCCGTTGCCCGTCCAGACCACCGAGAGCTCCCCGCGGTACTGCCGGGTGCCGGTGGGGGTGCAGAGGCTGAGCATGGCGTTCAGGTCCCCGCCGGGCTCCACGGTCGGCGCCACGCGGGAGGTGCCGATCGGCGTCGTCCAGACGGCCGGCGCCGCGCAGCCGAAACTGGTGGTGAGCAGGAAGCTGCCGTCGGGACGAGCGGTGACCCGCGCCGCGGAACCGGCGGAGACGTGCACGCCGCCGACGGTGAAGTCCCGGCCCGACGTCACCACGAGGTCCAGGCCGTCCTGGGCGGTGAGCTGGACGCCCACCGGCCCGTCGGGCTGCGCCGAGATGACCGTTCCGCCGTAGTAGTGGCCGACGATGTCCCGGTACGAGGCCCCGGCCGTGGCGTAGCCGTAGGAGCCCCACTGCCCCAGGCCGCGCCCGTGGCCGTAGCCGTGCCCGGTGATGGTGATGTCACCGGTCACGGTCGCCTGGGCCGGCGCCGCGACCGTCACGCCGGCGGCCAGCCCCGCGGCGGCCAGGCCGACGACGACCCCGCGACGGAACCGGGTCCGCAGCTCAGTACCCACGGCTGATCCCCACGGTCGTCGTGTCGTTGCCGTCCCAGTCCGCGACCAGCGGCCGGTCCCCGCGGTCCCCGAAGTGCACGGTCAGGTCGCCGCGCGTGCGGATCAGGGAGTTGGCGAAGTAGAAGGTCCCGTTGCGGAACACCCCGATGCTGTCCTTGCCCGAGCCGCTCCAGTCACCCGCCACCGCCACGTCCGTGCGGTCCCCGAACGGGGTGACCCCGGCCGCGAGCGGGACGAGGTTGCTGTTCGTGTAGTACACCGCGCCGGCCTGGAAGACGGCGACGGTGTCGAACGGGTCGCCGTCCCAGTTCCCGACGAGCGGCTGGGCATCGACGTTGCCGTAGCCGAAGGACCCGTCGGCCCGGCCGGAGGTGTTGCTGTTCTTCAGGAAGAACACGCCCTTGCGCCAGAGCCCCACGGTGTCTTTGCCGTCCCCGTCCCAGTCACCGCAGAGCGGCACGTCACCGGGGTCGCCGAAGAAGAAGTCCGCGGACGCGGGAGCGGCGGTGGCGTTGGAGTCGAAGAGCAGGAACCTCCCGCGGCGGAACAGCCCGATCGTCTCGTTGCCGCTGCCGTCCCAGTCGCAGGCCAGCGGCACGTCACCGGGCACCCCGCGGTCCGTCGTCCACTGCGCCACCCCGCCGACGTTGTCGTTGCGCAGCATCGTCTGGGCCGGCACCGGGGCGGCGACCGCCTCGGCCGGGCCCTCGGAGGCGACCTTGGCCGCGGCCAGGTCGCGGATGTCACCCAGGCGGCTGTAGACGTGCTTGCCCGGGCAGGCCGTGGCACCGACGTCGCGGTGGCCGAAGATGGTCGGCAGGGTGACCGCCCGGCCGGCGGGGTACTTCGACGTACCACCGCCGCTGGAGGTGAGCACCGTGGTGCCCTTCGGGTCGACGCCGTGGAGCGAGAGCTTCCACGCGGCGACCGCAGCGGCCGTCTCGATCATCGCCGCCGACGGGGTGACCAGCTCGTAGTTGCCGAGCAGCGAGATGCCGAAGGTGGAGGTGTTGAACCCGCCGGCGTGCGCCGCGATGACGGTGCTGGCCAGGCCGCCCGAGCGGCCCTCCCAGGCCCGGCCGAACTTGTCGACGATGACGTTGTAGCCGATGTCGCCCCACGCCCGGCTGACGGCGTGGTAGGCGTAGATCGAGCGCATGATCGCCGGCACGTCGGCGGCGGCGTAGTCGTTGCTGTCCGCGGTGTGGTGGATCGTGGCGGCCTTGAGCGTCGGCGCGTACTCCGGCCCCCAGGTCATCAGCCCCTCGTCGGCCCCCCACTGGGCCCGCGAGTAGATGGCCGGCATCGTCATCGCCGCGTGCGCCGTGTCGGTGATCGTCGGCGCCCCGGGGACGTCGTCGGCCGGGCTGCTGCCCGGGTCGATGAGCTCGAGCTGCACGTCGCGGGGCTCGGAGCCGTCGACGGCCTGCACGATCACCTCGACGCCGCGCGAGGGTCCGGTCCACAGCGGATCGGTGCCACCCCGGACGGCGCCCGACGGCCCGTCCTCGCTCAGCTCCACGTCGTCCTGCTCGAGGGTCTGCCACTCGCCCCACGCGCCCTCGGCGTTCTTGGTGCGCACCTGGACCTGGACGCCGACGACCGACTCGTCCTCGGACCAGGTGACCCCGATCGCGGAGAACGGCTCGGTGTCGGGCCGGGAGACGGTGAGCGCGGGCACGCCGTCGAGCTCCTCGCCCGAGGCGGCGACCGGGTCCTGCGGCGACGGATCGGCCGGCAGCACCGCGGCGCCCTCGGCCACGTCGGCGTCGGGGCCGGCGTCGACGACCGCGCCGTCGGCGGTGACGACGGCGTCGTCCCGGGGTCGGTCCACCGAGCCCAGCTCCACGCCTGCGATCGAGGGCTCCACCGGCGTCGCCGCCGGCGCCGGAGCGGCGTAGACGGGCAGGACGAGCACCATGCCGGTGAGCATGAGGAAGGCGGACGAGCCTACGAGCAAGCGGCGCACGGGATGGTTCCTCCGGAGAGACGACGAGGGCCCAGGCGCACCTGGCAACAGGGCGCCGCAGGCAGCTTCACCGGCCGGCACGCTCCGGTTCCGAAGGCGCGCCGGTCACCCTCGGTAGTTTTTCGCACACGGCCGATCGACATCGGCGCACTCCCCGGCCCGCATGACCGTGTCGTGCCACAGCCACCCCACTGACCTCCAGCGCCCCCACCCGTCCCGGGCTCGACCCCCGGTGCGGGAGAGGGAACGGTCCCGGCCGTGTCGCGGGACCCGCAGCGACGGCGTCCGTGGTTAGCCTGGCCGCTGAGCTCCTGCGACCGCATCGACGCCGCCGCTGTCGCGCTCCGTCCGCGCACCCGCTCCTGCCTTCGTGAGGGATCCCGTGAGCCACCACCCAGACCACGACGCCGGAGAGCCCGGAGGCCGAGCCCTGCCGGCACGGGTCGACCCACGGGCAGGACGGGCCCCGAGACGGCGCCCGGCGGGACCTGGACCGGCCCCCCGACCCGCTGGCGGGCGGCGACCGGCGCGGCGGCGGATCGTCACGGCAGTGCGCCTTGTCGCGGCCGTGCTGACGGTGGCCGTCCTGGGGGCGAGCGGCTGGGGCTGGCACCTGGGGCGCCTGGCCGACGCCAGCGTCCACCGCACCGACGCGATCCCCACGGAGGGGAACGCCGGCCGCAGCGAGGCGATGAACCTGCTGCTCGTGGGGAGCGACAGCCGCAGCCGGCTCACCCCGGAGCAGTTGGCGCAGCTGAACGCGGGCGAGGACTCCGGCCTCAACACCGACACCATGATCCTGGTCCACGTGCCGTCCGACGGATCCCAGGCCTCGTTCGTCTCGCTCCCCCGCGACTCCTGGGTGGAGATCCCGGGGTACGGGCAGGACAAGCTCAACGCCGCCTACTCCTTCGGCTACCACGGCGCACCCGAGGGCAGCGACGACGCCGCGCGGCAGGCAGCCGGGGCCCAGCTGCTGATCCAGACCATCAGCGGTCTCACCGGCCTGCAGATCGACCACTACGCAGAGGTCGACCTCCTCGGGTTCTTCCAGCTGTCCAACGTGCTCGGCGGCGTGGAGGTCAACCTCTGCGCGGCCGCCCGGGACTCGTACTCGGGCGTGAACCTCCCGGCCGGTGTGCAGACGATCAGCGGTGAGCAGGCGCTGGCCTTCGTCCGGCAGCGGCACGGGCTCGAGCGGGGGGACTTCGACCGGATCGTCCGCCAGCAGACGTTCATCGCGGCGATGCTCCGGAAGATCCTGTCGGAGAACGTCTTCTTCGACCTCGGCAAGCAGCGCGAGCTCGTCGAGGCGGCGGCCGGCGCGCTGACCGTCGACGAGTCGCTGGACCTCTTCGGCCTCGCCGAGCAGATGCAGGCCGTCACCGCCGGCAGCATCGAGTTCCAGACCGTCCCGTACGTCGGGGACGACGAGGACGAGAACGGGCGCTACATCCTGCGCCTGGCGGACGAGGAGACGCTGCACGACTTCTTCGCCGACCTCTCCGCCGAACCCGACGCCCCTCCCGCCGAACCTGCCGAGCCCGCCGACACCGTGGCGCCCGGGGAGGTGCCCGTCGCCGTCTACAACGGTTCGGGGACCGCGGGGCTCGCCGGCGAGACGGCGGCAGACTTGGAAGCAGCGGGCTTCGTCGTCACCTCCACCGGGAACGCCGACAGCAGCGACTACGCGACGACCGAGATCCGCTTCGCACCGGGGGACGACGCGCTGGCCGCCACGGTGGCAGCGGCCGTACCCGGAGCCGCCACGGTGCCGTCGGACGACGTCGCCGGCGGGACCGTGCAGCTGGTGCTGGGCTCGGACTTCGCGGGAGTCGGCGCCCCGGTGACCGCGTCCACCGCTCCCGCGGCACCGGCCGACGAGGCGGCCGCGCGGACCGCGGCGGACACGACCTGCATCAACTGAGGCAACAGCTCCCGACGCTGGACCAGTTCGTCACCGGTACCTCTCCGGGTTCCGCGGACCCCCGCCCCGTGTGACAGGAGCGGTCACCGGGGACTCCCGGTGGCCGCGGGGCGGCGCAGACGTGTCGCGCGTCCCGACCCCCCTGACGCGTGCCTAACCTCTGCCGGAACCGGCGACCGGCCGCCGAGCCAGAGCACAGGAGGTACGCGGGGTGCAGCACGACTGGACGGCAGCGGCGCACGGACGCCCGCTCCCGGCGCGGCTGGACCCGAGGCTCGGCCGCCCGCTCCCGGCGCGGCTGGATCCGCGGCTGGGCCGGCCGGCCCCGCGCCGCGGGACGCCGACCGGCGCACCGCGCTCGTCGAGCGGGTTCGGGCGGGCGCTGGGGCTGACCGTGCTGGGCGCCCTGCTCCCGGGGTCCGCGCTCCTCGCCGCCGGCTACCGGAAGGCGGGCTGGTGGCTGCTCGGTGGTTTCGCCGCCGCCCTCGCCGGCGTGGTGTGGCTGGCGACCGCCGGCCACGACGTGGCCCTGCAGATCGCCGTGAACCCGACCGTCCTAGTGCTCGTCATCGCGGCCGCGACGGTGGGGGCCCTGGCGTGGGTGCTCGTCGTCGTCGCCGGCTACCGCCTCCTGGCGCCGGGCACGACCGCGGCCGGTCCGCGCCTGATCGGCGGCGTCGTGGTCGTCCTGCTGTCCCTGGGGATCGCCGCGCCCGCGTTCGAGGTGGTCCAGCTGGCCGCGGCGCAGCGGGACCTGCTCACCAACCTGTTCGCGGCCGGCAGCGACGCCGACGACATCCCGGCCGGGACCGCGGCGGACCCGTGGGGCGACAAGGACCGGGTCAACGTGCTGCTGCTGGGCGGCGACGGCGGCGACGGCCGGGACGGGGTGCGGACGGACACCGTGATCGTGGCCAGCATCGACACCGAGACGGGCGCGACGACGACGTTCAGCCTGCCGCGCAACCTCCAGGAGCTGCCCTTCCCCCCCGGCAGCCCGCTCGCCCAGGTGTACCCGGACGGCTTCGACGCCGGCAGCGAGAGCGAGAGCCTGCTCAATGCCGTCTACCGCAACGGGCCGGCCGCCCATCCCGACGTGCTCGGTGACGTCGCCGATCCGGGCGCGGAGTTCCTGAAGCAGGGCGTGGGCGAGGCGCTCGGGCTGCCCATCGACTACCACGTGCTGATCAACCTCGAAGGCTTCAGCCAGATGATCGACGCCCTGGGCGGGATCACCGTGGACGTGAACTACTACGTGCCGATCGGGGGCGAGCCGACCCTGGGTCACCTGCCGCACGCCTACATCGCGCCCGGCCCTGACCAGCTGATGGGCGGCGACCGAGCGCTCGACTACGCCCGCGGTCGGTTCGGGCTCGACGACTACCAGCGGATGGACCGCCAGCGGTGCGTGCTGGACGCCATCGTGGCGGCGGCCGACCCGATCACCCTGCTCACCAGGTACCAGGAGATCGCGGCGACGACGCAGGACATCGTGAGCACCGACATCCCGCAGGCGGTCGTCGGCCGGCTGGCCGACCTCGCGTTGAAGATCAAGGACGCCGGTATCCGCAGCGTGGTCTTCGACGACTCCGTGATCCGTCCTGCCTATCCGGACTACGACCGGATCCGCAGCATCGTCGGGCAGGCCCTGGCCGACCCGGGGGCTCCCGGCGCCGCACCCGCGCCCGAGGCCCCGGCGGCCGTCCAGGCCGGCCCGGGTACCACCGCGGTGGCCGGCCCGGTGCCCGCGCCCACCGGACCGGCTCCGTCCCCGGCCACCGCGGCGGCCGACGCCTGCGCCTACGACCCTGTCGCCGCCCAGGAGGCGCTGGCCCAGGGGCAGCCGCCGACCAGCAGGTGAGGTCGCACCGCGGACCTGGGATCCTGGCGCCCATGCCTCCCTCCGGCCCGGCCGCCCTGCTCGCCCGTGACCGCGATCGCGCCCGGCCGCTGCTGACCTTCTACGACGACGCCTCCGGGGAGCGGACGGAATTGTCGGCCACCACCCTGGCCAACTGGGTCGCCAAGACCGCCAACCTGCTGCAGGACGAGTTCGACGTGGGCCCGGGGAGCGTCGTCGCCGTCGTCCTGCCGCCCCACTGGCAGACCGCCGCGGTGCTGCTGGGGGTGTGGAGCTGCGGCGCGGCCGTGCTGGACACCGCGGCCGAGCACGACGGTGAGCTGGCGGCGGCCGACGTGGTCCTGTCCACCCAGGACAGGCTGCCGGAGCTGGCGGAGGTGGACCTGCCGGACGACGTGCTCGGCCTGTCGCTGCACCCTCTCGGGCTGGGCATGCCGGGTTACACCGGCCCCGCCCGGGACTTCGCGCTCGAGGTGCGGACCCACGGGGACGTGTTCGTCCCGCTCGTACCGCCCGATCCCGCCGCCCCCGGCCTGCTCCTGGGAGAGCTGACGCTCTCGCTGGCCGGGCTCGTCGAGAGCGCCGAGCAGCTCGCGGGCCTGCTCGGGATCGCTCCCGGGGACCGCATCATGGTGGACGAGGAAACCGCGGCCGAGGCCGGACCCGTCACCTGGCTGCTGGCCCCCCTCGCCGCCGGGGCGTCGATCGTGCTGTGCCGGCGCCCGGAGGGCGGCGCCCTCGTGCGGCGCGCCGAGACCGAGCGGGTCACCGCCACCCTCGGCCTGCGGATCGACGGGGTGCGCCAGCTGGGTCGTCCCGCTTGAGGGCACGGCTGGCGGCCGGCACGACGGAGCGGCGGCCGGGGCGCGCGACCTCCACGCGGGGCTGGCGGCCTCCCGGCTCGGGGACCGGGAGGCGGCGCGCGGTGCGCTGGACGCGCTGCGCACCCGTCCGGGGTGGTCGGCGTGGCCGGGGACGACCGGCTGGCGGCGGTCTCCCGGCTGCTGGACCGAGCAGCCCGACGCACTCCACCCCGGGCGCGGCGCAGCCTAGGGTCGGGACCATGGCCCGCATCGACCACCGCCGAGGAGTCCGATGACCGAGCGCTCCACGTCCACGCCCCCCGACTTCGCTGCCGTCCCGGACCGGCCGGTTCCGGCCGGCGAGGGAGCCGGGGACCCGACCGGGACCTCCGCTGCCGACACCGCCTCCGTCGCCTACACCGAGCGGCTGGCGCGCCTCGGCGGGGTCTCGTGGAAGCAGTGGCTCGACGTCCAGCGGCCCTACCGCTGGAACGTCCGCCGGCTCAACCTCGGCCGGGTGCTGGACGTCGGCTGCGGCATCGGCCGCAACCTGGCCCACCTCGACGGCAACGGCGTGGGGATCGACCACAACCCCACCTCGGTCGCCACGGCCCGGGCCCGGGGGTTCACCGCCTTCACGCCGGACGAGTTCCGCGGCGGCCCCTACGACCGGCCCGATTCCTTCGACACGCTGCTGCTCGCCCACGTCATCGAGCACGTGCAGCACGCGACGGCGCTCGAGCTGGTCCGCGAGTACCTGCCCTACCTCCGACCGGGCGGCCGGGTGCTGTTCATCTGCCCGCAGGAGCGGGGATGGGCCTCCGATGCCACGCACGTCCGGTTCGTCGACCTCGCCGGCCTCGCTGCCCTGAGCGCGGAGCTGGGTCTGACGGTCGAGCGCTCGTTCTCCTTCCCGTTCCCCCGGTGGGCCGGCAAGGCGTTCACCTACAACGAGTTCGTGGTCCTGGCCCGGAAGCCGTCCTGATCCGCTGAGCCCGCTGGTGGGAGCTACCTCCTCAGGAGGTTCCGGGCGATCGCCGTGCGCTGGACCTGGGGGGTGGTAGGGCCTGGCGGTCGGTCGACCGGTTCGGCGAGGGCCGCTCAGGCCGGTGAGCTGGACGGATGAGTGCTCGCCACCGATGGCGTGGTCCTCCGGATCGGCGGCACCGACGGCAGCGGTGGTAGCTGTCATCGCTCGGCTGATGCTCCCAGCCCATCACCGGGTTGACCCGCGAACCTCGTTCCACGACCTGCGATCGCAGGCTCTGGCCTACTTCCGCAGGAGGTTCCGGGCGATCACCATGCGCTGGACCTGGTTGGTGCCCTCGTAGATCTGTGTGATCTTGGCGTCGCGCATCATCCGCTCGACCGGGAAGTCCTGGGTGTAGCCGGCACCGCCGAACAGCTGGACCGCGTCGGTGGTCACCTGCATCGCGGTGTCGGAGGCGAACGCCTTCGCCGCGGCGGAGACCCGGGTGACGTCGGGGCGGCCCTGCTCGCCGGCGGCCGCGGCCACGTAGACCAGGTGGCGGGCCGCCTGGATCTTCATGTCCATGTCCGCCAGCATGAACTGGACGCCCTGGAAGTCGCCGATGGCCGTGCCGAACTGCTTGCGCTCCTTGACGTAGGCGATCGAGGCGTCGAGCGCCCCCTGCGCGACGCCGACGGCCTGGGCGCCGATGGTGGGCCGGGTGAAGTCCAGGGTGCGCAGCGCGGTCTTGAAGCCGGTGCCGGGCGCGCCGACGATCCGGTCGGCCGGGATGGCGCAGTCGGTGAAGTAGAGCTCGCAGGTGGGCGAGCCCTTGATGCCCATCTTCCGCTCCTTCGGGCCCACGGCGAAGCCGGGGTCGTCGCGGTGGACGGCGAAGGCGGAGATGCCGTTGGCGCCCTTCTCCGGGTCGGTGACGGCCATGACCGTGTACCACTCGGAGACCCCGGAGTTGGTGATCCAGGCCTTGGTGCCGTTGAGCACCCAGGTATCGCCCTCGAGGCGGGCACGGGTCTTCATCGCTGCGGCGTCGGAGCCGGCCTCGCGCTCGGACAGGCCGTAGCTGATCATCGCGTCGCCGGCGGCGATCGGGGCGAGCACCTTCTGCTTGAGCTCCTCGGACCCCGACAGGATGACGGGCATCGAGCCCAGCTTGTTCACCGCGGGGATGAGCGAGGCGCTGACGTCGACGCGGGCGACCTCCTCGATCACGATGCACGTCGCGATCGCGTCGGCACCCTCGCCGCCGTACTGCTCGGGGATGTGTGTGGCGTGGAAGCCGGCGGCGGTGAGCGCCTTCTGGGCCTCGACGGGGAACCGCGAGTCGGCGTCCACCTCGGCGGCGAAGGGCGCGATCTCGCGCTCGGCGATGTCGCGCACCGCCTCCCGGATGGCCTCGTGCTCCTCGGTCAGCGCGTACAGCCCAGCGTTGCTACTCACGGGTAGCAGATTACGCCCGGCTGCTCAGCTCTCGGTACCGAGACGCTCCTGGAGGGTGAGATCGCGGGCGAGGACCGACTCGGCGAGCTCCTCCTGGAAACGGCTCACCGCTGCGCGCAGCACCTCGTCCGAGGCGGCCAGGATGCGCACCGCGAGCAGGCCGGCGTTGCGCCCCCCGCCGATGCTCACCGTGGCCACCGGCACCCCGGCCGGCATCTGGACGATCGACAGGAGGCTGTCCAGGCCGTCGAGCCGGTCGAGCGGCCGGGGCACGCCGATCACCGGCAGCGGCGTGGCGGCCGCGACCATGCCGGGCAGGTGGGCCGCTCCTCCGGCGCCGGCGATGATCACCTGCAGGCCTCGGCCGGCGGCCGACTCGGCGTAGTCGAGCATGCGGCGCGGGGTCCGGTGCGCGGAGACCACGTGCGCCTCGTACGGCACGCCGAACTCCTCGAGCGCCTGCGCGGCCGGCTCCATGACCGGCCAGTCGGAGTCGCTGCCCATGACGATGCCCACCACGGGCGCGGCGCTCGGCTCGGTCACACCCTGCTCCTCAGTGCTCGTGCTCGTGCTCGAAGGCGAAGGCCGGGTCGACGACGCCGTCGGCCAGGTAGCGCGCCGCGGCCACGGCCCGCGCCCGCACCTCGGTGACATCGGTGCCGAGCGCCGTGAGGTGGCCGAGCTTGCGGCCCGGCCGCTGCGACTTGCCGTACCAGTGCAGCTTCACGTCCGGCCAGTGCGCCATCAGGTGGTGCATCCGCTCGTCGAGGGCCGGGCCGGACCACCCCGGCTCGGCGGCCGCGCCCCCCAGCACGTTGGCCATCACGGCCACCGGGGCGGTCATCGCCGTGGACCCAAGCGGGTAGTCGAGGACGGCCCGGAGGTGCTGCTCGAACTGGCTGGTCACCGCTCCCTCGATCGTCCAGTGGCCGGAGTTGTGCGGCCGCATGGCGAGCTCGTTGACCAGCACGCCGTCCGGGGTCTCGAACAGCTCGACGGCGAGCATGCCGACGACGCCCAGCCGGTCGGCGATGCGCACCGCCAGCTCCTGGGCGGCGGACGCCCGCTCGTCGGGCAGGTCCGGCGCGGGAGCGATGACCTCGGCGCAGACGCCGTTCCGCTGCACGGTCTGGACCACCGGCCACACCGCCACCTGGCCGAACGGCGAGCGGGCGACCTGCGCGGAGAGCTCGCGCACCATCGCGACGCGCTCCTCGACCAGCAGCGTGCCGTGCCGCTCGAGCAGGTCGGCCACCTGGTCCGGACCGTCGACGACGAACACACCCTTGCCGTCGTAGCCCCCGCGCGGTGTCTTCAGGACCACCGGCCAGCCCACCTGGTCGGCGAAGCCGGTGACCTGGTGGACGGTGTGCGCCTCGACCCAGGCCGGCTGCGGTTCACCGGCTTCGCCCAGGACCCGGCGCAGCACGAGCTTGTCCTGCGCGTGCACGAGGGCCTGCGGCCCGGGCGCGACCCGGTGCCCCGCGGCCTCGAGAACGTCCAGGTGCTCGGTCGGCACGTGCTCGTGGTCGAAGGTCAGCACGGTCGCCCCTTCGGCCAGGTCGCGCAGCGCGGCGAGGTCGCGGTGGTCGCCGATGCGGACGTCGGCGGCGACGAGCGCCGCTGATTCCTCCGCCGAGGCGGCGAGGACGCGCAGCGACTGGCCCAGCGCGATCGCTGCCTGGTGCGTCATGCGGGCGAGCTGACCGCCGCCCACCATCGCGACGACGGGCAGCCCGGTGCGCGGGTCCACGGGAGCGGCCATCGCGCAGAGGTTAGCCGAGGGCCCCGACCCACCCTGGGCTGCGCCCCGGCACCCATCCGACGCGCACCTCTCGCCCCGCCGGCTCACCGGACGTGGTGCGACGTGAGGTCCCCGCTCCAGTGCGGACGGTCCGTAAGCTGGCCGTTTCGGCTCGCGCCGGACCCGGGCGCCGAGCGCCCGGACGAGACCAGCCGACGCCCCCGTACGACAACAGGATGCTCCGCTCCCGATGCTCCCGCACCACCCCCGCAAGAAGCTCCGCCACCTCCTCCACCGGTTCGCCGCCGTGGAAGGGCAGGTGGCGCAGCTGCACCAGCGCCTCGACACCCTCGGTGCTGCCCTCGCAGCGGCTCACGACACCGTCAACCGATCGTTGGACGAGATCCACGCACGAGGCCACCGGGGCGAGGCGGTCACCGACCAGCGATTCACCGAGCTCCGCGACTCCGTGCACCTGGCTGCCCGCCGAGGGACGCTGCAACGGCCGCGCACCCGTGCCCTGTTCCTGGTGCACCACATCGAGGCGTGGGACGGCTGCCACGGCCTCGTGGAAGCCATGCGGGCCGCCGAGGACTTCGAGCCGATCGTCGCGACGATCCCGCGCCGGTTCCCGGGTGCCTCGCGGTTCGAGCAGGAGGAGGAGGTCCACCGCGGGCTGGATGCCCGCGGGGTGCCGCACCTGCGGCTGACCGCCCACGAGCACGACGAGGCGCTGCGCCTGATCAAGGCCATCGACCCCGACCTGGTCGTCCGGCAGGCGCAGTGGGACGCCGACATCCCGGCCGATCTGGCCACCGACCGGCTGACCTTCGCGCGGCTGTGCCTGCTCCCGTACGAGACCATGAACCTGGTGCAGAACGTCCCGGACGAGCGTGGGGCCAACTCGGCCGTCGACAGCGCGTACCACCGGGCCGCCTGGGTGGTCTTCTGCGCGAACGAGCGCATGGCGGCCATGGCCCGTCGCGACGGTGCTCGCGCGGGCACCCAGTTCCGCGTCACGGGACATCCCAAGGCCGATCGCCTCCGGAGCGCCGCACCGTTCTGGCCCATCGCTTCCTGGGAGTCGGCACCCGGTCGACGGATCGTGTGGTCCGCCCACCACAGCATCGGCCGAGGGTGGTCCGACTTCGGGACCTTCCCGCTCATCGCCGACGACATGCTGGCGTGGGCGGCGAGCCAACCGGAGGTGCAGTTCGTGTTCATGCCGCACCCGGCGCTGCTCACGTTCCCGTCCTCGACGCACTCGCCGGTGTCGCGGGAGGAGTTCGACGGATGGCTCGAGCGCTGGCAGCAGCTGCCCAACACCGCTCTGTTCACCGATGGCGACTACGCACCGCTGCTGGCCGCCTCCGACGTCCTGATCACCGACGGGCTGAGCATGCTCATCGAGTACCAGGTCCTGGGCAAGCCGCTGGTCTTCGTGGAGCGGGAGGGGCACCGCCCCTTCAACGAGATCGGCGAGCAGGCTCTCACCGGCGTCCACACGGCCGGCTCCGTACCCGAGGCCCAGGCGCTGGCCCGACGGTTCCTGGCCGGGCACGCCGATCCCCTGCGGGAGCGGCAGGCCGCCAACGTGGCCGACCTGTTCGGTCCGGCCGGCAGCGCCGAACGGATCCTGTCGTCGCTCCGCGAGCTGATCGCCGAGGAGCGGGCCCGCGACGGGGCGGCCTGCTAGCCCGCCAACCGGGAGCCGTGCCGGCCGGCGACGACCTCGAGCCGCGTCGGGATGCGGGTGCGCAGCTCCTCGAGGTGGCTGATCACCCCGACGGTGCGACCCCCGCGACGGAGCTCGTCCAGCACGCTCATGACCGCGTCCAGCGCCTGGGCGTCCAGCGTCCCGAAGCCCTCGTCCACGAAGAGAGTGTCGACCCGGACGCCACCGGTCTCGGCGGTGACGACGTCGGCCAGGCCGAGGGCGAGGGCCAGTGAGGCCATGAAGCTCTCGCCGCCGGACAGCGTCTTGGTCGGCCGGCGCGTGCCCGTGTACTCGTCGAAGACGTCCAGCCCCAGCCCACCGCGGGCACCGTGCCGACCCTGCGCGTCGCTGTGCAAGAAGGTGTAGCGCCCGCCGGACATGTCCTGGAGCCGGCGGCTGGCGACCTCGGCCACCTGCTCGAGGCGCGCCGCGAGCACGAAGGACTGCAGCCGCATCCGCCGCGTGTTGGCGCCACGCCCGGCGGTGAGGTCGGCCAGCGAGGTGATCTGGTCCGCGGAGTCGCGCAGGTCGTCCAGCTCCACCTCGGCCGCGGTGACCTCGCCGGCCAGCGCGTCGAGGGAGGCCGCGCACCGGCGGGCGCGCTCGAGCTCGGCCACCGCCTCCTCGCGCTCGCGCGTCGTGCCGGAGCACCGGTCCTCCAGCGCCGCGACGTCCGGCCGCGGCGGCAGATCGCTCAGCTGCGGGTCGGCGAGCACGGTGCGCAGGACTCGGGTGCGGGTGTCGTGCTGCTCGAGCTCGCGCTCCAGCGCCGCCTGCCGGGCCTGGTCGCGGAGGGCCGCCCGGGCGGACGCGACGTCGTCGAAGCCGGCCTCGGACACCCGGTCACGGGCCACTCCGCCCGCGACCTCGGCGGCGGCGCGGGCACGCACCTCGTCGACCTCGGCGGCGGTGACGGCCTCGCAGCGGGTCGCGGCGTCCGTCAGCCGCGCGACCCGGGTGGCGAGGTCGGCGTCGTCCCCGCGTGCGGCGGCCAGGCGGCTGCGCAGCTCCGCCAGCGCGCCCGCGGCGGCGTCGTGCTCGGCGGTCCGGGCGCGCAGCTCCTCCCGGGCCTCCGCCAACCGGGCCGCCGCCCGCTCCCGCTCCTCGACCAGCTCGCGGAGCGCGGCGTCGGCGGCCTCCAGGCCGGCGGCCCGCTCGGCCGCCGCCGCCAGGTCAGCGCGCAGCTCCGCCAGCGCGGCCGCCTGTTCCTCGGGCGAGCGGTCGTCCCCGCGGGCGCGCAGCGCGCTGAGCTCGCGCTCCCCGGCCTCGACCTGGGCAGCCGCCGCGGCGAGGGCCGCCTCCGCGGCGTCGGCCGCCTCGTGCGCGGCCCGCTCGTCGTCAGCGGTGACCACCGGGCCGTCGTGCTCGGCCGGCCGGGGGTGCTCGACGCTGCCGCACACCGGGCACGAGACGCCGTCGGCGAGCTGCGCGGCCAGTTCCGCGGCCATGCCGTCCAGGCGGCGCGCGCGCAGGTCGAGCCAGCGCTCCCGCGCGTCGGACCACGCCTCGCGGCGGGTGCCGACCAGCTGCCGGGTGCCGGTGAGCCGCTCCTCCAGTGAGCGGGCGGTGCGCGTCGCATCCAGGGCGGCGGCCGCCGCTCCGGCCGCGGCCTCCAACCCGGGCAGTCGTTCCGCGGCGGCCCGCGCCCCGTCGACCCGCTGCTGCTCCGCGGCCAGGCGGATCGGCCAGCTCTCCGCGGCCGCCGCCTCCCGCTCGCAGGTGCCGGTCAGCCCGGCGACCTGCCGCGCCAGGCGGACGACCGCCCGCTCGAGCTCCTCGCCCCGCGCCACCTCGGGCAGCAGCGCACGAGCCTCCGCAGCGCCGTCCCGCAGCTGCCGGGCCCGCGCTGCGGTGGCCTCCTGCCCCTCGGACACCGGAGCCCAGGCACGCCGGGCGACGGCGAGCGCGGTCGCAGCCCGTTCGGCGTCCGCCGCGGTGGCGGCCGCCGCGGCGAGCACGTCGCGCAGGGACTCCGCGCGCCGGGCCGCGTCCCGCTCGGCGCGCAGGGCGCCCAGTTCGGGCTCCCGGGCGGTCAGCCGGTCCAGCTCGGCGGCCGCGTCGTCGCGGCGGCGGTGCCGCTCCGCCAGCGCCCGGGCGTCGGCCAGGGCGCGGTCCACCTCGGCGACCAGGGCAGCGGCCTCCTCGGCGCGGGCGACAGCGGCGGCGCGCCGCTCGGCCGCAGCTGCACGGACCCGGTCCACCCACGGTGCCGCAGCGCCGCTGCCGGGGGCCCCGACCAGCTCGGGGGCGAGGTCTTCGGGGATCTCGGCGTCGGCGATCTGGGCGACCCGGGCCAGCAGCGTGCTCAGCCGGGCGCGCTGCGCCGCCACCCGGTCGCGAGCGGCCGCCCGCTCCTCGGCCAGCCACTCCTCCGCCCGGGCGAAGCGGCCCACGTCGAACAACGTGCGCAGCAGCTCCGCCCGGTGCTCGGGCTCGGCCCGCAGGAAGCGGGCAAAGTCACCCTGCGGCAGCAGCACCACCTGGCAGAACTGGTGGACGTCGAGCCCGAGCCGGGTGCGGAGGTGTTCGGAGCCCTCGTCGATGCGGGTGCTGACCGGCTCCCAGCCGCCGTCGGTCAGCCGGGTGACGGTGAGCGTGGCCTGTTCCTTCGTCCACCCCTCACCGCGCTTCTTCGGGCGCTGCTGCTCGGGGCGGCGGGTCACCCGCAGCCGCTCGGCGCCCAGGGTCAGCTCGCAGGTGACCTCGGTGCGGGTGGCGGCGTCGGCGTGGTCGCTGCGCAGCCGCTTCTCCTCCCCGCGGGCCCCGGGCACGGTGCCGTAGAGCGCGAAGACGACGGCGTCGAGCAGGGTCGTCTTGCCCGCGCCCGTCGGCCCCCACAGCAGGAACAGTCCGTCGCGGCCCACCTCGTCGAAGTCGACCTCCGCGGTGCCGGCGAAGGGCCCGAAGGCGGTCAGCGCGAGCCGGTGCAGCCTCACCGGAGCACCTCGGCGCGGTCGGCGGCGCCCAGCGCGCGCGCCAGCAGCTCCCGCTCGGCGCGGGTCATGGCCGCACCCCGGACGTGGTCGACGAACTCGCCGGCGATCTCGAGGTCACCGCGACCGCGCAACCGCTCCTGGTAGCTGCGCCCGTCGCCCGCGGCCGCCGTGCCGGACCACTCCAGGTGGACGCAGTGCGCGAAGCGCGCCTGCAGCCGCCGCATCGGGTCGGTCGGGCGGACGGCGTCGGTGAGCCGGGCGGAGACGAAGTGCTCCTCGGCGGCGGCGTGGGCCGGGTCGGCGAGCAGCTCGTCGAGCTCGCCGGTGAGCACGCTGAGCGGGCGCGGCGTGGGCAGCGGGACGGGGCGCACGCCGGAGAGGCCGGCCCCGTCGAGCTCGACCAGCCAGGCCTGCTTCTGCTGCCCCGCCTCGCCGAAGGAGTAGGCCAGCGGCGATCCGCTGTACCGCAGCCGAGGCGAGAGGGTCTGCGGGCGGTGCAGGTGGCCCAGGGCGACGTAGTCGACCCCGTCGAACACCGGCGCCGGGACCAGGTCGACCCCGCCGACGCAGATGTCGCGCTCGCTGTCGCTGGGCATCCCGCCACCCACGAAGGCGTGCGCGAGGACGACCGAGCGGGCTCCCGGCCGGAGGAACAGGTCGGCCCGCACGCGGTCCATGGCCGCCGTGAGCACCGCCTCGTGGCTGCGGCCCCCGGTCAACCCCAGCTCGTGCCGGGCCACTTCGGGCTCCAGGTAGGGCAGGCCGTACACGGCGACCTCGCCGTGCTCGTCGGCCAGCAGCACCGGCTCGTCCAGCGCCGCGGTCGCCGCCCGCACGTGCAGCCCGGCCGCGGCGAGCAGGCCGGAGAAGGTGCCCAGCCGGCGGGCGGAGTCGTGGTTGCCGGGGGTGAGGACCACCTGGGCGCCGGCGCGGAGCAGGCGCCCGACGACCCGGTCCAGGACCGCGGTCGCGTCCGCGGAGGGGACGGCGCGGTCGTACACGTCCCCGGCCACCAGCACCGCGTCCACCCGCTCCGCCGTCACGACGTCGGCGAGGCCGGAGAGCACCTGCTCCTGCTCGGCGAGCAGGTCCGTGCCGTGCAGGGTGCGGCCGATGTGCCAGTCGGAGGTGTGCAGCAGCCGCATGGCCGGAACGTAGGCAGGGGGTCCGACAGAACCGGTCAGGCTCGCCGTGACGGAACCGTCACACCGGGGCGGGCGCCCCTGCTGTCACAGCACCCGCGTGCGCCGGGTGCCGCCCGGGTCGTCGCCCCACCCGTCGTCCCAGCGGTCCCGGTGGTCGTCGGCCCACCCGTCGTCCCAGCCGTCGCGGATGTAGCCCGCGTTCTCCTGGGCCCGGCGGTCGGCGTCCTCCTCGATCATGTGGTTGACCAGCTGCTGGACGCCGTCGCTGTCGGGGATCCGCTCCAGCACGGTGGCGCCGCTGTCGCCGGCGGTCTCGATGGTGAGGGTGCCGCTGTTGATCAGCCGCTCCCAGAGCGTCTGGGTGTAGGAGACGTCGGTGATCCGGCCCAGGCCGAGGTCGCGGCCGCGCCGGGCGAGGATCCCCTCGCGGAACAGCAGCCGGTGGGTGGTGATCACGTAGTGGGTGGTGCGCCAGCGCAGCAGCGGGACGACGACGGTGACCAGGACCAGGAACGCGGCCAGCAGCACGATGCCGAGCCGGACCACGCCCTGCTGGCGGCCGTCGGGCACGATCGCGGCACCGAACGACGCCGCCGCCACGACGAGCAGCAGCCGGACGACCGGCCAGAAGACCGTCAGCCAGTGCGGGTGCAGGTGCCGCACGACCTCTTCGTCCTCGGCGAGCAGCTTGTCCGGGTAGGGCATGCCGCCAGGATGACGGAGGAACCGGCGGCGATCAGCCCTCCGCGGCGCGTGTCCGCACGTGTCGCACGTCGCCGCTGGCCAGCTCGACCGTGCCCTCGGGCGTCCGCACGACCAGCCGGCCGTCCCAGTCGACCGCCTGGGCGGTGCCGTGCAGGGCCGAGCCGTCCGGCAGGGTCACCTCCACCTCGCTGCCGACCGTCGAGGACCAGCCGAGGTAGTCCTGCGCGAGCTGCGAGCTCACCGGGTCGCCGAGCACGGTCGCCCACCGGCGGTAGCGGGACTCGACCGCGCGCAGGAAGGCCAGCAGCAGCGGCCCGCGGTCGACGGTCCCCCCGGTGACCACCGACAGCGACGTCCCGGTTCCGGGCAGCTCCGCAGCCGATGTGGAGACGTTCAGCCCCACGCCGACGACGACGGCGTCGCCGCTGCTCTGGGCCAGGATGCCCGCCAGCTTGCGCCCGTCCCGGGCGAGCAGGTCGTTGGGCCACTTGAGGGAGGACAGCACCCCGGTCGTCTCGCGCACCGACTCGGCCAGCGCGACCCCGGTCAGCAGCGGGAGCCAGCCCCGCCGGGCCGCGGGCACGTCGGGCCGCAGGAGGAAGGAGACGGTCAGGCCCGCGCGCGGCGGCGACGTCCACACCCGGTCCAGCCGCCCGCGACCGGAGACCTGGTGCTCGGCCACGAGGACGGCCCCCTCCGGGAGGTCGTCCCGGGCGCGGTCGAGCAGCTCGGTGTTCGTGGACCCGACCTCGGGCAGGACCTCCAGGGAGCGCCACAGCGAGGTGTCCCGCACGAGCGCCGACTGCAGCGCCTCCGCGTCCAGCGCGGGACGCTCGAGATCCGTCCACCGGGATCGGGATGAGGGCGTGTCGGGCACTCCCCTACGCTACGGCCCGTGACCGAGCTGCCGAGGTCACGCGCGACCCAAGCAGTGCCGCAGCGACGCGGCCGGACAGCGCCCAGCGAGGAGAAGCACCGCGTGAGTGCCGCCGAACTCGAGAACGCCGGGGAGCACGTCCCCGACGACATCGACATCCACACCACGGCCGGGAAGCTGGCCGACTTCGAGCGCCGCGTGCAGGAGGCCCAGCACGCGGGCTCCGAGCGAGCGGTCGAGAAGCAGCACGCAGCGGGCAAGATGACCGCCCGCGAGCGGATCGAGGCGCTGCTGGACCCGGGCTCGTTCACCGAGTTCGACGAGTTCGCCCGCCACCGCTCGACGAACTTCGGGATGGCCGAGAAGCGCCCGTTCGGCGACGGCGTCGTCACCGGGTACGGCACCGTCGACGGCCGGCCGGTCGCGGTCTTCTCCCAGGACGTCACCGTCTTCGGCGGGAGCCTCGGCGAGGTCTACGGCGAGAAGATCGTCAAGGTCCAGGACTTCGCCATCAAGAACGGCTGCCCCGTCATCGGCATCAACGAGGGCGGCGGCGCGCGGATCCAGGAGGGCGTGGTCTCGCTCGGCCTCTACGGCGAGATCTTCCAGCGCAACGTGCACGCCTCCGGGGTCATCCCGCAGATCTCACTGGTCATGGGCCCGGCCGCCGGTGGGCACGTCTACTCCCCCGCGCTCACCGACTTCATCGTGATGGTCGACAAGACCAGCCAGATGTTCATCACCGGTCCCGACGTCGTGAAGACCGTGACCGGCGAGGACGTCTCCCTCGAGGAGCTCGGCGGCGCCCGCACGCACAACACGAAGTCCGGCGTCGCGCACTACCTGGCGGAGAACGAGGAGGACGCCCTCGACTACGTCAAGGCGCTGCTCTCCTACCTGCCGAGCAACAACCTCGACCCGCTGCCGGCCCTGGACGTCGCCCCCGTCGACACGGTGCTGCCCGACGCGCTCACCGACGAGGACCTCGAGCTCGACACGTTCATCCCGGACTCGGCGAACACGCCCTACGACATGCACACCGTCATCGAGCACGTGCTCGACGACGGCGAGTTCCTCGAGGTGCAGCCGCTGTTCGCGCCGAACATCCTCATCGGCTTCGGCCGGGTGGAGGGCCGCCCGGTGGGCGTCGTGGCCAACCAGCCCACCCAGTTCGCCGGCACCCTGGACATCGACGCCAGCGAGAAGGCCTCGCGCTTCGTGCGCACCTGCGACGCCTTCAACATCCCGGTGCTCACCTTCGTCGACGTCCCCGGCTTCCTGCCCGGCACCTCGCAGGAATGGGACGGCATCATCCGCCGCGGCGCGAAGCTGATCTACGCCTACGCCGAGGCCACCGTCCCGCTGATCACCGTGATCACCCGCAAGGCCTACGGCGGCGCCTACGACGTCATGGGCTCCAAGCACCTCGGCGCCGACGTGAACCTCGCCTGGCCCAGCGCGCAGATCGCCGTCGTGGGCGCGCAGGGCGCCGTCGGCATCCTGTACCGCAAGGAGCTGGCCGCGGCCGAGGACCCCGAGGCACGCCGCGCCGAGCTGATCGCCGAGTACGAGGACACCCTCGCCAACCCCTACATCGCCGCGGACCGCGGGTACGTCGACGCCGTCATCCCGCCGTCGCACACCCGCGTCCAGGTGACCAAGGCGTTGCGGGTGCTCGCGAACAAGCGGCAGACCCTGCCGGCCAAGAAGCACGGGAACATCCCGCTGTGAGCGAGGAGCAGCAGCCACTCCTGCGGGTCGTCCGCGGCGAGCCCTCGGCCGAGGAGCTCGCCGCGCTCACCGTCGTGGTGGCCGCCCTGTCGCAGCGCCGCGGGCGCCGGCGCCCCACCCCGGTGGGCGCGTGGGCCTCACCCGCCTTCTCCCACCGCCGGCCGCTGCGGCCCGGGCCGGGCGGCTGGCTCGCCGCCGGGAGATCCGCGTGAGCGTCGAGCGCAGGCTGGTGCTGGCCTCGGCCTCCCCGGCACGGTTGTCCTTGCTGCGGCAGGCGGGCCTCGCCCCGGAGGTCGTGGTCAGCGGGGTCGACGAGTCCGCGTACTCCGCCCCCCGCGTCGCCGAGCAGGTCGCCCTGCTCGCCACGGCGAAGGCCGCCGATGTCGCCAAGCGGGAGACCGACGCCCTGGTGATCGGCGCCGACTCGCTGCTGGAGTTCGCGGGCAAGCCGCTCGGCAAGCCCGCCGACGCCGCCGAGGCGCGCGACCGCTGGCGCCGGATGTCCGGCCGGTCGGGCGTCCTGCACACCGGGCAGGCGCTGTTCGACGTCCGGGACGGCGCCGTCGTCAGCCGCGACATCGCGGTGGCCTCGACGGTCGTGTACTTCGCGACTCCCACCTCCCAGGAGATCGAGGCCTACCTCGCCAGCGGAGAACCCCTCGCGGTCGCGGGCGCCTTCACCCTCGACGGGCTGGGAGCGCCGTTCGTACGACGCGTCGAGGGCGACCCTGCCGCGGTCGTGGGTCTGTCGCTGACGGTGCTGCGGACGCAGCTGGCCAAGCGCGGCCTGGCGATCACCGACCTGTGGGCCGACGACAGCCACCGGTAGAGCCCGGGCGTCTTTGACCGCCCCTGACCGGCGTGCGATGCTTCCGCGGACTTACGGGGGTTGGATGTCTCGACTGCTCCGCCGCGCCACGACGGCGGTCGTCGGGCTCGCCTTGATCCTCGGCACCGTGACCGCGGCGCAGGCAGCCGGCAGCCTCCAGTCACGGGTCGACGCAGGCTCCAGCTACGCGGCCACCCGGGGGACGACGATCCGGATCGCGGTGCTCGACCGGGTCACCGGCGAGTACAGGGACAACGGTGCGGTTGCGCACCAGCACGTCCAGTCGGCGTCGGTGATGAAGGTGTTCATCGCGGACAACCTCCTCCGACGGCAGGACCTCGGCCAGATCCGCCTCAGCGCCGCGGATCTCGACGCCCTGGGCTCGATGCTGAGGTCCTCCGACGACGCGGCCGCGAACCGCTTCTGGTCGGCCTACGGCGGTAACACCATCGTCCGCGACGTCATCGGCCGGTACGGGCTCCGCGAGACCGACCTGACGTCCAACGTCAGGTACTGGGGCAACACCCTCGTCACCGCGCACGACATGGTCGTCTACTACCAGGGGCTCCTGGCCGGTGCGGGTGGGCTCTCGGCCGGGTCGCGCGCATTCATCATCGACCAGCTGCAACGGTCCACACCTCGCGGTACCGACGGCTACTGGCAGTTCTTCGGACTGCGGGACGGGCTGCCGGGAGAGGCGTGGATCGGCCAGAAGCAGGGCTGGATGTGCTGCGTCGACGGCGCGGTCTTCCGGCACTCCACCGGGTTCGTCGGGCCGGGGGGGCGCTATGTGTTCGCGGTGCTCGCCACCGAGCCCAGCGCACGCGGCGGAGCCCACCTCGAGGCCTCCGTCACGGGGGCCGTGCGCGCCATGTTCCCGGAGGGCTCGGTCGACCTCGACCCGCAGAACTCCAGTGCGATCGGGGGCAGCGGGTCCGCGTACTTCCTCGACGACAGGTTCACCGGGGTGGCCAACCGGGTCTTCCGGTACGGCGAGCCCGCCGACGAGGTGTACGTCGGCGACTGGGACGG
>NZ_QOHJ01000025.1 GCF_003319185.1 Blastococcus sp. TF02A-30
AGATGTGTATAAGAGACAGTCCCGGACGTCGGCGAAGGCCTCACCGAGGCCGAGATCGTGTCGTGGCGGGTCGCGCCCCGCGACGAGGTCGCCGTCAACGACGTCCTCGTCGAGATCGAGACGGCCAAGTCGCTCGTCGAGCTCCCCTCGCCGTTCGCCGGCACGGTGGGGGAGATCCTCGCCGCGGAGGGCGCCACGGTCGAGGTGGGCGCGCCGATCATCACGATCGCGGATGCGGCGGACGCCGGTGCGCCCGCGGCACCGGCGTCGGTGCCCGAGCCGACCGACCCGGGCGGCGCCGTGCTCGTCGGGTACGGCACCGGCGGGGCCGTGCAGTCGCGGCGCCGGCGCCCCGCGGAGCGTCCGGTCGCGGCATCCGTCGGGGTCGTGGCCAAGCCCCCGATCCGCAAGCTGGCCCGCGATCTGGGCGTCGACCTCACCGACGTCACCCCCAGCGGCCCGGCCGGCGAGGTGACGCGCGAAGACGTCGTGCGGCACGCGTCGCAGGCGAGCGTCTTTCGCAACATCGAGACCTGTCTCTTATACACATCT
>NZ_QOHJ01000006.1 GCF_003319185.1 Blastococcus sp. TF02A-30
AGACGGGTCGCCATCGCTCGTGGTAATGCCGTTGACCAGCGATTTGACGCGGCGCGCGGACTCATCCGTCACATCTGGCGCATCCGTCGCATCCGCACTGGCGCGAACCCGCATCCATCGTGCAGACTGTCTGCGAGAGCCCTGCTCCGCCACTGCCGAATACAGCGCGTCACCGAATCGATGGGTCCGTAGGGGAAGACGAGACCGATCGAGTCGATGGAGGTGCCCCGTGCAGCGACGGTCTACCCAGGGTGTCGTCTTCGTGCACGCGTGCCCGAAGGCGCTCTGCCAGCACGTCGAGTGGGCGCTGGAACGCGTCGTCGGCGCGCCGGTCTCCCTGTCGTGGGCCGAGCAGCCCGCGGCGCACGGTTCCTACCGTGCCGAGGTCGCCTGGACCGGTGCTCCCGGTACCGGTGCGCGGCTGGTGGCTGCCCTCCGGGCGTGGCCGATGCTGCGCTTCGAGGTCACCGAGGAGGCGAGCCACGGCAACGACGGCGAGCGCATGTCCTACGTGCCGGGCCAGGGCGTGTTCCGCGCCCCCACCAGCGCCAACGGCGACATCATGATCAGCGAGCAGCAGCTGCGGCACCTCGCCGCGACCGCGACCTCGATCGAGGCGTTCCGCCACGGGGTCGACGAGCTGCTCGGCGCGTCGTGGGACGCCGACCTCGAGGTCTACCGGCACGCCGGCGACGGCACCCCGGTCACCTGGCTGCACCAGGTCGTCTAGAGGTCACAGAACGAGCACGACGCCTCGGCCGGCGGGCCGATCGCGTCGTAGCCTGGACCAGGTCGTTCGGGCGCCGTCGGGGAAGCGGCGCCCGGGCGACCTCTTCAGTTCCGGGCGTCCCCCGGCACCCCGACCACGCGGTGCAGCGGTCGCCCTCGCGGTCGACCGCGAGGCGCGCTGCTGCACCGCGTGGATCAGCGTGTCCGACGCGTCAGAGCGGGATGTTGCCGTGCGCGCCGCGCCCGTGGGGGGCCGCGGCCAGCGCGGCCACCAGCCGGCGCTTGGTCTGCGTCGGCTCCACGACCTCGTCGACGACGCCGATCTGCAGCGCCCGGTTCACGCCCCCGGCGATCCGCTCGTGCTCCTCGGCCAGCTGCGCGTGCAGGGCCTCGCGCTCCCCGGGCGGCGCGGCGGCCAGCTTCTTGCGGTGCAGGATGCCGACGGCGGCCTTGGCGCCCATGACCGCGACCTCGGCGCCCGGCCACGCGTAGACCGCGGTCGCGCCCAGCGAGCGGGAGTTCATCGCGATGTAGGCACCGCCGTAGGACTTGCGGGTCACCAGCGTCACCCGCGGCACCACGGCCTCGGCGAAGGCGTGCAGCAGCTTGGCGCCGCGGCGCACGACGCCGTCCCACTCCTGGCCGACACCGGGCAGGTAGCCGGGGACGTCGACCAGCACGACCAGCGGCACCCCGAACGCATCGCACATCCGCACGAACCTCGCAGCCTTCTCCGCCGACGCGGAGTCCAGGCAACCGCCCAGCCGGATCGGGTTGTTGGCGATGACGCCCACGGTGCGCCCGGCCAGCCGGCCCAGGGCGGTGATCACGTTCGGGGCGAACCGCGGGTGCAGCTCCAGGCCGGGCTCGTCGAGGACGGCGCTGATCAGCGGCTTCACGTCGTAGGCCCGCTGCGGCTGCTCGGGGAGCAGGGCGCGCAGGTCGACGTCCGCCTCGTTCTCGGCCGGGGCGAACACCCCCTGGTTGGCGAGCAGGTCGACGGCCAGCCGGGCGGTCTCCAGCGCGGCGGCCTCGGAGTCGGTGACCACGTGCACGACGCCGGACCGGCGCCCGTGGGTGTCGGGGCCGCCCAGCTTCTCCTGGTCGACGTCCTCACCGGTGACCGAGCGGACGACGTCGGGACCCGTGACGAACACCCGTCCGGCCGGCCCCATGATCACCAGGTCGGTGAGCGCGGGACCGTACGCGGCGCCGCCGGCCGCGGCACCGAGCACCACCGAGATCTGCGGGATGCGCCCCGACGCTCGCACCATCGCGGCGAAGACCTCGCCCACGGCGTGCAGGGCGGTGACGCCCTCGGCCAGCCGCGCGCCACCGGAGTGCCAGATGCCGACCGACGGCACGCGCTCGCGCAGCGCGAGGTCGATCGCGTCGACGATGTGCCGGCAGCCGTCGACACCCATCGCCCCGCCCATGACCGTGGCATCGGTGCAGAACGCGACGGTCGACGCCCCCGCGACGGTGCCGCGCGCGGCGAGCACGCCCGAGGTGTCACGGGCGGCCAGCAACTGCATGGAACCGGGGTCGAAGAACCGCTCGAGCCGGTCGTGCGGGTCCCGCGGGTCGGGGGCGGTCACAGCAGGGGGCGCAGCCTGGACTGTTGTCACGGGAACCTCCGGGTCATGTGGCCCCGTCCGGAGGCTCGCCCCGAGCCTGCGAGGGGTGAGGGGGACGGGGTCCTTCGTCAGGCGGTGGTGAAGACCAGCGCGATGTTGTGGCCGCCGAACCCGAAGGAGTCGTTGACCGCGGCGGAGAACGTCGCCTTCCGCGGCTCGCGGCGGACGATGTCGAGGGCCTGGACGGCGGCGTCGTCGTCCGGGTCGTCGAGGTTCGCGGTGGCCGGCACGACCTGGTCGCGCAGCGCCAGGATCGTGAAGACCGACTCCAGGGCGCCGGCGGCGCCGAGCAGGTGGCCGGTCTGGCTCTTGGTGGCGGTGACCAGCACGTGCTCGCCGAGCGAGCCGCGGATGGCGGCGGCCTCGGCGGTGTCACCGACCGGCGTGGAGGTGGCGTGCGCGTTGACGTGGCCGATGTCGGTCGGCGTCAGCCCGGCGTCGCGGACCGCCGCGGCGATGGCCCGCCCGGCGCCCTCACCCTCGGGGTGCGGCGCGACCAGGTCGTAGCCGTCGGCGGTGGCGCCGGCGCCGGCGACCCGGGCGTGGATCGTGGCGCCGCGGGCCTTCGCGGCGTCGGCGCGCTCGAGCACGAGGGCGGCGGCGCCCTCGCCGAGCACGAAGCCGTCGCGGGCCTTGTCGAACGGGCGGGAGGCGCGCTCGGGCTCGTCGTTGCGGGTGGACATGGCGCGCATGGCCGCGAACCCGGCCATCGGCAGCGGGTGCACGCAGGCCTCGGCGCCGCCGACGAGCACGACGTCGGCGCGGTCGAAGCGGATCAGGTCCAGGCCCCAGCGGATCGCCTCCGCGCCGGAGGCGCAGGCGCTCACCGGTGCGTGCACGCCACCCCGGGCGCCGATCGCCAGGCCCACCGCGGCGGCGGGGCCGTTGGGCATGAGCATCGGGATGGTGAAGGGGGAGACCCGCTTGGGGCCCTTCTGCTCCAGGACGTCGTCCTGGCCGAGCAGGGTCAGCGCGCCGCCGATGCCGGTGCCGAAGACGACGGCGATCCGCTCGGGGGCCACGCCGGAGCCCGCCGCGCCGGAGGAGGCCCAGGCCTGCTCGGCGGCGACGACGGCGACCTGCTGGCTGCGGTCCAGGCGCCGGGCGCGGACCCGGTCGATCTGCTCGGTGGGGTCGGCGGCCAGCCGGGCGACCAGCTGCGCCGGGTAGTCCGCGATCCAGTCGTCGGTGATCCGGCTGACCCCCGACCGGCCGGCCAGCAGCGCCTCCCAGGTGGAGTCGACGTCGCCACCGAGCGGGGTCGTGGCCCCGAGCCCGGTGACGACGACGTCAGCGGCGGACGTGCTCATGGAACTTCCTCCTGGGGATGCGGCCGGCCGGCCGGGGGTGGGCCCGAAGGCCCCGTGCAGGGCCCCACCGCGAGCCTGCGAGCGGTGGGGAGCAACGGGTCCTCTTACTGGTTCTTCTCGATGTAGCTCATGGCGTCGCCGACGGTCTTGATGTTGGCGAGCTCGTCGTCCGGGATGGCGACGCCGAACTTGTCCTCGACGGCGGTGGCGATCTCGACCATCGACAGCGAGTCGACGTCGAGGTCGTCGGTGAAGGACTTCTCCGGAGTGGCGTCGGCCGGGGTCACGCCGGCCACCTCCTCCAGGATCTCGGCAAGTCCGGCCTGGATCTCCTGGGTGCTAGCCAACGCGGGTCCTCTCTCTCGGATGGGACGAGCGACCCCGTTCGGGTCGTCGTCGACGTCCGGGACGGGGTGTCCCGGGGTCTGGGGGGAGCGGGTGCGCTCCGGGGCGGCCGTCACGGCAGCCGCAGCACCTGGCCGGCGAAGGTGAGCCCCGCGCCGTAGCCGAGCACCAGCGCGAGGTCGCCGGACTTCGCCTCGCCCGACTCCACCAGCGCGGTGAGCGCCAGCGGGATGGAGGCCGCCGAGGTGTTGCCCGACTGCACGATGTCGCGGGCGATGACGGTGTCCTCGCGGAAGCCGAGCTTCTTGGTCATCGACTCGACGATCCGCAGGTTCGCCTGGTGCGGTGCGAAGACGTCGATGTCGGCAGCGGTGACGCCGGCCTTCTCCATCGCCTCGACCAGCGTCTCGGTCAGCCGGGTGGTGGCCCACCGGTACACGGCCTGCCCGGCCATGGTCATGGTCGACTTCCCGGCCGCGATCTCGATCGCGGAGTGCTGGTCGCCGTCGCTGCCCCAGGCCACCGGGCCGATGCCCGGCTCGTCGGAGGCGCCGATCACGGCCGCGCCGGCGCCGTCGGCGAAGATCACCGCCGTCGACCGGTCGGTCATGTCGGTGACGTCGGTGAGCCGCTCGACGCCGACGACCAGGGCGTTGCGCGCGTCGCCGGTGCGGATGGCGTCGGAGGCCATGCCGAGGGCGTAGCAGAACCCGGCGCAGCCGGCGTTGAGGTCGAACGCCCCGGGCCGCGGGATGCCGAGCTTGTGCGCCACCTGCGGGCCGATGCCCGGGATGGGGACGCGGAGGCTGGCGCTGGCCAGGATCACCAGGTCCACCTCGTCGGTGGCCAGGCCGCTGGCGGCCAGCGCCTTGCCCCCGGCCGCGGCGGCCATCTCGACGAGGGTCTCGTCCTCGTCGGCCCAGCGCCGCTCGGCGATCCCGACGCGCGACTGGATCCACTCGTCGTTGGTGTCCATGACCTGGGCGAGCTCGTCGTTGGTGACGCGGCGCCGGGGGCGGTAGCCGCCGAGCCCGAGGATCCGGGCGCCGGGCGATCCGGCGGGGAGCTGGATGGTGCTCAACGTCCCCACTCCATTCCGTCCTCGTTCCGCTCCTCGGTCGCTGGCGCTCCCTGCGATGCTCGCTCGGGCGTCATGTTCGTCACGAGACCTCCGGGTAGAGACGGGCGATGGGGTCGCCGGCGTCCACGAGGTCCCCCTCGTGGACGAGCCACTCCGCCAGTACCCCGTCGTAGCCCGCCGAGACGTGGATCTCCTCGCGGCGGCTGCGGACGAGGCCGAGCGGCGTGCCGGCGGGGACGGAGGTGCCCTCGGCGATCTCGGCGGGGCTGATCGAGCCGCGGGCGGGGGAGACGACCACCCGCCAGTCGGGCAGGTGCTCGGCCTCGGCACGGCCGCGCTCGGCGTCGATGAGCTCGCGGGCCCGGTCGAGGTCCTTCGGGCCGGCCAGCGTCAGGATCTCGACGCCGGAGCCCTTCCACTCCCGCTTGGCCAGCCCGGCGAGCGCGCCGGCCGGGGGCAGCTCCATCACCGAGGTGACGCCGAGGCCGCGCATGGTGGCGAGGCAGGAGTCGAACCGCACGGGGCTGGTGACCTGGCTGACCAGCCGGCGGAGCGCCTCGGCGCCGGAGTCGACCGCCTGGCCGTCGGCGTTGGACAGCAGCAGCCGGCTCGGGTCGGCCGGGCGCAGCCCGTCCACCAGCCCCTCGAGCTGCTCGCGGGCCGGGGCCATGTACGGCGTGTGGAAGGCGCCGGCGACCGACAGCGGCATGATCCGCGCCTTCGCCGGCGGGTCCGCCTTGAGCGCGGCCAGCCCGTCGAGCGGGCCGGCGGCGACGATCTGCCCCGCACCGTTCATGTTGGCCGGCGACAGCCCGTGCCGCTCGATCGCGGCCAGCACCTCGGCGGGGTCGCCGCCCAGGACGGCGGACATGCCGGTCGGCGTCTGCGCGCAGGCCGCGGCCATCGCGCGCCCGCGCACGGCGGTCAGCGCGATCGCGGCCTCGACGCTCAGCACGCCGGCCAGCGCCGCGGCGGTCAGCTCGCCGACGCTGTGGCCGGCGATGACGACGTCGCGCCCGGCGTGCGGCGTGTGGGTCACCGGACCGGGCAGGCCGCCGAGCTCGCGGGCGATGAACAGGCTCATGGCGACGACCAGCGGCTGGGTGACCGCGGTGTCCTTGATCGCCTCGGCGTCGCCGGTGGTGCCCAGCGTCAGGAGGTCGGCGTCGGCGATGGCGCCGGCCCAGCGGAAGAACGACTCGGCTCCGGGGAGCTCCAGCCACTCGGTGAGCATTCCGGGCTTCTGCGCACCCTGACCGGGGGCGAGGACGGCGAGCACCCCTTCACCCTGCCGAAGAGCGGCCTCCCGCGCGGTGCCGAGCGGCACGAAAGGACACCGGTGATCTTTGGAGGGTTCCTACAGAACTCGCGGCCAGACGCCGGGTGAACTGCGGTCGACGTGGTGGGGATCGCACGAGGAGCGCGTGATCAGTGCCAGAGCGAACGGTCGTCGGCCAGACGGGCGAGGGCCAGCGCGACCTGCAGCGTCCAGCCACCGCGCGGGTCGGTCACGGAGAGCCCGGTGAGGTCGGCGGCCCGCTTCAGCCGGTACCGGACGGTGTTCGGGTGGACGAAGATCGCCCGGGCGCTGGCCTCCAGGTTGCCGCCGCTGGCGAGCACCGCGCGCACCGTCTCGAGCACCCCGCCGCCGGCCGCGGCCAGCGGCCCGGCGACCTGCTCCTGGAGCGCCTGCCGCGCCAGCGGGTCCCCGGCCAGCGCCCGTTCCGCGAGGAGCGCGTCGGCGCTGACCGGCCGGGGCGCCTCCGGCCAGGCCGTCGCGGCGCGCAGCCCGGCCAGCGCAGCCGCCGCGGACTCGCCGGCGCGGCCGAGCCCGTCCACGACCGGGCCGGTGACCACGGGGCCGGGGCCGAACTCGTCGGCCACCCGCTCGGCGACCGACTCGAGGTCCTCGTGCCCGCCGAGCACCACCACCAGCTGCTCGGCGTGCACGCCCACCAGCACCTCGCTGCGCAGCCCCCGGGCGGCGCGGCGGACCGCGGCGTGCGGGTCGTCCACCCCGGCCGGGGTGGCGCCCACGAGCACCATGACCGTGCTCATCGCCGACCAGCCGAGCGCCGCGGCCCGGGCGGCCAGCTCCTCGGAGCGCTCCCCGCGCACCAGCGCGTCGACCAGCAGCGCCTCCAGGCGGGCGTCCCACGCGCCCCGGCTCTCCGCGAAGCTGGCGTAGACGTGCGCGGTGGCGAAGGCGACCTCGCGGCTGAACTGCAGGACGGCCAGGCGCAGCGCGTCCTCGTCGCCCGGCTCGGCGAGCGAGGGGACGTGGTCCTCGAGCGTCTCGACGGTCACCTTGATCAGGTCGACGGTCTGCTTGAGCGCGACCACCCGCACCAGCTCGCGCGGGGCGGCGCCGAACACCTCGCCGGTGAGCCTGGGCGGCCGGCCGGGGTTGCGGCACCACTCGACCAGCGAGGCGATGCCGGCCTGCGCGACCAGGGTGACCCACGAGCGCTGGTCGGCCGGCATGGTGCGGAACCAGGTCAGCTCGTCGTCCATCCGTGCGACGGCCTGCGTCGCCAGCGACCCCGATGACCGTTCCAGGCGCCGGAGCGTGGCGGCGCTCGGGCGGTTCCCCCCGCTGCTCACCCCACCAGCGTGTCACGACGGAGGGCGTCGGGGAGAGTGGTCGGGTGAGCGTTCCCCCGGACGGCACCGCCGTCGTCACCCGGACGCGTGCGCCACGCGTCGGCCCGGCACTGGCCGTCGTCGCTGCCTGCGCGACGGTGGTGGCGCTGCTCGGCGCGGGCGTGCGGGCCGACTTCGGGGCGCAGCTGCGGGTGGACGCCGAGGTCGGCGAGGCGCTCTACGCCGGCGACGACCGCGCCCGGGCCCTCGACTGGCTGCTCGAGGCGCTCACCGCTCCGGGGCTCGCCGTCGTCCGGTACGCCCTCGCGGTGCCCGTGCTGGTCTGGCTGGTGCGCCGGGCGGCGTGGCGGACGGCCGCCTGGGTGGTGCTCGCCGCCGGCTTCGTCTCACCGCTCACCTCGCTGCTCAAGGACGCCTTCGGCCGCGTCCGGCCCGCGTTCGAGGACGGCGGTGCGCGGTACGACTCGCTCAGCTACCCGAGCGGGCACTCCTCGGGCATCGCCACGCTGGTCGCGGTCGGCCTGCTGCTCGCCTGGCCGCTGCTGGCCGCCCGCGCCCGTCGGCGCTGGCTGGCGGCCGGGGTGCTCGCCGTGCTGGTCGTCGGCCTCACCCGGCTGTGGCTCGGCGTGCACTTCCTCAGCGACGTCGTCGGCGGCTGGGCGCTCGGGCTCGGGTGGACGCTGCTCACCGCGGTTCTCCTCGGCGCGCTCCCCGGTGGACGGGCGGCGCTGCGGTGACCGGCCCGGAGCAGGCCACGGTGCTGGCGCCGGACGACGGCTCGCTCGGGCCGCTGCTGCGGGTGTCCGACGACCGGCTCCGGTCGGGGGAGGGGTACGGCCGGCACGAGCACCGCGCGGTCGACGTCGTCGCCGTCGTGCTCGCCGGATCGCTGCGGCACCGCTGGGCGGACGTCCCGGAGCTGACCGCCGGGGACGTCGGCGTGCTGCGCGCCGGCTCGGGGCTGGCGCACGACGAGACGGCCGGCGACGACGGCGTCCGGGTGCTGCAGTGCTACCTGCGGCCCGCCGACCCCGCGTCCCCGCCGTCGCACGAGGTGCTGCGGGCCGTCGACGGCCCGGTCGACCTGCGCCGCCCCGACGCGCGGCTGTGGATCACCCGCGCACGGGGTGGTGCGGCCGTCGACGTCCCGCCCGGGCTGCTGGTCGTGGCGGGGGACCGGTCGGCCACCCGGGCGCACGCCGGCGGGCCGGTCACGCCGGCCGAGGACGCGACCCTGGTCCTCTGGCAGCTGGACGCGAGCCGCCCGGCGTGGGCCGTGTGAGAGTGGAGGGCATGCCGACCAGCCCCGCCGAGCTGCTCTCCGCGGCGTACAACGACGCCGACCGCACCATCGACCTGCGCCGTCGGCTGCACCGCCACCCGGAGATCGGCCTGCACCTCCCGCGGACGCAGGCGGCGGTCCTCGAGGCGTTCGCCGAGCTGCCGCTGGAGGTCACGACGGGGACGACGACCAGCTCGGTCGTCGGCGTGCTCCGCGGCGCCCGCCCCGGCCCCACCTACCTGCTGCGCGGCGACATGGACGCGCTGCCGGTGCAGGAGGACACCGGCCTGCCGTTCGCCTCCGAGGTCCCGGGCGCCATGCACGCCTGCGGGCACGACACCCACGTGGCGATGCTGGTCGGCGCGGCCCGGCTGCTGGCCGACCGGCGCGACGAGCTCGCCGGTCAGGTCGTGTTCATGGTGCAGCCGGGCGAGGAGGGCTTCCACGGCGCCCGCTACATGCTGGAGGAGGGCCTCCTCGACGTCGTCCCGGAGGCGCCGGTCAGCGGTGCGTTCGCGCTGCACATCTCCTCGACCCTGCCCAGCGGCACGGTGAACGTGCGCCCCGGCCCGATGATGGCCGCGGCCGACCAGTGGCGGATGACCGTGCGCGGTCGGGGCGGGCACGCCTCGGAGCCGCACGCCGCCGCCGACCCGATCCCGGTCGCGGCCGAGATCGTGCTCGCGCTGCAGGCGATGGTGACCCGGCAGGTCGACGTCTTCGACCCGGCCGTCGTCACCGTCGCGCACATCGAGGCCGGGTCCACCAACAACGTCATCCCCGACACCGCGTTCCTCGAGGGGACGATCCGGACGCTGTCCCCGGAGCGCCGGGCGGCCGTCGTCGCCGCCGTGCAGCGGGTGGCCACCCACGTCGCGGCGGCGCACGAGATGACCGCCACCTTCGAGCACGACCCCGGCTACCCGGTCACGGTCAACGACGTCGAGGTCGCCGCGCGGGTGCTGGAGACGGCGCGGACCATGCTCGGCGACCCGGCCGCCGTGCTGTCCCGGGCACCGCTCATGGGCGCGGAGGACTTCTCGTACGTGCTGGAGAAGGTGCCCGGGGCGATCGCCTGGCTCGGCGCCTGCCCGCCCGGGACCGACCCGGCCGACGCGCCGCCGAACCACTCGAACCTCGTCGTCTTCGACGAGGAGCCGCTGCCGGCCGGCGTCGCCCTCTACGCGCAGATGGCCCTGGACGCCCTGCGGGGCTAGCTGCCGCCGCGCGGGCCGGGAACGCGGGACGGCCCGCCCCCCGGGGGAGACGGGCCGCCCGCGCCTACCGGCTCACGTGGCCGGGGAGGGGTCGCTCCGCTCCTCGGCCGGGGCCGCCTGCACGTCGCGGACCTGGTACTTCTCCACCGCCTGCCGGACGACGGACCGGTCGACCTGGCCCTCGTCGGCCAGCGAGGCCAGCGTGCGGACGACGATCGACTCGGCGTCCACGTGGAAGTGCCGGCGCAGCGCCGGGCGGGTGTCGGACAGCCCGAACCCGTCGGTGCCCAGCGAGGTGAGCCCGCCCGGCACGTAGGGCGCGATCAGGTCGGGGACGGCGCGCATCCAGTCCGACACCGCGACCACCGGCCCGGTCGTCTCCGACAGCCGCTGCGTCACGTACGGCGTCTGCGGGTCCTCCTCCGGGTGGAGCAGGTTGTGCTCGGTGACCGCGTCGGCCTGCCGGCGCAGCTCACCCCACGAGGTCACCGACCAGACGTCGGCCGAGACGTTCCAGTCGTTCGCCAGCAGCTCCTGCGCGCGCAGCGCCCACGGCACCGCCACGCCCGAGGCCAGCACCTGGGCCTTCGGCCCGTCGGTCTGCGGGCCCTCGGCGTAGCGGTACATGCCGGCCAGCAGGCCCTGCACGTCCAGGCCCTCCGGCTCGGCCGGCTGCACGAACGGCTCGTTGTAGACGGTCAGGTAGTACATGACGTCCGGCGAGCGGTGCCCGCCCAGCGGAGCGCCCGGGTCGTCGCCGTACATGCGGACCAGGGCGTCCCTGGTGATGTGCGCGACCTCGTAGGAGAACGCCGGGTCGTAGGACACCACCGCGGGGTTGGTGTGCGCGAGCAGCAGCGAGTGGCCGTCCTCGTGCTGCAGCCCCTCGCCGTTGAGCGTCGTCCGGCCGGCCGTGGCACCGAGGACGAAGCCGCGGGTCATCTGGTCGGCCGCCGCCCAGAAGCCGTCACCGGTCCGCTGGAACCCGAACATCGAGTAGAAGATGTAGATCGGGATCATCGGCTCGCCGTGCGTGGCGTAGGCGCTGCCGACGGCGGTGAACGACGCCGTGGAACCGGCCTCGTTGATGCCCTCGTGCAGGATCACGCCCTGCTCGGACTCCTTGTAGGCCAGCATCAGCTCGCGGTCGACCGAGGTGTAGCGCTGGCCTGCCGGGTTGTAGATCTTGTGGCTGGAGAACAGGCTGTCGAGCCCGAACGTCCGGGCCTCGTCCGGGATGATCGGCACGAAGCGCGGGCCGAGCTCCTTGTCCTTGAGCAGCTCTTTCAGCAGGCGGACGAACGCCATCGTCGTCGCCACCTCCTGCTTGCCCGAGCCGCGGCGCAGGACCTCCAGCGCCTTGTCGTCGGGAGCCTTGAGCGCCTTGGCCTCCGACCGGCGGCGCGGGACGGCGCCCCCGAGCTGGCGTCGGCGCTCGAGCATGTACTCGAGTTCCTCGGAGCCCTCCGCCGGCCGGTAGTAGGGCGGCAGGGTCTTGTCCAGCGCCGAGTCGGGGATGTCCAGGTAGAGCCGGTCGCGGAAGGCGGCGAGGTCCTCGGCGGTCAGCTTCTTCATCTGGTGCGTGGAGTTGCGGCCCTCGAAGTGGCTGCCCAGCGTCCAGCCCTTGATGGTCTTCGCGAGGATGACCGTCGGCTGGCCCTTGTGCTCCTGCGCCGCCTTGAACGCGGCGTAGACCTTGCGGTAGTCGTGCCCGCCGCGGGAGAGGTTCCAGATCTCCTTGTCGCTCATGCCCTCGACGAGCTTGCGGGTGCGCGGGTCGCGGCCGAAGAAGTGCTCGCGCACGAAGGCGCCGTCCTCGGCCTTGTAGGTCTGGTAGTCGCCGTCGGGCGTCTGGTTCATCAGGTTGACCAGGGCGCCGTCGCGGTCGGCGGCCAGCAGGCCGTCCCACTCCCGGCCCCAGATCACCTTGATGACGTTCCAGCCGGCGCCGCGGAAGAACGACTCCAGCTCCTGGATGACCTTGCCGTTGCCGCGCACCGGCCCGTCGAGCCGCTGCAGGTTGCAGTTGATGACGAAGGTGAGGTTGTCCAGCTCCTCGCGGGCGGCCAGGCCGATCGCGCCGAGCGACTCGGGCTCGTCCATCTCGCCGTCGCCGAGGAAGGCCCAGACGTGCTGGTCGGAGGTGTCCTTGATGCCGCGGTCGTGCAGGTAGCGGTTGAACCGCGCCTGGTAGATCGCGTTGAGCGGGCCCAGCCCCATGGAGACGGTCGGGAACTCCCAGAAGTCGGGCATCAGCCGCGGGTGCGGGTAGGACGACAGCCCGCCCCCGGGGTGGCTGACCTCCTGGCGGAACCCGTCGAGCTGCTGCTCGGAGAGCCGGCCCTCGAGGAAGGCGCGGGCGTAGATGCCGGGGGAGGCGTGGCCCTGGAACCAGATCTGGTCGCCACCGCCGGGGTGGTCCTTGCCGCGGAAGAAGTGGTTGAAGCCCACCTCGTACAGCGACGCGGAGGAGGCGTAGGAGGAGATGTGGCCGCCGACGCCGATCCCGGGCCGCTGGGCGCGGTGCACCATGATCGCGGCGTTCCAGCGGATGTAGGCGCGGATCCGGCGCTCGACGTGCTCGTCGCCGGGGAACCACGGCTCGCGCTCCGGCGGGATGGTGTTGATGTAGTCGGTGCTGCGCAGCGAGGGCACGCCGACCTGCTGCTCGCGGCTGCGCTCGAGCAGCCGGAGCATGAGGTAGCGCGCGCGCTCGCGACCGGCGTGGTCCACGACGGCGTCGAGGGACTCGACCCACTCCTGGGTCTCGTCGGGATCGGTGTCGATCAGCTGGCTCGCCAATCCGCTGGTGATGACCGGGCGGGGCTGGCCTGCGTCGCGGGCGGGGTCGCCGTCCGGCTGCTGCGGTGCACTCATGCCCCCATCGTCTCCCCTCGGGGAGGTTCGCGTCACGCCTCCCGGCCACTGGACGGAGTGTCGGACCCGGGTCGCCGACCCGGCGCAGGCTTGCGCACGGGCGGTCATGCCCTACGCTTCCGCCCACGTGGCCCGGTGGAACGGGTCCCGTACCGGACGTCCGGCCGCACCGGCCGGACGCGCTCGACGTCGAGAGGGGTGACATGACCAGGCAGCGGGTTCTCCCGCCGGTCGTGTCCGAGCCCTGCTGCCCCGCCCGGGGGCCGTCCTCGTCACCGAACCGGTACCTCCGCCCGTGACGCGTCCGCGCGCGAGCAGCCCTCCGACAGGGCAGCATCCACCCCACCACCAGCGAACAGCAGCAGGTCCACCCATGGAGGAGCAGCAGGGATGAGCGTCGACAGCACCGGCATGGCGGCCCGGCTGGGCATCAAGCCGGGCATGGTCGTGCAGGAGCTCGGCTGGGACGAGGACGTCGACGAGGACCTGCGCGACGCGATCGTCGACGCTGCCGGAAGCGACATGGTCGACGAGGACACCGACGAGGTGGCCGACGTCGTGATCCTCTGGTGGCGCGAGGACGACGGCGACCTGTTCGACGCCCTCACCGACGCCATCACGTCGCTGGCGGATGAAGGTGTCGTCTGGCTGCTGGTCCCCAAGTCGGGTCGGCCGGGGCACGTCGAGCCCGGCGACGTCACCGAGGTGGCGCCGACGGCGGGTCTCTCGCAGACCAGCAGCATCTCCGCGGCCAAGGACTGGTCGGGCATCCGCCTGGTCTCGCCGAAGGCCGCCAAGAGCCGTCGCTGATCGAAGTCGAAGGACCCCGTCCTCCTCATCCCTCGCACGCTCGGGACGAGCCTCGGGACGGGGCCGCTTCCAGCACGTCACCTGGGGGCCGTTCCAGCGCCTCACCTGCGGTGCGGCACGATCGGTGGCATGAGCCTCTCCGTCGGTGACGTCGCGCCCGAGTTCAGCCTCCCCGACCAGGACAAGCAGGTCGTCTCCCTCGCCGAGCTGCGGGGCACGCCCGTGCTGCTGGTCTTCTACCCCTTCGCTTTCTCCGGGATCTGCACCGGCGAGCTGTGCCAGCTCCGCGACGAGCTGGCCAACTACACCGACGCCGGCGTGCGGGTGCTCGCGATCAGCACCGACCCGGTGTTCACCCTCAAGGCATTCAAGGCCCAGGAGGGCCTGGACTTCCCCCTGCTCAGCGACTTCTGGCCGCACGGTGCGACCGCCCAGGCCTACGGCGTCTTCAACGAGAAGGCCGGCATGGCGCTGCGCGGGACGTTCCTGATCGACGCGGAGGGCCGGATCGCCTTCGCCGAGGTCAACCAGCCCGGCGACCCGCGCGAGCAGTCCGGCTGGAAGGACGCCGTCGGGCAGTTGGCCGCCTGACGAGGGGACGCCCGGGGTCGCATCACTACCCTGGGGCGTCCCGGGGGCGCGTAGCTCAGCGGTAGAGCTCTCGCCTTACAAGCGAGCGGTCGCAGGTTCGAACCCTGTCGCGCCCACCCCTGCTCCCCGTCTAGCGTCCCGCCGTGCCCACCTACCCCGGAGCCGACGGCGCCGCGCTGTTCTACGACCGGCTCGGCGACGGCGACGGCGGTGCCCCGCCGCTGGTGGTGATCGCCGGCGGGGCCGCCCTCCACCCGGCCTATCTCGGCGACCTCGCCGGGCTGCCGGCGGTGCGGCCGCTGGTCGTGCCGCACCTGCGCGGGGTGGGGGAGTCCCCGGGCCCGCCGGCGTCCTAGTGGCAGCAGGCAGAGGACGTCGAGGCCCTCCGGCAGCACCTCGGGCTCGAGCGGCTCGCGGTCGCCGGTCACTCCGCGGGCACCCGGCTGGCGCTGGCGTGGGCGGCGCGGTTCCCCGAGCGGGTGGACCGGCTGCTGCTGATCACCCCGCCGGCCCGGGTGGTGCCCGCTGCCGTGGCCGACGGCGGCGCGCTGCTCGACGCCCGCCGCGGGGACCCGGCCGTGGACGCGGCCGTGGTCGCGATGGAGCAGGGCCCCGACCTCACCGACGACGAGACGTTCAACGCCTACTTCCGCGCCGTCGCACCGTTGAGCTACGCCGCCTGGACCGGGCGGGAACGCGCCCACGCGGAGGCCTGCCGCTTCGACAAGGACGCGATGCTGGCCTACTTCGCCGTCGAGCCGCCGGCCGACCTGCCGCAGCGGCTGGCCGCGGTGACCGCCCCCGTGCTGGTGGTGGCCGGGGCGCAGGACGCGCCGGTCGGGCCTACCCCGCCGCGCGTCGTCGCCGGGCTGTTCCCGGCCGGTGACCTGGCGGTGCTGGACCGGTGCGGGCACTTCCCGTGGGTGGAGCAGCCCGGGGCCTTCCGCGCCGCCGTCGACCCGTTCGCGTCCGCCTAGGCCGGCGGCCGTTCGGCGGCGCCGGTCTGCCGTTCCAGCTGCTCGCGCAGGGCCGCGACCTGCGCGGTCAGCGCGGCGATGTCGCGGCGGGTGACCGCCTCGGACGCCTCGTCGGCCTGCTGCACCTTCTCGACCAGCCAGGACGCGACCGACGCGGTGACCGTGCCCAGCAGCGCGATGCCGACCAGCATGAGGCCCGCGGCGATGAGCCGGCCGGTGCCCGTGACGGGGAACCGGTCGCCGTACCCGACGGTGGTCACCGTGGCGAAGGACCACCAGAGGGCATCGGGGAAGTCGGTAACGTTCGCCTCGGGGTGGCCGCGTTCGGCGTCCAGCAGCGCGACGGCCGACATGAACATGACGAGGCCGGTGGCCGAGCCGACGTAGGTCAGCACCCGGCCGCGCAGGGCGCCGCCGGCGTAGCGGTTCAGCACGTTGAGCACCGTCACCAGGCGCAGCAGCCGCAGCGGGCGCAGCAGGGGCAGCACGACGACGGCGAGGTCCAGGAGGTGCCCGCGCACGAACCGCCAACGGTCGTCGGCGAGCACGAGACGGGCCGCGTAGTCGACGGCGAACGCCGACCAGGTCACCCAGGTCACGACCTCGCACGTGACCAGCCACGGGCGCGACAGGCCCGTGTCCAGGACCGGCCAGGCGTAGGCGACCAGGAAGAGGACCGACGCGACGGTGAGCGGCCAGTCGGCCCGCTCCTCCCATCGTCGGCTGCGCGGGATCGTCACCGGCAGAGGATGCCACCGGTGGCGGGAGGCGGTGGCGTCAGGCGGCGGGGGAGTGCGCCGCCAGCGGGTTCCCGGCCGCCGGCTCGGCCGGCCGGGGGAACGCGGGACGCAGGAACCGCGGGGGCTGGAAGGGCGACCAGGTGCCCTCCGGCTGGGCCAGCCGGTCGGTGATCGCCCAGATGGCGGCCGGGTGGTGCCCCAGGCCCAGGTGGCTGGCGGTCACGGCGATGTTCTCGCAGCGCTCGCCGGGGGTGTCCAGGCAGGTCTGCCAGTGCACGATCCCGTCGAGGTGGGAGTAGATGGAGGTGGCGGGCACCGGCAGCGGGACGCCGGGGGGCTCCAGCGGCAGGGTGCGCTGCTCCACGTGCAGGTGCGAGAAGCGGTCGAACACCCGGGCCGCGCGCGTCTGGCTGTACCGGGCCAGCCGGAACGGGCTGCCCAGGGTGATCACCTGGCGCACCGAGTCCGGCGACCGGCGGGCGAGGTCGCGGGCGAAGATCCCGCCCAGGCTCCAGCCGATGAGGGTGACCGGGCGCTTGTAGCGCCCGTGCAGGTAGTCGAGCTTGTCGCGGAGGCCGTTGACGCACAGCGCGGTCGGGCCGATGTTGCGGCCCAGGCCCCAGCCGTGGACCCGGTAGTCGAGGCGGCGCAGGGTGGCCCGCAGGACGCGGGTCGAGGCGTCGTCGGCCAGCAGACCCGGGACGACGAGGACGGGGTGCCCGTCGCCGCGCGGCAGCCGGGGCGTCAGCGGGCGGGCGGCCAGGTACAGGCCGAAGTCCGCGACCGCGCGTCCGGGTTCGCTCAGGTAGAGCGGGAGACCCGGCCCGTCCTGCCGTGCTGCCACATCGACCTCCGAGGTCCGAGAACGCGTTACGCCCCAGTACCAAGATGCGCTCTGGCTCACACTCCGTTCATCGAACGCGCGGGCACATGTTGCCCAAATGTGTCCTGCGTCATAAGTCGACGTCACCATGGACCGGTATGCCGCGGGACGGAAGGCCTGCTGACGCGCCATGTCGCACGGCGTGCCACCGTACGGAGGACGACGCGACGCGGAGGGACGATCGGGTGGCAGAGCAGGCGCCAGGGGAGAGCCGCACCGTGGACCTGGACGGCCCGGTGCACTACGTCGACTTCGGCGGGCCGGAGGACGCCCCGCGGGTGGTCCTCGTGCACGGCCTGGGCGGCTCGCACCTGAACTGGGACGTGCTCGCCCCGCTGCTGCGACCGCACGCCCGCGTGCTCGCCATCGACCTCCCGGGGTTCGGCCGCAGCGAGCCGGGGGAGCGGCGGGCCACGGTGCAGGCCAACGTGGCCGTGCTCGACCGGTTCCTGGCCGAGGTGGCCGGCGAGCCGGTGGTCCTGGTCGGCAACTCGATGGGCGGGATGATCTCGATCCTGCAGGCGGCCGCGCACCCGGGGTCGGTGAGCGGGCTGGTGCTGCTCGACCCGGCCGTCCCGGGGCCTCGTCGCAAGCTCGACCCCCTGGTGGCCGCCACCTTCGCCCTCTACGCCGTCCCCTTCCTCGGTGAGCGCTTCCTGTGGCTGCGGCGCAGCCGCACCACCCCGCTGCAGCGCGTTCGGGAGACCCTGCGGCTGGTCGGCGTCGACCCCGACGAGCTGCCGCCGCACGTCATCGACCGCTCCGTCGTGCTGCTCGAGGAGCGCCAGGACGTGTCGGGCATGGACAAGGCCTTCCTCGTCGCCGCCCGGTCGCTGCTCATCCAGCTGGCGGCACCGCAGCGCTACCGCGAGGCCATGGAAGCGGTCACCGCACCGGTGCTCCTCGTGCAGGGCGACCGCGACCGGCTGGTGTCGGTCCACGCCGCCCGCGACATCGCGCGACGGCACCCCCGGTGGCGCTACGTCGAGCTCGCCGGTGTGGGGCACGTGCCGCAGCTCCAGGTGCCCGACCGGGTGGCCGAGGAACTGCTCGGCTGGCTCGCGCAGACCCCTGGCGCGCAGCGGGCCTGACCGGCGGTCAGCCGTCGAGCGTCGCGCGCAGCGCCTCCAGGCCGGTGTACCGCGGGCGCCAGCCCAGCTGCTCGCGGGCCCGCGTGGTGTCCATGATCGCCGGTCGGGTCGCGGCCTCCACCCACTCGGCCACCGGCGGCAGGAACGGCAGCCGGGTGACCGCCCGGGCCGCGGCCTGCCCGGCGCCGGCGGGCACCGGGATCGGCAGCGCGCCGAACTCCCGGGCGACGTCGCCCGCGGTGAGCACCCCGTCGCCCGCGATGTTGTAGGCGCCGGGCGGGCCCGCTGCGACGACGCACAGCTGCAGCGCCTGGCCCACGTCCTCCTCGTGGACGAACTGCAGGGGCAGCTCCGGGACGACGACGGGCACCGGCAGCGGCAGCCGGCGGGGCCGGGAGAACAGCCGCCGGCCGAGCGGTGCCAGCGGGCCCGGGAGGACGTCCTTGGCGCCGACGACGTTGGGGCCCAGCACGACCGGCGGGCGCAGCAGGTAGAGGGCGAGGTCCGGCGCGGTCGCCTGCTCCTGCTCCAGCAGCTGCTCGAGCTCGGCCTTCTCCTGCGCGTAGAACAGCCGGGACGCCGGCCGGGTCGGCCAGTCCTCGCCGATCAGCGCCGGGTTGTCGGGGTGGAAGCCGTAGGCGGCCACCGACGAGGCGTACACGAACCGGCGGGCGCCGACGGCGGCCGCGGCGCGGAAGACGTTGAGCGTGCCGTCGACGTTGATCGCCCGGGTGGTCTCGCGCGAGGCGTTGCCCGTGATCAGGAAGGCCAGGTGCACGACGACGTCGGCCCCCCGGAACGCCTCCAGCAGCGCACCGGAGTCGCGGACGTCGCCCTGCCGGTACTCCATCTTCGACCAGCCGCGCGCGGCGGGGTCGAACGGGCGGCGGGCGATGCCGATGACCCGGTCGACGCGGTCGTCCTCCTGGAGGAGCGGGACCAGGCCGGCCCCGAAGGTGCCGGTGGGTCCGGTGACCGCGACGGTCAGGCCGCGCTCACCGGTCGGGCCGGGACGGCGCTTCCGGGCCGGGCTCACCGGGCGGCTGCCGACGCCGACCGCTTCCGCGGCTTGCGCGCGCGGCCGGTGCCCGGCGGTGGTGAGGGGGTCGCGGGCTGCTGCACCTCCGGTGTCTGCTGCTGGGCGCGGGCGTGCACCAGGAGCTCCTCCAGACCGCGGCGGATGCCGTTGGAGAGCACGTCGACGTCGGGGAAGGCGTCGAAGTCGGCGTTGATGCCGAAGGTGATCGTGTCGAGGTAGCTGAAGATCCCGATCGAGCAGCGGGTGCCGCCGGCGATGGGCACGTAGGCGTGCGCCGAGCACATGCGCCGGCCGAGGACGTACAGCGGCACGCGCGGGCCGGGCACGTTCGTGGTCACCGCCTGGCACCACATCTGCCCGGCGTTCACGGCGGCACGGACCCCCGCGGCCAGCAGCGTCGGCGCGACGAAGTCGCCCATCGCGATGATCGACGGCACGTCGACCGCCTGCATCGCCTTCTTGTACTCGTCCATCTGCCCGCGGATGCTGCGCAGCCGGGACAGCGGATCGGGGTCGCCGACGGGCAGGTCGACGAAGACGGCGGACACCCGGTTGTCCAGGGTGCCGCGCTGGCCCTCCGAGCGCACCGACACCGGCACCATCGACCGGACGACGAGCTTCTCCGACGACAGCTCGCCGCGGGCCTTCAGCAGGTCGCGGAACCCGGCGGCGATCGCGGTGAGGACGACGTCGTTGACCGTGCCGCCCAGGGCCGTGCGCGCGGCCTTGAACTCGTCGAGCTGGCCGCTGGTCCAGGCCCAGCGGCGGTGGGGGCCGATGGGCCCGTTGAGCGAGCGGGCGGTGGGTGTGACCGCCTGCTTGGCCAGCGAGGGCAGCGTGGACGCCAGCGTGCGCCCGGACTCGAGCAGCCCCTTGGCCGTCCGCGAGACGGAGCCGGCGCCGGGCAGCGAGGTCACCTGGCGCAGCGGGTGGCTCACCGCGTCGGCGACGGCGCCGGCGACCAGGGCCGCGTTGGACGGGCTGCGCTGCGGCGTCCAGTCGCGCGGCTCCTCGTGCTGGGCGTCGGGGGAGAGGTCGAACATCAGCTGCATCAGGTCGGTGCCGGCGACGCCGTCGACCATGCAGTGGTGGACCTTGGAGATGATCGCCCAGCGCCCTTCGGCCAGGCCCTCGACCAGCCACAGCTCCCACAGCGGCTTGGCCATGTCGAGGCGCTGGCCCAGCACCCGGCCGGCCAGGTTGCGCAGCTGCTCGTCCGACCCGGGGCTGGGCACGGCGGTGTGCCGCACGTGGTACAGGATCTGGAAGTGCGGGTCGTCCACCCACATCGGGCGGCCCAGCTGCATCGGCACCTCGCGCACCCGCTGCCGGTAGCGGGGCACCAGCGGCAGCTTGCCCAGCAGCAGCCGGACGATGTCGCCGTAGGACGGGGCCGGGCCCTCGAAGACCGCCACCGATCCGACGTGCATGGGGGTGTTCTCGTGCTCGGCGAAGTAGAAGCCGCTGTCGAGCGCGCTCATCCGGTCCACGTTCAGCTCCTCACCGCCCGGCGTCCGCTTCTGGGACGCCCCGGCAGTTCCACGTCGTCGGGGTGGCAGCGAAGCTAGGGCCGGAGCCCTGGCCCCGCAAACCGGCCGTGTGATGGCGACCACAGGAGTCGTGCCCCGGTTACCGCCCGGTCAACCGGACTTCCGGAACCCGCCGTCCACGCGGTCGAGCAACGTGAGGAACGCCTGGTCCACGACCTGGTTACGGGTGAGGTTGACGCTGTGCCCGGCCCCTGGGACGACGACCAGCTCGGCGCCCACGGCCTCCGCGATCCGCCGTCCGTGGGCCGCGGGGGTGAGCCGGTCGTGCGTCGCGGCCACGACGGTGACCGGCACCCGCCGCAGCACCTCCAGCGCCGCCGTCTCGTCGTGGTCGAGGAACGTCGCGTAGAAGGCGGCGGCCACCGGGTAGGGCGTCTCCTCGAGCAGCTGCTGCACCAACCGGACGTGCGCGGGGGTGGCGTCGTCCCGGCCGAACAGCAGCCGACGGGTGAACCAGCGGCCGAAGGCGCTGCCCCGCCACCGGAAGCGCTCGAGCAGCGGGGCGACGAGCTGGAGCAGGCGCAGGTAGAACGGCAGCAGCCGGAGCCGGCGGATCAGCTGCACGAGCCGGCCGAGGACGCCGGTCTCGACCAGGCCGCCGGCCGAGGTGGCCAGCAGGAAGACACCGACGACGCGGGTGCCGAACAGCTCGGGCCGCTGCCGGGCCAGCGCCAGCACGCTCATCCCGCCCATGGAGTGCCCGGCCAGCACGACGGGCCCGGACGGCGCGGTCGCGTCCAGCACCTGCCCCAGGTCGCGGCCGGTACGGTCGATCGTCGCCTCCGACAGCGGCGTCCACCCCGACCGGCCGTGCCCGCGGTGGTCCCAGAGCACGACCCGGGCGCGGTCGCGCAGCGCGGCGCGCTGCAGCTCCCACTCGGCCAGCCGGGCGGTGAACCCGTGCGACAGGACCACGGTCAGCGGCGCGTCCTCCCGCCCGTCGACCTCGACGTGCAGGTCGACGCCGTCGTCGGTGCGGACGGTCCGCGATCCCGGCGGCGGCGGTCCGGTCAGGGGCGGGAGCTCGAGCACGGGTTCGGGGCGCACACCGCTCATCCGAGGGTGCCGCGGTCGCCGGTGCAACCGCAGGCCGGTCAGCGCTCCCCGGCGGCTCTCCGGCCGGGGGCGTTCTCCCGCACCAGGCGGCGGGCGGTGTCCACCTCGCGGGCGACCGGGGCGAGCACGCCCTCGGCCAGCAGCTCCGCGTCGTCGTCCGCTGCCGATGCCCGCACGTCGTCCTCCAGCTGCCGGATCGCCCGCCGCAGGACGGCGACCTGCGCGAGGTCGGGGACCGGCTCGCCCTCGCGGGTCGCGATCACCGCCTCGGTGACGGCGTCCGCGGTCCGCTCCAGCTGCACGATGACCGGCCACCAGGCGGCCGCACGGGTGCTGATCGGCGGGGGCTCGGCGAGTCGGCGCTGCAGCTGGGTCTGCAGCTCGGTGAGCGCCCGGTAGGTGCGCCGGCGCGCCCGCCGGCGATCGGCCGAGCTGCCGGTGAACGCGGCCTCGACGAACCCGTCGAGGGCCACGGCGGCGTCGCGCAGCGCCTGGTCCAGCGGTGCCCGCCAGGTCTGCGGCCACAGCAGGTACCCGAAGACGAGCACGATGGCGCAGCCGATGAGGGTGTCGGTGAGCCGCTCCAGGACCAGGCTGGGGTCGTCGAGGGCCAGGTCGAGCATCAGCAGGATCACCGGGGTCTGGAAGACCGAGAACAGGCCGAAGTTGGCCGCCCGGGCCCACGGCAGCACGCCGGCGAAGACGGCGATGGCCAGGACGAGCCATCCGCTGCGGGGGAACGCGGCCAGCAGCGCCGAGCCGAGCAGCACCCCGAGCAGGGTGCCGGCGCCGCGCTGCACCGCCCGGCCGAACACCGATCCGAAGTCGGGCTTGAGCACGATCGCCACGGTGAGCAGCACCCAGTAGGGACGGTGCGTGGGCAGCCACTGGCGGGCCACCTCGGCGATGCTCATGCACAGCGTGAGGCGGAGGGCGAACGCCCGGCTGTCGGCGCTGGCCAGCGTGCGGTCGACCAGCTCGCGCGCGCGGGCCCGGCGGTCGAGCGCAGGGCTCGGGGCGGCGGCCCCCGCCCGTTCCTCGGGGTCGCCGACGACGTTCCACACCAGCCGGACGCCGTGCCGCACGGCCCGTCGGACGGGCAGCCCCTCCTCGACCGGTGCCGGGCGCTCGCCGGGCAGCTCCCGGTCGCCGGTGAGCGCCGCCGCGAGGTCCCGCGCGGCCGCGACGTCCACCGGATCGGCCGGCACCCGTGCGCGGGCGGCGGCCACCGAGGCCTCGACGAGCGGAGCGGCGGAGTTGAGCACCCCGGCCAGCTCGGAGAGCTCGCGCACCCGCCCGGCCATGTGGCTGCGGCTGCGGATCACCCGGTCGTAGGCGGCGTTCAGCGCGGTGGTCAGCGCACGCCGGGCGTCGTCGGCGTCCTCGGGGCGGCCGGCCTCCAGCAGGTCGGCGATCCGGGAGAAGACGGCGGCGACGGCGGTGCGGTCGGGATCCGCGGCCTCGGTCGCCGTCTGGACGAGGGTGAGCGCGGTCGCCCACGCGGCGCCCACGAGGAAGCAGCCGATCTCCTCGTACCAGGACAGCGACGACGCGAAGCCCGACGCCAGCGCGGTGTAGACCAGCAGCTGCAGCGAGGCCAGCGACATCGTGGCGTTCACCTGGCTGATCAGCGCCGCGGCCGCGGAGATCAGCGCGATGACCAGCACCGGCGCCCACCCGCCGCCCTCGGCGAACCCGCCGACGACCAGCCCGAGCACGCCGAACGCCGTCGCCGCGGTGGTCCGCCGCAGCTTGTCGCGCAGCGGCCCCGCCTGCGGGGCGAGGGTGGCGACGAGGGCGCCCATCGTCGCGAAGACACCGGCGCTCAGGGCCGCCCCGGGCCGCACGCCACCGGTCGCCGCCACGGTCACCGCCAGCGGTGCGGGGATGGCGACGGCGAAGCGGGCGACGTCCCGCCAGGGCACCGGCGGCCGGTTGGTGCGCACCAGCTCCTCGAGCCAGGCCGGCGCGTGCAGGCTCCTGCTCCTGCCGCCCGCGCCGCTCACGCCCGAAGCTTGTCACCGACCGCCCGGCCTCCGCCGGAGGGCGGGGCGGGTGCTCCGTTACGGTCCGAGCCGTGACCGTGCTGCTCGGCGAGGTGCTCGCGGCCCTCGAGGCCCGCTACGACCCGGCGCTGGCCGAGGGCTGGGACGCCGTCGGGCTGGTGTGCGGGGACCCGGCCGAACCGGTGCGCCGCGTGCTGTTCGCCGTCGACCCCACGACCGCCGTCGTCGACGAGGTGCTGGAGACAGGGGCGGACCTGCTGGTCACCCACCACCCGCTGCTGCTCAGCCCGGTGCACGGCGTGCCCGCCGACGACCCGAAGGGGCGCGTGGTGCACCGGCTGGTCCGCGCGGGTGCGGCGCTGTTCGTGGCGCACACGAACGCCGACCGCGCGCCCGACGTCGGGGTGAACGCGGCGCTCGCCGGCGTCCTCGGGCTCGTCGGAGCCGTGCCGCTCGAGCCGGTGCCCACGGATCCGCGCGCCGGCCTGGGCCGGATCGGCGAGCTGCCGCAGCCGGTCTCCCTGCGCGGCTTCGCCGACCTGGTCGCGCGGGCGCTGCCGGCCACCGCCGGCGGGGTCCGGATCGCCGGCGACCCGGACCGGGAGGTGCGGCGCGTCGCGGTGTGCGGCGGCAGCGGCGGCTCGGTGCTCCCCGCCGCGGCCGCCGCCGGGGCCGACGTGCTGCTGACCAGCGACCTCAAGCACCACCCGGTGTCCGACGCGCTGGAGGTGCCGGGCCCGGCGCTCTGCGACGTCGCGCACTGGGCCAGCGAGTGGCCGTGGCTGCCGGTGGCCGCGCGCACCCTGCGGGCGGACCTGGGGGAGCGGGTGGAGGTGGCCGTCTCCACCGTCCGCACCGATCCCTGGACGCACGCCACCGGACCGCTCGGGGACGGCGCACCAGCCGGGTAGTCGAAGGACCCCCGTGCCCCCCACCGCTCGCACGCTCGCGGCGGGCCCTGCACGGGGGCCGACCCACCGGACCTCCCGGGTAGTTGAAGGACCCCCGTGCCCCCCACCGCTCGCACGCTCGCGGCGGGGCCCTGCACGGGGGCCGACCCACCGGACCTCCCGGGTAGTCGAAGCACCCCCGTGCCCCCCACCGCTCGCACGCTCGCGGCGGGGCCCTGCACGGGGGCCGACCCACCGGACCTCCCGGGTAGTCGAAGGACCCCCGTGCCCCCCACCGCTCGCACGCTCGCGGCGGGGCCCTGCACGGGGGCCGACCCACCGGACCTCCCGGGTAGGTTCTTCCCGTGAAGGTCGACCACTTCGAGCAGCAGAAGCTCCTGGACCTCGCGGCGGAAGACGTCGCGCTGACCCAGCTGGCCCATCGCCGGAAGAACCTGCCGGAGGCCGCCGCGGTCGAGAGCGCCGAAGAGGCCGAGCGGGCGCTGGCCGGCGACGTGGTGCGGGCCGAGACCGAGGTCCGCGACCTCGAGCGCGACGTCAAGCGGCTCGAAGGCGACGTCGACACCGTCCGCCAGCGGGCCGCCCGCGACCAGCAGCGCCTCGACGCCGGCGGGGTCAGCGCCCGGGAGACCACGAGCCTGCAGCTGGAGCTGGAGTCGCTGGGCCGCCGGCAGGCCGACCTGGAGGACCAGGAGCTCGAGCTCATGGAGCGGCTGGAGACGGCCGAGAAGGCGCTCGCCGCGGCGCGCGAGGGGCACGAGAAGGCCCGCGCGGAGCTGGAGCGGGCCACGCAGCTGCGCGACGACGCGCTGGCCGACATCGCCGACGGCACCAGCCGGCACGAGGCCGCCCGCGCGGCGGTGGCCGGCGGCATCTCCGCTCCGTTGCTGTCGCTGTACGACCGCATCCGCACCCAGACCGGCACCACCGGCGCCGCCATGCTCAAGGCCCGCCAGTGCCAGGGCTGCCGCATCGAGCTGTACGGCAACGAGCTGAACGCCGTCCGCAACGCCGATCCGCACGAGGTCGTCCGCTGCGAGAACTGCGGCCGGATCCTGGTGCGCACCGCCGAGTCGGGGCTGTGAGCCCCGCGAGGACGACGGTCGGGGGAGCACCGCAGGGAGCGCCAGCGACCGAGGAGCGGATCGAGACCGGAGTCGAGCTGTGACCCGCCGGTTCGTCGTCGAGGCCGACGGCGGGTCCCGGGGCAACCCCGGCCCCGCCGGTTACGGCGCCCTGGTCCGCGACGCCGACACGGGCAAGGTCCTGGCCGAGCGCGCCGCGTCCGTCGGCCGGGCGACCAACAACGTCGCGGAGTACGGCGGCCTGGTCGCCGGCCTGCAGGCGGCGCTCGACCTCGACGCCTCCGCCGAGGTCGAGGTCCGGATGGACTCCAAGCTCGTCGTCGAGCAGATGTCGGGCCGCTGGCAGATCAAGCACCCCGACATGCGCCAGCTCGCGCTGCAGGCCCGCGCCATCGCCTCGAAGCTCGGCGGGGTCCGCTACACCTGGGTGCCGCGCGCGCAGAACGGTGCCGCCGACGCCCTGGCCAACAGCGCGATGGACGGCAGGCCGGTGCACCGCGACGCCGCGGCCGAGCCGAGCGTCGCCGAGACCGACGTCCAGCCCGAGGAGCCGGCACCGGCGATCACCACCGTCACCCACCTGCTGCGGCACGGGCAGACCGAGCACACCCCCGAGCGTCGTTACAGCGGCCGCAACGAGCTGCCGCTGTCGCGCACCGGCCGGGCCGAGGCCGAGGCCGCGGCCGCCCGCGCGGCCCAGCTGGGCATCGAGGTCGTGGTCGCCTCACCGCTGCGGCGCACCCGGGAGACCGCCGAGATCGTGGCGGCCGAGCTGGGCCTGCCGGTGCAGTTCGACGACGACCTGGTCGAGCTCGACTTCGGCGACCTCGAGGGCCTGACCGCCGACGAGGCGCGGAGCAAGCACCCGCTCGCGGTCCGGCGGTTCGCGACCGACGTCCGGGTGGCCGCTCCCGGTGGCGAGTCGGTCGCCGACGTCGCCGCGCGGGTGGCCCGGGCCCGCCGCCGGATCCTCGAGCGGCACGCCGGCCGGACCGTGCTGGTGGTCAGCCACGTGACACCGATCAAGCTGCTGCTGGCCGCCGGGCTGGGCGTGGCCGAGGACGTCGTCCACCGGGTGTTCCTCGAGGCGGCGTCGCTGTGCACCGTGGCCTGGTCGTCGGACGGCCGGTCCGCGGTGCGGCTGGTCAACGACACCGCGCACCTGCGCTGAGCCGCTAGAGCCGGCCGGCGTCGATCACGCGGGCGAGGAACCGCCGCGTGCGCTCCTCGACGGGGTCGCCCAGCACCTGCTCCGGCGGGCCGGACTCCAGGACGACGCCGCCGTCGAGGAAGGCGACGGTGTCGGCCACCTGGCGGGCGAAGCCCATCTCGTGGGTGGCCATGAGGATGGTCATCCCCTGCGCGGCGACCTCGCGGACCACCGCCAGCACCTCGCCGACCAGCTCCGGGTCCAGCGCGCTGGTGATCTCGTCGAGCAGCAGCACCCGCGGCCGCACGCCCAGCGCGCGGGCGATCGCCACCCGCTGCTGCTGGCCGCCCGACAGCCGGTCGGGGTACTCACCGGCCTTGTCCGCCAGGCCCATGCGGGCCAGCATCGCCCGCGCCTCCTCCTGCACCTCGGCCTTCGGGCGGCCGTGGACGACCGTGGGCGCCAGGGTCACGTTGTCCAGCACGGTCATGTGCGGGAACAGGTTGTAGGCCTGGAACACCACCCCGAGGCGGCGGCGGACGGCGTCGGCGTCGACCCGCGGGTCGGTGACGTCCTCCCCGTCGAGCAGCACCTGCCCGTCGTCCACGGTCTCGAGCAGGCTGGCGCAGCGCAGCAGCGTCGACTTGCCCGACCCCGACCCGCCGATGAGCGCCACGACCTGGTGCTCGCCGACGGACAGGTCGACCCCGCGCAGCACCACGGTGTCGCCGAAGGTCTTCACCACGCCGCGGACGTCCAGGACCGGTGCGCTCACAGGAGTCCTCCCGACTGCTGCCGACGGCGAGCCCGGGCGGTCACCGCGTCGGCGAGCCGGGCCGAGGGGACGGCGAGCAGCACGAACAGCAGGCCGGCGACGACGTACGGGGTGAAGTTGAAGCTCTGGCCGACCAGGATCTGCGCCGATCGGACCGCGTCGACCGCGCCCAGCACCGAGATCAGACCGACATCCTTCTGCAGCGCGACGAAGTCGTTGAGCAGCGCGGGGGTCACCGTGCGCATCGCCTGCGGCAGCACGACGATCCGCATGGTCTGCCGGTGGGTGAGCCCGAGCGACCGGGCCGCCGCCCGCTGGCTGGGGTGCACCGACTCGATGCCGGCGCGGAAGACCTCGGCCACGTAGGCGCTGTAGGTGAGCACGATCGCGACCGTGCCCAGCACGAACGGCGACGTCGGCATGCCCTGCAGCCCGAGAGCCGGGAAGCCGAAGCCCACCAGGTACAGCGTGATGATCAGCGGGATGCCGCGGAAGAGGTCGACGTAGCCGGTCGCCAGGATCCGCAGCGGCGCGAAGGCCGGCCCCCGCAGCGCGCGGGTCAGCGCCACGAGCAGGCCGAGCACGAGCACCAGCAGCCCGCCGACGACGAGGACCTGCAGGTTCAACCACAGCCCGGAGAGGATCTCGGGCAGCGACTCCCACGCCACGCTCGGGGAGAAGAACGTCGCCTGGACCCGCGGCCAGCCGGGAGCGCTGGTCACCACCAGGTAGGCCACCGCCGCGAAGAGCAGGGTGGAGGCCAGCGCGACCAGCGTCGACCGCCGGGCCCGACGGCGACGCCAGGCCCGGCGGGACAGCTCGAGCGGGCTGGGCGCCGGCAGCGCCCCGCCCGGGGGAACGGTGGTCAGCTGAGGACGGGGGCGTCGGCGACGTCGGAGAGCCACTGCTGCTCCAGGTCGGCGAGGGTGCCGTCCTCGCGCAGCGCGTCGACCGCCCGGCTCACGCAGTCGGTCAGCGGGCTGTCCTTGGCCAGGAGCAGGCCGAACTGGTCGCCGCCCTCGCCGGAGTCCTCGAGCTGGCCGACGATCACGCCGTCGTCCAGCTCCGCCGCGGTGATGTAGAAGGCGGTGGGCAGGTCGACGACGATCGCGTCGACCTGGCCGTTCTGCAGCGCCAGCTTCGCGTCGTCGTTGCTGTTGAAGACCACCGGGTCGCTGCTCGGGGCGATGACCTCGGTGAGCACCTGGAGGCTGGTGGTGGCCACCTGAGCGCCGATGCGCAGGTCCTTCAGGTCGGCGACGCTCTCCGCGCCGTCGGCCGCGGAGCCGGCGGTGGTGATGACCGCCTGGCTGACCGTGTAGTACGGCGAGGAGAAGTCGACCGCCTGCTTGCGCTCCTCGGTGATCGAGAACTGGTTGACGTCGAAGTCGAACGGCCGGGCCCCGGGCTGGATGGCGGCGTTGAACGGCACGCGGGTCCAGGTGACGTCGCCCTCCTCGTAGCCCAGCTCCTCGGCGACGGCGTAGGCGACCGCGGCCTCGAAGCCCTCGCCGTTCTCCGGGGCGTCCTCGCTGAACCACGGCTCGTAGGCCGGCTGGTCGGTGGCGATGGTGAGCGTGCCGGGCTCGAGGGTGTCGAGGGACTCGGGGGTGCAGGCGTCGCTGCTGCTGCCGGAGGCGGCCGGTTCGTCGGCCTCGTCCTGCGGGGCGCACGCGGCGACCGACAGCGCGGTCACGGCGAGAGCGGCGAGGGTGGCGGAGCGACGGCGCATCGGGTGGGTCCCTTGGAGTCGGTGGTTTCGTCCGGCGATGGCGCGGATCCTATGAGATCGCCGGCGTCCGTCTGACCTGGGCCTTCGTGCACCGCTCGGGCTCGGAGCGCGGGTCAGCGCGCCGCGACCGCCACCCGGTCGGCGAGCCAGCGCTCGAGCACGTCCGCCGGGAGGGCGGGGGAGTGCAGGAACCCCTGGCTCGTGTCGCAGCCCAGCGAGCGGAGGTGGGTCAGCGTCTCCTCCTGCTCCACGCCCTCCGCGACCACCCGCAGGCCCAGCCGGTGCGCGAGGTCGACGGTGCTGGCGACGATCGCCTCGGTGCGCGCGTCGGTGAGCAGGTCCGCGGTGAAGGAGCGGTCCAGCTTGAGCTCGGCCACGGGCAGGTCGCGCAGGTAGGCCAGCGACGAGTAGCCGGTGCCGAAGTCGTCGATGCTGACCGTCGTCCCCAGCCCCGCCAGCGCCGCCACGACGGCGAGGCTGCGCTCGGGATCGGTCAGCAGCACGCTCTCGGTCACCTCGAGCACGAGCGACGTCGGGGGCAGGGCGTGCCGGTCGAGCAGCTCGGCCACGCGGGCGGGCAAGCCCACGTCGAGCAGGTTGCTCGCGGAGAGGTTCACCGAGATCGGGAGGTCCAGCCCCCGCCGGTGCCACGCGGCGGCCTGCGCCACGGCGTCGGCGAGCACCGCCTCGGTCAGCCGGCCCATGAGCCCGTGGACCTCCGCCAGCGGCAGGAAGGCGCCCGGCCCCAGCAGCCCCCGCTCGGGGTGCGCCCAGCGCACCAGGGCCTCGACGCCCACCACCCGTCCGGTCGCGACGTCGAGCTGCGGCTGGTGGTGCAGGACGAACTCACCGGCGTCCAGCGCCGTCCGCAGCTCCTCGACCAGCGCCAGGTGCCCGCTGCTGTCCGCGTGCCGGGCGGGGTCGTAGAGCGCCACCCCCGAGCCGGAGCGCTTGGCGTCGTACATGGCGACGTCGGCGCGGCGCAGCAGCTGGGTCGGCCGCCGGGCGTCGTCGTCCGTCGTCGTCACGCCCACGCTGGCAGAGGAGTGCACGAACATGCCCTCCACCGGGAAGGGCTCGGCCAACCGCTCGTGCAGCCGGGCGCCCAGGGACCGTGCCGCGTCGGCGGCGGGGACGTGGGGGTCGAGCGCGGCCACCACCGCGAACTCGTCACCGCCCAGCCGGCCGAGCAGGTCACCGGCGCGCAGCGCGGGTTCGAGGCGGCGTGCCACCTGGCGCAGCAGGTCGTCACCCGCCCCGTGCCCGAGCGCGTCGTTGACCTCCTTGAACTTGTCGACGTCGAGCAGCGCCAGGGCCGCCGGCGTGCCCTCGGCGCACAGCTCCTCCACGCGGCGGAGCACCGCTCGCCGGTTGGCCAGGCCGGTGAGCTCGTCGGTCAGCGCCTCCCGGCGGCTGACCGCCAGCTGGGCGAGCTCCCGGACGTTCACCGCCATCCGCAGCCCGGCGCCGCTCGCGGCCAGGGCGGCGCACCCCGTGGCAGCGAGGCCGCTGCCGACCAGCGTGTTGACCACCAGCACGACGGTGGAGGCCAGGATGACGACGAACGCGCCGATGGTGGCGGCGCTGGGATCGGTCGGCTGCGGGGCGGACCGCCGTGACCGCAGCACGGCGGCTCCCGCCAGGCACGCCACCAGGGTCGGCTGGGTGACCGCGCCCCAGCCCACGCGCTCGCCGCCGGCCAGCAGCGTCGCCGTCGTGCCGGCCAGCCCGGCGCCGAAGGCGGTGACCACCAGCCAGATCCGGACGTCGCGGGCGAGCGCCCCGAGGGACGGCAGGGTGAGCGCGGTCCCCAGCAGGACGAAGGCCACAGCGAACTGCGCCAGCAGCGGCTGGAGCTCCCACCAGGGGAGCCGGGACAGCGCACCGCCGGTGGCATCCACCACCAGGTTGAGCACGGCCACGACCGCGAGCACGGCGGCCGCGCCGTTCAGGACGTCGTTGGGGTCGGCGAGGCTGGTGCTGTACCGGTTCCACCGGACCAGCCCGCCGTACCAGAACGGGAACACCGCCACCCCGGCCCACAGCACCGGCAGGGCGGCGACGTCCCGCGTGGCCGGGAGGACCGCGAGCAGCGCGCTGACCGCGAAGGCCAGGACGAACACCGCGGCACCCAGCGCCAGCCGGACCCACACGGCGTGCTCGGTGTCCACGGTGCGCGCGCGCCACCACAGCAGCCCGAGCAGGGCCAGGTGCAGCACGACCAGCACGGGGACGTCGATCCCGTCGAGCGGACCGGCGGCGCCGGGCAGCGCGACGCGCACCACGCCCAGCGCGGCGAACGGCACGGCCAGGACGAGGGCGGTCGTCAGCAGGCGGCGCGGCGCCCCGGGCAGCAGCGGGGAGCGGGCGGCGGCCATGACCTGGTGATCGGCGGGGCCGGATCCCCGGTGAACCGGTGGCGCCGGCCCTCACCCGGAGGGGTCAGGCGCGGGTGAACAGGTAGATGGCGACGGCGACGCCGAAGACCACGATGAGCACCCGCAGCGGCGTCGGCGGGATGCGGGTCGCGATCCGGGCGCCGAGGAAGCCGCCGAGCAGGCTGGCCGGGGCGGCGACCGCGACCACTCCCCAGTGCACGTCGCCGAAGAACCCGAAGACGACGACGGTCACCGTCGCGGTCACCGCGGAGAGCGCCGACTTGAGCGCGTTGGCCAGCTTCAGGCGGTGCAGCGCCAGCCCCAGGACGCCGACCAGGATGACGCCCAGCGCGCCGCCGAAGTAGCCGCCGTAGGCGGTCGCGAGGAACAGCGCCACGTACAGCCAGACCGGGTCGGCCGCGCCGCCGTCGTCCTCGGCCCGGCGCAGCCGCGAGGTGACCAGCGGCTGGACGGCCAGCAGCAGGCTGGCGAGGAGCACGAGCACCGGGACGACGACGTCGAAGGCCTCCGACGGCGTCGTCAGCAGCAGCACGCTGCCCGCCGTCCCGCCGAGGACGGCGACCAGCCCCAGGCGCAGCAGCCGGGCGCGCTGACCGCGGTACTCCTGCCGGAAGCCGGCCACGCCGCCGAGGTAGCCGGGCCACTGCGCCACGGAGTTGGTCACGTTGGCCTCGACCGTGCCCAGGCCGAGCGCCACCAGGGTGGGGAAGAGGATCAGGGACCCGCCGCCGGCGATCGAGTTGACCCCGCCGGCGAGGAGGGCGACGGCCGCGGCCACCAGCAGGTCGACGGGGGTCACGGCGGTCAACCTACGGTGGGCCCATGCGGCTTCCGGGCAGGGACAAGGTGTTGGCGGCGCTGCTCGGGGGTCGGGCGTGCTGCACCTGGTCCGGCCGCGCACCTACGAGTGGCTGGTGCCGCCGGAGCTGGGCGACGCGCGCCGCTGGGTGCTGGCCACCGGGGTCGCCGAGATCGGCACCGCGGCGCTGCTGAGCGCGCCGGCGACCCGCCGGGCCGGGGGCTGGTCGGCGGCCACCCTGCTGCTCGGGTTCGTGCCGGCCCACCTGCACCACCTGCGGCTCGGCCGCGGGCGCCCTCCCGTGCTGGCGGCCGCCGTCGTCCGGCTGCCGCTCCAGGTGCCGTTGATCCGCAGCGCGCTGGCCGTCGCCCGGGGCCGCTGAGCCGCCGGCGCAGGGTCTCGTGCCGCGCGCGGAGTGGTCGCGGCGGCGGGGGCCGCGCAGCAGACTGCGGGCATGCCCGCACCGATGCCCGACGACTGGCAGCGCGCCCTCGTCGTCGCCGCCCACCCCGACGACATCGAGTACGGCCTGGCGGCCGCCGTCGCGGTCTGGACGGCCGCCGGCAAGGAGGTCCGCTACCTGCTGGCCACCCGCGGGGAGGCCGGGATGGCCGGGGTCCCGCCGGCGGAGGCGGGGCCGATCCGCGAGGACGAGGAGCGCCGGTCGGCCGCTGTCGTGGGCGTCACCGAGGTCGAGTTCCTCGACCACCGCGACGGCGTCCTCGTCGCCGGGCCGGAGCTGCGCCGCGACCTGGCCGCGGCGATCCGGAGGCACCGGCCGGACCTCGTCGTCACCGGGTACTTCGGTCCGACGTGGACCCCGCCGGGCGTCTCCCCAGCCTACCTCAACTCCGCCGACCACCAGGCGCTCGGCCAGTCGGTGCTCGACGCGGTCGCCGACGCCGGGAACGAGTGGATCTTCCCGGACCTGCCCGAGGAGCGGTGGGCCGGCGTCCAGTACATCGCCGTCGGGGAGATGACCGATCCACCGCACGAGGTGGACGTGACCGAGGCGGTGGAGCTGGCGGTGCGGTCGCTGTCGGAGCACCGGCGCTACCTCGAGCTGCTGTCCGACGACCCCGTCGAGGACCAGGCCCGGCAGGTGGTCGACATGTCGACGCTCAAGGAGGACGGCGGGCGCCGCGTGGGCTTCCGCCTCTACTGGGGGTGAGCGCCCCGTAGACTCGCCGGCACGACGGACGAGTCGGCTGGGCGGTCGCGTCGGCGGGGGAGACCCCGTCGCCGAGGAACGTCCGGGCTCCACAGGGCAGGGTGGTCGTTAACAGCGACCCGGGGTGACCCGCGGGACAGTGCCACAGAGAACAGACCGCCAGTGCTCGCACTGGTAAGGGTGAAACGGCGGTGTAAGAGACCACCGCACACCGGGTGACCGGTGTGGCTCGGTAAACCCCACCCGGAGCAAGGTCAAGAAGGGACGGCGGGAACGTCGTCCTGCGCAGGCGTTCGAGGGCGGCCCGCCCGATGCCTGCGGGTAGACCGCTCGAGCCTGCCGGCAACGGCAGGCCTAGATGGATGACCGCCCATCGGGAGGCCGTGAGGCACCCGTGGACAGAACCCGGCGTACAGGCCGACTCGTCCGTCGCCCCGCGCGGCGACCGGTTCCCCCGACGGCGGCACGGGCCTAGCGTCGGCCTTCCCACGGGGGCCGACGACGGCGGGAGGCTCGCCATGTTCGCTCAGCTCATCCAGGGCAGGACGTCGGACGCCGAGGGCGTGCGGGCGGCGCTGGACTCGTGGATGCGGGATCTCCAGCCCGGCGCGGTCGGCTGGCTGGGCAGCACGATCGGGATCGCCGATGACGGCCGGTTCTTCGCGCTCGCCCGCTTCGAGTCGGCCGAGGCCGCGGCCCGCAACTCGGCACGACCCGAGCAGGACCGGTGGTGGAACGAGACGGGACGGCTCTTCGACGGGGAGGTCGAGTTCGCCGAGAGCGGGGACGTCGACGTGGACCGCATCGGCGACCTCGACCGTGCCGGCTTCGTGCAGGTGATGCGCGGCCGGGTGACCGACCGCGAGCGGGCCAGGGAGCTCATGGGCCGGCTGTCGACCGCCGACATGGCCGACTTCCGCCCCGAGATCCTCGGCAGCGTGATGATCAACCACGACGCGGACCGGTGGACCCAGGTCCTGTACTTCACCTCGGAGGCGGCGGCCCGGGAGGGCGAGCGCAAGGAGCCGCCGGCGGAGGTGCAGGCCGTCATGGCAGAGCTGATGGTCCTCAGCCCCGAACGGCCCGAGTTCATCGACCTGCGGCAGCCGCTCCTCCAGTCGCCCCCCGAGCCGGGGGCCGGTGTGCCGGGGCCGCGGTCGGCATCGGAGACCGCGGAGAAGGCGGAGCGCTCCGCCTGAGCCGGGAGGAGAAGACCATGGGGCAGCAGCTGCGAGGGCGGGCGCTGAGCAGGCGGGACCGGCCGGTCGTGGTGGCGCGGCCGCTGGACGTCCGCGCGGTGGCCGTCCGCTCGCTGGCGGTGGGCGCGGCCTCGGCCGCCGGGCTGGCGGTCGGTGCGCTCGCCGTCGGTGCGCTGGCGGTCGGTGCGCTGGCGGTGGGCCGGCTGGTCATCGGCCGCGCCGACATCCGCGACCTGCGCGTCGGCCGGCTGGAGGTCGGCGAGCTCGTCGTGACGAGCCGGCCGACCGCTTCCCCGGACGGCGTCGGCTGAGGGTCCGACCGCAGCAGCGGTGCGCGCCCGCGCCGCGTCGTCCTCACGGCGCCAGCACGGCGCGCACCAGGTCGGTGAGGTGCTCATCGGGGATCCGGGCGGCGTCGGCGTGCGGGATCCTGAGCGTCCCCTTGGCGCCGCACAGCGCCGGGTAGCGGTCGCAGAAGCCGCCGCTGCGTTCCGGGCTCCAGCCGTAGAGCGAGAGGCCGTGCTTCCAGACGCCGACGTGCAGCTGCCGGTCGCCCACGACGTAGGTGGGCATCGCGTACCTCAGCACCACGGCGACGCCGGGGTGAGCGGCGACGACGAGCGCGTGCAACCGGTCGAACAGCGCCCTCCCCTCCGGGTCCAGCCCGTCGAGGTGGGTCTGCGCGTCGTCGTCGATCCGGCTCTCGCCACCGGCCACGTCGCCCCCTCCACCTGCTGTTCACCGTCGTGCCCGACACTGTGCAGCACCAGTCGGCCGGAGTCCCGGGAGTCGTGCGTGGCGAGCAGCACCGATCGGCCGTCGGTGCCGGCCATCCCGTTCCGGGAGGCGGTCCGGACCTGGTTCCTCATCTCGCTGCAGACCTTCGGCGGCCCGGCCGGCCAGATCGCGGTGATGCAGCGGACGCTGGTCGACGACAAGCGCTGGATCGGCCAGCGCCGCTTCCTGCACGCGATGAACTACTGCATGCTGCTGCCCGGCCCGGAGGCACAGCAGCTGGCCACCTACGTCGGCTGGCTGCTGCACGGCACCCGCGGCGGGCTCGTCGCCGGTGGCTTTTTCGTCCTGCCCGGGGTCGTGGCGCTGCTCGTCCTGTCCGCCGTCTACGTCGGGTACGGGGACACGCTCGCCGTCACCGCGCTGTTCGCCGGTCTCGCGCCGGCGGTGCTCGCGATCGTCGCGCAGGCGGTCGGCCGGGTGGGCAAGCGGGCGCTGACCGACCCGGCGCTCGTCGCCCTCGCCGTCGCCGCCTTCCTGGCCCTCACCCTCCTCGCCGTCCCCTTCCCGGTGGTCGTGCTCGGTGCCGGTGCCGTCGGCTGGCTGCTGGGCCGGCACCGCCCGGCGGCGGTGGCCGAACCGGCGACGGACGACGGACCCCCACCGGTCATCCCGGACGACGCCCTGCACGCCGAACGGCCCTCGGGACGCCGGACGCTGCGCGTGCTGGTCACCGGGCTCGTCGCCTGGGGCGTGCCCATCGCCGTCGCGGCCCTGCTGACCGGCACGGGCAGCGTGTTCACCGAGCAGGGGCTCTTCTTCTCCGGCGCCGCCGTCGTCACCTTCGGTGGGGCGTACGCGGTGCTCGCCTACGTGGCGCAGCAGGCGGTGCAGGTCTACGGCTGGCTGGCACCGGGGGAGATGGTGCGCGGCCTCGCGCTGGCCGAGACGACGCCCGGGCCGCTGATCATGGTGGTGCAGTTCGTCGCGTTCGTCGGCGCCTACCGGGCTCCCGGCGACCTCGATCCGTGGGCGGCCGCGGTCCTCGCCTCGCTGCTGGTCACCTGGGTGACCTTCGTGCCGAGCTTCCTGTTCGTGCTGCTGGGCGCGCCCTACATGGAGCGGCTGCGCGGCAACCGGTCGCTGTCCGCCGCCCTGACCGGGATCACCGCGGCCGTCGTCGGCGTCATCGCCAACCTGGCGGTCTACTTCGCCGTGCACACGCTGTTCGACGGCTCCACCCGCCGCGAGTGGGGGCCGCTGCAGCTGGAGCTGCCGGACCTCACCGAGCCGCGGTGGGTGCCGGTCGCCGTCGCGGTGGTCGCCGCGGTGCTGATCTTCCGGCTGAGGTGGTCGGTGCTGCGCACGCTCGGTGTGTGCGCGCTGCTGGGCCTGGCCGCGGGTCTGGCCGGCCTGCCCGTCGGCTGATCCGGCTGCGATCGCGACCCACCGGTCACGGCCGGCACAGCGGTATCGGATCGTCTTGGTACCCGTCGCTATGTTCGCGCGGCCGCCGTCCGGCGGCGCACCCTCGAACACAGGAGTTCCCGTGCTGCGTCGTGCCCTCTCGGCGGTGGCTGTGACCGCCGCCGTCGTCCTCGTGCCATCGGTGGCGTCGGCTGCGCCGTCATCGACCACCTCGTCGCTCCCCGTGACGACGTCGGTCAGCTACCTGGCCCAGGGCGAGGTGCAGCTGGCCGACGGCCGCACCGCCCAGGTGTCGCTCGGCGAGTACGCGTCGCGTCTCTTCGGTCCGCGGCAGGGGAGCCTGGGCGTCTCCATCGCCGCCCCGTGCGCGAGCTTCCCGTGCGGGGCGCCGGAGTCGGGCTACGCGGAGCTGACCGGCGCGCAGGTGGACTTCGCGCTCAACCTCGGCCGGGCGTCGGTGTCGGAGGTGCCGGTCACCCTCACCAGCTCGAGCTACGGGCCCGACGGGTGGACCCGGACGGAGCGGCAGGTGACCGCCAGCGTCACGTTCACCGCCACCGGCCCGACCGTCCGCAACGCGTACAGCTCCCCGGTGTGCGGGGACGGCAGCGAGGGGTGCCGGTCGTTCCGCCTGGACGCGAGCCGTCCGGCCGCCGTGACGGTCGTGATCGACGGAGCGTCCTCTTCCGGGAGCGGGACGCTGGGCTACGGGTACGGGTTGGACATCGGTACGCCGCAGGGCTGAGCCGGGCCGGGCGCCGCCACCCGGTGGCGGCGCCCGGGCGTCGGCGTCAGCCGGTGGAGCGGGGCTGGGCGGGGTTGGTCGGGTCGCCCTGCGACGGCGGGTTCATCGCCGGACCGGTGGTCGCCTCCGACACCTTGGAGCCCCCGGCACCGTGCTGCGGGTCGTCGGCCGCCGCCGTGGCGGGCTCGCCGCCGGAAGGCTGCGCGCCGGACTTCAGCGCGGACAGGCGGTGCTCCATGATCTGCACCACCTGGATGCGGTTGGCGTGCCCCCGCTCGTAGTCGAGCAGCGTCTGCAGCCCCTGCGTGTCCAGGGTGCGGATGCGCGAGGTCAGCCCTCCCACCGGCAGCTGGTCGTAGTCGGGAATCGGCAACTGGTCGTGCTCGGTCATGGCGACCGCCTACCCCCGCCCCCGGCATCCGACACCGGGTGTGAGGTCCCGGTCGGTGGGTAGGCGGCGATCACGTCGACATCGCGGCTCAGACACGGCCGCGGCGTCCACCCGATCGACCGAGGAGTTGCCCCGCAGTCATGGACGTGTCCTTCCTGCAGCCCGTCTTCGCCGCGCCCGGGCCCTACGCTACGGTGTGCGCCGACGTCACGCACACCACCGAGAACGCCGACGCCGAGCTCGACCTCCGGGTCCGGGCCATCGCCGAGAAGCTCACCGAGCAGGGAGCGCCCGAGGCGGTCGTGAAGGCGGTGCGCGACCGGCTGCTCGAGGGCAACGACGGCGGTGAGGCCGGCACCCTGCGCGGCCGGGCGATGGTGGTCGCCTCCGACGGCGCCGTCGTGCTCGACGAGATCCTCGCCGCAGCTCCGGCGCGCGAGTCCGCCGAGTGGTCGCCGCAGCCCGATCTCGTACCCGTCCTGCGCCAGCTGGTCGGCCGCGTGCCGCATGTCGTCGTGATCGCCGACCGCGTCGGGGCCGACATCGTCGTCGTCGGCGACTCCGGCCAGGTGGAGGAGCAGCAGGTGGAAGGTGACACCTTCCACATGCGCAAGGTGAAGGTCGGCGGGTGGGCGCACAACACCTACATGCACACGGCGGAGAACCAGTGGGAGGAGAACCTCGGCCGGGTCGCCGACGAGCTGGACTCCCTGGCGCGCCGGCTACCGCTGCGCTTCGTGCTCATCGCCGGTGACGTGCGTGCCCGGCAGATCCTGGCGGACAAGGCGAGCGGCTCCTGGTCGGACCTGATCGTGTCCATGGACGAGGGCGGCCGGGCCGCCGGCGCCGACCGCGAGCCGGTCGACCGGCGCGCCGCGGAGCTCATCGCCGAGCACGAGGCCCGCGAGATCGCCGACACGATGGAGAAGGTGGAGGCGGCCAGCGCCCACGGCCTGTCGGTCACCGGCACCGAGCACGTCGTCGAGGCGCTGCGCAAGGGCCAGGTCGAGACCCTCGTCCTCGCCGACGAGCAGGACGACGCCACGCTGCTGGTCGGCGGCTCGCCGCTGGAGCTGGGCGTCGAGCAGCAGGACATGGACGCGCTCGGCATCCACGGCGAGGTCGTCCCCGCCGACCGGGCCCTGGTCCAGGCGGCGGTGGCCAGCGCGGCCGCCGTCGTCGTCGTCCCCGGCTCGGCGCTCAGCGGCACCCCCGTGGCCGCGATCCTCCGCTACACCGACGACTCCACCGACGCGGGGTCCTGAGCCCGCACCCCGACCACGAAGGAGCACCCCCGTGACCGACCCGCACCAGCCCGCCACCGCGCCCGGCACCTCCGAGGGCGGCATCGAGCGCCGCGCAGCCATCGCCGAGACCCTGGGCAAGGAGATCTGGCCGGCCGACCGCGACCAGCTGATCGCCAAGGCCCAGGAGACCCCCGACGCCGACCGCGTGGTCGCCGACCTGCGGCGGCTGCCCGAGGGGCAGCAGTTCGGCAACGTCCAGGAGGTGGCCGAGGCGCTGGGCATCGGCACCGAGCAGCAGCGGTTCTGATGACCACGCAGAAGGCACCCAGCCCGGAGGCGCTGGCCAACGTCACCGAGGGCAACGTGGAGAGCAGGGCGGAGCTGCTGCCCGAGGAGGAGGCGATGCGCGGCAGCGGCATGGAGGAGGTGGCCGCCGAGGTGATCCTCGCCGAGTCCGAGGAGCGCACCGTGCACGCCGACCCGGACGACGCCCAGGGCGCCCACCGGCAGTCGGCGGAGACGGCGGACCTGCCCTGAGCGAGAAGCACGAGCACCCGGTAAGGCTCCGCTGGTCGGACCCGGACATGCTCGGGCACGTCAACCACGCCCGGGCGCTGAGCCTGCTCGAGGACGCCCGGCTGGCCATGGTCGACGGCCGGCCGGGCGGCTCGATGATCCTGGCGCGGCTGGAGGTCGACTACCTGCGGCAGCTGTACTACCGGGTCGGCGAGGAGCTCGTCGTCACCAGCTGGGTGACCCGGCTGGGCACGAAGTCCTTCACCGTGCGGCAGGAGCTGGTGCAGGACGGCGAGGTCGCCATCCGCGCCGACGTCGTCCTGGTGGTGTTCGACTTCGAGAGCAACAGCAGCCGGGTCCTGACCGACGACGAACGCGCGCACTGGTCGCGGTACCTGCCCGCCTGAACGGGTGAGCGGTCCTCGACGACGTGATCCGCCAGGTCGGGTGGGGTAGTGCCGGACCCGACGAGGAAGGGAGCAGTCATGCCCAAGACCACGAAGAAGGGCGACGCCAAGAAGTCGGAGCTGCCCAGCACCTTGCTGCGCTCGCCGAAGAAGGCGCAGCGCACCTTCGCCAAGGCGCACGACTCGGCCGCCGACGAGTACGGCGACGAGCGCCGCGCCAACCAGGTCGCCTGGGCGGCCGTGAAGCACTCCTTCGAGAAGGTGGGCGACCACTGGGAGAAGAAGGAGGGCGGCAAGAAGGGTCCGTCCGACGAGCAGGCCGAGGGCGGCCGCGACACCGACCGGAAGACGGCGGGCGGCGTCGACGCCAACGCGTCGAAGGACCACCTCCTGAAGCTGGCCAAGAAGCTCGACATCTCCGGCCGGTCGACGATGAAGAAGAAGGAACTGGTCGAGGCGATCCAGAAGGCCAACGGCAAGAAGACCGCGGACGCGCGCAAGAAGAAGAAGTAGCCCGCCGTCCCGGCCGGCTGGTGCTCAGCCGGCCGGGACGACGATCAGCGCGGTCTGCCGGCCGTCGAGGTACTGCACGCCGTCGGCGGTGAGCGCGATGCCCTGCTCGAGCCCCATCCGGACGCACTGGCCGCCCCACTCCGGCACCGGACGGCGCACCGCCAGCTCCAGCGCCCACGCGGTCTGGGGGTGCACGGTGCGGTCGCCGGCACCGGGGACGCCGCCCTGCTCGTCCCAGTGGCCGATCGCCGGCCCGGCGCCGTGGCCGTGCACGCCGATGGGGTGCGAGTAGACGTCGGCGTCGATGCCCGCGGCCGCGGCGGCCGACCGGGCCGCGGCCAGCACCTCGTTGCCGGTGCGGCCCGGGCGCAGCTCCGCCGTCGTCAGGTCCTGCATGCGGTTGCCCACCGCCAGCAGATCGGCCAGCCCGGCCGGTGGCTCCTCCTCGCCGGGACGCAGGACGTAGGCGTTGCGCTGCGTGTCCGTGCGCAGGCCGAGGCTGCTCAGCCCGACGTCGCAGTGCAGCAGGTCGCCCGGCTCGACGACCGCGTCCCAGGGGACGGCGGGCAGCAGGGTCCCGCGCTCGCGGACGAGCGGGACCCCCCGGCGCTGGAGCGCCACCGACGGCTGGAACCACGGGTCGGCACCGAGGTCGGCCAGGCGCTGGCGCAGCCACCACGCCACGTCGAGGGCGGTGGTGACGCCCGGTGTGACGACGGCGGGGGAGAGGGCCTCCTCGATGACCCGGTGGGCCAGCGCGTTGAGGGCGTGCAGGGCAACCAGCTCCTCGGGGAGCCGGGTCTCCAGCCACCGCACCGCGAGCTCCTCGGCAGGGACGAGCCGCCGGGCGTGGTCGCCCAGTGCCCGCCGCAGCAGCTGGTGCTCGGTGTGCGAGAGCCCGTCGGCGAGGGCGAAGTCCTGCGACACGTCGACGCCGATCCGCGCCGGGCCGGCCTGGTCGACGAAGCGGCGCACCGCGGCCCACTCCGTCGGCTCGTCGGTCCAGGCGGGCTGGAACTGGCCCACGGGGTAGCGCGACACCGCCGCCGCTGTCACCCCGTCGTCGCTGCGGTGCAGCAGCAGGACCGTGCGCCGGCGGGCGGACAGCCAGGTGGCCGGGAGCAGCGTGGTCAGGACCGGGTCCTCGTTGTACTCGCGCCCGGCCACGATCCACAGGTCGATGCCGGCGTCGTCCATCAGCGACGGGAGGACGTCGAGCAGCCGCTGCGTGAGCCACCGGTCGCGGATGTCGGCCTGGGCGCGCAGGGGCAGCGGCACGGTGCGCGTGGGGTCGGGCGCGGCCGGCGGCATGCTTCCAGCGAAGCAGAGAACCGGCCGGTCCACCGGTCGAGCGCGGCAGGTTCCCCGTTCAGGCGACGTCGGAGCGGGCCGGCACCGCCCACATGGTCGCCACCTGGTCGCGGCCGCGCTGCTTGGCCTCGTACATCGCCGCGTCGGCCCGGTCGATCAGCTTCCACAGGGCGTCGGTGACGTCCTCGCCGTCCACGGGGCGGGTCAGCGCCACCCCGATCGACGCCGTCACCGCCGGCCCCTCGGCGGTACCGCAGGCGGCCACCGCCGCGCGCAGCCGCTCGGCCAGGTGGGTCGCCTCGTCGGTGTCGGCGACCAGCCCCAGCACCACCAGCTCCTCCCCGCCGGTGCGGGCGAGCACGTCGGTCGGCCGGACGGTCGCGCTCAACGCCCGGGCCACCGCCCGGAGGACGGCGTCCCCGGTGGCGTGCCCGTGGGCGTCGTTGAGCCGCTTGAAGTGGTCGAGGTCGAGCACCATCGCCGCCACCCGCGTGCCGTCACGTCGGGCCTGGCGCCAGATGCGGGGCGCCTGGGCGACCAGGAACCGGCGGTTGCGCAGCCCGGTCAGGGGGTCCTGCTCGGAGAGCGTCCGGGTGTCGTCGAGGAGACGTTCCACCCGGCGCCGGAGGACGAAGACGCCGACCGAGGCCGCGTTGAGGGTGAGCGCGCTGACCCCGACCTGGACGGCGAGACCGACGGGTGGCCCCCCGAGCTGCCAGAGGCCGGCCAGGCAGGCCGCCGTCACCACGACCATGTTGACGGCGAGCTCCCACGGCCCGAGGAACCAGGCGGCGACCAGGGCCGGGAACAGGAGCATGAGCGGGCTGGCGTGCCGGACCGGGTCGTCCATGCAGAGGGCGACCACCACGTAGATGAGGTCGCCGAGCAGCACGAGGCCGAAGGTCTGCCAGCGGCCCGCCCGCTGCCGCACCAGCAGCGGGACGGCGGCGACGACGCAGAGCAGCATCGCCCCGCCGTAGAGCCAGCGCCGCACCCCGTCGTGCACGAGCCCCTCGACGAGCAGGTTCGCCGAGCCCATGACCCCGCCGAGCACGAGCAGGCAGGCCATCGTCAGCGCGGAGACCCGGTGCTCCGGCCCGCGGCCGACCACCGGCGGACGCCCGCCTCTGCGCTGCCACGGATCGAGCACGGCGAGCAGGATGCCGCACCCGGGCCCGGTGCGGAGGCTTCCCGGCGCTCCCACCTCGGCTTTTCGCAACAGCGGTGCAACCTGCGGCCCCGTCGTCCGGGGCCGGGTGCCAGGGTGAGGTCATGTCGCACCTCGATCCCGCGCTGGTCGCCGTCCGCACCGTGGCCGAGCACCCGCTCGTCGATGCCGGCACCGGCCGGTCGCTGCGGATGGTGGCGCCGGGCGCGGTCACCGACGGGAGGTTCGGGCTGGTCGAGTACCACCTCGCGCCGCGGACACCGGGTGCCGCCCCGCACTACCACCAGACGTTCTCCGAGTCGTTCTACGTGCTGTCCGGCGAGCTCACGCTGTTCGTCGACGGGAGGTGGCAGCCCTACCGGCCCGGCGACTTCGCCATCGCCCGCTAGCGCGGCGTGCACGGCTTCCGCAACGACGGCGACGAGCCCGCGGCGGTGCTCATCCTGTTCACGCCCGGCATCGCGCGGGAGACGTTCTTCGCCGAGATGGCCGAGATCGGCCGCAGCGGGCGGAAGCCGTCGAAGGAGGAGATGGCCGCGATCTACGCCCGCCACGACCAGGTGATGGTCGACATCTGAGCGGGCCGCCGTCCCTGGTGGGAGGCTGGTGCCGACCCCCGGACACAGGAGGAGCGCACATGGCTGGTGGGCCCTGGTTCTTCTGCCTCAAGCACCACACCGTCGAGCCCCGCGACGGCTGCGCCGAGCGGCACCGCCTCGGCCCCTACGCCACGCGGGAGGAGGCGGAGCACGCGCTCCAGTCGGTGGCCGAGCGCGAGGAGCAGCTCACCGCCGAGGACCGCAGGTGGGAGGGCGACTGAGGCCCCCCGGACCGCCCAGGCATGATCGGGGGAGGCAGCCGGGCGGACCGGCGCCGCGGAGGGGGCTGACGTGACCGAGGGTCGTGCGGTGGAGGAGCTGGTCGTCGGTGTCCTGGGGGGCACCGGACCGCAGGGGCGCGGGCTCGCCGTCCGCCTGGCCGCAGCGGGTCAGCGCATCCTCCTGGGCTCCCGCGACGCCGACCGCGCGGCCGAGGTGGCCGCCGAGGTCGCCACCCGTGCCAGCGCCGCGGCCGGCGGGGTCGAGGTGTCGGTGCAGGGCGGCTCGAACGCCGACGTGGCCGGGGCCGCCGACCTGGTGATCGTCGCCGTCCCGTACGCCGGGCACGCGGAGCTGCTGGCCGAGCTGGCCACCCCGCTGGCCGGCAAGATCGTGGTCGACTGCGTCGTCCCCATGGGCTTCGACGAGCTGGGCGCCTACGTTCTCGACGTCCCGGAGGGGAGCGCGACGCAGCAGGCGGCCGCGCTGCTGCCCGACTCGCACGTCGTCGGTGCGTTCCACCACCTGTCGGCCCGGCTGCTCGAGGACCTCTCGCACCCCACCATCGACGGCGACGTCATGGTGGTCGGCGACGACCGCGCGTCGATGGACACCGTGCAGGCCCTCGCCGGGCGGCTGCCCGGCATGCGCGGCATCTACTCCGGCCGGCTGCGCAACGCCCGCCAGGTCGAGGCGCTGACGATCAACCTCGTGTCGGTCAACCGCCGCTACAAGGTGCACGCCGGGATCCGCGTCACCGACGTCTGACGGAGGACCTCGCGCCCCTGCTCGCACGCTCGCGGCCGACCCCTGCACGAGCAGCCGTCGGGCACGGCGTGGGTTGACCGCCGCGTCAGACTGAGGTCGTGCTGCTGCTCGCCGCCGCGGTGGCCGTCCTGCACGCCGCCGCCGTCCTGTTCATGCTCACCGGTGCGCTGCTGGGGCTCCGGTGGCCACGGCTGCTGCTCGCGCACGCACCGGTCGCCCTGGCGATCCTGGCCGTCAACGTCGCCGGGGCGGACTGCCCGCTCACCGATCTGGAGCTGGCACTCCGCGACGCCGGGGGAGCGGCGCCCTACACCGGCGGCTTCCTGGACCACTACCTGTTCGGCCCGCTCGGGCTGGACGCGGAGGCGCCGGGCACCCAGCTCGGGGTGTACGCCACCGCGTTCGGCCTCAACGCGGTCGGCTACGGCCGGCTCGCAGGCCGCGCGCACCGCCGCCGGGCGGGGGTGCGCGCGGCCTAGCGGCTACTCGAACGAGTGCTCGGGACCGGGGAAGGTCCCGCCGCGCACGTCGTCGGCGTACTCCCTGGCCGCCGCCAGCAGCTGCGCGCGCAGGTCCGCGTACTTCTTCACGAACTTCGGCACCCGGCCACCCGTCATGCCGGCCATGTCCGGCCACACGAGCACCTGGGCGTCGCAGTCCGGCCCGGCGCCGATGCCGATCGTCGGGATGGCCAGTTCCTTGGTCACCTGGCCGGCGATCTCGGCGGGCACCATCTCCATGACGACGGCGAAGGCACCGGCCTCCTGGACGGCGTGCGCGTCGGCCAGCAGCTGCTCGGCCCCCGCCCCCCGGCCCTGCACCCGGAACCCGCCGAGCGCGTGCTCGCTCTGCGGCGTGAACCCGATGTGCGCCATGACCGGGATGCCGGACTCGCTGAGCAGCTTGATCTGCGGGGCGACGCGCACCCCGCCCTCGAGCTTGACCGCCTGCGCGCCACCCTCCTTCATCAGCCGGACGGCGGTGTCGAACGCCTGCTGCGGGCCGGACTCGTAGGAGCCGAACGGCAGGTCGGCGACGATCAGCGACCGCCTGGTGGACCGGGTGACGGCGCGGGTGAGGAACAGGATGTCGTCGACCGTGACCGGCACCGTGGAGCTCAGCCCCATGACGACGTTGCCGGCCGAGTCGCCGACCAGCATCACCGGGATGCCCGCCTCCTCGAAGACGGCGGCGCTGTAGGTGTCGTAGGCGGTGAGCATCGCCCACTTCTCGCCGCGCTCCTTGGCCTGCTGCAGGTGGTGGATGCGCACCCGCGCCGTCGACGTGCCGCCGTACAGCACCGACTCGGTCATGCCTGGGCTCCTTCGCGCACGGTGGGCAGGGTCTCCCGCCACCGGTTGGTGATGGGCAGCCGCCGGTCGCGGCCGAACGCCTTGAGGCTGATCTTGGTGCCCGGGGCCGACTGGCGGCGCTTGAACTCGGCCGTGTCCACCAGCCGGAGGACGCGCGCGACCACCTCGGCGTCGTGCCCCCGCTCCAGCAGCTCGGCCAGGCCCAGGTCGCGGTCGACGTAGTCGGCGATGACGGCGTCGAGCTGGTCGTAGGAGGGCAGGGAGTCGCTGTCCTGCTGGCCCGGCGCGAGCTCGGCCGACGGCGGTTTGTCGATCGAGTTCTGCGGGATCGGCTCGGTCTCGCCGCGGTCGCGGGCGTAGGCGTTGCGCCAGCGCGCCAGGTCCCACACCAGGGTCTTGGGCACGTCCTTGATCGGGGCGAAGCCGCCGGCGGCGTCGCCGTAGAGCGTCGAGTAGCCGACGGCGACCTCGCTCTTGTTCGACGTCGCCAGCAGCAGGTGCCCGTGCTGGTTGGACAGACCCATCAGCAGCGTGCCGCGCACCCGGGCCTGCAGGTTCTCCGCGGCCACGCCGCTGAGCTCGACGGACTTCTCGAACGCCTCGACCATCGGTGCGATCGGGACGACGGAGTAGTGCATGCCCAGGCGCTGCGCCGAGTCCTCGGCGTCGGACAGCGAGTGCTCGCTGGACCACCGGGAGGGCAGCCCGACGCCGTGCACCCGGTCGGCACCGAGCGCGTCGACGGCGATCGCGGCCACCAGCGCCGAGTCGATCCCGCCGGACATGCCGAGCACCACCGAGGGCATGCCGTTCTTGTCGATGAAGTCGCGGAGCCCGAGCACCAGGGCGCGCCAGACCTCCTCGCAGTCGGTCAGCGGCTCTGCGACCGGGGCCTCCCGGCGCTCGAACGCGGCCGGCGGCTGCTCCGAGACCACGTGCCGGGTGACCGTCATCGGGCCGATCCGGCCCTCGCGTCGCTCCGGCACCGACGACGGGTCGAGGTCCAGGTCGACGGTGAGCAGGTGCTCGACGAACTGCGGTGACCGGCCCAGCAGGGTGCCGTCGGCGGCGACCGCCATCGAGTCGCCGTCGAAGACGAGCTCGTCCTGCCCGCCCACCTGGTTGCAGTAGACGATCGTCGCCCGCGCCTCGGCGGCCCGGCGGCGGACGAGGGGCAGCCGCAGGTCGTCCTTGGCCCGCTCGTACGGCGAGGCGTTGGGCGACACCACCAGGTCGACGCCGGCCTGCCCGGCCACGCCGCACGGCCCGCCCTCGACCCAGAGGTCCTCGCAGACGGTCAGCGCGACGTCGACGCCGTGCAGGCGGACCACCGGCAGCTCGGTGCCCGGCACGAAGTAGCGGGCCTCGTCGAAGACGCCGTAGTTGGGCAGGTGCCGCTTGTAGTACCGCGCGACCACCTCGCCGCCGTGGAGCAGGGCGGCGGCGTTGCGGGGCGCGCCGCGGCGGGGGTTGGCGTCGGCCGGGCGGTCGTCGTCGGTGGGCGGCTGGTCGACCGGCGCCGGGCCGCTGCCCTCGGTGTGCGCCAGGTAGCCGACGACGACGGCGAGCCCGCCCAGCCCCCGGTCGGCCAGGGTCGAGGCGAGGTCGACCAGCGCCCGCTCGCTGGCGCGGGCGAAGGACTCCCGCAGGACCAGGTCTTCGGGCGGGTACCCGGTCAGGGTCATCTCCGGGAAGACGACGAGGTGCGCGTCCTCCGCGGCCGCCTTCGCGGCCCAGCGCACCACCAGGTCGCAGTTGCCCTCGATGTCACCGACGCGGGTGTCGACCTGGGCCGACGCCACCCGCAGCTGCACCGGCTGCTGATCGCTCACGGGGGTCAGTCTGGTCGCCGGGGTGGCGGAACGGCCAGGCGGGAGCCTGTCCGGGTGATCACGGCACGGCGAACCGTCGACGAAGGCGCGGCGAGGTCCGTGACGGGATCACCCCGACGGGGCAGGCTGGGGGACGACCGACGGTGACGTCACATCCCGGAAACGAGCGGACTGGATCATGCCGAACATGGACCGACAGCAGGAGTTCGTCCTGCGCACCCTGGAAGAGCGCGACATCCGCTTCGTGCGGCTGTGGTTCACCGACGTCTCCGGCTACCTCAAGGCCGTCGCGGTGGCCCCCGCGGAGATCGAGGCGGCGTTCGCCGAGGGCATCGGGTTCGACGGCTCGGCGATCGAGGGCTTCGCCCGCGTCTACGAGTCCGACATGCTCGCCAAGCCCGATCCCGGCACCTTCCAGGTGATGCCCGCCCGTGAGGGCCGGCCCAGCGACACCGCGCGCATGTTCTGCGACGTCACGCTGCCCGACGGCTCGCCGGCCTGGGCCGATCCGCGGCACGTGCTGCGCCGGACCCTGGCCAAGGCCGCGGACATGGGGTTCACCTTCTACACCCACCCCGAGATCGAGTTCTTCCTGCTCAAGGACCTCCCGGCCGACGGCACCCCGCCGGAGCCGGCCGACAACGGCGGCTACTTCGACCTCTCCACGCACAACGTGGCGCACGACTTCCGCCGCGAGGCGGTCTTCGCCCTCGAGGCCATGGGCATCTCGGTGGAGTTCAGCCACCACGAGGTGGCGCCCGGCCAGCAGGAGATCGACCTGCGCTACGCCGACGCCCTGTCCATGGCCGACAACATCATGACGCTGCGGCACATCGTCCGGGAGGTCGCGCTCGCCCAGGGCGTGCACGCCACGTTCATGCCCAAGCCGTTCACCGCGGAGGCGGGGTCGGCGATGCACACCCACCTGTCGCTGTTCGAGGGCGACCGCAACGCCTTCCACGACGCCGCGGACCCGATGCGGCTGTCGACCACCGCGAAGCAGTTCATCGCCGGCCTGCTCACGCACGCCCGCGAGTTCACCGCCGTCACCAACCAGACGGTCAACTCCTACCGCCGGTTGCTGGCCGGCACCGAGGCGCCCACCGCCGCGACCTGGGGCCGGGCCAACCGCTCGGCCCTGGTGCGCATCCCGGAGTACAAGCCGAGCAAGGCGCAGTCGGCGCGGGTCGAGGTCCGCTCGCCCGACTCCGCCTGCAACCCCTACCTCACCTTCGCCGTCCTGCTCGCTGCCGGGCTGCGGGGCATCGAGAAGGGCTACGAGCTGCCGCCGGAGGCCGAGGACGACGTCTGGTCGCTCACCGACACCGAGCGCCGGGCCGCCGGCTACGAGGACCTGCCGGTCAGCCTGGGCGAGGCGCTCACCGCCATGCAGGGCAGCGAGCTGGTCGCCGAGACGCTCGGCGAGCACGTCTTCGAGTTCTTCCTCCGCAACAAGTGGGAGGAGTTCAACTCCTACCGGCAGAACGTCACGCCGTTCGAGCTCAAGCGCTACCTGCCCGGCCTCTGACCGGCCGGCGTCGCAGCATCCGGGAACACCCTCCCGGGTGCTGCCGCCGGGTGCCGCGACCTGCGTACGCTTCCGCTCCGGTGAGCGGTCGACGACCGCGGGTGACGGCGGGAGAGCGATGACGACGGTGCTGCCCGCTCCGGCGACGGCGACGCCGGAGTCCCCCCGGCGTGCCGCCGTCCGCCGGCCGGAGATCGACGGGTTGCGGGCCCTGGCGGTCGCGCTGGTCGTCGTCTACCACGTGGCCACCGGCCGCGTCTCCGGCGGCGTGGACGTGTTCCTGGTGCTCACCGGGTTCTTCCTGGTCGGCAGCCTGTCGGGGGTGCTGCGTCGCCCCGGACGCCGCAACCCCCTGCAACCCGTCGCCCGGAGCCTGTCCCGGCTCGGCCCCGCGGCCTTCGTGGTGCTCGCGGCCACCGTCGTCGGCGGCATCGCGCTGCTCCCGGAGACCCGCTGGCGGGACCTGACCACGCATCTCGTCGCGTCGGCGACCTTCACCGAGAACGTGCACCTGGTGCAGCAGTCGACGCAGTACGCCGCCGACGACGCCTCCGCCAGCCCGATGCAGCAGTTCTGGTCGCTGTCCATCCAGGTCCAGGTGCTGGTCGTCGTCCCGCTGCTGGTGGTGGCCGGGGCCGCCATCCTGCGCCGTCTGCACGCCGAGCACCTCGGGCGCCGGCTCGCCGTCGGGGTCGCGATGGCCGTCACCGCCGGGTCCTTCGCCTGGTCGCTCGTGGCCACGTCGGCCGACCAGCAGGCGGCCTACTTCTCCACCTGGACGCGGCTGTGGGAGCTGGGCGTCGGGGTGCTGCTGGCGTTGCTGCTGGGCGGCCGCCGCGCGGGCGGGGCGATCGGTGCCGTCCTGGGCTGGGCGGGGGTCGTCGGGCTGATCGCCTGCGGGGCGGTGCTGGACGGCGTCTCCACCTTCCCCGGGTGGCAGGCCGGCTGGCCGGTCCTGTGCGCCGTCGCGATCCTGGCGGCAGGCACGAGCGGGGGTCGGTTCGGCGCCGGGCGGGCGCTGTCGTGGGCCCCGCTGCAGTGGCTGGGCCGGCGGGCGTACGGCCTCTACCTCTGGCACTGGCCGATCCTGGTCGTCTACCTCGCCAGCAGCGATCGGGGCGAGGTGACCGTCCTCGCCGGTGTCCTCATCGTCGCGTCGTCGGTGCTGCTCGCCGCCGGGACCTACCGGCTGGTGGAGCAGCCCGGCCAGACCCTGCTGCGCTCCCGGCGCCCGGCGTGGGCGGTCCTCCTCGTGCTGGCCTGCGCGGCCCCGCTGGTGGCGGCGGGGGCGACGGCGACGGAGCAGCTGGACCGCGACCTCGCATCGTTCGTCCCCGCCCTCGACGACCCCGACTACCCGGGCGCGCGGGCGCTGCTCGGACCGGCCGCGGACGGCGTCGGTCCGGCCGACGTCCGGCTGGTCCCGCCGCTGGCGGTGATCCGCTCGGACTGGGCCCGGACCGCGGGCGCCCGCTGCATCGGGACCGACGGCGACACCACACCCGGGCCGCTGGTCACGTACGAGTGCGTTCGCGGTCCGGACGGCGCGGACCGCCACATCGTGCTGGTCGGCGATTCCCACGCCGCGCACTGGCTCCAGCCCCTGGGCGACATGGCCGAGCAGCGCGGCTGGAAGTTGACCGCGCTCATCCACCCGGGGTGCAACCTGTCCACGCGGTCGGAGTTCATCCCCCGGAGCTCACCGGACTACGACGACTGCGCCGCCTGGCGGTACGTGCTCATCCCGCGCATCGCCACGATGGACGCCGACGTGGTGGTCGTCCAGGGCACGCGGATCGCCTCGGGTGAGCGGGAGGTGCTGCCCATCGGTTACCGGCAGGCGTGGGAGCAGCTCTCCGACCGTGGGATCCCGGTCATCGCGATGCGAGACACCCCGCGGCACGACTTCGACGTCCCCGACTGCCTCGCGGAGGAGGGCGACGACTCGGCCGCCTGCGCCGTGGCTCCGGAGGACGTCTACGACGACGACGTCCTGAGCGCGGATCTGCCGGCGGGCGTGACCCTGCTGGACACCCGCCCGTACTTCTGCACCAGCCGCAGCTGCCCGTCGGTGGTCGGCAACATCCGCGTCTACATGGACGACGCGCACGTGACCAACACGTACCTGCGCACCGTGCGCCCGCTGCTCGAGGCCGATTTCCTCGCGCTGACCGGCTGGTGACCGGCGACCGGCACCGCCTCGCGGAGGAGCCGGTCCCGGTCCACGAGGCGCGGGGGACGACGTGTCCCGTCCACTAGCCTCGACCTCGTGACCTCCAGCGGCCGCCTGCTCGTCGTCGTCCCGAGCGAGACCGATCCGCCGGCCCGTCTGGGGGAGTGGCTGAGCGCGGCCGGGCTGGAGCTCGACGAACGCCGGCTCGGGCTCGGCGAGCAGCTGCCGCAGAACCTCGGCGGGTACGACGGCCTGCTCGTGCTCGGGGGGCCCCAGTCCGCGCTGGACGACGAGGCGACCCGCCCCGAGCTGACCGGCGTGCGCGCGCTCCTGCAGGAGGCCGTGGCGGCCGACGTGCCCACCCTCGCCGTCTGCCTGGGCGCCCAGCTCCTGGCCCAGGTCGCCGGCGGGCGGGTCCGGGTCGGCGCGGAGGGTCCCGAGGTGGGCGCCACCCTGGTGGCCAAGCGCGACGCCGCCTACGCCGACCCGGTGTTCGGCCCGCTGCCGCTCTCGCCGGACGTGCTCCAGTGGCACCACGACGAGATCGCGGCGCTGCCGCCGGGCGCGACCCTGCTGGCCAGCAACCCGCACTACGCGAACCAGGCCTTCCGCCTGGGGCAGCACGTCTACGGCGTGCAGTTCCACGTCGAGACGACGCCGGAGGTCGTGCGTGCGTGGGCGGCGAGCGACCCGGTCGGCGTCGCCGCGAGCTCGCTCGACGCCGAGACGCTGTGCGCCCGCGCCGAGGCGGTGCACCCCGACCTCGAGGAGACGTGGGCGCCGTTCGCCGGGCGGTTCGCCGACCTGGTGCGCGGGGCCGCCGGGGCGGGCGCCGCGTGAGCGCGCCCGAGACGGAGATCCCGCGCCGCGCCGTCGTCCGGCTGGTCCGCTTCGGCTTCGACGACGGCGAGCGGGCCGCCCGGCTGCTCTCCGACCCGGCGCTGGGCCTGTGGGACCTGGAGCGCAACGAGCCGGCCGATCCCGAGGCCGGTCCCGTGGTCGCCGCCCTGGCCCGCGCCGGCGACCCCGACCTGGCGGTGCGCTCGCTGCACCGGCTGGTCGAGGCCCTGGACGAGGCCGATCCCAGCGGCGGGTCGGCCGCCTCGCTGCTGGCCCGGCTGCGCGGGGAGGCGCTGCTGCGCGCCCGCCTGCTCTCGGTCCTGGGGGCGAGCTCCGGGCTGGCCGACCACCTCGCCGCCCACCCCGGCGACTGGACCGCGCTGGACGGCGAGGGCCGCGGCCCGGCCCGGCCGACCCCGCAGGCGCTGGAACGGCAGATGCTGGTGGCGGTCGGCGCCGACCCGGACGACCCGCCGTGGGGCGTGCGCCTCGGCCGGGCCGCGCCGGACGCCTCGCCGTCGCGGGTCGCCGCGCTCCGGCACGCCTACCGGCTGGCGATCCTGTCGCTGGCCGGCCGCGACCTCGGTGAGGGGCTGGCGGCCGAGGACGTCGCTGCCGAGCTGGCCGACATCGCCGCCGCCGTCCTGACCGCCGGGCTGGCGCTGGCCGTGGCCGAGCAACCGGAGAGCGCCGCCGCCTGCCGGCTGGCCGTCATCGCCCTGGGCAAGACCGGCGGGCGGGAGCTGAACTACGTCAGCGACGTCGACGTCGTCTTCGTCGGCGAGCCGGTCGACCCGTCGGACCCCGAGAGCGCCGCGCTGTCGAGCGCCACCAGGGTCGCCGCCGCCCTCATGCGGATCTGCCGCGAGGCCGCCTGGGAGGTCGACGCCGCGCTGCGCCCGGAGGGCAAGGCCGGGGTGCTGGTGCGCACCGTCGCCGGGCACCGCGCCTACTACGAGCAGTGGGCGAGCACCTGGGAGTTCCAGGCGCTGCTCAAGATGCGCCCGGTGGCCGGCGACCCGGACCTGGGCCGCGGCTACGTCGAGGCGCTCTGGCCGATGGTGTGGAAGGCCGGGGACCGCCCGGGCTTCGTCGCCGAGGTGCAGGCGATGCGCCGCCGGGTGGAGGCGCACATCCCGCCGACCCAGGCCGACCGCGAGCTCAAGCTCGGGCCCGGCGGCCTGCGCGACGTCGAGTTCGCCGTCCAGCTGCTGCAGCTGGTGCACGGTCGCGCCGACACCTCGCTGCGGGTCGGGGGCACGCTGCCCGCGCTGATGTCGCTCTCGGCCGGCGGCTACGTCGGCCGGGAGGACGCCGCCACGCTGATCGCCTCCTACCGGTTCCTGCGCACCGTCGAGCACCGGCTGCAGCTGCTCCGTCTCCGGCGCACCCACCTGCTGCCCACCGACGAGCAGCAGCTGCGCTGGCTGGCCCGGTCGATGGGCTACAAGCCGGACGCTCGCGGCGGCGCGGTGGACGTGCTGCAGGCGGAGCTGGCGCTGCACACCCGCGAGGTGCGCCGGCTGCACGAGAAGCTCTTCTACCGGCCGCTGCTCTCGGCGGTCGCCCGGGTGCCGGGGGAGCACCTGCACCTGGGGTCCAGGGCGGCCGGCGACTGGCTGCGCGCCCTCGGGTTCGCCGACCCCGACGCCGCGCTGCGCCACCTGGGCGCGCTCACCGGAGGGGTGTCCCGCTCCGCGTCGATGCAGAAGTACCTGCTGCCGGTGCTGCTGCAGACCTTCGCCTCCTGCCCCAGCCCGGACGCCGGGCTGCTCGCCTACCGGCAGGTCAGCGAGGCCCTCGGCGGCAACCAGTGGTACCTGCGGTTGCTGCGCGACGAGGGCCAGGTGGCCGAGCGGCTGGCCCAGCTGCTCGGGTCCAGCCAGTACGTCGCCGCGCTGCTCACCCGCACCCCCGAGGCGCTGCGCATCCTGGCCGAGGACGAGGAGCTGGAGCCCCGCGGCGCCGCGCACCTGGCGAAGGCCTGGCGGGCGGCCGCCGGCCGGGCCGCGGACCCCCAGGCCGGCATCCGGGTGCTGCGCGGCCTGCGCCGGCAGGAGCTGCTGCGGGTGGCGTGCGCGGACCTGCTGGGCCGGCTGGACACCGTCCGGGTCGGTCAGGCGCTCACCGACATCGCCGTCGCCACCCTGCAGGCCGGGCTGGACGTCGCGCTCCGGGCCCACGCCGAGGAGACCGGCACCGCGGTCGAGGACGTGCCGGTGGACCTGGCGGTCATCGGCATGGGCCGGCTCGGCGGGGGCGAGATGGGCTACGGCTCCGACGCCGACGTCCTCTTCGTGCACCGTCCTCGGGCCGGCGCCGACGAGGCCAAGGCGTCCGCCTCGGCCAACGCCGTCGCGCACACCCTGCGCCGGCTGCTGGGCGAGCCGGCACCCGACCCCGCGTTCGAGGTGGACGCCGACCTCCGGCCCGAGGGGCGGCAGGGCGCGCTGGTGCGTAGCCTCTCCGCCTTCCGCGAGTACTACGAGCGCTGGGTGTCGGTGTGGGAGGTGCAGGCCCTGCTGCGCGCGGTGCCGGTGGCCGGCGACGAGCAGCTGGGCGCGGACTTCGTCGCGATGATCGACCCCATCCGCTACCCCGGGGCGGGGCTCACCGCTGAGCAGGTCGCGGAGATCCGCCGGATCAAGGCGCGGGTGGAGCGCGAGCGGCTCCCGCGGGGCGCCGATCCGGGCACCCACACCAAGCTCGGCCGGGGTGGGCTGGCCGACGTCGAGTGGACCGTCCAGCTGCTCCAGCTCCAGCACGCCGCGGAGCACCCGCAGCTGCGGGTCCCGACGACCGTCGGCGCGCTCGCCGCGCTCCAGGACGCGGGCCTGCTCGACGACGAGCCCGCCGTGGCCCTGCGCGCGTCGTGGGAGCTGGCCAGCCGTGCCCGCAACGCGATCTTCCTGGTCCGCGGGCGGCCCAGCGACCAGCTGCCCCGGCCCGGCCTCGAGCTCGCCGGGGTCGCCCGGGCCTGCGGGTACGGGCCCGAGCAGGACCCGGGGCAGTTCCTCGACGACTACCGCCGCACCACCCGGCACGCGCGCACGGTGGTGGAGCACGTCTTCTACGGCTACCCCGCCGAGGGCTGATCGGCGCCTTCCCGGAACCGAAGGTCCCTGTCGGCTGCCCGCGGTGGAGGGCGAGGCTCGTCGTGCCCGCACCGTGGTCGCCGTCGGGGTGGCGCGGGGGAGCGGATGCGGTCGGCCAGGAGGTCCCCGGTGTCTCCCACGCTCGTCCGTTCGCTCATCGCCGAGTTCGTCGGCACGGCCCTGCTCGTCCTCGTCGCCGTGGGCGCGGCCGTCGGCGGCATCGACAGCATCGGCGCCCTGGGCGTCGCCCTGGCGTTCGGTCTCACGCTGCTGGCGCTGGCCTACGCGATCGGGCCGATCTCCGGCTGCCACGTCAACCCGGCGGTGACCCTCGGCGTCCTGCTCTCCCGGGGCATGACCGCCACCGAGGCCGGGCTCTACTGGATCGCGCAGTTCGCCGGCGGCATCGCAGGGGCCGCCGTCCTGCAGCTGCTGACCAGCGACTTCGGCGAGGTCACCGACCAGACCGGGACGCTCGGCGCCAACGACTGGGGCGCGACCATCAGCGGCGGCGGCGCCTTCGTCATCGAGGTGCTGCTCACCTTCGTCCTGGTCGCCGTGGTCCTGCTGGTCACCGGCAAGGCGGCCGCGCCCGGCTTCGCGGGCCTGGCCATCGGGCTCACGCTGGCCGCGGTGCACCTGGTCGGCATCCCGCTGACCGGGACGTCGGTGAACCCCGCCCGGTCGCTCGGCCCGGCGCTGTTCGCCGGCGGGGACCCGCTCGCCCACGTGTGGCTGTTCCTGCTCGCCCCGCTGGTGGGCGCGGTGCTGGCGGTGCTCGTCGTCCGGCTGCTCGCCGTCCCGACGCTGACCGGGCCCGCGGCGGAGGCCGACGAGACCGGGGCGCAGCTGCCGGAGGAGGCGGCCGCCGAGCGGGGCGACGACGGCGCGCTCCCGCGGGCCCGCTCCTCGCAGGAGACGGCGACCCGGCACCGCGCCTGAGTCACCCGGCCGGGTCCGGTCCGCGGGGCGGGCGTGTGCCCGCCCCGCGGGCGGGGCAGTGTGGGCCCGTGCCGCGATCCCTCCCTCCCGAGCCCGAGCTGCCCGAGGGCACCCGATTCGACGCCGACCTGCCCGACGAGCCCGGTGCCGAGCGGGGGAGCGGGGCCACGATCACGCCCTACCGCGACGGCCCGCTCATCGTGCGGGGCAGCTTCCGCCTGGTGGACCAGGACGGTCAGGAGATCGACCCCGGGCGGCAGACCATCGCCCTGTGCCGGTGCGGCAAGTCCGGGATCAAGCCGTTCTGCGACGGCTCGCACAAGCGTGCCGGGTTCTCCGCCCCCAGCGCGCCCAGCCGGCCGCGGCCCGCCGCGCAGCTCCGCAGCGGGTCGCGCCGGGACGGCTGACCGGCCTCAGCGCCCGGAGTCGAAGGCGCGGGCCATCCGGACCTGCTCCTCGAGCACCTCGTTGATCCGGGCCTGCACCTCGTCCAGCCGGCCGATGACCTCGCTGGTGGCGTGGATGCCGGCCGACACCGACTCGGTGCCGGCCTGGATGCCGGCGATCTGCTCCGACACCTTCTGCGTGGCCGCGGCCGTTTCGCGGGCCAGGTCCTTGACCTCCCCGGCGACGACCGCGAAACCGCGTCCCAGCTCGCCGGCACGAGCCGCCTCGATGGTCGCGTTGAGCGCGAGGAGGTTCGTCTGGTCGGCGATGGAGGAGATGATCCGGATGACGTCGTCGACCGCGCCGGACGCCTCGGCCAGCGCCTGCACCTGCCCGGTCATCGCCGACGCCTGGCCGACCGCGCGCTCGGCGACCTGACCGGCCTCGGCGGCGGCCTCGCGCAGCCGGTCGACGGTCTCCAGGAGGCCGCGGGAGCTCTCCGCGTCCGCCTGCGCGCGGCGCAGCATGTCCAGCCGCTGGTTGACCAGCTGCTGCACGTTGCGCAGTGCCGAGGCGCGCGACTCGGACAGGTCGATGGTCTCGGTGACGAAGAAGTCCATCGTGCCGACGACCCGGCCGTCGGCGGTGATGGGGAAGCACACGCCGGACCGGACGCCGGCGCGCTGCGCGGCCGGCGCGCGCACGCAGTCGGTGACCTCGGCCAGGTCGCGCACGAAGACCAGGTCGCGGTTGCGCCACGCGCGACCGGACAGGCCCACGCCCTCGGCGAAGCTGGCGGAGAGCGTGACCTGGCGGAACTCCTCGCCCGCGGACCCCGACTCCTGGGCGAACCGCAGCACGCCGGCCTCCTCGTCGAGGGCCCAGAAGGAGCCGTACGCCCAGCCGAAGGCGGTGCGCACCTCCTCGAGCGCGACCCGCAGGGCGGTCTGCTCGTCCCGGGCCTTGCCGACCTCGGCCACGACCTTGGTCACCGCCTCGCGGTCGTCGAGCGTCTCGCGCAGCTGGCCCACGGCCAGCGCGCTGCGCCGGGCGTGCGCGACGACCCGGCCGATCGCCTGCCACTTGTCCGCCCGGCCGCCGAAGAACGGCAGCTCGCGGTCGCTGTAGTACTCGAGGACCGCGGTGACCCGGTCGCCCTCGACGACCGGGAGGAAGCAGCCCTGGTGCGCCCCGGCCGCCTGCGCGGTCCGCCAGCGCAGGCAGGTGGCGGTGGAGGAGGCGTCGTCCATCAGCACCGGACGGCGGCGGCGCAGCGCCTCGCCGCCGTACCCGGCGCCCTCGACCTGCGCGTCCCTGCCGACGACGGCGTCCCCGCCGGGCCACGCCGCGGCCATGGCGTCGGCGATCGCCCCCTCGGCCACCCGCAGCACGTAGCTGCCCTGGTGGTCGGGCAGCCAGGCCGCTCCGTAGGAGAGGCCGAGCGCCTCGACCAGCGCGTGCATGATCCGTGCGTGCGCGTCCAGCTCGCTGGTGACGTCGCCGTCCAGGGCGGCGATGACCCGCTCCAGCGCCTCGACGTCCCGGGGGTGCTGGACCGGCTCCTCCCGACGTGCCGCAGCCCGCTTGCGCATGGGTCCTCCGTGGCTCGGGAGCGGCGGAGCGCGTCACCCCGCCCGCTCGATCGCTGCTCTTTCGGTTGCGCACCACGGATGTTGAGCCGACTCGGTACCGGATCGATCGCGCCACGCGTCCACCCGTTCGGGAACGCGTCCGGGCGCGCCGGTTCCGCGGCCTCACCGGACCGGACATCATGTGGGCCGCACCACACCGCGGGCACCGTCGCCCGCCCCGAACGGAGGACCGCGTGGACTCAGCCCTGAGCACCGTCGCCCTGCCGGCCGCGCTGGCCGTCGTCATGCTCGGGCTGGGCCTGTCCCTGACCGTGGGCGACTTCGCCCGCGTGGGCCGGCAGCCCCGGGCGGTGGCCGTCGCGCTCGCGCTGCAGCTGCTCGTGCTGCCGGCCGTGTGCGTCGGCATCGTGCTCGCCTTCGACCTGCCGCCGGTGCTCGCCGTCGGCATGCTGCTCCTCGCCGCTTCGCCGGGCGGGACGACGGCCAACCTGTTCAGCCACCTGTTCCGCGGGGACGTCGCGCTCAACGTCACCCTCACGGCGGTGAACTCGCTGGTCGCCGTGATCACCCTGCCGGTGGTCACGAACCTGGCGATCGGCTGGTTCGACCCGGCCGACGGCGGCAGCCTGGGCCTGCAGTTCGGCAAGACGGTGCAGGTCTTCGCGGTCGTCCTCGTGCCCGTCGCCCTCGGCATGCTCGTCCGGCGCCGTTCGCCGGCCTTCGCCGACCGGATGGACCGGCCCGTGCGGGTGCTCTCGGCCGCGGTCCTCGCGCTGGTCATCGTCGGGACGATCCTCGCGGAACGGGAGAACGTCGGCGACTACCTGCGGGACGTCGGCCTCCCGGCGCTGCTGTTCTGCCTGGTGAGCCTGACCCTCGGCTTCGTCGTCCCGCGCGCCCTGGGCATCGTCCGGCGGCAGGCGGTCGCCGGTGCGTTCGAGATCGGGGTGCACAACAGCACGCTGGCCATCGCCGTGGCGATCAGCGTGCTGGACAGCGTCGAGCTGGCCGTCCCGGCCGCCGTCTACGGGGTGCTCATGTTCCCGGTCGCGGCGGCGTTCGGCTGGGCCGTCACCCGGGGCAGCCGCGACGAGGCGGCGGTCCCGGAGCCGGTGGCCGGCGTCCGACGCTGATCAGGCGGCGAGCGCGGGCTGCCGGCGCAACGCCGAGCGGCCGGCCTCCCACGCGCCCAGCAGGTGCCGGGCGGCCAGCCCGTCCATCGCCAGCGAGCAGCGGGCGCCGAAGAGGACGTCGGGCAGCAGGGCGGGGTCGTCGGCGACGAGGGACCCGCACATGTCCACCGAGGCGATCTGCTCGTGCACGGCGTCGGCCTCCACGTGCTCGTCGTAGAAGACCGTCGTCCGCTCGTCGTAGCCGAGCCGGCGCAGCCCCGCGGAGTACCGGCGGCTGGGCTCCGAGGAGGTCATCTCCACGACCGCGAGGTGGCCGAGGGCGGCGCCGCGCCAGCGGCGGTGCAGCCCGAACAGCGACATGGTGTTGACCGACGTGAACGCCGCGGCCGGCGCGTCGTCCCACAACGCCCCGTAGCGCGGGTCGAGGTCCAGGTCGTGCATGAGGTCGGCGAACAGCCGGCTGTGCATCCGCTCCGCCGAGCCGCCGCCGTACTCGTCGGCCTGGATCTCGACCATCGCCGCCTTCGCCCGCCCGGCCAGCCGGGGGATGGCGAAGGTGTGCGGGTCGGCCTCCTTGAGGTGGTACACGGAGCGGAGGGTGAGGTACTCCCGCCACTGCTCGAGGGTGCCCTGCTTGGCCATGTAGCTCGACAGCGAGGGCCCGTCGTCGGCGGCGATCGCGGTGGCGAGCTGGACGTCGACCGGCTCGTCGGTGACCGGCACCTCGCCGACCAGGGCGTGCAGGGCGCCGAGGTGCAGCCGCTCGAGCGAGGCACGCAGCCGCAGCAGCTGCGGATCCCACTCCCAGTCGTCGGAGACCTCGTCGAAGCCCTGGTAGTGCAGCTCGTAGCAGATCGCCAGCGTCAGCTGCAGGTCCTCGTCGGTCAGCGGCGCGGTCGGCGCCTCCGCGAGACGGGCCGCGCACTCGAGGGTGCGGGCGGACAGCGTGGACCGGCTGGTCAGGTCGGCGACCAGGGAGGCGCTGAGCGGGCCCCGGGGCTGGGGGAGGTGCATGGTCGCGATCATGCCCAGCAGCCGGGCGGCTATGCCTGGACGCATGTGATGTCCCCCGTGGGTAGGAACGCGGCATGCCCGATCGCAGCAGCCGCGTCGTCCTCGTCACCGGCGGTAGCGCCGGCATCGGCCGGGCGGCGGTCGCGCGGGTGGCGGAGACCGGTGCCCGGGTGGTCACCTGCGCCCGGTCCGGCGTCCGGCTGGCCGAGGCGGTCGGCGGCCTGCCGGGGGTCACGGCGGTGGTCGCCGACCTGACCCGGGGCGAGGACAGGCAGCGGCTCGTGGACCGGGTGCTCGCCGACCACGGCCGGCTGGACGCCGTGGTGCTCAACGCGGGGCAGGGCTGGGCCGGGCTGGTCGAGGACATGCCGGGGGAGCGGGTGGAGGAGCTCGTCGCGCTCAACCTCACCGGAGCGATCGATCTGACGCGGCTGGCGCTGCCGCACCTCCTCGCCGCGGCGCGGGAGCACGGGCGGGCCGACGTCGTCGCGCTGTCGTCGGTGGCGGCCTGGGCGCGGGTGCCGCCGCTGACCGTCTACTCCGCGACCAAGGCGGGGCTGGACGGCTTCGTGAAGGGCCTGCGCCGGGAGGTGACGGCCCGCGGGGTGCGGGTGCACACGGTGAACCCGTTCTTCGTGCGCACCGAGTGGCTGGCCCGGGGGCACGGCAGCCCGCCGGTGTCGGACGACGACGCGCGCGGCCGGTTGTCCCGCGGGATCGACCCCGACCGGGTGGCCGCGCAGGTGGTCTCCTGCCTGGACGCACCCCGCTCGCGGACGGTCGCCGTCCCGCGCTGGGCGGGTGCGGCCCGGCTGGGCGAGGTGACGCCGGTGAACCGGGTGCTCGACCGGGTCCTGTCCGGGCAGGTGTCCCGTATCCGGGCGATCGCCACCCGGGCGGTGCGCAAGCGCACCGGGTGAAGGTCAGCCGTCGATCTCGACCAGGCCGACGACGCCGGAGTCGATGCAGACGGACAGCTGCTGCGTCGTGCCGATGACCTGCAGGCTCCCCCCACCGCCGACGAGGGACGCGTAGACGGTGTGCGCCCCCGACCGCACCGGGACCGGTAGCGGCTCCCCCTGGTCGAAGGAGACCTCGAGCATCCCGTCCTGGCTGGCCAGGTAGTTGAGCTGCACCGTCCAGGCACCGGCCATGATGTCGGGTGCCACGGGGATGGTGACCGGGCGCCCGCCCTCCGCGATGTGGCCGCAGCCCGGGACCGGCCCCGCGGGGAGGACGCGGACGTCGGTGACGCGTCCAGGGACCAGCCGCCCGGTGTCGTCGAGGACCGCGAGGTCGTCGGTGACCTTCGTGACCGCGACGCCGGTGGCGGCGAAGACGCGCGAGATCCGGTTGTACGGCGCAGCCGGGCCCCACACCACGTCGCTCGGCACGGGGGCATCCAGGATTGGGCGGCCGTACCCGGCCAGGGATGCGCGCGCGGTGTCCAGGTACTCGGCGGTGCCGTCGGTGTCCCACGCCCGGTCGTACGCGACCGTCGACCAGGTGCTGAGCCCGACGAACAGCGCGGTGACGACGACCGCGGCGTCGCGACGCTCGGTGCTGGTCAGGAGGCGGCGGAGGCCGGTCCGGGGCGGCGCCCGGAGGACCAGCGCGAGCCCGACGGCCACGACCAGGGTGGTCTCGGGGTAGTCGCGCAGGCCCAGTGCGAGCCCGGCCGGTGCGGTCGAGGTCAGCCTGGTGGACACCATCAGCAGCGCACCGCCGACGACGTACCCGGCGAGCAGCCACCAGATCACGCCGGTGCCCTGCCGCCGCCAGGCGCTCCCGCCCACCGCGGCGGCGAGGGCGACGGCGGCGACGGTGACGAGGACCGTCGGCGGATCCACCCAGGGGCCGCGCTCGAGCCAGAACAGGGGGCCGCCGACGAGGGTGGTGAGCACGCCGTCGACCAGCCGCAGGCGGACGGCCTCCACGGCGGTGGACACCAGCCCGGAACGCTCGGGCTCCACGAGCAGGGGGCCCATCGCCGCTGACCAGAACCACCACCACGTCCCGACCACCGCGGCACCGGCGGCCCACAGCCACCGGCCGGAGCGCAGCGCCGCCAGGAGGGGCCGGGGGGCGCCGTCCTGGCGCTGCACGACAGCGGCCGTGGCGAGGGCCACGACCGGGATGACCAGCGCCTTCTCGGCGAAGGCGAAGGTGAGCGCGAGCACGAGGGTGCCGCTGACCGCGTGCCGGGCGCGGCCGGTGCGCACCAGCTGCACGGCGTCGCCGCACACCCACGCCAGGCCGGCCACGAGCGGCACGGTCGTCACCGCGCTCGCCCAGGCGGACGACGCGGGGAGCGCCAGCGGGGCGAAGAGGTAGACGACGAGCGGCAGCAGGGCGACCGGGCGCGCACCCAGCAGCAACCGCAGCAGCCGCCAGACCGCCAGCGCCGCCGCGGTCTGGAACAGCAGGTTCACCGCGGCGAAGGGAACCGGGTCCAGCGGGGACAGCCGGGTGAGTGCGTCGGTGAGGAGGATGCCGGCGGGCAGGAAGCGCCCCTCGTACCCGTCGAGGAGCACGTCGGCCGTCAGCGGTGTCGTGGCCGTCCGCCCGATGAGGACGAGCTCGTCCTGGCCCAGGCCGCCGCGCGCCGCGACCCATCCCCGCAGCAGCAGGTGGACGGCGATCAGCGCGAACCCGGCGAGGGCTGCCCGTGGTGCTCCGTCGAGTCGGCGGACCAACGGGTGAGGCAGAGGTGTGCGCAGCGGCGTGCCGGCGGGTGGCGCGAGGACGTCCTCGCGGGTCACCGGTGCCTCCACGCTCACGGTCGGTGATGCTAGGCGGGGGTCGGACGGGGCGCGATCACCCGACCGGTGCGCCGGGTTGCGGGTGGACGGGCGAGCAGCGGCGCCCTGGCCCGGTCCAGGCGAGTTGCAGCACTCCGCAGCCGGCGGGCTCGCGCCGGCAAGGTTGCGCCGGACGTCCTGCACGAGGAGGAAGGCCCCCACCTACCATCCGCCCGTGCGGCCCTTCCTCCTCCTGTCCTCCCGCGCCGAGGACCTCGCCGCCGAGGAGGAGTACGGCTCCTTCCTCCGGTGCACCGGATTGGAGGAGCACGAGCTGCGCCGCATCCGGCTCGAGCGCGGCCCGCTGCCCGACCTCGAGCTGGACCGCTACGCCGGCATCGTGCTGGGCGGCGGCCCGTTCAACTCCAGCGATCCGGACGCGGAGAAGTCGGCGGTCCAGCGCCGGGTGGAGGCCGACCTCGCCCGGCTGCTGGACGAGGTGGTCGCCCGCGACGTGCCCTTCCTCGGCGCCTGCTACGGCATCGGGACGCTCGGCACGCACCAGGGTGGCGTGGTCGACCGCACCTACGGCGAGCCGATCTCCGCGGTCCGCGTGCGGTTGACGCCCGAAGGGCTCGTCGATCCGCTGCTGGCGGGGATGCCCGCGGAGTTCGAGGCGTTCGTCGGGCACAAGGAGGCATGCCGGGTGCTACCCCCGTCGGCGACCCTCCTGGCCGGTTCGGCGGGCTGCCCGGTGCAGATGTTCCGGGTCGGGCGCAACGTGTACGCCACCCAGTTCCACCCGGAGCTCGACGTGCCCGGCCTGATCACCCGCGTGCACGTCTACCAGCACGCCGGCTACTTCGACCCGGGGGAGCTGTCGGAGCTGGTGGACGGCATCCGGACCGCGGTCGTCACGGAGCCCGGCCGGATCCTGGCCACGTTCGTCGCCCGTTACGGCTGAGGGCGAGGTGACCGCGGTCGGTGCGTGGACGGTGGCCGGAGCCGTCGCCGACCGGTTCTGAGCCCCGGTCCGGTCAGGCGGAGCGGTCGCTGCCCCGGTAGGGCGTGCCGGCGTTGAAGACGTCGAGCGTGTAGCTGTCGAACCGCTCCCACGACCGGCGGGTCAGGTGGCCCAGCCGCCGGGTGGGGCGACGGCGGTCGCTCCGGACCGGCGAGCGGCGGCCGGCCGCACGGCGGGCCGGCTGCGTGCCGGACGCCTCGGCGGCGAAGGTGTCGGCGAGCTCGTGCGCGAGCTCGTCCTGGCCGGCCTCGAGGACCGAGTTCACCTTGCGCACGTAGTCGGCGTGCATGTCGGCGGTGAGTCGTGATGACGTCATGATGAATTGACTCCTGGATGTGCTCGGGTGTTCAGGTCTGCGGTGGGCACCCGGGCCGCGCTGTGGTCGGCGTCGTCGCCGGACCGGCCTCGCGGGCGCACCTCCAGTCTACGAGCGCACGCCCGCCGGCCGGGGGAACGCGGGGCGTCCATCCGGTGACCTTGCTCGCCCCCCGGACGCATCGCGGCCCCCGACCTGACGAGCAGGTCGGGGGCCGCGATGGGCAGGCGCGATCAGATGTCGTAGTACATGGCGAACTCGTGCGGGTGCGGGCGCAGGCGGATCGGGTCGATCTCGTGCTCCCGCTTGTACTCGATCCACGTCTCGATCAGGTCGGGCGTGAACACGCCGCCGTCGACGAGGTACTCGTGGTCGGTCTCGAGGTTGTCCAGGACGGCGTCGAGCGAGGCCGGGACCTTCTCGATGCCGAGGGCCTCCTCCGGCGGGAGCTCGTAGAGGTCCTTGTCCACCGGCGCCGGCGGCTCGATCTTGTTCTTGATGCCGTCGAGGCCGGCCATGAGCATCGCCGAGAAGGCGAGGTAGGGGTTGGCCGACGGGTCGGGCACGCGGAACTCGATGCGCTTGGCCTTGGGGCTGTCACCCGAGATCGGGATCCGGCAGCAGGCCGAGCGGTTGCGGGCGGAGTAGACGAGGTTGATCGGTGCCTCGTAGCCGGGCACCAGGCGGTGGTAGCTGTTGACCGTCGGGTTGGTGAAGGCCAGCAGCGACGGGGCGTGGGCCAGGAGGCCGCCGATGTAGTGGCGGGCGGTGTCCGACAGGCCCGCGTAGCCGGTCTCGGCGTGGAAGAGCGGCTCGCCGTCCTTCCAGAGGCTCTGGTGGCAGTGCATGCCGGAGCCGTTGTCGCCGAACAGCGGCTTGGGCATGAAGGTGGCGGTCTTGCCCGCCTGCCAGGCCGTGTTCTTGATGATGTACTTGAACAGCATCAGGCTGTCGGCCGACCGCAGCAGCGTGTCGAACTTGTAGTTGATCTCGGCCTGGCCGCCGGTGCCGACCTCGTGGTGACCGCGCTCGAGCTCGAGGCCCGCGTTGGTCAGGTTGGTCATCATCGTCGAGCGCAGGTCGCTGTAGTGGTCGTAGGGCTCGACCGGGAAGTAGCCGCCCTTGGCGCGGGTCTTGTAGCCGAGGTTCGGGCCGAGGCCGTTCTCGCCGGCCAGGGCGCCGGAGTTCCAGGAGCCCTCGACCGAGTCGATGTGGTAGTAGCCCTCGTTGATGCCGGTCGAGTGCCGGATCGAGTCGAAGATGTAGAACTCCGCCTCGGGGCCGAAGTAGGCGGTGTCGGCGATGCCCGAGCTGGCCAGGTACGCCTCGGCCTTCTTCGCCACGTTCCGCGGGTCGCGGCTGTAGGCCTCGCGCGTGATCGGGTCGTGGATGAAGAAGTTGATGTTCAGCGTCTTGTGCTTGCGGAACGGGTCCACGAAGGCGCTGTTGGCGTCGGGCAGCAGCAGCATGTCCGACTCGTTGATCGCCTGGAAGCCGCGGATCGAGGACCCGTCGAAGCCCAGGCCCTCGGAGAAGGTGTCCTCGCCGAAGGTCGACGCCGGGATGGTGAAGTGCTGCATGACGCCGGGCAGATCGCAGAAGCGCACGTCGACGTACTCGACGTCGTTGTCGCGGATGTAGGCGGCGACCTCGTCGGGACTGGTGAACATCGATCCTCCGGTGTTGGGCGAACAGCCGACCGGGACGCTACGAGCGGGGAGTTGCCCCCCAATGTCCCGAGTGTTTCGGGGCGGTAACAAGCGGCCCGGCGTGTCGTGGACCACTGCCGGCCCCCGGCACGCGCCGGCGCGCGGGGGAGCAGCGGACCTCTGACTACCCTGGCTCCATGGTCAGGGATGCGCAGCCACCCTCTCAGGAGCGCGTCCGCGGCGCCTCCCTGGGGCTCCCCGCGGAGGGACCAGGGTCGCTCGGCGGCTTCAGCACCCGGATCGGCGCGTTCCTGGTCGACGCGGTCGGTTCCGCGCTCGTCGCCGGGCTGTTCACCGCACCGGAGCTGCCGCGGAACTGGAGCCTGCTGTCGTTCGCGCTGGTCACCGTGGTCACCCTCGTGCTGTTCGGGCAGACGCCGGGCATGCGGCTGTTCGGGCTGCGCCTGGCCCACCCGCACCCGCAGGCCAGGCTCGCCCCCTGGCGGGCAGTCGTCCGCACCGCGCTGCTCATGGTCCTGGTGCCCGCGCTGATCGTCGACGCCGACGGCCGCGGGCTGCACGACCGGCTGACCGGGACCGCCGTCGTCCGCGCCTGAGCCCGTCTCAGCGCGGCCCCGGTCTGCCGAGGTCCGTCACGGCCGCCGGGTCCACGGCTGCCCCCTCGCCCGCCGCCGGGTCGAAGATCTCCAGTTCGTGCAGCCGTCCGTCGACGAGGTGCAGGACGACGTCGACCGCCCGACCGGCGGGTCCCCGACCGGTCGCCCCGACGGCCCGGTGCCCCGGGAGCCCCGGCAGCGGGGGCGCCTGCAGCTGCACCGACGAGCAACCGCACCGGCACGTGCCCACGACGACGACCTCGGCTGGTCGCGCCGGCGACGGGGTGGCGACTGCGGCGACCAGGTACGTGAGCAGGTCCTGTTCGCCCGGCGCGATCGGGCGGGGGACGTCGAGCGGGGTGAACGCGGGCTCGCCGCTGTTCGGATCGGGCACCACCGGAGCATGCGCGTCGGGTGGGGGCCCGGCACCTGATTCCGGTGGACGCGCGGCGGGCCTGCTCGCACACTGCGGGCCGTGATCATCCGCCGCGAGCAGCCGGCCGACCACGATGCCGTCCGGGCGCTGCACCGGGCGGCGTTCGCCCGCGATCCGCTCACCGGCGCGGTGCGTGCGCCGGCGGACGTCCCCGAAGCGCGGCTCGTGGACGAGCTCCGCGAGGACTCCGGCTTCCTGCGGCACCTCTCGCTCGTCGCCGTGCGGGACGGCGTCCTGGCCGGGCACGTGATGGCCACTCGGGGGTGGCTGGAACCGACCGGCGCCCCGGCGCTGGGCCTCGGGCCGCTGGGCGTGCTCCCCGCCGAGCAGCGGAACGGCGTGGGCAGCTGCCTGGTGCACGCGCTGCTCGCGGTGGCCGAGGCCTGCGACGAAGGGCTGGTCGCGCTGCTCGGCGCGCCCGGCTACTACCGGCGCTTCGGGTTCCGCGCCGCCGCGGACCTCGGCGTCGGCGCTCCCGATCCGCGGTGGGGCGAGCACTTCCAGGCCCGGCAGCTGACCGGCCGGCCGTCCGGCGGCACGTTCCGCTACGCGGAGCCGTTCAGCCGCGTCGGCGGACCTGCCGCTGGCTGACGCTCATCTGCCGCCCGCCCGGCATGGGACCGCCGGGCACCGGCATGCGCTGCCCGCCGAGGGCGGACACCCGCCGGGCGAGGGCGTTCAGCTCGGCCGCCGAGATGTTGCGGGGCAGCTTCATGATGTGCGAGCTGAGCTTGGGCAGCGGGATCTGGCCCTCGCCGTCACCGACGACGACGTCGTAGATGGGGGTGTCGCCGACGACCCGGGCGATCCGCTTCTTCTCCTGGGCGATCATGCCGCGCACGCGGGCCGGCGACCCCTCGCCGACCAGGATGACCCCGGGGCGGCCGAGCACGCGGTGGACGGCGTCGAGCTCGCGGGTTCCTGCGACGCCCGCGGAGACCCGCCAGTCACCGCGCATGCCGTCGAGCACCCAGGCCGCGGCACCCGGCTGGCCCTCGACCTGCCGGTAGGCCGAGCCCTGCGCCCGGCGGCCGAAGACGATCAGCGCGGCGAGGGCGCCGAACAGGATCGCCACCGGGATGAAGACCAGCGGCAGGCTGAGCAGGATGCCCAGCAGCTCCACGACCGCGGCCACCGCCACGAAGGCGATGAGCATGATCCACGGCAGCTTCGGGTCGTTCTTCCGCGTCAGCGAGTACGCCTGCTTGATCAGGCGGACGTTGTTGCCGAGCTTCTTGAACCGGCCGACCTTGGGCTGGCCGTTCTTGTCCAGCTTCAGCGCCTTGCCCGCGTCCCCGGGCTTGCTGCGTGCCATGGCTCCCAGGATAGGGGCGTGGCCCGAGCGCTCCGGCGACGCGCCCGCGGATCAGACCGTAGGAGTGAGGCCCCGGGCCGCGATGGCCTGCTGATACAGGCGGCCGGCGCGGTAGGAGCTGCGGACCAGCGGACCGGCCAGCACCCCCGGGAAGCCGATCTCCTCGGCGTCCTGCTGGAAGCCGACGAACTCGTCGGGCTTGACCCACCGGACGACGGGGTGGTGCCGCGGCGAGGGCCGCAGGTACTGGGTGATGGTGAGCAGGTCGCAGCCGGCGTCGTGCAGCGCCTGCATCGTCTCGCGGACCTCGTCGGGCTCCTCGCCCATGCCGAGGATCAGGTTGGACTTGGTGACCAGCCCGGCCTCGCGGGCGGCGGTGATGACGGCCAGCGAGCGCTCGAACCGGAACCCCGGGCGGATCCGCTTGAAGATGCGCGGCACGGTCTCGACGTTGTGCGCGAGCACCTCGGGCCGGGAGGAGAAGACCTCCGCCAGCTGCTCGGGGTCGGCGTTGAAGTCCGGGATCAGCAGCTCGACGCCGCAGCCCGGGAGAGCGGCGTGGATCTGGCGCACCGTCTCGGCGTAGAGCCAGGCGCCGCCGTCGGGCAGGTCGTCGCGGGCGACGCCGGTGACCGTGGCGTACTTCAGGCCCATGGTGGCCACGCTCTCGGCCACGCGCCGCGGCTCGTCCACGTCGTAGTCGGCCGGCTTGCCGGTGTCGATCTGGCAGAAGTCGCAGCGCCGGGTGCACTGGTCGCCACCGATGAGGAAGGTGGCCTCCCGGTCCTCCCAGCACTCGTAGATGTTGGGGCAGCCGGCCTCCTCGCACACCGTGTGCAGCCCCTCGCGGCGGACCAGCGACTTCAGCTCGGTGTACTCGGGCCCGGTCTTGAGCCGGGTCTTGATCCAGTCGGGCTTGCGCTCGATCGGGACCTGGGCGTTGCGCACCTCGAGGCGCAGGAGTTTCCGTCCGGCCGGCTCGATCCGCGCGTCGGGGGAGGGGATCGAGGGGGCCGTCTCGCTCATGATCTCCACGGTACCCGCGCGGACGACGCAGCCCCCGTCGCGCGGGCGACGGGGGCTGCGGCGTGGAGCACGGTCGGGTGGATCAGACCTGCTTGTCGTCGGGGCCGGCCGTCGGCCCCTCACCGGTGGCGTTGCCGCCGCTGGTGAACGGCTCGGGCGCGTCGGTGCCGTTGACGGTGGCGGTGTCGGGGCCGTCGCCCTCCACCAGCTGGGCGTCGCGGACGCCCATGTCGGACTCGTTGGGCGCGGCGTCGCCGGACTGGTCGGCGGTGGAGACCGTCTTGCCTTCGGTGCTCGGGGAGCTGGGCACGGGATCCTCTCGGTAGCTGGGCACCGGGCCGTCACCGGCGGGTGCGGGAGTCCAGTCGGTGCCCTTCGAGCGCCGGATCAGGACGAAGACGGCCGTACCCGCCGCGGCGAACACGAACACCCACGGCCAGCGACGCGGCTCCTTCTCGATGCCGGTCTTCCGCTTCACCTGCTTGGCGGTGACGGCGGCCTTCTTCTCGAACTCGCGCCGCTTCTTCCCCGCCGCCTTGCGTGCCTTCTTGGCCGACCTGCGTGCGCGGCGGGTCGACTCGGCAGCGGCGGCGGCCAGCTCGGCGCGGCGGGCGTCGAGCTCGCTGCGCGCGCTGTCGACCCCGGCCAGCAGGGTCTCGCGAGCGCTGTCCAGCGCCGGGCCGACGGCGTCGCGGGCGGCCGCGACGCGCGGCGTCGCGTAGGCCAGGGCGGCGGTCTGCGCCGCGTCCAGGCGCGGGACGACGTCCTCGCGCAGTGCCTTCTGAGCTGCCTTCTGGGCCGCCTCCACCCGCGGAGCCAGGTCCGTCGCCGCCTTGCTGGCGGCGGCCTTCCCGGCGACGACGGCGGCGGCGACCTTGGGGGCGGCCGCCTCGCGAGCGGCCTCCACCCGCGGGACCAGCGCCTCGCGTGCCGCGTCCACCCGGGGAGCGAGGGTGTCCCGGGCCGTGGCCACGGCCGGTGCGGCGACCGCCGCGGCCGCGGCGATCTTGGGGGCGACCGCCTTCTGGGCGGCTTCGAGCCGGGGGCCGAGCTGCTCGGCCGCGAGGTGACCGGCCTGCGTGGCCGCCACCCCGATGTGGGCGAAACCCTCCTGGAGCTCGGCGCCGATGACCTGACCGCGCGTCTTCTTGCGGAACACGAGCTGCACCTCCACTAGATCGTCTCGGGCCATCCTGCCCGCTCACGCGGATGAGCACACCCCGAGATCAGCCGAGTGACCTGCGCCTCGCTAGCGTTCGGGCGTGCAGCTCCGGATCTTCACCGAACCCCAGATGGGCGCCACCTACGACGACCTGCTCGCGGTCGCCAGGCGCACCGAGGAGACCGGCTTCGACGCCTTCTTCCGGTCCGACCACTACCTGACGATGGGCGGCGACGGCCTGCCCGGCCCGACCGACGCCTGGCTCACCCTCGCCGGCCTGGCCCGGGAGACCAGCCGGATCCGGCTGGGCACGCTGATGACCGCCGGCACCTTCCGGCTGCCCGGGCCGCTGGCGATCTCGGTCGCCCAGGTGGACCAGATGAGCGGTGGCCGGGTGGAGTTCGGCATCGGCTCGGGCTGGTTCGCCGAGGAGCACACCGCCTACGGCATCCCGTTCCCGCCGCTGGGCGAGCGGTTCGACCGCTACGAGGAGCAGCTCGCCGTCATCACCGGGCTGTGGGGCACGCCGCTGGGGGAGACGTTCGACTTCGACGGCCGGTACTACCAGCTGTCCGGCTCGCCGGCGCTGCCCAAGCCGGTGCAGGACGGCGGCATCCCGGTGCTGATCGGCGGCGGGGGCAGGAAGCGGACCCCGCGGCTGGCCGCTCGCTACGCCGCCGAGTTCAACGTGCCGTTCATGTCGGCCGAGGAGAACGCCCGGTTGTTCGCCGGAGTCCGCGATGCCTGCGACGAGGCCGGGCGCGACCCGTCGTCCCTCGTGTACAGCTCGGCTCTGGTGCTCTGCGTGGGCAGGGACGAGGCCGAGCTCGCCCGCCGCGCCGCGGCGATCGGTCGCGACGTGGACGAGCTGCGCGAGCACGGCGTCGCCGGGACGCCGGCCGAGGCGGTCGACACGATCGGCCGCTACGCCGAGGCGGGCGCCCAGCGCGTGTACCTGCAGGTGCTGGACCTGTCCGACCTCGACCACCTGGACCTCGTCGCTGCGGAGGTGGCGCCCCAGCTGGGCTGACCGGCATCGACGGACGGGACCTCCGTCCCTGCCCCGCCGTCGGCGAGGTGGTCACGATCAGCCCGTGGGCCGGTTCACCACGAAGCAGCAGCTGCGGGACGAGATCGTGCGCGAGCGGGCGAAGCTGGACGACCTGCTCGCTCGGATCCCGCCCGAGGACGAGCTGCTCGAGGTGACCGACGGGATGAGCGTGAAGGACTTCCTGGCACACCGCGCCGAGTGGGGCCGGATGCTCACCGCCTGGTACCTGGAGGCCCGCGCCGGCGGGACCCCTGCGGTGCCCAGCGAGCGCTGGGGGTGGAACCACCTGCCGGAGCTCAACGCCGAGATCCGGCGGCGGTACGCCGACCGGCCGCTGGAGGACGTGGAGCGCGACTTCCGGGAGGTCCACGACTCGCTCCTCGCGCTGTTCGACGGGATGAGCGAGGACGAGCTGTTCGAGCGCCGGCACCTGTCCTTCACGGGCAGCTCCGACCTGGCGGCCTACGTCAACTCGGCGACCGCGGCGCACTACCGGTCCGCGCGCACGCACATCGCCCGGTGGTGGCGGGAGCGCAGCGTCCCCGTCGGCCAGGGGTAGGTGCGCTCCCGGCAGGTGGCGCCCCGGCTCGGTCAAGGCGCCACCTCCGCCTCACGTTCGACGGCCCCAGGTCAGGGCGTGCATCGGCGTGAGCTGCGCCGTCCCGAGGTCGGTGAACCCGTGCCGGCCGAGCAGGTCGTCGTACGCGGCGCGGGGGAGGAGCTGGTCGTCGATCTGCGCCTCGAAGAACTGGATGCCGCTCATGATCCGGCCCGGGACGCTGCGCAGGCCCTCGTCGGTGTCGGGGAAGGGGAAGTCCGAGATCACGAACCACCCACCCGGCTCCAGGACGGCGCGGACGTTCTCGGTGACCCGGTCGATGTCGCGGCACTCGTGCATCGAGATGTTGTTGACCACCAGGGCTGCCGGCTCGTCGAGCGCCACGTCCTCGACCGCCATGTCCTCGAGCGCGCTGTGCACGAGGGTGACGCGGTCGTCGACGCCGGCGGCCGCGACGCGGTCGCGGGCCCGGTCGATCGAGTGCGCGTCGCCGTCCACGCCGACGACCGCGCACCGGGGGTAGGTGGTCGCGAGCCGGATCGCGCCCACGCCCGAGCCGCACGCCGTGTCCACGACGGTGCACCCCGCGGTGAGCCGCTCGGCCAACCCGGGCACGCGCTCCAGGCCGCCGGGCACCAGCCGCGTGTAGAACGGCGTCCCGGTGCCGGCGACGGCGGCGATCCAGTCCGGGCTGGTGTCCTCCCACCACATGCGCTCGCCGGAGGCCAGGGACGCCTCGAACCGGCCGAACATCTCCGGCGCCTCGCAGACGCCGAACACGCCACCGACGAACGCCGGCGAGCCGTCGTCGAGCAGCAGCGTGGCCATGTGGTCGGCCAGGCGGTAGCCGCCGCCGGTGCGCTCGAGGACGCCCGCGCCGAACGCGGCACGGCACCACACGGCGACGTAGACGGGGTCCAGGCCGAGCGCGTCGGCCAGGTCGTCGGGAGAGCCGCCCGGCCGGTCGGCCAGCTGCCGCAGGAGGCCGGCGCGCAGGCCCATCGCGACGGTGCGGTGCCCGACGTAGCCGGCTATCAGGGAGAGCAGCTTCGGCGCCGTGTCGGCCAGCGACGGCGGGGCGGGCGCACCCGCCTGCGCGGGGATGCCGGGGGTGGAGGTGGTCGTGGTCATCGGGACCTCCGGAGGGGAGGGGAACGGGATGCGACGACGGTCCCGCTCCCGTGCGCCCGCTCCCAGTTCTCGATCTGTACCGCTCCGGCCGCACCGCGGGCCGACGGGCCTTCCCGCGGGGCGAGCCCGGTCCTACGGTCGAGCCATCCGGCCGAGGGGAGGTGCGGCATGCCCTCGCAGTACGGCCAGTTCTGCCCCGTGGCCAAGGCGATGGAGCTGCTCGACGAGCGGTGGACCCTGCTCGTCGTCCGCGAGCTGATGCTCGGCAGCCGGCACTTCAACGCCCTGCGCCGGGGCGTGCCGCGCATGTCCCCGGCGCTGCTGTCCAAGCGGCTGCACACGCTGGTGCGGGCCGGCGTGGTCGAGCGCTGGGTCGACGGCAACCGGGTGAGCTACCGGCTGACCGAGTCCGGCCGCGAGCTGGAGCCGATCGTGGAGGCGGTCGGCCGGTGGGGGATCCGCTGGATCCCGGAGCTCGGCGACGCGGACCTGGACCCGCACCTGCTGCTGTGGGACATCCACCGGAACGTCGACACCGAGGCCGTCCCCGACGGGCGGACGGTGATCGCCTTCGTCTTCCCCGACGTCGCGGGACCGGCCCGGTGCTGGTGGATCGTCGTCACCGGGGACGGCGTGGACGTGTGCGACGCCGACCCCGGGGACCCGCCGCGGGTCACGGTCGAGGCGGGCCTGCGGACGCTGACCCGGCTGTGGCGCGGCGACGTCGACTGGGCCGGCGCCCTGCGCTCCGGTGACCTGGTCCTGCACGGCGAGCCGCAGGCCCGGCGGGCGCTGCCCCGGTGGCTGAAGCTCTCCGCTCTGGCGGGCACCCCGCGTCCCGACCGGCGGGCCGCGCTGCCGGTGTGAGGATCAGCCCCGCGCGTCCTGGAGCAGCGACGGGCGGGGGGTGGACAGCCAGGTGAGGAAGTCGGCCACCGGCATGGGCCGCGCGATCCCGTAACCCTGGACGGCGTCGCAGCCGAGACGGGCCAGCGCCGCGGCGGTCGCGGCGTCCTCGACGCCCTCGACCACCAGGCTCAGCCCCAGGTCGCGGGCGAGCGCGGCGGTGTGCCGCACGATCGCCGCAGCGCGGGGGTCGCGGTGGACGTCGACCGACAGGCTGCGGTCGAGCTTCAGCTCGTCGGCGGGCAGGTGCCGGAGGTAGGCCAGCGAGCTGTAGCCGGTGCCGTAGTCGTCGATCGAGGTGCGCACGCCCAGCCGGCGCAGCTCGGCCAGCACCTGGCGGCCGCGCTCCGGATCGGCCATGAGGGTGTCCTCGACCAGCTCCAGGGTGAGCGCGGCCGCGGGCAGGCCGTGCCGCTGCAGCGCCGCGGCCACCTTGCCCGGCAGGTCCAGGTCGTTGACGTTCGCGGCCGCGAGGTTGACCGAGACCGGCACCCGCCGGTCGGCCCACCAGCTCTCGGCCGCCGTGAGCGCCAGCTCCAGCACCGTGTCGGTCAGCGCGCGGAGCAGTCCGGCCTGCTCGGCCGCGGGCAGGAGGTCGGCGGGGGACAGGAGGCCGCGCACCGGGTGCTGCCACCGGACGAGGGCCTCGACGCCGACGACGGCGCCGTCGGCCAGGGCGACCTGCGGCTGCAGGTGGACCAGCAGCTGGTCCTCGCTCGCCAGCGCCGTCCGGAGCTCCTCCATGGTCCGCAGCCGGTCGCCGGTACCGCCGTGCGGATCGGGGACGTAGACGTGGACGCCCTCCCGGGCGGCCTTGGCCGCGTACATCGCGACGTCGGCGCAGCGCAGCATCTCCTGCACCGTGGCGGCCGGCACGGGCGCGGTCGCCACGCCGATGCTGACCCCGACGTGCAGCCGGATGCCCTCCACGGCGAACGGCTGGAGCAGCAGCTTGCGCAACCGTTCCGCCCGGTCCTGCGCGTCGGCGAGCGACGCCTCGGGCAGCAGGACGGCGAACTCGTCGCCTCCGAGCCGGGCCAGGAGCTCGCCCGGTCGCAGCGCCGGCTCCAGCCGCGGCCCGATCTGGGCCAGGAGCTGGTCACCCGCGGTGTGCCCCAGGCTGTCGTTGACCTCCTTGAACCCGTCCAGGTCCAGCAGCAGCAGCGCCGCCGGACGGCGTGCGTCGGCGACGGCGAGCACCCGCTCGGCGCGGTCCAGCAGCGCGCGGCGGTTGGCCAGGCCGGTGAGCTCGTCGGTGCGCGCCTGCTGCCGGACCTCGTTGAAGGCGCGGACCTCGCCGAAGGTCACGGCCGTGCGGGCGATCGCGGCGAGCACGCAGCCGATGGCCAGCCAGGCCGCGGCCACGGGCAGCCGGTCGCCCCAGCCCAGCGCGAGCACCAGCAGGCTGGCGACGTTGCAGGTCAGCGGCAGGGCCAGCAGCCGCCAGCCCAGCCGGGTCCGGCCGTCCTGCTCGGCCGGCCGCGGGCGCGGCCGGGCCAGGTGGGCGCCCAGGCCGACCAGGCAGATGCCGATGAGCCAGAAGAGCTCCAGCGGGCCGCCGTCCACGTACGTGCCGGCGGCGGTGCGGGCGAACAGCACGACGTCGCCGACCATGACGGCGCCCATGGCGGCGGTGACCAGCAGCAGCGTGCGGTCCAGGCGCACACCGAGGATCGACCCCACGGCCACGAGCAGGCCGAGCAGGAGGACGTCGGTGACCGGCAGGGCCATCTGGACCAGCGGCACGGCGTCGCGGCCGTCGGCGGGGTGCAGGTAGGGCCCGACGAGGAAGGCGACCCCGACGGCGGTCGCGCCGAGGGCGCCGATCACGCCGTCGAGCCACATGCTCGGGTGGAACCGCGCCACCCGGGCCCGGATCAGCCCGACCATGGTCACGTACAGGGTCAGGTAGGCGATCAGCGAGAGGACGTCGACCACGAACCACGGCGAGGTGCCGCCGCCGTCGACCCCCGTGGACAGCGTGCGGAGCGCGTTCGCCGAGGCGCTGAGCAGCAGCGACACGGCCAGCGCGCGCCAGGCGAGCCGCTCGCGGGGCACGCGACGGGCGGCGCACCAGCACAGCGCCGCGGCCGGCAGGTAGGCGAGGTTGTAGAGGCCGGCGTCGTAGAGCCGGTCCCAGCCGAGGCCGGCCGGCCTCGGGCCGACGCCGGTGGCGAACAGCCCGACGGACAGGATCGTGAGGACCAGCAGGGCGCGCGACGACGGGGCGGTGCCCGCGCGCGCTGCCGTCGGCCGGTCGGTCCTCACACGGAGGTCATCGGCGGGTCCGGCCCGCGACCGGAGGGCGGCGTGGCCCGGATCACGCTCCGACGGGTGACGGCGCCGCTGGGCGGCCGCTGCGCCCGGCGACCGGCGGCGGGCCCGTCGGAGTAGGATCACCGGCGTGACCAGGCGGCTCCTGCTTGCCAGGCCGTGCTGACCCCCAGACCACCTGTCAGCACGGCGACCCCTCCTGCGTGAGGGGTTTTTTGATGTCCGCCGCCGGTACCAGTCCCCGGGAGCACGAACGATGAGCCAGACGGCCGACCAGCCCAGCGTCGAGCAGCCGACGGGGGACGTCCCCCCTCACCGCTACACGCCCGCCCTGGCCCAGCAGATCGAGCTCGCCTGGCAGGACCGGTGGGAGGCCGAGGGCACGTTCCACACGCCCAACCCGACCGGCCGGCTGAGCGAGGGCTTCGAGAAGGTCGCCGACCGCCCGAAGTTCTTCGCGATGGACATGTTCCCGTACCCCTCGGGTGCGGGGCTGCACGTCGGCCACCCGCTGGGCTACCTGGGCACCGACGTCACCAGCCGGTTCCGCCGCATGGACGGCGACAACGTGCTGCACCCGATGGGCTACGACGCCTTCGGCCTGCCCGCCGAGCAGTACGCCGTGCAGACCGGGCAGCACCCGCGGATCACCACCGAGGCGAACATCGCCGCGATCAAGGCGCAGCTGCGCCGGCTGGGCGTGGACCACGACCAGCGCCGGACCTTCGCCACGATCGACCCGGGCTACTACAAGTGGACCCAGTGGATCTTCCTGCAGATCTTCGGCTCCTGGTTCGACGAGGCGCAGGGCAGGGCGCGCCGGATCGACGAGCTGGTCGCCGAGCTGGACGCCGGCACCCGCGAGCCCGCTCCCGGCACGAACCCGACCGGCCGCCCCTGGGCGGAGCTGGACGAGGCCGAGAAGGGCCGGGTCGTCGACGCCCACCGGCTGGCCTACCTGCACGAGGCGCCGGTGAACTGGTGCCCGGGCCTGGGCACCGTGCTGTCCAACGAGGAGGTCACGCCCGACGGCCGGTCGGAGCGCGGCAACTTCCCCGTGTTCCGGCGTCCCCTGAAGCAGTGGATGATGCGGATCACCGCCTACGCCGACCGGCTGCTGGCCGACCTGGACCGGCTGGACTGGTCGGACTCGCTGAAGCTGATGCAGCGCAACTGGATCGGCCGCTCGACCGGCGCCAAGATCAGGTTCGCCTGCGCCGGTGAGACCGTCGAGGTGTTCACCACCCGCCCCGACACCCTGTTCGGCGCCACCTACGTGGTGCTGGCGCCGGAGCACCCGCTGGTCGAGAGCCTGACCGCGGCCGCCTGGCCGTCCGGCACCGACCCCCGCTGGACCGGCGGCGCGGCGACGCCGGCCGAGGCGGTGCGCGAGTACCAGCGGCAGGCCTCCCGCCGCTCGGAGCTGGACCGCCAGGACACCGGCCGCGAGAAGACCGGCGTGTGGCTGGGCGTCACCGCCGTCAACCCGGTCAACGGCCGGGAGCTGCCGGTGTTCATCGCCGACTACGTGCTGACCGGCTACGGCACCGGCGCGATCATGGCGGTGCCCGGTGAGGACCAGCGCGACTGGGAGTTCGCGAAGGAGTTCGGCCTGGACATCGTGCCCACGGTCGAGCGGCCCGAGGGTTTCGACGAGGACAGCGGCGCCTGGACCGGCCCCGGCCGGATGATCAACTCGGCCAACGACGAGATCTCGCTGGACGGCCTGGACAAGGCGACGGCGATCGCGAAGGTCACCGAGTGGCTGGTCGGCAAGGGCGCCGGCGAGGCGACCACCACCTACAAGCTGCGCGACTGGCTGTTCAGCCGGCAGCGCTACTGGGGCGAGCCGTTCCCGATCGTCTACGACGAGGACGACCGCCCGGTCGCCGTCCCGGAGTCCGCGCTGCCGGTGCTGCTGCCCGAGGTCGACGACTACTCGCCGAAGACCTTCGCCGACGACGACGCCGACTCCTCCCCGGAGCCGCCGCTGTCGCGCGCCACCGACTGGACGACGGTCGAGCTGGACCTGGGCGACGGGCCGAAGAAGTACCGCCGCGAGACGAACACGATGCCCAACTGGGCCGGCTCCTGCTGGTACTACCTGCGCTACCTGGACCCGGGCGACGACGAGCGGATGGTCGCCCCCGAGCTGGAGCGCTACTGGATGGGCCCGCGCGAGCCCGGGGACACCGGCGGCGTCGACCTGTACGTCGGTGGCGTCGAGCACGCGGTGCTGCACCTGCTGTACGCGCGGTTCTGGCACAAGGTGCTCTTCGACCTGGGCTACGTGTCCAGCGAGGAACCGTTCCGGCGGCTGGTCAACCAGGGCTACATCTCCGCCTACGCCTACACCGACGCGCGCGGCTTCTACGTGCCGGCGGCCGACGTCGTGGAGAAGGACGGGCGGTTCTTCCACGAGGGCCAGCCGGTCAACCGCGAGTACGGGAAGATCGGCAAGAGCCTGAAGAACATGGTCACGCCGGACGAGATGATCGGTGCGTACGGCGCCGACACCTTCCGCGTGTACGAGATGTCGACCGGCCCGCTGGAGCAGTCGCGGCCGTGGGAGACCAAGGCCGTCGTCGGCTCGCAGCGGCTGCTCCAGCGGATCTGGCGGGTCGTCGTCGAGGAGGTCTCCGGCGCCGTCCGGGCCGCGGACGACGTCGAGCCGGCCGAGGAGACGCTGCGCGCGCTGCACAAGGCGATCGACGGCGTCCGCGACGGCTACGCGACGCTGCGGTTCAACATCGCGATCGCCCGCATCACCGAGCTGACCAACCACCTGACCCAGGCCTACGGCGCCGAGCAGCCGGTGCCGCGGTCGGTCGCCGAGCCGCTGGTGCTGATGGTCGCCCCGCTGGCGCCGCACCTGGCCGAGGAGCTGTGGTCGCGGCTGGGCCACGACGGCTCCGTGGCGTGGGCGCCGTTCCCGGAGGCGGAGCAGCGCTGGCTGGTGGAGGACACGGTGCAGGTCGCCGTCCAGGTCAACGGCAAGGTGCGGTCGCAGGTGTCCGTGCCGGCCGACGCCGACGCCGCGGCCCTGGAGGCGGCGGCCCGCGCCGACGAGAAGATCGCCGGCTACCTGGCGGGCGCCACCGTGCGCCGCGTCGTCGCCGTCCCGGGCCGGCTGGTCAACTTCGTCCTCGGCTGAGGAAGGACCCCGTCCCCCTCACGCCTCGCAGGCTCGGGCCGGGCCTCTGGACGGGCCCGGCGCGGAAAAGCGGTTGCCGCGGCCGGTAGGACGGGGGGGTGACCTGCTCTCCCGTCCGCCTGGTCGAGGTCGGCCCGGACGACGACCTGTTCGCCGGCTGGTGCGCGGTGTGGTCGGCCGCCCAGGTGGCCGACCGGCCCGATGAGGCGCCCCGCCCGGCGGCCGACCACGTCGCCCTCGCCCGGCAGCTGGTCGAACCGGGTGGGTCGCGGGGCGGCACGCACCGGGCGGCGCTGGCCGGGGCGGATGTCGTCGGCGCGCTGCGGCTGCTCCTCCCGCTGCTCGACAACCCGACCGTCGCGTTCGTCGACGTGGCGGTGCAGCCGGCCCACCGGAGGCGGGGGGTGGGCAGCGCGCTGCTCGCCGAGGCGGGGCGGATCGCGGCGGCGCACGGCCGCGACGAGCTGATCGCCGAGCTCGACGAGCCGGGGCCGGGCACGGCGGGCCGCGCGTTCGCCGAGCACCACGGCTGGTCCTGCGACCTGCTGGAGACCCGCCGCGACCTGGTGCTCCCGGTCGACGAGGGGCGGCTGGCCGCGCTCGAGGCGGAGGCCCGGGCGGCGGGCCACGGCTACGAGGTCGTGTCCTGGCGGGACCGCACCCCCGACGCCCTGCTGGCGGACCGGGCGCTGCTGGAGCAGCGGATGAGCACCGACGCACCGCACGGCGACCTGCCGGTGGGGGAGGAGCGGTGGGACGCCGACCGCGTCCGGGAGCACGAGGCGGCGGTCCTGGCGCGGGGACGCACCGTCCTCTCCGCCGGGGCGGTCCGCGACGGCCGGCTGGTCGCCTTCACCGACCTGCACGTGCCGCTCGACCGCCCCGAGCGGGCCCAGCAGGGCGCCACGCTGGTGCTCCGCGAGCACCGGGGGCACCGGCTCGGCGCGCGGGTCAAGGCCGCGGTGCTGCGGGAGCTGGCCGCCCAGCTGCCGCAGGTGCGGCGGATCACCACCTACAACGCGGAGAGCAACACCCCGATGGTGGCGGTGAACCAGGCCCTCGGCTTCGAGCCGGCCGGGCAGATGTCGGTGTGGTCCCGCCGGCTCAGCTGACAGGGGTGCCGGTCAGCACGGCACGCATGCCGGCCTCGACCGCATCGACCACCTCGGCCACCGGGACGTCGCGCCCCAGCTCGGTGGTCAGCGAGGTGGCACCGGCGTCGACGATGCCGCACGGGATCATGTTCGCGAAGGCGGCCATGTCGGGGTCGCAGTTCAGCGCGAAGCCGTGCATGGTCACCCCGCGCGCGACCCGGACGCCGATCGCCGCGACCTTGCGGTCGGGGCCGCGCCGGTCGGCGCGCACCCAGACGCCGCTGCGGCCCTCGACCCGCTCGGTGGCCAGGCCCACGCCGGCGCACACGTCGATCAGCGCGCTCTCCAGCCGGCGGACGTGCGCGACCACGTCGACCGGGTCGGGCAGCCGGACGATCGGGTAGCCGACCAGCTGCCCCGGGCCGTGCCAGGTGATCTTGCCGCCGCGGTCGACGTCGACCACCGGCGTGCCGTCGAAGGGGCGCTCGTGCGGCTCGGTGCGCTTGCCCGCGGTGTAGACCGGCGGGTGCTCCAGCAGGAGCAGCGTGTCGGGGGCGCTGCCGTCCACGACCCGGGCGTGCAGCTCGCGCTGGCGCGCCCACGCCTCCTCGTAGTCGACCAGGCCCAGCCGCAGCACCTCGAGCGTCACGCCGCCCAGCCTATGCCCGTGGGGCGGTCGCGTCGGGCCGCAACCGCGCCAGCACGGCCCGGGCGGCGCGCGCGCCGCTGGCCATGGCGCCCTGGATGGAGGGGGTGTCGCGGTGGTCGCCGCAGACGAACACGCCCTCACCCAGGTCGACGGGCCGGCGCAGCCGCAGCGGCGGCACGGCGGCCGGCTGGGCGCCGGTCACCGTCACGCTGGTCAGGTGCTCCAGGTCGGTGGTGGCGACGCCGTGCGCCCGGGCCACCTCCTCCCGGACGTCGGCCTCGCGGGTCGGCGCCAGCGTCGAGCTGGCGACGAGCGCCCGGCCGTCGGGGCCGTACCGGGGTTGCGCGTCGGTGAGGACGGCGCTGTTCACCACGCTGCCGCCCGGCCGGCCGAGCACCAGCAGCGGCTCGTCCCAGGGCGAGCCGGGCAGCACGTGCAGGTGGGTGGTGACCTGGCGCGGCGCGGAGGCGTCCACGGACGGCAGCAGCCGGGCCGCCGTCGCCGGGTCCGTGGCCACGACGACCGCGTCCGCGGCGATCGTCCCGGCGTCGGTCCGGACCCTGCCGGCGACGACGTCGGTGACCCGGCAGTCCAGGTGCAGGGCGCCGGCGGGCAGCCGGTCGGCGAGCTGCTCGCCGACGGCCTGCATGCCGTGGGCCGGCAGCCCGATCCGGCCCCGGACGAAGCTGCGCCACAGGAGATCGAGGTAGCGGCTGGACGTCTCCAGCCGGTCCTCCAGGAGCACGCCGGAGAGGAACGGGCGGAGGAAGCGCTCGAGCGACGCGCCCGTGGCGCCGGCCCGCCGCAGCGCCTGCTCGGCGGTGCGCTCCGGAGCGGCCAGCAGCCGGTCGACGGGCAGGTAGCCGGCGCGCAGCGAGAACGCGGCCAGGGCCGCCTTCTCGCGGAGGCCGCCGATCGGCGCGGCCGCGGTGGCGGGCAGGGACCAGGGACGGCTGCGCGGGTCGACGACCCGGTGCGCGCAGTTCCCGGACCACACGCGGGCCCCGGTCAGGAACCAGCCGAGGTCGAGGGCGGCCAGGTCGAGGTCCGCGGCCCGCGGGTAGCCGGTGTTGAGCACCTGGAAGCCGCGGTCGACGACGAACCCGTCGACCCGGTCGGTGGTCAACCGGCCACCGGCGTGCCCGGCGGCCTCCACGACGTGGACGTCGCACCCGGCGTCGGCCAGCCGGGTGGCGGCCGAGAGCCCGGCCAGGCCGGCGCCGACCACCACGACCTCCGCACGGGCCGGCATCGTCACGGCTCCAACCTAGCCAGCGGGGGCGCCGGCCACCTGTGGACAACCGCGACGGGCGGTGGGCGATCCCGCCTAGCGTGCCCCCATGCCCGCTGCCGAGCAGGTCCCCGCGCCGCCCGCCGTCCCCGGCTACGTGCTGGAGGAGCGGCTGGGTCGCGGCGGCTCCGGCGAGGTGTGGCGCGCGGCGCCCCGGCGCGGGGGCCCGCCGGTGGCGGTCAAGGTGCTCGTCGAGGGCGACCCGCAGGGGCAGGCCCGCGAGGCGGCGCTGCTCGGCGAGCTCGACCACCCGCACCTGGTGCGGTTGCTCGAGGTGGTCCACCAGCCGCGGCGCGGGGGAGCGGCCCGCGTGGCGCTGGTGCTGGAGCTGCTCGAGGGCGGCAGCCTGGCCGACCTGCTGGCCCGCCGCGGGCGGCTGCGGCCGGGTGAGGTGGTCACGGCGTTCGCGCCGGTCGCCGCCGCGCTGGCGCACACGCACGCCCACGGCGTCGTCCACGGGGACCTGTCGCCCGGGAATGTCGTGTTCACCGGCGAGGGGCGGCCGGTGCTCACCGACCTCGGCGTCGCCCGCGTGATCGGCGAGACGGCCGCCGCCGCCGTCACCCCGGCGTACGTCGACCCGACCGTGGCGCGGGGCGGGGCGCCCGGTCCGGCGTCCGACGTCTTCGGCGTCGCCGCCGCGGCCTTCCACGCGCTCACCGGCATCGCGCCCTGGAACGCGGCCACCCCGGCCGACATCCTCGCCGTGGCGGCGCACGGGTGGCTGCCCGACCTCGCCGAGCTGGCGCCCGAGGCGCCACCGGAGCTGCTGCGGGTGGTCGAGCGCGGGCTGTCGGCAGATCCGCACACCCGGGGCTCGGCCGCCGCGTTCGCGCTGGACCTCCGGCACGCCTGCCGGCCCGAACCCGTGGAGCTGTCGGCCACCGGCCGGTCCGGGGGGAGGCCCGATCCGCGCACGGAGCTGACCCACGTCGTGCCCGGCCGTCGTCCCCGCCCGGCGCCGGTCGTGGTGGAGCGGCGGAGCCCGGCCGGTCGCTGGTGGGACGCGCTGGGCGACCTGCGCTCCCGCGTCCCGCGGCGCGCAGCGACCGCCGTGGCGGTCCTCGCGGTGCTGGTCGCCACGGGCTGGCTCGGGCTGCGGTGGGCCGACGGCGGTCAGCGGCCGCCCGGACCCGCGGCGGCCAGCGTCGCGGCGGCCACGTCACCGGCCCCGGCCGATGCGGCCGAGAGCCCCGGGGCGCCCGCCGAGCCGGTCACCGCGGCGGACTGGACCGCGCTGCTGACGGAGCTGTACGCGCGCCGCGTCGAGGCCTTCTCGACCGCGACCGCCGAGCCGCTGGACCTGGTCTGGGCACCGGGCGCGCCGCAGCGCACCGAGGACGAGCAGCTGGTCGCCGCGCTCGCCGGCGCCGGGCAGGTGCTGGACGGTTTCCGCCCTCGGGTCGGCGCCGTCGCGGTCGCCTCCCTCGACCCGCAGCGGGCCGAGCTCCGCTTCCGGGACGGGTGGCCGGCGTACGAGGTGGTGGCGGCCGACGGCGCCGTGGTGCGCGCCGGGGCCGGGCGGCCGGACGCCGACGTCGCCGCGGTCGTGGTCCGCACGCCGCAGGGGTGGCGGATCGAGTCGGTGACCCGGACGGGCTGAGCGGCTCAGTCCTTCCGCAGCGCCTCGCGCAGGGCGTCCTCGAGCCGGGTCACCTCGAACCGGTAGCCCGAGTCGAGCAGCGCCGCGGGGACCGCCCGCTGGCCACCGATCACGCTGGCCCGCCCGAACTCGCCCAGGCCGGCCGAGACGGCGAACCCGGGGACGGGCAGCGGGGTGGGCCGGTGCAGCACCCGGCCCAGCTGCCGGGTGAACTCGGCGTTCGTGACCGGCTCGGGTGCGGTGAGGTTCACCGGACCCGAGACGTCGGAGGTGAGGAGATGGCGGATGGCGCCGACCTCGTCCCGGAGGCTGATCCACGGCCAGTACTGGTCGCCGCTGCCCAGCCGGCCCCCGAGACCCAGCCGGAACACCAGGCCGAGCACCTTGACCAGCATCGCGTCCGGGCCCAGGACCAGACCCGTCCGCAGCCGGACCACGCGCACCCCGGCCTGCTCGGCAGGAGCGGTCGCCTCCTCCCAGCGGACGCAGAGCCGGGCCAGGAAGTCATCGCCCGGAGGAGCGTCCTCGCGGATCAGCGCGTTCCCGGTGTCGCCGTAGTAACCGATGCCGGACGCGTTCACGAGCACACGCCGGCGCGACGGGTCGGCGGTCTGCGCGGCGGCCAGGCCCTCGCTGATCGTCGTCGTGGTGTCCAGCCGGCTGGTGACCAGCTGCTGCCGGTAGCGCCGGGTGAAGGGGCGGGGGCGGATCGGTGCTCCGGCCAGGTTGACCGCCGCGTCGACGTCGGCCAGCAGCGCCGGGTCGATGCGCCGGTGCTGCGGGTCCCACCGGTGCTCCTCGGCGGTGCGCGGGGTGCGGCGCACGAGCTGGAGCACCTCGTGCCCGTCGGCGCGCAGGGCCTCGAGCAGTGCCTGGCCGATGAGCCCGGAGGCACCGGACACGGCGATCTTCACGCTTCCTCCTCGATCCCCCCGGAACGGACCGGGGCCCCGGCGCGATGCCGGGGCCCCGATCGAGGAACTGCTAGGCGAGTCCGAGCTCGCCCTCGAACTGGCCGGCTTCCAGCCGCTCCTTCACCGTGGTGAGGAAGCGGGCGGCGTCCGCGCCGTCGACGATGCGGTGGTCGTAGGTGAGGGCCAGGTAGACCATCGACCGGACGGCGATGACCTCGCCGAGCTCCGGGTCGTTGACGACGACCGGGCGCTTGACCACCGAACCGGTGCCCAGGATCGCCACCTGCGGCTGGTTGATGATCGGGGTGTCGAACAGCGCACCGCGGCTGCCGGTGTTGGTCAGCGTGAAGGTGCCGCCACCGAGCTCGTCCGGGGTGATCTTGTTCGTCCGGGTGCGCTCGGCCAGGTCGGCGATCTTGCGGGCGATCCCGCCGAGGCTCAGGTCACCGGCCTCGTGGATGACCGGCACCAGCAGCCCGCGCTCCGTGTCCACCGCGATGCCCAGGTTCTCGGCGTCGTGGTAGGTGACCGTGCCGGCCTCCTGGTCGATGGAGGAGTTCACCGACGGGTGCTGCTTCAGGGCCTCGACCGCCGCCTTCGCGAAGAAGGGCAGGAAGGAGAGCTTGACCCCCTCGCGCGCCTCGAAGTCGCCCTTCGCCCGCTGCCGCAGGTTCGCGATGCGGGTGATGTCGGCTTCGACGACGGTGGTCAGCTGCGCGCTGATCTGCAGCGACTCCACCATCCGGCGGGCGATGGTGGCCCGCAGCCGGGTCAGCTTCTCCGTGCGCCCGCGCACCGAGGTGTCGGGCGTGGCCGCCGGGGACGGCGTCCGCGAGGAGCGGGCCGACGCCGCCGGGGCCGGGGCCGGGGCGGGCTTCTCGGCCGCGGCGAGGACGTCCTGCTTGCGGATCCGGCCGCCGACACCGGTGCCGGTCACGGAGCCGAGGTCGACACCGCGCTCGGCGGCCAGGCGGCGCACCAGCGGGGTGACGTACTGGCCGCCGCCGTCACCGGCCGGCGCCTGGGCAGCCGGTGCCTGCGGTGCCACCTGCGGCGGCGGGGCGTCGGTGGGGGACTGGCTGGGCTGCGCGCCGCTGGCGCCGTAGTCGCCACCGGGCTGCGCCGTGGAGCTCGCGGGCGCGGCCGGCTTCGCCTCGGGCGCGGCCTGCGGCTCCTCCTTCGGGGCCTCCTTCGGGGCCTCCTGCTGCGGTGCCTCCTGCTGCGGCGCGGGCGCCGGGGCCGGGGAGCCGCCGCCGGCCGCGCCGGTGCCGATGAGCGCGAGCTGCGCCCCGACGTCGACGGTCTCGTCCTCGTTGACCGTGATCTCGAGCAGCGTGCCGCTGACCGGCGACGGGATCTCGGTGTCGACCTTGTCGGTCGAGACCTCGAGGAGGGGCTCGTCCGCGCTGACCTCGTCACCGACGGCCTTGAGCCAGCGGGTGACGGTGCCCTCGGTGACGCTCTCGCCGAGCGCCGGCATGGTCACCGGGGTGCCCTCGCCACCGCCGGAGCCGGCTGCGCCGCCGGAGGAGGGTGCCGGGGCGGGCTGCTCCTCCTGCTGCGGTTCGGGGGCGGCGTCCTCGACCTGCTGGTCAGGGGTCTGCGGCGTGGTGTCGGCGTCCTCGGCGGAGGCCGGCGGGCTGTCCTGCGCCGGCGCGCCGCCGTCGCCGTCCCCACCGATGACGGCGAGCTCCGCGCCGACGTCGACGGTCTCGTCCTCGGCGACCAGGATCTTGGTCAGCACGCCCGACGCCGGCGAGGGGATCTCGGTGTCGACCTTGTCGGTCGAGACCTCGAGGAGGGGCTCGTCGGCCTCGACCTGCTCACCCTCCTGCTTGAGCCATCGGGTGACCGTGCCCTCGGTGACGCTCTCGCCCAGGGCGGGCATGGTGACGGAGGTCGGCATCGGGGCGGTGCTCCTTCTGGCGCTGTGGGTGGGGGAGAGGATCGGTGTGCGGATCAGCCGTGCACGTGGAGCGGCTTGCCGGCCAGCGCCAGGTGCGCCTCGCCGAGCGCCTCGCTCTGCGTCGGGTGCGGGTGGATGAGGCTGGCGACGTCGTCGGCCTCGGCCTCCCAGTTGTAGATGAGCTGGGCCTCGGCGATGAGCTCGCCGACCCGGCTGCCGACCATGTGGATGCCGACGACCGGCCCCTCGGGGGACTTGATCAGCTTCACCGCGCCGGTGGTCTTGAGGATCTGGCTGCGGCCGTTGCCGGCGAGGTCGTAGGTCAGCGTGGTCACGTCACCGAACCGCTCCTTGGCCTGCGGCTCGGTGAGACCGACCGAGGCGACCTCCGGGTCGGAGTAGGTGATCCGCGGGACGCCGGCGTAGTCGATCGGCGCCGGCTCCAGGCCGGCCACCCGCTCGGCGACGAGGATGCCCTCGGCGAAGCCCACGTGGGCCAGCTGCAGCGTCGGGATGAGGTCGCCGACGGCGGAGATGGTGGGGACGCTGGTCCGGCAGTACTCGTCGACGAGGACGTAGCCGCGGTCCATCTGCACCCCGGCCTCCTCGTAGCCCAGGCCCGAGCTGACCGGGCCGCGGCCGACGGCGACGAGCAGCAGCTCGGCCTCGAACTCCTTGCCGTTCTCGAGCGAGACCTTGACGCCGTTCTCGGTGCCCTGGACGCCGGAGAAACGGCTGCCCAGCTCGAAGCCGATCTTGCGGCGGCGGAACGCGCGCTCCAGCAGCTTGGAGGAGGACTCGTCCTCGAGCGGGACGAGGTGGGGGAGGGCCTCGATGATGGTGACGTCGACGCCGAAGGACTTCCAGGCGCTGGCGAACTCGCAGCCGATGACGCCGCCGCCGAGGATGATCGCCGAGCTCGGGACGCGGTCGAGGTTGAGCGCGTGGTCGCTGGTGATGACCCGGGTGCCGTCGATCTCCAGGCCCGGCAGGCTGCGGGCGTAGGAACCGGTGGCCAGCAGGACGTGCTTGCCCTCGTAGGTCTGCCCGTTCACCTCGACGGTGGTCGGCGAGGTGAGCCGCCCCTCGCCCTCGACGTAGGTGATCTTGCGAGCCTTCACCAGGCCCTGCAGGCCCTTGTAGAGCTTGGAGATGACGCCGTCCTTGTAGCTGTTGACGCCGTCCATGTCGATGCCGGCCAGCGACGTCTTGACGCCGAACTGCTCGCCCTCGCGGGCCAGGTCGGCCACCTCGCCGGCGTGCAGCAGCGCCTTGGTCGGGATGCAGCCGCGGTGCAGGCAGGTGCCGCCGACCTTGTCCTTCTCGATGAGGACGACGTTCAGGCCGAGCTCCGACGCGCGGAAGGCAGCGGCGTAGCCACCCGAGCCACCACCGAGGATGACCAGGTCGGCGGGGGACTGGGGTGCGCTCACGGGTGCTCCTCGATGCTCTGTGCTCTCCCGCTGGGAACGGGCGTCGCTGCTCATCCTGCCACTCCGGGAACGGTGCGGCCGGGAGCCCCGTTGGCCTTCCCGAGCGTCGCGGTGATCACACCCCGGGCGACGGCGGAGACGGGAGCAGGCAGATGGGGCTGTTCGACCGGTTGCGGGGCCGCGGCGCCCCGGCGCGCCGGGGAACCCTCGACCGCGGCTCGCACGCGGCGACCTCCGCCACCTCGAGCAGTTCGCCGCCAGCCGCCGGGGTGTCGAGGGCTACGTCGAGCCGCGGACGGCGGTCACGGAGACCACGATCGTGCTCGTCGCGGCCGACGGCGAGTGGACCCGCCGGCGCATCGACGGGCCCGACGTCGCCCGTCGGCTGCAGCGCGACCTCGGCATCCCGGTCTACGACGCCCAGGTGACCGGCTACCCCCAGCGCATGCGCGACTGGTCGAAGGACCACCGGCCCCCCACGACTCGCTAGCTCGCCGCGGGCCCCTGCCGGTGGCCGTTCCATCCCGTCACGTCGGCCTCCGGCCGGGTCAGCCGGCGATGAGGGCCTCGATCGTGGCGAGCAGGGTGCGCACGGGCACGCCGGTGCCGCCCTTGACGGTGTAGCCGAACGGCGCGCCGGTGTTGTAGCTCGGGCCGGCGATGTCGATGTGCGCCCACGGCAGGCCCGACGGCACGAACTCCGCCAGGAAGTGGCCGCCCACGAGCATGCCGCCCATCCGGTCGGTGTTGGCGTTGACGAAGTCGGCCACCGTCGAGTCCAGGCCCTTGCGCAGCTCCGGCGGCAGCGGCATCGGCCACATGGACTCGCCGCTGCGCTTGCTGGCCGCGATGACGGCGTCGCGCAGGTCGTCGGAGCCCATGACGCCGGCGGTGCGTGAACCGAGCGCCACCATCTGCGCGCCGGTGAGCGTGGAGGTCTCCAGCAGCGCGTCCGGCTTGTCCTCCGCGGCACGGGCGATCGCGTCGGCCAGCACCACGCGGCCCTCGGCGTCGGTGTTGGTGATCTCGGCCTTCTTGCCGTTGCGGAAGGTGACCACGTCGGCCGGGCGGTAGGCGCTGCCGCTGGGCAGGTTCTCGGCCATGGGGACGGTGGCGGTGACCTCCACCGGCAGACCCAGCTGCGCGACGAGGCACACGGTGGCGATCACGGCCGCGGCACCGGCCATGTCGCTCTTCATGTCCTCCATCTTCGCGGCGGGCTTGATCGAGATGCCGCCGCTGTCGAAGGTGATGCCCTTGCCGACCAGCGCGATCTTCTTCGTCGCCCCGGCGCCGCTGTAGGTCAGGCGCAGCAGCCGCGGCTTGCGGGTGGAGCCCGAGCCGACGGCCAGGATGCCGCCGTAGCCGCCGGCGGCCAGCGCGTCCTCGTCGAGGATCTCGGCGGCCAGGCCCAGCTTCTCGCCGGCGGCCGCGCCGCGGGCGGCCAGCTCGGCCGGGAAGAGGTCGTTCGGCGGGGTGTTCACCAGGTCGCGCACCAGGGCGACGGCGTCGGCGACGGCGCGCACCCGGCGCAGCGCGGTCTCGGCCTGCCCGGCGTCGGGGGCGACGACGGTGAACTCCTGCGGCGGGGCCGGCCGGTCGGCCGGGAGGTCGGACTTGTAGGCGGTGAACTCGTAGGCGCCGAGCAGCGAGCCCTCGCCCACGGCGTGCAGCCGCTCGGCGTCGGGCGTGCCCCCCACCGCGGCCAGCAGGGTCACGACCGAGCGCCGGCCACGCAGCGCCCGGCTGGCCGCACCGGCGGCGCGGCGGACGGCCTCGGGGGCGTACCCACCGGTCGCGTCGGGCGCACCGAGGCCGGCGACGGCGACGACGGGGAACGGGCCCTGCCCGAAGGAGGGCAGGCGGGTGATCTCGTCCTCGCCACCGCGGGCGCCGAGGTCGGCCAGCGCGGGGAGGAGCCGGCCACCGAGCAGCCGGTCGACGGCCTCGGCTCCGGGCGTCGGGAGGGGACCGTCGGGGCCCTTCCCGACGGCGACCACGACGGCGTCGGCGGAGAGCTTCTCGAGGGGCTGGTCGGTGGCGGAGATCGTCGGCGGCACCGCCCGATCCTAGAAGGACCCCGTCGCCCCCCAGCACTCGCTCCGCTCGCGCCGGGTCCCTGCGACATGGCCGTTCCATCCCGTACCGACGCACTACCGTGCACCGGGTGAGCCCGCTGACCTCCCCGTTGCACGACCGGCACGTCGCCGCCGGTGCCAAGCTCGCCGACTTCAGCGGCTGGTCGATGCCGATCGAGTACGCCGGGGGCGGGGTGCTCGCCGAGCACACCGCCGTCCGCGAGGGTGTCGGCCTGTTCGACGTCTCCCACCTGGGGACCGGCACGGTGCGCGGCCCCGGCGCGGCGGAGTTCGTCAACGCCTGCCTGACCAACGACCTGGGCCGGATCGGACCCGGCCAGGCGCAGTACACGCTGTGCTGCCTGCCAGACGGCGAGCCGCGTGCCGGCGGGGTGGTCGACGACCTGATCGTCTACCTGCACGGCCCCGACGACGTGCTCCTCGTCCCCAACGCGGCCAACGCCGCCGAGGTGCTCGGCCGGCTCGAGGCGCAGGCCCCGGCCGGGGTCGTCGTCGAGAACCGGCACGAGCAGGTCGCCGTCCTGGCGGTGCAGGGCCCGCGCTCGCTGCAGGTGCTGGAGCTGCTCGGGCTGCCGGGGGAGTTGTCCTACATGTCCTTCGTGACCGGGACGGGCGCCGGTGGCACGGAGGTCACGGTCTGCCGCACCGGCTACACCGGCGAGCACGGGTACGAGGTGCTCATCGCCGCGGAGCACGCGGCCGAGCTGTGGGACGCGCTGCTCGAGGCGGGCCAGGACCTCGGCATCCGGCCGTGCGGTCTGGGGGCGCGGGACACGCTGCGGACCGAGATGGGCTACCCGCTGCACGGGCACGAGCTCTCACCCGACATCTCGCCGGTGCAGGCGCGGGCCGGCTGGGCGGTCGGGTGGAAGAAGCCGGCGTTCTGGGGCCGCGAGGCGCTGCTCGCCGAGCGGGAGGCCGGCCCCGCCCGGCTGCTGTGGGGGCTGCGGGCCACCGGCCGGGGGATCCCGCGGCCCGGGATGGCGGTCCTGGACGGCGCCGGCGAGCGGGTGGGCGAGACCACCAGCGGCACGTTCTCGCCCACGCTGAAGACCGGCATCGCACTGGCCCTGCTCGACAGCGCGGCCGGGGTCGAGGAGGGCGCCGAGCTCGTCGTCGACGTCCGGGGCCGCCCGCAGGCCGTGCAGGTGGTGAAGCCGCCGTTCGTGCCCTCGCACGTGCGATGAGGACGGCGACCGGTCAGGGCGCGTTCTTGCGCGTGGGGTCGCTGTCGCCCTTCTCCGGCTCCGGCTTGGCCGGCAACGTGTCGGCCTTCACGGCATCCCGCTCGCCCATCGGCATCGGCGGTCCGTCGGTGGTGTCCTCGCCCGTCTGGTGCTCGGCCTCGGAGTTGATCTCCGCGCCGAGCAGCACCAGGTAGCAGGTCAGGTACAGCCACAGCATCAGGACGATGACACCGGCGATGGCCCCGTAGGTCTTGTCGTAGGAGCCGAAGTTGTTCACGTAGATCGTGAACCCCAGGCTGACCAGCGCCCAGACGACGGTGACGACGACCGACCCGAGGCTCACCCAGCGGAGGCGCGGCGCGTCCCGGTCGGGTGCCACGCGGTAGAGGACGGCGAGGGAACCGGCCACGACCGCGAGCAGCGCCGCCCAGCGGGCGATCTCGGCCAGCACGGTGCCGAAGCCGCCCAGCGGCAGCGCGTCGAGCACGACCGGGAGGACGGCGACCAGGCCGATCGTGAGGACGACGAACACGATCGCGCCGAGGGTGAGCGCCAGGGACAGCGCCCGGAGCTTGAGGAAGTTGCGCGTCTCCACCTCGTCGTAGGCGATGTTCACCGCCTTCACCAGGTTGTTCACGCCTCCCGAGGCGCTCCACAGGGCGGCGACGATGGAGATGATCAGGCTCAGCGTGAGGGCGCCGCCGGCGTTCTCCGTCACCGCCGTCACCTGCTCCTCGATCAGGTCCTGGGCGGCTTCGGGCAGCCCGGCGGTGACCTCCTCCACCTGCCGCGCGGCGTCCTCCGGTGAGGAGACGAGGCCGTAGATGGAGATGAGCGCGATGAGTGCCGGGAAGACGGCCAGGAACCCGAAGAACGCCACCCCGCCGGCGATGATCGGCATGTTGTCGGCGTTGTTCTCGGCCCAGGCGCGCTTGATCACCTGCTTCCATCCCCGCGCCGGGATCTGCAGCGGCGAGGCGGCGTCGATCCCGGGCAGCCGGTCCGGCGTGGGCGCACCCGCCGGCAGGCGGTCGGCCTCCCCAGCGGTGCGCCCCTCGGCTGCTGCCTTCGCCGCTGCCGCCCGGCGGGCAGCCTTCTCCTCGACCCGCTCGCGGATCCGGTCGACGGCGCTCTCGCGCTGCCGTGTGCCGCTCACTGCAGCTCCTCTGCCATGGAAGGTGACGACGGTCGGCCCTCCTGCACGGGTCCGCCGCGGGCGTGCGAGCGGTGGGGGCAGGAGGGCCCTCGCTCAGTCGCCCGGCCAGGTCCCGGTGAGCTTGGTGAAGCCGCGGGCGCCGGCGCGGTCGATGGCCGCCTTCGTGGCGGCGAAGATCGCGCCCTGGATGGCCGCGGCCAGCACGACCTCGCGCATCCGGTACTCGCTCTGCAGCGCGCCGGGGGCGTCGTCCTCGTCCGCGATGGCCTTCCAGACCTGCTTGAAGACGATGCCGCTCAGCGACCCCGCCACGAGACCGGCGATCAGGCCGATCGGCCGGTAGGCGAGCTTGGCTCCCTTGCTCACGACTTCCTCCTCCTCGGGGCGACCCGCGCCGCCCGCTTCCGCCGCCACATCATCAGCCCGAGGACCAGCCCGACCAGGGCGACCCCGGCGCCGATCACGACGGGTGGGCTCTCGCGGTAGGTCTCGACGGCGGTGTCCCGGGTCCGGGCCACCCGCTCCCTGGCCCGCGCCGGGACGTCGAGCCGGGCGCTCAGCTCGTCGACGGTGCGCCCGAGCTCGGCGCGGGTGGCGTCGATCTCGGCACGGAGGGCGTCGACGTCGCCGGAGCCGTTCTGGGCGGGGGAGCCGTTCTGCGCGGAGGAGCCGGACGCCGTCACCGGGACAGCCCCTGCTTGACCGTGGCGATGTCGGCCTGCACACCGGCGATCGCCTCGGTGGGCACCGGCGGCGTCGCCTTCTGCACGTCCTGCTTCCCGACGAGGGCGAGGACGCCGGCCACCGCCAGGAGGACGACCGCCACGACGAGGGCCGCGGCCCAGGCGGGCAGCGCCTCGGCCAGGGCCAGGACGGCGGTGGCGACCAGCGTGGCCAGCCCGAGGAAGGCGAACAGCCCGGCCCCGCCGAACAGGCCGGCGCCGATGCCGAGGCGCTTGGCCTTCTGGGTGACCTCCGCCTGGGCCAGCCGCGCCTCGTCGCGGACGAGGGTGCTGATCTGCTCGGTCAGCCGGGTGATCAGCTCACCGGTCGAGGCGTTGCCCGGATCGGCGGGCGCGGTCGCCCGGGTGGCGCCGCCCGTCGCGGGCGGTGGTGGTGCTGCGGTCATGGGTCCTCCGCTCGGACGCAGTCGAGGAACCTCCATGCCCGGGCGGGAGGAGCGGAAACCGGCGGGATGATCACAGTGCGGGAACCGGGGCGCTAGCCTCGCGCCATGAGCTGGCACTGGCGCCTGGAGGACCCGGCCGGAGCGGCCGTCGAGCCGTCGTCCCTCGGGGTGGAGGTGCCCCCGGCCGACAACCAGGGCGACGCCGAGTCGTGGCTCGGGGAGAACTGGCGCGACCTGCTCGACCGCGGCGTGCACGCGGTGACCCTCTTCGAGGACGACCGCGAGGTCTACGGCCCGATGGGCCTGGCGGCGCCCTAGGCCGCCAGGCCCACCGGGTCCGCTGTCAGCCGCGCTGGGTCTTGGCGGGATCGCGCTCGACGACGTCGCCGAGCACCTCGTCGATCCGCCGCAGGACGTCGGCGTCGAGCTCCACCCCGGCGGCCTTGACGTTGTCGTGGACCTGCTCGGGCCGGCTCGCGCCGATGATGGCCGCGGCGACGTTCGGGTTCTGCAGCACCCAGGCCACGGCCAGCTGCGCCATCGACAGGCCCAGGTCGCCGGCGATCGGCACGAGGTCCTGGACCCGCGTGAGGATCTCGTCCTTGAGGAACCCGCGCATCGAGCCGCCGACCTCGGCGTGCCCGCCGCGGCTGTCGGCGGGCGGCTGCTGCCCGGGCAGGTACTTCCCGGTGAGCACGCCCTGCGCGAGCGGCGACCAGACGATCTGACCGAGCCCCTCCTTCTCGGAGGTGGGCACGACCTCGTCCTCGATCACCCGCCACAGCATCGAGTACTGCGGCTGGTTGCTGATCAGCTGGATGCCGAGCTCGCGGGCCAGCGCCGCGCCGGCGGCGATCTCGTCGGCCCGCCACTCCGAGACGCCGATGTAGAGGACCTTGCCCTGCCGCACCAGGTCGGCGAAGGCGGTCATCGTCTCCTCGAGCGGCACGGTCGGGTCGTAGCGGTGCGCCTGGTACAGGTCGACGTAGTCGGTCTGCAGCCGCTTCAGCGAGGCGTGGCAGCTCTCGATGATGTGCTTGCGGGACAGCCCGCGGTCGTTGCGGCCGGGGCCGGTCGGCCAGTAGACCTTGGTGAAGATCTCCAGGCCCTCACGGCGCTGGCCGGTCAGCGCCCGGCCGAGCACCGACTCGGCCTTGGTCCCCGCGTAGACGTCGGCGGTGTCGAAGGTGGTGATGCCGGCGTCGAGGGCCGCGCGCACGCAGGCGTGGGCGGCGTCCTCCTCGACCTGGCTGCCGTGGGTCAGCCAGTTGCCGTAGGCGATCTCGGAGATGGTCAGGCCGGAGCGGCCGAGGCGTCGGAATTCCACGTTCGGCGACGTTAGGCGCCCCGGGGGAGCGCCGCGCGCCGGGCCCCCGCGGGGATCGTCGTCCCGTCCGGGACGACACGTGCCCCCAGCGCGCCCAGCCGCAGCTCCAGCTCGGCCAGCGGCGGGTTGTGGTGGCTCAGGTGGACCGCGACGACGTCGGTGGCCGCGGTCACCGCCCCCACGTCGCGCAGCCGGTCCAGCTCGACGGGGAAGCCGGCCAGGTCCAGGTGCGCGGTGCCGTGGGCGAGGTGGTCGCCGAAGGTCTCCTCGAGCAGGACGACGTCGAACCCGGCGCCGCGGACCCGCTCCAGGGTCTCCGGGAGCAGCGGCCCGGTGTCGGTGGCGTGCAGGAGCCGGCCGCCGTCCGGACCGGTGACGTCGTAGAGCAGCGTCGGCACCTCGTGCTCGGCGGCCAGCGCGCGCACGCGGTAGCCGCCGAGGACCCGCTCGTCGCCGGGGGTGAGCTCCACGAAGGCGACGGGGTCGTCGGGCGCCACCCACGGACGGCACTCGTCGAGCGCCCCGGCGGGTCCGGCGACGGTGAGCGGCTGCCCGCGGCGCACCCACTGCCGCCAGAGCAGCGCGAAGGGTGCGCAGTGGTCCGGGTGGGCGTGCGTCACCAGCACGGTGGCGACGTCGGTGAGCGGGACGTCGACCGGCGGCAGCGCGGGGCTCAGGTCGAGCAGCAGGACGCCGTCGACCAGCGCCGAGGTCTGCCGGCGCTGATCGCCCCGGCGGCGTGCGTCAGCGCACGAGGCGCAGGTGCACCACGGATTCGGCCAGCCGTCGGCCGCGCCGGTACCGAGGAGGGTGACCTCCACCGAGCCCGGTCAGACCTGCGCGCCGAGCTCGACCTCGGGCTTGGGGAAGCGCCAGCGGCGGACCATCGTGGACCGGCTGATGCCGTACCAGACCGCGCCGCGCGTCTTCTCGGTCCCCGCGGGGAAGCGGGTGAGCGCCTTCTTGATCTTGCGGCTCAGCACCACCGAGTCGACGACGAGCAGGAGCAGGTAGCCCATGAGCACCGTGGTGGCGTACGCGGTGATCATCGGGTCGCCGGCGAAGGTGCCGACCAGCGCCACCAGCGCGACGACCAGGAACCAGCTGCCGATGTTGCGCCGCGAGTCGACGACGTCGCGGACCAGCTTGCGCACCGGGCCGCGGTCGCGCGCCGGCAGGTAGGAGTCGTCACCGCGGGCGGCACCCAGGCGGGCCTCGCTGCGCCGGGCGGCCTGCTGGTCGCGCATCCGGCGGTAGGCCTCCTTGCGCGTGGTGGGCGGCGGGGGAGGGGGACCGGGGCGGCGGCCCTGCGCCTCGCTGCGCTTGGGGGTGGGGCGTCCCTTGCCCGACGTGCGCGCCAGCTCGGCCGACAGCTCCCCGGCGGTGTCGGGGGTCGTCGCATCGGTCGTCTCGGCGCGGTCGCGGCGGCCGGGCAGGCGGAGCTTCACGGCTCCGGAGTCTACGTGGACCGCGGCGGAGCCTTCGGATGCTCGGATCGGCGCCGTACAGTGGAACAGGCTCCGCCACGGCGGTGTTGGTCCGCGGCAGGAGTGCGCAGCGGACCCCTGATGGAGGAGGACTCTCAACATGACGGTGCAGGACACCTCGACCGCCCCCGGCGCCACCGGCGTCGTGCTCAGCGAGCCGGCCGCCTCGAAGGTGAAGGCGCTGCTGGACCAGGAGGGGCGCGACGACCTGCGGCTCCGCATCGCCGTCCAGCCCGGCGGCTGCTCGGGCCTGCGGTACCAGCTCTTCTTCGACGAGCGCTTCCTCGACGGTGACCAGACCTACGAGTTCGGCGGCGTCGAGGTCATCGTCGACCGGATGAGCGGTCCCTACCTCGGTGGTGCGGTCATCGACTTCGTCGACAGCATCGAGAAGCAGGGCTTCACGATCGACAACCCGAACGCCACGGGTTCGTGCGCCTGCGGCGACAGCTTCAGCTGATCAGCCGCTGAACGCAGCGAAGGCCCGGTCCCCCGCGGGGACCGGGCCTTCGTCGTTCCTCAGAGGCGGACCGGGTAGACCGTCTGCGGCACCTCGGGGGTGATCCGCTCCTCGACGAAGATCCCGTGCCACACCATGAAGACCAGCAGCGTCCAGAGCTTGCGGGAGTAGTCGACCGGGGAGCCGTTGCGCTGGTTCTGCCGGTGCGCGGCGAGCATCGCCAGCACCTGCTGCTTGTCCAGCCACTCCTCGGTGCCGCTGTCCTCGATGATCTGACGGGCCCAGTCGTGCAGGTCCTCGGCCAGCCAGTGCCGGGTCGGGACCGGGAACCCGAGCTTGCGGCGGTTCAGCACGTGCGCGGGCACGATCTGCTCGAGGGCCCGGCGCAGCGCGTACTTCGTCGTCTCCTTGGTCACCCGCTGGTCGACCGGCAGCGTGCCCGCCACCCGGAACACCTCGGGGTCCAGGAAGGGCACCCGCAGCTCGAGCGAGTTGGCCATCGTCATCTTGTCGGCCTTGACGAGGATGTCGCCGCGCAGCCAGGTGAACAGGTCCACGTACTGCATCGCGGTGACGTCGTCGTAGCCGGCGGCGCGGGTGCGCTCGTACAGCTCGCGGGTGACCGTGACGTGCGACAGGTCGGGGTCGCGGCTGCGCAGGAAGCCGAGCTCGTCGTCGCGGAAGAGCCGGGCGTTGCCGTAGTACCGCTGCTCGAGCGGGATGGAGCCGCGGCGCAGCAGGTCCTTGCCGCGCATACCGTCGGGCAGCTTCGCCGAGAGGGCGCCCAGCGCCCGGCGGACGCCCGTCGGCAGCTTCTCGAAGGCCGCGAGGGACAGCGGCTCGCGGTAGATGTTGTAGCCGCCGAACAGCTCGTCGGCGCCCTCGCCGGAGAGCACCACCTTGACGTGCTTTCGGGCCTCGCGGGCCACGAAGTAGAGCGGCACCAGCGCCGGGTCGGCGACCGGGTCGTCGAGGTACCAGACCACCAGCGGGATGGACTCGGCGAACTCCTCGGGCGTCACCACCTTGGTGATGTGCTCGACGCCGATCGCGGCCGCCGACTCCGCGGCGACGTCGATCTCGGAGAAGCCCTCGCGCTCGAAGCCGACGGTGAAGGTCAGCAGGTCGGGGTTGTAGCGCTTGGCCAGCGCCGCGATGGCGGTGGAGTCGATGCCGCCGGAGAGGAACGACCCCACCGTGACGTCGGCGCGCATGTGCACGCGGACGGAGTCGTCGAGGACGTCGGCGATCCGGTCGTAGAGCGCCTGCTGCTCGTCCTCGGCCACCGGGCGCACCGGGAAGGTGGGGTGGAAGTAGCGCTGCGTGGTCAGCTCGCCGTCGGCCACGGTGAAGCTGGTGCCGCTCTCGATGCGGCGGATGCCGCGGTGCAGCGTCGCCGGCTCCGGCACGTACTGCAGCGTCAGGTAGTGCTGGAGCGACGCGGGGTCGACGCCGCCGGCGGCCTTGCTGCCGCCGAGCATCTCCAGCAGCGCCTTCTTCTCGGAGCTGAAGGCGACGGCGCCGTCGGCCAGCCGGGTGACGAACAGCGGCTTGATCCCGAACGGGTCCCGGGCGCCGAAGACGGTCCTCTCCTCGGTGTCCCAGATGAGGAAGGCGAACATGCCGCGCAGCCGCTGGACGACGTCGGCGCCCCACAGGTGGTAGCCGGCGACGATCGCCTCGGTGTCGCCCTCGGTGGCGAAGGTGGCGCCGGCGGCCTTCAGCTCCTCGCGCAGCTCCAGGTAGTTGTAGATCTCGCCGTTGAAGACGATCCGGTAGCGGCCGTCGGCGTAGGGCATCGGCTGGTGGCTGTGCTCGATGTCGATGAACGACAGCCGGTTGAAGCCGAAGACGGCGCGCTCGTCGGCCCACGACTCGTTCTCGTCCGGCCCGCGGTGGCGCACGCAGTGCTGCGCGGCCCGCACCGCCGCGACCGTGCCGTCGTCGACGCGGTCGGCATCGGTGGAGAAGTACGCGATCAGGCCACACATCAGGCGCAGGTCCTCAGGGGGTCGGCGTCCCGGGGTGGGACGTCAGGTGGTCAGACGCGGACGCCGGCGCGCGTCTTCGCGGTCGCGCGGCGCTCGGCGAAGAAGGAGAGCACCGGCACCGTCCCGGCGAGCACCGTGAGCGCGAAGCCCTTGAGGCTCCACTTGGCCCGCAGCGCCAGGTCGACCGTCGCCAGGAAGAACAGGCCGTAGAGCCAGCCGTGCGCGGTGCCCAGGACGCTCGAGGGCTCGTCGATGTCGGCGAGGTAGTGCAGGGGGACGGCGACGAAGAACAGCAGCACCAGGAGGACGCCGACGATCGTGGCCATGACCCGGTACCGGGTCAGCGCCGGCGGGATCTCCCGGCCCGGGGCCTGGACGGTCTGCTCAGCGGCCATTGCTGCTCCGTTGTCCGAGGGCGCGCTCGTTCAGCTCCGCCAGGTAGGCGTTGTAGGCGGCGAGCTCGGGATCGCCGGTCGTGTCGATGCGCGGCCGCTGGTACAGCACGATCGAGGAACCCGGCTCGTCCTCGTCGGGGTCGCGGTTGAGCTCGTCGCGCACCATGCGGACGTAGAACCACAGGCCCATGCACCCGTAGAGGGGCCACTGGAGGGCGTAGCTCCAGTTGACCGCGCCCCCGCCGTCCTCGGCCTTGGTGAGCTGCCAGTACCCGAGGAACAGCGTGGCCACGAACAGGGCGGCGACCAGCAGGTGCATGAGCACCCACTTCGGGGTCAGCAGCCGGTAGAACACGCCACCGACTCTAACCGCCGTGGACCCGGGAACCACGTTCCCCCGCGAGCGGCACCGGTCACCGGGCGGCGACCCGCCGACGAGGTGTCTCCGGTGGTCGGCCACCGAGCGCGGTCCGATAGTCTCGCCCCACACTGTGATCGGCGGGAACGCCGTGCGCCGGAACCCGGCGGACGACCCGCTGGAAGGACCGTCCGAACCTCGGACGGAGGACGAGGAGGCAGCGAGCAGTGGCTCGAGGCAGCAAGCTCGCGCGGCTGGCCGCGCTCGGTCTCCTGGGGGTGTTGACCCTCACGGGGTGCGACATGCCCAACAACGAGTTCTGGCGGTTCGGCTGGCCCGAGGGCGTGACCGACCAGGCCGCCGACATGCGCGAGCTGTGGACCGGTTCGGTCATCGCCGCGCTGATCGTCGGCTTCCTCGTGTGGGGCCTGATCTTCTACTCGATGGTCGCCCACCGGAAGCGCGGGGACGAGCTCCCGCGGCAGACGGCCTACAACCTGCCGCTGGAGATCGCGTACACGATCGCGCCGTTCATCATCATCGCGGGCCTGTTCTTCTTCACCGTGGTGACGCAGAACCGGGTGCTGGACCGCAGCGACAACCCTGACGAGACCATCGCGGTCAACGCGTTCAAGTGGAACTGGCAGTTCGTCTACCCCGACTCCGAGGGCCCCGACGGCGAGCCGGTGAACACGGTCGGCAGCAGCACCGAGATCCCGGTCCTGGTCCTGCCGGTCGACCGCTCGATCCGCTTCGAGGTGGCCTCCGCCGACGTCATCCACTCGTTCTGGGTGCCGGACTTCCTGTTCAAGCTCGACGTCATCCCGGGCAACGAGAACGGCCGCGACAACGTCTTCGAGGTGACCGTCCGCGAGGAGGGTGCCTACGTCGGCCGGTGCGCCGAGCTGTGCGGGACCTACCACGCGTACATGAACTTCGAGGTCCGCGCGGTGTCCGGCGACGACTACGACGCCTACATCGAGGCCCGCGAGTCCGGTCTGGACACCTACGACGCGCTGGAGGAGATCGGCCAGCCCGGTACCTCGAGCACGACCACCCCGCTGGAGCTCTTCCAGGACAAGAACGTCAACCAGCAGCAGTCGGATAACAATGGCTGACCGCCCGGTCGGCCGGCACCCGATGGGCACGACGCACGAGGAGGCGCGACCGTGAAGGTCGAGTCGATCATCTTCAACATCATCGCGGTGTTCTGCGTCGCGGCCGCCGTCGTGTACGGGGTGTGGGCGAAGGAGCCGATCGGCACGACGGCGCTGGTGCTGTCGGCCGGCCTCACCGGCATGATCGGCGCGTTCTTCTGGTTCGTCTCGCGGCGCATCGACGCCCGTCCGGAGGACCGCAAGGACGCCGAGATGGCCGACGGTGCCGGCGAGCTCGGCTTCTTCAGCCCGGCGAGCTACTGGCCGTTCGCGCTGGCGCTCTCCGCCGGCCTGATGGGCCTCGCGCTCGCGTTCTTCTACTACTGGCTGATCCTGATCGCGGCCGCCGCGCTGCTGATCACCATCGGCGGGCTGCTGTTCGAGTACTACGTGGGGCAGAACGCCACGCAGAGCTGAGCCCGGCACCACGTCACGAGGGCCCCTCCCGCCGCTGCGGGAGGGGCCCTCGTGCATCCCGGGGGCGCTCCCCGGGTGTGCTCCTCCCGCTCCCTGGGTGCTGCGCTACCCCGCCGACCGCGAGGAACGTCCGGCAGCCGGCAGATCGCCGGTCGCCCAGCGGCACTCGCCGTCGAGGAGCTGCGACGGCTGCCGGCCGAGGCCGGACCGGGGCCTCGTGGGGTCCGGCCTTCCAGCGCACGACCTAGCTGGCCGTCGGCGGGTGGATCCGGCTGCCCCACCCGCCGTGGTGGCCCTGGTTCGGTGCCGAGCACCTGCCCCTGACCGTCGACCACCTGCCCGCGCCGGCATCCGCGCCTCGGGTGCCCGGGAGGGGCCCACGTGGCAGCCGAGGAGCTGCTGCCGGCTTGCGCGGGACAGCGACAGCGACCGGCGCCTGCACGAGAACCACGGCGTACACCGGCGGCCACCGTGCCGGCGAGCCTGCGCGCAGGTCGCTGATCCGACGGTGAGAGCCGCCGGGTGAGGCTCCCCGGGGTGGGTTGGGTGCCAGGGCTGCAGGGCCCCGGGAGCGCGAGGAACGCCCAGGGAGCTGACGCCGGCACGTCCTGGACATGCAGCAGGGCCCCGGTGGACGGATCCACCGGGGCCCTGCTGGTCGTGCGCTGTGCGCGAGGTCAGTCGCGCGGCTCCTGCGGGCGACCGCCGTCGGCCGGGCGGCCGGAGGAGGTCAGCTCGCGGCCGGCCTCTCCCGCCGCGAGACCACGGCCCTCGCCGCGCTGCTCGAGCTCCACCTGCGACGGCTCCTCGATGGGGGAGAAGAAGCCGCGGACGGCCCGGCGAGCAGCACCGATCTGGTTCATCTTCTTCGGCACCGGGGCGCCGCCGTAGGCCAGCTGGCCGTGGCCGTGGTCGTCGACCGGGCCGAGCGGCTGGTGGACCTCGATGAACTCGCCGTGCGGCAGGCGCCGGATGACGCCGGTCTCGATGCCGTGCTCGAGCACCTCGCGGTCGTGCATCTGGAGACCCAGGCAGATCCGGTAGGTGAGCACGTACACCAGCGGCGGCACGACGATCACGCCGATGCGGCCGATCCAGGTCATCGCGTTCAGGCTGATGTTGAACTTGTCGGCGACGACGTCGTTGCCACCGGAGATCAGCAGGATGACGTAGAAGGACAGCGCCATCATGCCCAGCGACGTGCGGACGGGGACGTCGCGCGGGCGCTGCAGCAGGTGGTGGGACGCCGTGTCGCCGGTCAGCTTGCGCTCGATGACCGGGTACATCAGCAGCAGCGTGAAGATGATGCCGGCGATGAGCACGGTCGGCCAGAACAGCGCGGGGATCGTGTAGTCACCCGGGAGGTTCAGGTCCCACGCGGGGAACAGTCGCGACGAGCCGTCGAGGAACATGACGTACCAGTCGGGCTGCGACGCGGACGAGACCTGCGCCGGGTTGTACGGACCCCACAGCCACACCGGGTTGATCTGCACCAGACCACCGAGCGCGGCGCAGACGCCGAACACGATGAACAGCAGACCGGTCGCCTTGCCGGCGAACGTCGGGAAGAGGCGGTTGCCGACGACGTTGTGCTCGGTGCGGCCCGGGCCGGGGAACTGGGTGTGCTTCTGCTTGACCAGGATCAGCAGGTGCACCGCGATCAGCGCGAGCAGGATCGCGGGGATCAGCAGCACGTGGGCGATGTAGAGCCGGCCGACGATCAGCTCGCCCACGTAGTCGCCGCCGAACACTGCCCAGTGGACCCAGGTGCCGACCACGGGGATCGACAGGATGATCGCCGACATGATCCGCAGGCCGGTGCCGGAGAGCAGGTCGTCGGGCATCGAGTAGCCGGCGAAGCCCTCGAGGATCGACAGGATCAGCAGCGTGACGCCGATGAACCAGTTGGTCTCACGCGGCCGGCGGAAGGCGCCGGTGAAGAAGATGCGCAGCAGGTGGCACACCATCGAGGCGACGAACAGCAGCGCCGCCCAGTGGTGCATCTGGCGCATGAACAGACCGCCGCGCACGTCGAAGCTGAGGTCCAGCGTCGAGTCGTAGGCCGCGGACATCTCCACGCCGCGCAGCGGGGCGTACGAGCCGTTGTAGACGACCTCGCGCATCGAGGCGTCGAAGAAGAACGTCAGGTACGTGCCCGAGAGCAGCAGGACGATGAACGAGTAGAGGGCGATCTCCCCGAGCAGGAACGACCAGTGGTCGGGGAAGACCTTGTTCAGCGTCCGGCGGGTCCAGCCGGCGACGACGAGGCGGTCGTCGACCTCCAGCGCGGCCTTGCCGATCTTGGTGGTGGGGGTTCCCGGCGCCGTGGCAGTTGCAGCCATCAGATGCGCTCCCGGTTCCAGTAGGTCGGCCCGACGGCCTCGATGTAGTCACTCCGGGCGACGAAGAAGCCCTCGTCGTCCACGGTGATGGGCAGCTGCGGCAGCGAGCGGGTGGCCGGGCCGAAGATCGGCTTGGCCCCCTGCGTCACGTCGAACTGCGACTGGTGGCACGGGCAGAGGATCCGGCTGGTCTCCTGCTCGTACAGCGACACCGGGCACCCGGCGTGCGTGCAGATCTTCGAGTATGCGACGTAGTCGCCGTAGCCGAAGTCCTCCTGGCCCTCGCGGGGGGCGTCCTGCGCGATCTGCTCGGGGCGGAGGCGGATCAGCATGGTCGCGGCGTCGGACTGCCGGTTGCCGCCGGGCACGGCAGGGAAGACCGTCTCCAGCGAGCCGGGCTGCTGGTCGCCGGGGCGGATCGGGCTGCCGTCGTCGCGGACGAGGCGGACGCCCTCGGACCACGAGGTCTGGCCGAGCGGGTTGCCCTTGTTCGGGTTCTTGATCAGACCGCCGAGCGGGGCGATGAGCATGACGCCGACGCCGGCGCCCATGAAGCCCAGCGAGCGGGTGAGGAGCTTCCGCCGGGCCAGGCCGCTGTTGTGGTAGCCGCTGGTCAGGGTCGCGCCGGTGGTCACCCGGTCGAAGTGGGAGCCGTCGTGCTTGTCCTGCACCGCGGTCTCGTGCGGCAGGAGCTTCTTGGTGTAGAGCACCAGCCCCACGCCGACCAGCGTGAGCGCCAGGCCCATCGTCAGCCCCAGGAGGGGGGTGAACAGCGTGCTCCACGTGTCGCCGTCGTTCTCGGCCCAGTGCCAGTCGGGCAGGAACCAGTCGGAGCCGATGTAGACCACGAGGAACGCGAAGGCCAGCAGGCCGGCCAGCGCCCAGGTCCAGCCGACCTGGCGCACGGCGCGCTTCTCCAGGCGGGAGCCCGGCTCCGGGCCCGGGTCGACGTGCAGGACCTCGACGCCGTCGTAGCGCGCGCCGAGGAGGTCGAGCTCCTCGCGCGACATCGCCGCGAGCTGCTCGGGGGTGTAGTCGTCGTCCGGGCCGCCGTGCAGCGGTCCGGCGATGTCCGCGCCGCCGGCCGAGCCGGGGCGGGTGTCGTGCGTGCTCACGCCTTGCTCCCCATCCAGAAGATCCCGAACATCAGGATCCCGATGCCGACGATCCAGATCACCAGGCCCTCGCCGACCGGGCCGATGCGGCCCACCCCGGCGCCGCCCGGGTCGCTCTGCTCCTTGATCGTCTGCACGTAGCTGATGATCGAGCGCTTCTCCTCGGGCGTCAGCTGGTTGTCACCGAACACCGGCATGTTCTCCGGGCCGGTCAGCATCGCCGTGTAGATCTCGAGGTCGGTGGAGTCCTGCAGGCTGGGTGCGTACTTGCCGCCCGAGAGCGCGCCGCCCTCGCCGACGAAGTTGTGGCACGAGGAGCAGTTGAGCCGGAACAGCTCGCCACCCTCGGCGACGTCGCCGTCGCGCAGGTCGCCGGACGGCAGGGTCGGGCCGCCGCCGTTGGCCTGGACGTAGGCCATGAGCTGGTCGATCTCCTCGTCGGAGAAGACGGCCGGCTTGTCGGGCGCCTGGGCCTCCTGGCGCACCAGCGGCATGCGGCCGGTGTGCACCTGGAAGTAGACGGCTGCCTCGCCGACGCCGATCAGCGAGGGACCGCGGTTGGGCACGCCCTCGAGGTTCTCGCCGTGGCAGGTGATGCAGCTGCGCTCGTAGAGCTCGCGGCCGGCAGCCTCGGCGGCGGACTCGCTCTGCTCGTCGCCGGGGGCGGCCTGCGCGGGGCTGAAGACCGAGTAGAGCGCGCCGGTGAGGATCAGCCCCGCCATGAGCGCGGCGACGTTGCCGAGGCGACGACGCTGCTTGGAGCGCCGCCGCGCGCGGGCGCGCGCCACCGGGGTGGCGCCGTCGACGTCGGACGGGGCGTCTGACTGCGGGTTCGTGGTGGACACCGGTTCCCTAGCGGATCAGGTAGATCGTGGCGAAGAGCCCGATCCACACGACGTCGACGAAGTGCCAGTAGTAGGAGACCACGATCGCCGAGGTCGCCTGTGCCGGCGTGAAACGGCCCATGGTGGACCGGATGAGCAGGTAGACGAAGGCCACGAGGCCGCCGATCACGTGCAGCGCGTGGAAGCCGGTCGTCAGGTAGAAGACCGAGCCGTACGTCGACGACGAGATCGACGTGTGGTGCTCGGTGACCAGCACCCGGTACTCGTTCATCTGCGCGACGACGAACACCAGGCCCATCACGAAGGTGATCGTGAACCAGCGCCGGAGGCCGTAGACGTTGCCCTGCTCGGCGGCGAACACCCCGAACTGGCAGGTCACCGAGGACAGAACCAGGATCACGGTGAAGACCGTGGCGTAGGGCAGGTTCAGCTCGGTCGGCTCCGGCGGCCACCCCTCGGTGGCCCGGGCTCGCGCGGTGAAGTACATGGCGAACAGTCCGGCGAAGAACATCAGCTCGCTCGAGAGCCAGATGATCGTGCCGACGCTGACCATGTTCGGTCGGGTCAGGGAGTGCACCCGCGAGGTGTCGAAGGTGCTGCTCGCCACGGGGGCCGTTGTCACGCTGGTCATCATGGCATCGGCACCGCCCGGTCACGACCGCGGGTCGGCCTGGCGTGGCGGAGAAAAGTGATCATCCCGATACCGTCGCCCGGCCCTGCCCGGCAACCAGCGGTTCTGCCACTAGGCTCGGCCGCGTGAGCGCAGCCGGAACCACCGACGCACCGGCCACCGTGCTGGTCTACAGCCACCGCGCCGAGGTGCGGGAGTCCGTCCGGACCGCCGTCGGCCGCCGCCCGGCGCGCGACGTGGGGCCGCTCACCTGGCTGGAGTGCACCACGCCGGACGAGGTCGTCGCCGCGGTGGACCGCGGCGGGATCGACCTCTGCGTCCTCGACGGCGAGGCGCAGCCCGCCGGTGGGCTCGCCCTGGCGCGGCAGCTGGACCAGGAGGTGCCCGGCCGGCCCGCCGTGTGCGTCCTCATCGCCCGGCAGCCCGACCGCTGGCTGGCGCACTGGTCGCGCGCCGAGGGCATCCTGCCGATGCCGGTCGACCCGCTCACCGCGCCCGCCGTCGTGGCGGACCTGCTGCGCACGCACGCGCGGCGGCCCGCCGTCCGGTGACCGCCCCGCAGGGGGCCCGCCCGACCTGGCCGGGCCTGCTCAACCGGCTCCTGGCCGGTCAGGACCTGACCGCCGACGACACCGCATGGGCCATGCGCGAGGTCATGACGGGTGAGGCGACGCCGGCGCAGGTGGCCGCCTTCGCCGTGGCGCTGCGGGCCAAGGGCGAGTCGTCGACCGAGGTGGCCGGCCTGTCGCGCACGATGCTCGAGCTGGCCACGCCGGTGCAGCTCCCGCTGGACTGCGTGGACATCGTCGGCACCGGTGGCGACGGCGCGCACACGGTGAACATCTCCACGATGGCGGCGGTCGTGACCGCGTCCGCCGGGGTGCCGGTGGCCAAGCACGGCAACCGTGCCGCGTCGTCGTCGTCGGGCGCCGCGGACGTCCTGGAGGCGCTGGGCGTGGTCATCGACCTTCCCGCGCCCGCGGTGGCGCGGTGCGTGCAGGAGGCCGGAATCGGCTTCTTCTTCGCCCCGGTGTTCCACCCCGGCTACCGGCACGCGGGAGCCCCCCGGCGGGAGATGGGCATCGCCACCGTCTTCAACTTCCTCGGTCCGCTCACCAACCCGGCCCGGCCGGTCGCGGCGGCCATCGGCTGCGCGGACCTGCGCATGGCGCCGGTCCTCGCCGGGGTGCTCGCGTCGCGCGGCACCCGCGCGCTCGTCTTCCGGGGGGACGACGGCCTCGACGAGCTGACCACGGCCACGACCTCGTCGGTCTGGGTGGTCCGGGACGGCGAGGTGGTGCCCGATCGCGTCGACCCGAGCGCCCTCGGCATCGGGGCGCCCGGGCCGGATGCGCTGCGCGGCGGGCCGCCGGCGTTCAACGCCGACGTGTTCCGGCGGGTCGTGGACGGCGAGCGGGGTGCGGTCCGCGACGCGGTCCTGCTCAACGCCGCCGCCGCGCTGGCCGCGTTCGACGAGCGCGCCGTCCGGCTGCACGACGCCCTCGCGGCCGGCATGGAGCGGGCCGCGGCCGCGATCGACGACGGCCGGGCTGCCGCCCAGCTGGACCGCTGGGTCGAGGTCAGCCGGCGGGTGCGGTCGCGCTAGTCGGCGTCCTCGAAGCCGATCGCGAACGCCGCCTCCAGGTCGTGCTTGGAGTAGGCGCGGAAGGCGATGTGCGTCTCGGTCTCCAGGACGCCGGGGACCTTGTTGATCCGGCCCGCGATCACCTCGGCCACCTGGTCGAACTCCCGCACGCGCACCAGCGCGATGAGGTCGACCTCGCCCGCGGTGGAGTAGACCTCGCTGACGCCGTCGAGGTCGGCGATCGCGGAGGCCACCTCGGGGATGGAGTCCGTCGCGGCGTCGATCATGACGATGGCGGTGATCACGCCGGCGATGCTAGCCGTGCGCGGGGTCCGGCGACCGCACCCGCGGTCACCCGGTCCGGTCGGGCCCGGGTGCCGAGCGACCGGCCGTCGGCGAAGGGGTCGCGGGTGCTGCGCCCGGCGTCGGCGAGCGCCAGGAAGCCGCTGAAGGCCCCCGTGCCGGGCGCGGGGCAGGCGAGCGTGCCGTCGACCTCGACCAGCCGGGTGCCGGGCTTCTCCATCCACCGCAGCACCAGCTCGGTCTCGTCCACCGACGTCGTCGCGGCCTCGTCGGTCACCGTCTCGGCGGTGCTGAGGAGGTCGGCGAGCGTGCCCCGCACCGACGTGCCGCGCGGCGCCAGCCCGGCGGCGACCAGCCGGCCGTGGCGGACCACCGACAGCTCCCACCCGCCGTCGCCGTCCGGGCGGGCGAGGACCAGCTCCGGCACGGCGGCGAGGGACTCCAGCCGCTGGCGTCGGCGCACCGCCCGCAGCAGGACGGCGACGCGGTCGCGCAGCACCGCGGCGTCCTCGTAGCGCTCCTCCGCGGCCAGGCGTTCCACCCGCGCCAGTAGCGGGGCGACCAGCGCGCCCGGGTCGCTGGCCACGGCGGCGGAGAAGATCCCGGCGACGGGCGCGTACTCGTCGACGGACTGGGCACCGGTGCACGGGGCGCCGCAGCGCCCCATCCCGGCCAGCGCGCACGCCGAGCCCGACGAGGGGCGGGCCGGGATCCGGGCGGTGCACTGCCGCAGCGGGAGCGCCTCGTGGACCGCGGCGACGGCGGAGTCGGCGGCCCGCCGGTCGGGGAACGGGCCCAGGAACACGCCGGCGCCCGGTCGCACGCGCCGCACGACCGACAGCCGGGGGAACGGTTCCTCCGTCAGCCGCACCCACAGCGCGCGCTCGGGGAAGCGGGAGCGCCGGTTGTAGCGGGGCTTGTGCTCGGCGATCAGCCGCAGCTCGCGCACCGCAGCCTCCAGCGCGTGCGCGCACGGGATGGCGTCGACCCGCTGCGCCAGGGCGACCATCTCGGTGATCCGGCTGCGCTGCTCGCCGGAGGTGAAGTAGCTGCGCACCCGGCTGCGGAGGTCGGTGGAGGTGCCGACGTAGAGCGGCTCGTCCCGGGGGCCGCGGAAGAGGTAGACGCCCGGCCCGTGCGGGACGGCGTCGGCGAGGTGCCGCTTGCGGCGGCGCTCGGGGTCGACCTGGCGGGTGAGGCCGGTCAGCTCCTCGAGCGAGGTGATGCCCAGGGGCCCCAGGCGCTCGAAGAGCCCGTGCAGGACGTCGACCGTGGCCCGCGCGTCGTCCAGCGCCCGGTGGGTCGGCGAGGTGGTGGCGGAGAAGAACGGCGCCAGGGTGGCCAGCTTGCAGTTGGGCACCTCGTCGCGGGTGAGCAGCCGGCGGGCGAGCACGGCGGTGTCCACGGAGGCGGTGGTCGGCCAGGCCATCCCGCTCCCGGCGCACGCCGCCTTGAGGAAGCCCAGGTCGAACGGGGCGTTGTGGGCGACCAGGACCGCGCCGCGGGCGAACTCGAGGAACGACGGCAGCACGGTGCCGATGCGGGGTGCGGCCGCCACCATCGCCGTGGTGATCCCGGTGAGCACGCTGATGTAGGGCGGGATCTCGTGGCCCGGGTCGACCAGCGTCTGGAACTCGCCGAGCACCGCGCCACCCCGGACCTTCACGGCGCCGATCTCGGTGATGGCGCTGTCCTTCGGCGATCCGCCCGTCGTCTCGAGGTCGACGACGACGAAGGTGACCTCCGCCAGGGGGGTGCCGAGGTCCTCGATCGTTCCCTGCTCGTACCGGGGGAGGGGGGAGGAGGCGGGCACGGCGCGGACGGTAGGTCGGGGTGGTGACAGTCCTGGCGCCGCCGCGCCGGGAGCGGGTCGCCCGCGAGGGGGGAATGCCCAGGTCCGCGTGGCGGTCCGGCGGTGATCAGGACAACATTCCTGCGGTGCGCCCCCGCGCCCCGATCCGCAGAGGTGGTCCGATGCTCCCGCGCCCCAGGCGCACCCCGAGGCCGGTGACCGGGCGACGGCGCCCGCGCGGCGCCGTCCGACCGGCGCTGGCCGCCGCTGCCGCCGCCGTCGTCCTCGGCACGGCGGGGCCGGCGCTCGCCGCCCCGAGCGACCAGCCGGGTGGGACCTCCGGCGTCCTGGACAGCCGGGCGCTCGACCGGCTCCAGGAGCGGGCGACGGAGGTGCAGGACGGCCTCCGCGAGCAGCAGCGGGAGGTGGCCGCGGCGCAGGAGGCGCAGGCGGCGGCCGAGCGGGAGGTCGCCGCGGCCGAGGCCGTGCTCACCGACGCCGCCGGCGAGCTCGCCGGCTTCCAGGCCGAGGTCGCCGGGTACGCCGCGGCCGTCTACCGCGACGGCGGTGCCCTCACCCCGCTCACCGTGCTGCTCAGCAGCGGCGACCCGGGCGAGGTCCTCTCCGCGATGGGCTTCCTCGACGTCGTCGACCGGCACGCAGCCCGGCTGATCGGCGCGGCCGAGGAGCAGCGGCAGGCGGCGCTGGCGCGCCGGCGCACCGCGGAGGCCGCGCTCCAGGAGGCGCGGGCCCGCGCCGACGAGGTGGCCGCCCGGATCGCCGAGCTCGAGGCCGCGGCCGGCGCCGTCACCGACGAGCTGGACGACGCCCTCGGTGCGGTCGACGCGCAGCTGGCCCAGCTGCAGCGGGAGCAGGTCGAGGTCAACGAGCGCACCGCCGCCAACTGGCGCGGCTACCTCGACCAGCTGACCGCCGCCGGGATCACCGCCCCGCCGGCCGCGGCGCTGCAGGACCCGGCCGGTGGGCTGCCCGACCGCCTGGTGCCGGTCGCGGCCACCGGGGGCGGCGCCCAGCGCGGAGCCGCCCAGCTGCCGGGGCAGCCGTCGTCGCTGCTGGTCCTGCCGGCCGAGACGCTGGGTGCGGTGTCCGCGGCGATGGAGGCCCTCGGCCGGCCGTACGCGCCGGGCACGGCCGGTCCGGACTCCTGGGCCTGCGGATCCCTGGTGCAGTCGGTCTACGGGCGCACGGGCATCTCCCTGCCCGGCGACCAGGCGGGCCTCTTCGCCGTGACGGCGCCGGTGGCTCCGGCCGACGTGCTCCCCGGCGACCTGGTCTTCCTCGGGACGGCGGAGTCGGGGCTGGGCCACGTCGGCATCGCGCTGGACCCGCGGACCATGCTCGCCGCCGACGCGCGGGCGGGTGCGGTCGTCGTCCGCACCCTGCCGGCCGACCAGGTCCTCGGCATCGGCCGCCCGACGCTGCCCCGGCGGGCGCCGGTGGACGCGCCCGGTCCGGCCGGTGGCGCGCTCCGGGTGGAGTGCGGGAACACCGTCTACCCGCCCAGCTACGACGGCGCCCGGCAGTGGGGCGGCTACCCCAACGGCCTGATCCCGCCGAGCGCGATGTGCGGGCTCGGGGTGGGCGGCCACCAGCTGCGGTGCGACGCCGCGGCGGCCTACCGCGCGCTGTCCGCCGCCTACGCCGGCGCGTTCGGAGGGCCGCTCTGCATCACCGACTCCTACCGGACCTACGCCGGCCAGGTGACCCTCTACGGGCAGAAGCCGGCGCTGGCCGCGGTGCCGGGGACGAGCAACCACGGCTGGGGGCTCGCGGTCGACCTCTGCGGGGGCGTCGAGCGCTTCGGCACGCCCCAGTACGCCTGGATGGTCGCCAACGCCGGCCGGTTCGGCTTCCTGCACCCCGCGTGGGCCGATCCGGGGAACGGCCGCGAGGAGCCCTGGCACTGGGAGTACGCGGGCACCTGACCCGCGGTCCGGCGGAAATGTCGGTGGCCGTTCCTACCGTGCGCAACGACTCACGGAGGAGAAACGCCATGCTCATCGACTGCGACACCTGCACCGCCCGGGGTACCGGCTGCGCCGACTGCGTCGTCACCGTGCTCCTGGGCGCCCCACCCGGCTGGCAGGGGGTGGACCCCGTCGTCGTCCCCATGGACGGGCGCGCCCGTCTTGCCGGTCCCGCCGAGGTGCCGACGGCGGCCGAGCTGGTCGCCGAGGACGTCGTGGTGCCCCCGCCCGGCGTGGTGGTCGAGCTGGACGACGTGGAGCGCCGGGCCGTCCGCGCGCTCGCCGAGGGTGGCCTCGTGCCCCCGTTGCGGCACCGCTCGACCGCGCGCGACACCGGGCCGGGAGGTCGTCGCACCGGCTGATCGCAGCTCCCTCCACGAGCGGAGCGTGCGCATACACCTACGGAGAGCTGATGTCGGTGAGGCGCGCGAGCGCGGACGCGATTCTCGTCACAGGCATAGCAGGCGCCCCGGTTTGTCACGGCAACATCACGGTCGTAGGGTCGTCGCCGTCCGACCGGGTGGTCGCCGCCCGCAGAAGGGTGGCCTCGGCCGGGCACCGCCGAATCACCGTCGACGGCGTCCGCGTGACGCCCGAGGTGAACCGGGGACCCACCGCAGTCCTGGGGTGAGTTCCCCTGCAGGGCCGGCTCGCCGGTGAGCAGGGGATAGGGCCAGTCTTCCCAGCCCGAACCCGTCAGCTAACTCGGTAGGCGGTTGCAGAGGAAGAAACGGAGAGCCGCCGCTCGTGGCGACCCCTCACGCACCGCTGACGCATGCCCCCGCACAGCTCACCCCCGCCGCACTGCCCGGTCGCGCTCGTCCGCGACGGCTCGGCTTCCTCCGCTCGGGCGTCCTCCTCGGCGCCGGCGCGCTGACCCTGACGCTCCTCCCCGGGACCGCTGCCGCTGAGCCGGCCGCCACGGCCGCCGAGGCCGCGCAGCAGGTGGCCGAGGCCAGCCACCAGCTGGAGGTCGTCACCGAGCAGCTCAACGAGGCCAAGGTCGTCCTGGAGCAGCAGCAGGCCGCCGCCCAGGGGGCCGAGCAGGCCGCCGCCGAGGCCCAGGAGCAGCTGGACGCCCTCGACGAGCAGATCCGCCAGCTGGCCCGGTCCGCCTACACCAGCGGCGGCAACCGGCTGACCCAGCTCGACGTGCTGCTCACCAGCGGCTCGGCCGACGAGTTCGTCTCGCAGCTCGGCACCCTCGACGCGATCGCCGGCCACACCAACGCCGCGGTCACCGAGGTCGGCCAGGTGGCCGACCGCGCCGAGGACGCCCGTGACGAGGCGCAGAAGGCCCGGGACGAGGCGCAGAAGGCGGTCGACGACATCGCCGCGCAGCAGGAGGACCTCGAGGCGCGGATCGCCGACTACCAGCGGCAGTACGACGCCCTGAGCGCCCCGCAGCAGGCCGAGGTCGCCCGGGCGCACGGCGGCGGCGAGGCCCTGCCGGCGCCCAGCGGTGTCATCGCGCCCAGCGCCGCGGCCCAGAAGGCCGTGGACACCGCGCTGGCCCAGGTCGGCGACCCCTACGTCTGGGGTGCCGGCGGCCCGAACGCCTTCGATTGCTCCGGCCTGACCTCCTACGCCTACGCGGCGGCCGGGGTGAGCCTGCCCCACTCCAGCGCGAGCCAGTCGCGGATGGGCATGGCCGTCTCGCGCAGCGAGCTGCAGCCGGGTGACCTGGTGTTCTTCTACAGCCCGGTCAGCCACGTCGGCATGTACATCGGCAACGGCCAGATGGTGCACGCCTCGACCTCCGGTCAGCCGGTCAAGGTCGCCAGCCTGGACTCGATGGGCAGCTACAACAGCGCCCGCCGCATCGCCGGGTAGAACGACGGCACCACGGTCGGAGGCCGGTGACCCCACGAGGGGGTCACCGGCCTCCGCTCTGCCGGCCCCGTCCAGAGGCTCGCCGCGAGCGCGCGAGCGGGGAGGGGGACGCGGTCCTTCTAGGATCGGCCGGGTGCGTGCCCGTCGCGCCGCGCTGGTGGCCGCGGTCCTGCTCCTCGCCGCGTTCGCCGTGGTCGTCGCCGTCACCACGCCCTGGGACGTGCTGCCCGAGCGCGTGGCCGATCCCTCGGCCGGCCTCCCGGCCGAGCAGGTCTCACGGGCCGAGGCCTTCGCCGCGGCACTGCGCCCGGCGTCGCTCGCCTCGCTGCTGCTGGGGTTGCTCGTCGCCGCGGTCCTGGGGCTGACCCGGCTCGGTGCCCGGCTGGTCCGCGCCGTCGCGGCCCCGCTGGGCGGCGGCTGGTTCTGGCAGGTGCTGCTCGGCGTCCTGGCCCTGGCCGTCGTCGGACGGGTGGCCACCCTCCCGCTGTCGGTCTACGGCGAGGTCGTGCGGCACCGCTACGGGCTCTCCACCCGCAGCTGGGGCCTGTTCGCCCGCGACGTCGTCGTCAACCTCCTCATCGACACGGCCCTGACCGCGCTGGCCGTCGTCGCCCTGGTGTGGCTGGCGCGGCGGGCCGCGCGGGCGTGGTGGGCGTTCGCCGCGGTGGGCGCCGCGGCGCTGGTCGTCGTCGGCTCGTTCCTCTGGCCGGTGGTCATCGAGCCCGCGTTCAACAGCTTCGAGCCGCTGCCGGTCGGGGAGCTGCGCACCGACCTGCTGGCGCTGGCCGAGGAGAACGGCACCCCGGTGCAGGACGTGCTCGTCTCCGACGCCTCCCGGCGCACGACCGCGCTCAACGCCTACGTCTCCGGCTTCGGCTCCACCCGCCGCATCGTCGTGTACGACACGGTGCTCGACCGGCTGTCCGACGAGGAGATCGAGTCGATCGCCGCCCACGAGCTCGGCCACGTGGCCGCGGACGACGTCCTGACCGGCACCCTGCTCGGTGCGCTGGGCGCGGCCGGGGGAGTGGCGCTGCTGGGCTGGCTGCTCACCTCACCCGCGCTGCTGCGCCGGTCCGGCGCCGACGGGCCGGGCGATCCGCGCGTCGTCCCGCTCCTGCTGCTGCTGGTCGCCGTCGGGACGCTGGTCGCCACGCCCGTGCAGAACCTCGTCTCGCGGCAGATCGAGGCCCGGGCGGACGCGCACGCCCTGGACCTGACCGGCGATCCGGAGGCCTTCGTCGACATGCAGCGGCTCCTGGCCACCACGAACCTCTCCGACCCCGACCCGCCGACGGCCTGGCACCGGTTCTTCGGCTCCCACCCGACGACCTCGCAGCGGGTCGCGCTGGCCCAGGAGTGGCGACCGTGAGCCGCACCCTCGTCGTCACCAACGACTTCCCGCCGCGGCAGGGCGGCATCCAGACCTTCGTCGCCGCCCTGCTGGAGCGCCGGCCGCCCGATTCGCTGGTCGTGCTGGCCTCGGACCACCCCGGCTCCGCCGAGCACGACGCCGGGCTGCCGTACCCGGTGGTGCGCCGGCCCACCGGGATGCTGCTGCCCACCCGCGCCACCGCCCGCGCCGCCGCGGAGCTCGTCGCGCGCCACGGCTGCGACACGGTCCTCTACGGCGCGGCCGCGCCGCTCGGCCTGCTCGCCCCCGCGCTGCGCCGCGCCGGGGTGCGCCACCAGGTCGGCATCACCCACGGGCACGAGACCGGGTGGGTGGCGCTCCCGGGGAGCCGCCAGCTGATGCAGCGCATCGCCGCGCAGGTCGACGTGCTCACCTACATCAGCGAGTACACCCGCAGCCGGCTGGCTCCCGCGCTGGGGGACCGCACCCGCCTCGCGCAGCTCTCACCCGGGGTGGACGTCGACCGGTTCACCCCGGACGCCGACGGCGCGCTGGTGCGCCGCCGGCACGGCCTCGGCGACGCCCCGGTGGTCGTCTGCGTCTCCCGGCTGGTCGCCCGCAAGGGCCAGGACGTGCTCGTGGCGGGCTGGCCCCAGGTGCTGGCGCGGCACCCGCGCGCCCGGCTCCTGCTGGTCGGGGGCGGGCCGGACGAGGCGGACCTGCGGCGCGCGGTCGCCCGCCGGGGGCTGCAGGACTCCGTCGTCCTCACCGGTCCGGTGCCGGTCGCGGAGCTGCCCGCGCACTACGCGGCCGGCGACGTGTTCGCCATGCCGTGCCGCACCCGGCGTCTCGGGCTGGACGTCGAGGGCCTGGGCATGGTCTTCCTCGAGGCGGCTGCGTGCGCACGGCCCGTCGTCGCCGGCACCTCGGGCGGCGCCCCGGAGACGGTGCAGGAGGGCGTCACCGGGCACGTCGTCGACCCGCGGTCGCCGTCGGAGGTGGCGACGACGATCGCCGACCTGCTCGCCGACCCGCAGCGCGCGGCGGCGATGGGCGCCGCCGGCCGGCGGTGGGTGGAGGAGCGCTGGTCGTGGACGACGATCGCGCGCACCTTCGCCGACCTCCTGGAGAAGCACTGAGCCCCCGTCCCCGGGCGGGGGCGGGGGCTCGGCGCGGAGCTCAGCGGGCGTAGAGGTTCTCCACCTCGTCGCCGAACTCCTTCATCACCACGTTGCGCTTGAGCTTCAGGCTCGGGGTCAGCATCCCGTTGTCCTCGGTGAAGTCGGTGCCCAGGACGCGCCACTTCTTGATCGCCTCGGCCTGCGAGACGGCCCGGTTCGCGTCCTTGACCGCAGCCTCGAGCTCGGCGAGCACCTCGGGGTCCTCGCGCAGCTGGTCGACGGTGAGCGCGGAGTCCTTGCCCTTGGACTCCAGCCACTGCGGCAGCGCCTCCTCGTCGAGGGTGATCAGCGCCGCGATGAACGGGCGCTGGTCGCCGACGACGATGCACTGGCTGACCAGGCGGTGGGCGCGCAGCCGGTCCTCGAGCACCGCGGGGGCGACGTTCTTGCCGCCCGCGGTCACCAGGATCTCCTTCTTGCGGCCGGTGATCCTGACGAAGCCCTGGTCGTCGATCTCGCCGAGGTCGCCGGTGTGGAACCAGCCCTCGGCGTCGATCGCCTCCTTGGTGGCGTCGTCGTTCTTCCAGTAGCCGCGCATGACGATGCCGCCCTTGATCAGCAGCTCGCCGTCCTCGGCGACCGCGAAGGAGACGCCCGGCAGCGGACGGCCCACGGTGCCGATCTTGATGGCGGTCTCGTAGTTCACCGCCGCGGCGGCGGTGGTCTCGGTCAGGCCGTAGCCCTCGAAGACGGTGACGCCGATGCCGCGGAAGAAGTGGCCCAGCCGCTCGCCGAGCGGCGCGCCGCCGGAGATGGCACCGAGGCAGCGGCCGCCGAGCGCGGCCCGCAGCTTGCCGTAGACCAGCTTGTCGAACAGCGCGTGCTGCACCCGCAGGCCCAGGCCCGGGCCGCCGGTGTCCTGCGCGCGGGACCAGTCGATGGCCACCTGGGCGGCGCGGTCGAAGATCTTGCCCTTGCCGTCGCCCTCGGCCTTCGCCTTGGCCTGGTTGAACACCTTCTCGAACACGCGCGGGACGGCCAGGACGAAGGTCGGCTTGAACTCGCCGAGGTCCTCGACCAGGTTCTTCACGTCCGGGGTGTGCCCGATGACGGTGCGGTTCTTGATGGCGCCCACCTGCAGGACGCGGGCCAGCACGTGCGCCAGCGGGATGAACAGCAGCAGCGAGCCCTGCACGTTCATGAACTTGTCGAGCAGCGTGATGCCGTTGCCGATCTCGAACAGGAAGTTCGCGTGGGTGAGCTCGCAGCCCTTGGGCCGGCCGGTGGTCCCACTGGTGTAGATGAGCGTGGCCAGGCTGTCGGCGCTCAGGGTCGCCCGGCGGGCGTCCAGCTCGCTGTCGGGGACGTCCTTGCCGGCGGCGACCAGCTGGTCGACCGCGCCGTCGTCGATGACGAGGACGGCCTTGAGGTCGGGGGCCTGGTCGCGGACGGACTCCACGGCGGCGGCGTGCTCGTCGCGCTCGACGATGGCGGCGGTCGCGCCGGAGTCCGACAGGATCCAGGCGACCTGGTCGGCGCTGGAGGTCTCGTAGATGGGGACGACGACGGCGCCGGCGGTCCAGATGGCGTAGTCGAAGACGGTCCACTCGTAACGGGTCTTGGCCTGCAGTGCCACGCGGTCACCGGCAGCCACGCCGGAGGCGATCAGCCCCTTGGCGACGCCGCGGACCTCCTCGCCGAACTGCTTCCACGTGACGTCGGTCCACCGGCCGCCCACCTGCCGCCGCAGACCCACCTCGTCGCCGTGCTCGGTGACGTTGGTGGTCAGCATGTCGGTCAGGGCCTTGCCGGGGGCCACCTCGTAGGTCACTGGAACGCTGAACTCGCGCACGCCGGGTCCTCTCCTCCCCGGCGTCGGTGAGGGCGCCGTCGCCCTCGCCCCGGTCCAGGGACGTTTCCGGCAAATCTAGCCGCTGCTCCTACTGAGGAGTAATGCAGAGTGGCAGCGGCGGCTCCCTGAGCTGGGCGGGCGCGTTAGCCTGCTCCGCATGGCCGACCAGTCCACGCAGTCCATCGTCGTCGAGGCACCCGCGTCCGACGTCATGGCGGTCATCGCCGACTTCCCCGCCTACCCCCAGTGGGTCGCCGCCGCCAAGCAGGTCGAGGTGCTCGAGGAGGGGCCGGACGGCCGGGCCCGCCGGGTGCACTTCGTGCTCGACGCCGGCGCGGTGAAGGACGACTACGTCCTCGAGTACACCTGGGACGGCGACCGGCAGGTGCGGTGGAGCCTGGTCAAGGGTTCGATGCAGAAGCGGAACGACGGCTCCTACACCCTCGCCGAGTCCGACGGCCGCACCGAGGTCACCTACTCGATCACCATCGACCTCTCCATCCCGATGCTGGGGATGATCAAGCGCCGGGCGGAGAAGGTCATCCTGGACACGGCTCTCAAGGAGCTCAAGAAGCGCGTCGAGGGCTGAGACCCGTCGTGCGCACGCTGCTCGTGGCCGGCCCCGGTGGGGCCGGCACCTCGACGTCGGCCGCCGCGGCCGCGGTCCGCGCTGCCCGCGACGGTCGCGCGACCGTGCTCCTCACCCGCCGGGCGCCGGACGTCGCCGGCCTCGGTGCCGTGCCCGGGCTCCAGGTCCGGACCGTCGACCCGCGGGCGTCGGTCGAGGAGTTCTGGGGCGGCACCGTCGTCCCGTCCGCGGCCGGTCTGCCGCTGACCCTGCCCCCGGCCAGCTCCGTCGTCCCGCTGCCCGGCGCCGCGGAGCTGGCGCTCCTGGCCGAGCTCGGCCGGGTCGAGGCCGACCTGGTGGTCGTGGACGCCGGCTCCACGACCGACCTGGTGGGGCTGGTCGCGCTGCCGTCGACGCTGCGCTGGTGGCTGGACCGGCTCCTGCCCCCGGGGATCCGGGCGCTGGGCGCGGTGCGCACGGCCGCCGTCGCCGCCGGCGCTGCCCGCCGGGGGCCGGCCGACGCCGGGCTGGCGCTGGTCCGCCGGATCGAGTCGCTGCTGGCCTCCGACCGCCTCGCCCCCGACCCGCCGGGCCCGGCCACGGGCACCGCCGTCCTCCTCACCGCGGTGCCGAGGGCCGGTACGGCTCCGGCGCTGCGGCCGCTGGTGACCGCTCTCGGGCTGCACGGCGTCCGGCCCGGTGCCGTCCTGGCACGGGTGCTCCCGGCGGAGGGCACGGGGGAGTGGTGGCGCCGGCGCACCGCCGAGCAGGAGTCGGCGCTGGCCGAGCTGGCGGTGCTGGCCCCGGTGCACGCCGTCGAGGAGGGGGCCGAGGTGCCGCGCGACGCCGATGCGCTGGCCGCGCTGCTCGACGGCTTCGAGCTGCCCGCCGCCACCGCGCTGCCGGCGCCCGCCACCGAGCGGGCCGGGGGCGGCTGGCGGCTGAGCGTCCCGCTGCCGTTCGCCGAGCGCGGCGCGGTGCAGCTGACCCGCTGGGAGGACGACCTGGTCGTCGACGCCGCGGGCACCCGGCGCTCCCTGCCGCTCGATTCCCTGCTGCGCCGCTGCGAGGTGACCGGCGGCTCGCTGGTCGACGCCGGCACCGCGGACGCCCGACTCGAGGTCGCCTTCCGACCCGACCCCACGCTCTGGCCGGCCGACCTCCTGGCCGCCGAGAGGAGGAACCGATGACCACCGGAGCCGACTGGCTGGACTCCGCGCGGCGGCTGATCGACGCCCTGCGCCCCGAGGCCGACCCCGACGACGCCACCACCACCGGCGGACCGGCCGCCCACGGCGAGCACGGCGGCGACTGCCGCTGGTGCCCGGTGTGCCAGGTCGCCGCGGTCGTCCGCGGCGAGCGACCGGAGGTGACCGCGGCGCTCGCCGACGTCCTGACCACCACCGCGGCCGCGCTGCGCACCTTCGCCGGGGAGCCGCCCGCGCCGTCGGCCGGTGCTGCCACCGACGAGGACCCGGGCGACGAGCCGCCGTCGGTCCAGCGCATCGAGATCGCGTGACCGCCCCCGGCTCGCTGGCCGCCCTCGGCATCGACATCGGCGGCACGAAGGTCGCCGGCGGCGTGGTCACCCCGGACGGCACGATCACGGCCACCGCGCGCCGGGCGACCCCGGGCAAGTCCGTCTCGGCCACCGAGGACGCCATCGCCGCCGTCGTCGAGGAGCTGGCGGCCGGCCACGACGGCGAGATCGTCGGCGTCGGCATCGGCGCGGCCGGCTGGTTCGACCGGACCGGCGACACCGTGCTGTTCAGCCCGCACCTGGCGTGGCGGCACGCGTCGCTGCGCAAGGACCTGGAGTCGCGGCTCCAGCGGCCGCTGTGGGTGGGCAACGACGCCGACGCCGCGGCCTGGGCGGAGTACCGCTACGGCGCCGCCCGGGGTGCGGACCTCGCGCTGATGATCACGCTCGGCACCGGCATCGGCGGCGGGATCGTCATGGACGGGCGGCTGCAGCGTGGCTCGCACGGCGTCGCGGGGGAGTGGGGCCACATGCGCGTGGTCCCCGACGGCCGCCTGTGCGCCTGCGGCAACCGCGGCTGCTGGGAGCAGTACGCCAGCGGTACCGCGCTCGGCCAGACCGCGCGCGAGGTGGCCAGCACGTCCCCGGCCGCGGCGGCGATGCTGCTGGAGCGGGTCGACGGCGAGGCGCAGCGGCTCACCGGTGAGGACGTCGCCCGGGCCGCGTACGACGGCGATCCGCTGGCCCTGGAGCTGCTGGCCGGCGTCGGCGAGTGGCTCGGGCAGGGCATCGCCGACCTCTCCGCCGTCCTCGACCCGGAGGTCGTGGTCATCGGCGGCGGGGTGAGCGTGCTCGGCGAGATGGTGCTCGCCCCGGCGCGCGACCGGCTCGAGCGGGCGCTGCCCGGCCGGGGGTTCCGCCCCGGGCCGCGGATCGTCGCGGCCGAGCTGGGGGCGCAGGCCGGCATCGTCGGCGCGGCCGACCTGGTGCGGAGGGACGTCGCCGAGGGCACCGCCTGAGGCCGGCGGTCAGCAGAGCTCGCGGGCGAGCTGCTCCAGGAACAGGCCGATGTCGGTGACGATGCCCATGGCCTGCGCGCTGCCGCGGTCGGCCAGCTTGGTGACCGTCGCCGGGTTGATGTCGACGCAGACCAGCGGGACCGACGCCGGCAGCAGGTTCCCGGTGGCGATCGAGTGCAGCATCGTGGCGACCATGATCGCGAAGCCGACGTCGTGCAGCTCGGCGCGCATCGCCCGCTGGCCCTCGATGACGTCGGTGAAGACGTCGGGCAGCGGGCCGTCGTCGCGGACCGACCCGACCAGCACGAACGGCTTGCCGGCCTGCACCAGCGCGTGCATGACGCCCCCGGTGAGGACGCCGGAGTCGACCGCGGCCGCGATGGAACCGGCCGCGCGGACGGTGTTGATCGCTCGGATGTGGTGCTCGTGCCCGTGCGGCACGCCCGACCCCTTGGCCAGGTCGACGCCCAGCGAGGTCCCGTAGAGCGCCGACTCGATGTCGTGCGTCGCCAGCGCGTTGCCCGCGAACAGCACGTCGACGTAGCCGGCGCGCACCAGCCGGACCATGGCGGGGGAGGCGCCGGTGTGCACGACCGCGGGGCCGCCGACCCACAGCACCCGCCGGCCCGCGGCCTTCACCTCGCGCATCCGCTCGGCGATCTGGCGCACCAGCAGCGCCTGCGGCTTCTCGCTGGAGACCGCCGAGGACATGAACCCGAAGTTCTCCTCCTCGCCGCGGGCCACCGCCGGGGGCATCTCCACCCGGACGCCGTGGGCGCCGCAGACCACCTGCTCGCCGGCCCGCACGTCGCTGACCGGGACCGTGCGCACCACGGGGCGCCCGCCGGCCCCGGCCGGGTCGACGACCAGCCCGCAGTCCATCTCGGCGCGGTCGACGGCGATCCAGTCCCGCTCCAGCCGGACGAAGGTGTCGAGGTTGGTGGTGGAGTAGAAGTCGTCGGGGAAGACGCCGTCGGCCGGGGCGGGCCGCGTCGTGGCGGTGCCGGGGTCGACGGCGTTGGCGCCGTGGGTCTGCAGCCGCATGAGGATGCGGTCGAGCAGCTCGCCGTCGGCCGCGCGGACCTCGATCTCGGCCCGCGACTCGTCCTCGTGCCGGCGGCCCAGGTCGAGGTCGGCGATCCGGTAGTCCCCGCCGTACTCCAGGACGTCGTCGAGCACCCGGGCCAGGATGCCGGTGTCCATCAGGTGGCCGGTGAGCGCGACGGTGGCGGCGTCCATGCCCGCACCGTAGGGGTCAGACGACCGCGCCGTCGTCCCCGTCGTCGCCGGTGGAGCGCTCCCGCATGCGGGAGACCAGCATGGCCACCCCTCCGGCGATCGCCGCGACGCCGAGCAGCAGGCCGACGTCCGCGGACAGCCGCAGCACGCCGGGAGCACCGATGAGCAGCAGCCCGCCCACGACCAGCAGCACCGCGTACAGCGTCGTCGGCGAGGGCGCGGGGAGCGGCGGGGGAGGCGGCGGCTCGTAGTGCTCCTCGGGGAGGTCCAGCACCGACAGCTCGTGCGGCGCCCGGGGAGGGGCGTCCGACGGCGCCTCGTCGACGGCGGTACGGCCGTGCTCCGCCTCGAACGCGGCCACGATGCGGCTCCACTCGGCGTCCTCGTCGAGGTCCGCGCGCGCCGGGGCGGCCTCGACGGGCTGCCGCGCGTGCTCGTCGGCGTGCCGGTCGACCAGCACGCCGGCCTCCTCCCGGCGGCCACGGTCGACGAAGAGCCGGTCGGTGGGCGGGCTGGGCAGGGAGACCTCGCGGGTGTACGGCCCGACGTCGGCCGACGGCTCGAGGTAGGCCGGGATGCCCGCGGCCTGGAGCACGTCGAGCAGGTGCTCGCCGACCCGCGGGTCGACGTCGCGCAGCGGGCTCCAGAGGACGGCGTCGAGGCCGTTGTCGCGGCGGCCGCGTCGTCCGGTCACGGCGTCTCCGGCTCGGTCGCCGGCACGCGGGCCCTGATCCACTCGACCGAGCCGCGGAAGATCCGTGGGGCGTCGTTGTCCAGCGTCGCGACGTGGTAGCTGTCCTCGAGCAGCACCTCGGTGGTGTCGCTGCTCCCGACCCCGGCCAGCAGGACCTCGCTGTTGACCGGCTCGACGACGTGGTCCTCGGCGCTGTGGAAGACGATCACCGGCGCGGTGACCCGGCCCAGGTCGGTGCGGGTGAGGGCCCACAGCGCCCGTAGCTGCATCATCGCCCGGGTCGGCAGCTTCGGGTAGGCGAGCTCGACGACGCCGGCCTTCTTGATGTCGCTGGCGATCGGCGCCCAGCTGGGGGTCAGCCTCGACAGCAGCGGCAGCAGCTTGGCGTCCAGCCGCTGGGTGAGCAGCGCCGGGTTGACCAGCAGCAGGCCGGCGACGTCATCGGGGCGCACCTCGGCCAGCCGGGTGGCCAGCGTGCCGCCCATGGACAGCCCGGCCACGAACACCCGGTCGCAGCCCGCGCGCAGCTCGTCGAACGCCCGCTCGACCGCCGTCGTCCACTGCTCGTGGGTGCTGGTGTTGCAGTCCTGCCAGGTCGTGCCGTGGCCCGGCAGCAGCGGGCAGCGCACGGTGAACCCCTCGGCCGCGAGGTGCTCGCCCCACGGCCGCATGCTCATCGGGTTGCCGGTGAAGCCGTGCACCAGCAGCACGCCGGTGCGCGCGTCAGCGCCCCGCCCGGGGAAGTCGAACGGCTCGGCGCCGGCCAGCACGGCGGGGGTCGGACCGGGCACGGGCGTCCTCCTGGTCGTCCGGCGGCGGGAGCCGACGGGTGGAAAAGTGATCCCTCGCACGGGGACGGCCGATTGTCCTCCAGGCGCAGGGCTCCCTAGTCTGGCAGCTCACGAGGGAGGCGTGTTGTTCTACTGGTTCCTCAAGTTCGTCGCGGTCGGGCCGGTCGCGAAGCTGGTCTTCCGCCCACGCGCCGAGGGCACCGAGAACGTCCCCGCGGCCGGTGCGGCCATCCTGGCGAGCAACCACCTGTCCGCCGCCGACTGGGTCTTCATGCCCCTGTCGATCAAGCGCCGCGTCACCTTCCTCGCCAAGCAGGAGTACTTCACCGGCACCGGCATCAAGGGCTGGGGCCAGCGGGTCTTCTTCGCCGGCAGCGGCCAGGTGCCGATCGACCGCACCAGCGCCTCGGCGGCCGAGGACGCCATCCAGACCGGCCTGCGCGTGCTGCGCGGGGGCAACCTGCTCGGCATCTACCCCGAGGGCACCCGCTCGCCCGACGGCCGGCTCTACCGCGGCAAGATCGGCGTGGCCCGGATGGCCCTGGAGACCGGCGTGCCGGTGGTCCCGGTGGCCATGTGCTACTCCACCCGGAAGCTGCCGTTCGGCAAGAAGCTCATGCGGGTCAAGGTCGTCTTCGGCCGTCCGCTGGACTTCACCCGCTACGAGGGGCTGGCCGGCGACCGCTTCGTCGAGCGCTCGGTCACCGACGAGATCATGTACGAGATCATGACGCTGTCGGGCCAGGAGTACGTCGACGTCTACGGGGCCTCGGTGAAGAAGGCGCAGGCCACGGGGGGCAGCGACGCCGTCGCCACCCTGCAGCCCCCGGCCGCGGAGGCCGGCGACCGCGCCCCGACGTCCCTGGCCGGCTGACGGCCGGCCCGCCCCGGATCAGCGTGCGACGAGCCGGTCGAGGACGTCGCGGAGCAGGGCGAGCAGCTCGGGGCGGGTCATCGTCGGCTCGTCCGCCCAGGAGCCGACCAGGTCCTCGGTGAACGCGAACCAGGCCAGCACCAGCTGGCGGTGCCGGGCGTCGTCGGGCAGGCCGAGCGCCGCCAGCGCCACCTCGACCAGGCGGCCGCGGGTCTCCTCGTAGACCTCCGACACCCACGGGTCGCCACCGGCGGCGCCGCGCACGAAGGCGAGGTGGCTCTCCCGGAAGGTCTCCACCCAGCCGACGTAGCGGTCGAGCATGCCGGTCACCTGCTCCTCCGGCGGGGTGCCCGGGGCGGGCATGAGGTGCTCCCACAGGAGGTCCGCGGCGGCCCGGGTGACGGCGGTGTAGTACTCGCGCTTGTTCGCGAAGTAGTGGAACAGCAGGCTGCGGCTGATCCCCGCCCGCCGCGCCACCTCGTCGATCGTCAGCTCCTGCACCGGCGTGGTGGGCAGGAGCTCGAGCCCGATCTGCACCAGCTGGGCCCGCCGGTCACCGGCGGTGCGGCGCAACCGGGGGTGCGGTGGGGAGGGGGACCCCGTCATCGGCTCACGCGGCGGCCCGGTCGGCGGCGGCCTCCCCGACCAGCCGGGTCAGGGCGGCGACGGCGAGCTCGGCCCGCTCCTGCGGCAGCATGTGGCCGGTCCGCTCGACGACGGCGAGGCGCGCGCCGGGCAGCTGCTCGGCCAGCTGCCGGCTGTGCCGCTCGGGCGTGAGCTTGTCGCTGTCGCCGACGAGGATCTCCACCGGCACCTCGCGCAGCGCGCTCAGCTCCTCCCGCTTGTCGTGCTCGCCGAGCGCCGGGTAGAAGGCGGCGAAGGCGCGCACCGTCGTGGCGTGCATGATCTCGGCCCCGGTCAGCACCATCTCGTCGGTCGCGTCGGCGCCGTAGAGCAGGTCCCGGACGATCTTCTGGTGGCGCCGCGACGACGGCGGCAGGGCCTGGCGGATCCCCTCGAGCACCCGGGCGGCGCCGATGGCGGCGGTGACCGTGCCGGGGGCGAGCCTGAGCTGCAGCCGCTCGAGCAGGGTCTCGCCGCGGGGGGCGAGGTCGCCGGCGGAGGTGGCGACCAGCGCGGTCCCGCGCACGCGGTCGCCGAACAGCTCCGGCCGGGCCGCGGCCAGGCACATGATGGTCATGCCGCCCATCGAGTGCCCGCCGAGGACGACCGGGCCGGTGGGGGCGACGTGGTCGAGCAGCTCGCCGAGGTCGGCGCCCAGCTGGTCGATGGACAGCTCGGCGACGTCGTCGGCGTAGCGGCCCCAGGTGGACCGGCCGTGCCCGCGCTGGTCGTACCGGACCAGCCGCAGCTCGCCGGCCGCGACGTGGGGTCGCAGCAGCAGGGCGACGTCGTCCCACGCCGCCTGCGACAGCGTCCAGCCGTGCGCGAGCGCCAGCGTGACCGGGGCGTCGTCGTGCCCCTCGACGGTGGCGTGCAGCTGCGCGCCGTCGGGGAGGGGCACCGCGGCGGTGTGCTTCCGGATCGTGGTCATGCCGCCACCTCCGAGGTGCGGGCCGGGGCGCCGACGTAGTTCTCGCGGTCCAGGGTGCGGGTGAGCCTGCGGAACCGGAAGGTGAAGTCGGGCCACAGCGTGGTGTTGTGCCCGTGCCGGTCCAGGTACCAGCTGGCGCAGCCGCCGGCCAGCCACACGGTGCCCTTCGACTTCCGGGCGATCAGCTCGCGGTAGGCCTGCTGCGCCGCCGGCGTCGTCTCCAGGGTCTCCAGGCCCTCGGCCGCCATCGCCTGCAGCGCGCTGTCCACGTAGGCCACCTGCGACTCGATCATGTAGACCATCGAGGTGTGCCCGACGCCGACGTTGGGCCCGACCAGCAGGAAGAGGTTCGGGAAGCCGGCGACCGTGCTGCCGCGGTTGGTCACCATGCCGTCGTCCCAGACCTGGGCCAGGGACCGGCCGTCCCGCCCGCAGATCTTCTCGGCGATCGGCAGGTCGGTCACGTGGAAGCCGGTGGCCAGCACGATGGTGCCGGTCGGCCGCTCGATGCCGTCGCGGTCGACGATGGAGCGGGCCCGGACCTCGGCGATGCCCGCCGTCACCAGCTCGGCGTTGGGTGCGGCGACCGCGGGGAAGTAGTCGTTGCTGATCAGGATGCGCTTGCAGCCGATCGTGTAGTCCGGGGTGAGCCCCTTGCGGAGCTTGGGATCGCGCACCTGGCGGTGCAGGTGCGCCCGGGCCAGCTTGCCCACCGGGCGGAGGAAGAGCCGGTTCTTGGCCATCCCGAGCACCAGGAACTCGCGCACGAGGTAGAGCAGGCCGCGGATCGCCTTCTGCAGCCCCGGCACGGCGCGGTAGAGGCGCTGCCGCCAGCGGGGGACCGGGCGGTCGGTGCGCGGCACCACCCAGGCCGGCGTGCGCTGGTACACGGCCAGGCTGCCGACGACGGGCTGGATCGCCGGCACCACCTGGATGGCCGAGGCGCCGGTGCCGATCACCGCGACCGCCTCACCGGTGAGGTCGTGGTCGTGGTCCCAGCGGGCCGAGTGCATGACCGTGCCCTCGAAGCCGTCCAGCCCGGGGATGTCGGGGTAGGTCGGGTCGGCCAGGGCGCCGGCGGCGGAGACGAGCACCTGGGCGCGGAACGTGCCGGCGGTGGTGCGCACCTGCCAGCGGCGGGCGGCGTCGTCCCACCGGGCGTCGAGGACGTCGGCGCCGAAGACGCAGTGCCGCCGGACGTCGAAGCGGTCGGCCACACCCCGCAGGTAGGCCTGGATCTCGGGCTGCCCCGAGTAGGAGCGCGGCCACTCCGGGTTGGGCGCGAAGGAGAACGAGTAGAGGTTGGACTGCACGTCGCAGGCCGCGCCCGGGTAGGTGTTGTCGCGCCACGTGCCGCCGACGTCGGCCGCGCGCTCGAGCAGCACGAAGTCCTGCTCGCCCCGCTCCCGGAGCGCCACGGCCATGCCGATGCCGGCGAACCCGGAGCCGATGATCGCGATCTTCACCTCGCGCACGGCGCCGGGGGGAGGCGCGAGCTGGGTCTCGAGCGTGCTGGTCACCTGGACGAACTCCTCGTCGACGGACGGTCCGCGGGATTGCTCCTCGGCTTGCTGAGCAACGCTCAACAAGCTACAACGGCTGTTGAGCAGTGCTCAATTCGAGCGCGGAGAACCCCGATCCCAGGGAGCGCCCCATGGCCCGTCGTCCCCGCACGTCCCGGACCGGGCAGTCGGTCCTCATCACCGGCGCCGCCCGCGGCATCGGCGCCGCGCTGGCCCGCAAGGTGGCCGCCCGCGGCGCGCGCGTGGCCCTCGTCGGCCTCGAGCCGGAGGAGCTGGCCCGGGTCGCCGACGAGCTGGGCCCCGAGCACCTGTGGGTGGAGGCCGACGTCACCGACCCGGAGGCGCTGGAGGCCGCCGTCCAGCGGACGGTCGACACCTTCGGCGGGCTGGACGCCGTCGTCGCCAACGCCGGCATCGCGCCGCTGACCACGGTGATGACCTCGTCGGCGCACGCGCTGGCCCGCACCATCGAGGTCAACCTGATCGGGACGATGCTCACCGCCCACGCGGCGCTGCCGCACATCGCCGAGCGCCGCGGGCACGTGCTGCTGATCAGCTCGGCGGCGGCGTTCACGGTGCTGCCCGGCATGAGCGCCTACTGCGCGTCGAAGGCGGGCGTGGAGCGCTTCGGCGACGCGCTGCGCCTCGAGGTGGCCCACCGCGGGGTCACCGTCGCCAGCGCCCACCCGACCTGGATCGACACCGACATGGTGCGCGACACCGAGGCGGCGCTCCCGACGTTCAAGCAGACCCGCGCCCAGCTGCCGGGTCCGCTGGGCGCCTACACCTCGGTCGAGGCGTGCGCCGAGGCGCTGGTGGACAACCTGGAGACCCGCCGGCGCCGGGTGTTCATGCCCCGCTCGGTGGGCACCGTGGCGGCGCTGCGCCAGCTGGTCACGGGTGTGCTCGCGGAGAAGGTGGCGATGCGGGTCTCGGCCGCGCGCGTGCCGCAGCTGGAGCGCGACATCGCCGCGCTGCAGGGCCGCGAGTTCGGCCCCAACTCCGTCGGCGGCCGCGCCAAGGGCGCCGCCTGACCAGCTTTCGGTACCGAAAGCCGGGAACCCACGCTCAGCTTTCGGTACCGAAAGCTGGTCAGCGGGTCCAGCGGCCGGCGCGGCCGACGGCGTCCTGCCAGCGGTCGTGCCGGCCGTCGTCCCGCCGGCCCGCGACCGGCTCGAACCGGCGGTCCAGCGACCAGGTGTCGGCCAGCTCGTCGGTGGACGACCACACGCCGGTGCCCAGGCCGGCGAGGAACGCCGCGCCCAGCGCCGTGGTCTCGGTGACCACCGGCCGGCGCACCGGCACGCCGAGCTGGTCGGCCTGCAGCTGGAGCAGCAGGTCGTTGGCGCTGGCGCCGCCGTCCGCGGAGAGCTCCGGCACGGAGAGCCCCGCCTCGCTGACCATGATGTCGACGACGTCGCGCACCTCGAACGCGATCGCCTCGAGCGTGGCCCGCGCGATGTGCGCCCGGGTCGTGCCGCGGGTGATGCCGACGATGGCGCCGCGGGCGTGCGGGTCCCAGTGCGGTGCGCCCATGCCGGTGAGCGCGGGGACGAAGACGACGTCGCCGGAATCGGGCACCGTGCGGGCCAGCCCCTCGATCTCGGCGGCCGAGTCGATCAGCCCCAGCCCGTCGCGCAGCCACTGCACCGCCGCGCCGGTCACGAAGATCGCGCCCTCGAGCGCGTAGACCAGCCCGTCGCCCAGGTCCCAGGCCACCGTGGTGAGCAGCCCGGCGTCGGAGCGCACCGGCGTGGGCCCGGTGTTGGTGAGGACGAACGAGCCGGTCCCGTAGGTGCACTTGGACATGCCGGGGGAGAAGCAGGCCTGCCCGAACAGCGCGGCCTGCTGGTCGCCGGCCAGCCCGGCGACCGGCAGCGACAGGCCGAGGAAGGAGTCGGGGTCGGTGGTGCCGACGACGCCGGAGTTGGGGACCAGCTCGGGCAGCGCCGAGCGGGGGACGTTGAACAGCTCGCAGAGCTCGTCGCTCCAGCCGCCCTTCTCGAGGTCGTAGAGCAGCGTGCGGCTGGCGTTGCTCGGGTCGGTGACGTGCGCGGCGCCGCCGGTGAGCCGGGTGACGACGTAGGAGTCGACGGTGCCCAGGGCCAGCGAGCCGTCGTGCACGCCGGCCCACAGGCGCGGTTCGTGCTCGGCCAGCCAGGCGTACTTGGTCCCGGTGAAGTACGGGTCCAGCCGCAGGCCGGTCAGCTGCGACACCCGGTCCTCGACGCCGTCGGCGCGCAGCCGGTCGCAGATCCCGGTGGTGCGCCGGTCCTGCCACACGATCGCCGGCCGCGGGGCGTGCAGCGTGCGCCGGTCCCACACGACCGCGGTCTCGCGCTGGTCGGTGATCCCGACGCAGGTCGGCTGCGCGTCGGTGCCGGCCAGCGCCTCGCGGCAGGCGGCCACCGTCGCCGTCCAGATGTCGTCGGGCTCGTGCTCCACCCAGCCGGGGCGGGGGAACAGCTGCGCGAACTCGCGGTAACCGCGGGAGAGGACGCCGCCGTCCTCGCCGACGACCAGCGCGGTCACCCCGGTCGTCCCTGCATCGATCGCGAGCACCGGCATGGCCCGAACCTAGCGGGCGGCGCGCGCCGGCGTGACCCATCATCGGGCGCGTGACCACAGGCATCGAGCTCGTCCACCCGCCGACGCTGAGCAGCGCGCCGTACGCGTACGCGGCGGTCACCGATCCGGGGCGCATGGTGTTCACCGCCGGCGCCTGCCCGCTGGACGCCGACGGGCGGACCGTGGCGGTCGGCGACGTCGCCGGCCAGGCCCGCCAGGTGATGGCCAACCTGACCACCGCGCTGGAGGGCGCGGGGGCCGGGCTGGGCGACGTCCTCAAGACCACGGTGTACGTGGCGACGACCGAGCGCGCCGACCTGGTGGCGGCGTGGGACGTCGTCCGCGCGGCCTTCGGCGACCACGACGCCCCGAGCACCCTGGTCGGGGTCACGGTCCTCGGCCACCCCGACCAGCTGGTCGAGGTGGAGGCCGTGGCCGTGCGGGACAGCTGGCAGGAGCCGGCCCCGCCGCACGACGGCTCTACCGTGTCCGCGTGAGCGCCCGCCGGTTCTTCTACGACACCGAGTTCATCGAGGACGGCACGACCATCGACCTCGTCTCCATCGGCGTCGTGGACGAGCAGGGCCGCGAGTTCTACGCGGTGAGCACCGAGTTCGACGAGCGCAAGGCGATCCCGTGGGTGCGCCGCAACGTGCTCGACCAGCTGCCGCCTCCGGCGGACCGGGCGTGGCGCAGCCGGGAGCGGATCCGCGAGGACCTGCTGGCCTTCCTCACCGGACCGGGGGAGGAGATCGAGCTCTGGGCCTGGTTCGCCGCCTACGACCACGTGGCGCTGGCCCAGCTGTGGGGCGCGATGCCGGCGCTTCCGCGGCCCATCCCGCGGTTCACCCGCGAGCTGCGGCAGCGGTGGGACGACCTCGGGCAGCCGCCGCTGCCGCCGAAGCCGTCCGGCACGCACGACGCACTCGTCGACGCCCGCTACAACCTGGAGCGCTGGAAGGTCATGGAGGCAGCGCGCGGCTGACCCTTGGCGCCGCGCGCACCCTGGGCCAGCCTGGCCGGGTGACCGAGCTGACCGCCGTCGAGGCGCGGACCCTGCTGGCCCGGGCCTTCGCCGACGACCCGCTGATGGTCTGGTTCTTCCCGGACGAGGAGTCGCGCCCGCACTGCTGCGCGGCGCTGTTCGGCCTGTTCGCCGAGCACTACCTGGCCGGCGGCCGGGTCGACGTCGTCCGCAGGGAGCGGCCGCTGGCGGTGGCGATGTGGCAGTGGCCGGAGCCCGCGGACGACGACGACGGGGCCGACGAGCTGCCGTCGATCGGCGGGCTCATGACCGCGCTGATGGGCCCCGAGCGCGCGGCCCGGGTCGGCGGTGCGCTGCGGGGCGTCGGTGAGCGGCGGCCGGACGCCCCGCACGCCTACCTGCACCTGCTCGGCGTGCACCCGGACGCGCAGGGCCAGGGGCTGGGCGGCCGGCTGCTCGACCAGGGGATCGCCGCGGCGAGCGCCGACGGGCTGGTCGCCTGCCTGGACACGATGAACCCCGCCAACGTCCCCTTCTACGAGGCGCACGGCCTGGCGGTGCGCTCCGAGTGGGTGCTGCCGGACGGCGGCCCCACCGTGTGGAGCATGGCCACCGGTCAGACGGTGAACGCCCCCAGCAGCCGGTTGAGCTCCCGGGAGAGCGCGTCCAGCTCCTGAGCCGCGGCGCGGGCCCGCTCGACGTCGCTCGCGCTGCCCTCGGCGTCCTGGCTGACCGTGGTGAGCGTCGTCGTCACCGTGCCGGCCCCGTCGGCCGCGGCGGCGACGCTGCGGCTGAGCTCGCCGGTGGTGGCGGTCTGCTCCTCGACGGCGCTGGCGATCGTGGTCTGGTGGTCGTTGATCGAGCGGACCACGTCGGCGATCCGGGAGATGGAGCGCACCGCCTCGGTCGTCTCGGCCTGGATGCCCTGCACCCGCTGGGCGATCTCCTCGCTGGCCTTGGCCGTCTCCTGGGCGAGGTCCTTGACCTCGTTGGCGACGACGGCGAAGCCCTTGCCCGCGTCCCCGGCGCGGGCGGCCTCGATGGTCGCGTTGAGCGCCAGCAGGTTGGTCTGCTCGGCCACCCCTGCGATCACCTTGACCACGTCGCCGATCTCGGCGGAGCTGGCCCCCAGGGCGGCGATGGTCTGCTCGGTCTGCTCGGCGAGGGCGGCGGCCTGCCGGCCGACCTCGGCCGCCTCGCTCGCGCTGCGGGAGATCTCACCGATGGAGGCGCCCATCTCCGACGCGCCGGCGGCGGCCGCCGACACGCTGCTGCTGATCTCCGCGGCGACCTGGTGCGCGCCCTGCGCCTGGTCGCGGCTGCGCGTGGCCCGCTGGGCGAGCCCGTCGGCGACGGTCGAGACGCCGGCCGCGGAGGAGGCCACCTGCTGCGCGCAGCGGCCGATGTCGCGCACGGTGCCGGCCACCTTGTCGACGAACCGGTTGAAGGCGGCGGACAGCTGGCCGACCTCGTCGGAGCGGTCCTCGTCCATGCGCTGGGTCAGGTCGCCCTCGCCGTCGGCGATCTCGGCCATGCGGTCGCGCAGGTGCTCCAGCGGGGCGGTGAGCCGCCGGCCGATCCACAGCGCGACGGCGCCGCCGACCAGCGCGATGGCCACGCCCGCGACGAGCAGCGCCATGAGCATCGACGAGCGGCCGGCCCCGAGGTTGTCCACGGGGCCCGAGAAGTCGCCGTCCCGGGCGACCGTGGCGATGACCCAGTCCCACGGGGCGTAGTAGGTCAGCCGCGCCGTCGTCGGCCCGGCGTCGGGGTCGACGTAGCGGACGGTGGCCTGCTCGCCGTCCTCCAGCGCGACGGCGGTCTCCACCATCCGCTGCACGTACGGGGTGCCCTCGGCGTCGGTGGCCTCGACCAGGTTCTCGCCGTCGCGCACGCCGTCCGGGCTGATCAGCACCGTGCCGGCGCGGTCGGCGGTGCCGCCGTAGACCTCGACGTAGCCGTTGTCGCCCACGGTGGTGCCGTTGAGGCTCTCCCGCAGGGCGGGCAGGGCCTCCTGCTTGACGCCGACGTAGAGCACACCGACGACGTCGCCGGCCGGGCCGGTGATCGGCGCGTAGGCCGAGACGAGCCAGGAGTCGACGACGAAGGCGTTGCCCCGGTAGGTCTGGCCGCTCATCACCGTCTGCACCACGGGGCTCGACGAGGGGATGTAGGTGCCGATCGCGCGGGCGCCGGAGGCGGCGACCACGTTGGTGGCCACGCGCAGGAAGTCGCCCGTCTCCGTCTTCTGGAAGATGGTCACGGTGGCGCCGGTCATCGACTTGATCGTGTCGACCACGGGCGTCGGGACGGCGACGTCGGCGTTCTTCCCCAGCCACTGGCCGCCGACGAGCACCCGGGGCAGCTGCACCGGGGTGACCTCGCCCGAGACCTGGTTCTTGGCGTCCCAGGGCACCAGCCCGGCCTTCGGGTCGGCGATGGAGAAGCCGCCGGCCTGGGCGAGCACGTACTGGGCGGTGGCCAGGTCGGAGTCCACCTTCGCCGCCGTGGAGGCGCCCTGGGTGGCGACGACGTCGTGCACGCCGTCCGCGGTGCGGGAGATGTCCTCGTCGACCAGCGCGCCGACGTCGACCTTGGCGTCGTCGGCGAACCGGCCGCTCTGCCAGGCGCTCACGCCGCCCATCGCGACGCCGGTGACGGCGACGCTGGCGACCGCGAGGGCCACGACCTTGGTCCTGATGCCCCAGCCCGAGGGGGCCGCCCAGGTCGGCAGCGTCGGGGGGTGAAGCGGCACGAGGGTCCTCCGGTGGTCGGTGCGGCGGCCGTTCCACCGCCGTCGTCCCCGGGGTTCTCGGCAGCCCGGCGCGGAACCGGAACGGGAAAGGACCTCCGTGACCGGATCGTCATCCGGCACGATCCGCACCGTGACGACGACGCGGACCGACGTCCCCCGCACCGGCGGTGAGCGGGAGCTGCTGCGCGCCTACCTCGACTTCCACCGCGAGACCCTGGCCGGGAAGTGCGCCGGCCTCGGTGACGAGGAGCTCCGCCGGGCGGCCGCGCCGCCGTCGTCGCTGTCCCTGCTCGGGCTGGTGCGGCACATGGCCGAGGTGGAGCGCTCCTGGTTCCGCCGGGTCGTGGACGGTCAGGACGTCCCGCTGGTCTGGTCGCCGGGCGGCGACTTCCAGGCCGCCTTCGACGTGGCCGGGGCCTCGGTGGCCGAGGCCCGCGCCGCGTGGGAGGCCGAGATCGGGCACGCGCGGCGCATCGAGCGGGCCGCGGCGTCGCTGGAGGTGACCGGCGTGGACCGCCGTTCCGGCGAGGAGTACTCGCTGCGCCGGGTGCTCGTCCACGTGATCCAGGAGTACGCCCGCCACAACGGGCACGCCGATCTCATCCGCGAGCGGATCGACGGCGCCACGGGGGTCTGACCTGCGGCATCATGGCGGCGACCACCCGTCCGCGGGACCGTCCTCCCGGAGGCACCCATGCGCATCGGCATCCTGACCGGAGGGGGCGACTGCCCCGGTCTCAACGCGGTGATCCGGGCCGTGGTGCGCAAGGGGCTCGGCGAGCACGGCGACGAGGTCGTCGGCTTCCGGGACGGCTGGCGGGGGCTGCTGGAGGACGACGCGGTGCCCCTGGACCTCGCCTCGGTCCGGGGGATCCTGCCGCGCGGCGGCACCGTGCTGGGCACCTCGCGCACCAACCCCTACGGCGTGGACGGCGGGCCGGAGCGGGTGCTGGAGACGCTGCAGCGGCACCGCATCGACGCGCTCGTCCCGATCGGCGGCGAGGACACCCTCGGCGTGGCCGCCCGGCTGGGGGAGGCCGGCGTACGCGTGGTCGGGGTGCCCAAGACGATCGACAACGACCTCAACGGCACCGACTACACGTTCGGCTTCGACACCGCGGTCGGCGTGGCCATGGAGGCCGTCGACCGGCTGCACACCACGGGCGACAGCCACCACCGGACCCTGGTGGTCGAGGTCATGGGCCGGCACGCCGGCTGGATAGCGCTGCACGCCGGCATGGCCGGTGGGGCCACCGTGATCCTCGTCCCCGAGAACCCGTTCGACGTCGACGCCGTGGTGGAGCACTGCCGGCACCGGTTCGCGTCGGGCTTCTCGCCGATCGTGGTGGTCTCCGAGGGGGCCGCGCCCAAGCAGGGCGCGCTGACGACCTCCACCGGCCAGCTCGACGCCTTCGGGCACGTACGGCTGGGTGGGATCGGGGCCGCGCTGGCCGCTCTCATCGAGGAGCGGACCGGCCGGGAGGCGCGCGCGGTGGTGCTCGGCCACCTGCAGCGTGGCGGCACGCCGTCCCAGTTCGACCGCGTGCTGGCGACGCGGTTCGGGCTGGCCGCGGTCGACGCCGTCCACGACGGGCAGTCCGGCGTCATGGTCGCGCTGCGCGGCACCGACATCGTGCGGGTGCCGCTCGCCGAGGCGACGGCGCAGCTCAAGCTGGTGCCGGTCGAGCGCTACGCCGAGGCCGAGGTGTTCTTCGGATGAGACGCGTCCCGCGGGCTAGGAAAGGGCGCGCCGTACCCTGGACCGTGTGAGCCTTCCCGATCCTGCTGCGCTGGTGCCCGGTCTGGACCGGTGGCGGGAGCTGCCCGCCGCCCAGCAGCCGCGGTGGCCCGACCGCGCCGCCCTCGACGCCGTCCTGGGGACGCTGTCGACCGTGCCGCCCATCGTGGCGCCGTCCGAGGTCGACACGCTGCGCGCCCAGCTCGCCGAGGTCGCGCAGGGGAAGGCCTTCCTGCTGCAGGGCGGTGACTGCGCGGAGACCTTCGACCTCAACACCGAGCCGCACCTGCAGGCCACCACGCGGACGCTGCTGCAGATGGCCGTCGTCCTCACCTACGGGGCCAGCGTCCCGGTCGTGAAGGTCGGCCGGGTGGCCGGCCAGTACGCCAAGCCGCGCTCGTCGGACACCGACGCCCTCGGTCTGCCCTCCTACCGCGGCGACATGGTCAACGACCTCGAGCCGGTGCTGGAGAAGCGGATCCCCGACCCGTACCGGCTGGTGCGCGCATACGCCAACTCCGCCGCGGCGATGAACATGATCCGGGCCTACGCCCGGGGCGGCCTCGCCGACCTGCACGCCGTGCACAACTGGAACCAGGACTTCGTGGCCAGCTCGCCGGCCGGCGTGCGCTACGAGGTCATCGCCCGCGAGATCGACCGCGCGCTGGCGTTCATGAAGGCCTGCGGCATCGACTCCGACGCGCTGCGCGGCGTCGAGCTGTACAACTCGCACGAGGCGCTGATCCTCGACTACGAGCGCGCCCTGCTGCGGGTGCACGAGGGCCGCCCGTACGCCCTGAGCGCGCACTTCGTCTGGGTGGGGGAGCGGACCCGGCAGATGGACGGCGCGCACATCGAGTTCGCCTCGAAGCTGGCCAACCCGGTGGGTGTGAAGATCGGGCCGACGACGACGCCGGAGCAGGCCACCGAGCTGGTCGAGCGGCTGGACCCCGACGGCATCCCCGGCAAGCTCACCCTGATCAGCCGGATGGGCAACGGCAAGATCCGCGACGTCCTCCCGGCGATCGTGGAGAAGGTGACCGCCAGCGGGCACCAGGTCGTGTGGCAGTGCGACCCGATGCACGGCAACACCCACGAGTCGTCCACCGGCTACAAGACTCGGCACTTCGACCGCGTCGTCGACGAGGTGCTCGGCTTCTTCGACGTGCACCGGGCGCTGGGCACCTGGCCCGGTGGCATCCACGTCGAGCTCACCGGCGAGGACGTCACCGAGTGCCTCGGCGGCGCCATGGAGATCAGCGACGAGGACCTCAACAGCCGCTACGAGACGGCCTGCGACCCGCGGCTGAACACCGGGCAGTCGCTGGAGCTGGCGTTCCTCGTCGCGGAGATGCTCCGTGGCTGAGCACGTCGACCTGCGGTCGGACACCGTCACCCGGCCCACCGACGGCATGCGCAAGGTCATGGCCGACGCCGAGGTGGGCGACGACGTGTACGCCGAGGACCCCACGGTCACCGCGCTCGAGGAGCGGACGGCGGAGCTCTTCGGCCACGAGGCGGCGCTCTTCGTGCCCTCGGGGACCATGGGCAACCAGATCGGGATGCGGCTGGTCGCCGAGCCCGGCCAGGAGGTGCTCTGCGACGCCGACGCGCACGTGGTCACCTACGAGATGGGTGCCGCGGCGGCGATCTTCGGCCTGTCCACCCGCACCGTCGTCTCCGACCGTGGTCTGCTCGACGCCGACGCGCTGATCGCGCAGGTGCGGCCGCAGGGCGACCCGTACCTGACGCCGACCGCCGCGGTGGCCGTGGAGAACACGCACAACCGCGGCTTCGGCCGGGTCCAGCCGCTGGCCGAGCTGGAGCGGCTGTGGGAGTGGTCGCGCGGCGCCGGCGTCGCCGTCCACCTCGACGGCGCGCGCATCTGGAACGCGCACGCCGCGTCGGGCGTGCCGCTCGACACCTACGGCCGCCTCGCCGACACCGCGTCCGTCTGCTTCTCCAAGGGTCTCGGGACGCCGGTCGGGTCGGTGCTGGTCGCCTCGGCCGAGCGGATCGCCCGCGCCCGGATCTGGCGCAAGCGGCTCGGCGGCGGGATGCGGCAGGTCGGCGTGCTGGCCGCCGCGTGCCTGTACGCGCTGGACCACCACCTGCCGCGGCTGGGGGAGGACCACGAGCACGCCCGGCTGCTGGCCGAGCGGCTCGGGGTGGACCCTGCGTCGGTGGAGACCAACATGGTCGTCCTCGACGGCGTCAACGCGCCCGTGCTCGCGGAGGCCGCCAAGGCGCAGGGCGTGCTCGTGTCGCAGGTCAGCCCCACCCGCATCCGCCTGGTGACGCACCTGGACGTCGACCGAGCGGGGATCGAGCGCGCCGCCGCCGTCCTCACGGAGCTCCTCGCCCGCTGACGCCGGCCGAGTGCGACGAACTCGTGGCGATCAGCCGCTGATGGCCACGAGTTCGTCGCACTCGACGTCGGGTCGGGCGGTCAGTCGCCGATCAGCGAGTTGAGCAGCTTGATGTCGGCGGCGTGCCCGCCGCACGGGTCGCCGTCCTTCTCGCTCGGGGTCTCCACGACGACGGCGATGCCGTCCATCGACGGGTGGGCCAGCAGCTCGGCGAACGGCGCGACCCCGATCGAGCCCTCGCCGATGGTCGTGTGCCGGTCGCGCTTGGAGCCGCAGCCGTCCAGCGAGTCGTTGGCGTGCACCAGCCCCAGCCGGCCAGGACCCACGGTGGCCCCCAGCAGGTCCAGCGTGGCGGTCATCCCGCCGGGCGTCGCCAGGTCGTGCCCGGCGGCCCAGATGTGGCAGGTGTCGAAGCAGACGCCGAGCAGCGGGTGGTCCTCCAGCGCGGCGAAGTAGGGGCCGAGCTCCTCGACGGTCGCGGCCAGCGCCTTGCCCCCGCCCGCGGTCGGCTCGATCAGCAGCCGGGGCCCGTCCGGGTCGGCGGCCTCCAGCACCGGCAGCAGCTGCTCGTGCAGCTGGCGCAGCGCGGCCTCGTAGCGGTCCTCGCCGACGGCGGAGCCCGCGTGGACGACGACGCCGTCGCAGCCCAGCTGGGCGCCGCGCGCGAGGTTGTGCCCGATCGCGGCGATCGACTGCTCGACGGTCGCCTCGGTCGGCGAGCCGACGTTCACCAGGAACGGCGTGTGGATGAACGACGGGATGCCGCGCTCGGTGCACCCGGCGGTGAACAGGGCGTCCTGCTTCGGGTCGCCGGGGGTGAGCTTCCAGCCGCGCGGGTTGCCGACGAAGACCTGGACCGCGAGGGCGCCGACGGCGTCGGTGTAGGGGAGGCCGCCCTTGGCCAGGCCGCCCTTGATCTGGATGTGCGCGCCGATGGGCGGCACACGCCGGGGTGTGCTCACGAGAGAGGAGTGCCTATCCGAAGGTGAGGAGGATGGTGACCTTGGTGCCCTGCTCGACCGACTCGCCGGCCTTGACGCTCTGCCGGAAGACCCGGTCGCCGAAGAACTTCGTCGCCTCGACCTGCAGGCCGGCGGCCTGGAGCGCGGCGGTGGCCTCGGCCTCGCTCATGCCGACGACGTCGGGCACGGTCACCATCGGCACGCCCTCGGAGACCTGGATCGTCACCGTGCTCCGGTAGGGAGCTGCCGCGCCGGGCGCCGGGTCGACGGCCATGACCTCGCCCTTGTCGACGTCGGCGCTGCGGCCGTCCGCCGCCCGCTCGACGGTGAAGCCGAGGGCTTCCAGGTTGGCCGTGGCCTGCTCCGGGGTCTGCCCGCGGACGTCGGGCACCGCCACCGGCGCGTGGCCCTTGCTGACGTTGACGGTGACCACCTGGTCGCGCTTGAGCTCGGTGCCCGCGGGCGGGTCGAACCCGGCCACCAGGCCGGCGTCGATCTCGTCGTCGTAGACCTCGGCGAGCTGGATCTGCACCGGCAGGCTGTCGGTGAGCTCCGCCTCGACCTCGGCGACCGGCCGGCCGACGAGGTCGGGGGAGACCTCGTAGCGCTCGGGGCCCTTGGAGACGACGACGGTCACGTCGGTGCCGCGGATGGCCTCGCGACCGGCCCCGGGGTCGGTGGAGATGACGGCCCCGGCGGCCACCGTCTCGCTCCACTCCTCGACCGGCTTCGGGTCCAGCCCGGCGTCCTGCAGCAGGTCGACGGCGGCCTCGCGGGACTTGCCCTCCAGCGCCGGGACGTCGGTCCACCGGCCGCTGCCGAACCACCAGCCGATGGCGCCCACCGTGACCACCATGAGCAGCACGACGGCGACGGCCAGCCGCGCGCGACGGCGGCGCACGTGCTGCGGCACGCCGGGGCGCACGGGGGGACGGCGCCCGCCGACGTTGGTCGTCGGGCCGGCGCCCGGGGCGGGGAGCATGCTCGTGCGCTTGCTGGCACCCATGACGGCCGTGCCCGGCGCGCTGGGGTGCCGGTCGTGCGGGCGCGGCCGGGTGGGGCGGTTGGTCGGGCGCAGCGTGCCCGGGCCGGCGGTGCTGCGGCCGGTGGGCACGGGCACCGGCTCGATGCCCAGCTCCTTGCGCAGCGCGGCGAGCTCGGCGAGGAACGCCCCGGCGTCGATCGGGCGGCCACCGGGGTCACGCCGCGTGCTGCGGGCGACCAGCTCGTCGACCTGCCACGGCAGCCCGGGGACCTCCTCGGACGGCGCCGGGACGTCGTTGTGCACGTGCTGGTAGGCGACCGCGAGAGGGGTGTCGCCGCCGTAGGGCGGGTGCCCGGTGAGCATCTCGAACAGCACGATCCCGGCCGCGTAGATGTCGCTGCGCGCGTCGGCCTTGCCGCGCTCGAGCTGCTCCGGGGAGAGGTAGGCGACGGTGCCGATGAGCACCCCGCCGGTCTGGCTGGCCTGGGCGGTGCCGTTGCCGACGACGGCGCGGGCCAGGCCGAAGTCGGCCACCTTCACCACGCCGTCGACCCCGATGAGCACGTTCTCGGGCTTGATGTCGCGGTGCACGATGCCGGCGCGGTGCGCGGCGGTGAGCCCGGCCAGCACCGGCTCGAGCACGGCGAAGGCCTCGGCGACCGTGAGCCGGCCGCGGGCGGTCAGCAGGTCGCGCAGCGTCCGGCCGCGGACCAGCTCCATCACCAGGAAGACCAGGCCCTGGTCGCTGCCCTGGTCGCTGACGTTGACGACGTTCGGGTGGCTGAGCATCGCCGCGGCCCGCGCCTCGCGGGTGAACCGGTCGACGAACGTGGGGTCGTGGGCCAGGTGCTCGGCCATGACCTTGACCGCCACCGTCCGGTGCAGCCGGAGGTCGGTGGCCGAGTAGACGGTGGACATGCCGCCGCGCGCCACCCGCTCCTCGAGGCGGTAGCGCCCCTCGAGAACGAGGCCGACCACGGGGTCGGTCACGGCGGTGTCCACCTGGCCGAGTGTAGGAGCGCCGACGGGCGCCCGGGTCCAACGACGCGGTCCAGGGGGCGGCCGGGACCGGTGGTGCGGGTGAAAAGCACCTCAGTCCCGGCCGCCGGGGGCCCTCAGGCCAGGTCCAGCCCCGGGTACAGCGGGTGGGCGGCGAGCAGCTCGGCGGTCGCCGCGCGGGTGCGCTCGGCCAGCCCGTCGGCCAGCACGTACTTCGCCTGCGAGACGCCGCCGTCGCGGGTCGCGGTGGGGGTGGCGCCGGACAGGACGTCGACGATGAGCTCCGCCGTCCGGTCGAACTCGGCGGCACCGAAGCCGCGGCTGGTCAGCGCCGGGGTGCCCAGCCGGATGCCGGAGGTGTACCAGGCGCCGTTCGGGTCGGCCGGGATGGCGTTGCGGTTGGTGACGATGCCGGCGTCCAGCAGCGCCGACTCCGCCTGCCGGCCGGTGAGGCCGAAGCCGGTGACGTCGACCAGCACCAGGTGGTTGTCGGTGCCGCCGGTGACCAGCCGGGCGCCGCGACCGGTCAGGCCCTCGGCGAGGCTCTGCGCGTTGTCGGCCACCTGCTGGGCGTAACCGGCGAACTCGGGGCGGCGGGCCTCGGCGAAGGCGACGGCCTTGGCGGCCATGACGTGGGGGAGCGGGCCGCCCAGGACCATCGGGCAGCCGCGGTCGACGGCGTCGGCGAACTCCGGCTGGGCCAGCACGAAGCCGCCGCGCGGGCCGCGCAGCGACTTGTGGCTGGTGCTGGTGACGACGTGCGCGTGCGGCACCGGGTCGAAGTCGCCGGTGAGCACCTTGCCCGCGACCAGGCCGGCGAAGTGCGCCATGTCGACGACGAGCGTGGCGCCCACCTCGTCGGCGATCTCGCGCATGGTCGCGAAGTTCACCCGCCGCGGGTAGGCGGAGTAGCCGGCCATGAGGATCAGCGGCTTGAACTCCCGCGCCCGGGCGCGGACGGCGTCGTAGTCGAGCAGGCCGGTCGCCGGGTCGGTGCCGTAGGAGGACTGCTCGAACATCTTGCCGCTGATGTTGGGGCGGAACCCGTGGGTCAGGTGGCCGCCGGCGTCCAGCGACATGCCGAGCATCCGCTGGTCGCCGAGAGCCCGGCGGAGGGTGGCCCAGTCGGCGTCGGTGAGGTCGTTGACGTGCCGCACACCGGCCGCGGCGAGCGCGGGCGCCTCCACCCGCTGGGCGAGGACGGCCCAGAAGGCGACCAGGTTGGCGTCGATGCCCGAGTGCGGCTGGACGTAGGCGTAGGGGGCGCCGAACAGCTCGCGGGCGTGCTCGGCGGCCAGCGCCTCGACGGTGTCCACGTTCTGGCAGCCGGCGTAGAAGCGGTGGCCGACGGTGCCCTCGGCGTACTTGTCGCTGAACCAGTTGCCCATGGTCAGCAGCACCGCGGGGCTGGCGTAGTTCTCGCTGGCGATCAGCTTCAGCGACTCGCGCTGGTCGGTCAGCTCCTGGCTGATCGCGGCGGCGACCCGGGGCTCGACGGCGCCGATGACCTCCAGCGCGCTGCGGTAGGCGGTCGAGGCCGTGGCGGCGTCGAAGGACGTGGAGGGCGCAACGGTCATGAGGGTCTCCTGCGGGGGCCGGCGTCGACAGCGGTGGGCGCCCAGGCGCGCGGCAGCGGTGCAGGGCCGCTCCCCGGTGGGTGCCCACCTCTTCGCGCCAGTCACGGCCCGGTTCGATGCTAGCCGCCGCCTCCGGCGCGGGCGGGGGCCACCGTGTCGCGGGGCACCTCGCGCACCGAGGCCAGCCCGCACAGCGCCATCGTGTGGGCCAGCTCCGCGGTCAGCCCGTCGAGCACCGCGGTGACGCCGGCCTGTCCCGCGGCGGCCAGCCCCCAGATGACCGGCCGGCCGAGGAACACCGCCCGGGCGCCGAGGGCGAGCGCGGTGAGGACGTCGGACCCGGCGCGCAGCCCGCCGTCGGCGTAGACCTCCACCTCGTCACCGACGGCGGCGACCACCTCCGGCAGGGCGGCGGCGCTGGGGACCACCGGATCGGCCTGCCGGCCGCCGTGCGTCGACACCCAGACCGCCGCGGCGCCCGCCTGGACGCACCGGACGGCGTCGTCGCCGCGCAGCACGCCCTTGACGACGACGGGCAGGCCGGAGATCTCGCCGAACCGGGCGACGTCGTCGAAGGTCCACGTCGCCGTCTCCAGGGAACGCAGCCCGGGGCGCTCGCCGTCGTCGGCCGGTGGGTGGTTGGCCATGCGGAGGTCGGCGGGCAGCGCGAAGTCGTGCCGCAGGTCGCGCAGGCGGCGGCCCAGCAGCGGCAGGTCGACGGTCATGACCAGCGCCCGGTAGCCCGCGTCGCCGGCCCGGCGGGCGAGGTCCTCGGTGTGCGCGGTCGAGTGCAGCCGGTACAGCTGGAACCAGGCCGGCCCCTCGGTGGCCGCCCGGACCTCCTCGAGCGCGTGCGTCGCGCTGGTGGACACCGTCATCAGCGCACCGGCCGCGGCGGCGCCGCGGGCCGTGGCCAGCTCGCCCTCCGGCGTGGCCATCGCCTGGTAGGCCCAGGGGGCGACGCCGATCGGCGTGCGCACCTCGCTGCCCAGCAGGCTGGTGCCGAGCTCGACGGTCGACACCCCGCGCAGCACCCGGGGGCGCAGCCGCCACCCGCGCCAGGCGCCGGTCGCCTCGCGCAGCGTCGTCGCCAGCTCGGCGCCCCCGGCGTAGTAGTCGTAGACGTCGGCGGGCAACCGCTCCCGGGCGCGGGCCTCGAGCCGGTCGAGGTCGAGGAGGGGCGGCTCCTGACCCAGGTCGTCGGGGGTCGGGCTGGAGAGCGGTCCGGCGGTCGCCATAGGCTCGACCCTATGGAGACGCTGACGCCCGCGGAGGTCGCCGACGCCCTGGGGGTCTCCCCGAACCGGGTCCGGCAGCTGATCCGCGACGGCAAGCTGATGGCCGTACCCGGCAGCGGCAACGCGAAGATCCCGGCCGACTTCATCCAGGAGGGCGCGGTGCTCAAGCACCTGCCCGGCCTGCTGACGGTGCTGCGCGACGGCGGGTTCTCCGAGCAGGAGACCTTCGACTGGCTGTTCCGCGAGGACGAGTCGCTGCCCGGGACGCCGGTGCAGGCGCTGCGCGACGACCGGCACACCGAGGTGACCCGCCGGGCCCAGGCCTCGGCGTTCTGACCCCGGTGCATCCGTCCCCGGCGCGCAGGGGGAAGGACGTGCCGTGGAGCAGCTGACCTACCTCGGCCTGCTGGTCGGCTGCCTCGTGGTGACCGCGCCGCTGGAGCTGGTCCTGCGGGTGCGCGTGTACGCCCGCTGGCGCCGGCTGCTCGTGGCGGTGCTGCCCGAGTTCACCGTCTTCGTCGTCTGGGTGCTCCACGCGATCGCGCAGGGGCACTGGGACTACTCGGCGGTGCGGACCCTCGACGTCCGGCTGCCCGGCGGCATCCCGGTCGAGGAGGTGCTCTTCTTCCTCGTCGTCCCGCTGTGCTCGGTGCTGGCGCTGGAGGCGGTGCGGAAGGTGACCGGCTGGGACGCCGGCTACCCGCGCGAGGAGGCGGACGCGTGAGCTACTCCGCCCTGGCCGTGACCGCCGTCGTCGCCGTCCTCGTGGTCGACCTGGTGGTGTACCGCACCCGGATGGTGACCCGGCCGGTGTTCTGGGTGGCCTACGCGATCATCGTGAGCTTCCAGCTGCTGATGAACGGCGTGCTGACCGGCCTGGACGTCGTCGTCTACGACGAGCGGGCGATCTGGGGCCCGCGGATCGCCTACGCGCCGGTGGAGGACCTGCTCTTCGGCTTCGCCATGGTCACGCTCACCCTGGCCAGCTGGGCGGCGGTCAACCGGCGGGCGAACACGGCCAGGCGGCGCGGCTTGGACACCGACACCCGGCGGTCGAGCACCCGGTAATCCGCGCGCTCGATCTCGCGCAGGATGCCGCCGTACAGGTCGGTGGCCGCCCGCACGCAGTCGCGGGACTCCGGCGCCAGCATCGGGGTGCCGGGCGCGGCGTCGTCGTACCGGCGGCGGACGACCGCCACCATCTCCCGCATCAGCTCGCGGAAGTTCGCGTCGAACCGCTTGGCCTCGAGCTGCCCGCGGGTCACCCCGTGCGCGGCCATGAGGTCCTCGGGCAGGTACACCCGGCCGCGGTCGACGTCCTCCCCGACGTCACGGAGGAAGTTGGTGAGCTGGAACGCCTCGCCGAGCGCGATCGCGTGCGGCGCGGCCTCCTCCCGGGTGACGCCGGGCGCCGTGCCGAGCACCGGCAGCACCTGCAGGCCGATGACCGAGGCGGAGCCCCACATGTACCGGTCCAGCGCGTCGAAGTCGGGGTAGGAGTCGACCTCGAGGTCGCTGGTCATGGCGGCGAGGAAGTCGACCAGGTGCTCGAGCGGGATGTCGTAGCGCCGGTAGGTGTGCACCAGCGCCAGCCGGACCGGGTCGTCCGACCAGCCGGCCTCCAGCTCCTCGAGCAGCGCCTTCGACCAGGTCATGAGGTCGCCGGCGGGGTCCGCGCCGGGGTGGTCGACGAAGTCGTCGGCGACGCGGGCGGCGGCGTAGAGCGCGTGCACCGCGGGCCGGCGGTCGGGTGTGAGCAGCCGGGTGGCGAGGTGGTAGCTCTTGCCGTGCTCGGCGGCGATGGCGGCGCAGTGCCGGTAGGCCGCGGTGAGCTGCTCCTGGCGCGCGGCCTGCGTGCCGGGCGGCCGCAGGAGGCTCACCGGCCCACCGGCCCGGTGATCCGCTCGGCGGCCAGCCGGCCGCTGATCAGCACCATGGGCACGCCGACGCCCGGCTGCACGGACGAGCCGGCCAGCACGACGTTCTCCGGCCCGCGGCGGGGCAGCGTCGAGGGGCGGAACGGCCCGGTCTGGCCGAAGGTGTGCGCCAGCGCGAACGGGGTGCCGGCCGCCATGCCCTGCTGGGCCCAGGTGAGCGGGGTGTCGAGGTGCTCGACCTCGACGGCGTCGGAGATCCCGGTCCAGCCGCGCTGCTCGAGCGTGGCCAGCAGCTCGTCGCGGTAGCGCGGGGCGAGTGCCGTCCAGTCGAGATCGGGGTTGCCGCCGCTGCGCCGGTCGAGGTTCGGCGTCGGCGCCACGACGCTGACCACCTGGCCGCCCTCGGGGGCCAGGGAGCGGTCGGTCCGCGACGGCATGCTGATCAGCAGGCTCGGGTCGGTCATCGGCCGGCCCTCGCGGGTGAGCTCGTCGAACACGCCCCGCCACGACTCCCCGAAGCTGATCGTGTGGTGCGCCTGCCCGGGCAGCTCGTCCCGCACGCCGACGTGCAGCGCCACGCAGGACGGCGACCAGACCGGCCGGCGCGGTCCGCGGAGCCCCGGCACCAGCTGCCACGGCTGGTCCGCGGTGACGACGACGGCGTCGGCCGGCAGCCGCTCGCCGTCGTCGAGCAGCACGGCGGTGACCCGGTCGCCGGCCGTCTCCAGCTCGCGCACCGCCGTCCCGTACCGGAGGGCGACGCCGGCGTCGGACGCCGCGGCGGCCAGCGCGCGGGGGACGGCGCCGATGCCGCCCACCGGGTGCCAGACGCCGGCGCCGATGTCGAGCTGGGCGATGACCGCGTAGGCCGCGATCGCCCGGAACGGCGAGACGCCGGCGTAGAGCGCCTGGAAGCTGAACAGCCGGCGCAGCCGGTCGTCCGCGAAGTACCTGCCGACGTGCGAGGAGAGCCGGCCGAACCCGCCGCGGCGGGCCAGCTGCACCAGCTCGGGTCCGAGCAGGTCGAGCGGGGAGTCGAGGTTGCGGTCGATGAACGTGGCCAGCTGCAGCCGGTACAGCTCGGCCAGGTCGGCGAGGTAGCGGCGCAGGCTGTCGGCCTCGGCCGGGCCGCAGAGCGCCGCGACCTCGGCGGCGAAGGCCTCGGGGTCGGCGTGCACGTCGAGGTGCGTGCCGTCGGCGTACTGCGCCCGGTAGCTGGTCTCCAGCGGGAGCAGCTCCAGCCGGTCGTCGAGCTTCTCGCCGACGGCGGCGAGGGTGTCGGCCAGGACCTCGGGAGCGGTGAACACCGAGGGCCCGGTGTCCAGCGCGTAGCCGCGCTCCTCGATCCGGCCGGCGCGGCCGCCGGGACCGGGGCCCCGCTCGACCACGGTGACCTCGCGGCCCGCGCCGCGCAGCCGCAGCGCGGTGGCCAGCCCGGCCAGCCCCGCGCCGACGACGACGACGCGGTCGGTGCGCCCGGGGACGGTTCGCACGTCAGGCGGTGCGGGTGGTCGCGGCGACGGCCAGCGCGTCGAGCGCGGCGCGGGCGTCCTCGGCCAGGGGGGCCTCGGCGATCGCGGTGCGCGCGCGCTCGGTGCTCTCGGCGATCCGCTGCTCGACGCGGGCCCGGGCCCCGGTGCTCTCGATCAGCCCGCGCAGCGCCCCGAACTCGTCGGGACCGGCGGCGGGGTTGCCGAGCGCGCCGGCGAGCAGCCGTCGGCCGGCGTCGTCCGCGGCCTCCTCGGCCAGGGCGATGAGCAGCGTCTGCTTGCCCTCGCGCAGGTCGTCGTCGGCGGACTTGCCGGTGACGGCGGGGTCGCCGAACACCCCCAGGACGTCGTCGCGCAGCTGGAACGCCTCGCCCAGCGGCAGACCGATCGCCGTCGTGGCCTCGACCACCCGGGGGCCGGCGCCGGCCAGCGCGACGCCGAGCTGGAGCGGCCGCTGCACGGTGTAGCCGGCGCTCTTGTAGCGGGCCACCCGCAGCGCGCCGTCGGGACCGGGCAGCCCGCCGGCGGCGCGCAGCAGGTCCAGGTACTGGCCGGCGGTGACCTCGGTGCGCATGGTGTCCCACACGGCGCGGGCCCGGCTCAGCGCGTTCTCCGAGATGCCGGAGCAGCGCAGCAGCTCGTCGGACCACACGAGGGCCAGGTCGCCGACGAGGATCGCCGCGCCGGTGCCGAACAGCTCTCCGTCGCCGGTGAGGGCGTCGGCGGCGTGCCGGGCGGCGAAGCCGACGTGCGTGGAGGGCCGGCCGCGGCGGGTGCCGGCGCCGTCCATGACGTCGTCGTGCACCAGCGCGCTGGCGTGCACGAACTCCAGCGCGGCCACCGCCCGCAGCACCGCGGCGTCGTCCTCGGCGGCGCCGGGGCCGAGGTCGCGGGCGCCGCGCCAGCCCCAGTAGGCGAAGGAGGGCCGCAGCCGCTTGCCCCCGGAGGCCAGGGCGGCGACCTCGTCGACGATCGGGACCAGCCCGGCGTCCATCCCGGCCAGCGTGGTGCGCTGGCGGTCGAGGAACTCGGTGAGCGCCTCCGAGACGGCGGCGCGCAGGCGGTCCAGCTCGGCGGCGGCCAGCGAGGGCGCCGGGCGTGCGGCGGACTCGGTCTGCTGCGTCCCGGTGGTCACCCGGTCAGTATCGCCCGATCCGATCGCGCGCGACGACGGCCAGGTCGTGCCGGCGTTCCCGTTCATCTGCTCCTCCGCTGGTCGGGTGGTCCGCTGCGACTCCTTCCGCCGCGGGGGCCCGTCCGGATGCACCGGGTCCGGGAAGGGTGCCCGTACCCTCGGTGCCCGTGACCCAGACGGTGCGCGAGCTGCTCGCCTCGCAGCGGCCCACGTTGTCCTTCGAGTTCTTCCCGCCGAAGACGCCGGAGGCCGAGCCCCAGCTGTGGACCGCGCTGCGCGAGCTCGAGCGGCTGCAGCCCTCGTTCGTGTCGGTGACCTACGGCGCCGGCGGCTCCACCCGCGAGGGGACCGTCTCGGTCACCGAGCGGATCGCCACCGAGACGACGATGACGCCGATGGCGCACCTGACCGCCGTCGACCACAGCACCGCCGAGCTGCGGCACGTGGTCAGCCGGCTGGCCGCCGCCGGGGTCCGCAACATCATGGCGCTGCGCGGCGACCCGCCCGGCGCGGATCCGCAGGCGGAGTGGGTCGCCCATCCCGAGGGGCTGTCCTACGCCGCCGAGCTGGTCGAGCTGATCCGGTCGATGGGCGACTTCTCGGTCGGGGTGGCGGCCTTCCCCGAGCGGCACCCGCGCTCGCCGGACTTCGACACCGACGTCGAGATGTTCGTGGCGAAGTGCCGGGCCGGCGCCGACTTCGCGATCACCCAGATGTTCTTCCGCGCCGAGGACTACCTGCGCATGCGCGACCGCGTGGTCGCCCGCGGCTGCGACGTCCCGATCGTCGCCGGGGTCATGCCGGTGACCAACGCGCGGCAGATCACCCGCATCGTGCAGCTGTCGGGGCAGGCGTTCCCGGCCGAGCTCGCCGAGCGCTTCGCCGAGCTCGACGGCGACCGGCCGGAGGACAAGGCGGCCGTGCGCGCCTACGGCGTCGAGGTGGCCACCGAGCTGTGCCGCACGCTGCTCGACGAGGGCGTGCCCGGCATCCACTTCATCACCATGAACCGGTCGACGGCCACCCGGGAGGTCTACGCCAACCTGGCGGCGACGGTGCCCGAGGTCGTGCCGGTCACGCCCGCGCGCTGACGCCGGCGTCCCCGAGGAACCGGGCCGCCCGCGAGGCGGCCCGGCGCAACCCCTCCCGCTCGGAGAGGTAGCCGCCGGCCACGCCGACGACCGGCAGGTTGGACAGCGCGCGGTGCCGCAGCTTGCCCTTCGGGCGGGCGTCGAGCGACTCGTCGATGCGGGAGAGCAGGCGGGCGGCCCGCCAGATGGTGCGGGCGGGACCGAGGGCCCCCCGGCGCCGGTCGGCGGCGCCGAAGGCCTCCTCCCGGTAGGTGCCCCTCGCGTGCGAGAGCAGCGGCCGCACCGTGCCCGGGGGCAGGTCGCGGTCGAGCAGCACGCGGGCCAGCAGGGCGACCCGCTCGGCCGGGTCGTCCACCCCGTGCTCACCTGCCACGCCGAGCACCACGACGGACTGCACCGCCGAGCCCACCGTGTTCTGCAGCGGCAGCAGGTCGGCCAGCTTGCCGGCGAACCGCGGGGCGGCGGAGACGCCGGCCGCCACGCGGGAGACCTGGTCGGCCCACCACGCGTCGCGCTCCTCCTGCGGGAGCGCCGGTGGGCGGCCGAGGCGGTTCACGAGCGGGGTGAGCAGCCGGTCGAGCCGGCGCAGGACGTCGACGACGACGGCGTCGCTGATCGGGGCAGCCATGGGGGCTCCATGCCCCGGGGCGCGGGGGCTCACGCCCGGCGTCACCCGCGCAGGTGCGCGCAGTCCTCCGGACCCAGCTCGACCGGCTCGTCGGCGGACAGCTGCTCGACGACGACGCCCTGGGTGAGCGGGTCGGTGGGCAGCTGGGCGTGGGAGACCTGCGCGTCGCTGCAGACGGACTGGAGGACGAGGTTGAGCGCGCCGTCCAGCCGGGCGGACTCCGGGGGCGTGACCGTGCTGTCCTGCGTCGTCCAGACCGAGATCCACTCCACGCCGTCGGGGCTCTCGTCGGTGTTGAGCCCGGCGAGCAGCTCGCTGCCCGGGACCATCTGCCGGCAGGCCTCCGGGCACTGCTGCGGGGAGAAGCTGCCGGCCAGCCCGGCGAGCGAGGTGCCGTGGTGCGGCGAGCCGAGGGTGACCACCCGCCGGACCGCGTCGGCGTGGCCGTCGGCCACCCACAGCCGGGCGACCAGCCCACCGGCGGAGTAGCCGACGACGTCGACGCTCTCGTCCCCGGTGCGGTCCAGCGCCGCCTCCGCCGCCTCGCCGAGAGCGGCGGCCGAGACGCGCAGGTCGCCGGTGCCGTTCCCCGGGAGCGGCACCACGGTGGCGTCGCGGCCGGCCTCGCGCAGCCGCTGGGCCAGGGGCTCGAGCCCGGCGGTGTTCCCGCCGTAACCCGGGACCAGCAGCACCGGACCGGCCGGCTCGGGGGCCGCCGCGGAGCTCGCGGCGGCCGGGCCGCTCCCCTCCTCGGCTGCCGAGCAGCCGGCGAGCAGGGCGCCCAGCAGGAGCGGGGCGAGCAGGCGGCGCGTCCGGGAACCGGCGGGGAGCATGGCCCTACTGTCCCTGGTGTGACGGGGGAGGGGCGCAGGTGCTGAGCCGGGAGGAGTACCTCGCCGCGTGGTCGCGGTGGCACGGCGGGGCCGACACGAGCAGCGGGCTGGTGCGGGGCTGGCTGTCGCTGGCCTGGGCGCTGGCCCAGCCGCTGGCTGCCCTCCCGCCGCTGCTCGTCACCGCGCTCGGGCTGGTGGTCGCGCTCGCCGTCGTCCCGGCGGCCGCGGCCGGTGGTGCCTGGCTGGTCGCGGCCGGGCTGCTCGCGGGGCTGTCCGGGCTGCTCGACTCCCTGGACGGCGCGCTGGCCATCGGGACCGGCCGGGCCTCGCGGAAGGGTTTCGTGCTCGACTCGGCGGTCGACCGGCTGACCGAGATCGCCTACGCGGTCGCGCTGTGGGCCGCCGGCGCCCCCGGGTGGCTGGCGGTCGCCTTCGGCGCGCTGTGCTGGCTGCCCGACTACCTGCGGGCGCGCGCCGGGCAGGCCGGGCTCACCCGCACCGGGCCGATCTCGGTCTGGGAGCGCCCCATGCGCGTGGCGATGACCGGCTTCGTCCTCGGCGGCGCCGGGGTCCTCTCGGGCGTCGACGCCGACGCGGAGGTGGTCACCACCGGGACCGCGGCGGGTGCGCTGCTGGGCGTCGTCGGCGTCGTCCAGCTCGGGCTGTGGCTGCGGCGGGAGCTCTCCGGCCCCGGGGAGCCCGGGCCCCCTCTGAACGGCGGGTGAACGGCGGGCCTCCTACAGTGTGCGGTGCCTCGACCGCCGTCGGGTCCCGTCCAGCCAGGGAGCTCCACCGTGCCCGTCGTCGTCACCGGCTCGATCGCCACCGACCACCTCATGACCTTCCCCGGGAAGTTCGTCGAGCAGTTCGTCGAGGGGCAGATGGAGAACGTCTCGCTGTCGTTCCTCGTCGACGACCTGGTCCAGCACCGCGGCGGCGCGGGCGCCAACATGGCCTACGGCCTGGGCCTGCTCGGCCTGGAGCCGGTCCTCGTCGGTGCCGTGGGCAGCGACTTCGCCGACTACGAGGCGTGGCTCAACCGGCACGGCGTGGACACCGGCAGCGTGCACTGGTCGGAGCTGAAGCACACCGCCCGCTTCGTCTGCACGACCGACTCCGCGAACAACCAGATCGCGTCGTTCTACTCGGGCGCCATGTCGGAGGCCTCGCAGATCGAGCTGGCGCCGGTCGCCCGCCGGGTCGGGCAGCCCGACCTGGTGGTCGTGGGCCCGAACGACCCCACGGCGATGGTCCGGCACACCCAGGAGTGCCGCGACCGCGGGCTCGCCTTCGCCGCCGACCCGAGCCAGCAGCTGGCCTGGGCCGACGGCGAGATGATCCGCGACCTGGTCGATGGCGCCGACCTGCTGTTCACCAACGAGTACGAGTCGCACCTGCTCCAGCAGAAGACCGGCTGGGACGCCGACGAGGTGCTGGCGCGGGTCGGCACCTGGGTGACCACGCGGGCCAAGGACGGCGTGGTCGTGCGCCGCGAGGGCGAGGAGCCGATCGAGGTCATCGCGGTGCCGGAGACCAAGCCGGTCGAGCCGACCGGTGGCGGCGACGCGCTGCGGGCCGGGTTCATCGCCGGGCGGATGTGGGGCCTGGGCCTCGAGCGGGCCACCCAGCTGGGTTCCGCCGTCGCGACCGCCGCCGTGGAGGTCATCGGCACGCAGGAGTACGACCTGCCGCGCGAGAGCTTCCTGCGCCGGTTCGCCGAGGCCTTCGGTGCCGACGCCGCCGACGAGGTGGCCGCGCACCTGCCGGCCTAGCCGCCCCGGAGGCGCTCGCCGATCGAGGGGTCCTCGGACCAGGTGGTGAACGGGATGCGGGCGATCTCCAGGACCTCGCCGATGGTGGCCCACTCGTTGCCGCCGAGGCGGGCCAGCGGGCGCAGGTGCTCGATCCGCGGCCGGCCGTCCTGCACGACCTCGGCCCAGGCGCTGATGTGCCGCACCCGCCCGAAGACCACCGTGCTGTCGCCCAGCCGCACCGTGGAGTGCAGCTCGCACTCGACCGACACGGGGGAGTCGGCCACCCGCATCGCGTCCACCGTCTCGGCCGGCTCCAGGCGGACGCCGGTGTGCTCGGCCTCGCTGTGGTCGGGCGGGAAGTCGGTGCCGGTGGCGTTGATCTGCTCGAACAGGGCCTCGGGCGTGAGGCTGATCGTGAACTCGCCGGTGGCCTCGACGTTGCGCAGCGAGTCCTTGCGGCCCACGGAGGTGAACTGCACGACCGGCGGGTCGACGCAGGCCACGGTGTAGAAGGAGTGCGGCGCCAGGTTGTGCACGCCGGCAGCCGAGCGGCTGCACACCCAGGCGATGGGCCGGGGCACCACCACGGAGTTGAGCACCCGGTAGAAGTCGCGGGTGGGCATGGCGGCCGGGTCGAAGTGCACGCGCTCGCGCGCGCCGGGGGAGGTCACCGGTCCATCGTCGCGGTCGCCGCGTCCGCGGGCGGGACGGGGGTGGCCACGGCGCGCCCGCGCCAGGTCAGCGTGCCGCGCCGGTGGTCCCGGACCGAGCGCAGCAGCAGCACGTCCAGCAGCAGCACCGAGACGGGGTGGGCCAGCGCGTCCGGCCACGCCCGCCCGCCGGTCGCCGCCGCGCTGACCGCACGCCCGGCGACCCCCGCCGCGTAGCCGAGCAGCCCGGCGCGCGACCCGCGCAGCGCCGCGAGCGGCGGGACCACGTGCACGGCGGTCAGCGCGGCGGCGGCCGCGACCCCCGCCGCCGGGGAGCCCCCGACCGCCGCCCACAGCGACTTGCCGTAGCCGTCGCGCACCCCGGCCCAGCCGTCGTACATGCGGCAGACGGCCAGCCGGGAGCCGTCGACGACGACGCCCCGCCCGCCGCTCGCCTTGACCGCCCGCAGCAGGGCGACGTCCTCGACCACCTCGCCCCCGACGGCGCCGTGCCCCCCGGCCCGCTCGTAGGCCGACCGCCGGACGACGAGGAACTGCCCGTTGGCCGCCGCGAGGCTCGGCCGGGGCGAGCGCTCGGCGAGCCGGAGGGGGAGCAGCGTCGACCACAGCCACTGCTGGAGCGGCTGGACCAGCCGTTCCGCCGCCGACCCGGCCAGCTGGCACGGCCACGGGGAGACGAGGTCGAGACCGGCCTCGTCCAGGACGGCGACGGCGGCGGCGAGCGCATCGGGCATCAGCCGCACGTCGGCGTCCACGAAGACCAGCACGTCGGCGTCGCCGGCCGCGGCCGCCCCCTGCGCGCAGGCGTTCGGCTTGCCGAGCCAGCCAGGACCCGGCGGCACCGCCCGGACCAGCCGCACCCGCGGGTCGAGGTGCCCGGACACCAGCTCCGCGGTGCCGTCGGTCGAGCCGTCGTCGACGACGACCACGGACAGGTCCGGGACGCCGCGCTGGTCGAGGACGGCGGCCAGGCAGTCGAGCACGTGCGCGGCCTCGTCGCGGACCGGCAGCACCACGGCCACGCGTCGGCGCACCGGTGGCGGCGCGGACGGCGGCCGGCGCAGCAGCGCGGCGTTGACCGCCGCGTGCACCGCCCCGGCGACGGACAGACCGGCGAGGACGCGCAGCACCCGGCCGCTCACCGGCGGCTCCGGGCCGCCTGCCGCGCCAGGACGGCGAGCACCGGCACCGCCAGGACCGCTCCCCACGCCGCGGAGCCGGGCAGGTCGAGCCAGCCGGCGTGCGCGAGGGCGCCGCCGAGCGTCATCCAGCCCAGCGCGAGAAACGGGGCGCCGGCACCGATCGCGGGACCGGTCGCCGTGCGCTCCACGAGGAGGTCGAGCAGCGTCATGAGGACGGCGCCGGCGAGCAGCCAGCCGGCCAGGTTGGTCAGCGGGACGGTGTCGATGCCCGGGAGCCCGGGGGTGGGGTGCTCCCAGGTCCAGTAGCCGGCGTCGACCATCTGCGGGTCGAGGACGACGTCCCAGGCGGCGAAGACGCCGGCCGCCCACGCGATGCGGGCCGCGCGCCGCCGACCCGGGCGGACCGGCGCCGCCAGGCGCGCACCCAGCAGCCAGCTGGGCCAGGCCATCATCAGCCAGGCCAGCGGCACCAGGAACGGGACGCCGAGCAGCGTCGGGCCGAGCACGGAGCTGTAGGTCCAGCTGCCGTACGGGAAGCCGGTGGCCAGGCCGAGGGCCTCGAACCCGATCGAGGTGACGAGGACGAGCAGCAGCACGCCGGCGCCGGTGCGGGCGCCCCGGCTCAGCCCGGCGTGGGTCACCGAGAGCGCGCCGCCGAGCAGCACGATCGTCCAGCTGACCGCGTCGCGGGTCCCGCCGTCGGTGAGCGGGTAGGCGATCGCGGTCAGCACCAGGAGGCCGGCCAGCGCCCACGGGACCGCCTGCCGCACGCCGCCCCGCGGCGGCGCCGCCGTCGTCACGCGCGGCTCCGGATCCGGCGCAGCGCCCGGGCGACCGGCCGCCGGTCGGCGAGCACGACCCGCGCCGCGGACCGGCCCGAGTTGCCCGACACCCCGCCACCGGGGTGGGTGGAGGCGCCCGCGAGGTAGAGCCCGGGCAGCCCCGGTACCCGGTAACCGGACAGCGCCGGTGTGGGCCGGAAGCCGAACATGCTGGCCAGGCCCATCTCGACGTGCATGACGTTGCCGCGGGGGAGGCCGAGCTCCTGCTCGAGGAGCAGCGGGGTCTGCACGTAGGTCTCGCGGACGGAGGCGGCGAACCCGGGTGCGTACCGGTCGACGGCGTCGACCAGCCGGCGTGCCTCGGTCTCGGCCAGGTCGGTCCAGTCCGCGCCGTCGGCGAGCGCGTAGGGGTACCACTGCCCCCAGATCGTGACGACGTGCTGCCCGGCCGGCGCGAGCGTCGCGTCGCTCGCCGAGAACGACATCGCCAGCGGCACCGGCTCGCGGGGGACCCGGCCGGCGCCCCAGTCGCCGTGCGCCGCGGCGAGCTGCCCGCGGTCGGTGCACAGCAGCTGCAGCCCCTGCAGCGACTCCGGGCCGGCGCCCGGGTAGGACGGCGGCGCGTCGGTCAGCGCCCGCACGACCAGGCCGAAGCCGTTGCCGATCGGCGGGTCCGCCTCGGCGAGCGCGGGGGGCGCGGCGTCACCGGCGAGCGCCCGGGTGACCCCGAGGTGGCAGGCGGCGACGACGGTGCCGGCCGCGATCCGCCGTCCGGAGGTCGTCTCCACGCCGGTCACCCGGCCCCCGTGCACGAGCAGCCGCGCGGCGCCGTCGCCGAGCACGACCCGGCCGCCGTCGGCCTCGAGCCGCCGGCGCAGCGCCTGGGTCAGGCCGCCGGACCCGCCGACCGGGTGGCCGGGCGGGACGTCGTGCAGCAGCGCCACCCAGCCGACCATCGCCGCGGTGCCGGGCTCGGACATGGGGGGACCGGACTGCGCGCCGAACCAGGCCAGCGCCGCCTTCAGCCGCTCGCTGGTGAACCAGCGGTCGAGCAGCGCGTCGCCCGAGCCGAGGAAGTCGACGGCGAGCTCGCCGCCGGGCGTGCGCGGCCGGCCGTCGCGGGGGGCGCCCAGCGGCCAGAAGGCGCGGGCGAGCCCGCCGGCGCTCGGGCGGCGGCCGAAGGAGTCGACGACGGCGCGGCTGCGCGGTGCCCACACCTCGACGAAGCGGCGGTAGGCGGCTGCGTCGTCGGCACCGCAGGCGGCCTCGATCGAGGCGCAGGTGGCGTCGAGGTCGACCGAGAAGACCAGCGGCCGGCCGTCCGGGCCGTCGTCGCCGGGGACGGGCGCCGGGGCGAATCCCCACGGGTCGCAGTCGACGTAGCGCAGGCCGTGCGCGGCCAGCTCCAGCTCCTCGGTGATCCCGCTGTGCCGGATGATCACGTGCGCGCTGGACCCCCGGTCGACCCGCACCCCGGGCCACCGCTCGACGGTGGAGACGGCGCCGCCCAGGACGGTGTCGGACTCGACCACCTCGACCCGCAGCCCGGCCCGGGCGAGGTAGCAGGCCGCGACCAGCCCGTTGTGGCCGGAGCCGATGACGACGACGTCGGCCGAGGACTCGGCGGCGGGAGGGGTCACGCCGGGTTGTTCGCCCGGGCGCCGTCCCGTGGATGCAGCGGCAGGGTGGCACCGAGGATCGCGAAGGGCCGGGAGTCGCCGGGGAAGTGGTAGCCGCGCGCCAGGTCGACGAAGCCGTCGGCGTGGTAGAGCCGGAAGGCCTTCGTGTCGGCGTCCGGGGTGGACAGCAGCGCCACCGGGTGGGGCACGCCCTCGACCAGCGCGTGCAGGAGCTGCCGGCCCAGGCCGCGGCTCTGGTGATCGGGGTGGACGTGCAGCTCGCAGACCTCGAAGGCGCCGGGCAGCCACTTCTTCGCCGTCCGCCGGTCCAGCGCGGCCCGGACCTGGTCGTGCCACCACTGGCCGGGGGCCACGACGTAGCCGTAGCCGAAGCCGACGAGCTGCTCGCCGTCCGGGGTGGCGGCGAACGCGCCGACGGCCCGGAAGCCGGGGCGCTCGGTGTGCTGGACGGCGTAGCCGTAGCGGCCGGCCACGACGGACGGGTCGTAGCCCATGGCCAGGCCGTAGATGGCCAGCGCCTCGTGCATGTGGTCGCGGAACCACGGGGTGGGCAGCTCCACGATCCGGGTGGCGGGTGTCGTGCCTGTCACGTGCCGACCGCCTCCGCGACGTCCGGGGTGGGGGAGCCGTCCACCGTTCCGGTGGCCGGGGTCGAGGGGCCGTCGCCGACCTCGGCGGCGGTGCCCGCCGTGAGCGCGAGCAGCTCCTCGTAGGTGGTGGGGAAGACCGCGGCGGGGTGGCCGGCGGCGGCCCACACCCGGGGGTGGCGGGCGAGCTCGACGTCGACCAGCGTGCCGATGGGCTCGGGGTGGCCGACGGGGGCGACGCCGCCGATCGGCTGGCCGGTGACCTCGCGGACCACCTCGGGCGCGGCCTTCTCCAGCGACGGGACGCCGAGCAGCGCGGCCACCTTGCCGCCGTCGACCCGGTGTGCCCCGCTGGTGAGGACCAGCACCGGCTGGCCCACGGCGGTGAAGAGCAGGCTGTTGACGATGGCGCCGACCGGCACCTCCAGCGCGGCGGCGGCCGCGGCGGCGGTGCGCACGTCGGCCGGCAGCACGCGGACCTCCCCGGAGGACCCGGCCTCGCGCAGGATCCGGGCGACCTCGGTCACCCGGGGGTGCACGGGCGGCGGGGTCATGCGTCGATCCTGCCACCGCCCCACGTTCTGCGCCCCGGGCCGTCCACCGCTGCCTCCTGCCCGCTCAGCCCCGGAGGGGATCGGGTGGAGCGACGTCGTCCAGCCACGGCGGGTCGGGCTCGGGCTCGTGGTACCAGCCCGGCGGACGGGTGGACCTGGTGACACCCGATGGCGTGCGGACGACCAGCCGGCCGTCGGTGAGCCGGGTGAACGACCAGCCGGGCGCGAAGGTCTTGATGCGGTGGTGCCGCCGGCACAGGCAGCAGAGGTTCCAGCAGGCGGTCTGCCCGCCGGCGCCGTGCGCGCGCACGTGGTCGATGTCGCAGCGTCCGGCACGCCGCCGGCAGCCCGGCATCCGGCAGTGCCGGTCGCGGGTGGTGGTGAGCCGGCATTGCGCGGCGGACGGTCGGTAACCCGGCCTGGCCGGTGGAGAGTGGAGGCCAGGACCGTCACCGGTGGCTGCCGCGCGGCCGGTCCGGCGGCGGACCTGCCGGCCGGTGCCCGCTCCGCGCCGCAGCTCGGCGCGGGTGGCCACGGCCAGCGTCTCCCCGGTGACCGGGTCGTCGATGGCGATGCGGATCGATCCGCCGGGCGGGGGCGGTCCGAGACGGAGCATGCCGAGGGAGGCGAGCAGCGCCCGGCACTGGGCGGCGGAGACCAGCTGCCCGTCCAGCTCGGCGGGCTGCGCCCCGTCGGGCGCGTCGCCCCGGAGCGCCGGCAGTGCTGCGTGGATGACCAGGTGCGCAGTCACGGGCGGGCGCCGGGTGTCCCACGGCCGCAGGATCAGGTCCAGTGCCGCGGTGGAGCGGAGCACGCCGATCGGCCGGTCGTCGCCGTCAGCTCGCATCCACCGGGCGTACCGGTCGGCGGCGTCCCGCGCGGCGTGCACCGCCGGTACCGGGCCCTCGATGATCAACCGGCCCAGGCCATCGGCCGTGCGCTCGACGTGCACGTCGGCCTTCCGCTCCGCCTCGCGGCGGCGGCGCTCCTTGGCCGCGGCATCCAGCCGGTAGAGGTGGTAGCGCGCCCGGTCGGCCAGGCGCGACGGCGGGCAGTCCTCGGCGCGGGGGAGCACCCGAGCCTGCACCTCGGCGGCCACGCCGTCGGAGGCGTCGCCGAGCAGGTCGAGCAGGATCCGGGCCTTGCGCACGGTCAGCCGTCCGGCGTAGAGCTCCGACCAGGTCGGTGCCAGCTTCGTGGTGAGCAGGATCGACTCGGCGGCCAGCCGGCTCGCCTCGGTCTCCGAGCAGCGGCGGATGACGGCCAGCTCGGAGACGAAGTCGTCGGCGACGTCGGCCAGCGCCGCCGGTCGCGCCGCCCGCGTGTCAGGTCCGGCGGCACCCCGGTCGCCGGACGCGGCGTCGCGCTCGACCGAGCGCCGGCGCGCGAGCTCGGCGATCGTCGCGGCTTGCCAGGCGTGCTCGCGGGCCATGCGGGCGTCGGTCGACCAGATGTCGCAGACCAGCTCGAACTCGGCCGACCGCGGGGAGGCGACCTCGGCCGGCAGCACGGGGATCGGCTCGCCGAGCTCCGGTGCCGGCGGCACCGCTCCGTCCTCCATGCACCGAACCTAGGGAGGGGGTCCGACAGTTCTCCGCCGGTCCGCGGTCGTGCGTGCGCCGTCTTGACGGCGCGACCGGCCTCCGGTCTACTGGACGTCGTTCGAACACGCGTTCGAACGACGGTCTGCGATCCACCGGATCCGCCGCCGTTCCCGGATCTTCCCCTCCGGGGCGGTGGCCCGGTGGGCGCGGCGGGGGACGAGGCGTGGGGAGGTCGGCCATGAGCCGGGTGCTGGGTGAGGTCGTCGGCCGGGTCGACGAGGCGGTCGGCGAGGAGGTGCAGGTCGAACGCGGTCCGCTGGGGCCGGCGCAGTTCTGGCGCGGGCCGTCCCGCTACGTGGTGGGGGAGCTGCTCGACTCGTGGCGCGAGACGGCGCCGTGGTGGCAGCGCGGCGGCGGGTCCGGTGGCGCCTCGGCCGACCTGGTCGCCCCCCGGGAGGTCTGGCGGGTGGAGGCGGTCCGGGCCGGGCGGTCGCGGATGAGCTTCGCCGGGGTGTTCGACCTGTCCTGGGACGCGGCGGCCAACCGCTGGTGGCTCGTGCGGGTGCACGACTGATGGGCGCCGCACGCGCCGTCCCGGCCGGCCAGCTGCCCCTGCCCCCGGCGCTGCCCGCCGCGGCCGCCACGCTGCTCGACCAGGCCCACCGCGGACTGGCCGAGGCCACGGCGACCGCCGATCCCCGCCTGCGGTACGCCACCGCGCACCTGGGTGCGCTGCGGGCCGCGGCCGCGGTGCTGGCCGCCCGCACCCGTCCCGAGTCCGGGCGGCGCCGGCCGCGCAGCGCCTGGGACCTGCTCGGCCAGGTCGCCCCCGAGCTGGGGGAGTGGGCCACCTTCTTCGCCGCCGGCGCGGCCAAGCGCGCGGCCGCCGAGGCGGGGCTCTCCTCCGCGGTCACCGAGCGGGAGGCCGACGACCTGGTCCGCGACGTCGGTGCCTTCCTCGCCGTCGTGGAGAGCTGCCTGAGCGTGCTCGCCGAGCCGGCCTACCCCCGGCCGCAGCTCGTCGGCGGCACCACGGCGACCGGCGCCCGGTCCGATTCCCGATCCTCGTCCCGCCGGCGGTGAGCGACCCCTTCGTCCACCTGCACGTCGCGTCGGGCTACTCCATGCGGTACGGGGCCAACCACCCCGCCGACCTGGTCGCCCGGGCCGCCGAGCACGGCATGAGCGCGTTGGCCCTCACCGACCGCGACGGGCTGTACGGGGCGGTGAAGTTCGCGCTGGCCTGCCGGTCGGCCGGGGTGCGGCCGATCTTCGGCGTCGACCTCGCGGTCGCCCCCGGTGCGGACGGCACGGTGCCGCCCGCGCTCGCGCACGCCCTCGGGGGCGCGTCCTCCGGTGCGCGGCCGTCGCGGCTGCGCACCGCGCCGGCGCCCGCGCACGGCCGCCGCTCGCCGGCGCGGGGCGGGGCCAGCGTCGACCCGCGGCTGCCCCGGGTCACCTTCCTCGCCCGCGACGGCGCCGGCTGGCGGTCGCTGTGCCGGCTCACCAGCGCCACCCACCTGCGCGGCACGCGGGGGGAGCCGGTGAGCTCGCTGGCCACCGCCGCCGAGCACGCCGCCGGACTGGTCGCGCTGCTCGGCCCCGACTCGCCGGTGGGCCGGGCGCTGCTCGCCGGGCGGGCCGACCTCGCCGCGGCCCAGCTGGACGTCTGGCGTGCCGCCTTCGGGCCGCACGTCGTCCTGGAGCTGGTGCACCACCGCGGCCGGGGTGACCGGCAGCGCGCGCAGGCGATGCTCCGGTTCGCCACCGAGCAAGGTGTGCCGGTCGTGCTCAGCAACGCCGTCCGGTACGCCGACGCCCTCGACGCCCCCACCGCCGACGTCCTCGACGCCGCGCGCCGGCTGGTCCCGCTCGCGGAGCGGAACGTCGACCGGCGCACCGCCGAGGGCTACCTGAAGTCGGGCAAGGAGATGGCCGAGGTGGCCGAGGACCTCACCGGTCCCGACCGCGAGGCCGCGCTCCGGCTGCTCGAGCGCACCGCCCGGCTGGCCGAGCAGTGCGCCGTCGACATCCGCGAGGACCTCGGCATCGGCAGCGTCCGCTACCCCGAGCTCGACGTCGTCACCACCCCCGCGGAGCGGGGGATGGGCCCCTCGCAGGTGCTGCGCGCCCGTTGCGAGGCCGGCCTCGGCCGGCGCGGCATGCCGCTGACCGAGCGGGTGCGGGTCCGGCTGGAGGAGGAGCTGGAGGTCATCGACTCCCTCGGCTACCCCTCCTACTTCCTCACCGTCGCCGACGTGGTCGACCTCATCAAGAGCTTGAGGGTCCGCGCCGCCGCGCGGGGGTCGGGCGCCGGCAGCCTGGTCACCTACCTGCTCGGCATCTCCGACGTCGACCCGATCCGCTACGGCCTGCTGATGGAGCGGTTCCTCTCCCCGCTGCGCCACCAGCTGCCCGACATCGACATCGACGTGGAGTCCGCCCGCCGGATGGAGGTCTACGACGCCGTCCTCGACCGGTTCGGCGCCGACCGGGTCAGCTGCATCTCGATGATGGACACCTACCGGGTGCGGCACGCCATCCGCGACGTCGGCGCCGCGCTGGGGCTGCCCCCGGCCGAGATCGACGCCGTCGCCAAGGCCTTCCCGCACATCCGGGCCAACCAGGTGCACGCCGCGCTCAAGGACCTCCCGGAGCTGCGGGCCAGCCGGTACGGCTCGAAGCGGGCCGGCGGCACCGGTGACCTCGACCTGCTCTTCGACCTGGCCTCCCGGCTCGACGGGCTGCCCCGCCACATCGCGCTGCACCCGTGCGGGGTGCTGCTCTCCGACGCCACGCTGCTCGACCGCACCCCGGTCGAGAGCAGCTACCTCGGCTACCCGATGAGCCAGTTCGACAAGGACGACGTCGAGGAGCTCGGGCTGCTCAAGCTCGACCTGCTGGGCATCCGGATGCAGTCGGCGATCGCGCACGCCCTCGACGAGGTCGCGCGGGTCGACGGCGAGACCGTCGACATCGACGCCGTCCCGCGCGACGACCCGACGACCTTCGAGCTGATCCGCTCGACCCGCACGCTCGGCATGTTCCAGATCGAGTCGCCGGGGCAGCGCGAGCTGGTCGGCAAGTTCGGCCCGCAGACCTTCGAGGACATCATCGTCGACATCTCGCTGTTCCGGCCCGGGCCGGTGAAGAGCGACATGGTCACCCCGTTCCTCATGGCCCGGAACGGCTGGCGGGAGACCGTCTACCCGCACCCCGACCTGGAGTTCGCGCTCGCCGAGACCGCGGGCGTCGTGGTCTTCCACGAGCAGGTGCTGCAGGTGGTGTCCCGGATGACCGGCTGCTCGCTGGCGGAGGCCGACGAGGTCCGGCGGGCGCTGGGGGAGAAGGACGCCCACCCGGAGGTGCGCACCTGGTTCGTGCCGCGCGCGCTGGAGGCCGGCTACCCGGTGGAGGTGGCCGAGCAGGTGTGGGAGGTGCTGGTCGCCTTCGGCTCGTTCGGCTTCTGCAAGGCGCACGCGGCGGCGTTCGCGCTGCCCACCTACCAGTCGGCCTGGCTCAAGGCGCACCACCCGGCGGCGTTCCTCGCCGGGGTGCTCACCCACGACCCCGGCATGTACCCGAAGCGGCTGATCCTCGACGACGCCCGCAACTTCGGCGTCCGGGTGCTCGGCCTCGACGTCAACGCCTCCGGGGCCACCTACCGCATCGAGCGGGTGGACCATGACCCTGAGCTGGAGGGTGAGGGTTGGCGGCGTCCGGACTGGATGCCCGCCTCGATGCCCGATCCCTCCCGCTACGGCATCCGGCTGGCGCTGGCCGACGTGAAGGGCATCTCCGACGACGAGGTGGCCCGGATCGTCGAGGGCCAGCCCTACCGCTCGCTGGCCGACTTCTGGGCCCGCGCGTCGGTGTCCCGGCCGGTGGTCGAGCGGCTGGTGCTCGCCGGCGGCTTCGACTCCCTCTACGGGTTCGGCATCCGCGACCGCGAGTCCCGGCGCCCGGCGCACCGCCGCCACCAGGTGACCCGCCGCGACCTGCTGCTGCAGATCGGCGAGCTGGACCGGTGGAGCCGCAGCGGGGCCAGGGCCGGGTCGGCCGGCCAGCTCAGCCTCGACCTCATGGGCATGGAGGGGGCCGGGCCGGAGGCCGGCGCCGAGGAGGCGGGGCTGGGATGGGCCGAGGGCAGCGGGCTGCCGGAGTTCACCGACGCCGAGCTGGTCCGCGCCGAGCTGGAGGTGCTGGGCCTGGACGCCAGCCGGCACGTCGTCGACTTCTACAAGCCGTTCCTGGCCGCGCTGGGCGCCGTCCCGGCGGGGGAGCTGCTGGGCTGCCGCAGCGGCTCGGAGGTGCTGGTCGCCGGCGTCAAGGTGGCCACCCAGACACCACCGATCCGCTCGGGCCGCCGGGTGGTCTTCGTGACCCTGGACGACGGCAGCGGGTGCACCGACTCCACCTTCTTCGAGGACGCCCAGGGGCCCTACGCCGCGACCGTCTTCCACTCGTGGCTGCTGGTCATCCGCGGGGTGCTGCGCCGCACCGGCCCGCGCGGGGTGTCGCTGCGGGCCACCGGCGCGTGGGAGCTGCCGGCGCTGCACGAGGCGTGGGAGACCGGCGGGCTGGACGCGGTGCGCGAGCTGATGGTCGCGCCGGGGGAGATCACCGAGCAGGCCATCTCCGGGGCCGCCGCGTCGCGGAGCAGCCGGCCGGTGGTGGTCAAGCCGGTGCTCGTGCACCCGACGGGCTTCCGGATGTCGCCCTACGCCGACATCAAGCCCGCCGGCGACGACGCGGCGACCGCCGCCCGACGGGCAGCGGCCGCCCCACCGCGCAAGCTCTGGCACTCCAGCCCGGGCAGCTCCGGGCACTGAAGGCCGGTGGCGAGCTCAGCCGTTGCTGTCCTCGCCGTCGGTGGCGTCCTCGACCTCCTGCTCGGCGTCGTCGACGCCCTCCTCGATGTTCTGCTCCACGTCGTCGTCGACGACGTCCGAGCCGCAGGCGACGGTGGTGAGCGACGCGGCGGCGATCGCGAACGCGGCCATCGTGGCGCGCAGCGGGCGGGGACGGGTGGACCTGGGCATGGCGGCTCCTCGTCGACGGAACTGTTTCCGGGAGGGAGTGCCCGGCCACCGCGGGTCGGCAAACGATCACGGGCCGGCACGCCGATGAGTCGGGGACCGTCGGGCCGTCCTACCTCCGGCAGCACCACGACGGCGAGAGGACGACGACGATGCCCCAGCAGATCCCGTGCCTGTGGTTCGACGGTCAGGCGGAGCAGGCCGCGCAGCTCTACACCTCGGTCTTCCCGAACTCCAGCATCGGCCGGATCACCCGCTACGGCCCCGACATGCCGCCCCCGATGAGGGAGGGCGACGTCCTGACGGTGGACTTTGTCCTCGACGGCCGGCCGTACACCGCCCTCAACGGGGGGCCGCAGTTCCCGTTCAGCGAGGCGGTCTCGATCCAGGTCGTCTGCGCCGACCAGGAGGAGGTCGACCACTACTGGTACGGCCTGATGGAGGGCGGCGGCGAGGAGAGCATGTGCGGCTGGCTCAAGGACCGGTTCGGCTTCTCCTGGCAGGTCTTCCCTGAGGAGCTGCTGGCCCTGACCAACGACCCCGATCCGGGCCGTGCGCAGCGGGCCACCCAGGCGATGCTGCAGATGCGCCGCATCGACCTCGCCGAGATCCGGCGGGCCGCCGACGCCGTCCCGGCCGAGGCGTAGGAACCCGGCGGCGCCCACCGCGGGGATGGGTGGGCGCCGCCGCCCGCCACTAGGCTCGCGACGTGCCGACAGCCCCCGCCTCGCCGTCTGAGCAGACCTCCCCGCGCGGGGCGGCCGTCTGGGCGGCGCTCGACCCGGTGGTCTCCGCCGGCGCCCCGCTGCGGGTGCTCGACGTCGGCGGCGGCAGCGGCATCTTCGCCGTCCCGCTGGCCCGCGCCGGTCACCAGGTGACCGTCGTCGACCCGAGCGCCGACGCCCTGGCCACGCTCGCCCGCCGGGCGGCCACCGCCGGCGTCGGCGGGGCCGTCCGCGGCGTGCAGGGCGACGGCGACCTGCTGCACGAGGTGCTCGGCGGCGAGGCCGGCGACGGCGGCTACGACCTCGCCCTGTGCCACTCGGTGCTCGAGGTGGTCGACGACCCCGCGGTGACCCTCCGCGAGATCGCGCGGGCGGTGCGCCCCGGCGGGCAGGTCAGCGTGGCCACGGCCAACCGTGCCGGCGCCGTCCTCGCCCGGGCCGCCGCCGGGCACCCGGTCGAGGCGCTCGCCCTCCTCGAGGGGCGCGACACCGCCCGCCGCCGGTTCGCCCCGGACGACCTCCTCGCCCTCGTCGAGGGCGCCGGCCTGACCCCCGGCCCCTGGCGCGGCGTCGGCGTCGTCGCCGACCTGCTGGACGCCGCCTCCGGTGCCGACCCCGACGCCGTCCGGGCGCTCGAGCTGGCGCTGGCCGGCGTCTCGCCCTACCGCGACGTCGCCACCGGCCTGCACGTCCTCGCCACCCGGCCGTGACGCTCCTGGCGGACCTGGCCGTCCCCGCCTACGGGACGGCGACCCTCGCCGACGTCCTCCCCGGCGTGGCGGCCGCGCTCGGCGTGACCCCCGCGCGGGGCGACCTCCCCGCCGACCCGCTCGGCCTCACCGCGACCCTCGCCGGCGCCCGGCGCGTGGCGGTGCTGCTCGTCGACGGCCTGGGGGCGGATCTGGTCCGCGCGCACGCCGACCTGGCGCCCACCCTCGCCGCGCTGAGCGCCCCCGTCGGCGACCTCGCCGCGCCCTGCCCCAGCACCACCCCGGTCAGCCTGGCCACGCTCGGCACCGGCCTGCCGCCGGGCAGCCACGGCATCCTCGGCTTCGTCACCGACGTCCCGGGCGAGGACCGCACCCTCACCCACACGCAGTGGCAGGACGACCCCGACCCCGCCGTCTGGCAGCAGTGCCCGACCGTCTTCGAGCAGGCCGCCGCCGCGGGGCTCCCGGTCACCGTCGTCGCGCCGTGGTCGTTCGCCGGGTCCGGGCTCAGCGTCTCGGCCTACCGCGGCGCCACGTACACCGGCACCGTGGGCGCCGGTGACCTCAGCGCCCAGGTGCTGCGGGCGCTGCGGGCCGCCCCCCGCGGGCTGGTCTACGGCTACTTCGCCGACCTCGACCTCACCGGCCACGTCCGCGGCGTCGGCTCCGACAGCTGGCGCGCCCAGCTGCAGCTGGTCGACCGGATGGTCGCGCAGGTCGTCGACGGGCTCCCGGACGACGCCGCGCTGCTGGTCACCGCGGACCACGGGATGCTCGACGTCCCCGCCGGCACGAGGCTGGACCTGGACGCCCACCCCGACCTGGCGGAGGGGGTGCGCGTGCTGGCCGGCGAGCCGCGCGCCCGCTACGTGCACGCGCTCCCCGGCGCGGCCGACGACGTGCTGGCCCGCTGGCAGGAGGTGCTGGCCGAGCGCGCCTGGGTGGTCGCCCGCGACGAGGCGGTGGCCAGCGGCATCTTCGGCCCGGTGGACGACGCCGTGGTCGAGCGGATCGGCGACGTCGTGGCCCTGGCCCGCGGCACCTGGGCGCTGACCGCCACCGACCGCGAGCCCGGGCCGAGCCGGCTCGCCGCCTACCACGGCTCGCTCACCGCGACAGAGCTGGCGATCCCGCTGCTGCTCGCCCGGGGCCGCGCCCTCAGCTGACCGACAGGCGGTGCCAGGTGCGGACCCGGCCCGGCCGGGCCGCCGAGCAGGTGAGGTGCACCAGCTCCGGCGAGGGGCGGCTCTCCACGACGACCACCACCGGGCCGTCCGGGCCGGCCAGCGCGACCTCCCACCGCTCCACCTCGGGCTCCGGCGGGTCGAGCCGCGTCACCGACAGCGGCGCGAGGTCGTCCACGCCGAGCAGCCCCAGCTCCTCCCGCGCACCGTGCTGCGCCGCCTGCACCGGCGCGGGCAGCCCCGCCCGGCCGCGCAGCCACGGCAGCGCCACCCGGCCGCGCTCGTGCGCCTCCACCAGCAGCCCGCCGTCGCCCGGCACCTGCCCGTAGTAGAAGCCGTGCGGCAGCACCAGCACGTTGGCCGCGAACCGGTCGCCGCCCAGGTGGCTGCACTCCCAGACGTCGGCCGGCCCGGGCGCCGGCAGCGCGCGGGCCAGCGGCCGGCCGCGCAGCGCGCAGCACGCATCGTGCCCGCCGTGCGTGCAGACCAGGTACGCCGGGCGGGCGGCCGGCTCGCCCACCGAGCCGTCCCAGGGTGCGGTCAGCAGGTCCGCGTCCTCCGCCCGCACCGACCACCACATGCCCTCCCGCCCGGGACGGCTGTCCGCGTACGCCCAGCGGCGACCGGAGTCGGCCAGCCGGTCCCCGGGACGGCGCACGAGCAGCACCCGCACGCCCTCCTGCCGGGCCCGCTCGGCGAGCAGCGGCGCGACGTGCGCGTCGAACCGCGACTGGGTCAGGGCGTCGCGACCCCAGGGGCCGGGCTGCTCCACCAGCAGCCAGCGCTGCACGGGGGAGGCGGTGGCGATCGAGGAGTCGCCGCGCTCCATCGCCTGCACCGAGCACCGCGACGCGTCCAGCCGCCCCGCCGGCCGCGCCGGGACGTCGGTGCGGCAGAAGTCGTCCGGGGGTCGCGCGCCGGCGGTCACGGTCCCGCGGTCGCGTCCGGGACCACCGCGATCGACTCGGTGACCAGCCGGCGGGCCAGGGCGATCCCCTCGGCGGGGTCGAGGCCGGGCAGATCGCCCACCTTGAGCTCGCCGACCGCCAGCAGCTCGGCCAGCGCCGGCCGCGCCGACGCCGGGAACGTGTGCGTGCGGCGGCCGCCGACCAGCACGACCTCACCCTCGTCGCCGTCGCCCAGCCGGCAGCGGAGCCGGCGGCGCAGCCGCAGCACGGTGTCGGGGGAGAGGGACGCCGCGGCGGTCGCCTGCGCCAGCGGCGCCACCGGCTCGGGGCGCACCTGCGACCAGGTGCGGGCGCGCAGCCGCTCGGCCACCTCGTCGGGGTCGACCCGGGCCAGCCAGTCGCGCAGCCCCTCGACCACGGCGACGACGTCGTCGCGCACGCTCCCGGGATCGGCCAGGTCCACGCCCAGCGGCAGCGAGCCGCGCAGCGCGCCGTCCTCGGCGGCCAGGGTGCGCACCAGGTCCAGCGCCGCCTCCGCCGCGCCCCAGCGGGTCACCGAGTGGATGCCGATGGTCAGGTGCGCGCTGATCTCGCCCAGCGCCGTCGCCGAGTGCAGGAAGCCGCGGGGGAGGTAGAGGACGTCGCCCGGCTCGAGGACGGCGTCGACCACCGGCTCGCGGGTGGCCGCCTCGGCCACCTCCGCACGGCGGTCGGTCCACACCTGGCTGCGCAGCGGGTCGCGCAGCACCGGCTCGTGGATGGTCCAGTGCTTCTGCCCGGCGACCTGGAGGACGAAGACGTCGTGCACGTCGTAGTGCGGGTCGAACCCGCGCGAGGACGGCGGGGTGACGTAGGCGTTGACCTGGGTGGGGTGGCCGAGGTCGGCGGCCAGCTGGTCGGCGAACTCGATCAGCGGCGGCCACAGCCGGTGCAGGCCCTGCAGGACCACGGTGCTGCCGTCGGCGAACAGCCGCAGGACCGAGTCGGTGCTCACCTGGTCGGCGATCTCCGCGCCGGCGCCAGCCGGGCCGGTGAACCGCGTGGCGTCGACGACCTGGCCGTCCTTGGCGATGCGCAGGAAGGGGGTGCGCAGCCCGCGACGGGACAGCAGCTCGTCGACCGCCGCGAGGTCGAGCAGGTCGGTGAAGTCGCTCCCGGTGTCGGCGGCGCGGGTCAGCAGGGGGCGGCGGCCCCAGTACTCCTCCGCGAAGACGGCGGGGTCGACGTGCGTGCACCGCCGCAAGGCCGGGCGGAGCGGCTGCTCCACCCGGCCCCCCGGGGTGGTGTCCTCGCTCAGGCCGAACCGTCCGCGCCGCCGTCGGCGCCGCCGTCCGCGCCGCCGTCGGCACCGCCGTCCGCGCCACCGTCCGCGCCACCGTCCGCGCCACCGTCCGCGCCGCCATCGGCGCCGCCATCGGCCCCGCCGTCCGCACCGCCGTCGTGGCCGCCGGGGGTACCGGAGGCGCCGTGGTCCGCGGTGCCCGCGCCACCGTCGGCCGGGCCGTGCGCCCCGCCGTCCGCGCCGCCGTCGGCCCCGCCGTCGCCGCTGGTCATCTCGTCGTCCAGAGCCATGGGCTCCTCCGCTCGTCTCGGGATCCGGGCCGCCGGTCGGCGGCTCCCCGGCCGCTGCTTACCTCCCGCATCCTGGCCCGACACATGCCGTCCCACCAGCGGGGATCCGGCGCGGGTCACGAGTGGGGCACGGCGCGGTGGCGCGGTGCGCCGGTCGCGGCCGTGCGGGCTACTCTCCGGGCAGTGCTTCGAACAGGTGTTCGACGAGTGGGGAGGGTTCGTGACCGGGCGGGCGCAGGGGTGCACCGTGCTGCACGTCGACATGGACGCGTTCTTCGCCAGCGTCGAGGTGCGGCGCCGGCCGGAGCTGGCCGGCACGCCGGTGATCGTCGGTGGCGCAGGCAACCGGGGCGTGGTCACCTCGGCCACCTACGAGGCGCGCCGCTACGGGGTGCACGCGGCCATGCCCACCGGCCGGGCGCTGCGGCTGTGCCCGACCGCGACGGTGCTGCCGGGGGACATGGCGCTCTACACCGAGGTCTCCCGGTCGGTGATGGCGCTGTTCCGGTCGATCACCCCGCTGGTCGAGCCGCTGAGCCTGGACGAGGCGTTCCTCGACGTCTCCGGGGCCGGCCGCCGGCTGGGTGACGCCGCCGAGATCGGCGAGTACGTCCGCGCCCGGGTGTTCGACGAGCAGGGCATCACCTGCTCGGTGGGGGTCGCGCCCACCAAGTTCGTCGCCAAGCTCGCCTCCACCGCGGCCAAGCCCGACGGCATGCGGGTGGTCCGCCCGGCCGAGGTCATGGACTTCCTGCACCCGCTGCCGGTCGGCGCGCTGTGGGGGGTGGGGCCGAAGACCGAGGAGCAGCTGCTGCGGCTGGGGATGCGCACCGTCGGCGACCTCGCCCACGTGCCGGCGAAGACGCTGCAGCGCGCGCTGGGCCCGGCGCAGGGCGCGCACCTGCACGAGCTGGCGTGGGGCCGCGATCCGCGCCGGGTGGTGCCCGACGAGCCGGAGCGCTCCACCGGCGCGGAGGAGACCTTCGGCACCGACGTCGACGACCCCGCGGTCATCCACCGCGAGCTGCTGCACCTGTCGGAGCGGACGGCGGGCCGGTTGCGCTCCACCGGGCACCTGGCCCGCACGGTGACGATCAAGGTCCGCTTCGCCGACTTCGCCACGATCACCCGCAGCCGCACCCTCGAGGTCCCCACCGACGTCGGCCAGGAGCTCTACGACACCGCCCGCGCGCTGTACGACGCGCTCGGCCTGGACCGGGCGCGCATCCGGCTGGTGGGGGTGCGGGCCGAGCGGCTGGTCGAGGCCGGGTCCGCGCCGCGCCAGCTCGAGCTCGGTGCCCGGGAGCACGGCCGGCGCGACGCCGAGCTGGCCGCCGACCGCGCCGCGCGCCGGTTCGGCGCCGGAGCGGTCCGCCCGGCGACCCTGCTGCGCCGCGGTGGGCGACCCGGCGGGAGCAGCCCCACGGGAGGCGTCCGGAACTCCCGGCCGCGCCCGGTCGTCGACCACTCCGAAGGGTGATCGGTCGAGCTTCCCGGCGGGTCGCCGCACGGTCGCCTTTCGCGCCCTGCAAAGGGCTCGTATCCTCGATGTCACCGTCGGCGGGAGCCTCCGACGGCTTTGGCTCCGCCCACCTGGAGGTCGACGTGCCGCTCTCCGAGCACGAGCAGCGTCTGCTGGAGCAGATCGAGCGCGCCCTCGTCGATGACGATCCCAAGTTCGCCTCGTCCGTCCGCACCGGCGACCGGCGCCTGAAGGCCCGCCGCCGGCTGCAGATCGGCGCGGCGCTGGTCGTCGTCGGCTTCGCCGCGCTGGTCGGCGGCGCGGTCGCCGAGTCGGTGATCCTCGGGGTCATCGGCTTCCTCGTCGCCTTCGGCGGCGCGGCCCTCGCCGTCCTGAACTACAAGGCCGCCACCGGCGCGGTCGAGGCCGGTCCGACCCCGGCCGGCGGTCGCGGTCCCGCCGGTACCGGCCGCGGCGGACGTGCCGCCCGCGCCGGGCGGCAGCCGCTCAAGAACCGCCTCGAGGAGCGTTTCCGCCGCCGCTACGACCAGTAGCCCTCCGCGCAGTTCCGCACGCAGCCGCCGCCCTCCGGGGTGGCGGCTGCGTGTCGTTGCGGGGGTCTCAGGCCGGGCGGGTCGCCGGGCGGCGGGTGCGCCACCACGTGACCACCCCGGCGCGGACCGCCGCCGGCAGCGACGCCGGCCAGAGCAGCGCCCGGAGCCGGGCCCGCCTGCCGGCCCGGTGCGCCAGCCCGCGCCGGGCGGCGCGCAGCGCCTCCGCCAGCCCGGCCCCGCCGTCGGTCGCGGACGCGGGGCCGTAGCTGGCCCGCTCCTCGGCCCGGGCCAGCTGCCCGATGGCGGCGCGGGCCGGACCCTCCGGTGCGGCGGTCGCGAGGGCTGCCGCGGTCTCCCGCGGCGTCCAGGCCGGGTCCCGGGGCAGGCCGAGGTCGGCGGCGGTGGCCGCGAGCTCGTCCCACAGCGCACCCGGGGAACCGTCGGCCAGCCGCCGGCGCCGCAGCCCGGCGCGGGCGGCCGCCGGGAGCCCGAGCAGCGCGGCGGCTCCCAGGACGGCGCCCGTCCACGGCAGCCAGCGCCCCGCCCCGGACGACCCGCCTCCGGAGAGCGGGCCGGTGGCCAGCGGGTCCTCGTCCAGGTTCCGGGGGGCCGTCGGCGCCGGCTCGGGCGCCACCGGCTCGGGGACGTCGAGCGGGGTCTCCGGCGTCTCCTCGACCTCCACCCGCGGCGCCCACGGCAGCGCCGCCCGCCGGTCCACGTCGATGGGGGTCGGGTCGAAGGGCACCCAGCCGAGGCCGGCGAAGTACACCTCCACCCACGCGTGCGCGTCGTCGGTGGTGATCACGCGGCTGCCGTCGTCCTGCACGGTGCCGGCCGTGTAGCCCAGCGCGACGCGGGCCGGCACCCCGGCCGCCCGCACCATCACGGCCATGGCACCGGCGTACTGCTCGCAGTAGCCCCGGCGCTCGTCGAGGAAGTCGACCAGGTCGTCGCCGCTGGTTCCGGGATCGGTGGCGAGGGAGTAGCTGAACCCGTTGTCGCGGTCGGTGAGGAAGTCGAGGATCGACCGGACCCGCGCGTAGGGGCCCTCCGCCGCGCCGACCAGCTCGGCGACCAGCGCGGTCACCCGGGGGTCGAGCTCGGGGAGCGCGGTGTACCGCTCCCGCACGGGGCTGCCGTCGCCGACCGGCGGGCTCGACGCGAGCAGGTCCGCCGAGGGGCGGGGTTCGGCCGCGGTCACCCGGTAGCTGCGGTCGGCCGTGGTGACGCCGCGGCCGAAGACCGTGCCGGTGGAGGGGTCGAACCGCCAGTCCGCGTCGTCGCCGCCGAGCTCGACCGACAGCGGCGACGTCGGGAGCGGCAGGAAGCGGTCGTCGTGCTCCAGCACCTCCACCACCGCCGTCACCTCGCGCCCGGCCTGCTGCCGGGGGAGCGGTGCCAGCGCCCGGCTCTCCAGCACCGAGACCTGGCCGTCGAGGTTGCTCAGCGACCACCCCTCCTCGACGTCGTAGCTGTCGATGGTGACCGAGCGCAGGTAGCCGGGGTCGGCGACGGAGGTCCGCAGCCGCAGCAGGTCGATCGGCTCCGGCCGGGTCAGCTCGCCGGCCATCGCCGCCACCGGGTCCAGCGACGTCCCGGTCGAGGAGCCGCCGGCCCCGCCCAGCCCGGTGGCCAGGGAGCCCTCCGCGAGGGTGGGCACGAAGGCGCCGGCCACCAGCGCCGTGAGCAGGGCGACCAGGCCGATGCGGAACGCCGGGCCCCCACCCGAGGTGAGCCGCGCCGCTCCCGCGCGCGGCTGGTCGTCGAGCCGGCGCCGCTGGTCGGTCCAGAGCAGCACCGCCAGACCCGCGGCCGGCCCGGCCAGCGCGACCACGCCGATCCCGCCGGTGATGGTCACCAGGGGCACGGCGAAGAGGCCGAGCAGCGCCGCCCCGGCGAGGGCCACCCGGCGGCCCGGGACGGTCACGACGTCGACCACGACGGCGACGAGGCCGACGAACAGGGTGGTCAGCGCGACCAGGCCGGGCAGCGGGATGGCCGGCGTGGCCTGCTCGCGGGTCTCGGCGGCGCCCTCCCCGAGCACGGTGAGCAGGTCCGGCACGCTCGCCGAGGTCGGCAGCACGCCCCACAGCGCCGGCTCCGGTGTCCACCGCGAGGTGAGCAGGAGAACCAGGGCGCCCACCTGGACCAGGGGCACGGCGACGGCGCCGAGCGCCGCCACCCGGCGCGGCACCGGCCGCCCGGCGGCCAGCCGGGCCCAGCCGGCGCGACCGGCCGCGCGCAGCGCGATCCCGGTGCCGGCGACGACGACCACGGCCAGGAACACCGGCCGGAACCAGGCGGCGGAGGAGAAGACGGGGGTCAGGGCCAGCGAGCCGAGGACGGTCGCCGCCGCCGCGCCGAGCGCCGTCCGCAGGTCCGGCCTCACCCGGCCACCCCCGCCACGGGCGGCCCGGCCAGGCCGGCGGAACTGCCGCCGAGCTCGGCCCAGACGGCCGCGATGTCGCTCCCCGCCCCGGCGACGGCGACCCGCCAGCCGGCCGCGCCCAGCACCCGCGCGGCCTCGGCCCGCTGCTCGGCGAGCACCGCGGCGGCCGCGGCGGGCCGGCGTCCCCGGCCGGCGGTGCCCCAGCTGGCCACGTCGAGCAGGACCGCGCGGTCGGCGGTGGGACCGGAGCGGGTGCGCACCAGCTCGGCGACGTCGTCGGGTCCGACCAGGCCGAGGACGCAGACCACCGGACCGTCGCCCGCGACGCGGACCAGCCGGTCGACGCCGGCCGACAGCCCGGGGGAGCGGGAGGGGCCGAGCAGCGCTAGCCGCTCGAGCAGGTCCCCGCCGGGGGTGCCCAGCTCGCCGGCGTCGGTGAGCACCCGGACGGCGGCACCCCGCCGGCCCAGCGCCGTGCCGATGCTGGCCGCGGCCTCCACGGCCCACTCGAAGCTGTCGGGCGGCGCGACGCCCGGTGTCCGGTTCCCCGCCGAGGTGAGCAGGTGCGCCCGGGCGCGGGTGTCCAGCAGCAGCGTCGCCTCGGCCCGCCACGGGCGCTCCTCGAGCCGCACCATCAGCTCGCCGGTGCGCGCGGTCGCCCGCCAGTGCACCTTGCGCAGGTCGTCGCCGTGCCGGTACCCGCGGATGCTCACGTCGTCCTCGCCGTGGACGGCGATCGACCGTCGGACGCCGTCGCCGCCACCGTGCCCGGCCGCCGCCCCGACCGGCCCGAGCGGGTGCACCCGGGGGACGACGAGGACCGGCGCGGTGCCGGTGCCGGTCGCGCTGCGCTCCACGAGCCCGAACGGGTCGACGACGCGCAGCTGCAGCGGGCCGAGCTCGTGCCGACCGCGCCGGCTCCCGGAGACCGCGTAGCGCAGCGCCACGCTGCTGCCCGGCGGGAGCCGGTCGACGGTGAACCGGGGGGAGGGGCCGAGCTCGGCGGGCACCGACTCGCGCAGCAGCCACAGCCCGCCCGTGCGCGGCCCCGTGCTGCTCACCTCCAGCAGCACCTCGGCGGCATCGCCGCGGGGGATCCGCGCCGGCGCCGGCGTGCGCCGGGCGGCCAGCCGGAACCGCTCGCGGGCCACCACGCCGGCGGAGAGCAGCGGCAGGGCGAGCAGGAAGACCGCCAGCTGCACCAGGGCGCGCTCGCCCAGCAGCGCTCCCACGGCCAGCAGGCCCAGCGCGCCGCCGACCAGCCAGCGGCCGCGGGGGTGAGCGACCCCAGCGCCCGTCGGCCCGCCCCGCGCACGCTCAGCGCCCGCGGGGGACCGGTGTGGTCGCCAGCAGCTCGGCGACCACCTGCTCGGGGGTGCGGCGGCCGACTGCGGCGTCGGCCCCCAGCAGCAGGCGGTGCGCGAGCACGGGGACGGCGAGGTCCTTGACGTCGTCGGGCAGCACCAGATCGCGGCCGGCGAGGGCGGCGGAGGCGCGGGCGGCGCGCAGCAGCTGGAGCCCGGCCCGCGGCGAGGCGCCCAGCCGCAGGTGGGGGGAGCGGCGGGTGGCCTCCACCAGGTCGACGACGTAGCGGCGCACGCCCTCGGAGACGTGCAGCCGGCCCACGGCGGCGACCAGCGCGCGGACCGAGGCCGCGTCCGCGACCGGGGCGAGCCCGGCCAGCGGATCGGTGGTGGCGCGGTCGTCGAGCATCGCCAGCTCGGCGTCGCGGCCCGGGTAGCCCATCGAGACCCGGGCGGTGAACCGGTCGCGCTGCGCCTCCGGGAGGGGGTAGGTGCCCTCCATCTCCAGCGGGTTCTGGGTGGCCATGACCAGGAACGGCCGGGCCAGCTCGTAGCTGACGCCGTCGATGGTGACCTGGCGTTCCTCCATGCACTCCAGCAGCGCGGACTGCGTCTTCGGCGAGGCCCGGTTGATCTCGTCGGCCACGACGATGTTGGCGAACACCGCGCCGGGCTTGAACTCGAACGCCCGCGTCTCCTGGTCGTAGACCGCGACGCCGGTGACGTCGCTCGGCAGCAGGTCCGGCGTGAACTGGATGCGGCGGACGCTCGCGTCGATCGAGGCGGCCAGCGCCTTGGCCAGCGTCGTCTTCCCGACACCGGGCACGTCCTCGACGAGGAGGTGGCCCTCGGCGAGCAGCACCACGAGGGAGAGGCGGACGACGTCGTCCTTGCCCTGCACGACCCGCGCCACGTTGGCCGCGATGCGCGCGCCGTCGGCGGCGACGTCGACCTGCGGGCCGACCGGCTCCCCGGCGGTCCGTGTCACCTCCGTCACCTCTCCACCGTACGTGCCCGACGGGCCACCGGGGGGCGTGCGCGCAGCCGGTCCTCCCCACCGCTCCCCACCGCCAGCCCCACCGCGCCCCACCGCGGCTGCCGGCGCCCGTGCGGCGCCGTGCGGAGGGGGCCGAACCCTCCCGCGACCAGCGGTCCCGGGCCCCGGAGGGCCGGGTGGAGCGGACAGGTCACGACACGGCGTCGAGTGGTGTCGAGTGGGGGCTAGTGGGTTACTGTGTCGCCCGGTGGGGAGGCAGGGACCGTCCAGGGGTCCTGCAGAGCCATGGGAGGACCGATGCAGGGGGTGATCCGGTGTTCGTCGGCAGCTACCAGCTGCGGCTGGACGAGAAGGGCCGGCTCGCCCTCCCCGTCCGGTTCCGCGACCAGGTGGCCGACGGCATGGTGATCAAGAAGGGCCAGGAGCGCTGCATCTACGGCCTCACCATGGCCCGGGTCGCCGAGCAGAGCGCCGCGATGGCCGCGATGGCCCCCTCCGACACCGCCGCCGCCCGCATGCGGGCCCGCATGAGCTTCGGCTCGATGGTCGAGCTGGAGCCGGACAAGACCGGCCGCATCACCATCCCGGCCGGCCTGCGCGAGTACGCCCACCTCGACCGCGACGTCGTCGTGGTCGGCGTGGACACCCGCTTCGAGATCTGGGACGCCGTCACCTGGGAGGCCTACGTGGCCGAGCAGGAGGCCGCCTTCGCCGACATGGAGAGCGAGGGGATGCCGACGCTGTCGTGATCCCGCAGGCCGCCCCCACCCGCCACCCGGCGGGCTCGCGGAGCACCGCACGAGCCGCCTTCCCCGCGGCTCGACCGGCACCGGCCCCAGCCGCCTTCCCCGCTGCTGGGTCCACCCGCTCCCCGACGCCCCGCCCCGGCGGGCAGGCGACCTCCCCGTCTCCCGCGGGGCACCACCTGACGCTCTTCCCCGACGCCAGGCGGCGCCCCGCGGGGGCCGGATCCCCACCGGGAGGAGATCCACCCCGTCCGCAGCGCCCGCCGCCCCACCAGGTCCCACTCTCCCCACCACGCCCCACCCCACGGGGCCCCACCCGTCCCACCGGCCGATCCCGTTCCGCCGGCGGGCTCCGCATCCCCCCGCCGCCACCCGCGGCGCGGCACCATCCGGAGTCCACGGACCCGATCCGAGAGGCAGTCGACGATGAGCGCTCCCGGCCCCGCGGCCACGCCGCAGCCGCCGGTGCACGTGCCCGTCCTCCTCGAGCGGGTCACCGAGCTGCTCGCCCCCGCCTGCGCCGCCCCGGGCGCCGTCCTCGTCGACGCCACCCTGGGCCTGGCCGGCCACTCCACCGCGCTGCTGGACGCCCACCCCGGCCTCCGGCTCATCGGCCTGGACCGCGACCCCGACGCCCGCGCGGAGGCCGCCCGCCGCCTTGAGGCCGCCGGGCACGCCGACCGGGTCACCCTCGTGCCCGCCGTCTTCGACGAGCTGCCCGACGTCCTCGACCGCCTCGGCGTCGACGAGGTGCAGGCGGTGCTGTTCGACCTCGGCGTCTCCTCGCTCCAGCTGGATCGCCCGGACCGGGGCTTCAGCTACAGCACCGACGCCCCGCTGGACATGCGGATGAACCCGGAGGCGGGGCGCACCGCGGCCGACGTCGTGAACACCTACCCGGCCAAGGAGCTGGCCCGGGTGCTGCGCGTCTACGGCGAGGAGCGGTTCGCCTCCCGGATCGCCGCCGCCATCGAGCGCGAGCGCGCGCGGGAGCCCTTCACCTCGACGGCCCGCCTGGCCGACCTGGTGCGCGCCTCCATCCCCGCCGCCACCCGGCGCACCGGCGGCCACCCCGCCAAGCGGACCTTCCAGGCGCTGCGGATCGAGGTCAACGACGAGCTGGGCGTGCTGGAGCGCGCGCTGCCGGCGGCCATCGAGGCCCTGGCGGTCGGCGGCCGGATCGCCGTCATCACCTTCCACTCGCTCGAGGACCGCATCGTCAAGCAGACCCTCGCCGAGGGCGCGACCGACCACACCCCGCCGGAGATGCCGGTGCCCCTGCCGGAGCACAGCCCCGTCCTCCGGCTGCTGACCCGTGGCGGCGAAGCCGCCTCCGACGCCGAGGTGGCCGCCAACCCGCGGTCCGCCTCGGCCCGCGTCCGCGCGGCCGAGCGCATCCGGAGGGCGGCATGAGCAGCCGAGCCACGGCCCGGGTCCAGGCGACCCCCCGCACCACCACCCGCACGCCGGGTCCCCGCGCCGGGGCGCGCACCACGCCGCGCCCGCAGCTGCGCGTGGTCCCCTCGGCGCCGGCCCGCACGCGGCGTCCCGCCCGCGCGCTCGCCGGCCGGCGGGCGCCGTTCGTGCTGCTGATCGTCGCGCTGCTCGCCGGCACCACGCTGGGGCTGCTGGTGCTCAACACCGCGATCGCCGTCGACTCGCTCAAGGCCACCCAGCTGCGGGCGGAGAACGCCCAGCGGGCCGAGGAGGTGCAGCGCCTGGAGCGCAGCGTCGTGGAGGGCAACACCCCCGCCGAGATCGCGCGCGCCGCCGTCGCGGCCGGGCTGGTGCCCGCGGGCAGCGCGGCCTACCTCGTCCTGGACCCCGACGGCGGATCGGTCCTGCGCGGCACCCCGGCCCCGGCCGAGCCGACCGCGGACGGCGCGACGGACGGGGGCTGACGTGCCGGGATCCGTCCGCGGCCCCGGCGGCCCACCGCGCAGCGGCGGCCAGCGCGGCACGCCCGGGCCGTTCACCTCGCGCCGCGCGCCCGGGAGCCGACGCAGCGGGGGCGCGGGGCTGTCGGTGAACCAGCGGCTGCTGCGCAACCGCTGGGGACTGCTGGTCATGGTGCTGCTGCTGGTCGCCGTGGTCGTCCGGCTCGGCTTCCTGCAGGGCGTGGACGGCGCGGAGTACGCCAACGCCGCCCAGCAGGACCGGCTGCGGACCTACCCGATCGCCGCCCTGCGGGGGGAGATCCTCGACCGGGACGGCCAGCCCTTCGCCTACACCGTCGACGCCTACAAGGTGACCGCGGACCCCACCGTCGTCCAGGACCCCGAGAAGACGGCTGAGGCGCTGAGCCCGCTCCTCGGCGTCCCGGCGGCCGAGCTGGCGGAGAAGCTGTCCCGGGACGGCCGCTACGTCGTCCTGGCCTCGCAGGTGCCGCCGCAGACCACCGACGCGATCGACGCCCTCGAGCTGCCCGGCGTGATCGTCGCCGAGCAGGACCCGCAGCGCCTCTACCCTGCCGGCTCGGTCGGTGGGCAGGTCGTCGGGTTCGTCGGGCGCGAGGGCGAGGGCCTGGCCGGCATCGAGCGGACCTTCCAGGAGGAGCTCGCCGGGACGCCGGGGGAGCGCCGGGTCGAGGTCGGCAGCGGCGGCAACCCGATCCCGTCGGGCATCGAGGAGTCGACGCCGGCGACCGACGGCGACTCGATCAGCCTCACCCTCGACCAGGACCTCCAGTACGTGATGGAGGAGCGGCTGCAGGCGGCGTGCACCGACGGTTCCACGACGCGGGCCTCGGCCGTCGTCCAGGACGTGAAGACCGGCCAGGTGGTCGCCATGGGGTCGTGCCCCGGGTACGACCCCGGCAACTACTCGGCCACCGACCCCGACCTGCTCGGCAACCCCGTCGTGTCGGACGTCTTCGAGCCCGGCTCCGTCATGAAGGCCGTGACGCTGGCCGCCGCGGTCGAGGAGGGCGTGGCCACGCCGGACGAGGTGCTCACCGTCAACGGGCACATCGAGGCCGGCGACCGGGTGGTCACCGACGCCCACGACCACGCGCCGATCGACTGGACGGTCACCGGGATCCTGGCCAAGTCCAGCAACGTCGGCACGATCATGCTGGCCCGCGAGGTGGGCGACGAGAAGCTGGAGGAGTACCTCCGGGCGTTCGGCATCGGCAGCACGACCGGCATCGAGCTGCCCGGCGAGAGCGCCGGCATCCTGCAGGACTCCGAGGACTGGAGCGGCATCCGCGCGGCCAACGTGGCGATCGGCCAGGGCGTCTCGGTGACCACCCTGCAGATGGCGTCGGTGTTCCAGGCGATCGCCAACGACGGCGTCCGCATCGAGCCGCGCATCGTGCGGTCGGTGACGTCGCCGGACGGGACGGTCACCCGCACCGAGCAGCCCGAGGGCACCCGGGTGGTCAGCGAGGCCACCGCCGACGCGCTGGCCTACATGCTCGAGGCCGTCGTCGGCCCGGGCGGGACCGCGCCCCTGGGGCAGATCGAGGGCTTCCGGGTCGCCGGCAAGACCGGTACGGCGCAGCGGCCCAACCCGGAGTGCAACTGCTACGCCGGCGGCGGGTACGTCACCACGTTCGTCGGGTTCGCGCCCGCCGACGACCCCCAGTACGTGGTCGCCGTCGACCTCGAGCGCCCGACCAGCGCCGCCGAGGGCGGCCAGGTCGCCGCCCCCGTGTTCGCCGACATCCTGCGCTACGCGCTGACCGCGGACGCCGTCGTCCCGTCGGGGACGCCGCGGCCCGACTTCCGCCTCACCGCCGACGACTGAGAAGGGCCCCGCTGCCCCCGCCGCTCGCAGGCTCGCGGCGGGCCCTGCAGCGGGGCCGCGGCGCCCGGACGCGCAGCTGCGCGGATCCCGCCGAGCCCGCCGGTAGATTGGAGCCCCGTGACCCCGACCGATCTCGCCGCGCTCGCCGACCTCGTCGGCACGGTGCCCGCGGAGGCGGCCGGCGTGCAGGTCTCCGGCGTCACCCTGGCCTCCGGTGAGGTGCAGCCGGGCCACCTCTACGCCGCGCTCCCGGGTGCCCGCACGCACGGGGTCCGCTACGTCGCCGACGCCGTCGCGAGGGGGGCCGTCGCCGTCCTGACCGATCCCACCGGCCGCGCCGAGGCCGAGGCGTCCGGCCTGCCGGTCTGCGTCGTCGACGACCCGCGCGCCGTCCTCGGTGCCGTGGCCGACCGCGTGTACGGGGAGCCGAGCCGCCGGCTGCGGGTCATCGGCATCACCGGCACCAACGGCAAGACGACGACGAGCTACCTGGTCGAGGCCGGGCTGGCCGCGGCCGGGATGGCCACCGGGCTCATCGGCACCGTGCGCACCCAGACCCGCGCCGCCGACGGCACGGTCACCGCCCTGCCGAGCGTCCGCACCACCCCGGAGGCCCCGGCGCTGCACGAGCTGCTGGCCGGGATGGCCGACGCCGGCGTGTCCGCCGTGGTCATGGAGGTGTCCAGCCACGCGCTGGTGCAGGGCCGGGTGGGCGGGGTCCGCTTCGCCGCCGCCGGCTTCACCAACCTCGGCCGCGACCACCTCGACTTCCACGGCGACCTCGAGGCCTACTTCCAGGCGAAGGCGCTGCTGTTCGACGGGCGCGCGGCCGCCGAGGTGGTCGACGTCGACGACGCCTCGGGTCGCCGGCTGCGCGACCGCCCGGGCCGGTCCCGACCGGTCACCGTCTCGACCGCGGGGGCCGATGCCGACTGGTCGGCCGTCGACGTGCAGCCCGCGCCCGACGGCGGTTCGGCCTTCACGCTGCTCGGCCCCGGTGGGCTCCGCCGCCCCGCCAGGGTGCGGCTGCCCGGCCGGTTCAACGTGGCCAACGCCGTGCTGGCGGTCGCCCTCCTCGACGCCGTGGGCGTGCCGGTCGACGCCGCGCTCCAGGGCATCGCCACCACCGTGGTGCCGGGGCGCATGGAGCCGGTCGACGCGGGCCAGCCGTTCGTGGCCCTCGTCGACTACGCGCACACGCCCGACGCCGTCGCCACGGCGCTCGCCGCGCTGCGCACCGCCACCGGGGGGCGGCTGATCACCGTGCTCGGGTGCGGCGGTGACCGCGACCCGGGCAAGCGCGCGGCGATGGGCGCCGCCGCGGCCGTCGGCAGCGACGTCGTCGTGGTCACCGACGACAACCCCCGCTCGGAGGACCCGGCGGCCATCCGCGCCGCGGTGCTGGCAGGCGTCACCGAGGTGCCCGAGGAGCAGCGGGCCGAGGTCCACGAGGTCGGTGACCGGCGCGCCGCCATCGCCGCCGCCGTCGCGCTGGCCGCGCCCGGGGACACCGTGCTGGTCGCGGGCAAGGGCCACGAGACCGGCCAGGAGGTGGCCGGCACGGTGCACCCGTTCGACGACCGAGAGGTGCTCCGCGAGGTCCTGGCCGGGGCGGTGACCCGGTGATCGCCCTGACGCTGGCCGAGGTCGCGGAGCTGACCGGCGGCACCCTGAGCGGTGCCACCGCCCCGGTGACCGGCGCGGTGACGCTCGACTCGCGGTCCCTCGCCCCCGGCGACCTGTTCGTCGCGGTGGCGGGGGAGCGGGTCGACGGGCACGACTTCCTGCCGGCCGCCGCGGCCGCCGGAGCGGCCGGTGCCCTGTGCGCCCGCCCCGATCCGGCGCTGGCGTGCGTCGTGGTCGACGACGTCGTGGCCGCCCTCGGCCGGCTCGCCGCGGGGGTGCACACCCGCCTCGCCGCCGGCGGCCTGGTCACCCTGGGGATCACCGGCTCGTCGGGCAAGACCTCGACCAAGGACCTGCTCGGCCAGGTGCTCGCCGCGGCCGGCCCCACGGTGAGCCCGCCCGGCTCGTACAACAACGACATCGGGCTGCCGCTGACCGTGCTCTCCGCCGACGAGGGCACCCGCTTCCTGGTGCTGGAGATGGGCGCCCGCGGATTGGGCCACATCGCCCGCCTGTGCCGGGTCGCCCGCCCGCAGATCGGCGTCGTGCTCAACGTCGGCTCGGCGCACCTGGGCGAGTTCGGCAGCCCCGAGGTGATCGCGCAGGCCAAGGGCGAGCTGGTCGAGGCGCTGCCCGACGACGGCACCGCCGTGCTCAACGCCGACGACCCGCGGGTGATCGGCATGGCCCCGCGCACCCGGGCACGGGTGCTGCGCACCGGCCGCGGGCAGGACGCCGACGTCCGGGCCGCGGAGGTCACCCTCGACGGGTCCGCCCGCGCCCGGTTCACCCTGGTGGCCGCCGGTGAGGAGCACCCGGTCGCGCTGCAGGTCGTGGGCGAGCACCAGGTCGCCAACGCGCTGTCGGCCGCCGGCGCCGCGCTCGCCGCCGGCATGGCGCCGGCCGCCGTCGCCGCCGCGCTCTCCGCCGCCGGGCCGCGCAGCCGCTGGCGGATGGAGGTCACCCGCCGCGCCGACGGCGTCACCGTGGTCAACGACGCCTACAACGCCAACCCGGAGTCGATGCGGGCCGCCCTGGCCGCGCTCGCCGGGCTGCCCGCCACCCGGCGGGTCGCCGTGCTCGGTGGCATGGCCGAGCTCGGCGCCGACGCCGACGCGGAGCACCGGCGGCTCGGGGTCGACGCCGTCGCCGCGGGGGTCGACGTGGTCGTGGCCGTCGGACCGGATGCGGTAGGGATAGCCGAGGCCGCGGTCACCGCCGGGCTCCGCGCAGGAGAGGGATCGATGCACGTGCCGGACCGGGCCGCCGCCCACCAGTTGCTGGCCGAGGAGCTGCGCCCCGGTGACGTCGTGCTCGTGAAGGCCAGCCGCTCCTACGGCCTCGAACTGCTCGCCGCCGACCTCCTCGACGGGGAGGCCGGCGCGTGAGGAGCGTCCTCATCGCGGCCGGGCTCGGCCTGATCCTGTCCATCCTGCTCACGCCGCTGGCCATCCGCGCCTTCCGGCGGCAGGGGCTGGGCCAGGAGATCCGGGACGACGGCCCCGAGAGCCACCTGTCGAAGAAGGGCACGCCCACGATGGGCGGCACGGTGATCGTGGGCGCCACGGTCGTCGGTTACCTCGCCGCCCACCTGGCCTTCGCCGGGCAGGACAGCTGGGGGTTCAGCGCCTCCGGGCTCCTGCTGCTGTTCCTCATGGTCGGCATGGGCACCGTCGGCTTCCTCGACGACTACCTCAAGATCCGGCACCGCCGCAGCCTCGGGCTGAACAAGACGGCGAAGCTGGTCGGGCAGCTGGTCGTGGGGGTCACCTTCGCCGTCCTCGCGATCAACTTCGGCAACGACGACGGCATCACGCCGGCCTCCACCTCGATCTCCTACGTGCGCGACATCGCGCCGCTGGCGATCGGGCCGATCCTGTTCGTGGTCTTCGCGTACCTGTTCATCGCCGGGTTCTCCAACGCGGTGAACCTCACCGACGGCCTGGACGGGCTGGCCGCCGGCTCCTCGGCCATGGTCTTCGCCTCCTACCTGATCATCTCGTTCTGGCAGTTCACCCACGACTGCGCCCGCGAGGCGATCGACGGGTGCTACGTGGTCCGCGACCCGCTCGACGTCACGCTCATCGCCGCGGCCGGCATGGGCGCCTGCCTGGGCTTCCTGTGGTGGAACACCAGCCCCGCGCGGATCTTCATGGGCGACACCGGCTCCCTCGCCCTCGGCGGCGTCATCTCCGGCCTGGCCATCGTCACCCGCACCGAGCTGCTGCTCGTCGTCCTCGGCGGGCTGTTCGTGGCGGTCACGCTGTCGGTGGTCATCCAGGTCGCCTTCTTCCGCGCGACCCGGCGGCGGGTCTTCCGGATGGCCCCGCTGCACCACCACTTCGAGCTGGCGGGCTGGACCGAGAACACGGTCATCGTCCGGTTCTGGCTGGTGACCGGGATGGCCGTGGCCTTCGGCCTGGGGCTCTTCTACGCCGACTGGCTCTCCTTCGCGGGGCTGTGACGGTGGCCGACCTCGACGGCGCCACGGTCCTCGTCGCCGGGCTGGGCGTCTCCGGCGTCGCCGCCGCCCGGGTGCTCCTCGACCGCGGCGCCCGGGTGCTGCTCACCGACGCCGCGGAGCGGCCCGTGGTCGCGGAGCTGAGCGCTGCCGGCGCCACCTGGCTGGGCGGGCTCGACGCCGTCCCCGGGGACACCGACCTGGTGGTCACCTCGCCGGGCTGGCGTCCCGACTCCCCGCTGCTGGTCGACGCCGCCCGGCGGGGCATCGAGGTCGTCGGCGAGCCGGAGCTGGCCTGGCGGCTGCGCGTCGCCGGCCCGGACGGCCGCCCGGCCCCGTGGCTGGCGGTCACCGGTACCAACGGCAAGACGACGACGGTCACGATGCTCGAGGCGGTCCTGCAGGCGGCCGGGCTGCGTGCGGTGGCCGCCGGGAACGTGGGCCGCCCGCTGGTCGAGGTGGTCACCGCCCGCGACCCCGACGGCCGGCCGTCGTTCGACGCGATCGCGGTGGAGCTGTCGAGCTTCCAGCTGCACTGGTCGTCCTCCCTCGCGCCGGCCGCCGCGGCGGTGCTCAACGTCGCCGACGACCACACCGACTGGCACGGCTCCTTCGCCGCCTACCGCGACGCCAAGGCACGGATCCTCGAGCGCGCGCCGGTCGCGGTGGCCGACGCCGGCGACCCGGTCGCGTCGTCGCTGGTCGCCGCCCACCCGCACCCGGTGACGGTCACCCTCGGCGAGCCGGGAGCCGGGCAGCTGGGCGTGCGGGGCGGGGTGCTGGTGGATCGCGCCTTCGCCGCCGACCCCGCGGGGGAGGCGCTGCTCGAGCGGGACCGGCTGCAGGTGCCCGGCCCGCACAACGTGGTCAACGCGCTGGTGGCCGCCGCCCTGGCCCGCGCGGCGGGCGTGGACGCGGAGGCCGTGGGCCGTGGCCTGGCCGGATTCCGCGGCGGGGCCCACCGCAACGTCCGGGTGGCGTCCACGGGCGGGGTCGACTGGGTCGACGACAGCAAGGCGACCAACCCGCACGCGGCCGGTGCCTCGCTGTCGGCCTACCCGCGGGTCGTCTGGATCGCGGGCGGCCTGCTCAAGGGGGCCGACGTCGACCCGCTGGTGGCCGCGGTCGCCCCGCGGCTGACCGGAGCGGTGCTGCTGGGCCGTGACCGGGCGCAGATCGCCGCCTCGCTGGCGCGACACGCCCCGACGGTGCCGGTCGTCGAGGTGCCCAGCGGCGACGATGGCGGGGTGGACGGGACGGGTGTGACTGCAGAGGCGACGATGGCGCAGGTCGTCGCCGCGGCCGCGCGGCTGGCCGGCCCCGGCGACACGGTGCTGCTCGCGCCCGCGGCCGCCTCCATGGACGTCTTCCGCGACTACGCGCACCGCGGGGACGCCTTCGCCGCGGCCGTGCGGGCGCTGGCGCCGGGCCGGCCGTGACGACGACGGAGGTCCGCCCGGCCGCCCCCAGGCGCCCGCGCGCGCAGCGACCCGCCCCCCGCGCCCCCCGCTGGACCGGGCCGGCCTGGCTCGACGGCCCCATGACCAGCTGCCACCTGGTGCTGGGCGCCGCCGGGCTGCTGCTGGTCATCGGCCTGGTGATGGTGTTCAGCGCCTCCTCGATCGAGGCGGCCCTGGCCGACGAGCCGGCGTGGGCGCCCGGCGTCCAGCAGCTGATCTGGGCCTTCCTCGGCCTGATCGCCATGGGGGTGGCGCTGCGGCTGCCGGTCGGCTTCCTCCGCCGGTGGTCCCCGATCGCGCTGGTCGGCGTCGCCTTCCTCCTCCTGCTGGTGCTCGTCCCGGGTATCGGCGTGAAGCTCAACGGCGCACGGCAGTGGTTCGACCTCGGGTTCGCCCACCTGCAGCCCTCCGAGGTGGCCAAGCTGGTGTTCGCGCTCTGGGGCGCGCACGTGCTGGCGCTCCGGGAGCGCTACCTGACCACGAAGTCGCTGCTGGTCCCGGTGCTCCCGGTCTTCGGCGTCCTGATGCTGCTGCTCATCGCCGAGCCCGACTTCGGCGCGGTCGTCACCCTCGGGCTGGTGCTCGTCGGGCTGCTGTGGGCCGGCGGCATGCCGCTGAAGTGGTTCGGCGGCTTCGCCGCCGGCGCCGTGGTGCTCATCGTGGTGCTGGTGCAGGCCGCGCCGTACCGGATGGCCCGCATCACCGCCTTCCTCGACCCGTTCGCCGACCCCACCGACGGCGGCTTCCAGGCCATCCGCGGCATGTACGCCCTCGCCACGGGCGGCCTCTGGGGCGTGGGGCTGGGCAACAGCGCCATGAAGTGGAACCTGCTGCCGCACGCGGAGTCCGACTACATCTTCGCCATCATCGGCGAGGAGATGGGTTTCCTCGGCTGCCTGGTCGTGGTCACGCTCTACGGGGTGCTGGCCTTCGCGGGGTTCCGCATCGCCCGGCGCGCCGCCGACCGGTTCGTCCAGCTGGCCAGCATCGCGATCACCGTGTGGCTGGTCGGCCAGGCCACGATGAACATGGGGTACGTGGTCGGCCTGCTCCCCGTCACCGGCGTCACGCTGCCGCTCATCTCCGCGGGCGGCACGTCGCTGGTGCTCACCCTCTTCATCGTCGGCATCCTGGCCCGCTTCGCGCTCTCCGAGCCCGCGGCCGTCGAGGCCCAGCAGCACCGGACCCGCGGCCGGCTGAGCCGCTGGCTCCTGCCGGCACCGGGCTCCGCGGTGGACCCGGTCCGTCCGCGGCGCCGCCCGGAGGACCGCCCGCCGCGCTCGGTGCGGGGCACCGGACGGACCGTCGTGCACGCCGGCAGCGCGCTGCGCCGCGCCCCCGCGGAACCGCTGCCCTCCGTGCGACCCGCGCCGGCCGAGCGCACCCGCGCCCCCGAGCTGCCCCGCCCCGCGGAGCCGCCCCGGGCCGAACGGCCCGCCCGGGCCGGCCAGCCCCGGCCCGGCCGCCGCCAGCCGGGCTCGGGCGGGGGGCCCCGTCGGCCCGGGGGAGCCCGGTGAGCGCGAGCACCCCGCGCCCGCTGTCGGTCGTCCTCGCGGGCGGTGGCACCGGCGGGCACATCGAGCCGATGCTCGCCCTCGCCGACGCGCTGCGCCGCCGGTCGGCCGACGGCGGGCCCGAGCTGACGATCACCTGCCTGGGCACCGCCCGGGGCATGGAGACCCGTCTGGTACCGGCCCGCGGCTACGACCTGCGGCTGATCCCGCCGGTGCCGCTGCCGCGCAAGCCGACCCCGGAGCTGCTCCGCGTGCCCGGCCGGGTCCGCCGCGCCGTGGGGGAGACCCGCGCGCTGCTGCGCGAGCTGCACGCCGACGTCGTCGTCGGCTTCGGCGGGTACGTGGCGCTGCCCGCCTACCTGGCGGCGCGCCGGACCCGGACGCCGGTCGTCGTGCACGAGCAGAACGCGCTGCCGGGCCTGGCCAACCGCATCGGCGCGCGCGGGGCGGCGCGGGTGGCCGTCACCTTCCCGGGGACCCCGCTGCGCGGCGCGGAGCAGGTGGGCATGCCGCTGCGCCGGGCGATCAGCACGCTCGACCGCGACGCGCGCCGGGCCGAGGGCCGCGCGGCGTTCGGGCTGGACCCCGACCGCCCCACGCTGCTGGTCTTCGGCGGCTCGCAGGGCGCGGCGTCGCTCAACCGGGCCGCCGTCGCGGCGGCGGACGCGCTGACGGCGGCCGGCGTCCAGGTGCTGCACGCGCGTGGCCCGAAGAACACCGACGTGAGCGTCCCGCCGCGCTCCGCGGGTAGTGCGCCGTACGTGGTGGTCGACTACCTGGAGCGCATGGACCTGGCCTACGCCGCCGCCGACCTGGCCCTGTGCCGGTCGGGAGCGGTCACCGTCGCCGAGCTCTCGGCCGTCGGGCTGCCCGCCGCCTTCGTGCCGCTGCCGATCGGCAACGGCGAGCAGCGCCGCAACGCGCTGCCGGTGGTCGAGGCCGGCGGTGGGCTGCTGGTGGAGGACGCCGACCTGAGCCCCGAGTGGATCGAGGAGCACCTGGTGCCGCTGCTGACCGACCCCGGTGGCCTGGCCCGGTACGCCGCGCACGCGCGCGCCGCCGGGACGCCGGACGCCGACGAGCGGCTGGCCGGCATCGTGCTGGAGGTGGCGCAGCGATGAGCGCCGCCGACGTCGCCGCCTGGACCGGTCCGGTGCCGGAGCCGGCCGAGCTGGGCGCGGTGCACTTCGTCGGGATCGGCGGTGCCGGCATGAGCGGGATCGCGCGCATCCTGCTGGCCCGCGGCGTGCCGGTCTCCGGCAGCGACCGCCGCGACACCCCCACGCTGCTGGCGCTGCGCGCCCTGGGCGCCCGGGTGCAGCTCGGGCACGACGCCGCGCACCTGGGCGACGCGGACACCGTCGTGGTGTCGACGGCGATCCGGCCGGACAACCCGGAGCTGGCCGCTGCCCGCGAGCGCGGGCTGCGGGTGCTGCCGCGCGCCGTGGCGCTGGCCGCGGTCATGGCCGGGCGGCGCAGCGTCGCCGTCGCCGGCACGCACGGCAAGACGTCGACGACGTCGATGCTGACCGTCGCGGTGCAGGCCTGCGGGGTCGACCCCTCGTTCGCCATCGGGGGCAACCTCAACGAGTCGGGCAGCAACGCCCACGCCGGGACCGGTGACGTGTTCGTCGCCGAGGCCGACGAGAGCGACCGCTCCTTCCTGCTGCTGGCCCCGTTCGGGGCGATCGTCACCAACGTCGAGGCCGACCACCTGGACAACTACGGCGACCTGGCCGCGGTCGAGGCGGCCTTCGACCGCTTCCTCACCACCGTCGACCCGGAGGGCTTCGTCGTCCTGTGCGCCGACGACCCCGGGGCGGCGCGGCTGCTCGGCGTCCCCGGTCCGGCCCGGGTGCGGACCTACGGCCGATCGGCCGATGCCCACCTGCGGCTCGCCGACCTGGAGGTGGGCCCGCAGGAGACCAGCTACACGGCCGTCGTCGACGGCCGGGAGCTCGGCCGGGTGCGCATCCAGCTGCCGGGCGAGCACATGGCGCTCAACAGCGCCGCCGCCCTCCTGGCCGGGCTGGAGCTGGGGCTGCCCGCGGCCGGCCTGATCGAGGGGCTGGCCCGCTTCGGTGGCGTGCACCGCCGGTTCGAGCTCAAGGGCGTCGTCGACGGCGTCCGCGTCTACGACGACTACGCCCACCACCCGACCGAGGTGCGCGCCCAGCTGCACGCGGCCCGCGCGGTGGCGGGCACGGGCCGGCTGGTCGTGGCCTTCCAGCCGCACCTGTACAGCCGCACGCAGGAGTTCGCCGAGGGGTTCGGCGAGGCGCTCGGGCTGGCCGACGACGTCGTCGTCATGGAGATCTACGGCGCCCGCGAGGACCCGGTCCCCGGCGTCACCGGGGCGATGGTGGCCGACGCGGTCCCGCTGCCCCCGGGGCGGGTGCTGTTCGAGCCCTCCTGGTCGGCGGCGGCCCCCGCGCTGGCGGAACGGGCGCGGCCCGGCGACCTGGTGATGACGATGGGCGCGGGCGACGTCTCGATGGTCGGCCCGGAGGTGCTCGAGGCGCTGCGTGCGCGGGCGGCCGGGAGGGACGGCGCCGCGGATCACGCCTCCGATCCCCCCGGGAGCCCGGACCGGTGAGCCGCGGCGGGGCGACCACCCGGGACCGCACCCGCGGCGCCCGGCGGGGCGCCGACCGCCGGGGGAGCGGCTCGGTCACGCCGCTGCCCGACCGCCGGCGCCGCCGGACCGCGCACCCGAGGCGGCGCCGGGTGGTCCAGGCGGCCGCCGCGGTGGTCGGCCTGATCGCCGTCGTGTGGTTCCTGGCCGCGGGGCCGCTGCTGTCGGTCCGCTCCATCCAGGTCGACGGGGCGGAGCTGCTCCCCGCCGAGCTGGTCCGCGAGACCTCCGGCATCGACCAGGGGACGCCGCTGCTCCGGGTCGACGTCGACGCCGCGACCGCCCGGCTGGCCGAGCTGCCGCAGGTGCGGTCGGTGACGGTCACCCGCGGCTGGCCCGACCGCGTCGTCATCACCCTGGTCGAGCGCACGCCGCTGGCCGCCGTCGAGCAGGACGGCGGGCGGGTGCTCGTCGACGGGAGCGGGGTGCTGTTCGACACCATCACCGGGCAGCCGCCGGCCGGCGTGGTGCCGCTGGAGGTGGCCGAGCCCGGGCCCGGCGACGAGGCCACCGAGGCCGCCCTGGCGGCCATCGCGGCGCTGCCGGGAGACCTGCGCGAGCAGATGGCCGGGGCGACCGCCACGGGCCCGGAGGACGTCGCGTTCCTGCTCCTCGACGGCACGGTGGTCCGGTGGGGGAGCGCCGACGAGTCCGACCGCAAGGCGCAGGCCCTGGCCGGGCTGGTGGCCCGCATCGAGAGCGGCGACCTCGAGCCGGCCGGTGAGATCGACGTCAGCGCGCCGGGCGCCGTCGTCCTCCGCTGACCCCGGTCCTCGCCCTGCGTGCGGTGCCGCCTCCGGAGGGCTCCGCCGGCGGCGCGGCGGCGACACGCCGAGGGCCGCGACACGCCCGACCACAGAAACAAATGTCGCGCATGTGATTCCCGGTGCGGCTGGGAGCCTGCACCCCTGCATGAGACGTTCGGCAGGCGGGTCGTCACACCCAGTGGTGCGGATGTGACCACTGAGTCGTGGGTGAACGGTGGCGTTCCGCCCTACCGACACGCCGACCCGGAGCGGGTGCTTGTAGCGCCGGTCCGGGCGCACCTAACTTCGTCCGCGTCGACCGAGTTGACATAACTGTAAGGCTGAACTTGAGGATGAGGGTCCAGTTGGGGAGCGCCGCATGACACCTCCGCACAACTATCTAGCGGTCATCAAGGTCGTCGGCATCGGCGGCGGCGGGGTGAACGCGGTCAACCGCATGATCGAAGTCGGCCTCAAGGGGGTCGAGTTCATCGCGATCAACACCGACGCCCAGGCCCTGCTGATGAGCGACGCCGACGTCAAGCTCGACGTCGGCCGCGAGCTCACCCGCGGCCTCGGCGCCGGCGCGCAGCCCGACGTGGGCCGCCAGGCCGCCGAGGACCACCGCGAGGAGATCGAGGAGGTCCTCAAGGGGGCCGACATGGTCTTCGTGACCGCCGGCGAGGGCGGTGGCACCGGCACCGGTGGCGCGCCCGTCGTGGCGTCCATCGCGCGCAAGCTCGGTGCGCTGACCATCGGCGTGGTCACCCGTCCGTTCGCCTTCGAGGGCAAGCGGCGGGCCGTCCAGGCCGAATCGGGCATCGAGGAGCTGCGCAACGAGTGCGACACGCTCATCGTCATCCCGAACGACCGGCTGCTCCAGCTGGGCGACCGGAACGTGAGCGTCATGGACGCGTTCCGCACCGCCGACCAGGTGCTGCTCTCCGGTGTCCAGGGCATCACCGACCTGATCACCACGCCCGGCCTGATCAACCTGGACTTCGCCGACGTCAAGTCGGTCATGTCCGGGGCGGGCTCGGCGCTCATGGGCATCGGCAGCGCGCGCGGTGACAACCGGGCGCTGCTGGCCGCCGAGCAGGCGATCGCCAGCCCGCTGCTGGAGGCCTCCATGGAGGGCGCGCACGGCGTCCTGCTGTCGATCTCCGGTGGCTCCGACCTGGGCCTGTTCGAGATCAACGAGGCCGCGTCGCTGGTGTCGGACGCCGCGCACCCCGACGCCAACATCATCTTCGGCGCCGTCATCGACGACGCCCTCGGTGACGAGGTGCGGGTCACGGTCATCGCCGCCGGGTTCGACGGCGGCCGTCCGAACACGCGCAAGGACGGCGCCCCGGCGGCGGTCTCCACCGGCCTGCCCGGTGGATCGGTGCCCAGCGGGCTCCCGCCGCACCGCCGCCCGGCGATGAACCCGGCTCCGGCGTCCTCGCCGTCGGCGGAGCGGCCGGCCCCGGCCGCGCCGGCCCAGCCGGCCCCGGCCGCGCCGGCCCAGCCGGCACCGGTCGCGCCGGCCCCGGTGGCCTCCAGCCGGACGGCGCCGCCGGCCGGCGGGGGCATCACCGTGCCGCCGCTGCCGCCGATCCCCGGCCCGGTCAACGGGCGCCGCCCGCTGTCCAACGAGGACTTCGAGGAAGAGCTCGACATCCCCGAGTTCCTCAAGCAGTAAGAGGACCCCCTCGCCCCCCACGCCTCGCAGGCTCGGCGTGGGGCCCTGCGAGGGGGCCTTCCAATCCACACCAGCGACGTAACCTCTCGTCCTGATGAGCAACGAACCGGCCGCCCCGTCGTCCGTCCGGCCCCGCAGGGTCGTGACCGATCGGCGGGGCGGCCGTTCCGCGTCGCCGTACGACACCTTCAACCTCGGCGACCACGTCGGGGACGACCCGGCCGCCGTGGCGGCGAACCGTTCGCGGGTCGCCCGCGAGCTCGGGGTGGGCGAGGACCGGCTGGTCTGGATGGAACAGGTGCACGGCACCGGCGTGGCCGTCGTCGACGGACCGCAGGACGGCCCGGTCCCCGCCACCGACGCGCTGGTCACCCGCACCCCCGGCCTGGTGCTCGGGGTGCTGGCCGCCGACTGCGTCCCCGTGCTGCTCACCGACCCCGTGGCGGGCGTGGTCGCGGCGGTGCACGCCGGACGCGAGGGCGTCCGCCAGGGCGTGCTCCCGCGCGCGCTGTCGGCCATGGCGAGCCTCGGCGCCCGCGCGCGGCACGTCACCGCGCTGCTGGGGCCGGCGGTCTGCGGAGCCTGCTACGAGGTGCCCGAGGCCATGCAGGCCGACGTCGCCCGCGTGGCGCCCGCTGCCGCCGTCCGGACCCGCCGGGGCACCCCGGGCCTGGACCTGCGCGCCGGGCTCGCCGAGGCGCTCCAGCGGGCCGGGGTGACCGAGGTGGTCACCGACGCCCGCTGCACCGTCGAGGACCCGCAGCTGTTCTCGCACCGCCGCGACGGCGTCACGGGCCGGCACGCGGGCCTGGTGTGGCTGGGCTGAGCGCCCGCGGGAGGATGCCGTCATGGCCAGCCTCGAGCAGAACCTCGCCGCCGTGCGCGAGCGGATCGCCGCGGCCGCGCGCGCCGCGGGGCGGGAGCCCGACGAGGTGCGCCTGCTCGCGGTGAGCAAGACCTGGCCCGCCGAGGACGTCCGGGCCCTCGCTGCGCTGGGCCAGGTCGACTTCGGGGAGAACCGCGCCCAGGAGCTGATCGGCAAGGCCGGTGAGCTCGCCGACGTCCCGCTGCGCTGGCACTTCATCGGCCAGCTGCAGCGCAACAAGGCCGCCGCCGTGGCCCGCGTCGGCGCCGTCGTGCACTCCGTGGACCGGCTGCCGCTGGCGCAGGCCCTGAGCCGCGCGGGGGAGGGGAGCGGCACCCCGGTGGAGGTGCTGCTCCAGGTCGACCTCGGCGGGCCGGAGGGCGAACTGGGGGCCCGGGGCGGCGCCTACCCGGCCGGGCTGCCCGCGCTCGCCGACGCCGTCGCCGAGCTCCCGGGGGTGCGGCTGCGCGGACTCATGGCCGTGGCCCCCCGCGGCGCGGCGCCCGCGCCGGCGTTCGCCCGCCTCGCCGACCTGGCCGCCCGCGTGCGCGCCGACCACCCGGAGGCGGTCGAGCTGTCCGCGGGCATGAGCGGAGACCTCGAGGACGCCGTCGCAGCCGGCGCGACGATCGTGCGTGTCGGAACCGCGCTCTTCGGCGACCGGCCCCTACCCTCCGGTGAGATCGGTCATCACCAGCCACACGAGTCACACCAGTAACACGGGCAACCGGAGCCCCGGGGTGACCCGGCCGACGGCCGTACGCACGCGATCGCCGAGCACTGCCAGCAGAGGGGGAGTTCCGATGGCTGGAGCCATGCGGAGGATGGGCATCTACCTGGGTCTCGTCGAGGACGACGACGCCCGCGGCTACGGCCGGTACGACGCCCGCCAGTCCGACCTGGAGCACGACCGCCGGTACGGGCGCTACGCCGAGGACCGGTACGACGACTACGCCGACGGCGAGTACGCCGGCTACGACGACGAGGAGCTCGAGGCCGCCGAGCCGGCCCCCGCGCCGGTCCGCGACCCCGAGCCCATCTCGGTGCGCCGCGTCACGCCGGCCCGCCCGATCGGGCTGGCCTCGTCCGGTCCGTCGGGCTCGTCCGGCTCCCGGATCAGCGCGATGAGCAGCGGCCCGGTGGGCGCGGCCGGTCTCGCCGTCCGCGAGCCGGTCGTCGCCGTCGCCCCGGAGCCCGCGCCGGCGCCCGCGCCGGCCCCCCAGCCCTACCGGATCACCACGCTGCACCCGCGCACGTACAACGAGGCGCGCACCATCGGCGAGCGCTTCCGCGACGGCATGCCGGTGATCATGAACCTCACCGAGATGGACGACGCCGACGCCAAGCGGCTCGTCGACTTCGCTGCGGGACTGTCCTTCGGGCTGCGCGGTAGTATCGAGCGCGTCACGGCGAAGGTGTTCCTGCTCAGTCCGCAGAACGTCGACGTGACGGCCGAGGACAAGGCGCGGATCCGCGAGGGCGGGTTCTTCAACCAGTCCTGAGGTCGGCGCGGGGTCCGCCCCGCGCACCCCGGTGGTGGCGGCACGACAGGTGCCCTGGACGAACGAGGACCGTGGGAATCTTCTGGGCGATCGTCTCGTCGATCCTGCTCGTCTTCCTCGTCCTGCTGTTCGCGCGGTTCGTGGTCGACTGGGTGATGGTGCTGGCGCGCAGCTGGCGTCCCACCGGCCTCGTCGCCGCTGGTCTCGAGGTCGTCTACAGCACGACCGACCCTCCGCTGAAGGCGGTGCGCCGGGTCATCCCGCCCCTGAACCTGGGGTCCATCCGACTGGACCTCGGGTTTATGGTGCTGCTGATCGCCGTGGTGGTCCTCCGGAACGTCACGCTCGCACTCGCATGACCGCTCAATCCCCCGGGATCAGAGCCGCAGGACGGGCGCGCACGACCGCCGCTCGTCCGAGAACGCCCCTGTTCCCGCCGTCCGACCCGAGGTGACCCCGATGCCACTGACTCCTGCCGACGTGCACAACGTCGTGTTCAAGAAGCCGCCCATCGGCAAGCGGGGCTACGACGAGGACGAGGTGGACGCCTTCCTCGACGTCGTCGAGGCCGAGCTGGCCCGCCTGATCGAGGAGAACAACGAGCTGCGCTCCGGCGCCGGCAGCCGTGGCGGCGCCCGCGTCGACGAGCGGCCCGAGCCCCCGGCCCCGGCGCCCGCTGTGGTCCAGGCCCCGCCCGTGCAGCAGCCGCGCGAGGACGACAGCGCCCGCGCCTCCCGCATGCTGGCCCTGGCCACCGAGACGGCCGACCGCTACGTCAACGAGGCCAAGGCGCAGGCCGAGCAGATGCTCGGCAGCGCCAAGACCAACAGCGAGCGGATGATGACCGAGGCTCGCACCAAGAGCGAGCAGATGGTCACCGAGGCCAAGCACCGGGCCGACTCGATGATCGGCGACGCCCGCACCCGCGCCGAGACCATGGAGCGCGAGGCGCGCGCCAAGGCCGCCGCCCTCGACCAGGACGCCGAGCGCCGCCACGTCGAGGCCATGGGCAGCCTCGAGGAGAAGCGCAGCAGCCTGGAGCGCAAGATCGAGGAGCTGCGCACCTTCGAGCGCGAGTACCGCACCCGCCTGCGGTCCTACCTCGAGTCGCACCTGCGCGACCTGGACAGCCGCGGCTCGGCCGAGCCGGCGCAGGCCGGCCGGCAGCACGCCAGCGCCTGACCCACCCGCACGACGAAGGCCCCCGGACCCCGGTCCGGGGGCCTTCGTCGTCCCCGGCCTGCGCCGCGCGCGGGCCGTACGACGAGGGCCCCGGACCGGTACCGGTCCGGGGCCCTCGGGGGGCGAGGCCCGTCAGCCCTTGACGCTGCCCGCCAGCAGGCCGCGGACGAAGTAGCGCTGCAGGGAGAGGAACACGATCAGCGGCACGATGATCGCCACGAACGCGCCGGCGGCCAGCAGGAACCAGTCCGAGCCGCGCGAGCCGGCGAGCTCGGCCAGCCGCACGGTCAGCGGGGCGACGTCGGAGCTGCCCCCGGCGAAGGTCAGACCGACCAGCAGGTCGTTCCAGACCCAGAGGAACTGGAAGACGCCGAACGCCGCGATCGCGGGCGTGAGCAGGGGCAGCAGCACCTGGAAGAAGATCTTCACGTGGCCGGCGCCGTCCATCCGGGCGGCCTCGACCAGCGAGGCCGGGATCTCCTTCATGAAGTTGTGCAGCAGGAAGATGGCCAGCGGCAGCGCGAAGATCGAGTGCGAGATCCACACCGTCCAGAACGACCCGGCGAGGTCGGTGGACACGTAGAGCCGCAGCAGCGGGATCAGCGTGACCTGCAGCGGCACGACCTGCAGCGCGAACACCGCGACGAACAGGACGTTGCGCCCCCGGAACGGGATCCAGGCGAAGGCGTAGGCCGCGAGCAGCGCCAGGCTGATCGGGATGATCACGGCGGGCAGCGTGATCACGATCGAGTTCACGAACAGGTTCGCGAAGTTCGTGCTGCCGCCGTAGAGCACCGTGTCGTAGTTGTCGAAGGTGAACTGCGGATCGGTGAAGGCCGTCCACCAGCCCGAGCGGCGGATGTCGATCTCCGGCCGGAACGAGGTGATCAGCAGCCCGAGCGTCGGCACGGTCCAGAGGACGGCGATGACGATCGCGATGGCCGAGGCGGCCGGGGAGCTGAGCTTCGTCTTGGCCGCCGCCGCCCGCCGCTCGGCGCGGGTGAGCTTGCGCTCGGTCGGCGGCGCCGGGGACATGACCGGCGTGGTGGTGGTCATCGGATCTCCTCGGCCAGGCGCAGCTGGCGGACGTTGTAGGCGATGATCGGCACGACCAGGACGAACAGCAGCACCGCCAGCGCGGCACCGAGGCCGAAGTTCGAGTAGCGGAAGGACTGCGTGTAGAACTCGTTGGCCACGATGCTCGTGCCGAAGTTCCCGCCGGTCATCGTCCGGACGACGTCGAAGGCCTTGAGCGAGACGATGGCCACCGTGGTCAGCACCACGACGAGGGCCGGCCGGATGCTCGGCACGGTGATGTGGCGGAACATCTGCAGGCCGCTCACACCGTCCAGCCGGGCCGCCTCGATGACGTCGTCGGGGATCGCCTTGATCGCCGCCGACAGGACCGTCATCGCGAAGCCGGTCTGGATCCAGACCATGACGATGATCAGGTAGAGGTTGTTGACCGGCTGGTCGAGCAGGAACTGCTGCGGGTCCACGCCCACGAGCGTCAGCAGCTTGTTCAGCACGCCGATCTGGTTCACGCCCGGCTGGTCGGGCCGGTACTCGTACATGAACTTCCAGATGACGCCGGCGCCGACCATCGAGATGGCCATCGGCAGAAAGATCAGCGCCTTGGCCAGCGCCTCGAACCGCGTGCGGTCGACGAGGTAGGCGTAGATCAGGCCCAGGCCCACCGAGAGCAGCGGGACGAGGACCACCCAGAGCACGGTGTTGCGCAGGACGGTCTGGAAGCTGTCCTCGGTGAACACGGTGGCGTAGTTGTCGAACCCGACGAACTCCGAGCCGTCACCGTCGAAGAACGACCCCCAGATGGTGCGCAGGGCCGGGTAGACCAGCCCCACGCCCAGCAGGATGGCGGTCGGGCCGAGGAAGCCCGCCGCGACCAGCCAGTTGGGGATCCGCTTGGGGCGGTCGACGGCGAACAGGATCGCGCCCATCACCGCCACGAACAGGAGGATGGCGACGACCATCAGGGCGAACTTGTGCCCCGTGGAGGTCGCCTCCGTGAACCACTGCACCGCTGGCGCCCTCTCTAACGGCGGACGCCGGGGGGCCGCGTGTGCGGCCCCCCGGCCTCCGCGGGTGGTTGGGGTGGTCCGGCGTCAGCGTGGCTGACGCCGGACCGGGTGGGTCAGGACGCCGGCCAGGCGTTCTCGACGTCGGTGAGGACCTGCTGGGTCGGCTTGTCCTCGGCGAACCAGTTGGTCAGCTCCGTCCACAGACGACCGGCACCGATCTCGCCGGGCATGAGGTCCGAGCCGTCGAACCGGAACGTCGTGCCCGGGTCCTGGAAGAGCTCGGCGGAGAGCTGGTCGATGGGGGAGGCCAGCAGCTCCGCGTCCAGGCCGGTGTTGGCGCTCACCCAGCCGGGGCCGGAGGTCTGCGCCTTGACGTTGGCCCAGTCGTCGGTCGACAGGTAGGTCTGCAGCGCCTGCGTGGCCGGGTCGTCGTTGAAGGCCGCGACGAACTCGCCACCACCGAGGACCGGGGCGGCGTCGCCCGTGATGGGCGGCAGCGGGAAGGCGAAGACGTCGCCGTCCTCACCGACCTCGGTGCCCTCGGGCCAGTTGGCCTGGTAGAAGGACGCGGCCCGGTGCATGAAGCAGGAGCCCTCGAGGATCGGGTTGCCGGCGTCGGTCCACTCCGTCGAGGCGATGGAGCGCGAGTCGCCCAGGCCGCCGTTGACGAAGTCGTCGTTCTTCAGGATCTCGCCGACGGTGTCGAGCGCCTCGACGACCTGCGGGTCGTTGAAGGGGATCTGGTGGGTGACCCACTGGTCGTAGACCTCGGGGCCGGCGGTGCGCAGCAGCACGTCCTCCAGCCAGTCGGTGGCCGGCCAGCCGGTCGCCTCGCCGGAGCCGATGCCCGCGCACCACGGCTTGCCGCCGTCGTCCGCGATCTGCTGGGACAGGGCGACCATGTCCTCCCAGGTCTCCGGGATCTCGTAGCCGGCGTCCTCGAAGGCGGCCGGGGAGTACCAGACGAAGGACTTGGCGTTGGCGCCCAGCGGAGCGGCGTAGAAGGTGCCGTCGACGGTGCCGTAGTTCTTCCAGTCCGCGGACCAGAACTCGTCGACGTTGGCCTCGACCTGGGCCGGCGGGGCGACGACGTCGCCCGAGCGGACCAGGTTGGCCAGCAGGCCCGGCTGCGGGATGAAGGCGATGTCGGGGGCGTTGCCGCTCTCCGTGCGCACGATGAGCTGCGCCTCGAACTCGCGCGAGCCCTCGTACTCCACCTCGACGCCGGTGCACTCCGTGAACGGCACGTAGGAGTCGATGTGCGGCTGGTCCTCGGGGTCGACGATGGAGCTGTAGACGCTGACCGTCTCGCCCTCCAGGTCGCCGAACTCCTCGTAGGGCGCGCAGTCGATCTCCAGCGAGGCCGGGTCGACGGTGTCGCCGCCGGTGCTGCCGCCGCCGCCGCCGTTGTCGTCGTCGCCACCGCAGCCCGCGAGGACGAGCGCGAGCCCGAGCCCTCCGGCCACCGCCGCGGTCCCGCGGCCCCTCGAGCGCATGGTCATGTGGATGTCCTTCCAGCTGTGCTACCCGTCACATTCGACGGGAACCCTAACTAATCTCCGGGGCAACGAGGCGTAACAGTGGCGCAACCGTTATGAGATCGCACCCTGGCGCCTCCGAAGGTGTGACACGACGGTGCGCCGCGCCCCCGACGGTGGTGCCGCGGTCGTGCAGCGTGCCACAGTGTCCGGACCACATCGGTGCAGGAAGGAACCCATGGCCGCCATCACCTACGACCGGGCGACGCTGGTCTACCCCGGGGCGGACCGTCCCTCGGTGGACGGGCTGGACCTGCAGATCGCCGACGGCGAGTTCCTCGTCCTGGTCGGCCCCTCCGGCTGCGGCAAGTCGACGTCGCTGCGGATGCTCGCCGGCCTCGAGGAGGTCACCGAGGGGCGCATCCTCATCGGGGACAAGGACGTCACGGGCCTCCCGCCGAAGGAGCGGGACATCGCCATGGTGTTCCAGAACTACGCGCTCTACCCGCACATGACCGTCGCCGACAACATGGGCTTCGCGCTCAAGATCGCCGGCGTGCCCAAGGAGGAGCGGGCGACCCGGGTGCGGGAGGCGGCCAAGATCCTCGACCTCGAGGAGTACCTGGACCGCAAGCCCAAGGCGCTGTCCGGCGGCCAGCGCCAGCGGGTGGCCATGGGCCGGGCGATCGTGCGCCAGCCGCAGGCCTTCCTCATGGACGAGCCGCTGTCCAACCTCGACGCGAAGCTGCGCGTGCAGACCCGCACCGAGATCGCCGCGCTGCAGCGCCGGCTGGGCACCACCACCGTCTACGTCACCCACGACCAGGTCGAGGCCATGACCATGGGCGACCGCGTGGCGGTGCTCAAGGACGGCCTGCTCCAGCAGGTCGACACCCCGCGCAACCTCTACGACCGCCCCGCGAACGTCTTCGTCGCCGGGTTCATGGGCTCGCCCGCCATGAACCTCGTCGAGGTGCAGCTCACCGAGGGCGGCGCGCTCCTCGGCGGCCAGCCGGTGCCGCTGCCGCGCGAGGCCCTCTCCGCCCTGGCGGCCGAGGGCGCCCGCACGGCCACGCTCGGCTTCCGCCCCGAGTCCGTGGACTACGCCGGTGCCGGCGAGGGCGTGCCGATGGAGGTCCTGGTCGTCGAGGAGCTGGGCGCCGACGCCTTCGCGTACGCGCAGCTCCAGACGGGCAGCGGGGACGCCGTCGTCGACAAGACCATCACGCTGCGCACCGACGCGCGCCGCACGCCGGCCAAGGGCGAGGTGCTGCACGTGACGATCCGCCCGGAGCAGGCGCACGTGTTCTCGACCGCGACCGGCCTGCGCGTCTCCCAGCCCGGAGCCTGACCGGCCCCGCGCCGCTCGTGCGGCGCGGGGCCCGCTCCGGGCCCTAGAGTCGCGATCGTGATCCTGGTCGCGTTCCTCCTGGTCCTGGCCGGCCTCGGGCTGTTCGTGGCCGGTGTGCTCACCGGGGTGACGGCTCTCTACTGGGCCTGCGTCGCCACCTGCGTCGTGGCGGCGGTGGTCATCTTCCTCGCCCGGCGGAAGCTGGCCGACGCGCCGCCGTCGCGGACCGGGGACGACGCCCGCCGGCCGGTCGGTGCGACGGCGAGCGATGCGACGGCCGGCGGTGCGACGGCGAGCGGTGCGACGGCCGGCGGTGCCGCGTCCCCGCACGCAGCTCCCGAGGCACCCGCCCAGGAGCGCGCCGCGGCGGCGCAGCCGCCGGCCGAGCCGGCTCCCCCGGACGGGCGCGCCCCGGTCGAGCCCGCTCACGCGGCAGCTCCCGCGGCCGGCGTCCCGGTCGGGCCGGACGGCGAACCGCCGCTGGAGGAGGTCGAGGTCACCGACCTGCTCCTGGTCGTCGACCTCACCGACGAGGTGCTCGTCATCGACGAGCACCCGCGCTACCACCTCGAGGGCTGCCCACACCTCGCCGGCGCCACACCGATCCCGCTGCCCCTGGACGAGGCGCGGGCCGACGGCTTCACCCCGTGCGGCACCTGCCGCCCCGACCGGCACCTGGCCGACCGGGCCCGGTCCCGGAGGTCCGCCGGCAACTGAGGCCGGCGGACCTCACGCCCGGGCGATCCAGAAGCGCGAGCCCTCCGGCCCCTCGACGCCCTCGCCGCTGCCGGTGGTCCCCGGCTGCAGCCGCTGGGCCAGCACCTCGGCCGCCACCTGCTCGGCGTGCTCCTCGAGCGCGGCGGCCACGGCGCCGTCCGCGGTCCAGGACAGCGCGATGCGGTCGGTGACCTCCAGACCGCTGCTCTTGCGGGCCTCCTGGACCAGGCGGACGACCTCGCGCACCAGCCCCAGCCGCTCCAGCTCCGGCGTGAGCGCCAGGTCCAGGGCGACGGTCAGGCCGCCGCCGCTGGCCACGGTCCAGCCCTCGCGCGGGGTCTCGGTGACGACCAGGTCGCCGTCCTCGAGCGGCACGGTGGCGCCGTCGACCTCGACCGCGGCGGTCCCGGCGCGGTAGGCGGCGACCAGCTCGCGGGCGTCCGCCGCGGCGACGGCCGTGGCCACCGCCTGGACCTGCTTGCCCAGCCGCCGGCCCACGGTGCGGAAGTCGATCTTCACGCTCACGTCGACCAGGTCGGCGCCGACGGCGCCCGACAGCTCGGCCAGCTCCTGCACGTTGAGCTCGTCGGACACCTCGGCGACCAGGTCACGGGGGAGCGAGGCCCAGCCGGGGGCGGCCACGAGCGCCCGAGCCAGCGGCTGGCGGGTGCGGACCTTCGCGGCGGTGCGGGCGGAGCGGCCGAGCTCGACCAGCCGCCGCACCAGCGCCATGCGCTCGACCAGCTCGTCGTCCAGCGCCTCGGCGTCCACCTGCGGCCAGGAGGCCAGGTGCACCGAGTCGACGGCGCCGTCCAGGCCCGGGACGACGGCGCGCGCCCACACCTCGTCGGTGACGAAGGGGGTGAACGGCGCCATGAGCCGGGTCAGCCCGTCGAGCACCTCGTGCAGCGTGCCCAGGGCCGACGGGTCGCCGTCCCAGAAGCGGCGGCGGGACCGGCGGACGTACCAGTTGGACAGGTCGTCGACGAACCCCGCGAGCAGCCGGCCGGCGCCCTGGGTGTCGAAGTCCTCCAGCGCGGCGGTGACGTCGCGGGTGACGGCGGCCAGCTCGGCCAGCGCCCAGCGGTCCAGCAGCGGCCGCTCGGCGCGGGCCGGGGCCGGCGTGGTGCGGGGGTCCCAGCCGTTGGCCTCCGCGTAGAGGGTGAAGAAGCTGGCGGTGTTCCAGTAGGTCAGCAGGACCTTGCGGACGACCTCGGACAGCGTCTCGTGCCCGACCCGGCGGGCTGACCACGGCGAGCCGCCGGCCAGCATGAACCAGCGGACGGCGTCGGCGCCGTGCCGGTCCATGAGCGGGATCGGCTCGAGGATGTTGCCCAGGTGCTTGCTCATCTTGCGGCCGTCCTCGGCGAGGATGTGCCCGAGGCAGAGCACGTTCTCGTAGGAGGACTGCTCGAACACCAGGGTGCCGACCGCCATCAGCGAGTAGAACCAGCCGCGGGTCTGGTCGATGGCCTCGGCGATGAACTGCGCCGGGTAGGCGGCCTGGAACTGCTCCTGGTTGCGGTACGGGGCGCCCCACTGGGCGAAGGGCATGGAGCCGGAGTCGTACCAGGCGTCGATGACCTGCGGCACGCGCCGGAAGGTGCCCTCCTCGCCGGGCAGCGTGAAGGTGACCTCGTCGATGAACGGCCGGTGCGGGTCCAGGTCGGAGAGGTCGCGGCCGGTCAGCTCCGAGAGCTCGGCCAGCGAGCCGACCACGACCATCCGGGACGGGTCGGCGTCGTTGCGCCAGATCGGCAGGGGGGTGCCCCAATACCGGTCGCGGGACAGCGCCCAGTCGACGTTGTTGTTCAGCCAGTCCCCGTAGCGCCCGGTCTTGATGCTCTCCGGGTGCCAGGTCGTCTTCTCGTTCTCGGCGAGCAGCTGGTCCTTGATCTGGCTGGTGCGGATGTACCAGGACGGCTGCGCGTAGTACATGAGCGGCGTGTGGCAGCGCCAGCAGTGCGGGTAGCTGTGCTCGAACCGGTGCTCGCGCCACAGCACGCCGCGGGCCTGCAGGTCCTCGACGAGGGCGGGGTCGGCGGCCTTGAAGAAGTGCCCGCCGACCAGCGGCACCTCGGGCAGGAAGTGGCCGGTGGCGTCGATCGGGACGACGACGGGCAGCCCGTAGCCGCGGCAGACCGCGAGGTCCTCGGCGCCGAACGCGGGGGACTGGTGGACCAGGCCGGTGCCGTCCTCGGTGGTCACGTAGTCGGCCAGGACGACGTAGTGCGCGTCCTCGCCCTCCGGGAAGTCGACCAGCTCGAAGGGGCGCTGGTAGTGCACCCGCTCCCAGTCGCGGCCGGTGGTCCGGGCCAGCACCTCGCGGGGCGCGTCGGCGTCGAGGACGGCGTCCAGGAGCGGCTCGGCGACGACGACCGTCGCCTCCGCACCGGCGTGCTCGGTGCGGACGACGACGTAGGTGACGTCGGGGTGCACGGCGACCGCGGTGTTCGACGGCAGCGTCCACGGCGTCGTCGTCCAGATGAGCAGGTCGGCCCTGCCGGCCCACTCGCCGCTGGTGACCGGCAGCCGCACGTACACCGACGGGTCGGTGATCGACTCGTACCCCTGGGCCACCTCGTGGTCGGACAGCCCGGTGCCGCAGCGCGGGCAGTAGGGGGCGACGCGGTGGTCCTCGACCAGCAGGCCCTTGCCGAAGACCTGCTTGAGCGACCACCAGACGCTCTCGATGTAGGCGGGGTCCATCGTCCAGTAGGCGGTGGACATGTCCACCCAGTAGCCCATGCGCTGGGTGAGCTCGGTGAAGGCGTCGACGTGCCGCTCGACCGACTCGCGGCAGCGGGCGTTGAACTCGGCGATGCCGTAGCGCTCGATGTCGGGCTTGCCGGCGAAGCCCAGCTCCTGCTCGACGGCGATCTCGACCGGCAGGCCGTGGCAGTCCCAGCCGGCGCGCCGGGGCACGTGCCAGCCCTGCATCGTCTTGAAGCGGGGGAAGACGTCCTTGAACGCCCGCGCCTCGATGTGGTGGGTGCCCGGCCGGCCGTTCGCGGTGGGCGGGCCCTCGTAGACGTTCCACTGCGGCCGGCCCGCGGAGGCCTCGACCGAGCGGGCGAAGACCTCGTCCTTCTCCCAGCGCTGCAGGATCGCCTGCTCCATGGCCGGGAGGTCGACCTGAGGGGGCAGCGCGGCGAAGGGACCGGTCGGTGCGGGGGCGCTCACGCCGCCATTCTCCCCGAACCGGCAAACCCGGTCGCAGCCCCCGTGCCGAGCACGACACCGGCCGGACACGCGGGTGCGGGAGACTGCCCCCGTGGGGGACGGCGGGCGGTGAACACGACGGTCGCCCTCGCGCTGGCCGTGGGCTCGCTCGTGGTCCTCGTCGCCGCCGTCGCGCTGCGGCTGGCCGACCGGCTGGGCCTGCCCAGCCTGCTGCTCTACCTGGCCCTCGGCCTCGTCCTGGGGGAGGGCGGCCTGGGCATCGAGTTCGAGGACGCCGAGCTCACCCAGACCCTCGGCGTCGCCGCGCTCGTGGTGATCCTGGCCGAGGGCGGGCTGACCACCCGGTGGTCCGACGTCCGCCGGGCGATCGGCCCGGGGCTCACCCTGGCGACGGTCGGCGTGGCGGTGAGCGTCGGCGTCACCGCCGCGGTCACCGTGCTGCTGCTGGACACCTCGTGGGGGTTCGCGCTGCTGCTCGCGGCCGTGATCGGCTCCACCGACGCCGCGGCGGTGTTCGCCGCGCTGCGCCGGCTGCCGCTGCCCCGGCGGCTCGCGGCCGCCATCGAGGCGGAGAGCGGGCTCAACGACGCCCCGGCGATCCTGCTCGTCACCACCCTGGCCGCGTACCTGACCGACGCGCACGCCGAGGCGTGGTGGCTGCTCGGGGCGGAGATGGTCCTCGAGCTGGTCGGCGGGGCGGTGATCGGGGTGGCGATCGCCCGCCTCGGCGCCGAGCTGCTGCGGCGGGTCGCGCTGCCGCTGGCCGGCTTCTACCCGCTGGCGATGCTCGCGCTCTGCGTCCTCGCCTTCGCCGCGGCCACGCTGGCGCACACGTCGGGGATCGTCGCCGTCTACCTCGCCGGCGTCGTCCTGGGCAACGCCGCGCTGCCGCACCGTTCGGCCAGCATCGGCTTCGCGGAGGGCACGGCCACCCTCGCCCAGATCGGGCTCTTCGTGCTCCTCGGCCTGCTCGCGTCGCCGAGCCGGCTGCTGGACGCCCTCGGGCCGGCGCTGGTGGTCGGGGGCGCGCTGCTGCTCGTGGCCCGGCCGCTGTCGGTCGTCCTGTCGCTGGTCTGGTTCCGGTGGCCGTGGCACCAGCAGGCCTTCGTCTCGTGGGCCGGCCTGCGCGGCGCGGTGCCCATCGTGCTGGCCACCTTCCCGCTCACCGCCGACGTGCCGGGCGCCACCCGGATCTTCGACACGGTGTTCGTGCTGGTCGTCGTCTTCACCGTGGTGCAGGGCGGATCGCTGCCCTGGGTGGCGCGGCGGCTGCGGATCGCAGCTCCGGTCACCCCGCGCGACATCGAGGTCGAGTCCGCGCCGCTGGAGGAGCTCGACGCCGAGCTCATGCAGCTCACGGTGCCGCAGGGCTCGCGGCTGCACGGCGTCTACCTGCCGGAGCTGCGGTTGCCCGAGGACGCCGCCGTGGTCCTCGTGGTCCGCGAGGGGCGGGCCTTCGTCCCGGACGAGAACACGCGTCTGATGCGCGGGGACCAGGCGCTGCTGGTGTCCGCGCGCCGCAGCCGCGCCGAGGCCGAGCGGCGGCTGCGCGCGGTCAGCCGGGCGGGGCGGCTGGCCGGCTGGCGGGGGGAGACCGGCGCGCCGAGCGGCGCGGACTGACCGGCGCGCACCCGTAGGATCCGACCGAGGGCGCCGCCGAACCCTCGGAGGAGTCCTGATGCGCTACCTCTTCCGCCCGCCGGCCACCGAGGCCGCCGGTCTGCTCAGCCTGCCGTGGGACCAGCCGCTCGAGGAGTGGGACCCCGCGCTGCTGCTCGACGTCCCGCAGCGCGGCATCTCCCGGCACGTCGTCCGCTTCGTCGCCTCCGGCGGCCACGTCTACGCGCTCAAGGAGATCTCCGAGCGGCTGGCCCGGCACGAGTACGCGCTGCTGGGCCAGTTCGAGGAGGAGGGGCTACCGGCGGTCACCGTGCTCGGCATCTGCGTCGACCGCCCGGGCGACCAGGAGGCCATCCTCGTCACCCGGTACCTCGAGTACTCGATGTCCTACCGCTGGCTGTTCTCCCGGCCGCGGGGTGAGCACTCCGCCGAGCGGCTGCTCGACACGATGGTGGTGCTGCTCGTGCGGCTGCACCTGGCCGGCGTCTTCTGGGGCGACTGCTCGCTGTCCAACACGCTGTTCCGGCTCGACGCGGGCGCCTTCACCGCCTACCTGGTCGACGCCGAGACCGTCGAGCGGCACGCCCGGCTCTCGCCGGGGCAGCGCGCCTACGACGTCGACCTCGCCCGGGAGCGGGTCGGGGCCGAGCTGCTCGACCTGCAGTACGGCGGCCTGCTGCCCGAGGACGTCGACCCGATCGAGGTGGCCGAGAGCCTGCCCGGCCGCTACGCCTCGCTGTGGGACGAGGTGACCCGCGAGGAGACCTTCTCGCCGGACGAGCAGCAGTACCGGATGACCGAGCGGCTCCAGCGGCTCAACGACCTCGGCTTCGACGTCGGCGAGATGGAGATCGTGACCTCGCCCGAGGGTGCCCGGCTGCGGGTGGAGACGCGGGTGTCGGAGCCCGGGCACAACCGCCGCGAGCTGTTCCGGCTGACCGGCCTGGAGGTGCAGGAGCGGCAGGCGCAGCGGCTGCTCAACGACATCCGGGCCTACCGCGCCTGGGTGGAGCGCCGCTCGCCGAACCCCGTCCCGGAGGCGGTGGCCGCGCAGCGCTGGCTGTCCGAGGTCTACCAGCCGGTCGTGGACTCGATCCCCCCGAACCTGGCGGGGCGGCTGGCCCCCGCCGAGGTCTTCCACGAGGTGCTCGAGCACCGGTGGTTCCTGTCCGAGCGGGCGGGCCGGGACGTCGGCACCGAGCGCGCGGCGCGCTCGTACTTCGCCACCGTGCTGCCCCGCACGCCCGAGGAGGTCACCACTCCTTCGGCGACCCTCGGTCGCAACTGACAGCGACGACACGACAGAACCGGCGCCGCCCGGGTCACGGGACGGCAACGGGCTGATTTGCGAGCCGCTGTGAGCTGCGCCACTCTCGTGGAGCCGCGCTGATCAACTGCACGCGACGCGGTGACCTGCGGTTCCGGACGCGCCAACGGAGGCGATGACTGTGCCGAACGCTCCCGGCCGAACGCGGCGGAAGCCGCGATCCCCGTCGTCACCGCAGGAACGCCGGGGCAGGCGCCGCCTCGGCGGCGCGGCGGCAGCGGTGGTCCTGGCCTCCTCGCTCGCCGCGTGCGGGTCCGACGGCGACGGCGGCACCGCGACGCTGACCTGGTACATCAACCCGGACTCCGGTGGCCAGGCGGAGATCGCCTCCCGCTGCAGCGAGCAGTCCGACGGCGCCTACCGGATCGAGACCGCGCAGCTGCCGCGCGAGTCGGCCCAGCAGCGCGAGCAGCTCATCCGCCGGCTGGCGGCCGAGGACAGCTCCATCGACATCGTGAGCCTGGACCCGCCCTACATCCCCGAGTTCGCCGAGGCGGGCTTCCTGGCCCCCGTGCCCGAGGACGTCGCCGAGCGGGTCACCGAGGACGTCGTGCAGAGCGCGATCGACGGCTCGACCTGGGACGACGAGCTGGTCGCGATCCCCTTCTGGGCCAACACCCAGCTGCTGTGGTTCAAGAAGTCCGTCGCCGAGGCCGCCGGCCTGGACATGGAGCAGCCGGTGACCTGGGAGCAGCTGGTGGAGGTGGCGGAGCAGCAGGACACCGCGATCGCCGCGCAGGGCATCCGCGCCGAGGCCCTCACCGTGTGGCTCAACGCCCTCGTCGAGTCCGCCGGGGGCCACATCATCGAGGAGAACGCACCGGACCCGGAGGACATCCAGCTGGGGCTGGAGAGCGACGCCGCCACCGAGGCGGCCGAGGTGATGCGCAGCGTCAGCGCCGTCGGCGGGGCCGCCTTCACGACCGCGGGCGAGGACGCCAACGTCACCGACTTCGAGGAGGGCGACGCCTCGTTCATGGTCAACTGGCCGTTCGTCTGGCCGCGGGCCCTGGGGGCGGTCGAGGACGGCACGCTCGAGGCCTCCGTGCCGGAGGACTACGGCTGGACGCTCTACCCGCGGGTGCGGGAGGACGAGCCGAGCAGGCCCCCGTACGGCGGGATCAACCTCGTCGTCGGCGCCTTCAGCGACCACGTCGACGCCGCCTACCAGGCGACCGAGTGCATCGTCTCCGAGGAGAACCAGGCGTACTACTTCACGACCAACGGCAACCCGGCCTCCAAGGCGTCGGTCTACGACGACCCCGACGTGCTGGAGGAGTTCCCGCAGGCCCCGGTGATCCGGGAGTCGCTGGAGCAGGCCGCCCCGCGGCCGCAGACCGTCTACTACAGCGAGGTCTCCGGGGCCCTGCAGCGCGCGTACCACCCGGCGACCTCCATCGACCCGGGCCGGACGGGGGAGCAGGCCAGCCAGCTCATCCAGGCCGTTCTCGCAGGGGAGCAACTGCTATGACCCAGACCACGCTGCCGCCGACCAAGAAGACCGCTCCGGTCTCCGCGCCGAAGGGCACCGTCAGCGACCGGTCGCGCAGCGAGCGCCGTCTCGGCTGGATGCTGGCCGGCCCCGCGTTCTTCGTCATGCTGGCGGTGACCGCCTACCCGATCCTGCAGGCGGTCTACGAGTCGCTCTTCTCCTACCGGCTCACCGACCCGGACAACCGGGCCTTCACCGGGCTGAACAACTACTGGGTGATCCTCACCGACTCCCTGTGGTGGCAGTCGATCTGGGTGACCGTGCTCATCACCGTCGTCACCGTGACGGTGGAGCTGGTCCTCGGGTTCGGCCTGGCCATGGTGATGGCCAAGGCGCTGCGGTCGATCCGCCCGGTCGTCCGGGCGGCCATCCTCATCCCGTACGCCGTCATCACGGTGGTGTCGGCCTTCGCCTGGCAGTTCGCCTTCGACATCAACACCGGGTTCGTCAACTCCTGGTTCACCTGGTTGCCGGGCGTCTCGGCCGACACCGACTGGTTCGGCGACTGGGGCACCTCGATCCTGGTGATCTGCCTCGCGGAGATCTGGAAGACCACCCCGTTCATCTCGCTGCTCCTGCTGGCCGGGCTCGCGCAGGTGCCGGAGGTGCTCCAGGAGGCCGCCCAGGTCGACGGCGCGACGTGGTGGCAGCGGCTGTGGCGGGTGACCATCCCGAACATGAAGGCGGCGATCATGGTCGCCCTGCTGTTCCGCACGCTCGACGCGTTCCGCGTCTTCGACAGCATCTTCATCATGACCAACGGCGCCAACGGCACCGAGTCGGTGTCCTTCCTCGCCTACCGGCAGACCATCGCCCGGCTGGAGATCGGGCTGGGTTCGGCGGTGTCGGTGCTGCTGTTCATCACCGTGGTGCTCATCGCGATGGCGTTCATCAAGGGCTTCAAGGTCGACCTGTCCTCGGCGCGGGGGGAGTAACCGGTGTCCACACGCAAGAAGGTCCTGTGGTGGGTCGGCGGCGCGATCATCGTCGTCTACGCGCTGTTCCCGATCGCCTGGATCATCTCGATCTCGCTCAAGGCGCCCTCGGACATCGCCAACGGGCAGTTCACGCCGACGAACGTCTCGTGGGACAACTACGAGACGATCCTCACCGGCAGCGCGAGCGACCTGTTCCTCCCGGCGCTGCGCAACTCGTTCGGCATCTGCCTGATCGCCACGGCCATCTCCTGCCTGCTGGCCATGTTCGCCGCCTACGCCATCGCCCGGCTGGACTTCCCGGGCAAGCGGCTGATCCTCTCCACCGCGCTGGCGGTGGCCATCTTCCCGGTGATCTCGATCGTGACGCCGCTGTTCAACGTGTGGCGCCAGATCGGGCTCTACGACACCTGGCCGGGCCTCATCCTCCCGTACCTGTCGCTGACGCTGCCCATCTCGATCTGGACCATGTCGGCCTTCTTCCGCGAGATCCCGTGGGAGATGGAGCAGGCGGCGCAGGTCGACGGCGCCACCACCTGGCAGGCGTTCCGGAAGGTCATCGTCCCGCTGGCCGCGCCCGGGGTCTTCACCACCGCGATCATCGCCTTCTTCATCGCGTGGAACGACTTCGTGTACGGCATCGTCCTGACCTCCACGGAGGCCGCCCGGCCGGTGCCCGCCGCCCTCGGCCTGTTCTCCGGCGCCTCGCAGTTCGAGGACCCGACCGGGGCCATCGCGGCGGCGGCCGTCCTGGTCACCATCCCCGTCGTGGTCCTCGTGCTGCTCTTCCAGCGCCGGATCGTCGCCGGCCTCACCAACGGTGCCGTCAAGGGCTGACGGCTCTCCCAGACCCCGCACCCACCCGAACCTCCGAGGGGACAGACCGATGGCCTCCATCGAGATGCAGCACATCGTGAAGCAGTACGGCGACGGGTTCCCGGCGGTGAACGACGTCAGCCTCGACATCGCCGACGGCGAGTTCATGATCCTCGTCGGCCCCTCCGGCTGCGGGAAGTCGACCCTGCTGCGGATGATCGTCGGCCTGGAGGACATCACCAGCGGCGACATGGTCATCGGCGGCAAGCGGGTCAACGACCTCGCGCCGCGCGACCGGAACCTGTCGATGGTCTTCCAGAACTACGCGCTCTACCCGCACATGACGGTGTTCGAGAACATCGCCTTCCCGCTGCGGCTGTCCAAGACGCCCGACGACGAGGTGCGCCGCCGGGTCAACGACGCCGCCGACGTGCTCGAGCTCAAGGAGCACCTCGAGCGCAAGCCGGCCAACCTCTCCGGTGGCCAGCGGCAGCGCGTCGCCATGGGCCGGGCGATCGTCCGCCAGGCCGAGGCGTTCCTGTTCGACGAGCCGCTGTCCAACCTCGACGCCAAGCTGCGCGGCCAGATGCGCACCGAGATCTCGCGGCTCCAGCGGCGCCTGGGCATCACCACGGTCTACGTCACCCACGACCAGACCGAGGCCATGACGCTCGGGGACCGGGTCTGCGTCCTGCGCAAGGGCAAGATCCAGCAGGTCGCCTCACCCCGGGAGCTCTACGAGCAGCCGGTCAACCTGTTCGTCGCCGGCTTCATCGGCTCCCCGCCGATGAACTTCCTGCCGGCCTCCTTGGAGGGCACCGCGCTGCAGACGCCCTTCGGCGCGATCGAGCTGGACGAGGCGCGGGCGGAGAAGGTGCGCGGGCGGGACCTGCTGCTGGTCGGCATCCGGCCCGAGTACTTCGAGGACGCGTCGCTGGTCGACGAGGCGAAGCGCCCCGTCGGGTCGACGTTCACCGCGCGGGTCGACGTCACGGAGTGGCTCGGCGACTCCCAGTACGCCTACATCCCGTACGACGCCCCGCAGGCGGTCACCGACCAGTTGCGCGAGCTGTCGCGGGAGCTGGACTCGGAGGAGCTCCGGACGCAGGCCATCGTCTCGATCGACGCCACGAGCCGGATCCGGGAGGGGCGGGATGCCGAGTTCTGGCTCGACGCCCGCAAGATCCACGTCTTCGACCCGCAGACCGGCGAGAACCTGACCCGGGACGCCGAGGCGGGGGCCGAGCTGACCAGGATGGCGGCCCAGGACCGCGTCGACCAGGTCGACGAGGCCCGCGGCGGCGCGACCCCGGTGGGCGCCGGCTGACGCCCGGGGCGGAGTGGTGGCGCGCCGCCGTCGTCTACGAGGTCTACCTGCGCAGCTTCGCCGACTCCGACGGCGACGGGGTCGGTGACCTCGGGGGGCTGCGCGGGCGGCTCGGCCACCTCGTCGACCTGGGCGTGGACGCCGTCTGGCTCACGCCGTGGTACCCGTCCCCGATGGCCGACGGCGGCTACGACGTCGCGGACTACCGCGGGATCGACCCGCGGTTCGGCACGCTCGCCGACGCCGACGCGCTGCTCGCCGAGGCCCACGCGCTGGGCCTGCGGGTGGTCGTCGACCTGGTGGCCAACCACACCTCCGAGCAGCACCCGTGGTTCCGGGCGGCGCTGGCCGCCGGCCCGGGCTCGCCGGAGCGGGAGAGGTACTTCTTCCGCGACGGGCGGGCGGACGGGGAGGAGCCGCCCAACGACTGGGTGAGCGCCTTCGGCGGGCCGGCGTGGACCCGTGTCCGGGAAGCCGACGGGCGGCCGGGCCAGTGGTACCTGCACCTGTTCGCCCCCGAGCAGCCCGACCTCGACTGGACCCATCCCGGGGTGGGCGACGACTTCGACGCGATCCTGCGGTTCTGGCTCGACCGGGGCATCGACGGGATCCGCGTGGACGCCGCCCCGGCCATGGCCAAGGTGCCCGGGCTGCCGGACGCCGGTCACGGGCCGGGCGCCTCGTTCGAGTCGCGGACCTGGGTGGGCAACCCGCACTGGGACGTCGAGGAGGTGCACGACATCCTGCGCCGCTGGCGGCGGATCGGGGACTCCTACGACGGCGACCGGGTGTTCGTCACCGAGGCCGTCGTCAACGGTCCCGAGCGGCTGAGCCGCTACGTGCGCCCGGACGAGATGCACACGAGCTTCAACTTCGACTACCTCACCTGCCCGTGGGACGCGGCGCGGCTGAGGAGCGTCATCGACGCCAGCCTGGCCGCCCTGGCACCCGTCGGGGCACCGGCCACCTGGGTGCTGTCCAGCCACGACGAGACTCGGCACGCCACCCGCTTCGGGCGGGCCGACACCTCCGCGACGACCGGCGCTGGTGCGCCGGCGGACCCCGGTCCGGCGGACCCGGCGCTGGGTCTGCGCCGGGCACGCGCGGCGGCGCTGCTGACCCTGGCCCTGCCCGGCTCGGCCTACGTCTACCAGGGGGAGGAGCTCGGCCTGCCGGAGGTCGAGGACCTGCCCGAGGAGCTGCTCCAGGACCCGACGTGGGAGCGGTCGGGGCACACCGTGCGCGGGCGCGACGGCTGCCGGGTGCCCCTGCCGTGGGAGGGCGACCGGCCGCCGTTCGGTTTCACCGCGCCGGGCGTCGCCCCGTGGCTGCCGCAGCCGGCCGGGTGGGGGCCGCTCACCGTGGCCGCGCAGCGCGCGGACCCCGGCTCGACGCTGAACCTCTACCGCTCGGCGCTGCGGCTGCGCCGCCGGGTGACCGCCACGGCCGGGAACGACCTGGAATGGCTGGACGCCGGCGACGGCGTGCTCGCGTTCCAGCGGGGGAGGTCGTTCCGCTGCCTGGTGAACCTCACCGCCTCCTCCCGGCCGCTGGCCGGCTGGGGCGAGGTGCTGCTGGCCAGCGCGCCCTGCGACGACCTGCTGCCACCCGACACCGCCGTCTGGGTCGCCGCGCCGGGCTGAACCGGGGGAGGACGCGGCTATCGTCGTCGGGGACGGCGTGACCGACGATCGCCGCCCGCCTGCCGAGGAGCCCGTCCTGCCCGAGTCCACGCCGACCGACCGGCCCGCCGACGTGCCCGCTCGTCCGGCAGGCCGGCCCCGCACGCGGCTGCTGCTCCTGCTCGCCCTCGGCGTGCTCGCCCTCGACCTGGTCACCAAGCTCGTCGTCGTCGCGACGATCGACATGGGGGAGGACGTCCGCCTCCTCGGCGGCGCCCTCTACCTGACCCAGTACCGCAACGTCGGTGCGGCGTTCTCCTTCGCCGAGGGCTGGACGGTCGTGTTCAGCCTGGTGGCCGTCGCCGTGGCGGTCGTGATCGTGCGCACCGCCCGCTCGCTGTTCTCCTCGGCGTGGGCGGTGGCGCTCGGGCTCGTCCTCGGTGGGGCGGTGGGCAACCTGGTCGACCGCGTGTTCCGCGATCCGGGCTTCCTGCGCGGCGGCGTGGTCGACTTCCTGTCGGTCTTCGGCCCGGACGGCGAGGTGTGGCCGATCTTCAACGTGGCCGACTCGGCGATCGTCTGCGGCGGGATCCTCGGAGCCCTCCTGGCGCTGCGCGGCATCGACTTCGACGGCTCGCGGGCCGGTGACCAGCAGCGGGCCGACGCAACCTGAGGGTCGGCCCCGTCCCGAGGCTCGCCGCGAGCTGGCGAGTGGTGAGGAGGACGGGGTCCTTCTGCAGAATGGGGACGTGACCAGCACTCCCGGCACCCACCGCGCCCTGCCCGTGCCCGACGGGCTCGAGGGCCAGCGGGTGGACCAGGCGCTGTCGCGGCTGTTCGGCCTGACCCGCACCGCGGCCGCCGACCTCGCCGACGCCGGCTCCGTCGTCGTCGACGGGCGGGTGCGCGGCAAGGGCGACCGGCTCACCGGCGGCAGCTGGCTGGAGGTCGAGCTGCCCCCGCCCCCGGGGGAGCCCCCCGCGCCGCAGCCGGTGGAGGGCATGACGATCCTCCACGACGACGACGACCTGGTCGTCGTGGACAAGCCGGTCGGCGTCGCCGCCCACCCCAGCCCCGGCTGGGACGGCCCCACCGTGATCGGTGGCCTGGCCGCCGCCGGGTACCGGATCTCCACCTCCGGTGCCGCCGAGCGCCAGGGCGTGGTGCACCGGCTCGACGCCGCGACCACCGGCGTCATGGTGGTGGCCAAGAGCGAGCGCGCCTACACCGCCCTGAAGGCGGCGTTCAAGGAGCGCACCGTCGAGAAGGGCTACCACGCCCTGGTCCAGGGCCACCCCGACCCGTCCCGGGGCACCATCGACGCCCCGATCGACCGGCACCCCCGGCACGACTGGAAGTTCGCCGTCGTGACCGGCGGGCGGCCGTCGATCACCCACTACGAGGTCATCGAGGCGTTCCCCGCGGCGAGCCTGGTCGACATCAAGCTGGAGACGGGGCGCACGCACCAGATCCGCGTGCACTTCTCCGCCCTGCGGCACCCGTGCGTGGGGGACATGACCTACGGCGCCGACCCGACGCTGGCCGCCCGGCTGGGGGTCGCGCGGCAGTGGCTGCACGCCGTCCGGCTCGGCTTCCCCCACCCGGCCGACGGCCGGTGGGTGGAGTTCACCAGCGAGTACCCGCCCGACCTCGCCGGCGCGCTGGCCGTCCTGCGCGCCGAGGCCTGACCGCGCTGCCGTGACCGGGCTGCCGACCTCGCTCGCCGACTTCGGGCCGGCGGCCCTGGCGGCCGTCGTCGCCGCCGCCTACCTGGTGGTCGGGGAGCCGGTCGCCGGGCACGTGCTGCACCGCCGGTTCGAGGGCCGGTTGCGCACCGATCCCGGCGCCCGCCGGTCGTTCTACGGCCGGCTGCTGGTGCTCGAGTGGGGCCTGGCGCTGGTGGCGTTCGCGGTTTTCCTCGGGGCCACCGACGTCGGCGCGGCCGCCGTCGGCCTCACCTGGCCGCGGTCGTGGCCGGGGCCGCTCACCGGGGTGGTGGTGCTGCTCGTGCTGCTGTTCGTCGTCGCCTCGACCCGCGCGCTGCGCGGTGGGGCGCTGCTCGAGGCCGCCGCGGTGCGCCGCCCGGGGGAGGGGCGGCACGCGGAGCCCTCCGGCCACTCCACGCTGGCGCTGCTGCCCCGCACGACGCGGGAGCGGCGGCTGTTCACCGTCGTCGGCATCACCGCCGGCGTCTGCGAGGAGTGGCTCTACCGCGGCTTCTTCCTCGCCGTGGTGAGCGCGGTCGCCGGCGGGCTGCCGGCCTGGTTGCTCGTGCTCGTCGCCGCGGTCGCGTTCGGGCTGGCGCACGCCTACCAGGGGCGGTCGGGGATCGTGCTCACCGGCGTGCTCGGCGGCGTCATGGCCGCGCTGTACCTGGACACCGGGTCGCTGCTGCTGCCGGTGCTGCTGCACGCGCTCATCGACCTCCGGTTCCTGCTGGTGCCCTCACGGGTGCTGCCCGCCGGGCGGCCCGCGTGGTGAGCGCCCACGTCGCCGGCCCCGACGACTGGGCCGAGATCGTCGACCTGCGCACGCGGGTGTTCGTCGTCGAGCAGGGCGTGCCGCCGGAGATCGAGCAGGACGACCGCGACGCCACGGCGGTGCACGCGCTCGTCCGGGACGACGACGGGCGGGTGGTGGCCACCGGCCGGCTGCTGCTGCCGGACGACGGCTCGGGGACGGCGGTGATCGGGCGGATGGCCGCCGACGCGAGTGCCCGGGGACGCGGGTTCGGCGCTGCGGTGCTCGCGGAGCTGCACCGGCAGGCGCGGGCCCGGGGCGCGGCTGCCGTCGAGCTGCACGCCCAGGTCGGCGCCCGGCGGTTCTACGAGCGGGCCGGCTACGCGGCCGTCGGCGCGGAGTACGAGGAGGCCGGCATCGTGCACGTCACGATGCGCCGCGAGCTCTGCTGAGCCAGGTGTGACCGATCGGTCCGGTGTGAGCAGACACGTCCTGTCAGACCCTCGGCGTAGACACGAACCAGTGCGAGGATCGGAGCACCCCCGCAGGACCCGCCCCGATGCCACGCCCCACCGGTCTTCCCCGCCGGTCGCAGGCCGCGGTCCTCGCCGGCCGGCACGCACGACCAGTTGAGGAGCACGACCGCCCGTGAGCAGTTCTTCGTCCTTCGCGCACCTGCACGTGCACACCGAGTACTCGATGCTCGACGGTGCCGCCAAGCTGCCCGAGGTGACCAAGGCGGCCGCGGAGCAGGGGATGCCGGCGCTGGCCATGACCGACCACGGCAACGTGTTCGGCGCCTACGACTTCTACAAGCAGGCCAACGCCGCCGGGGTCAAGCCGATCATCGGCATGGAGGGCTACTACACGCCCGGTTCCCGCTTCGACCGCGCGCCGTTCGACTTCGGCGACAACCTCATCGACGAGGAGGGCGACGGCGGGTCCAACCGCGGCAAGGCCGCGTACACGCACATGACGTTGCTGGCCCGCACCACCGAGGGGATGCACAACCTCTTCCGCATCTCCTCCCTGGCCAGCCTCGAGGGGCAGTACCGCAAGCCGCGCTTCGACCGCGACCTGCTGGAGAAGTACGGCACGGGCCTCATCGCCACCACCGGCTGCCCGTCGGGCGAGGTCAACATGTGGCTGCGCGCCGGCAAGGAGGACAAGGCGCGCCAGGCGGCGGCGGACTTCCAGGACATCTTCGGGCGGGAGAACTTCTACGCCGAGCTGATGGACCACGGGCTCTCGATCGAGAAGAAGACCCGCCCGGCGCTGCTGGCGATCGCCAAGGACCTCGGCATCCCGCTGCTGGCGACCAACGACCTGCACTACACGCACAAGGAGGACGCCGAGGCGCACGACGCCCTGCTGTGCATCCAGACCGGGTCCCGGCTCAACGAGCCCAACCGCTTCAAGTTCAACGGCGACGGCTACTACCTGAAGAGCGCCGCCGAGATGCGGGCGCTGTTCCCCGGTGACCTGCAGTCGGCCTGCGACAACACGCTGCTGGTGGCCGAGCAGTGCGAGGTGAAGTTCACCGAGGGCGCCGACCTCATGCCGCGCTTCCCCCTGCCGCCGGGCGAGGACGAGACCTCGTGGTTCGTCAAGGAGGTCGAGCGGGGGCTGCACAAGCGCTACCCGAACGGCATCCCCGACCACGTGCGCAAGCAGGCCGACTACGAGGTCGGGATCATCACCCAGATGGGCTTCCCGGGGTACTTCCTCGTGGTCGCCGACTTCATCAACTGGGCCAAGGACAACGGCATCCGCGTCGGCCCGGGCCGTGGCTCGGCCGCCGGCTCGCTGGCCGCGTACGCGATGGGCATCACCGACCTCGACCCGCTGCAGCACGGGCTGATCTTCGAGCGGTTCCTCAACCCCGAGCGCGTCTCCATGCCGGACGTCGACATCGACTTCGACGACCGCCGCCGGGGCGAGGTCATCCGGTACGTGTCGGAGAAGTACGGCGAGGAGCGGGTCAGCCAGATCGTCACGTACGGCACCATCAAGGCGAAGGCCGCGATCAAGGACGCCGCCCGGGTGCTCGACCGCCCCTACTCGGTGGGCGACGAGCTGACCAAGCTCATGCCGCCGGACGTGATGGGCAAGGGCATCCCGCTGACGGGTGTGTTCGACCCGTCGCACCCGCGCTACAAGGAGGCCGCGGAGTTCCGCGCCCGCTACGAGTCCGACCCCGGTGCGGCCGAGGTGGTCGACCAGGCCCGCAAGCTGGAGGGGCTGAAGCGGCAGTGGGGCGTGCACGCCGCCGGCGTCATCATCGGCCGCTACCCGCTGATCGACAGCATCCCGATCATGCGCCGCGAGGCCGACGGCGCGGTCATCACGCAGTTCGACTACCCGACCTGCGAGACGCTCGGCCTGCTCAAGATGGACTTCCTGGGGTTGCGCAACCTCACGGTCATCGACGACGCGCTGCGCAACATCGTGGCCAACGGCAAGGAGCCGGTGGACCTCGACGAGATCAGCAAGGACCTCACCGACAAGGCCACCTACGAGCTGCTCTCCCGCGGCGACACGCTCGGCGTCTTCCAGTTCGACGGCGGGCCGATGCGCTCGCTGCTGCGGCTGATGCGGCCGGACAACTTCGAGGACATCTCGGCCGTCGGCGCGCTCTACCGGCCGGGTCCGATGGGTGCGAACTCGCACACCAACTACGCGCTGCGCAAGAACGGCCAGCAGGAGATCACGCCGATCCACCCCGAGCTGGCCGAGCCGCTCGAGGAGATCCTGGGCGGCACCTACGGCCTGATCGTGTACCAGGAGCAGGTCATGGCGATCGCGCAGAAGGTCGCCGGGTACTCGCTCGGCAAGGCCGATCTGCTGCGCCGCGCGATGGGCAAGAAGAAGAAGTCCGTCCTGGACGCGGAGTTCGTCGGCTTCGAGGCCGGGATGAAGGCCAACGGCTTCTCCGCCGCCGCGATCAAGACGCTGTGGGACATCCTCGTCCCGTTCGCCGACTACGCGTTCAACAAGGCGCACTCGGCCGCGTACGGGCTGATCTCGTACTGGACGGCCTACCTCAAGGCCAACTACCCGGCCGAGTACATGGCCGGCCTGCTCACCAGCGTGCAGGACGACAAGGACCGCCGGCCGGTGTACCTGGCCGAGTGCCGCCGCATGGGCATCAAGGTCCTGCCCCCGGACGTCAACGAGTCGTCGTGGGACTTCACCGCCGTCGGCCAGGACATCCGCTTCGGGCTGGCCTCGGTGCGCAACGTGGGCCACAACGTCGTGGAGTCGATCGTCAAGGCGCGCGAGGAGAAGGGCGCCTACAAGGACTTGGCCGACTTCATGCGCAAGATCGACACGGTCGCCTGCAACAAGAAGGTCATCGAGTCCCTCGCCAAGGCCGGCGCCTTCGACTCGCTCGGGCACTCCCGGCAGGGCATCGTCGCCATCCACGCCCAGGCCGTGGACTCCGCGATGGGGCTCAAGCGCAAGGAGGCCGAGGGCCAGTTCGACCTGTTCGGCAGCTTCGGCGCCGGCGACCCGGCGGACGACCCGTTCGGCAGCGCGCTGGACATCACCATCCCCACCGCGGACTGGTCCAAGAGCGAGCGGCTGATGTTCGAGCGCGACATGCTCGGCCTCTACGTCTCCGACCACCCGCTGCACGGCGTCGAGCACGTGCTCGCGGCCAACGCCGACACCCCGATCGCGGAGATCAACGCCGGTGGCGTGGAGGACGGTGCCAACGTCACGATCGCCGGCATCCTGACCGCCGTCTCGCCGCGCACGAACAAGCAGGGCGCGCCGTGGGCCATCGCGACGCTGGAGGACCTCGAGTCCGGCATCGAGGTGCTGTTCTTCCCGAAGACCTGGGCGGAGGTCTCGGAGAAGGTGGTCCGGGACCAGATCGTCGTGGTCAAGGGGCGGATCAGCCGCCGCGACGACCAGCCCTCGCTGTTCGGGTCCGAGGTGACCATCCCCGAGCTCACCGACGGCCCGCGCGGCCCGGTGCTGGTGTCGATGGCCGCCGCCCGCTGCACCCCGCCGGTGGTGGAGCGGTTGCGCGAGGTGCTCGGCAGCCACCCGGGCACCACCGAGGTGCAGCTGAAGCTCATCAACGGGGGGCGGGAGACGGTGCTCCGGCTCGACCAGGGTCTCCGCGTGCGGCCCAGCACCGCGCTCATGGGCGACATCAAGGCGCTGCTCGGGCCGACCAGCGTCGCGATCCTCTGAGCCGGGGCGCCGAGCGCGGACCGGCGGGACCGTTGTTCACTGGGTCCGTGAGCACCCCGCCGTTCCCGCCCGGCCCGCCGTTCCCCGCGGGGCACCCGGGGCCCTCGCCGGATGCCCGCTGGGGTGGCCGCCGCGAGCTGCGTGCCGACCGGCGCAGTGCCGTCGTGCTCGCGCTGGGCCTGGCCCTCGCCGGCATACCGGCGGGCGTGCTGTGGCGGGTGCTCGCCCCTCGGGCAGACTTCCGGATCACCGAGGCCGGGCCGGTCCCCGTCGGCACGCCGTCCAGCGAGCTGCTCGCCGCCGTCGACGGGGTGTTCGTGCTGGTGCTCTCCGCAGCCGGCCTGCTGGCCGGGCTGGTCGCCTGGCTGCTGCGCCGCCGGCGCGGGGTCGCGGTGGTGCTCGCCCTGGCACTGGGGACCGCGGCCACCGGGCTGGTCGCCTGGCAGGTCGGCGAGCTGCTCGCCCCCGGGCCCTCCCGGGAGCAGCTCACCGAGGTGGGTGCGCGGGTGAGCACCGGGATCGAGCTCGGCTCGCTGCCGGCGCTGGCGGTCGCGCCGTTCGTCGCGCTGCTGGTCTACGTCCTCGGCGTGCTGGTCAACGCCGACGACTCCCTCGGCCGGCCCGGCGGGGGAGCAGCCCGCGGTGCCGGCGAGCCCGAGCAGCAGCCGGAACCGGCGGCCCTGGGCTGACCTGCGTCAGTTCACCGTCATCGGCGTCGCGAACCGCTGCAGCGGCACGGGGACGGCGCCGATCGTCTGCAGCAGCGTGAGCTCCCGGCGGAGCAGCCGCGACTCCGCGGCCAGGCGCCGCCGGGTGGTCGACTCGGCCAGCAGCGCCTGGCGGTCCTCCGTCGTCAGGAGCGCCGCCGAGGCGACCAGCCAGGACAACGCCACCGGGTCGTCGGCGACCGCCGCGAGCAGCGCCGCCCGCTCGGCGTCCTCTCCGCCGCTGCCGGCACCGAGCTCGGCGACCTCGCCGACGTAGTCGGAGAAGAGGTCCTGCACCCCCTGCGCGAGGACGGCCAGGGAGTCGCGGGCCACCGACGAGACGACCTCGTCCAGCTCGTCGTCGCAGGCCGGCACCCCGCCGGGGGCGGCGATGCCTGCCCCCGGCAGCACCAGGCCCTCGGTGTCGGCCGCGGCCTCCTCGGCGGCCTCCTCGTCGGCCAGCCACTCCACCTCGCCCTGCAGGTACGGCGGGTCGTCGGCGACCACGACGTCCAGCAGCCGGAACCGGTCCCCGCCCACGGTCACCACCCGGAACCCGCCGTCGGCCTGCGGGCGGACCATCTGCAGCCGGGCGGTGCAGCCGACGTCGTACAGCGCCTCCGCCGGCGCGACGCGCTCGACCTCCCAGCCCTGCCGGATGGCGACGACCCCGAAGAAGCGCCGCTCGCTGTCCTCGGGCAGGGCCTGCAGGTCGTCGACCAGCCGGCGGTAGCGGGGCTCGAAGACGTGGAGGGGCAGGACCACGCCGGGGAACAGGGGGGTCCCGAGCGGGAAGAGGGGGATGAGCTCGCCCATCCCGGCAGCCTACGGTCGCGCCCGCGACGGCGTCGGACGGTCCCGCCCGGGCGCTGGCTACGCTGGAACCTCCGCTCACCCACACCGTGTCGTCCCCCGCCCACCCACCGTGTCTTCCCCCGCCCACCCACCGTGTCTTCCCCCGCCCACCCACCGGAGGCCATCCCGTGCTCGCCCGCATCGACCTGCGTGGATCCGCGCTGCCGGGGAGCCGTGACCTCGCCGGCCTCCTGCCGCGGGCCGCCACCGACATCGACTCGGTCCTGGCCACGGTCCGCCCGCTGTGCGAGGACGTCCGCATCCGCGGCGCCCAGGCGGTCCGGGAGATCACCGCGCGGCTGGACGGTGTGGACAACGAGGACTTCGCGGTGCCGCACGAGGCGCTGGACCGCGCGCTGGCCGAGTGCGAGCCGGCGCTGCGGGCGGCGCTCGAGGAGGCGATCTCCCGGGTGCGGACCGTGCACGCCGACCAGCGGCGCACCGACGTCACCACCCAGGTGGTCCCCGGCGGCACGGTCACCGAGCGCTGGGTGCCGGTGCGCCGGGTGGGCCTGTACGTGCCCGGCGGCCTGGCGCCGCTGCTGTCCAGCGTGGTCATGAACGTCGTCCCCGCGCAGATCGCCGGCGTGGAGTCGATCGCCGTCGCCTCCCCGCCGCAGCGCGACCACGGTGGTCTGCCCGACCCGGGTGTGCTCGCCGCGTGTGCGCTGCTGGGCATCCGCGAGGTCTACGCCGTCGGCGGGGCGCAGGCCATCGCGATGTTCGGCTACGGCGCCGGCTCGTGCGAGCCGGTGGACATGGTGACCGGCCCCGGCAACGTCTACGTGACGGCGGCCAAGCGGCTGCTCCGCGGGCTGATCGGGGTCGACGCCGAGGCCGGCCCGACCGAGGTGGCGATCCTCGCCGACGACACCGCCGACCCCGCGCACGTGGCGGCCGACCTGATCAGCCAGGCCGAGCACGACCCGCTGGCCGGTGCGGTGCTGGTCACCCCGAGCGAGGAGCTGGCCGACGCCGTCCTGTCGCTGGTGCCGGGTCAGGTGGCGGCCACCAAGCACTCCGACCGGATCACCACGGCCCTGAACGGCAGCCAGTCGGGCGTCGTGCTGGTCGACGACCTCGACGCCGGCCTGCGGGTGGTGGACGCCTACGCCGCCGAGCACCTGGAGATCCAGACCCGGGACGCGCGGGAGGTCGCCGCGCGGGTGCGCAACGCCGGCGCGATCTTCGTCGGGGCGTGGTCGCCGGTGTCGCTGGGCGACTACTGCGCCGGGTCCAACCACGTGCTGCCCACCGGCGGCTGCGCGCGGCACCAGAGCGGCCTGTCGGTGCAGTCGTTCCTGCGCGGCATCCACGTCGTCGACTACGACGAGCAGGCGCTGGCCGGCGTGGCCGCGCACATCGACGCCCTCGCCGGCGCGGAGGACCTCCCCGCGCACGCGGCGGCGGTGCGGATCCGGCAGCGCTCGTGAGCTCCTTGGACGAGCTCCCGCTGCGGCCGGAGCTGCGGGGCCGCACGCCCTACGGCGCCCCGCAGGTGCCGGCGACGCACCGGCTGAACACCAACGAGAACCCGCACCCGCTGCCCGACGAGCTGCTCGCCGACCTGGGAGCCGCGCTCGGCCACGCGGCGCTGGAGCTCAACCGCTACCCCGACCGGGACGCCCGCGCGCTGCGAGCGGATCTCGCCGCCTACCTGTCCCGGACGGCGGGCGTGGTCGTGGCGCCGGAGCAGGTGTGGGCGGCGAACGGGTCCAACGAGGTGCTGCAGCAGATCCTGCAGGCCTTCGGCGGCGCGGGGCGCACGGCGCTGGGGTTCACGCCGTCGTACTCGATGCACCCGATCATCGCGGCCGGCACCGGCACCGGCTGGGTGGACGGGCACCGCCGTGCCGACTTCACGATCGACGCCGCCGCCGCGGCCGCGCAGGTGCGCGAGGTATCGCCCGACGTCGTCTTCGTGACCAGCCCGAACAACCCCACGGGGACCGCCGTCGCGCTGGAGACCATCGTCGAGCTGTACGACGCGACGTCGGGCGTGCTGGTGGTGGACGAGGCGTACGCGGAGTTCGCCCGCACCGGGACGCCGTCGGCGCTCACCCTGCTGCCGGGGCGGCCGCGGCTGATCGTGAGCCGGACGATGAGCAAGGCGTTCGGCATGGCCGGGCTGCGGCTGGGCTACCTGGCCGCGGACCCTGCCGTCGTCGACGCGCTGCAGCTGGTCCGGCTGCCGTACCACCTGAGCTCGCTGACCCAGGCCGCGGCGCGGGCGGCGCTGGCGCACACCGACGCGCTGCTGGCGACGGTCGACGCGGTCAAGGCCGAGCGCGACCGGATCGTCGCCGCGCTGCCCGCCATGGGGCTGACCAGCGTGCCCAGCGACGCCAACTTCGTGCTGTTCGGCCGGTTCGCCGACGCTCCGGCGGCCTGGCAGGCGCTGCTGGACCGCGGGGTGCTGGTCCGCGACGTCGGGCTGCCCGGCTGGCTGCGGGTGACCGCCGGCACCACCGCGGAGACCGACGCGTTCCTCACCGCGCTGGGTGAGGTCGCACCGTCGTTCCGCGTTCGTGAGGGAGACTGACCACCATGAGCCGCACTGCACGAGTCGAGCGCGAGACCAGCGAGACCAAGCTGGTCGTGGAGCTGGACCTCGACGGCACCGGGACCAGCGCGATCAGCACGGGCGTCGGGTTCTACGACCACATGCTGACGGCGCTGTCCAAGCACAGCGGCATCGACCTCACCGTCCGGGCCGACGGCGACCTGCACATCGACGCGCACCACACCGTCGAGGACGTCGCCATCGCGCTCGGGCAGGCGTTCGCGGAGGCGCTGGGCGACAAGCGCGGGATCACGCGCTACGGCGACGCGACCATCCCCATGGACGAGGTGCTCGCGCAGGCGGCGGTCGACCTCTCCGGGCGGCCGTACTTCGTGCACGCCGAGCCGGAGAACATGACGCCGATGATCGGGCCGGACTACCCGACGTCGCTCACCAAGCACGTGCTCGAGTCGTTCGCCTTCAACGCGCGGATCAGCCTGCACGTGCGGGTGCTGTACGCCGGCCGCGACGCGCACCACATCGTGGAGGCGCAGTTCAAGGCGCTGGCCCGGGCGCTGCGCACCGCGGTCGCGATCGACCCGCGGGTCACCGACGTCCCCTCCACCAAGGGCGCGCTGTAGCCCCATGACGTTCGGTCTGGTGCTGCTGATCTTCGGCGGCTTCCTCCTGGGCGGAACGTGGAGCGTCTGGCAGTCGGGGCAGGACGAGGGCCGGCCGCGCTCGGGGCCGCAGATCGCCCTGGCCGCCGTCATCCTGATCGCGGCGCTGCTGGCCACCGTCGCGGGGATCCTCTACCTGGTGTGAGCCGGGCGGCTGACGAGGAGCGGTTCCTCGGGATCGTGCTGGCCGACCCCACGGTGCGCGCAGTCCTGCACCGCGCCCCCGCCCTGGGCCTGGCGGACTGGTGGCTCACGGCCGGGGTGCTGTTCCAGACGGTGTGGAACGACCTCACAGGGCGGCCGCCCGGGACCGGCATCCGGGACGCCGACTTCTTCTACTTCGACGAGGACACCTCGTGGGAGGCGGAGGACGCCGTCATCCGTGCCGGTGCCGAGCTCTTCGCCGATCTGCCGGTCCCGGTCGAGATCCGCAACGAGGCCCGGGTGCACCTCTGGTACGCCGAGCGCTTCGGGACGCCCGCCCCGCCGTTCCGCGACTGCGCCGACGCCATCGACTCCTTCGCCGCGGTCTGCTGCGCCTACGGGGTGACGGTGGACGGCGACGGCCGGCCGCGGGTCTACGCACCGTTCGGCTACGACGACCTCTTCGCGCTCGTGGTGCGACCTAACCCGCGACTCGCGCCGCGGCACGTCTACGAGGCCAAGGCGGAACGGTGGCTGGGGGAGTGGCCCGAGCTCACGGTCCTGCCCTGGTCGGAGGGACCCGGAGAGACGCTCAGCTGAGGAGCAGGAAGGGTTCGCCGATGAGGATCTCGGTGCCGTCGGGCCGGTAGGTGTGCCATCGGCCGGCGGGACCTCGTTCGATCCGGAAGCCGTGGTGGACCTTGGTGTGGTGCCGTTCGCAGACCAGGGCTGAGTTCTGCAGGTCGGTGCGGCCGTTGTCGGCCATCCACTCGTCGAGGTGGTGGGTGTCGCACCACCAGGCGGGGGCATCGCAGCCGGCGAACACGCAGTGCCGGTCGCGCAGCTCGGCGGCGCGGCGGATGTGCGGCGGGAACAGGCGGGTGCTGCGGCCCATCTCCAGCGGCACCCCACCGGGGCCCATCACCACGCGGGTGATCTGCCCGTCGCAGGCCAGCCAGCGGGCGCGCGCAGCGGAGATCTCCGCCCCGAACCCGGTCCGGGCCGCCGCCGGGCCGGTGGCGGGGTCGACCAGGTCCTCCAGCGGGATGGTGACCACCACCTGCGGCTTGTGCCCGCGCAGCGTGGGCAGCGAACCGGTCGCGAGGGCGTTATCGCACAGCTGCACCAGCGCATCACCCTGCCGCTGGGCGCGGGTGCGGTCGTCTCCAGCCGGCCGGGAGGCCTGCAGGATGGACTCGACCGCGGCGAGCAGCTTCTCCCCGCCGATCGCGTCGAGCTCGAACCGGCCCGCGACGCTGCCGTCGTCGTGCCGGGTCCACGCCAGCCGCCGGGACTCGGTCGGATCCGGCTCGGGGCCGTCTGGGTCCAGGCGGGCCAGGTAGTGCGCGACCACCTGCCGCAACTCCGCGTGCGGCCGGGTGGCCGCGATGCCGGCCAGCAACCGGTCGACCTCGCCGACGTCGACGCCCTGCTCGGCCGCGGCGGCGAGGTTGCCCGGCTCCACCACCGGGGCCACCGCGGCGACCGCCTCCACCGGCAGCGCACCCGCCGACGCTGCTTCAGCAACCGCCGGCAGCTGCTCCAGCGCCCGGCCGGCCTTCACCAGCTGGTTCGCCGATCCGGCCGGCAGCCGCGCGTGACCGCGGAGCCAGGACGCCATCGTCGCCTTGCCGTCGTGCTCGGACGCGCCCACGACCTCGCAGCGGCGCACCGTGCGCGCCACCTCCGCGCCGACCCGGTTCAGCACCGCCAGCAGCGGACCCAGCCGCTCGATCAACGCCGGCCCGGCCAGCTCCTCGACCGGCTCCGCGGCCAGCTCGTCGAGCGCGCCGGTCACCCGGTCCACGGCAGACGAAGCGTTCGAACACATGTGCGAAGTCTAGCGACGATCCGGGTGCCGCGCAGGACGTTTCCCCAGGTCAGCGGTCTGTCCACAGATCCGGGCAGCCCCTTGACAGGCGGCTCAGGCGTGGCGCCCGTCGCACCGCTCCCGGGAATCCCGGCGGGGCCTCCCGCGCTGGTCGGTAGCGTGGCAGGTGTGAAGAAGGTGGCGGTCCTCGACTACGGCTCGGGCAACCTGCGCTCGGCCGAGCGCGCGCTGCAGCGGGTCGGTGCCGACGTCACCGTGACCTCGGACGCGCAGACGGCCCTGGAGGCCGACGGTCTGGTCGTCCCCGGCGTCGGCGCGTTCGCGGCGTGCATGGCCGGGCTCAAGGCCGTCGACGGGCCGCGGATCATCGGCCGCCGGCTGGCCGGCGGGCGCCCGGTGCTCGGGATCTGCGTCGGCATGCAGATCCTGTTCGAGCACGGTGTCGAGCACGGCCACGACTCCGAGGGCTGCGGCGAGTGGCCCGGCGTCGTCGAGCAGCTCGAGGCACCCGTGCTGCCGCACATGGGCTGGAACACCGTCCAGGCGCCGCGGGACACCGTCCTGTTCGACGGGCTCGAGGACGAGCGCTTCTACTTCGTGCACAGCTACGGCGTCCGCAACTTCACCCTCGGCCAGGACGGTGCGGATTCGCCGATCGCCCCGCCCAAGGTCACCTGGGCCGAGCACGGCGACCGCTTCGTCGCCGGCATCGAGAACGCCGCGCTGTCGGCGACGCAGTTCCACCCCGAGAAGAGCGGGGACGCCGGCGCCCAGCTGCTCACGAACTGGCTGCGCACGCTCGACTGAGCCTGCCGGTCGGCGGGCCCCGGCTCGCCTAGGGTGACGCGGTGCCGAGCCAGCGGTCCCCGCGACGCCCCGGCCGGATCGCCGGCCTCCTGCTCGTCGCCGTCCTCCTCGCCGTCGTCGCGGCCACGGTCGTCTCGCTGCGTCCGCCGTCCCCGGCGCCCGGGGACGCTCCGGCGGGCGGGTTCAGCGCCGCCCGGGCGTTCGAGCAGGTCGAGGTGGTGGCCGCCGAGACCCACGTCGCCGGCAGCGCGGCGGGCGCCCGCGTGGTCGAGCACCTCGTCGACCGGCTCACCGACCTCGGCCTCGACACCCGCGTGCAGAACGCGGTGGGCGCCGGCCAGTGGAGCCCCGGTGAGGCCGAGATGGCCCGCGTCCGCAACGTCGTCGGCGTCCTCCCCGGCTCGGAACCCACCGGCCGGCTGTTCCTCATGGCCCACCACGACTCGGTCGAGACCGGCCCCGGCGCCTCCGACGACGCCTCCGGCGTGGCGGCGCTGCTGGAGACGGTCCGCGCGCTGACCGAGGGGCCCGCGCTGCGCAACGACGTGGTCGTCGTCCTCACCGACGCCGAGGAGGCCTGCCTGTGCGGCGCCCAGGCGTTCGCCGCCGCGCACCCGCTCGCCGCCGAGGGCGGCGTCGTCCTCAACTTCGAGGCCCGCGGCACGACCGGTCCGCCGATCATGTTCGAGACCTCGCTCGGCAACGCCGACCTCGCGGGCGTCTTCGCCGACGCCGCGCCGCACCCGGTGGCCAGCAGCTTCGCCGTCGAGGTGTACCGGGCGCTGCCCAACGACACCGACTTCAGCGTCCTGCTGCGCGACGGCGACTTCACCGGCATGAACACCGCCTTCATCGACGGCGCAGCCGGTTACCACACCCCGCAGGACACCCCGGAGAACCTCGACCGCCGCACGCTGCAGGCGATGGGCGACAACGCCCTGGCCCTGACCCGCGCCCTGGGCGACGCCGACCTCGCCACCCTGGACGAGCCGGGCGACCAGGACGCCACGTACTTCCCGGTCCTCGGCGAGATCGTCCGCTACCCGGGCAGCCTGGTCTGGCCGCTCGCCGTCGCCGCGCTGGTCGCCGTCGCCGGCTTCGTGCTCGTCCTCGCGCGGCGCGGCATCGCCACCCTCCGGCGCAGCGCGGCCGGAGCCGGGTTGGCGCTCCTCCCGCTCGCCCTGGCGCCGCTGGCCGTGCAGGGGATGTGGGCGCTGCTGGTCCGGATCCGCCCGGGCTACGCGGACATGATCGACCCCTGGCGGCCGGGCTGGTTCCGGCTGGCCGCGGTCGCGCTCGTCGCCGCCGTCGTCCTGGCCTGGTACGCGCTGGTGCGTCGCCGGGTGGGCGGCGCGGCGCTCGTCGCGGGCGCTCTCGTCTGGTCCGCCGTCCTGGGCGTGGTCCTCGCGGCCGTGGCCCCCGGCGGGTCCTACCTCGCGGCCTGGCCGGCGCTGGCCGGAGCGCTGACCGGCATCGTCGTCGCGCTCGCCCCGGCCGGGCCGGTGCGGCTGCTGGCGGCCCTCGTCTCCGGCGCCGTCGCGGCCGCCGTCCTCGCGCCGACCGTCGCGCTGTTCCTCCCCGCGCTCGGGCTGTCCGCCGGCGCCGCGCCCGCGCTCGTCGCCACGCTGCTCGCCCTCGCGCTGCTGCCCGCCGTGGAGCTGCTCTTCCCCGATCCGGACGGGGCCGCCGGCCGCTGGTCCGCCGCCGCGGTGCCTGGCGTCGCCGCCGTCCTCGCCGCGGCCTGCGTGGTCGTCGGCCTGCAGGTGGACCGGTTCGGCGCGGCCACCCCGGTGCCCAGCCAGCTCGTCTACGCCCTGGACACCGACTCCGGCGAGGCGTGGTGGGCCAGCGGGGAGAGCTCGCCCGGCGACCACACCGGCCGCTACGTGGACCGCCGCGGCGAGCTGCCCGTCGACTTCCCGTACCTCGCCGGCCGCGAGCTCGCGCTCGGCGACGCCGAGGCGGCCGCGCTGGCGCCGCCGGAGGTGACCGTGCTGAGCGACGCCGAGGTCGGTGGGCGCCGCGAGGTCACCGTCCAGGTCACGCCGCGCCGCGACGGCGTGCGGCTGGTCGCGCTGGACATCCGGGCCGACGGCGGCACGATCGCCCGCGCCCGCGTCGACGGCTGGGCCGTTCCGGAGGAGGCGGTCGGCCGGTCCTCGCTGTGGCTGACCGTGCACGCCCCGCGGGCCGACGGCGTGCAGGTCGCGTTCAGCGTCGAGGGGGACGGCCCGGTCGCCCTGCGGGTCGTCGACGGCAGCGACGGGCTTCGCGGCCTGCCCGGCTTCGAGGCGCGCCCCGAGGGCGTGGACGCGGCCGGCACGCACAGCTCCGACCTGGTCGTGGTCTCCGGGACGACGTCGCTCGGGCGGGTCCGGCCCTAGCGCAGGTAGGAGGCGCCGTTGACGTCGACGATCGTGCCGCTGGAGAACCTCGCCCCCGGCGAGGCCAGCCACACCACCGCCTCGGCGACCTCCTCGGCGCGGGCGACCCGGCCGAACGGCGACTGGCCGCGGATCGCGTCGCCGGACGGGCCGTCGAGCACCTCGCGCGGGCGCTCGGTCTGCACGAACCCGGGCGCCACGCACGTCACCGAGATGCCGTGCGGCGCCAGGGCCACGGCCATCGACTGGGCGAACGCGTTGAGCCCCGCCTTGGCCGCCGCGTAGGCCGGCGCCGCCACCTCACCCCGGAACGCCGCGCGGCTCGACACGTTCACGATCGCGCCGCCGCCCGCGGCGACCAGGTGCGGCACCGCCCGGAAGGTGGCGTTCGCCGCGGCCACCAGGTTGAGCTGCAGCGTCCGCGCCCAGGAGTCCTGCCAGTCGCCGTAGGACGTCGTCAGCGGCGGGTGCTCGACCAGCCCGCCGGCGTTGTTGACCAGCACGTCCAGCCCGCCCAGCGCATCGGCGGCCCGGTCGACCACCTCCGCCACCGCGTCTGCGTCGGTGAGGTCCCCGCCGACGACGGCGTGCCCCCCGCCGGGGAGCTCCGCGCGCACCCGCTCGGCGGCGTCCACCGACGAGCCGGAGTGCACCACCACCCGGTCGCCCCGGGCGGCGAAGGCGTGCGCGATCGCCCGCCCCACGCCCCGGGACGAACCAGTCACCAGGACCGCCCGGCCCTCACCAGCTGCCACGGTGCACGACCTCCTCCACGGGGCGCCGTCCCCGGCGCAGCGACGGCGACCGGCGGTCCTCGCCGCCGGGGTAGCCGATGGACACGCAGCCGACCGGCCGGTATTCCGTGGGCACACCGAACGCCGCCCGGAACCCGGCGACCCGCTCCGGCGGGACGCCGAAGAAGCACGCGCCCAGCCCCTCGTCCACCGCGGTCAGCAGCATGAGCAGCGCGGCCATCCCGGCGTCGACGTCCCAGTAGGGGACCGGCCAGCGGGACTCGTCGCGGTCGGTCCACCCCTTGTCCGGCTCCGCGTACCGGTCGAGGTAGGCCTCCTTGTTGGCCAGCGGCACGACGAGCAGCGGCGCCCGCCGCATCCGGGTCAGCCAGCCGTCGGGGGCGCCGGGCCCGGTGGTCGCGGCCCAGAACCGCTCCCGCTCCTCGGGGGTCTCCAGCACGAGGAAGGCCCAGCCCTGGCTGAAGCCGGCCGACGGCGCCCGGATCGCGTGCTCCAGCAGCTTCTCCCGCACCTCGGCCGGTACCGGCCGGTCGGGGTCGTAGTCGCGCACCATGCGACGGCGGCGGACCACCTCTGCGAACTCCACGCCCACAGCCTGCCGCAGGTCCCCGACGGGCCCGCTCCTAGGCTGGTCGTCGTGCCGAAGCTGCAGCTGCTCCCCGCCGTCGACGTCGCCGACGGTCAGGCCGTCCGTCTCGTGCAGGGGGAGGCCGGGAGCGAGACCTCCTATGGCGACCCCCTCGAGGCCGCGATGCAGTGGCAGCGCGACGGCGCCGAGTGGGTGCACCTGGTCGACCTCGACGCCGCGTTCGGCCGCGGCTCCAACCGCGAGCTGCTGGCCCGCGTCGTCGGCGAGCTCGACGTCGACGTGGAGCTGTCCGGTGGCATCCGGGACGACGAGTCGCTGGCAGCCGCCCTGGCGACCGGCTGCCGCCGGGTCAACCTGGGCACCGCGGCGCTGGAGTCGCCCGAGTGGTGCGCCCGCGCGATCGCCGAGCACGGCGACCGGATCGCCGTCGGCCTCGACGTCCGCGGCACCCGGCTGGCCGCCCGCGGCTGGACCCAGGAGGGCGGCGAGCTGTACGAGACCCTCGCCCGCCTGGACGCGGAGGGCTGCGCCCGCTACGTCGTCACCGACATCACCAAGGACGGCACCCTCAAGGGGCCGAACCTGGAGCTGCTGCGCGAGGTCTGCGCCGCGACGCCGCGCCCGGTCATCGCCTCGGGCGGCGTCAGCTCCCTGGACGACATCCGCGCGCTGGCCGGGCTGTCCGCCGTCGGCGTCGAGGGCGCGATCGTCGGCAAGGCCCTGTACGCGGGCGCGTTCACCCTCCCCGAGGCGCTGCGGGTGACCGAGGAGCTGGCGTGAGCGTCGTCCGGTTCGCCTCCGGCGCGCCGTGGGAGGGCGTCGTCGGCTACAGCCGGGTCGTCGTCCGCGGCGACACCGCGTGGGTGAGCGGGACGACGGCGACCGTCGACGGCGTCGTCGCGCACCCGGGCGACGCCGCCGCGCAGACCCGGCAGGCGCTGACCAACCTGCAGCAGGCCCTCGAGCGGGCCGGCTTCAGCCTGGCCGACGTCGTCCGCACGCGGATGTTCGTCACCGACATCTCCCGGTGGGAGGAGGTCGGGCGGGTGCACGGCGAGTTCTTCGGCGACGTGCGCCCCGCCACCTCGATGGTGCAGGTGGCGGCCCTGATCGACCCGGCGATGCTGGTCGAGATCGAGGCCGACGCGGTGCGCGGGGTGCCGGCATGAGCCTGTCCGTGCGCGTCATCCCGTGCCTGGACGTCGACGCCGGCCGGGTGGTCAAGGGCGTGAACTTCGTCGACCTGCGCGACGCCGGCGACCCGGTGGAGATGGCCCGGGTCTACGACGCCGAGGGCGCCGACGAGCTCACCTTCCTCGACATCACCGCCAGCTCGGGCAACCGCGAGACGACCTACGACGTCGTCCGGCGCACCGCGGAGAGCGTCTTCATCCCGCTGACCGTGGGCGGGGGAGTGCGCAGCACCGACGACGTCGACAAGCTGCTGCGGGCCGGGGCCGACAAGGTCGGCGTGAACACCGCCGCCGTCGCCCGGCCGGAGCTGATCGCCGAGATCGCCGACCGCTTCGGCAACCAGGTCCTGGTGCTGTCGGTGGACGCCCGGCGGGTGCGCGAGGGTGCGGCGACCGACTCGGGGTTCGAGATCACGACCCACGGCGGCCGGCAGGGCACCGGACGGGACGCCGTCGAGTGGTGCGTGCGGGCCGCCCAGCTGGGCGTGGGGGAGATCCTGCTCAACTCGATGGACGCCGACGGCACCCGTGCCGGCTTCGACACCGAGCTGATCCGCGCGGTGCGCCGCGAGGTCACCGTGCCGGTCATCGCCAGCGGGGGAGCGGGCAGGGTCGAGGACTTCCCGGCCGCGGTCGAGGCCGGCGCCGACGCCGTGCTGGCCGCCAGCGTCTTCCACTTCGGCCAGCTCCGGATCGGCGACGTCAAGGGCGAGCTCGCCCGCGCCGGCGTCCAGGTCCGCTAGGAGACGGTCACCCGGGCGACGTCGCGCCGGCCGGACGCCCACAGCAGCAGCTCCAGCGGCTCACCCTCGACCGTGCGCTCGCCGGCGCCGATCCGGGCCTCCGCCTCGGGCCGGTCGGGACGGCGGAGCACGGCCCCGCGGCGGCCGGCGCCGCGCCGGGCGTAGAACGTGGCGGGGGTCCAGAACTGGTCCTGCTCCGCCGTCGGCAGGTCGCGCGGCTGCCAGCCCGGCTGGGCCCGCCGCACGTCCTCGTGGTGGATGGCGAACTCCGGGACGTTCAGCGCCGACAGGCCGGGCCACGACAGCGGCGACCAGGCCGGTGGGCCGGTGCGGACGCGCGCCACCAGGTCGGCGTACGAGGTGCCCTGGCGCAGCCGGTCCTCGACCCGGTGCGACCACGACCCCAGCCGGGACAGGCCGGGGACCATCTCCAGGCCGTAGCCCGGCATCGCGTCGGGCCGGCGGTCACGGGCGACGAGGTGCGCCGCCAGGTGTGCCGTCGTCCACCCCTCGCAGCAGGTCGGCGCGTCGGGGCCCAGCTCGCTGAGCAGATCGGCCAGGGCCCGGCGCTCGCGCTGGGCGAGGGAAGAGACGGTCACCGCGCGAAGTTACCGGCATCGGTGCTCCGGGAAACCGGCACCGTCCGTCGGACCGTTTAGCGCACCTAACGACCGCGTAGCATGCGGGAGCTGTCCCGCCCGACCCCGAGGAGACCCGTGCCGCGCCGTCGAGACGCCGTCGTCCGGCGCGGTCTGCGCCACGTCGGTCGGGCCGTGGCCGGCCAGCCCGGCATGTTCGCCGCCGCGGTGAGCGCCAGCAGCGTCTACGGCGCGATGACGGTGGCCAGCGCGTTCGTGATCGGCGAGATCACCGACCGGGTGCTGCTGCCCTCGTTCGAGGACGGCGCGACGACCGGGACGGCGCTGACCCTCGCCGCGGTCGCGATCATCGCCGTCGCGCTGCTGAAGATCGTCGGCATCATCGGCCGCCGGCTCTTCGCCGGGATCATGCAGTACCGCCTCCAGGCCGACCTGCGCCGCCGGGTCACCGGCCAGTACCTGCGGCTGCCCCTGTCGTGGCACCAGCGCCACCCCACCGGCCAGCTGCTCTCCAACGCGAACTCCGACGTCGAGGCGGCGTGGTTCTTCGTCGCCCCGCTGCCGTTCGCCTGCGGCGCGCTGGTGATGATCGCGATCACCGTCACCGCGCTGATCGCCACCGACCCGCTGCTCGCGGTCGTCGGGCTGGTCGTCTTCCCGCTGGTCTTCGTCGCCAACGCCGTCTACTCCCAGATCATGAGCCCGCGGATGCAGCGGGCCCAGCAGCTGCGCGCCGAGGTCAGCGAGATCGCGCACGAGAGCTTCGACGCCGCCCTGGTCGTGAAGACCCTCGGCCGCGAGGCCTCCGAGACGGAGCGCTTCGCGGCGCGCGCCGACGAGCTGCGCGACGGGCTGGTGGCCGTCGGCCGGGTGCGCGGCCTGTTCGACCCGATCATGGAGGCGCTGCCCAACCTGGGCACGCTCGCCGTCCTGCTCATCGGGGCGCACCGCGCCGCGGACGGCGCCACCGACGCCGGCGACCTGGTCTCCATCGCCTACCTGTTCACCCTGCTGGCCCTGCCGATCCGCGCGATCGGCTGGGTGCTGGCCGACCTGCCCCGGGCCCTGGCCGGCTACGACCGGGTCACCCCGGTCCTCGACGCCACCGGCGAGACGCCCTACGGGCCCGATGCCGCCACCGCGACCGCGACGGGGGCCGGCGTCGGGGTGCAGGGCGTGGACTTCCGGTTCGACGGGGCCGCCACCCCGACCCTGCGCGAGGTGACGTTCGATGTCGCTGCCGGCCGCACCGTGGCCGTGGTCGGGCCGACCGGCTCGGGCAAGTCCACCCTGGCCGGGCTGCTCGTCCGGCTGACCGACCCCGTCGACGGCGCCGTGCTGCTCGACGGCGTGGACCTGCGCCGCCTCCGCGAGGGGGAGGTGAGCGACCAGGCCGCCTTCGTGGCCCAGAGCGCGTTCCTCTTCGACGACACCGTGCGCGGCAACGTCACCCTCGGCGGCGAGCACTCCGACGACGAGGTGTGGACGGCGCTGCGGGTCGCCGCCGCCGACGGCTTCGTCTCCGCCCTGCCCGACGGCCTCGACACGCGGGTCGGCGAGCGCGGTGCCTCGCTGTCGGGCGGCCAGCGCCAGCGGCTCGCGCTCGCCCGAGCCGTCGTCCGGCGCCCCCGCCTGCTGGTCCTCGACGACGCGACCAGCGCCGTGGACCCGGCGGTCGAGGCGCGCATCCTCGACGCGCTGCGCGCCAGCGAGAGCCCGGCGACCGTCGTCGTCGTCGCCTACCGCCAGGCCACGATCGCGCTGGCCGACGAGGTGGTGTGGCTCGAGGGCGGCCGCGCCGTCGCCCGCGGCACCCACGACGAACTGCTCGAGCAGGTGCCCGGCTACGCGGCACTCGTCCGGGCCTACTCGCAGGCGGAGGTGACCGCGTGACCGCGGCGACGCTGGAGATCGCCGGCGAGCGGCGGGAGGGCGCCGTCGCCACGCTCCGGCGGGGCCTGCGGATGATGCCCGAGTTCCGCCGCGGCCTGCCGGCGACCTTCGCCCTGGCCCTGCTCGCCACCGCCGGCCGCGTCGTGGTGCCGATCGCCGTCCAGCAGGTCATCGACCGCGGGCTGAACGCAGCCGGCGGCCCCGACCTCGGGCTGGTCACCGGGCTGGTGGTCGCCTGCGCGCTGGTCGTCGTGCTCACCGCCGTCGCGGTGTACCTGATGAACGTCCGGCTCTTCCGGACGACGGAGACCGCGCTGGCCGGGCTGCGGGTGCGGGCCTTCCGCCACGTGCACGACCTCTCGGTGCTGCACCAGCAGGGCGAGCGGCGCGGTTCGCTGGTCTCGCGGGTCACCAGCGACGTCGACCAGCTCTCGGTGTTCATGCAGTGGGGCGGCGTGCTCGGCCTGATCAGCGTCGGGCAGCTCGTCGTCGCCACCGCGGTGATGTTCTTCTACTCCTGGCAGCTGACCCTGCTCGTGCTCGCCTGCTTCGTGCCGCTGGTGATCGCCATCCGCTGGTTCGCCCAGCGGCTGCAGGTGGTCTACGGCGTCGTGCGGGAGCGGGTCGGCGACGTGCTGGCCGCCGTCGCCGAGTCCGTGGTCGGTGCCCCCACCGTGCGTGCCTACGGCATCCGCGCCCGCACCGCCGCGCGCATCGACGCCGCGATCGACCGGCACTACCGGGCCTCGGTGCAGGCGCAGAGGACCACCGCGGCGGTGTACGTCAGCGGTGAGTTCGTGGCCGCCGTCGCCAACGCCGCCGTCGTCGTGGTCGGCGTGCTGCTGGGCCTGGCCGGCGACATCACCGCCGGGACCCTGGTCGCCTTCCTCTTCCTCGTGACGCTCTTCGTCGCGCCCGTGCAGACGGCCAGCGAGGTGCTCAACGAGGCGCAGAACGCCGTCGCCGGCTTCCGCCGGGTGCTCGACGTCCTCGACACCGAGCCCGACGTCCGCGACCCGGCGATCGCCACGCCGGACCGGGTGCGCGAGCTGCCGCCGGGACCGCTCGGGGTGCGCTTCGAGCACGTCACCTTCCGGTACGCACCCGGCGCCCGCGCCGCCCTCGACGACGTCCACCTCGCCATCGCCCCGAGGACCCGCGTCGCCATCGTCGGCGAGACCGGCTCGGGCAAGACCACCTTCGCCAAGCTGGTCACCCGGCTGATGGACCCGGTCGAGGGGCGGGTGCTGCTCGGCTCGGACGACGCCGGCTGGGTGCCGCTGGCCGACGTCGCGTTCGCCTCGCTGCGCTCGCGGGTCGTGATGGTCCCGCAGGACGGTTTCCTCTTCGACGCCTCCGTCGCCGACAACGTGCGCTACGGGCGCCCGGGCATGACCGACGCCGAGGTGGCCACCGCCTTCGACGAGCTCGGCCTCGGCGCCTGGGTGGCGGGTCTGGAGCAGGGCGTGGCGACGCCGGTCGGCCAGCGCGGCGAGTCGCTGTCGGCGGGGGAGCGGCAGCTGGTCGCGGTCGCCCGCGCCTACGTGGCCGACCCGGACCTGCTGGTCCTCGACGAGGCGACCAGCGCCGTCGACCCGGCCACCGAGCAACGGCTCACCCGCGCGCTGGACCTGCTCACCACCGGCCGGACCACGCTGACCATCGCGCACCGCCTCTCCACCGCCGAGCGCGCCGACGAGGTCCTCGTGGTCGACGCGGGGCACGTGGTGCAGCGCGGCTCGCACGCGGAGCTGGTGGACGCCGACGGCGTCTACGCGCGGCTGCACGCGTCCTGGCGGCGCTCCTCCGCGGGGGAGCCCGAGCCGGTCGGCTGACCCGGCCGGGCGAGTCGCCCCCGGCACGGGCGGTGCAGCGAGCGCCCGGCCCGCTAGCGTCGTCGTCGTGGACAACGGACGCATCGAGGCAGACGTCGTCGTGGTGGGCGCGGGGCTCGCGGGGCTGGTCGCCACGGCCGAGCTGGCCGACGCCGGCAAGAAGGTCGTGCTGGTCGACCAGGAGCCCGAGGCCTCCCTCGGCGGGCAGGCGTTCTGGTCGTTCGGCGGGCTCTTCCTCGTCGACTCGCCGGAGCAGCGCCGGCTGCGGGTCAGGGACTCGCTGGAGCTGGCCCGCCAGGACTGGTTCGGCACCGCCGGCTTCGACCGCGAGAGCGACCACTGGCCGCGCCAGTGGGCCGAGGCGTACCTCCAGTTCGCCGCGGGGGAGAAGCGCGCCTGGCTCAAGGAGCAGGGCATCGGCTTCTTCCCGATCGTCGGCTGGGCCGAGCGCGGCGGTTACACCGCCACCGGTCACGGCAACTCCGTGCCCCGGTTCCACATCGTCTGGGGCACCGGCCCCGCCATCGTCGCGCCCTTCGAGCGCCGGGTCCGCGACGCCGCCGCGCGGGGCCTGGTCGACCTGCGCTTCCGGCACCGCGTCTCCGAGCTCGTCGTCACCGACGGCGCGGTGACCGGCGTGCGGGGCGCGGTCCTCGAGCCGAGCGACGTCGCCCGCGGAGAGGCCAGCTCGCGCACCGAGGTGGGCGCGTTCGAGATCAGCGCGCAGGCCGTCGTCGTCACCTCCGGCGGCATCGGCGGCAACCACGACCTGGTCCGCAGGAACTGGCCGGCCCGGCTCGGCCCGGCGCCGCAGCGGCTGCTGTCCGGTGTCCCCGCGCACGTCGACGGGCACATGCTGGAGGCGACCGAGGCCGCGGGCGCGAGCGTGGTCAACAGCGACCGGATGTGGCACTACACCGAGGGCATCGCCAACCACTCGCCGATATGGGCGAAGCACGGCATCCGGATCCTCCCAGGCCCGTCGTCCCTGTGGCTCGACGCGACCGGGCAGCGGCTCCCCGTGCCGCTGTTCCCCGGGTTCGACACCCTGGGCACGCTGGCCCACATCGGGCAGACCGGGTACGAGCACACCTGGTTCGTCGCGACGAAGAAGATCGTGGAGAAGGAGTTCGCCCTGTCGGGCTCCGAGCAGAACCCCGACCTCACCGGCAAGGACGTCCGGCTGCTGCTCAACCGCGCCCGGGCCGGCGTCGCGGCACCGGTCCAGGCCTTCCTCGACAAGGGTGAGGACTTCGTCGTCGCCGACACCCTCCCCGAGCTGGTCGCCGGGATGAACCGGATCACCGGCGGCACCCCCGAGGTCGCGCTGGAGCAGGTGGAGCGCGAGATCGTCGCCCGCGACCGGGAGATCGGGAACACGTTCACCAAGGACCTGCAGGTGACCGCGATCCGCGGCGCCCGCAACTACCTCGGCGACAAGCTGATCCGCGTCGCCCAGCCGCACCGGCTGCTCGACCCGTCGGCCGGGCCGCTCATCGCCGTCCGGCTCAACCTGCTCACCCGCAAGTCCCTCGGCGGCCTGGAGACCGACCTCTCCGGCCGGGTCCTCCGCCCGGGCGGCGAGGTCTTCCCGGGGCTGTACGCCGCCGGCGAGGTGGCCGGCTTCGGCGGGGGCGGCGTGCACGGCTACCGCTCGCTGGAGGGCACCTTCCTCGGTGGCTGCCTGTTCTCCGGGCGCACGGCGGGGCGGGCGCTGGCGGCGGCCCTGTGACGTCCGCCGGACCTCCGCCGGCCGGCCGCGACCCCTGGTCCGACCCGGCCACCCCGACCCGGCCCGGACCGCCGTGGTCGGGCCCGCCGGCGCCCCCGGCCGGTCCCGCCTGGGGCCCCCCGCCGCACGGCACCCCGACCTACGCCCCCCCGACCTACGCCCCGCCGCCCTACGGTGGCTGGCCGCCGGGTCCCTACGGCGCCCCGGGCTGGGGGCCGCCGCCGCGCCCGCCGCGCACGCCGGCCTCCGTGGTCACCGCGGCCGTGCTCGCGTTCGTGCAGGCCGTCGTCGTGCTCATCGCCTCGCTGTACGTCTGGTTCTTCGCCTCGATCGCCGACATCGCCTCCAGCGGCCGCCCCGGCGTGTACACGTCGGAGACGGCGCGGAGCCTCGCGACCGAGGGGACGGTGCTCGCCGTGCTGCAGCTGGTCTCGGTGGTCGCGCTCGTCGTCGGCGGGCTGCTCGCGCTCAACCGCCGCACGCCGGCGGCCTACCGCACCCTGGCGGGGGCGCTCGTCGCGCAGGTGGTCATCGCCCTGTACTGGGCCGCGCGGCTGCTCGACGTCGTCGGCGACGTGCCGGGCTCGGACGGCAAGGGCGTGCTGGCGGCGTTCACGCTGTTCTTCCTCGCCGGCCCGGCCGTGGCGCTCGGGCTGCTGCTGACCAACGCCGCGCGCGGCTGGTTCACCGGCACCCCACCGGCCTGACGGCGGGGCACGGCAGACTGGCGGCATGCCCGCCCCGACCCTGGACCCCGCCGTCTCCGAGCTGCTGCGCCGCGACGACGCCGGCCTCGTGGCCGCCGTCGCGCAGCAGCACGACACCGGCGAGGTGCTCATGGTCGCGTGGATGGACGACGAGGCGCTGCGCCGCACCCTCGCCACCGGCCGGGCGACGTACTGGTCGCGCAGCCGGCAGGAGTACTGGGTGAAGGGTGAGACCTCCGGCCACCGGCAGCACGTCCGCGAGGTACGGCTGGACTGCGACGGCGACGCGCTGCTGCTGCTCGTCGACCAGGAGGGACCGGCCTGCCACACCGGCGAGCGCAGCTGCTTCCACCGCGACCTGCCGCTCGCACCGGGCGGTGCCGCGTGACGTCGGGGACCGCCACGCCTCCGCGTGAGGAGTTCGCCTGGAACGACGCGCCGATGGTCCCGGTGACCCGCCGGCTGCTGGCCGACAGCGAGACCGCCGTCGGCATCTACCGCAAGCTGGCCCGCAACCGGCCCGGCACGGTGCTGCTCGAGTCGGCCGAGCAGGGCAAGCGCTGGGCCCGGTACAGCTTCGTCGGCGTGCGCAGCGCCGGGGTGCTGACCGAGCGGGACGGCGCCACCCAGTGGCTGGGGGAGGAGCTGCCCGGGCTCACCGACGACCTGCCGGCCGATCCGCTGGCCGCCGTCCGGCTGCTCGCCCGCCGGCTGCGCAGCCCGCGCACCCCCGGCCTCCCCCCGCTCACCGGCGGGCTGGTCGGCTACCTGGGCTACGACGTGGTGCGCCGGCTGGAGCGGCTGCCGGAGTCCAGCACCGACGACCTGGGCATGCCGGAGCTCGCGCTCATGCTGGTCACCGACCTGGCGGTGCTCGACCACACCGACGGCAGCGTGCTGCTGATCGCCAACGTGCTGCGCGGGGACGCCGGCTACGACGACGCGGTCGCCCGGCTCGACGCCATGGCCGCGGACCTGACCCGGGCGGTGCCCCCGGGGGTCGCCGTCCTCGAGCGGGCCGACGCGCCGCCGGTCACCAGCAACCTGCGGCCCGGCGAGTTCGAGGCCGGCGTCGAGCGCATCCGCGAGCACATCCGGGCCGGCGACGCCTTCCAGGTGGTGCTCGCGCAGCGCTTCGAGCTGGCCACCGACGTCGACGCGCTGGACCTCTACCGGGTGCTGCGGGCGACCAACCCGTCGCCGTACATGTACCTGCTGCGCTTCCAGGGCCGCGAGTCGCCGTTCGACGTCGTCGGCTCCTCGCCGGAGGCGCTGGTGACGGTCACCGGCACGACCGCCGTCGTCCACCCGCCGGCCGGGACCCGCCCGCGCGGCGCCACGCCCGAGGAGGACCTGCGGCTGGCCGAGGGGCTGCTGGCCGACCCCAAGGAGCGGGCCGAGCACGTGATGCTGGTCGACCTCGCGCGCAACGACCTCGGCCGGGTGTGCGTCCCGGGCAGCGTCGACGTCCCCGACTTCATGCGGGTGGAGCACTACAGCCACGTGATGCACCTGGTCTCCACCGTCTCCGGCGAGGTGGCCCCCGAGCACGACGCCCTCGACGTCTTCGACGCGACGTTCCCCGCCGGCACGGTCTCCGGGGCACCCAAGCCGCGGGCGATGGAGATCATCGAGTCCCTGGAGCCCACCCGGCGCGCCCTGTACGCGGGCACCGTCGGCTACGTGGACGCCAGCGGCGACATGGACATGGCGATCGCGATCCGCACCGCCGTCCTGCACGACGGGCGGGCCTACGTGCAGGCCGGCGCCGGGGTGGTCGCGGACAGCGACGCCGCCGCCGAGGAGGCCGAGACCAGGCACAAGGCGCGCGCGGTGCTCTCGGCGATCGCCACCGCCGCCAAGCTGCGGGAGATCGGGTGACCGCCCGGCGCGAGCTGACGACCGCCGTCCTCGGGGCGGTGCTGGCCGGGGCGCTGGCGCTGTGGGCCGCCGGCCAGCCGTGGGCGGAGGTCACCGCCACCCGCCGGGCGCCGCTGCCGCCGGTCGCGGGCGAGCTGGCCGGCTCCGACGCCGCGCCGCTGGTGCCCGCCGCCGGGCTGGTCCTGCTGGCCGCCGCCGTGGCGCTGCTGGCGGTGCGCGGAGCGGCGCGGGTCGCGGTCGGCCTGCTGGTCGCCGTCGCCGGCGTCACGCTCGTCTGGTCGGGCACCGAGGTGCTGACCGGAGGGGTGGACGACGCCGCGGCCGGCCTGCCCGGCCTGACCGGTGCGACGGTGTCCGGCACGAGCACCGCGCTGAGCGCCGCGTGGCCGGTCCTCGTGCTGGTGGCCGGCCTGGTCGCCGTCGCCGCGGGGCTGCTCACCGTGCTGCGCGGACGGGGCTGGCCGGGCATGGGGCGCCGCTACGAGCGGGCCGGGGCACCCGCCGGACCCCCGCGGCCCGGCCGTCCGATGACCGACGAGGACCGCGCGCAGGCGGCCTGGAAGGCGCTCGACCGGGGCGAGGACCCCACCGACGCGCCCGGGGACGAGCGCTCCGCATAGCGGTACCGCGACGGAGCGGAACTCCGCCCCCGGGGACGGGGCCGGTACCCGCCGCCTCTAGAGTGGACCGGGTCAATCAGGCGTGCGAAGGGGACGGTCCAGGTGAACGTGCTCGACGAGATCGTGGCCGGCGCCCGCGAGGACGCCGCCGCGCGCGAGGCGCTCACCCCGCTCGCCGAGGTCAAGGCCGCCGCCGCGGCCGCGCGCCCGGCGCTGGACGCGCTGGCCGCCCTGCGGGCGCCCGGCGTCGGCGTGATCGCCGAGGTGAAGCGCCGCAGCCCGTCGAAGGGCTCGCTGGCCGACATCCCCGACCCCGCCGCGCTGGCCGCCCAGTACGCCGCCGGCGGCGCCCGGGTCATCTCGGTGCTCACCGAGCGCCGCCGCTTCGGTGGCTCGCAGGCCGACCTGGACGCGGTGCGCGCCGTCGTCGACGTGCCGGTCCTGTGCAAGGACTTCGTGGTCAGCAGCTACCAGGTGCACGAGGCCCGCGCCCACGGCGCCGACGTCGTGCTGCTGATCGTCGCCGCGCTGGAGCAGAACGCGCTGGTCGGGCTGCTCGAGCGGGTCGAGTCGCTCGGCATGACGGCGCTGGTGGAGGTGCACACCGAGGCCGAGGCCGACCGCGCCCTGGCCGCCGGCGCCTCGGTGATCGGCGTCAACGCCCGCGACCTCACCACGCTGCAGGTCGACCGCTCCACCTTCGAGCGGATCGCCCCGGGGCTGCCGTCGGAGGTGGTCAAGGTCGCCGAGTCCGGCGTCCGCGGCCCGCACGACCTGATCGGCTACGCGGCGGCCGGTGCCGACGCCGTCCTCGTGGGGGAGGGGCTGGTCACCGCCGGCGACGCCCGCCAGGCGGTGGCCGACCTGGTCACCGCCGGCTCGCACCCCGCGACGCCGCGCACCACCCGCTGATCCCTACGCTGGGGGCATGACGACCACCAGCCCGCCGCAGCCCGGAGAACTCGGCCTCCTGGCGCGCCCGGGCTGGCCCGACGCCACCGGACACTTCGGTGTCTTCGGCGGCCGCTTCGTGCCCGAGGCGCTGATCGCCGCGCTCGACGAGCTGACCGAGGCCTACGAGGCCATGCGGGTCGACCCCGCCTTCCTCGAGGAGTTCGCCCGGCTCCAGCGCGACTACACCGGCCGGCCCAGCCCGGTCACCGAGGTCCCGAAGTTCGCCGAGCACTGCGGCGGCGCCCGGGTGCTGCTCAAGCGCGAGGACCTCAACCACACCGGCTCGCACAAGATCAACAACGTGCTGGGCCAGGCCCTGCTCACCAGGCGGATCGGCAAGACGCGGGTGATCGCCGAGACCGGCGCCGGTCAGCACGGCGTGGCGACGGCGACCGCGGCGGCGCTCATGGGGCTGTCCTGCACCGTCTACATGGGCGAGGAAGACACCCGCCGCCAGGCGCTCAACGTCGCCCGGATGCGGCTGCTGGGCGCCGAGGTCATCCCGGTGACCACCGGCTCCCGCACCCTCAAGGACGCAATCAACGAGGCGTTCCGCGACTGGGTCACCAACGTCGAGACGACGAACTACGTGTTCGGCACCGTCGCAGGCCCGCACCCGTTCCCGGCGATGGTCCGCGATTTCCAGCGGGTGATCGGCGACGAGGCGCGCGCCCAGGTGCTCGAGCGGGAGGGACGGCTGCCCGACGCCGTGCTCGCCTGCGTGGGCGGCGGCTCCAACGCGATCGGCATCTTCACCGCCTTCGTCCCCGACGAGGGCGTCCGGCTGGTCGGCCTCGAGGCCGCCGGCGACGGCGTGGAGACCGGCCGGCACGCCGCCACCATCACCGGCGGCTCGCCCGGCGTGCTGCACGGCGCCCGCTCGTACCTCCTGCAGGACGACAACGGGCAGACCATCGAGTCGCACTCGATCAGCGCCGGGCTGGACTACCCCGGCGTCGGACCGGAGCACAGCTACCTGCACGACATCGGGCGGGCGGAGTACCGCCCGGTCACCGACGCCGCGGCGATGGAGGCCTTCGCGCTCCTCTGCCGCACCGAGGGGATCATCCCGGCGATCGAGTCCGCGCACGCGCTGGCCGGCGCGATGGAGCTGGGCCGGGAACTCGGGCCGGACGCGCTGCTGCTGGTCAACCTGTCCGGCCGCGGGGACAAGGACGTCGAGACGGCGTCGGCGTGGTTCGGCCTCGGCGACCGCGAGGAGGTCGATCCCGGCCCCGGGCTGGACACCGACCAGCAGGCCACCGAGGGCGCCATCAGCAACGACGAGGCCGTCGCCGGCCCGGACGCAGGGGAGACGGCATGAGCCTCCTGGCCTCGCGAATCGCCGCGGCGAAGGCGGAGGGCCGCGCCGCGCTGATCGCCTACCTGCCCGTCGGCTACCCCGACGTGGAGCGCTCGATCGAGGCCATGGTGGCGGCCGTCGAGGCCGGCGCCGACGTCGTGGAGATCGGCGTCCCCTACAGCGACCCCGGCATGGACGGGCCGGTCATCCAGGAGGCCGTGGACGTCGCCGTCCGGGCCGGGGTGGGCATGCGCGACGTGCTGCGCGCGGTCGAGGCGGTCGCCGCCGCCGGCGCCGTCGCGGTGGTGATGAGCTACTGGAACCCGGTCGAGCGCTACGGGGTCGAGCGGTTCGCCGCCGACCTGGCCGCCGCCGGCGGGGCGGGCGCGATCACCCCCGACCTGATCCCGGACGAGGCGGGGGAGTGGATCGCGGCCAGCGACCGCGCCGGCCTGGACCGGGTGTTCCTCGTGGCGCCGTCGTCCACGGAGGCGCGGCTGCGCTCGACGACGGCGGCCTGCCGCGGCTTCGTCTACGCGGCCTCCACCATGGGGGTCACCGGCACCCGGGCCACGGTCGGCGACGCCGCCGAGACCCTCGTGGGCCGCACCCGCGCGGCGGCCCCGGACCTGGCCGTCTGCGTCGGCCTGGGGGTCTCGGACGGCGACCAGGCCGCCGAGGTCGCCGCCTTCGCCGACGGGGTCATCGTCGGCTCGGCCTACGTGCGGGAGCTGCTGGAGGGACGCGGCCCCGACGGGGTGCGTGCCCTGACCGCGGACCTCGCCGAGGGCGTCCGCCGCGCGGCGGTGACGGCATGACCGTCCTCGCCGCCATCCCCAGCCCGACGCAGGGCGTCTGGGAGCTCGGCCCCTTCCCGCTCCGGGCCTACGCGCTCTGCATCGTCGCCGGCATCATCGCCGCGATCTGGCTCACCGAGAAGCGCTGGGTCGCCCGCGGCGGCGCCCCGGGCGACGTGCTCGACATCGCCGTCTGGGCGGTGCCCTTCGGCATCGTCGGCGGCCGGATCTACCACGTGCTCACCACGCCGCGCCCGTACTTCGGCGAGGGCGGGGACCCGCTGCGCGCCTTCGCCATCTGGGAGGGCGGGCTCGGCATCTGGGGGGCCATCGCCCTCGGCGGGGTCGGTGCCTGGATCGCCTGCCGCCGCCGCGGCATCCCGCTGCCGGCCTTCGCGGACGCGATCGCCCCCGGCCTGCTGGTCGCCCAGGCGATCGGCCGGCTGGGCAACTGGTTCAACAACGAGCTGTACGGGCGGGCCACCGACCTGCCCTGGGCGCTGACCATCTACGACTGGCGCGGCGGCCGGGCGGTCGTGGGCGCCGACGGCGAGCCGGTGGTGCTGGGCACGTTCCACCCCACCTTCCTCTACGAGCTGCTGTGGAACCTGGCCGCGGCCGCGCTGGTCATCTGGGCCGACCGCCGCTTCAAGCTCAGCCACGGCCGGGCCTTCGCCCTCTACGTCGCCAGCTACTGCGCGGGGCGGCTGTGGATCGAGCTCCTCCGGACCGACTACGCCGAGACGGTCCTCGGCGTGCGGCTCAACGTGTTCACCGCGGTCGTCGTCGGGCTGCTCGCCGTCGCCTACCTGGTCTGGCAGCGCGGCCGCCCGCGCGAGGTGATCACCCGGGGCGCCGAGGCGGCGGCGGCCGAGGCCCCGGCCGAGGCGTCCTCGCCCGCGTCCCCGGCCTCCGGGGCCGGGCCGGAGCAGCCCCGGCCGCCGGCCGGCTGACCGCCGCCCGCGTCGTTCCGGACGACGACCGGTGTGATCCTGCCGACGCGCAGGATGTGATGTTCGCCGTCGCGGCCGGGGTGTTACGGCTGTGTACCCTTTCGCCAGACCCGCCGGCGATCCTGGCCGGGTCACCCCGTCGGAACCGGGCCAGCGTCGCCCCGCGCACGACAGCCCCGCCGGTCACCACCCGGGGGGCTCGCGAGCAGTCGTCGGTGCCGGGGCGTACGTTGCCCCGGCCGCGGTGCGCTCTCCCCACGTGCTGCCTCCATCGCCGCCCTTGACCCCCGGCCCGGGCACCCGCCCCGTCCGGTCCTCCTCCGAGGGCCGGCCGACCGCCGACGACGGGAGTGACATGTCCGACCTCTCCGCCCCCGCCACCCGCGGCACCGCTGTCCCGTTCTCCGCCGTGCCCGCCGCCACCGGCCTGTACGACCCGGCGAACGACAAGGACGCCTGCGGCGTGGCCTTCGTGGCCGACGCCCGTGGCCGCCGCTCCCGCGACATCGTCGCGAAGGGGCTCACCGCGCTGCACAACCTGGACCACCGGGGTGCCGCCGGTGCCGAGCCGAACTCCGGTGACGGCGCCGGCATCCTGACCCAGGTCCCCGACGCGCTGCTGCGCGCCTCGGTCGACTTCGACCTGCCGCCCCTGGGCGAGTACTCGGTCGGCATCGCGTTCCTCCCCGCCGACGACGCCGAGCGGGCCGCCCGCTACGAGGACGTCGCCCGGCTCGCGGAGGAGGAGGGCCTCACCGTCCTCGGCTGGCGCGAGGTGCCGATCGACCCCGACGGTGCCGACCTCGGTCCGACGGCGCGCGCGGTCATGCCGCACTTCGCCCAGCTGTTCGTCGCCGAGACCATGGGTGCCCGCGCCGACGAGAAGGCCTTCGGCGGCAACGTCGAGTGCAACGGGGTCACCCGGCTTGAGCGCCGCTCCTTCGTGCTGCGCAAGCGGGCCGAGCGGGCCGCCGTCGACGCCGGCAGCTCCCTCTACATCGCCTCGCTGTCGTCGCGGACGATCACCTACAAGGGCATGCTGACCACCGACCAGCTGCCGCTGTTCTTCCCCGACCTGCGCGACGAGCGCTACGAGTCGGCGATCGCGCTGGTGCACAGCCGGTTCTCGACCAACACCTTCCCGTCCTGGCCGCTGGCCCACCCGTTCCGCTTCATCGCGCACAACGGCGAGATCAACACGATCAAGGGCAACCGGAACCGGATGCGGGCCCGCGAGGCCAAGCTGGCCACCGAGCTGTTCGACGGCCCGGCCGGTCCCGCCTCGGAGCTCGGCCTGGAGCGCATCTTCCCGGTCACCGCGAGCGACTTCAGCGACTCGGCGACCTTCGACGAGGTCCTCGAGCTGCTGCACCTGTCGGGCCGCTCGCTGCCGCACGCGGTGCTCATGATGATCCCGGAGGCCTGGGAGAACCACGACGAGATGGACCCGGCCCGCCGGGCCTTCTACCGGTTCCACTCCTCGATCATGGAGCCGTGGGACGGGCCGGCCGCGGTCTGCTTCACCGACGGCACGCTCATCGGCGCCGTCCTCGACCGCAACGGGCTGCGCCCGGGCCGCTGGTGGCACACCAAGGACGACCTGGTGGTCCTCGCCAGCGAGGTCGGCGTGCTCGACATCCCGGCGGCCGACGTCGTCGCCAAGGGCCGGCTGCAGCCGGGCCGCATGTTCCTGGTCGACACCTCGTCGGGGCGGATCGTCTCCGACGAGGAGGTCAAGGGCGCGCTGGCCGCCGAGCACCCCTACGACGACTGGCTGCACGCCGGGCTGGTCCACCTGCCCTCGCTGCCCGAGCGCCGGCGCTCGCGGCCCAGCCACGAGTCCGTCGTCCGGCGCCAGGCGCTGTTCGGCTACACCGAGGAGGAGCTGCGGGTCCTCCTGCAGCCGATGGCCGCCTCGGGCGCGGAGCCGATCGGCTCCATGGGCACCGACACCCCCATCGCCGCCCTGTCGGACCGCTCGCGGTTGCTCTACGACTACTTCGGGCAGCTGTTCGCCCAGGTGACCAACCCGCCGCTGGACGCGATCCGCGAGGAGCTGGTCACCAGCCTGGGCCGCACCTTCGGTCCGGAGCAGAACCTGCTGCAGGCCAGCCCCGCCTCCTGCCGCCAGGTGTTCCTGCCGTTCCCCGTCATCGACAACGACGAGCTGGCCAAGATCCTGCACATCGACGACGACGGCGACCTGCCCGGCTACGCCGCCGTCCGGATCACCGGCCACTTCGACGTCAACGGCGGCGGTCCCGCGCTGGCGCAGGCGGTCGAGGAGCTGCGGACCAAGGTCAGCAAGGCGATCTCCGCCGGCGCGCGGATCATCGTGCTGTCCGACCGCGACTGCGACGAGAAGCGCGCCCCGATCCCGTCGCTGCTGATGACCGCCGCGGTGCACCACCACCTGGTGCGGGAGAAGACCCGCATGGAGGTCGGGCTCGTCGTCGAGTCCGGCGACTGCCGCGAGGTGCACCACGTCGCCCTGCTGCTCGGCTACGGCGCCGCCGCGGTCAACCCCTACCTGGCCTTCGAGTCGATCGAGGACCTCATCCGCGACGGCCACCTGACCGGTGTCGAGCCGGCCCAGGCCGTCCGCAACGTGGTCAAGGCGCTCGGCAAGGGCGTCCTCAAGGTCATGAGCAAGATGGGCATCAGCACCGTCGGCTCGTACACGATGGCCCAGATCTTCGAGGCCGTCGGCCTGTCCAAGGACGTCGTCGACGAGTACTTCACCGGTACCTCCGCGCCCCTGGACGGCGTCGGCATCGACGTCCTGGCCGAGGAGGTGGCCATGCGCCACCGCCGGGCCTACCCGGAGAACCCGACCGAGACCGCGCACCGGCGGCTCGAGGTCGGCGGCGAGTACCAGTGGCGCCGCGAGGGCGAGATCCACCTGTTCAACCCCGAGACGGTGTTCCTGCTCCAGCACGCCACCCGCTCGCGGCAGTACGACGTCTTCCGCAAGTACACCGAGGCCGTCGACAAGCTCTCCGAGGACGCCGGCACGCTGCGCGGGCTCTTCACGCTGCGGACCGGCGTGCGCCCGCCCGTGCCGCTGGAGGAGGTCGAGCCGGTCAGCGAGATCGTCAAGCGCTTCCAGACCGGCGCGATGAGCTACGGCTCCATCTCGCAGGAGGCCCACGAGACCCTCGCCATCGCGATGAACCGGCTGGGCGGCAAGTCCAACACCGGTGAGGGCGGCGAGGACCCCGACCGGTTCACCCCGGACGAGAACGGCGACCTGCGCCGTTCGGCGATCAAGCAGGTGGCCAGCGGCCGGTTCGGCGTGACCAGCGAGTACCTGGTCAACGCCGACGACATCCAGATCAAGATGGCGCAGGGCGCCAAGCCCGGTGAGGGCGGCCAGCTGCCCGGCGGCAAGGTGTACCCGTGGGTGGCCCGCACCCGGCACTCGACGCCGGGCGTCGGCCTGATCAGCCCGCCGCCGCACCACGACATCTACTCGATCGAGGACCTCAAGCAGCTCATCCACGACCTGAAGAACGCGAACGACCAGGCGCGGATCAACGTCAAGCTGGTCGCCGAGGTCGGGGTCGGCACGGTCGCGGCCGGCGTGAGCAAGGCGCACGCCGACCTGGTGCTCATCTCCGGCCACGACGGCGGGACCGGCGCGGCGCCGCTCACCTCGCTCAAGCACGCCGGCTCCCCGTGGGAGCTGGGGCTGGCCGAGACGCAGCAGACGCTGCTGGCCAACGGGCTGCGCGACCGGATCACCGTGCAGGCCGACGGCCAGATGAAGACCGGCCGCGACGTCGTCGTCGCCGCGCTGCTGGGCGCCGAGGAGTACGGCTTCGCGACCGCGCCGCTGGTCGTCTCCGGCTGCGTGATGATGCGGGTCTGCCACCTCGACACCTGCCCGGTGGGTGTCGCGACGCAGAACCCCGAGCTGCGCAGCCGGTTCACCGGCAGGCCGGAGTTCGTCGTCACCTTCTTCGAGTTCCTCGCGGAGCAGGTGCGCGAGTACCTGGCGGAGCTGGGCTTCCGCAGCCTGGACGAGGCGATCGGCCACGCCGAGCTGCTCGACACCCGGACGGCGGTCGACCACTGGAAGGCCGCCGGGCTCGACCTCAGCCCGCTGCTCGTCGTCCCCGAGCTGCCCGAGGGGACGCCGCTGCGGAAGGTGCGCGACCAGGACCACGGCCTGGACGTCGCCCTGGACCAGACGCTGATCCAGCTCTGCGAGGGCGCGCTGCTGGACGCGCGGCCGGTCAGCCTCGAGCTGCCGGTGCGCAACGTCAACCGCACCGTCGGCACGATGCTCGGCTCGATGGTCACCCGCCGCTTCGGCGGCGAGGGCCTGCCGGACGGCACGATCGACCTGACCTTCGGCGGGTCGGCCGGCCAGTCCTTCGGCGCCTTCCTGCCGCGCGGCATCACCATGCGGCTCTACGGCGACGCCAACGACTACGTCGGCAAGGGCCTGTCCGGCGGGCGGATCGTGGTCCGGCCGTCGCGCGAGGCACCCTTCGCCGCGGAGGACAACGTGATCGCCGGCAACGTGATCGGCTACGGGGCGACCGGCGGCGAGATCTTCCTGCGCGGCCGGGTCGGGGAGCGGTTCTGCGTCCGCAACTCCGGGGCGCTCGCCGTCGTCGAGGGCGTGGGCGACCACGCGCTGGAGTACATGACCGGCGGTCGCGCGGTGATCCTGGGCGCCACCGGCCGCAACATCGCGGCCGGCATGTCCGGGGGCATCGGGTACGTGCTCGACCTGGCGAAGCACCGGGTCAACGGCGAGATGGTCGACATCGAGCCGCTGGACGGGGAGTCCGCGCAGTGGCTGCGCGACGTGCTGGTCCGGTACGCGGCGGAGACGGAGTCGACGGTGGCCCACGCGCTGCTGGCCGACTGGGGCCGCTGGTCGGAGCAGTTCAGCATCATCATGCCGCGCGACTACCGTCGCGCGCTCGAAGCCAAGCGCGCGGCCGAAGCGGCCGGCACCGACGTCGACGTCGCAGTTATGGAGGCGGCTCGTGGCTGACCAGACCGGATTCCTCAAGTTCGACCGGGCGCTGCCGCCGCGCCGCCCCGTCGACGTCCGCATCCTCGACTGGAAGGACGTCTACCTCTCCCGGCAGAACGGGGAGGACGCCGTCTTCCCGGTGTCGGCCGTGCGCACGCAGGCCGCCCGCTGCATGGACTGCGGCATCCCGTTCTGCCACCACGGCTGCCCGCTGGCCAACCTGATCCCCGAGTGGAACGACCTGGCCCGCCGCGACGACTGGCGTACCGCGATCGAGCGGCTGCACGCGACGAACAACTTCCCCGAGTTCACCGGGAAGCTGTGCCCCGCCCCGTGCGAGGGCTCCTGCGTGCTGAACCTGCAGGAGTCGCCGGTCACGATCAAGCAGATCGAGTGGGAGATCATCGACCGCGCCTGGGACGAGGGCTGGGTCGAGCCGCAGGTCCCCGCCGAGCGGACCGGCAAGAAGGTCGCCGTCGTCGGCTCGGGTCCGGCCGGGCTGGCCGCCGCCCAGCAGCTGACCCGCGCCGGCCACGAGGTCACCGTCTACGAGCGGGCCGACCGGGTCGGCGGGCTGCTCCGCTACGGCATCCCCGAGTTCAAGATGGAGAAGTCGGTCCTGGACCGGCGGCTGGACCAGATGCGCGGCGAGGGCACCCGGTTCGTCACCGGGGTCGAGGTGGGCAGCGGCCGGGACGGCGCCCCCAGCGCCGAGCAGCTCCGCGACGAGTACGACGCCGTCGTCCTCGCCGGTGGCGCGACCATCGGCCGCGACCTCCCGGCCCCGGGCCGCGAGCTGGCCGGCATCCACCTGGCCATGGAGTACCTGCCCTACGGCAACCGCCAGGCGCTCGGCGAGCTCGACGACCCGCCGATCAACGCCCACGGCAAGCACGTCGTGATCATCGGTGGCGGTGACACCGGCGCCGACTGCCTCGGCACCGCGCACCGGCAGGGGGCCGCCTCGGTCACCCAGCTGGAGATCATGCCGGCGCCGCCGGACCGCCGGGACCACGGCAGCAACCCGTGGCCGACCTACCCGATGATCATGCGGGTCTCCAGCGCCCACGAGGAGGGCGGCGAGCGGCTCTACTCGGTCAACACCGAGCGCTTCGAGGGCGACGAGCACGGCAACGTGCGCGCGCTGCTCATCCACGACGTGGAGCGGGTCGACGGCCGCTTCCAGAAGGTGGAGGGCTCCGAGCGGGAGCTGCCGGCGGACCTGGTCTTCCTCGCTATGGGGTTCACCGGGGCGCAGCGGGAGGGCCTGGTCGACGCGCTCGGGGTCGACGTCGACGGGCGCGGCAACGTCGCGCGCGACGCGGAGTTCATGTCGACGGTGCCGGGCGTCTTCGTGGCCGGCGACATGGGCCGCGGGCAGTCGCTGATCGTGTGGGCGATCGCGGAGGGCCGCTCGGCGGCCGCCGCCGCCGACGCCTGGCTGACCGGCCGGTCGGCGCTGCCGCGACCGGTCACGCCGACGGCGGTCGCGCTCCGGTGAGCGGCAGCGGCCCGGGTCGTCCCGAGGTCGGTCCCCGACACGCGGGGCCTGACCCGGGCCGCTCCGACGGACAGTTCGTCTAGCCACTAGCGTTATCCCCATGTCCCGACGCGCCAAGATCGTCTGCACCCTCGGTCCGGCGACCGGCTCCCTCGAGCAGGTCACCGCCCTCGTCGAGGCGGGGATGGACGTCGCCCGGCTCAACTTCAGCCACGGCGCGCACGCCGACCACGCCACCTCCTACCGGCTGGTGCGCGAGGCGTCGGACCGCACCGGCCGCGCCGTCGCCATCCTCGCCGACCTGCAGGGCCCCAAGATCCGGCTCGGCACCTTCGCCGACGGCCCCGTCGAGTGGCCCACCGGCAGCCAGGTGTGCATCACGGTCGAGGACGTCCCCGGCACCGCCCAGCGCGTGTCCACCACGTACAAGGACCTCGCCAACGACGTCGTCGTCGGCGACCGGCTGCTCGTGGACGACGGCAAGCTGGCCCTCACGGTGGTCCGCGTGGAGGGCCCCGACGTCTTCTGCCTGGTGGTCGAGGGCGGCCCGGTCTCGAACAACAAGGGCCTGTCGCTGCCCGGCGTGGCCGTGAGCGTCCCCGCCCTGTCCGACAAGGACGAGGAGGACCTGCGCTTCGCCCTGCACCTGGGCGTCGACTTCATCGCGCTGTCCTTCGTCCGCTCCGCCGCCGACGCGGAGCTGGTGCGCGAGATCATGCGCCAGGAGGACGTCGAGGTCCCGGTCATCGCCAAGCTGGAGAAGCCCGAGGCGGTCGAGCGGCTCGAGGAGATCGTCGAGGCCTTCGACGGGCTGATGGTCGCTCGCGGTGACCTCGGGGTCGAGCTCCCGCTGGAGCAGGTGCCGCTGGTGCAGAAGCGGGCCATCCAGGCCGCCCGCGAGCGCAACCGCCCGGTCATCGTGGCCACCCAGATGCTCGAGTCGATGATCCAGAACTCGCGGCCGACCCGCGCCGAGGCCTCCGACGTCGCCAACGCGGTGCTCGACGGCGCGGACGCGGTCATGCTCTCCGGCGAGACGTCGGTGGGCGCCCACCCGATCGCCGCGGTCCGCACGATGGAGCGGATCATCGACGCGGTCGAGAGCGACGACGTCAGCGTGCCGGAGATCCTGCGGCGCTCGCGGTCCCGGTCCGGGGCGATCGTCCGCGCGGCCAAGGACGTCGGCGAGGCGCTGGAGGTCAAGGCCCTGGCCACCTTCACCCAGACCGGCGAGACCGCCCGCCGGCTCGCCGCGCTGCACCCCCGGCAGCCGCTGCTGGCGTTCACCGTCGACGCACGGGTGCGCAGCCAGCTCGCCCTGTCCTGGGGCGTGGAGACCTTCCTCGTCCCGCAGGTCGAGCACACCGACGACATGGTCGAGCAGGTGGACTTCTCGCTGCTGTCGATCGGCCGGCTCAAGGTCGGCGACCGGGTCGTCGTCGTCGCCGGCAGCCCGCCCAACACCGTCGGCTCGACCAACCTGATCCGCGTGCACGAGGTGGGCACCGACTCGTGAGCACGGGGACGGGGGAGACGCAGGCCGCAGCGCTGACGGCGGTGCTCGAGCTCGAGGAGCGCGAGCCCGACGTCTTCGTGGGGCGGACCCCCCGTACCCCGCTGCAGCGCATCTTCGGCGGCCAGGTGGCCGGTCAGGCGCTGATGGCGGCGACCCGCACCCTGCCGGAGGGGCGCGGGGTGCACTCGCTGCACTCCTACTTCCTCCGGCCCGGCGACCCGCACGAGGAGATCCGGTACGCCGTCGAGCGGATCCGCGACGGCCGGACCTTCACCACGCGCCGGGTCGTGGCCTGGCAGCGGCGGCGCGGGGAGGACGTCGCGATCTTCGCCCTCACCGCCGACGCGTCGGCGGGGGAGGAGCCGGTGGCCGAGCACGCCCTCCCCATGCCCGACGTGCCGGCTCCGGAGAGCCTGCCGACCCTCGCCGACCTGGTGGCCAGCCGCGGCGAGGAGGCACGCGCGGCGCTCACCATCAGCCAGGCGGTCGAGCAGCGGCTGCTCGAGGACCCGTTCGACCCCCGCCCGAAGAGCTACCCGGCCACGAAGAGCTGGGTCTGGATGCGGGTGTCCGGCCGGCTGCCCGAGGAGCAGTCGGTGCACGACGCGGCGCTGACCTTCGTCAGCGACCTCACGCTGCTCTCCGCCGGTCTGGCCCGCCTGGGCGGCGGCTGGGGCGGCAAGTACGTGGGCTCCAGCCTCGACCACGCCGTCTGGTTCCACCGCCCCGTGCGGGCCGACGAGTGGTTCCTCTACGAGACCGACAGCCCGGCCGCCTCCGCCGGGCGGGCGCTGTGCACCGGGCAGATCTGGGCGGCCGACGGCACGCACGTGGCGAGCGTCGCGCAGCAGGGCCTCATCCGCTCGCTCGAGGCCTGAGGGCCGGTCAGCCCGCGGGCTGACCGGCGGCCGGCTCCTCGGCGACCTCCCGGTCCGCGATCTCCCGCTCGGCCTGCGCGCGCTCGGCCCGCTCCCGCTCGGCCTGCTCCCGCTCGGCGGCCCGGGCCGCGGCCCGCTCCGCGGCCGCGGCGGCGAAGTCGGCGGCCAGCCAGTCGTGGCCTTCGCGCAGCAGCGCCCAGAGCCGTTCCACGTGCGCCCGCGTCGTCGCCGGCGCCCCCACGGCCACGCGGAGCACCGCCCGGCCGCCGACGGTGGTGTGGGTCAGGAAGACCTCCCCGCCGTCGTTGAGCCGCTCCAGCAGGGTCATGGTGGCGACGTCGGCGTCCACCTCCTCCGGCCAGCTGGGGCGCAGGCAGACCAGGGACAGCGGGTGCGGGGCGACGACGTCGAAGCGCTCGTCGGCCGCCGCCCAGCCGGCCAGCTCCTGGGCGAGCGCCACGGAGCCGCGGATGTGCGCGCGCAGCCCCTCCGCGCCGTACCAGCGCAGCACGAACCACAGCTTCAGGGCGCGGAAGCGGCGGCCCAGCGGGATCTGCCAGTCGCGGAAGTCGACCACGGTGCCGGCGTCGGTCGCGGCGTTGCGGAGGTACTCGGGCAGGATCGCCAGGGCGCCGGTGAGCGCGGCGCGGTCGGCGACCCAGAACAGCGTGGCGTCGAACCCGGTGAGCAGCCACTTGTGCGCGTCGGTGGTGTAGCTGTCGGCCCACTCGACGCCGGCCTGGAGCGGGCGGAGCTCGGGGGCGACCGCGCTGACCCCGGCGTAGGCGGCGTCCACGTGCAGCCACGCGCCGTGCTTGCGGCAGATGGGCCCGATGGCGGCCAGGGGGTCGACCGCCGTCGTCGAGGTGGTGCCGACCGTCGCGCAGACGAGCACCGGCGTGTAGCCCCGGGCGACGTCCCGCTCCATGCGGGCGGCGAGCTTGCCGGGGTCCATGGCCAGGTCGCCGTCGACCTCCACGATGCGCACCGCGTCGCTGCCGAGGCCGGCCACCCGGACCGCCTTCTCCATGGAGGAGTGCGTCTCCGAGGAGACGTAGACGGTCACCCGGTCGGGTTCCACGCCGTGGCGCACGGTCGCCCCGCCGGAGGCGCGGTGCAGGGCCGCGAGGAGGGCGACCAGGTTGGCGCCGGAGCTGGAGTCCTGGACGACGCCGCCGCCGGCGCCGGTCGACCGGAACGCGGCGGGCAGACCCAGGAGCTCGGCGAACCAGTCCATGACGTGCTGCTCGAGCTCCGTGGCCGCCGGGCTGGTCACCCACGACATGCCCTGGACGCCCAGGCCGGCGGACACCAGGTCGCCGAGGACCGACGGGCCGGAGGTGTTGGCGGGGAAGTAGCCGAAGAAGCCCGGGTGCTGCCAGTGCGTGAGCCCGGGGACGACGACGCGGTCGAGGTCGGCCAGCACCTCGCCGAAGGGCCGGCCCTGCTCCGGGGGAGCGGTGGGCAGCGCGGCCCGGACGTCGCCGGGGGCGACCTGCGAGCGCACGGGGAACGAGCCGATGCGCGACCAGTAGTCGGCGATCCAGTCGACCACCTCGTGGCCGTGCTGCCGGAACTGCTCGGGCGTCATGTGCGGGGCGGGCTCGGTCACGCGCCCACGGTATTGGGTGCCGCGACCGGGCCGGAACGCGGTCGACGGGCTCGGTGCCCCCGGTGCGACTCGAACGCACACTGCGCGGGTTTTGAATCCGCTCCCTCTGCCGATTGGGGTACGGGGGCGTTCCGGAGCGGGCCCCGGTAGCCCGATGAGCGTAGCGGGGGAGGTGGGGGCGCCCGGTCCTGGCTAGGCTCTGCGACGTGAGCAGCGAGACGATCCGGGTCCTCATCGCCGAGGACGAGGCGCTGATCCGCCTCGACCTCAAGGAGATGCTCGAGGAGGAGGGGTACTCGGTCGTCGCCGAGGTGGGCGACGGGCAGCAGGCCGTCGACCGCGCCCGCGAGCTGACGCCGGACCTCGTGATCCTCGACATCCAGATGCCGGTGCTCGACGGGTTGTCGGCCGCCGAGCAGATCGCCTCGGCCCGGATCGCCCCCGTCATCGTGCTGACCGCCTTCAGCCAGCGCGAGCTGGTCGAGCGGGCCCGTGACGCCGGCGCCATGGCCTACCTGGTGAAGCCCTTCTCCAAGAACGACCTGGTCCCCGCCATCGAGGTGGCCCGCGCCCGGTTCACCGAGATGACGGCCCTGGACGGCGAGGTGCGCACGCTGGAGGAGCGGCTCGAGACCCGCAAGGTCGTGGAGCAGGCCAAGGGCAAGCTGATGGCCGACCGCGGGCTGACCGAGGCCGAGGCCTTCCGGTGGATCCAGCGGACCGCCATGAACCAGCGCACGTCGATGAAGGCCCTCGCCCAGGAGGTCCTCGACGGCACCGCCGCCCCGGAGGCGTCGCCCGCCTGACCGTCGGTGTAGCGGCTCCACCCGCATCACCGGCAGTGCTTCCTTAGGCGGTTCCTTGCGGCCGCCTGGGAATCGACGGACCGACCCGTACCGGTACGCGGGAATGGCAGAAGCGGCCATTTCCCCCCGCGATCACGAGACGGTCACGATCCCCCCACGTCCGGTTCGGCCCGTGCGGATCGCCCCCTAGGGTTCGTGTCCGCCGATCCCGTCGGGACGGCACGACGTCCGGCGCGCCGAACCGCGGCCCGCCGACTTGTTCAGGAGGACATGTGCGTTTCTCGGTCAAGACGGGCGTTCCGCTGCTCGCCGCGGCGCTGGCGCTCACCGCCTGCGGCGGGACCACGGGTGGCGACGACGACAACGCTTCGGGCGGCGGCGACGCCGGCAGCTGCGAGGACATCGCGATCGGCTACTTCGGTGCACTGACCGGCGCGGCCGCCAACCTGGGCATCAACATCCGCAACGGCGTGCAGCTGGCGGTCGACCAGTTCAACGAGGAGAACGCCGACTGCCAGGTCGGGCTGGAGGAGTACGACTCCGCCGGTGACCCGAACCAGGCCACCGGTCTGGCCACCCAGGCCATCGGTGACGACTCGGTGATCGGCATCGTCGGCCCCGCCTTCTCGGGCGAGTCCGACACCGCCGGCCCGATCTTCGCGGAGGGTGGCCTGCCCACCATCTCCGCCTCGGCCACCAACCCGGCGCTCTCGACGAACGGCTGGGACACCTTCCACCGGATCCTCGGCAACGACGACAGCCAGGGCCCGGCGGCCGCGACCTACATCTCCGACGTCCTGCAGGCCCCGTCGGTCTTCGTCGTCGACGACGCGTCGGCCTACGGTGCCGGTCTCGCCGAGATCGTGAACGAGTCGCTCGCCGACGCGGTCGTGGGCGAGGACACCATCCAGACCGGTCAGACCGACTTCTCGGCCACCATCACCGCGATCCGCGACTCGGGTGCCGAGGCGGTCTTCTTCGGCGGCTACTACGCCGAGGCCGGCCTGCTGGTCCAGCAGATGCGCGGTGCCGGTGTCGACGCCACCTTCGTGGTGGCCGACGGCGTGAAGGACCCGGGCTTCATCGAGGCGGCCGGTGACGCCGCCGAGGGCACGATCATCACCTGCCCGTGCCTCCCGCCGGAGGAGCAGCAGGAGTTCTTCACCGCCTTCGAGGAGGCGTTCGGCTCCGCGCCGGCGACCTACTCGGCCGAGGCCTACGACGCGGCCAACGTGATGCTCGAGGGCATCAAGGAGGGCAACACCGACCGCGAGTCGCTGCTGGAGTGGATCAACGACTACAGCGGCGAGGGCATCACCAAGCAGGTGTCCTTCGACGAGAGCGGTGAGGTCGAGAACATCTCCGTCTGGGCCTACAAGGTCGAGAACGGCGAGATCGTGGCCGACCAGGAGATCGAGACCGACTGATCTCCCGCTGACCCACCAGGGCGCGGCCGGGCCCCCTCGCTGAGGGAGCCCGGCCGCGCCGACCTCTGCCGCGGCCCGGAGGCCCTGTGTCCTTCCTGATCAACAACTTCGTCGAGCTGACCGTCACCGGTCTCGTGCTCGGCGCCGTGTACGGGCTCGTCGCCCTCGGCTACACGCTCGTCTACGGCGTGCTCCAGCTGATCAACTTCGCCCACTCCGAAGTCTGGATGTTCGGCAGCTTCGCCGCGGTCTGGGTGACCGTGGCCGTGGGCGTCGCCCCGGGCAGCGCCCTGCCGGTCGTGATCGGCGTCCTGCTGCTGGCGCTGCTGGCCGCCATGACCGTCAGCGGCGGCGTCGCCCTGCTGCTGGAGCGGGTGGCGTACCGCCGGCTCATCCGGCTCGACGCCCCCAAGCTCGTCGCGCTCATCAGCGCGATCGGCGCCAGCTTCGCGCTGGCCGAGATCATGGGTCTGCGCGACCGGATCGTCGGCTGGTTCGGGCTGCGCGACGACCTGGACCCCTACGTCCGGTCCGCGCGCGACAACACCCGTTTCCGCAACCCGCTGGAGACCGAGGGGCTGTTCACGGTCGGCGGGTACACGGTCACCAACGTCGACGTCATCATCATCGTCAGCGCGGTCGTCATGATGATCGCGCTGGACCAGTTCATCCGGCGCACCCGCACCGGCAAGGGCATCCGCGCCGTGGCGCAGGACTCCGAGGCCGCCGCGCTCATGGGCGTCAACCGCAACCGGATCATCCGCGCGACGTTCCTCGTCGGCGGGATCATGGCCGGCGCGGCGGCGCTGCTGTACCTGATGCGCTTCGGCGTCACCCGCTGGAACGCCGGCTTCCTGCTCGGCGTGAAGGCCTTCACCGCCGCGGTCCTCGGAGGCATCGGCAACGTGCGCGGCGCGCTGCTGGGCGGTTTCGTCCTCGGCCTGGCGGAGAACTACGGTTCGGCCCTGATCGGGTCGGAGTGGCGCGACGTCGTCGCGTTCCTGCTGCTGGTCGTCATCCTGCTGTTCCGGCCCACCGGGCTGCTCGGCGAGAGCCTGGGGAGGGCCCGCGCATGACTTCAGGGAAGGCTTCCCCCGACACCGAGTCGGGCTCGGCGCGCTCCATGGCGTGGGGACCGCGGCTGGGCTGGGACCGCGGCGCGCTGGCGCGCCGAGTGTCCGGCCTGCCCAAGCCGGTCAAGTGGGCGCTGATCGGGCTCCTGGTGGTGCTGCTCTACGCGCTGCCGCTGCTGGAGATCCCGATCATCAGCACCCCGGACACCGACTTCGGCGCGGTGCTGTTCACCGTGGCCAGCTACGTGCTGGTCGCGCTGGGGCTCAACATCGTGCTCGGCTACGCCGGCCTGCTCGACCTCGGGTACGTCGGCTTCTACGCCATCGGTGCCTACACCGTCGCCGTGCTCGGGTCGCTGCAGGCCCAGTGGTCCTGGTGGCTGCTCATCCCGCTGGCCGTGCTCTTCACGACCATCTCGGGTGTGCTGCTCGGCGCCCCGACGCTGCGCGTCCGCGGCGACTACCTGGCCATCGTCACGCTCGGCTTCGGCGAGATCATCCGGCTCACCGCGCTGAACACCGAGTGGCTGGGTGCGGCGAAGGGCATCACCGGGGTCCCGCGGCCGCCGAGCGTCGAGCTGTTCGAGCTGCCGCACCTCCAGTGGGAGGGAGCCACGGCGTTCCTCGACCTGGACGACAAGACGACGTTCCTGTTCTTCGGCGTCGCCGACCAGGCCCCGTACTACTGGCTGGCGCTCACGGTGATCTTCGTGATCCTGGGGGCCGACCGGATGCTGCGCCTGTCCCGGATCGGCCGGGCGTGGGAGGCCACCCGCGAGGACGAGGACGCCGCCGAGCTCATGGGCGTCCCCACGTTCAAGTTCAAGCTGCTCGCCTTCGCCTCGGGCGCGTTCATCGGCGGCCTCTCCGGCGCCCTGTTCGCCTCGCGGCAGGGGTTCATCAACCCCGAGTCCTTCCAGCTGCTCCTGTCCATCCTGTTCGTCGCCGCCGTCGTCGTCGGCGGTGCCGGCAACCGGTGGGGCGTCATCCTGGGCGCCATCGTGGTGGCCTACCTGCCGGAGCGGTTCCGCGGCTTCGAGGAGTGGCGGCTGCTCGTCTTCGGTGCGGCGCTGCTCGTCTTGGCCAACTTCCGGCCGCAGGGGCTGATCCCCCCACGGCGGACCCGCCGGGCCCAAGCAGTGGACGAACAGCTCGAAGCACTCGAGGAAGGGGCCGACCGTGCCTGAGGCACCGCTGGCCGAGCAGTCCGCGCCCCGCACGGGGGCGGCGCTGCTCGAGCTCGACGACGTCAGCATCCAGTTCGGTGGTCTCAAGGCCCTCGACGGCGTGAGCTTCGCCGTGCGCGAGGGCGAGATCCTCGGGCTGATCGGGCCCAACGGCGCCGGCAAGACCACCTGCTTCAACGTGATGACCGGGGTCTACCAGCCGACGTCGGGGCAGGTCCGCTTCGCCGGTGAGCCGCTGGGCCGGCGCAAGCGCTTCGCCATCACCCGGCTGGGCATCGCGCGCACGTTCCAGAACATCCGGCTGTTCGGCAACATGACGGCGCTGGAGAACGTCCTGGTCGGTGCGGACGCCCACCACCGCACCAACGTCATCGACGCGCTCGTCCGGTCCCCGCGGCACCGCCGCGAGGAGCGGGAGGGCGAGGAGACCGCGCGCGAGGTCATGCGCTTCCTCGGCCTGGAGCGCCGGGCCGACGAGCTGGCCCGCAACCTGTCCTACGGCGAGCAGCGCCGGCTCGAGATCGCCCGCGCCATGGCGACCAAGCCGAGGCTGCTGTGCCTGGACGAGCCGGCGGCCGGGTTCAACCCGGCCGAGAAGGCCCAGCTGATGGACCTGATCCGGCGGATCCGCGACCGCGGCCTCACCGTGCTGCTCATCGAGCACGACATGGGCCTGGTCATGGGCGTGTCCGACCGCGTCGCGGTGCTCGAGTTCGGGCGCAAGATCGCCGAAGGGGTGCCGGCGGAGATCCGCAACGACCCTGCGGTGATCGCCGCGTACCTGGGCACCGAGGTCGACGAGGAAGGGGACCTCTGATGCTGCTCGAGGTCGAGGGGCTGTGCGTCAACTACGGGCGCATCGAGGCCATCCGGGACATCACCTTCTCCGTCGAGCAGGGGTCGGTGGTCACGCTCATCGGGGCCAACGGCGCCGGCAAGACGACGACGCTGAAGACGCTGTCCGGCCTGCGCAAGGTGCGGGCCGGGGCCGTCCGGTTCCAGGGCCGCGACATCACCCACATGGCGTCGCACGAGCGGGTCCCTCTGGGCATCAGCCAGTCGCCCGAGGGGCGGCGGATCTTCCCGGGCATGACCGTCGTCGAGAACCTGGACATGGGCGCGTACGCGCGCGCGGACCGGGCCAGGACGCGGTCGGCGGACCTGGAGCGGGTCTTCGGGCTGTTCCCGCGGCTCTACGAGCGGCGCGACCAGGCGGCGGGCACGATGTCCGGCGGCGAGCAGCAGATGCTGGCCATCGGGCGGGCGCTCATGTCGCACCCGACGCTGCTGCTGCTGGACGAACCGTCCATGGGGCTGGCGCCCAAGCTGATCCAGCAGATCTTCTCGATCATCAAGGAGATCCGCGAGCAGGGGACGACGATCCTGCTGGTCGAGCAGAACGCCGCCCAGGCGCTCAAGATCGCCGACCGCGCCTACATCCTCGAGACCGGTGAGGTCGTGCGGGAGGGCCTGGGCCGGGAGCTCGCCGACGACGACAGCGTCCGCGCGGCGTACCTCGGTGGTGACGTCTAGGTCGCGAGACGCCGCGCCCGTCCCGTGCGTCACACGGGTCGGCGCGCCGCTCGCTCCTCCCCGGAGCGGTGGGTGCACCCTGCGCTCACCGCTCCAGGGGGAGGCACCCGTGCCAGGGTCCGCACCGCGTTCCCGCGTCGTCACGCGCACCGCGCGTCCTGACGACCTGCCCGCCGTGCTGGCGCTCGTGCGCCAGCACCGCGCCGACGCCCACGCGGAGGAGGTGCTGACCGGCCAGGTGCCCGGCGCCGCCGCCGCCGCGGGGTTCCGGAGGCTGCTGGCCGATCCGCACCACGAGGTGGTGCTGGCGGTCCTCCCCGGTCCGAGCGCGGCCGACGGCGGGGCGGACACCGCCGAGGTGGCCGTGGGACTGGCCGTGCTGGGCGTCGACCCGCTCTCGGTCGTCCTCGGCGTGCCGCAGGTGACCGTCGACAACCTGGTCGTGCACCGGGAGCACCGCCGTCGCGGTGCCGGTGCTGCCCTGCTGGCGGCCGCGGCCGAGCACGCCTCGCGCGTGGGCGCCGCGCACGTGGTGGCCGCGGTCGGTGGGCACGAGGCGGAGCGGCAGCGCTTCCTCGCCCGGATGGGCTTCGCGCCGCTGACCACGCGGCGGATCGTCGCCGTCGAGACGCTGGGCCGGACCCTGGCGTCGTGGCGGCGCAGCTGGCTGCCGGTCCCGCAGCCGCGGCGGGTCCTGCCGGCCGCGCGCCGGCGGCCGGTGCCGCCGGCGCGGTCGGCTACCGCTTCGGGCTGAGCGTCATGCAGGTCAGCCGGGCGGTCGCCGTCCGGTTGCCCTGGTCGTCGGTGATGTCGATGAGGAACGTCGACAGCGACCGCCCCCGCCGGACGGGGGTGCACACCGCGGTCACCGTGCCCGACGTCGCGGCCCGCAGGTAGCTGGCGTTGAGCTCGATCCCCACGACCTGCTTGTCCGGACCGGCGCCCAGCGCCGCGGCCACCGAGCCGATGGTCTCCACGAGCGTGCAGGTGGCGCCGCCGTGGAGCAGACCGAAGGGCTGCTCGTTGCCGGCCACGGGCATCGTGGCGACCAGCCGGTCGGGGTCGTAGTCGACGATCCGCACGCCCAGCTTGTCGTCCAGCGGGCTGCGCATGCCGTCGGGCAGCCAGTCAGGGGGAGGAGTGGTCACCCGGGCACCGTAGCCACCGGCCGGGGCGTCCCGGCTGTCGGTGCCCGGACCTAAGCTGGCGGCGATGTCCGCTCCGGTCTCCACCTCCGCGCCCGCCGTCCCCGCCAGCACGGGCACCCGCCCGCGGCTGCTGCTGCTCGACGGCCACTCGCTGGCCTACCGGGCGTTCTTCGCCCTGCCGGTCGAGAACTTCTCGACGACGACGGGGCAGCCGACCAACGCGGTGTACGGCTTCACCTCGATGCTGATCAACATCCTGCGCGACGAGCAGCCGACCCACCTGGCGGTCGCCTTCGACGTGGGCCGCAAGACCTTCCGCAGCGAGATCTACGCCGAGTACAAGGCCAACCGCTCGGAGAGCCCCACCGACTTCCGCGGCCAGGTCAGCCTCGTCCAGGAGGTGCTGGGCGCGCTCCGCGTCCCGGTCATCACCGCGGAGGGCTACGAGGCCGACGACGTCATCGCCACGCTCACCGTCCAGGCGGTCGAGCAGGGCATGGACGTGCTCATCGCGACCGGTGACCGCGACGCGCTCCAGCTGGTCAACGAGCACGTCACGGTGCTCTACCCGCGCAAGGGCGTCTCCGACATGACCCGGTTCACGCCGGCGGAGGTCGAGGCCAAGTACAACCTGACGCCGGCGCAGTACCCCGACTTCGCGGCGCTGCGCGGCGACCCGAGCGACAACCTCCCCAGCATCCCGAGCGTGGGCGAGAAGACCGCGGCCAAGTGGGTGCGCGAGTACGGCTCGCTCGACGCGCTGGTCGACCAGGTCGACACCGTCAAGGGCAAGGTCGGCGAGAAGCTGCGTGAGCACCTCTCCTCGGTGCTGCAGAACCGCCGGCTCACCGAGCTCGACCGCGCCGTGCCGCTGGAGGTGGGCCCCCAGGACCTCGCCGTCCAGCCGTGGGACCGCAACGAGGTGCACACCCTCTTCGACAACCTGCAGTTCCGCGTGCTGCGCGACCGGCTGTTCGCCACGCTGACCAGCGCCGAGCCCGAGGTCGAGGGCGGCTTCGACGTCACGGTCGACGACGTCCCGGCCGGCGGGCTGGGGGAGTGGCTCGACGCGCACGCCCGCACCGGGCACACCGGCGTCATCTTCCGGGGCACCTGGGGTCGGGGCACCGGTGAGCTGACCGGCCTCGCGCTGGCCGCCGCCGACGACCACACGGCGTTCGTCGACCTGGGTCCCGATCTCGAGGTGGCCGACGAGCAGGCGCTGGCCGCCTGGCTCGCCGACGCCGACCGGCCCAAGGTCGTGCACGAGGTCAAGGGCCCGCTGCTGGCGATCTGGGCGCGCGGCTGGGAGCTGGCCGGGCTGGTCAGCGACACCGCGCTGGCCGCCTACCTGGCGCTGCCCGGTCAGCGCTCGTTCGACCTCGGCGACCTCGCCGTCCGCTACCTGCGCCGCGAGCTCAAGGACGCCGCGGAGGCCGAGGGCCAGCTCACCCTGGACGGGCTGGGCCCCAGCGACGAGGACCTGGCCGCGGAGGCGGCGAAGGCCGACGTGCTCAAGGCCGTGGCCGTCAACGACCTGTCGGACGCGCTGGAGCAGGTGCTCGGCCAGCGCGGCGGCGATGCGCTCCTCGGCCAGATCGAGCTGCCGCTGACCCGGGTGCTGGCCGCCATGGAGTACCGCGGCATCGCGGCGGACCTCGACTTCCTGCACGAGCTGCAGAAGGAGTTCGCCGAGGGCGTCGCCGCCGCGGCGGCCGAGTGCTACGCCGTCATCGGCCGCGAGGTGAACCTCGGTTCGCCCAAGCAGCTGCAGACGGTGCTCTTCGACGAGCTGGGCCTGCCCAAGACCAAGAAGAACAAGACCGGCTACACCACCGACGCCGAGGCGCTGACCAGCCTGCTCGCCCAGACCGGCCATCCGTTCCTCGAGCACCTGCTGCGGCACCGCGACGTGACCCGGCTGCGCACGGTCATCGACGGCCTGATCCCGATGGTCGACGACGCCGGGCGGATCCACACCACGTTCCAGCAGACCGTCGCGGCCACCGGCCGGCTCTCCTCGACCGACCCGAACCTGCAGAACATCCCGATCCGCACCGCCGAGGGCCGCCGGATCCGCCAGGCGTTCGTGGTCGGGCAGGGCTACGAGTCGCTGATGACCGCCGACTACAGCCAGATCGAGATGCGGATCATGGCGCACCTCTCCGGCGACGAGGGCCTGATCGAGGCCTTCATGTCGGGGGAGGACCTGCACTCGTTCGTCGCCTCGCGGGCGTTCGACATCCCGATCGACCAGGTCGACCCGGAGATGCGCCGCCGGATCAAGGCGATGAGCTACGGCCTGGCCTACGGGTTGTCGGCCTACGGGCTCTCGCAGCAGCTGCGGATCACGCCGGAGGAGGCGCGGGGGCAGATGCACGCCTACTTCGAGCGCTTCGGCGGGATCCGCGACTACCTCGACGGCGTGGTCGACGAGGCGCGGATGACCGGTTACACCGAGACGACGCTGGGCCGGCGCCGGTACCTGCCCGACCTGACCAGCGACAACCGGCAGCGCCGCGAGATGGCCGAGCGGATGGCCCTCAACGCCCCCATCCAGGGCTCGGCGGCCGACGTCATCAAGGTCGCCATGCTGAACGTGGAGAAGGCGATCGAGGCCGAGGGGCTGCGCTCGCGGATGCTGCTGCAGGTGCACGACGAGCTCGTGCTCGAGGTGGCGCCGGGGGAGAAGGACGCCCTGGAGACGCTGGTCCGCCGGGAGATGGCCGGCGCCGCCCAGCTGTCGGTGCCGCTGGAGGTCTCGGTCGGCTTCGGCCGGACGTGGGACGAAGCCGCCCACTGAAGAAGGACCTCGCCCCTCCCCACCCTTCGCGAGCTCAGGGCGGGCCCCTGGGGCGAGGCCGCTCCTGTTCGTTACGCCGGCCGCTCCGCGACCAGGATGAGCGTGCCGGGGACCAGGGCGCCGCGCTCGGGGGACCACTGGCCCCAGTTCTGCGTGCGTCCCGGTGTCCACTCCGGCTCGAGCAGGTCGGTGAGCAGGAGGCCGGCGCCCACGACGGCGCGCACCCAGTCGCCGACCGTGCGGTGGTGCTCGACGTAGACGGTGCGCCCCGAGCCGTCGGTCTCCACGTAGGGCCGCCGGTCGAAGTAGGACGAGGTGACCTGCAGGTCCTCGGGGTCGGGGGAGTCGGGGAACGGCCAGCGGAACGGGTGGTTCACCGAGGCGACGAACCGCCCGCCGGGCCGCAGCACGCGCGCCACCTCGGCGAGCACCGCCTGCGCGTCGGCGAGGAACGGGAGACCGCCGAACGCCGAGCACGCCGCGTCGACCGACGACGACACCAGCGGCAGCGCGCCGGCGTCGGCCTGCAGCAGCGGGACCGGGATGCCGGTCGCCCGGTTCAGCTCCGCCGCCCGGGCGAGCATCCCGCCCGAGACGTCGAGCGCGACGACGTCGGCACCGTGGCGGGCCAGCCAGCGGGCGCACGGTGCGGACCCGCAGCCGATCTCCAGCACCCGGCGCCCCGCGACGTCGCCGAGCAGGTGCGCGTCGGCCTCGCGGAGACCCTCCGGGCACCACAGGAAGTCGGCGTCACCCAGGTCGGTGCCGTGCTCGGCCAGGTAGGCCGGCGCGGCCGCGTCCCACCAGAGCCGGTTGGCGCGCGCGGACTCGGCCTGACCCGCCGGCCGGCGGGCGACGCCGCCCGCGGCGGGGTACCCGTCGCTGCCCAGCGGCAGGCCGGGGGAGGAGGAGGGCGGTCGGCTCATGACGCGCCGATGGTGACACGCCGCAGCGCGGGACCGACGTGCCGGACCCAGGTGGACCCGGTGGTCCGGACGTCCGTACCATGGGGAATGCGCCAGAGGTCTGTCGTGGTTTTCCCCACACGGAACGCCAGAGCCGGCTCTCCCCGCTGATCATCCCCGCGGCCGCAGGGTCGCGGGCAGTCCTGTCCCTACGCATAAACCGTCCGGAGCAACCAACCACATGACCTCCACCCAGGTCCGTCCTTCCAGCACCCCCCAGGTCGCCGTCAACGACATCGGCAGCGCCGAGGACTTCCTCGCCGCCATCGACGCCACGATCAAGTACTTCAACGATGGCGACATCGTCGAGGGCGTCATCGTCAAGGTCGACCGGGACGAGGTGCTGCTGGACATCGGCTACAAGACCGAGGGCGTCATCCCCTCGCGCGAGCTCTCCATCAAGCACGACGTCGACCCGAACGAGGTCGTCAAGGTCGGCGACGAGGTGGAAGCCCTGGTTCTCCAGAAGGAGGACAAGGAAGGCCGTCTGATCCTGTCCAAGAAGCGCGCCCAGTACGAGCGCGCCTGGGGCACGATCGAGGCGAAGAAGGAAGCCGACGAGGTCGTCACCGGCACCGTCATCGAGGTCGTCAAGGGTGGCCTCATCCTGGACATCGGTCTGCGCGGGTTCCTCCCGGCCTCGCTGGTCGAGATGCGCCGCGTCCGCGACCTGCAGCCCTACGTGGGCCGCGAGCTCGAGGCCAAGATCATCGAGCTCGACAAGAACCGCAACAACGTCGTCCTCTCCCGCCGCCAGTGGCTGGAGCAGACCCAGTCCGAGGTCCGCAGCGAGTTCCTCAACAAGCTCGCCAAGGGTCAGGTCCGGACCGGCGTCGTCTCCTCGATCGTCAACTTCGGTGCGTTCGTCGACCTGGGCGGCGTGGACGGCCTCGTGCACGTCTCCGAGCTGTCCTGGAAGCACATCGACCACCCGTCCGAGGTCGTCGAGGTGGGCCAGGAGGTCACCGTCGAGGTCCTCGACGTCGACCTGGACCGCGAGCGCGTCTCCCTGTCGCTGAAGGCGACGCAGGAGGACCCGTGGCGCCAGTTCGCCCGCACGCACCAGATCGGTCAGGTCGTGCCGGGCAAGGTCACCAAGCTCGTCCCCTTCGGTGCGTTCGTGCGCGTCGACGAGGGCATCGAGGGCCTGGTGCACATCTCCGAGCTGGCCGAGCGCCACGTGGAGATCCCCGAGCAGGTCGTGCAGGTCGGCGACGAGATCCTGGTCAAGGTCATCGACATCGACCTGGACCGCCGCCGCATCTCGCTCTCGCTCAAGCAGGCCAACGAGGGCGTCATCGGCGACGAGGAGCAGTTCGACCCGGCCGCCTACGGCATGTCGGCCTCGTACGACGAGCAGGGCAACTACATCTACCCCGAGGGCTTCGACCCGGAGACCGGCGAGTGGCTCGAGGGCTACGACGAGGCCCGCGAGACGTGGGAGCGGCAGTACGCCGAGGCCCAGGCCCGCTTCGAGGCGCACCGCAAGCAGATCGCGGCGGCCAAGGAGGCCGACGCCGAGGCTGCGGCCGGTGGCAACTACACCAGCGGCGACGCTCCGGCCGGTGGCGACGCCGCCGCGACCGGTGGCGGCACGCTGGCCAGCGACGAGGCCCTGGCCGCCCTGCGCGCCAAGCTCGCCGGCGGCGAGTGAGCAGGTAGCTCGGCGCTGAACGCCTGAGCGCTGGACACACCGGAGGCCCAGGACCCACGTGGTCCTGGGCCTCCGGCGTTGCCGGGCCGGGCGCGCCGGCTCCCTGCTCGTCCTCGCGGCGCGGGCCTGCCCTCCGGTGCATCCCTGCCCTCGCGGTGCGGTGGTCGGCCTCGCCGTCGACCGCGCACCTCGCTACGACACCGCGAGGTCGAGGTGGGCGCGTCTCCCGCGAGACGCGCGAGAGGCCCCGCGGACCACTGGTCCGCGGGGCCTCTCGCGTTCCCTGCGAGGGGAGGCTGCCCTGCTACAGGCTGAGGATGATGGCGAACGCGGTGCGCGGGCGGCCGCCGTTGCCGGCCAGGAAGGTCCAGGTGTGCCGGCCGGTCGGCGGGGCCTGGAAGAGCCAGCGCAGGAACGAGTTGCGGGGGGCCGGAGCGGGGCGCTGGAACGCCATGCGCTCGCGGACGGCCGGGATGTCGGTGCAGCGCACCCCGGTGGGCGTGCCGAGCCGGTGCCGGCCGGCGCCACGGCGGGCAGCACGGGTCGACGGGGTACCGGCGGACGTGGCAACGGACATGGTTCGGTTCTGCCTCTCTCGGCGGGGAAGTTCGCCGGGACGGACGTTATCGGTGGGACTCGTGTGACTGGTGCGACGCGCCGGTCGACACGCACCCGTGTTATCTCTTCGTGACCAACACCGGCGTCGGCTCGCTACTGTCCGTGCATGCTGCGGATCGGACTGACCGGTGGGATCGGCTCGGGCAAGAGCACGGTGGCGAAGCTGCTCGTCGAGCGGGGCGCCGTCCTGATCGACGCCGACCGCATCGCCCGCGAGGTGGTGGCACCCGGCACCCCGGGTCTGGCCGCGGTCGTCGACGCGTTCGGCGACGGGGTGCTGACCGCCGACGGCGCCCTCGACCGGCCCGCCCTGGCCGCGCTCGTCTTCGCCGACCCGCAGGCGCGGGCCCGGCTGGACGCCCTGGTCCACCCGCTGGTGCGCGCCCGGTCCGCTGAGCTGCTCGCGGAGGTCCCGGACGGCGCCGTCGTGGTCAACGACGTCCCCCTGCTGGTCGAGACCGGCCAGGCGGCCTCCTACGACCTAGTGCTCGTCGTCGAGGCCGACACGGAGACGCGGGTGGCGCGCCTCGTGGGCCGGGGCTTGACCGAGGACGACGCGCGCGCCCGCATCGGCGCGCAGGCGACCGACGAGCAGCGCCGCGCCGTCGCCGACGTCGTCCTGGACAACACCGGCACCCCCGAGGAGCTCGCCGCCCAGGTCGACCGGTTCTGGGTGGAACGGGTCGAGCCGGCCCGTGGCTGATCCCGCACGGGTCGAGCTGCAGCCGGTCGGCGAGGCGCTGCTCGACCAGCTCGTGGCGGCAGCGCTCGACGGTGCCGCGGCCGACGAGGTCACCCCGGCCGTGACGCCGGGGGAGGGGTGGACGCCCGAGCGGGTGGAGTGGCTGCGCGCGTTCCACCGCGACCGCCGTCCCGGGCTGGACGGCCCGGCGGCAGAGGCCACCTGGGCGGTCGTGGAGGTCGCCGGTCGGGCGCGGGTCGTCGGCGGCGCCCGGCTCCGGCGCCTGGCCGAGCCGGGCGTCGTGGAGGTGGGGCTCTGGCTCGCGCGCGACGCCCGCGGCCGCGGTCTGGGCGCCGAGGCCCTCGGTCTCGTGGTCGACCGGGCGAGGGCGGCCGGCGCCCGACGGGTCGTGGCCGACACGGCTCCCGGCAACCGCGGCGCTCTCGCGGCGCTGCGGTCGGTGGGCTTCGCCACACGGGTGGACCGGGAGGGGGTCCGGGCCCAGCTGCCGCTCAACGGCTAGCGACTCCCGGAACGGCAGAACCCCAGGCGCCGGATCGGCGTCCTGGGGTTCTCGTTGTGGGCGATACTGGGATCGAACCAGTGACCTCTTCCGTGTCAGGGAAGCGCGCTACCGCTGCGCCAATCGCCCGGCCCGGTCTCGCGACCGGTCCCTCCTCCGCGCTCGTGCTCCGCGGGGGAGAACGAGGTGGAGACGGGATTTGAACCCGTGTAGACGGCTTTGCAGGCCGTTGCCTCGCCTCTCGGCCACTCCACCGCACGCGGGCGCTGATCTCTCGATCAGCGCCCGAGGTTCCGAGCGGACGACGGGATTCGAACCCGCGACCCTCACCTTGGCAAGGTGATGCTCTACCAACTGAGCCACGTCCGCGTTGCAGGGAGAACATTACCTGACCCGATCCGGGGCTTGCGAGGGGGGGTCCCCGGAGGGGGTGTCAGGCCTGTTTCCCCAGGTCAGCGCCCCGACGGGTCCGTTCCGCCGTTGGACAGCAGGGCGTGCAGCTCGTCGTCGAGGGCGAGCAGGTCGCTCTCCGTCCCCGAGGGCACCATCGCCTCGGTCTGCCGGAGGAACCCGGCGACGGTGGCGCGGGACAGCTCGAACAGCGCCTCACCCGAGGGTGCGCGCAGGTGCAGGAACAGGACGTCGGCGGCCGCGTGCGCCGGCCAGATGCGCACATCACCCTCGCCGGCCGGGGCGTCCAGGCCGGCGCGGAGGAGCTCGCGGCTCACCAGCCACGCGATGCCGTCGTCCGCGGCGGCGTCGTCCTCGCCGAGGTCACCGAAGGCGATCCGGACGGCGTAGGGGTCGGAGATCTCGTAGCAGAGCAGCGCCGGCACCTCGGTCCACGACTGCGGCCCGATGAGCTGCAGCGTGATCGGCGAGGTGTGCCCGGGAGTCCATCGGCTGGCCATGTCAGGTCAACGACGTCCCGGTCGGGAAGTGACGTGGTTCGTCACTCCTGTCACACACGTACCAGCCGCCACGGTTCTCGGTCACGCCTCCCTATGTGTCCGCCGATGGGGGTTCGGAAACGGGATCACGCGGGTTCCTCCCGGACGGGGGAACAGCAGCCCCGGCGGCCCCACGCGGCCCCGTAGGCTGCGGGGCAGGCCGTCGTCCCGACGGCACGAGCACGACCGGGCGGGTGACGAGGCTGAACGGACCGGAGACGACGGCGCCCGAGCGGCACCGGGAGACCCGTGACGAACGGATCGCCCGGTACGACGAGGACGACGTCCGCAGCCTGCGCGAGCGCGTGGCCGACACCGCCTGGCGTCGCCGGCTGGCCGCGCGGCGCAGCGTCAACCACGGGTACCGGGTGGCGGTCGGTGTCGTCGGCGGCCTGATCGTCGCCGTGGGCCTGGCGACCATCCCGCTCCCCGGGCCGGGCTGGCTCACGGTCATCGCCGGGCTGTTCGTCCTGGCGTCGGAGTTCACCTGGGCCGAGCGGCTGCTGGAGTTCACCCGGAAGCACGTCAAGCGCTGGACCGACTGGGTCAGCACGCAGCCGATCTGGGTGCGGGTGCTGATCGGGCTGCTGACCGCGGCCTTCGTCTACGGCGTCCTGGTGGTGACCCTGCACCTGCTCGGTGTTCCCGGATGGGTGCCGGGGTGGGTGCCGCTCTGGCGGTGAGCATCTGGCACAATCGACGACGCACCGGGCGATTGGCTCAGTGGTAGAGCGCTTCGTTCACACCGAAGAGGTCACTGGTTCGAACCCAGTATCGCCCACCCGCACGGAAGGGCCGGGCTCCCGGGAAACGGGGGCCCGGCCCTTCGCCGTGTTGCGGCCGCGACGTCCGGGGGCGGCTCAGCGCGTCCGGTACCGCGCGTAGAGCAGGCCGCTGGCGAAGGCCCGCTCCTCGACCAGCTCGAGGTCCAGGCGCACCCCGTCGGGGAAGAAGCGCTTGCCGCCGCCGACGACGCTCGTGGTGAGGAACAGGTGGTACTCGTCCACCAGCCCGGCCCGGATCGCCTGGGCGGCCAGGGTCGGTCCGTCCACGGTGAGGTCGGAGCCGGACCCGTCCTTCAGCCGGCGGACCGCCTCCGGGTCGAAGCTCCGCTCGAGCCTGGTCCGCTCGCTCGACACCTGGTCCAGCGTCGTGGAGTAGACGACCTTCTCGGCCGCCTGCCAGTCCCGCGCGTACTGCACGACGAACGGCGGGGCGTCGGGCAGCTCGTGCGCCGTCTCCCAGAAGACCATCGTCTCGTACATGCGCCGGCCGTAGAGGTACGTGCCCACGTGCCGGAAGGTGTCGCCGATGAAGGTGTGCACCTCCTCGTCGTCGGCGGCGCCCCAGCCGAGGTCGCCCTCGGTCGCCTCGGCGTAGCCGTCCAGCGAGGTCACCATCGAGTAGATGAGCTTGGCCATGCGGGATCCCTCCGGGTCGCGGCGCGACGGTCGGCTCCCCGCGCTCGTGGGCTGTGACCTGTGCGGCCGCTCGATCTCATCGCTCTCGTCGTCCAGGTGGTGGTGCTCGTGGCCGGGTTCCGGCGATCCGGGATGCGGAGCACCGGCGTCGTCGGCCGGAACGGGGGACCATGGGCAGGGTGGGAACGCAGCCCGGTCGCGCGCAGCGCCTCCGCTCCGCCGTCGACCGGGACGGCGCCACCTGCATCTGGTGCGGCCGGGCGTTCGGTCCCCTGGTGCCGCCGACGCGGGAGCACGTCGTGCCCCGGGTCAAGGGCGGCCCGTCCTGGCTGGAGAACGAGGTCGCGGCCTGCCGGAGGTGCAACTCCGAGCGCGGCCACCGCGGCCCCGTGGAGTGGCTGGAGGAGTGCGACCGACGCGGCTGGTCGCCCGACGAGCCCCGCCTGGCGCGGGCGCTCACCGCGCTGGCCGGTGCCATCGCCCGGGAGGGCGGTCAGCGGCGGGCACGGCCGTACCTGGACGCCCAGCTGCGCCGGCTCCGCCGCCGGGGCGGCGGTGCCGCGGTCCCGGCCTAGGGTCGAGCCGTGACGACCGACGGCACGGTGGCGGGCATCTGGATCTACCCGGTCAAGTCGATGGCCGGCGCGGCACGGGAGCGGGTGCGGCTGACGCCCACCGGCCCCGAGGGCGACCGGGCCTGGACCCTCGTGGACGCCACCACGGACGAGGTGGTGCGGAGCAAACACGCCCCGGGACTCACCGGCGTCGCGCCGACCGGCGACCCGGCGGCCGACGAGCGCGCCGCCACCGCGGTGCTGGGTCGCCCCGTGCGGCTGCGCGCGGTGGAGGGGTCCGGCGCCGACGCCGCCGCCGTGCACCTGGTCTCCCGGCAGGCGATCGACCGAGCCGGGGCCGGCGACGTCCCCGAGGGGTGCTCGGCCGAGGACCCGCGGGCCAACGTCGTGCTCGACCTGCCCGACGACGACGAGCGCACGTGGGTGGGGCGCACCGTGCGGATCGGGACCGCCGAGCTGGTGGTCACCCGCACGCCCAAGCACTGCCTGGGCGTCTACGCCGAGGTGCGACAGCCCGGCGAGATCACCGTCGGGGACGCCGTCCTGCTCTAGCCTGCCGGTCGTGCGCCGCTGGGTGGCCGCCGCGGCGGCCGTGCTCCTGACCGCCGCCTGCGGCGCGGAGCCGGGGACGCCGGAGAACCCGGCCCCGGCGCCCGACCCCCGGGCGACCGCGACGGCGCCGCCGGAGCCGGAGAGCTTCACGCTCGTGGCGACGGGGGACGTGCTCGTCCACCAGGGACGCCGGCTCACCGACGGGGCGCAGCGGCCCGACGGGTCCTACGACTTCAGCGGCGTGTTCGCCCCCGTCTCCGGGATCATCGGCGACGCCGACCTGGCGATCTGCCACCTGGAGACGCCGGTCGCGCCGGAGGGCGGCCCGTACCGCGGCTACCCGAGCTTCGCCGTCCAGCCGGAGATCGTCGACGCGCTCGCCGGCGCGGGCTACGACCTGTGCTCCACCGCGTCCAACCACTCGCTGGACGACGGCTTCGAGGGGCTCACCCGCACGCTGGACGCGCTCGACGCGGCCGGGATCGCGCACGCGGGCACCTACCGCAGCCAGGCCGAGGGTCAGGAGCCGGTGCTGGTCGACGTCGGCGGGGTCACGGTCGGGCACGTCGCCGCCACCTTCAGCCTCAACGGGGTGCCGCTGCCGCCCGGGCGGGAGTGGTCGGTCGACGTGGCCGCGGTCCCGGACGTCGAGGGGGTCCTGGCCGCGGCCGGGCGGGCGCGGGCGGCGGGAGCCGACGTCGTCGTCGCCAGCCTGCACTGCTGCCAGGAGTACCGGAACGACCCGACCGAGACGCAGGTGGCGGCGGTCCGGGCGCTGCTCGCGTCGCCCGACGTCGACCTCGTGCTGGGCCACCACGCGCACGTGGTGCAGCCGTTCGAGCGGATCGACGGGAAGTGGGTGGCCTACGGCCTGGGCAACCACGTCGCCGAGCACGCGACCGAGGGGTACCCGACCGAGGACTCCGTCGCCGCCCGCTTCACCTTCACCCGCGGGGACGACGGCCGGTTCGCGGTGGCGCACGCCGAGGCGGTGCCGCTGCGCATCGAGATCGGCACCGGGGTCCAGGTGGTGCCGGCCGATCCGGTGAGCTGGTCGCGGATCTTCGAGGTCCTCGACCGGCGGGGCGCGGTGGCCGCCGGGCTGGACGTCGTCCGGGACTGAGCCCGGCGCGCACTAGGCTCGGGGCGTCTGCCCGCCTGATCCCTGGAGCGTCCCCGTGCCCACGCAGCCCTCGCCCACCGCCGTCGGTCCCGTCCGGGTGCCGGCCGGGACGACTGCCGCGGACGCGCTCAAGGCGGCCGGCGTCCCGCTCAAGGGACCCGACGGCGCCGTCGTCGTCCGCGACGTGGCCTCCGGCGACCTCAAGGACCTGGCGTGGGTGCCCGACTCCGACGCCGAGGTGGAGGCGGTCGCCGCCTCCAGCGAGGACGGCCGCGCGGTCATCCGGCACTCCACCGCGCACGTGCTCGCGCAGGCGGTGCAGGACCTGTTCCCCGGCACCCGGCTGGGCATCGGCCCGCCGGTCGAGAACGGCTTCTACTACGACTTCGACCCCGAGCGCCCGTTCACGCCCGAGGACCTCAAGGCGCTCGAGAAGCGGATGCAGGAGATCGTCCGGGCCGGTCAGCACTTCGCCCGGCGCGAGATCAGCGACGACGACGCGAAGGGCGAGCTGGCGCACGAGCCGTACAAGCTCGAGCTGATCGGGCTCAAGGGCGGCGCATCCGACGCCGCCGAGGGTGCCTCCGTCGAGGTCGGCGGGGCGCAGCTGACGATGTACGACAACCTCGACCCGCGGTCCGGGGAGCGGGTGTGGACCGACCTGTGCCGGGGTCCGCACCTGCCGCGGACGAGCAGCATCCCGGCGTTCAGCCTGACCCGGTCCGCCGCGGCCTACTGGCGGGGGAGCGAGAAGAACCCCCAGCTGCAGCGCATCTACGGCACCGCCTGGGAGAGCAAGGACGCGCACAAGGCGTACCTGGAGCACCTGGCCGAGGCCGAGCGCCGCGACCACCGCCGGCTGGGGGTCGAGCTGGACCTGTTCAGCTTCCCCGACGAGATCGGCTCGGGCCTGGCCGTCTTCCACCCCAAGGGCGGGGTGATCAAGCGGGAGATGGAGGACTACGTCCGCCGTCGGCACATCGAGGAGGGCTTCGACTACGTCGGCACCCCGCACATCACCAAGAGCGGGGTGTTCGAGACCTCCGGCCACCTGCCGTACTACGCGGACACGATGTTCCCCGGCATGGAGCTGGAGAACAGCGAGTACCGGCTCAAGGCCATGAACTGCCCCATGCACAACCTGATCTTCCGGTCGCGCGGGCGGTCCTACCGCGAGCTGCCGCTGCGGTTCTTCGAGTTCGGCACCGTCTACCGGTACGAGAAGTCCGGCGTCGTGCACGGCCTGACCCGGGTACGCGGGCTGACCCAGGACGACTCGCACAGCTACGTCACCCCGGAGCAGGCGCCGGGCGAGATCCGGCACCTGCTGGCGTTCGTGCTCGGCCTGCTGCGCGACTTCGGCCTGGACGAGTACTACCTCGAGCTGTCCACCCGCGGCGACGACCCGGACAAGCAGGGCAAGTTCATCGGCTCCGACGAGGAGTGGGCGGTCGCCACGCAGGTCCTCGAGGACGCGGCGAAGGAGACCGGGCTGGAGCTCGTCCCCGACCCGGGCGGTGCCGCCTTCTACGGCCCGAAGATCTCCGTCCAGGCCAAGGACGCCATCGGCCGCACCTGGCAGATGTCGACCATCCAGTACGACTTCAACCAGCCGGCCCGGTTCGGCCTGGAGTACACGACGCCCGAGGGCGGCCGCGCGCAGCCGGTGATGATCCACTCGGCGAAGTTCGGCTCGATCGAGCGCTTCTTCGGCGTCCTCACCGAGCACTACGCCGGCGCCTTCCCGGCCTGGCTGGCCCCGGTGCAGGTCGTCGGCATCCCGGTCACCGACGACCAGGTGCCCTACCTGCGCGACGTCGCGCTGAAGCTGAGGGCGCGCGGCATCCGGGTGGAGATCGACGACTCCGACGACCGGATGCAGAAGAAGATCCGCACCGCCAGCAAGCAGAAGGTGCCGTTCGTCCTCATCGCCGGGGCCACCGACGCCGAGGCGGGCGCGGTCTCCTTCCGCTACCGCGACGGCTCCCAGCGCAACGGGGTGCCGGTCGACGACGCCGTCGCCCAGGTCGAGGCGTGGATCGCCGCGCGGCACAACGCCGACCCGACCGCGGAGACCCCGCAGGTGGCCGGATGAGCGCGCCCCTCGACGGACCCGGGTGGGCCGGGGGCGATGAGCCCTACCGGATCGCCGTCTCCTCCGACGACGGTGGCCCGGCCACCGTCTTCCAGCACCTGTGGACGCCCTACCGGATGGCCTACATCCGCGGCGAGGGCAAGCCGACCGGCGCGCACGACTGCCCGTTCTGCGTCATCCCCACGATGACCGACGAGGAGGGCCTGGTCGTGGCCCGGGGGACGACGGTCTTCGCCGTCCTCAACCTGTACCCGTACAACGCCGGGCACCTGATGGTCGTGCCGTACCGCCACGTGCCCGACTACACCGACCTCACCGCCGAGGAGGTCGCGGAGCTCGGCGCCTTCACCCAGACGGCGATGCGGGTCGTGCGCACGGTGGCCGGGGCGCACGGCTTCAACATCGGGATGAACCAGGGCTCGGTCGCCGGGGCCGGCATCGCCGACCACCTGCACCAGCACGCCGTGCCGCGCTGGGGCGGCGACACCAACTTCATGCCGGTCGTCGGGCTCACCCGCGTGCTGCCGCAGGTGCTGCGTGAGACCCGGGCGCTGCTGGCCGCGGCGTGGCCCGCGCGCGTGCCCGAGGGCGAGGAGGCGTAGTGCTCGGCGTCAACGCGCGCCCCGCCGTCGCGAAGGTCGTCAAGCCGGTCGTGTCCCGGCTGAACCGGGCCGGGGTCACGCCGGACGCGGTCACCGTCACCGGCACGGTGGGTGCGGTCCTGGGCGCGGTCCTCCTGATCGGCACGGGGCACCTCTTCTGGGGTGCCTTCACGGTCACGCTGTTCGTGCTGCTCGACATGCTCGACGGCGCGCTGGCCCGCCTGCGCGGGGGCGGCTCGGTGTTCGGCGCGGTCCTCGACTCCGTGGGCGACCGGGCGGCCGACGCCGCGATCTTCGGCGCCCTCGTCTGGTGGTACTCGGGGGAGGGCGACAACCGGCTGCTCGTCCTGCTGGCCCTGCTCTGCCTGGTTCTCGGCGTCCTCACCAGCTACATCAAGGCCCGCGCGGAGGGCATGGGGTTGTCCTGCGACGTCGGGATCGTCGAGCGCACCGAGCGGCTGATCCTGGTGCTCACCGGCACGGGCTTCACCGGCCTGGGCATCCCGTACGCCGTGCACGTGGCCCTGTGGGTGCTGCTGGCCGGCAGCGCGGTGACCGTCGGGCAGCGCGTGCTGGCGGTGAAGCGGTCCGCCGCCGGACGCCGGATCGAGCCGTGAGCGGCGCCCGCGAGCGGCTGCTGGCCGGCCTCACCGACGCGGGTTACGGGGCCGGCTGGCGCGTGGTCCGGATGCTGCCCGAGCCGTGGGCCCGCGGCGCCTTCGACCGGGCCGGGCGCTGGGCGGCCGGGCGCGACGGGAAGGGCGTGCGCCAGCTGCGCGCGAACCTCCGGGTGGCCACCGGCGGCACCCTGTCCGAGAGCGACCTCGACGAGCTGACCGGGCGGGCCATGAGCTCCTACGCCCGGTACTGGCAGGAGGCGTTCCGGCTGCCGACCCTGACCGCCGACCGGATCCGCCGCGACAGCGTGCTGCCCGGGATCGAGCACATCGCCCGGGCCCGCGCCGAGGGGCGCGGCGTCATCGTCGCCCTCCCGCACAGCGGCAACTGGGACGCCGCCGGCGCGTGGTTCGTCGACTGGCTCGGCGGCCCGTTCATGACCGTCGCCGAGCGGCTCAGGCCCGAGTCCCTGTACCGGCGCTTCCTGGAGTACCGCGAGACGCTCGGCTTCCGGGTGGTGCCGCTGACCGGCGGCGAACGGCCCAGCTCCGAGGTGCTGCGCGACTGGCTGGCCGACGCCGGCGTCGCCTGCCTGCTCGTCGACCGGAACCTCGGTGCCGGCGGCGTCCCCGTCTCCTTCTTCGGCCGACCGGCCACCATGCCGTCGGGTGCCGCGCTGCTCGCCGAGCGCACCGGCGCGGCCCTCGTGCCGGCGGTCTGCCAGTTCACCCCGTCCGGCTGGCGGGTCTGCGTCCACCCGGAGGTGCCGGTGCAGGGCCCGGGCCGGCTCAAGGACCGGGTCGCGGCCGCCATGCAGGGGGTGGCCGACGCCTTCACCGCCACGATCGCGACCCAGCCCGAGGACTGGCACATGCTCGGCCGGATCTGGGCGGACGTGCCACCCGACCCGCCCGCCGCGCAGCGGGCCGGGGCCTCCCGGGAGGTCCGGGTCTGATGCGCATCGGCCTGGTCTGCCCCTACCAGTGGGACGTGCCCGGCGGGGTGCAGTACCACGTGCGGGACCTGGCCGAGACGCTGCGCGGGCTGGGCCACCACGTGGAGGTGCTGACCCCCGCCGAGCGCGAGGAGTCCATCGACGACCCGTTCATCACCTTCGCCGGCCGCACCGTGCCGGTGCCCTACAACGGCTCGATGGCCAGCGTGCAGTTCGGACCGGTGTCGGCCGCCCGGGTCCGCCGCTGGCTGCGGGACGGGCGCTTCGACGTCGTCCACGTGCACGAACCAGCGCCCCCGTCGGTGTCGCTGCTGGTCTGCATGATCGCCACCGGGCCCATCGTCGCCACCTTCCACACCGCGACGACCCGCTCCAAGTGGCTGGCCGCCTGGGGGCCGGTCGTGCGCCCGTGGCTGGAGCGGATCAGCGGCCGGATCGCGGTCTCCGACTTCGCCCGCCGGGTGCAGGTCGAGCACCTGGGCGGCGACGCGGTGATCATCCCGAACGGCGTGCACGTGGGCTTCTTCGCCGACGGCCCGACGTTGCCGGCGGCGATCCGCGGCGACGGCCCCACGATCGGGTTCGTCGGCCGCTTCGACGAGCCGCGCAAGGGCCTGCCGGTGCTGCTGGAGGCCCTGCGCACCGTCGTCGCCACCCACCCGGGGGCCCGGCTGCTGATCGCCGGGCGCGGGAACGCCGACGCGGTGAGCGCGCTGATCGGCGAGGACCTCCGGCCGCACGTCGCGCTGCTCGGCGAGGTGAGCGAGGCCGACAAGGCCGCGCTGCTGCGCTCGGTGGACGTGTACTGCGCGCCGAACCTGCTCGGCGAGTCCTTCGGCGTGATCCTGATCGAGGCGATGGCGGCCGGCGCGCCCGTGGTCGCCAGCGACCTGGACGCCTTCGCCCGCGTGCTCGAGGACGGGACGGCCGGGGTGCTGGTCCGCCGCGGGGACCCCGGCGCGCTGGCCCGGGCGCTGGTCGACGTGCTCGGCGACAGCGAACGGCGGGCCGAGCTCTCCGCCCGCGGCTCGGCGGCCGCGGCGCAGTACGACTGGCAGGTGCTGGCCCGCCGGATCCTGGCCGTCTACGAGACCGTCCTCCCCGCCGGTGGGGGAACGGTGACCGCGGGGGAGCACGAGGACTTCCCGGCGATCCCGCCGACCGCCTCGCGGCCGCGGTCCTCCCGCAGGCGGTGGGTGCCCCGCTAGCGTGAGTCCCATGACCGCCCAGGCCCTCCTGCTGCTCGCCGCAGCGGTGCTCGTCGTGCTGGTGGCCTGGACCGGCTGGACGCTCACCCGGCTCCGCCGGCTCGAGGGACGGGTGGCCCGGGCACGCAACGCGCTGGAGACGCAGCTGCAGCGCCGCGCCGGGCTGGCCGAGGAGCTGGCACGGCAGTACCCCGCTGCCCTGGGCGAGGAGCGCGCCGCCCGGCTGGCCGCGGTCGCCGCCGCGGTCCGCGCCCCCGCCGGGGGCGACCGGGAGGTCGCCGAGAACGCCCTCGGCCGCGAGCTCCGCGAGCTCCCGCCCGACCTGGTCGGGGTGCCGGTCTCGCTGCGGACCGACCTGGCGGGCACCAGCACGAGGGTCGTCCTGGCCCGGCGCTTCTACAACGACGCGGTGCGCGACACCCAGGCCCTGCGGCACCGCCGGCTCACCAGGCTCCTGCGGGTGCACGCGTCGCGGCCCATGCCGCGCTTCTTCGACATCGACGACCGGCTGACCGGCACGCTGGTCGGCGCCGACCGGCACCGCGGGGCCTGAGCCGGCGTGCCGCCGGAGGCCCCGGGGCGGATCGGGGGGATCGACCTCGCCCGCGGCCTCGCCGTCCTCGGCATGTTCGGCGCCCACCTGGGCCTGGACGACCGGCTGGGCTGGTCGCCCTCCTCCTGGGGAGCGGTCGTGCACGGCCGCCCGTCGATCCTCTTCGCCACCCTGGCGGGGGTCTCCATCGCCCTGCTGTCCGGCGGGCACGAGCCGGCGACCGGGGACGCGCTGGTGCGGGCCCGGGTGCGCGTCTTCGTGCGGGCCGCCTGGATCTTCCTCATCGGTGGCCTGCTGGAGCTGCTCGACACCTTCGTCGCGGTGATCCTCGGCGCGTACGCGGTCCTCTTCGTGCTGGCGCTGCCGGTGCTCGGCTGGTCCCCGCGCCGCCTGCTGCTGCTCGCTGCCGGGCTCACCGTGGTCGCGCCCCCCGTCATCGTGGGGGTCGGGCAGATCGCGGTGGACCACGGCGACGAGGAGCTGCCGTTCGTCGCGCTCACCGTGACCGGGTTCTACCCGGCGCTGCTGTGGTGGGTGTTCGTGCTCGTGGGCCTGGCGATCGGGCGGCAGGACCTGCGCCGCGCCGGCGTGCGCGCCCGGCTGGTGGGGTGGGGCAGCGCCGCGGCGGTGGCGGGCTACGCGGGGGGGATGGCTGAGCGCCCGGGAGTTCGGCGGCGGTACGGCGGCAGCCGAGGGGCTGGACGCCGGCATCGCGGCCGACCGGGGCACGTGGGAGCTCTCGTGGTTCTCGGGGGCGTGGCCGCACAGCGGGACGCCGTTCGAGGTGGTCGGCTCCACCGGGGTGGCCGTCGCCGTCCTCGGGGTGTGCCTGGTGCTCGCCGATCTGCTGCCGGTGCTGACCGCGCCGTTCGAGGCGGTCGGGGCCCTGGCGCTCACCGTCTACAGCGCGCACATAGTCCTGATCTGGGCGCTGTGGACGGTGGACCCGTTGCGCGAAGGGGGCTCCGCCACCTGGCTGCTGTTCGCGGGGACCGCCCTCGTCGGGGCCGCGGCCTGGCGCGCGGCGCGGGGGCGCGGACCCCTGGAGCGCCTGCTGACCTGGAGCTCCCGCGCCGCGGCGGGGGAGCGCTCCCCGGCTCGGGCGGATCACCGTGCGGGAGCGCGACGGTAGGATCTCCCCGGCGCACCGGCACTCCGGTGGCCGACGACTTCCGTCCCCGACCAGAGCGGGGACCGCCGGGTGCAGCACCGCGCGCGGGCCCCGTCCGCCGTTGCCCGGCCGACCAGGCCGGCGCCCGTGCCGGGACGAGAGGGGAACGCCGTGAGTGGCCACTCCAAGTGGGCGACGACGAAGCACAAGAAGGCCGGGATCGACGCCAAGCGGGGCAAGCTCTTCGCCAAGCTGATCAAGAACATCGAGGTCGCCGCGCGCACCGGTGGGGGCGACCCGGCCGGCAACCCGACGCTCTACGACGCCATCCAGAAGGCGAAGAAGAGCTCGGTCCCCAACGACAACATCGACCGCGCCGTCAAGCGCGGCTCCGGTGCCGAGGCCGGCGGTGTCGACTACCAGGGCATCACCTACGAGGGGTACGCCGCCGGCGGCGTCGCGGTGCTGATCGAGTGCCTGACGGACAACAAGAACCGCTCGGCCATGGAGGTGCGCACCGCCATGACCCGCAACGGGGGCTCGATGGCCGACCCGGGGTCGGTGTCCTACCTCTTCTCCCGCAAGGGCGTCGTCGTCGTGCCCAAGGCCGACGGCGTGGACGAGGACACCGTGCTCATGGCCGTGCTCGACGCGGGCGCCGAGGAGGTGCGCGACCTCGGCGACACCTTCGAGGTGGTCAGCGAGCCCGGCGACATGGTCGCCGTGCGCACCGCCCTGCAGGACGCCGGCATCGACTACGACTCCGCCGACATGGGCTTCCTGCCCAGCGTGCAGGTGGAGCTGGACGAGGACGGCGCGGCCAAGGTCTTCCGGCTGATCGACGCCCTCGAGGACCTCGACGACGTGCAGAACGTGTACGCCAACTACGACGTGCCCGACGACGTCATGGAGAAGGTCGCCGCCGACGCCTAGCGGGGCGTGTCGGGCGTCCGGCGTCGGTCCTTCCGGTTAGCGTGGGTCGAACACCCGTTCGGCTCGCACCAGGAGGCGCTGCATGCGCGTGCTCGGCATCGACCCCGGCCTCACCCGGTGCGGGTGGGGGGTCGTCGAGGGCCGTCCCGGTGCGCGCCCGACCGCGCTCGGCGTCGGCGTGATCCGCACCCTGCCGGAGCTGGACCTGGAGCTGCGCCTGCTCGAGCTGCACACCGCGGTCACCGCGCTGCTGCGCGAGCACCGGCCCGACGTCGTCGCGGTCGAGCGGGTCTTCACCCAGAACAACAAGGGCACCGGGCACGCCACGGCGCAGGCCGCGGGCGTCGCCGCGCTGGCGGCCGCCCAGGCCGACCGGCCGGTCGCCTGGCACACGCCCAGCGAGGTCAAGGCGGCCATCTCCGGCAACGGCCGCGCGGACAAGGAGCAGGTCACCCTCATGGTCACCCGCGTGCTCGGCCTCTCCGAGGCGCCCAAGCCGGCCGACGCCGCCGACGCGCTGGCCCTGGCGGTCTGCCACGCGTGGCGCGGCCCGGCCCAGCAGCGGCTGCGCTCGGCCGCACTGGCCGGTGGCATCGGCGCGCCCGTCGTCCAGCGCACGCTGCCCCGCTGGCAGGGGGCGGCGGCCCGATGATCGCCTCGGTGAACGGCCGGGTCGCGGCCGTGGGACCCGACGGCGCCGTGGTCGAGGTCGGCGGCATCGGCCTCGCCGTCCAGTGCACGCCCGGCACGATCGCCCGGCTGCAGGTCGGCGAGAGCGCCCGGCTGGCCACCAGCCTCGTCGTGCGCGAGGACTCGCTGACCCTCTACGGCTTCGCCGACGACGACGAGCGGCAGACCTTCGAGCTGCTCCAGACCGCCAACGGCGTCGGCCCGCGGCTGGCCCAGGCGGTGCTGGCCATCCACCCGCCGCGGGAGATCCGCCGCGCGGTGTCGATGGGCGACCTCAAGGCGCTCATGCAGGTGCCGGGCATCGGCAAGAAGGGCGCCGAGCGGCTCGTGCTGGAGCTGCGCGACCGGCTGGGCTCGACCAGCACCGACACCTCGCTCGACGCGCCGGCCGCCGCCGGGCTGCCCGCGGTGACGCCGGTGGCGCCCTGGCGCGACCAGCTCACCTCCGCGCTGGTGGGCCTGGGCTGGAGCGCGCGGGAGGCCGACGGCGCGGTGCTGCAGCTGGCGCCGGTGGCCGACGAGCAGATTGCGGCGACCGGGTCGGTCGAGGTCGCCGTCCTGCTGCGGCAGGCGCTCCAGCTGCTCGGTAGGGCATGAGCGCGCCGTTCGACCGGTCGCTGACCGGTGAGCTGGTCGCGGGCTCGGACCAGGAGTGGGCGGTGTCGCCGCAGGCCGGCGACGAGGAGCGGGTGGTCGAGTCCGCACTGCGGCCGCACTCGCTGCATGACTTCATCGGCCAGCCCAAGGTCGCCCGCCAGCTCGCGCTGGTGCTCGAGGGCGCCAAGCGGCGGGGGCGGACGCCGGACCACGTGCTGCTGTCCGGCCCGCCCGGGCTGGGCAAGACCAGCCTCGCGCTGATCATCGGCTCGGAGCTGGGCACCTCGGTCAAGATCACCAGCGGCCCGGCGATCGAGCGCTCCGGCGACCTCGCCGCGATGCTGTCCAACCTCGCGCCGGGCGACGTGCTGTTCATCGACGAGATCCACCGCATCGCCCGGCCGGCCGAAGAGCTGCTCTACATGGCGATGGAGGACTTCCGCGTCGACGTCGTCGTCGGCAAGGGGCCCGGGGCCACCGCGATCCCGCTGGAGATCAACCCCTTCACGCTGGTCGGCGCCACGACGCGCGCCGGGCTGCTCACCGGGCCGCTGCGCGACCGGTTCGGCTTCGTCGGCCAGATGGAGTTCTACGAGCCGGCCGAGCTGCAGCGGGTCCTGGCCCGCAGCGCCGACCTGCTCGGCGTCGAGCTGACCCCCGAGGGCTCCGCGGAGATCGCCGGTCGCTCCCGCGGCACGCCGCGCATCGCCAACCGGCTGCTGCGCCGGGTCCGCGACTACGCGGAGGTCGAGGCCGACGGTCGGGTGACCCGGGAGGTCGCCGAGGCTGCGCTCGCGCTCTACGACGTCGACCACCTCGGGCTGGACCGGCTCGACCGCGCCGTCCTGGAGGCGCTGGTCGTCAAGTTCGGCGGCGGCCCGGTCGGCGTCGCGACCCTCGCGGTGGCCGTGGGGGAGGAGCCGCACACCGTCGAGGAGGTCTGCGAGCCCTTCCTCGTCCGGGCCGGGCTGTTGGCCCGCACATCGCGCGGCCGGGTGGCCACCGAGGCGGCGTTCGCCCACCTGGGCCGCCCCGTGCCGCAGGGCGGGGTGCCACTCGGTCGAGTCACAGCAGACCCACTGGTCGCGGGGGCTTCCGCCGAGACGCTGTTCGACGCCTAGACTGCGGGGCGCTGGCGCGCAATTCGTGAAGGCCGCGGCCGTGCGCGTCCCGCCCGGTCGCTGCGCGCCGCGCACGAGACGACCCCGGCCAGACGCACATGGCACCAGACGCACCCGAGCGGGCCACTCGGTCCGCACCCACCGCGGCGCAGATCGCGCGGTAGAGAGGCACACCTGTCGTGGAGTACTTCCCCCTGATCATGCTGGCCCTGCTGGCCGTGCTGCTCTTCGTGCTGCCCGCCCGGCAGCGGAAGACGATGCAGGCCCGGGCGCAGCAGCTCCAGGAGTCGCTGACCATCGGCACGCCGGTGACGACCACCAGCGGCCTGCACGGGACCGTCGCGGCGCTCGCCGAGAGCACCGTCGACCTGGAGATCTCCCCGGGCGTCGTCGTCACCTTCGCCCGCCCGGCGATCCTGGAGATCCGCCGGCCCGCGGGCGCGGACGGCACCCCGGGCACCGACGCCCCAGGCTCGGCCGGCGAGCGCCCGGCCGACGGCACCGTCTGACCGGGGGCGCACCGTGGCCAACCGCTCGCTGCCGGCGCCGCGCTACTTCGGCGCGTTCGTCGCGATCCTCGCTTTGATCTACGGGCTGGTGTTCTTCACCGGTGACACCCGCACACCGCAGCTCGGTCTCGACCTGCGCGGCGGCACGACGGTCACGCTGACCGCGCGCACCCCGGACGGGCAGGCGCCGGCGCAGGAGGACCTCGAGCTGGCCCGCCAGATCATCGAGCAGCGGGTGAACGGCCTCGGCGTCGCCGAGGCCGAGGTGGTCACCGAGGGCGACTCGAACATCGTCATCTCGGTGCCGGGGGACGACGGCGAGCAGGCCCGCGAGCTGGGGGCCACCGCGCAGCTGCGCTTCCGCCCGGTGCTGCAGGGACCCGAGCCCGTGACGCCGGTGGAGGACCCCGCAGGCGAGGATCCCGCCGCGGAGGCGCCTGCCGCCGAAGGCACGGACGCCACCGAGCCGACCGACGCGGCCGAGCCGACCGACGCGGCCGAGCCGTCCGACGCGGCGGGCGACGGCGATGCGATCGCCGACCCCGCCATCCCCGACCCGGACGCCCCGGCCGTGACCCAGGAGGAGGCCGCGGCCGCGTACGCCACCCTCACCTGCGAGGCCGAGAACACCACGGGCGAGACCGCCCGGCCGATCGACCACGTCGCCGCGTGCAGCGAGGACGGCACGGCCAAGTACCTGCTGGGCCCCACGATCATCGAGGGCACCCAGATCGACGACGCCAGCGCCGGGACGCAGACCGCGACCGGCGAGTGGGTCGTGCTGCTGGACTTCAAGACCGAGGGCCGCAACGCCTGGGCGGAGTACACCGCGGCCAACGTCGGCAGCAACGTCGCCTTCACCCTCGACGGCCGGGTCATCTCCGCGCCGACCATCCAGGGCGCGATCAACGGCGAGACCACCATCACCGGTTCGTTCGATCAGGAGTCGGCGACCGACCTGGCCAACCAGCTCAAGTACGGCGCCCTGCCGCTGACCTTCGAGCAGGCGACCGCGCAGTCGATCTCCACCGAGCTCGGCGAGGAGCAGCTGCAGGCCGGCCTGATCGCCGGCGCGATCGGCATCGCGCTGGTCTTCCTGTACTCGCTGCTCTACTACCGGCTGCTCGGCCTGGTGATGATCGCCAGCCTCATCCTCTCCGGCGTCGTGGTCTACGGCTGCCTGGTGCTGCTGGGCCGGCAGATCGGGTTCACCCTGAGCCTGGCCGGGATCGCGGGCTTCATCGTGTCGCTCGGCATCACCGCCGACTCGTTCGTCGTCTACTTCGAACGGCTCAAGGACGAGATCCGCGAGGGTCGGACCCTCCGCTCGGCCGTGCCGCGCGCCTGGGTGCGGGCCCGCCGGACGATCCTCTCCGCCGACGCGGTGAGCTTCCTGGCGGCAGCCATCCTCTACTTCCTCGCGATCGGTGACGTGAAGGGCTTCGCGTTCACCCTGGGTATGTCGACGGTGCTGGACCTCGTCGTCGTCTTCCTCTTCACCCACCCGTTGATGGCGGTGCTGTCCCGCTACAAGTGGTTCGGCAGCGCCCGCATCTCCGGCCTCGGCAACGTCGACCGGTCGCGTACCGCGGCGGCCGCTCCGGCGGCCGACCGCCAGCTGGTCGGCGCCGGCCGGTCCGGCGCCCAGGACAGGAGCACCCCGTGACCCGCGACCCGAACGGCAGCGCGCCGACCGACGGGACCGAGGAGGTGCCCGTGGGCACCGAGGCCGACGAGCGCCGGGACGCCGGCTCGGCCGGTGCTCAGGCGGCCGCGGCGATGGGCGACGACGACCTCGCCGAGGCCGGCCTCCCGCAGGAGGGACGCCCGGGGGCCTCGCGGCCGCGCGGCTCGCTGGCGCACCGCCTGTACAACGGCGAGGCGGGCCTGGACGTCGTCGGCCGCAGCACGCTGATCTACAAGATCACCGCGGTCGTCGTCCTGCTCTCCATCGCGGCGATGGTGTTCCGCGGGTTCAACTTCGGCATCGACTTCGCCGGAGGCAACAGCTTCCGGCTGCCCGGCAGCGAGCAGCAGCTGTCCGAGGTGCGCGACGCCGCCGAGGAGGCCGGGGCCGAGGTGGCCACCGCGCAGGTGGTCGGCGGCAACACGATCCTGCTGCGCACCGGCAGCCTGGACAACGACGGCGAACGGGCGGTCGTGGAGGCGGTGGCCGGGGCCGCGGACGTCGAGCCGAACCAGGTCAGCCCCGAGTCGGTGAGCGCGGAGTGGGGCAACGACGTCACCGACCAGGCGATCGTGGCGCTGGTCGTGTTCCTGGTCGCGGTCACGCTGTTCCTGGCGATCCGGTTCCAGCTGAAGATGGCCGTCGGTGCCATGGCGGCGGTGGTGCACGACATCGTCGTCACGGCCGGCATCTACGCGCTCGTCGGCTTCGAGGTGACGCCGTCGACGGTCATCGGCTTCCTCACCATCCTCGGCTTCTCGCTGTACGACACCGTCGTGGTGTTCGACAAGGTCGACGAGAACGTGAAGGGCCTGGAGCGCACCGCCCGCATGACGTGGGGCGAGGCGGCCAACCTGGCGGTCAACCAGACCCTCATGCGCTCGATCAACACCTCGGTCATCGCGCTGCTGCCGGTGGCGGGCCTGCTGTTCGTCGGCGCCGGCCTGCTCGGGGTCGGCACGCTCAAGGACCTCGCCCTGGTGCTGTTCGTCGGCCTCGCCGCCGGGACCTACTCCTCGATCGTGCTGGCCACCCCGATCGTGGCCGACCTCAAGGAGCGCGAGCCCGAGGTGCAGGCGCTGCGCCGCCGCGTCCTGGCCCGCCGGTCGTCGGCGGCCCGCCAGGGCGCGGCCGCACCGCAGGGGCCGGTGGCCAGCGCCCGCCGCAGCCGGCGTCCCGCGGCCGGTGGCGGGGTCGCCGTCGCGGAGCTGCCCGCGGAGGTGCAGGCCGACGTCGTCGTGGAGTCGCCGTCGTCGGTGCGTCCCGAGGGTTCGGGAGCCACCGCCGCGCCGCGCCCGGGTGCCCGCCCGCAGCGGCCGGGCGGTCGGCCGTCGGGCAAGAGGCGCCGGTGAGCGCCGCCGCGGCCGAGCTGCCGATCGACGAGCTGGTCGCCTCGCTGACCGTGGACATCCCCGATCACCCCGAGCCGGGGGTGCTCTTCCGCGATCTGACGCCGGTGTTCGCCGACGGCCCGGCGTTCCGGCGGGTGGCCGAGGGTCTGGCCGCCCCCACGGACTCGGACCCGCGCGCCGCGGCGGTCGCCGCCGGAGGGTCGGGCTTCGACGTCGTCGTCGGGGTCGAGGCCCGCGGCTTCCTGCTGGCCGCCGCCGTCGCCCTGACCGCCGGTGTCGGCGTGGTCCCGGTCCGCAAGGCGGGCAAGCTGCCGCGCGAGCGGATCTCGGCCGACTACGCGCTCGAGTACGGGAACGCGACCCTGGAGCTGCACGCCGACTCGCTGCACGCCGGCCAGCGGGTGCTGGTGGTCGACGACGTGCTGGCCACCGGCGGCACGCTGGGGGCGACGGTCGCCCTCGTCGAGCAGCTGGGCGCCGTCGTCACCGCCGTCTCGGTGGTCGTGGAGCTCGCCGCTCTCGGCGGCCGGCAGCGGCTGGCGCCGCACGCCGTGCACTCGCTCTGGACCACCTGACCGGGGGAGACGCCTCCCCGCGCGTCCGCCGCACAGGTGCGGGCGCGGCTAGCATGGGGAGGGTCCTCCCTCCTCGAGCCCGCAGGAGTCGCCGTGGCCTCCGATGTAGCCGCCGACGCCGCTCCCGCGCGCCCCGGATCCGCTGGAACGCGGCCGGCTGATCCCGCCGCGCCGCCCGAGCGGCCGGCCCCGCTGCCGGAGCGCCCCGCCGTCCGCCGCCCCGACGACGTCGGGTCCGAGCCCGACTCCGAGCCGGGTGCCCCGCGGCGCCGGGTGCGTGACCGGCTGGCCCGCCGCATCGTCGCCGGCCAGCGCAGCGGGCTGGTGCGGCCGGTGCTCGAGCCGCTGGCCGCCCTGCACCGGCAGAGCCACCCCAAGGCCGATCTGGCGCTGCTGCAGCGCGCCTACGACGTCGCCGAGTCCGCGCACTCGGCGCAGAAGCGCAAGAGCGGCGACCCCTACATCACCCACCCGCTGGCCGTCGCGACCATCCTGGCCGGCCTGGGCATGGACACCACGACGCTGATCGCGGCCCTGCTGCACGACACGGTCGAGGACACCGGCGTCACCCTGGAGACGATCACCGCCGACTTCGGGCCCGAGGTGGCCCACCTGGTCGACGGCGTCACGAAGATCGACAAGGTGAAGCTGGGCGACGCCGCCCAGGCCGAGACCATCCGCAAGATGATCGTCGCGATGTCCCGCGACCCCCGGGTCCTGGTCATCAAGCTGGCCGACCGGCTGCACAACATGCGCACGCTGCGCTTCCTCCCGCCCGAGAAGCAGGAGAAGAAGGCGCGCGAGACGCTGGAGATCCTGGCCCCGCTGGCCCACCGGCTGGGCATGAACACCATCAAGTGGGAGCTCGAGGACCTCGCGTTCGCCACGCTGTACCCGAAGCGCTACGACGAGATCGTCCGGCTGGTGGCCGAGCGGGCCCCGTCGCGCGACACCTATCTGGCCGAGGTCACCGCCGGGGTGAGCGAGCAGCTCCGGGCGGCGAAGATCGAGGCGGTCGTCACCGGCCGGCCCAAGCACTACTACTCGATCTACCAGAAGATGATCGTGCGCGGCCGCGACTTCACCGACATCTGGGACCTCGTCGGCATCCGGATCCTGGTCGACTCGGTGCGGGACTGCTACGCGGCGCTGGGCATCATGCACGCCCACTGGCAGCCGGTGCCCGGCCGGTTCAAGGACTTCATCGCGATGCCGAAGTTCAACATGTACCAGTCGCTGCACACGACGGTCATCGGGCCGCAGGGCAAGCCGGTCGAGCTGCAGATCCGCACGCACGACATGCACCGCACCGCCGAGTACGGCATCGCCGCGCACTGGAAGTACAAGGAGAAGGCGCGCGCCGGCGGCAAGCCCAGCGCCGGTGAGTTCGGGGCGCCGCCCAAGGCCGGCTCGCCCGACGACATGCTGTGGCTGCGCCAGCTGCTGGACTGGCAGCGCGAGGCCCAGGAGCCCGGCGAGTTCCTCGAGACGCTGCGCTACGACCTCGGTCCGCAGGAGGTCTTCGTCTTCACGCCCAAGGGCGACGTGATGAGCCTGCCGGGTGGCGCGACGCCGGTCGACTTCGCGTACGCGGTGCACACCGAGGTCGGGCACCGCACCATCGGCGCGCGGGTCAACGGCGCCCTGGTGTCGCTGGACAGCAAGCTCAGCAACGGCGACGTCGTCGAGATCTTCACGTCCAAGTCGCCCACGGCCGGGCCGTCGCAGGACTGGCTCGGCTTCGTCGGCTCCTCGCGGGCGCGCACCAAGATCCGGCAGTGGTTCACCAAGGAGCGCCGCGAGGACGCCGTCGACGCCGGCAAGGAGGCGCTGACCCGGGCCATGCGCAAGGCGGGCCTCCCGCTGCAGCGGCTGATGGGCGGCGAGGCGCTGTCCACGCTGGCCAAGGACCTGCGCTACGCCGACGTCACCGCGCTGTTCGCGGCGGTGGGGGAGAACCAGATCTCGGCCGCGTCGGTGGTCGAGAAGCTGATGGTCGCGCTCGGCGGCACCGAGGGCGCGGTCGAGGACATCGCCGAGACCGCCATCCCCACCCGTCGGCCCACGCCGCGGCGCAGCGCCAGCGGTGACCCGGGCGTCGTCGTCCACGGGATGAGCGACGTGTGGGCCAAGCTCGCCAAGTGCTGCACCCCGGTGCCGGGCGACGACATCCTCGGCTTCGTCACCCGCGGCGGCGGCGTCAGCGTGCACCGCACCGACTGCACGAACGCCGCCGACCTGCAGCGCAAGCCCGAGCGGCTGGTCGAGGTCGAGTGGGGGTCGCAGCCCGGCGCGATGTTCCTGGTCGCGATCCAGGTCGAGGCGCTGGACCGGCACCGGCTGCTCTCCGACGTCACCAAGGCGCTGGCCGACGAGCGGGTCAACATCCTCTCGGCGTCGGTGCAGACCAGCCGCGACCGGGTGGCGATCAGCCGGTTCACCTTCGAGCTGGCCGACCCGGCGCACCTCGGCGCGGTGCTGCAGACGGTGCGCAACGTCGACGGCGTCTTCGACGTCGAGCGCGTCACGGCCTGACCCCGCTTTTCCGCGGTAAAGCGGGCCGCATCATCGCGGAAAAGCGGGGTGGGCGTCAGGAGACGACGGTCATGGAGTTGATCGTCACCGGGGTGGCGGGGGCGCCGTCGCCCTCCGGGCCGACGCCCTCGATGCCGCCCGCGGCGATGGTCTCGAGCACGCCGATCCCGGCCTCGTCGACGGTGCCGACGACGGTGTACTCCGGCGGCAGCTCGGTGTCGACGAAGCACAGGAAGAACTGGCTGCCGGTGGAGCTCGGTGCGCTGGTCTTGGCCATGGCGATCGTGCCGCGCGGGTAGGTCGTGTCGGCGCCGACCTCCTCGCCGTACCGGTAGCTGGGGCCGCCGGACCCGGTGCCGGTCGGGTCGCCGCACTGCAGCACGCCGAAGCTGGGCTGGTTCACCAGGCGGTGGCAGGGGCTGCCGTCGAAGAACTGCTGCTGCGCGAGGTAGACGAAGCTCGCCGCGGCGCAGGGGGCCTTCGCCCGGTCCAGGGTCAGCGTGAGGTCGCCCTGGTCGGTGGCCATGAGCAGGGTGGCGCTGCCCTGGGTCGGCGTCGCCTCCGGGTTCGGCGGGGTGCCGACGTCCTGGCTGTTGGGGTTGCCGGACTCGTCGGGCAGGTACTCGCAGGTGACCGTGCCGTCGGGGTTGGTGGTGCGCGCAGCGGCGCTCGTGGTGGGCGACGGGGAGGCGAGCGGGTCGGTGCCCTCGTCGTCGTCCCCGGAGAAGACGCCGGTGATCAGCAGCGCGGCACCGACGACGACCACCACGGCCAGCGCGGTGACCAGGATGCCGAGGTTGCGGCGCCGCTTCTTCGCCTGCTCGGCGCGGCGCTCCAGCTGGCGCTGCAGGTGGCGCTGCGCGGCTTCGCGCCGCTGCTTGTTCGTGGGCACGGGTCGACTCCTCGGACGTGCGGGTGCTCGGCGGGCGGCGGCACCACCGGGGACGCCGGCGGTGCGCTCGGCGCGGGTCGGCTCCGGAGTCTAGGGGCCGGGCCTGTGCGTTCCCTGGCACGCCCGGGGGCGCGGACGGGTCCCGCGTAACCTGCACGGGTGCTCATCCGCTCGTTCCCCGCCGGCGCGTTCGGCACCAACTGCTACGCCGTGGCCTCGGGCCCGGGGCAGGAGTGCGTCGTCGTCGACCCGGGGATGGACGCCGTCGAGCCGCTGGCCCGGATGCTGGCCGAGGACGGTCTCAAGCCGGTCGCCGTCGTGCTGACCCACGGCCACCTCGACCACACGTTCTCGGTGCTGCCGGTGTGCGACGGCTACGACATCCCGGCCTACCTCCACCCGGCCGACTCCGGCATGCTCGCCGACCCGGCCCGCTGGCACGGTCCGCAGCTGGCCCCGCTGATCTCCGGCGTGCGGCTGCCCGACCCGTCGGAGGTGAAGAGCCTGGACGACGGCGAGGTGCTGTCGCTGGCCGGCGTGGAGCTGACCGTGCGGCACGCGCCCGGGCACACGCAGGGTTCGGTGGTGTTCTCCCTCGACCTCGGTGAGGCCCCCGGGCTGCTGGCCGGCGACGTGCTGTTCGCCGGCTCGGTGGGCCGCGTCGACCTGCCCGGCGGCTCGTGGCACGCCATGCTGCGCTCCCTGCGCGACGTCGTCCTGCCGCTGGACGACGAGACGGTGGTGCTGCCCGGGCACGGCCCGGCGACGACGATCGGCCGGGAGCGGGCGACCAACCCGTACCTGGCCGAGGCCGCGGCGGGCGAGGGCCCGGCGCCGAAGGGGCGGGGACTGTGAGCGGGCTGACCGCGCCGAAGGGCACCTTCGACACGCTGCCGCCGGACTCGGCGCGCTTCCTCGCCGTCCGGGACACGCTCACCGCGCCGCTGCGGCGGGCCGGCTACGGCTACGTGGAGACGCCGGTGTTCGAGGACACCGCCGTCTTCTCCCGCGGTGTGGGGGAGTCGACCGACGTCGTCACGAAGGAGATGTACACCTTCGCCGACCGCGGCGGCCGGTCGCTGACGCTGCGCCCGGAGCTCACCGCCGGGCTGATGCGCGCCTTCATCGAGCACCGGCTGCACACCGGTGCGCTGCCGGTGAAGCTGTGGACCGTCGGGACGGCGTTCCGCTACGAGCGGCCGCAGGCCGGGCGGTACCGGCACTTCACCCAGGTCGACTGCGAGGCGCTCGGCGTGGACGACCCTGCGCTGGACGCCGAGGTCGTGGCGCTGGGCGTGCAGGGCTTCCGCGACCTGGGGCTGACCGACTTCGAGCTGCTGCTCACCTCGCTCGGGGACGCGACCTGCCGGCCGCAGTACCGGGAGAAGCTGGTCGCCTTCCTCGAGAAGCTGGACCTGGACGAGGAGACCCGGCGGCGCGCGGAGATCAACCCGCTGCGGGTGCTCGACGACAAGCGGCCCGAGGTCCAGGCGCAGCTGGACGACGCGCCGCTGATGGTCGACCACCTGTCGGACTCCACGAAGGCGCACTACGACGCCGTCCGCCAGCACCTCACCGACCTCGGCGTCACCTGGACCGAGGCGCCGCGGCTGGTGCGCGGGCTGGACTACTACACCAAGACGACGTTCGAGTTCGTGCACTCCGGCCTCGGCGCGCAGTCGGCCATCGGCGGTGGCGGGCGCTACGACGGGCTGTCGGCGGCGCTCGGCGGGCCGGACGTCTCCGGCATCGGCTACGCGGTGGGCGTCGACCGGACGCTGCTCGCGGTGGAGGCCGAGGGGCTGACCATCGGCGCGGTCGCCGGCGTCCAGGCGTTCGTCGTCCCGCTGGGCTCGGAGGCCAAGCAGCTGGCCGTGCGGCTGGTCGGGCAGCTCCGGCAGGCCGGCGTCGCGGCGGACACCGTGTACGGCGACCGCGGGCTCAAGGGCGCCATGAAGGCCGCCGACCGCTCGGGGGCCACGCACGTCGTCGTCATCGGGGAGCGGGACCTGGCCGAGGGCGTCGGCCAGCTCAAGGACATGCGCACCGGCGAGCAGCACGCCGTCCCCGTGGGGGAGCTGTTCGAGCAGGTTCGTGAAAGCGTGGGGGCATGAGCATGGAGCAGCGGCCGCTGGGCCGGACCGGGGCAGACGTCAGCGTGATCGGGCTGGGGACCTGGCAGCTCGGCGGGGACTGGGGCGACGTGTCCGAGGACGACGCCGCCGAGGTGCTCGACGCCGCGCTCGACGCCGGCGTGACCCTGCTCGACACCGCGGACGTCTACGGCGACGGCCGCTCCGAGGAGCGGATCCGCAAGGCGCTGGCCCCGCGCGCGGACCGGCCCTTCGTCGCCACCAAGGCCGGCCGCCGCGCCGACCCCTTCGAGGCGGCGCAGTACACCCCCGAGAACCTGCGGGCCTGGATCGACCGGTCCCGCCGCAACCTCGGCGTCGACACCCTCGACCTGGTGCAGCTGCACTGCCCGCCGACCGCGGTCTACTCCGACCAGCGGGTGTACGACGCGCTCGACTCGTTCGTCGAGGACGGCGCCATCGCGGCGTACGGGGTGAGCGTCGAGACCGTCGCCGAGGGCCTGACCGCGCTCGAGCACCCGGGCGTGGCGACCATCCAGGTCATCCTCAACATCTTCCGGCGCAAGCCGCTGGAGGAGCTGCTGCCCGCCGCCCAGCGCGCCGGCGTCGGCGTCCTGGCCCGCGTGCCGCTGGCCAGCGGCCTGCTCACCGGCAAGTACGACGAGCAGACGACCTTCCCGGCCGACGACCACCGGAACTTCAACCGCAACGGCGAGGCCTTCGACGTCGGCGAGACCTTCGCCGGCGTGCCGTTCGAGGTCGGCGTCGCCGCCGCCCGCGAGGTGGCCGAGATCGCCGGCGACGCCGTCCCCACCGCCGCCTTCGCGCTGCGCTGGGTCATCGACCAGCCCGGCGTCACCACCGTCATCCCCGGGGCCCGCAACGTGACCCAGGTGCGCGGCAACGTCGCCGCCGCGTCGATGGCCCCGCTGTCGGACTCCCAGCTCGCCGACCTGGAGCGGGTGTACGACGAGCGCATCCGCGCCCACGTCCACGACCGCTGGTAACCCACCCCACCACCCGAAGGATCTCCCGTGCTCCGCACCCACGACGCCGGAACGCTGCGCGCGTCCGACGCCGGCACCACCGTCACCCTCGCCGGCTGGGTGGCCCGCCGCCGCGACCACGGCGGGGTGGTCTTCCTCGACCTGCGCGACGCCTCCGGGTACGTGCAGGTCGTCGTCCGCGAGGAGGAGGCCCACCACCTGCGCAACGAGTACTGCGTGCTCGTGACCGGTGAGGTGCGCCGCCGCCCCGAGGGCAACGAGAACCCGGAGCTGCCCACCGGTGAGATCGAGGTGGCCACCACCTCGCTCGAGGTGCTGTCGGCCTCCGCGCCGCTGCCGTTCCCGATCGAGACCGACCAGGCGGCGTCGGACGACGTCCGCTACAAGCACCGCTACCTCGACCTGCGCCGGCAGGGCCCGGCCCGGGTGCTGCGGCTGCGCTCGGAGATCAGCCGGATCGCCCGCGGCGTCATGGCCGGGCACGGGTTCACCGAGGTGGAGACGCCGAACCTCACCCGGTCCACGCCCGAGGGCGCCCGCGACTTCCTGGTGCCGGTCCGCCTCCAGCAGGGCAAGTGGTACGCGCTGCCGCAGTCGCCGCAGCTGTTCAAGCAGCTGCTGATGATCGGCGGGCTGGAGCGGTACTACCAGATCGCGCGCTGCTTCCGGGACGAGGACTTCCGCGCCGACCGCCAGCCGGAGTTCACCCAGCTCGACTTCGAGATGAGCTTCGTCGAGCGCGACGACGTGCTCGCCGTCGTCCAGGACGTCGTGACGGCGCTGTGGCGCGAGCTGGCCGGGCACGAGGTCGGCGAGATCCCGCGGATGACCTACCGGGAGGCGATGGACCGGTTCGGGTCGGACAAGCCCGACCTGCGCTTCGGCATCGAGCTGACCGAGCTGACCTCCTACTTCGCCGGGACCCCGTTCCGCGTGTTCCAGGCGCCCTACGTCGGTGCCGTGGTCATGCCCGGCGGCGGCTCCCAGCCGCGGCGCGCCTTCGACGCCTGGCAGGACTGGGCGAAGTCCCGGGGGGCGCGCGGCCTGGCCTACGTGACCATCGCCGAGGACGGCACGCTGGGCGGCCCGGTCGCCAAGAACATCTCCGAGGCCGAGCGCGAGGGCCTGGTGGCCGCCGTCGGCGCGCAGCCCGGCGACTGCGTCTTCTTCGCCGCCGGCCAGCGCCGCTCCTCGCAGGAGCTGCTGGGCGCCGCGCGCAACGAGATCGCCAAGCGGCTGGAGCTCATCGAGCCGGGGTCGTGGTCGTTCCTGTTCGTCGTCGACTTCCCGATGTTCGAGGAGACCGAGGACGGCGACTGGACGTTCATGCACCACCCGTTCACCTCGCCCACGCCCGAGTGGCGGGAGCGCTTCGCCGAGGACAAGGGCGCGGCGCTCTCGGACGCCTACGACCTGGTGGTCAACGGCAACGAGCTGGCCAGCGGCTCGGTCCGCATCCACGACGCGGACCTGCAGGAGCGGGTGTTCGAGACGCTCGGCATGTCCCGCGAGGAGGCCCGCGAGCGGTTCGGGTTCTTCCTTGAGGCCTTCGCCTACGGCCCGCCGCCGCACGCCGGGGCCGCGCTGGGCTGGGACCGGCTGACCGCCCTGCTGGCCGGGGTGGAGTCGATCCGCGAGGTCATCGCGTTCCCGAAGACCGGCGCCGGGTTCGACCCGCTCACCGGTGCGCCCACGCCGATCACGGAGGCGCAGCGCAAGGAGGCCGGCATCGACGCGAAGCCGGAGGAGCCGGCGCTGCCCGGCGAGCCGGGGGCGCCCGGCCCGTCCGACCCGACGAAGTAGCGGCCGGCCCGGGCCGTTCCCCTTAGGGTGCGGGCATGCCGTTGCGTGCCCGCACCCTGCTCGGTCCCGGTCCCTCCAACCCGTACCCGGAGGCCACCGCGGCGCTCGGGTTCCCGCTCCTGGGGCACCTGGACCCGCTCTTCCTTCAGGTGCTGGACGAGACCTCCGACCGGCTGCGGGCCGTCTTCGGGACGGCGAACCGGCGGACGCTGCCGCTGTCGGCGACCGGCTCGGCCGGTATGGAGGCCGCGTTCGTCAACACCGTGGGCCCGGGCGACGTCGTCGTCGTCGCGGTGAACGGGCTGTTCGGGCAGCGGATGACCGACGTCGCCGCCCGGTGCGGCGCCGAGGTCGTCGCCGTCGAGCACGAGTGGGGCCGGCCGGTCGACGCCGAGCGCGTGCTGGCCGCGCACCCCGCACCGAAGCTCATCGCGGCCGTGCACGCCGAGACCTCGACCGGTGTCCGCTCCGACCTCGAGCCGCTGGCCGCCGGCAAGGGCGACGCCCTGCTGCTGGCGGACTGCGTGACCTCGCTCGGCGGCATCCCGGTGCGGCTGGACGAGTGGGGCGTGGACCTGGCCTACGCGGGCTCGCAGAAGTGCCTGGGGGTGCCCCCGGGCCTGGCGCCGTTCACCATCTCCGACCGCGCGTGGGAGCGGCGGATCGAGAAGCCGCAGAGCTGGTACCTCGACCTCGGCATGCTCGGCGGGTACGCCGGCGAGGCCGCGGGTTCGGGTGGCCGGACCTACCACCACACGGCCCCGACCGGGATGGTCGTCTCGCTGCACGCCGGGCTCGGGCGGATCCTCGAGGAGGGGCTCGACGCGGTGCACGCGCGGCACGCCGAGGCGGGCCGGCTGCTGCACGAGGGGCTGCAGGAGCTGGGTCTCGAGCTGTTCGCCGCCGAGGGGCACCGGCTCCCGGAGCTGACCACGGTGAAGGTGCCCGACGGCGTGGACCCGGCCGCCGTGCGCAAGGAGCTCCTGGAGCGCTACGACCTGGAGATCGGGGCCGGCGCGGGCGCGTACGCGGCCACCGTGTGGCGGATCGGCCTCATGGGGCCCAACGCCGCGCCGGACAAGGTGGCCCTCGTGCTGGCCGCGCTGAAGGACGTCCTCGGCCGCTGACCCGGGTCGATCATCGCCGGACGGCGGTGATCACGGGGGACCGGCGGGTGGGAGGGGTGCCAGACTGCTGCGCGTGCTGCCCAGCACGCGCTACGCCCGCAGCGGTGAGCTGTCCATCGCCTACCAGGTGGTCGGGGACGGCCCGCTGGACCTCGTCGCCGCCCCGGGCTTCATCTCCCACCTCGACTGGAACTGGCAGGAGCCCGCGCTGCGCCGGTTCCTGCAGCGCCTGGCGGAGTTCAGCCGGCTGATCCTGTTCGACAAGCGCGGCACCGGGCTGTCGGACCCGGTGCCCGGCCCGGCCACCCTCGAGGAGCGCACCGACGACCTGCGCGCGGTGATGGACGCCGCCGGCTCCGAGCGCGCCGCCCTGCTCGGCGTCTCCGAGGGTGGCGCGATGGCGATGCTGTTCGCCGCCCAGCACCCCGAGCGCACCCGGGCGCTGGTGCTGTACGGCGCCTACCCCCGCATCGTCCGCGCCCCCGACTTCCCCGAGGGCGTGGACGCCGAGGTGATGGCCGCGATGCTGAGCCGGCTGGTCGAGCGCTGGGGCGAGGGTTCCGGTCTGGGCGCGTGGGCGCCCGACCACCGCCAGGACCCCGCGCTGCGGGCGTGGTGGGGCACCCTGCAGCGGATGGGTGCCAGCCCCGGCATGGCGCGGCGCATGTTCGAGCTGTACCCGCGCATCGACCTCCGCGATGTCCTCGGGACCATCCGCGTGCCGACCCTGGTGCTGCACCGGCGCGGGGACCGGATGATCCCCCTCGGCGTCGGCCGCTACCTGGCCGAGCACATCGCCGGCGCCCGGATGGTCGAGCTGGACGGCGCCGACCACCTGTTCTTCCTCGGGGACACCGAGACGCCGCTGGCCGAGATCGAGGGGTTCCTCACCGGCAGCCGCCCGGCGCCGGACCCGGGGGGCACGGTGCTGGCCACCGTGCTGTTCGCCGACGTCGCCGGCTCCACCGAGCTGGCCGCACGGGTCGGCGACGCCGCGTGGCGCGGCATCCGGCAGCGGTTCCTCGACCTGGTCCGGGCCGAGCTGGACCGCTACGGCGGGGCGGAGGTCGACGTCGCCGGCGACGGGCTGCTCGCCACCTTCCCCGGGCCGGCCCGGGCCATCCGCTGCGCGCTGGCGATGCAGGAGGCGGCCGGTGCCGCCGGTGTGCGGCTGCGGGTGGGCGTGCACGCGGGTGAGGTGCAGCGGCTCGACGGCGGGCAGGTCGCCGGCCTCGCCGTGCACATCGGCGCGCGGGTGATGGCCGAGGCGGAGCCGGGCGAGGTGCTGGTCTCGGGCACCGTGAAGGACCTCGTCGTGGGGTCGGGGCTCGCCTTCGCCGAGCGCGGGGTGCGGACGCTGCGCGGGGTGCCGGGCAGCTGGCCGCTGTTCGCCGCGGCCGGCTGAGCGCCGTCCTCCGGCCCTTCTCAGCAGCGGCGGAACAGGCGTACGGTCCGCGCAGCCGCCCGACGGAGCGGAGGACCCCATGGGCCAGCCGGTGCTGCTCGCCGTGGACGACGACGCGCCCGTGCTGGCCGCGGTCGAGCGCGACCTGAGGTCCCGCTACGCCGAGCACTACCAGGTCCTCGCCGCCTCCTCGGGCGAGCAGGCGCTGGACCTGCTGCACCGGCTGCGGCTGCGCGAGGAACCGGTCGCGCTGCTGCTGGTGGACGAGCGCATGCCCGGCATGAGCGGCACCGAGTTCCTCACCGCGTCGCGCCGGCTCTACCCGGAGGCGCGCCGGGTGCTGCTCACCGCCTACGCCGACACCGACGCCGCCATCCGCGCCATCAACGACGCCGAGGTGCAGCACTACCTGCTCAAGCCCTGGGACCCGCCCGAGGACCGGCTCTACCCGGTCCTGGACGACCTGCTGGAGACCTGGCGGCGGCCGGCGCCGGCCGCGAACCTCCGGCTGATCGGCGACCGGTGGTCCCCGTCGACGCACGAGGTGCGCCAGTTCCTCGCCCGCAACCTGGTTCCCTACCGGTGGCTGGACGTGGAGACCGACGCGGCGGCGCGCGAGCTGCTGGACGTGGCCCGGGTGGACGCCGGCGAGCTGCCGGTCCTCGTGCTGGAGGACGGGGACGTGCTGGCCCGGCCCGACCTGCACGAGGTGGCGCAGCGGATCGGCCTGCACGTCCGGGCCGACCGGGACGCCTACGACCTGGTCATCGCCGGCGCCGGTCCGGCCGGGCTGGCCGCCGCGGTGTACGGGGCGTCGGAGGGACTGGCCACGCTGCTGCTGGAGTGCAGCGCCCCCGGCGGCCAGGCGGGGACGACCACGCGGATCGAGAACTACCTCGGCTTCCCGGTGGGGCTCTCCGGCGCCGACCTCACGCTGCGCGCGCGGGAGCAGGCGATCCGCTTCGGTGCCGAGATGCTGGTGCCGAGCGAGGCCGTCGGCCTGGAGCGTGCCGACCCGTACACCGTCGTCCGCCTGGCCGACGGCGGTGAGGTGAGCGCCTCGGCGCTGGTCATCGCCTCCGGCGTCACCTACCGCACGCTCGACGTGCCCGGCGCCGCGGCGCTGACCGGCATGGGCGTCTACTACGGCGCCGGGCGCGCGGAGGCGGTCGACCACAGCGGCGGTTCGGTGTTCGTGGTCGGCGGGGGGAACTCGGCCGGGCAGGCGGCGGTGTTCCTGTCCGCGTTCGCCGCCTCCGTCACCGTGCTGGTCCGCGGGGACGACCTGACGAGCACCATGTCGCGCTACCTCATCGACCGGATCGAGGCCTCGGAGCGGATCACCGTCGCCCACCGGACGGAGGTCGCCGGCGTGCTGGGGGAGCGGCGGGTGGAGGGGCTGCGGCTGCGGTCGGGCACGGACGAGCAGGAGGTGCCCGCCGACGCGCTGTTCGTCTTCGTGGGCCAGGCGCCGCGCACCGGCTGGCTGGAGGGTGTGGTGCGCCGCGACGAGCGCGGCTTCCTGCTCACCGGAGCGGAGCTGGGCCAGCCCCCGGAGGGCTGGCCGCTGCCGGTGCCGCCGCTGCCCCTGGAGACCTCGGTGCCGCGGGTGTTCGCGGCCGGCGACGTCCGCAGGGGATCGATCAAGCGGATCGCCTCCGCCGTCGGCGAGGGGGCGATGGCGGTCAGCTTCGCGCACGAGCGCCTGGCCGGGCGGTGACCCCGGCGCCTGCCGACGACGTGGTCGCCGCGCTGCGGTCCTCGCCGTTGCTCGCCGAGCTACCGGACCCGGTGGTGGCCGAGCTGGCCGCCGGCGGCCGGACCGTGGACGTGCCGGCCGGGGCGGTGCTCATGGCCGAGGGGGAGCCGTCGGACGCGATGGTGGTCGTCCTGGACGGTGAGCTGGAGGTCACCCGGGCAGGTGGCGGGGAGCGCGTGCTGCTCAACGTCTGCACGCGGGGGGACCTTCTGGGGGAGCTGGGCGTGCTGCAGGGCCTGCCGCGCTCGGCGACGGTGCGGGCCCGGACCGCGGTGCGCGTGCGGCAGATCGGCGCCGACGCCCTGGACCGGCTGCTCGCCCACCCGAGGACCGCGCGCGCCCTCCTGCAGGCGGTCACCCGGCGGCTGGCGCGCGAGGAGGCGCTGCTGCGCCAGCGGGAGCGGATGGCCGCGCTGGGCTCGCTGGCCGCCGGGCTGCTGCACGAGGTGAACAACCCCGCCGCCGCGGTCACCCGGGGCGCCGCCCGGCTGCGCGGCCTGCTGCCACCGGATCCGCGCACCGCGCCGCTGCGCGCCCTGGTCGCGCCGCCCGCGGCCGATCCGCTGGACCGCGCCGATGCGGCCACGGCGCTGGTCGCCGTCCTGCGGCGGACCGCGCCGCAGCTCGACCGGTCCGCCGCCGACCAGCTGGCCGGGCTCGGGGTCGACCCGGCGGCGCTGGAGAAGGTGCTGGGCGGTCTGCCGGCGGGCGAGCGGGTCGGGACCGTCCGGGCCTTCCTGCGCGACGCCGAGGTGGCCGCGATCCTGGACGAGCTGGCGGCGGGCGCCGAGCACCTGAGCCGGATCGTCAGCGGGGTGCGCCCGCTGGCGTACTCCGCCGACCAGGGCCTGACCGACGTCGACCTGCACGCCGGCCTGGAGCAGGCGCTGGTGCTGGTCCGGCACAAGATCCCGCCGGGGGTGGAGGTGGTCCGCGAGCTCGACCCGGAGGCCCGGTTCGTCCGGGGCCGCCCGGCCGACCTGGCCCTGGTGTGGGTGAACCTGCTGGACAACGCCGTCGCCGCGGTGGGGGAGCGGGGCACGATCACGCTGCGGACCCGCCCGGCCGGCGACCGGGTGGAGGTCGACGTCGACGACACCGGGCCGCCGCCGTCCCCCGAGGTGCTGGAGCGGGCCTTCGACGCGTTCTTCACCACCAAGCCGGTGGGGGAGGGCACCGGTCTGGGCCTGGCCACCGCGCTGGCCGTCGTCGCCCAGCAGCACGGCGGCGAGCTGACCCTGGGGGCGGCCGACGGCGTCACGCGCGCCCGGGTGCTGCTGCCGCGGCGCGGCTGAGGGTCCTGCGGCAGGGCTACGGGCGAGGCACCCCGGCGCGGTCGGTGCGCCGCTCGGCGAGCAGTGCCCGGCAGACACCGGGCATGTCCACCAGGCCGACCAGGCGACCGCCGGCCACCACGGGCGCGAAGACGACGTCGGCCGCCAGCATCCGCTCCGCCGCCTCGGTCACGCCGTCCTCCGGGGCCAGCAGCACCAGCGGGGGCAGCGGCAGCTCGGTGATCCGCGCCTGCTCGGGATCCCGCCCGTCGGCGACGGCCCGGGTGACGTCGCTGTCGCAGACCATGGTGACCGGTTCGCAGGTGGCTCCGTCGGCGAGCACCACGATGGCGTTGTCGTGCGACTTCTTCATCAGGTAGGCCACGGCGGCCACGTGGGCGCTGCGTTCCACGGTGGTCACCGGCGGGCGCATCACCTCGGCCACGGTCAGGTGGCCGGTGGCGGTCGTCGACGTGCTCATCGGATCTCCTTCGGGTGCGTGGCGGGGTGCGGCCGGGGCTCGGTGCGGGGACCGGGGACCTGGAGGAGGTAGGCGTCGACCGCGTCGGCCTTCCCCTTCACCTCCAGCCGGGGGGTGGGCAGCAGCGGGGCGGCGTCGCCGAGGAGCGCGCGGGTGCGGGCCCCGACGAGGACACCACCGACCGGGGCGGCGGCCTGCAGCCGCGCGGCCACGTTCACCGTGTCCCCGACGGCGGCGTAGACGACGTAGCCGCGGCCGCCCATCTCGCTGACGACCACCGGTCCGCTGTTGACGCCCACGCGCAGGCCCGGCCAGTCCGGGTGCGCATCCCGGACCTGCGCCACCTCCGCCTGAAGCGCCGCGGCGGCCGCGACGGCCCGTGCGGCGTGGTCGGGTTGGTCGCCGCGCCGGTTGAAGGTGGCGAAGATGCCGTCGCCGGTGAACTTCTCCACCTCGCCCCGGTACCGGCGGGCGACCAGCGGGGTCGCCACCTCGTAGTAGGCGCGGAGCATGGCGGCGACCTCGGCGGGGTCCCGGTGCTCGGCGTAGCTCGTGTAGCCGGCGAGGTCGCCGACCAGCACCGACACCTCCTGGCGCTGCTCGCGGGTGGCCGGCAGGTAGAGCGGCCGGAAGCGCTCCTCCCGCCACTCCCGCCGGGCGGCGACGAAGACCAGCAGGAAACCGGCCACGATCAGCGCGTGCCACACCCACCAGGACGGGTGGAACTTGCGCTCGCCGGCCGCGGCGACCCCCACGAGCGCCTCGGCCAGCAGGACGTAGCAGACGACGACGCTGAGCACGAGAAAACCCGGGTGGTCGCGGTGCACCCACCACAGGCGGGCGGCGGCGGCGACGTAGGCGAGCGCGGCCAACCCGGCGGCGATCTCCAGCGCGTCCCCGCTGGGTCCCTCACCGGTGATGACGTCGATCGGCGGCCAGTTGCCCACCGACCAGACGCCCCACAGCGCCAGCGCCCCGACGACGCCTGCCCGCAGCCACGGCCGGGCCCGCATGACCGCCGGTCCGGCCCACGGCCGCAGGTCCACGTACCCCGAGGCCAGCGCGAGCGGGGCCGCGACCAGCAGCCCGACCGTGATGGCGACGGTGAACCCCGGCAGCGACCGGCGGGTCAGCACGTCCTGCGTGCCGGCGGCGTGCAGCGCCATGAAGCCGCTGATCGTCAGGAAGGCCAGCGACAGCAGGAACACGCGGGCATCGCCGCGCCTGCGGGCCGCCTCGGCGGTGACCAGGGAGAGGCTGGCCGCGGTGGCGCCGACGACCAGGAAGAAGACGAAGTGCAGCGACGGGCTGGTCCAGTGGACGGCCGCGTAGTCGGGGCGGAGGAGGAAGACCAGCCCGGCGATCGGCAGGACCAGCGCGGCGACCACGACCGCGGCCGCCGTCGGGTGCACCGCACGGATCGCCCGCCGGCCGTCGTCGAGGCGCCGGCGGCCCGACTCGTCCTGCGCGGGGCGGAGCCCGGCCGGGTCCACCGGGTCAGTGTGCTCCCGTCGGCCGCGCGCCACCAGCGCCCTGCGGCGAGGAGCTCAGCTCGCGTCGAGGCGGGCGAGCTGGTCCGCGGTGAGCGCCAGGCCGGCGGCGGCCGCGGAGTCCTCGACCGACTCCCGCCGCGACGCCCCCGGGATGGGGACGACGACGTCGGCCTGCGCCAGGTGCCACGCGAGCGCCACCCTGTGCACCGACACGCCGAGCTCCGCCGCCACCTCCGCGAACGCCGGCGCCGTGGTGCCCAGCGAGCCGGCCGCCCCGACCCCGCCGAACGGGCTCCACGGCAGGAACGCCAGCCCGTGCCCGGCGCAGTGCGCGAGCTCGTCGGCGGAGAAGCGCCAGCCCGGGGAGAACTGGTTCTGCACGCTGACGAACGCCGGGCCGATGATCGAACGGGCGATGTCGATCTGCGCGATGTCGGCGTTGGAGACCCCGACCATCCGCACCAGGCCGTCGTCCACCAGCCCGCGCAGGGCACCCATGGAGTCCTCCCACGGCGTGGCGGGGTCGGGCCGGTGGTACTGGTACAGGCCGATCGCGTCGACGCCGAGCCGCCGCAGCGACCCCTCGCACGCCCGGCGCAGGTAGGCCGGGGAGCCGTCCAGCTCCCAGTCGGTCCCGCGTCGGGTGTGCCCGCCCTTGGTCGCCACGAGCACCTCCGGGGACCCGTGGGAGCGCAGCGCCTCGGCGACCAGCTCCTCGTTGTGCCCGAACTCGGCTTCGTCCCGCGCGTAGGCGTCGGCGGTGTCGATCAGCGTCAGGCCGGCGTCCAGGGCCGCGTGCACCACGCCGATCGCCTCGTCCCGGGGCGGGCGCCCGTCCTTCGTCGAGAGGGGCATGGCCCCCAGCCCGATGGCGCTGACCTGCACGTCTCCGATGCGTCGCTGCTGCATGGGGGGTGTCGTGCCCCGCGGGTAGCGTTCTGACCCGTGACATCCCTGTTCGACCCGGCGCCGGACGGGGACGGCGCCCCGGCCGTCGACCCCGGCGCCCCGCTCGCCGTGCGCATGCGGCCGCGGTCGCTGGACGAGGTCGTCGGCCAGCAGCACCTCCTCGGGCCGCGCGCACCCCTGCGGAGGCTGGTCGAGTCCGACGAGCCGATGTCCCTGGTCCTCTACGGCCCGCCCGGCACCGGCAAGACCACCCTGGCGCACGTGATCTCGCTGGCCACCAAGCGCCAGTTCGTCCAGCTGTCGGCGCTGGACTCGGGCGTCAAGGAGGTCCGCGCGGTCATCCAGAGCGCCAAGCGCGAGCTCACCTTCTCCGGCCGCCGCACCGTCCTGTTCATCGACGAGGTGCACCGCTTCTCCAAGACCCAGCAGGACAGCCTGCTGTCGGCGGTCGAGGACCGGATCGTCAGCCTGATCGCCGCCACCACCGAGAACCCCTTCTTCTCCGTGGTCAGCCCGCTGCTCTCGCGCAGCCTCGTGCTCGCCCTGCAGCCGCTGGCCGACGACGACATCCGCGCCCTGCTGCGCCGCGCGCTCACCAGCGACCGCGGCCTGGGCGGCGAGGTGACGATCAGCGAGGAGGCGCAGGAGCACCTGGTCCGCATCGCCGGCGGTGACGGGCGCAAGGCCCTGACCGCGCTGGAGTCCGGCGCGGGGGCGGCCAGGGCCGTCGGCGCGTCCGAGATCGACCTCGCCACCCTGGAGACGGCGGTGGCGCAGGCGGCGGTCCGGTACGACCGGCAGGGCGACCAGCACTACGACGTCGCCAGCGCGCTGATCAAGTCCATCCGGGGCAGCGACGTCGACGCCGCGATGCACTACCTGGCCCGCATGGTCGAGGCCGGGGAGGACCCGCGGTTCATCGCCCGCCGCCTGGTCATCTCCGCCAGCGAGGACATCGGGATGGCCGATCCGACGGCGCTGCCGGTGGCGGTCGCGGCGATGCAGGCAGTGCAGTTCATCGGCATGCCCGAGGGGCACTTCCCGCTCGCGCAGGCCGTCGTCCACCTGGCGACCGCGCCGAAGTCGAACGCGGTCACCACCGCCATCGGCGAGTCGGTGCGCGACGTGCGCGCCGGGCTGGCGGGGCCGGTGCCACCGGGGCTGCGGGACGGGCACTACGCCGGCGCCAAGAGGCTCGGCCACGCGCAGACCTACGTCTACCCGCACGCCCACCCCGACGGCGTCGTCCCGCAGCAGTACCCGCCGGACGCGCTGGTGGGGAAGGACTACTACCGGCCGACGGCGCGCGGTGCCGAGGCCCGGCTCGGCGAACGGCTGGCCAAGCTGCGGGCGATCATCAGGCGTCCCCGCTAGCTCGACTGCCGATGGAGGAGCGGGGCCCACCCCGCGACTACTGTGACCACTCCGGGCAGGACCGTCGTCGGGCCCGGTCGCCGAGAGAGACAGATGAGGAGCGCGCGTGTCCGCAGGAGAGATCGCCGGGCTGATCGCAGCCGGCGCCGTGGTGCTGCTGGTGGTGCTGCTGGCCTTCCCGCTGCTCAAGCTCGGCCGCACGCTCGACGAGGCCACGCTGACCATCCGCCAGGTGCGGGAGCAGAGCGCGCCCATCCTCAGCCAGGCCACGACCACGGTGACCCACGTCAACAGCAACCTCGAGCGGGTCGACGACATCACCGGCAACGCGGTCAGCGTCTCCAGCAACGTCGCCGCGCTCACCAGCGTCGTGGCCGCCACGCTGGGCAGCCCGCTGATCAAGGTCGCCGCCTTCAGCTACGGCGTGCGCAGCGCCACGAAGAAGAAGCGCGAGGGCCAGGCGATCGCCGACGCGGCCGCCCGTGACAAGGCCGCGCGCCGTGCCCGTCGCGCCGCCCGGCGGGCCGCCTGATGCGCCGGCTGTTCTGGCTCGCCATGGGCATCACCATCGGCGCCCTCGTCGTCCGCAAGCTGTCCCGGGCGGCCGAGAAGATGACCCCCGCCGGCATCGGCGCGAGCATCGCCGAGGGCCTGCGCGACCTCGCCGACGCCATCGGCGACTTCGGCGCCGACGTCCGCGACGCGATGGCCGAGCGCGAGCAGGAGCTGCGCGCCGGCACCGGCCTGGACGCGCCGCTGCCCGCCGCCGGCGACGCCGCGGTCCTGCGCCGCGGGGCGCACGCCGCCGACCTCTGACCCCCGACCGGCCGGGACCCGTCCCCGGCCCGGAGACCGAGAAGACCTGATGCAGACCGCCGAGATCCGCCGCCGCTTCCTGGAGCACTTCGCCTCCCGCGGCCACACCGTCGTCCCCAGCGCGTCGCTGGTCTCCCCGGACCCGTCGCTGCTGTTCACCGTGGCCGGCATGGTGCCGTTCATCCCGTACCTGACCGGCCGCGAGCCCGCGCCGTTCCCGCGGGCCACGAGCGTCCAGAAGTGCGTGCGCACCCTCGACATCGAGGAGGTGGGCAAGACCACCCGCCACGGCACGTTCTTCCAGATGAACGGCAACTTCTCCTTCGGCGACTACTTCAAGGAAGGGGCGATCCAGCACGCCTGGGACCTGATCACCGGATCGGTCGACGACGGCGGACTGGGCTTCGACCCCGACCGGATCTGGGTCACCGTCTACCTGGACGACGACGAGGCCGCCGAGGCCTGGCACCGCATCGCGGGCCTGCCGGTCGAGCGCATCCAGCGACTGGGCAAGAAGGACAACTACTGGCACACCGGGGCGGCGGGCCCCGGCGGCCCCTGCTCGGAGATCTACTTCGACCGCGGCCCGGAGTTCGGGCCCGAGGGCGGCCCGCTCGTCGACACCGGCGGCGACCGGTTCCTCGAGATCTGGAACCTGGTCTTCATGCAGTACGAGCTGACCGACGTCCGGAGCAAGGAGGAGTTCACGGTCGTCGGCGAGCTGCCGAACAAGAACATCGACACCGGCATGGGCCTGGAGCGGGTGGCCTTCCTGCTGCAGGGCGTCGACAACATGTACGAGATCGACGAGGTCGCCCCGGTGCTGCGCCGGGCCGCAGAGCTCGCCGGGGTCACGTACGGCAAGGACCACGACTCCGACGTCCGCCTGCGCGTGGTCGCCGACCACGTGCGCAGCGGGCTGATGCTCATCGGGGACGGGGTCACCCCCGGCAACGAGGGCCGCGGCTACATCCTGCGCCGGCTGCTCCGCCGCGCCGTCCGCTCGATGAAGCTGCTCGGCGTCGACGAGGCGACCCTGCCCGAGCTGCTGCCGGTGTCCCGGGACGCCATGAAGGCCAGCTACCCGGAGCTGGAGACCGACTTCGCCCGCATCTCCTCGGTCGCCTACGCCGAGGAGGAGGCGTTCCGCCGCACCCTCACCTCCGGGACGGCGCTGTTCGACACCGCCGTCGCGCAGGCCAAGCAGGCCGGCGCCGCGACGCTGAGCGGCGCGCAGGCGTTCTCCCTCCACGACACGTACGGCTTCCCGATCGACGTGACCCTCGAGATGGCCGCCGAGCAGGGCGTGACCGTCGACGAGGAGGGCTTCCGCGCGCTCATGACGGAGCAGCGCGACCGCGCCCGGGCCGACGCCCGCGCCAAGCGCACCGGCGCGGTCGACGTCCTGGCCTACCGGCGGCTGCTGGCCGAGCACGGCCCGACCGACTGGCAGGCCTACGAGACGCTGCGCACCGACTCCCGCGTGCTCGGCGTCGTGTCCGAGGGCGACGACGAGGCCGCGCGGCCGGTGGGCCCCGGGGAGATCACCCGCGTGGTGCTCGACCGGACTCCGTTCTACGCCGAGTCCGGCGGCCAGGTCGCCGACGCCGGCGTCCTCACCTGGGACGGCGGCCGTGCCGAGGTCATCGACGTGCAGCGCCCGGTCAAGGGGCTGGTGGCCCACCAGGTGCGGGTCCTCGAGGGCGAGCTGCGCGAGGGCGCCGAGCTCACCGCCGAGGTGGACCGCGAGTGGCGGCTGTCGGCCTGCCAGGCCCACTCGGGCACCCACGTCGTGCACGCCGCGCTGCGCCAGGTGCTCGGCCCGCAGGCCCTGCAGTCGGGCTCGTACAACCGTCCCGGCTACCTGCGGCTGGACTTCGCCTGGCAGGGTGCGCTGACCCAGCAGCAGCGCACCGACATCGAGGACGTCGCCAACGCCGCCGTCCGCGCCGACCACACGGTCACCGCCCAGTACATGACGCTGCCCGAGGCGCAGGCGTTCGGCGCCCTGGCGCTGTTCGGCGAGACCTACGGCGAGCAGGTGCGCGTCGTCGAGATCGGCGGCCCCTGGTCGCGCGAGCTCTGCGGTGGCACCCACGTGCGCGGCAGCGCCCAGATCGGCACCCTGGCGCTGACCGGTGAGTCGTCGGTCGGCTCGGGTTCGCGGCGCGTCGAGGCGGTCGTGGGCCTGGAGGGCTTCCGCTACCTGGCCCGCGAGCGGGACCTGGTCCGCCAGCTGTCCGACCTGCTCAAGGCGCCGCAGGACGGCCTGGTCGACCGGGTCAGCGGGATGGTCGCCCGGTTGCGCGACCTCGACCGCGAGCTCGCCGAGCTGCGCGGCCAGCAGACGCTGGCGGCGGCCGGCCAGCTGGCCGCGGCCGCGGCGGACGTCGGTGGCGTCGCGCTGGTCACCGGCGCGCCGGCCGGGCTCGGCGGCGGTGACCTGCGCACCCTGGCGCTGGACGTCCGCGGCCGGCTGGGGGAGCGGCCCGCGGTCGTGCTGCTGGCCTCGGACAGCGGTGGCAAGGTGGCCCTCGTGGCGGCGGTCAACCCGGCCGCCCAGGCGCAGGGACTGTCGGCGAACGACGTGTTGAAGGCCGCGGCGGGTCCCGTCGGCGGTCGTGGTGGGGGCAAGGCCGACGTCGCCCAGGGGGGCGGCACCGACCCGGCGGGTATCCCCGCTGCGTTGCAGGCCGGCGAACAGGCGGTTGCGACCGCCACTGGGAGGTGAGCACCGTGCCCGGAACGAAGGACACGCAGCCCGAGCACAGCCCCGAGGACACCGGTCCGGTCGGGCGGCGCAAGCGCGAGCTCCCGGCGGTGCCGCCGGCGCGGCCCCGCCCGGCGCAGCCGGCGCACCACCCGACGACCGAGATCGACCTCAGCCGCGGGTTCCCGCCGGTCTCCCACGAGACGACGGAGATCGACCTCTCCGGCGGGTGGCCGCAGCACCTCAAGGTGCCGCCGAAGCCGCCGGCCGCGGCGGCGCCGTCCGGCCGGGTGCTCGGCGTCGACGTCGGTACCGTCCGCGTCGGGCTGGCGCTCTCCGACCCGACCGGCACCCTCGCCAGCCCGCTGGAGACGCTCAAGCGGGCCAAGGACCAGTCCGACCTGGACCGGCTGGCGGCGCTCGTGGTGGAACACGAGGTGACCGAGGTGGTCGTGGGGGAGCCGAGGCACCTGTCGGGTGCGTCGGGCGCGTCCGCCGAGGACGCCGCCGCCTACTCTCAGGCACTGGCCGACCGCATAGCGGAAGTGCCCGTGTTCCTGATCGACGAAAGGCTCTCGACCGTGACCGCAGCCAGTCACCTCCGCGAGGGGGGCATCGACAGCCGCAAGCAGCGTCCGGTGATCGACCAGGCAGCCGCCGTCGTGATCCTCCAGCAGTACCTGGACAGCCGGCGGGCTCGGTCGTGACCGAGCCCGGCGGCCCGCGCCGGCGGGGACGGCACTCCTCGCCCGGCGAGGGTGCCGGCGGATCCTTCCCGTGGACCCAGCCCGGCGGGTACCCGTCGGTCCCCGGTTCTCCCGACGCCCCGACCGACGGCTTCCGCCCGGTCTCGGGGCTGGTCGACCACCGCTACGACCAGACCGGTCCGCTGGCCGAGCCGGCCTGGTGGTCCTACGGGTCCAGCGACCACCCGGACTACCCCCGGGCCCGCCACGGCGCCGACGAGGAGCCGGCGGGCACCGGGCACCTGCCCGACACCCAGCACCCCTCCGCGCCGCTGCCGCCGCTGCCACCGCGGCCGGCCGGCGTCTGGGACCGGCTGCACGCGCGCCCCGGTGAGGACGACGACGCCACGGTCGCCCAGCACTTCGACCCGCGCGACCTCGACCCGGCCGAGCCGGTCGCACCACCGCAGGGCGGCGCCCCCGCCTGGGACGAGACCGGCGGGCTCGACGTCATCGGCGCCAACGTGGACGAGGGCGGCGCCGGCCGCCGCTGGGGCCGTCGCCGGGCGCGCCGGGACGACGACCTGCCGCCGGTGCACGCCGACGACCACCTGACCGAGGACGGCGGTGCCCTGGAGCACGGCGGTGCGGCGCACGGCGCCGACGTCGGCCACGAGCACGTCGACCGGCAGGAGCGCGCCGTCGCGCCCGCCGACCACGACGACGAGCCGCTGACCGACGACGAGATCCCCATCGCGCCCTACGACCCGCGCAGCGACCGCCGTCGACGCCGGCGCCGCCCCTGGGCGGTCCTGCTCTCGCTGCTCGTGCTCGGTGGCATCGTCGTGGGCATCGTCCTCGGCGGGCAGCTGCTGCTCGACAAGCTCTCCGCCAAGGACTACACCGGCGAGGGGACCGGCACCGTGGAGATCCGGGTGCAGAACGGCGACACCCTGAGCGACATCGCCGGCACGCTGGTCGACGCGGACGTCATCGCCTCGGTCGGCCCGTTCGTGGACGCCGCCGAGGCGCGACCGGAAGCCATGGGCATCCAGCCCGGCGTCTACCGGCTGCGGCTGCAGATGAGCGGCGCGGCCGCCGTCGACCTGCTGCTCGACCCCGCGTCGCGCCTCCTCAGCCGGGTGACCGTCCCCGAGGGGCTCACCCTGCAGGCGACCCTCACCCGCCTCGCCGAGAAGACCGGCGTCCCGATCGAGGAGCTGCAGGCAGCCGCCGCGGACCCCGTGGCGCTCGGGCTCCCGGCCTACGCCAACGGCCAGCTCGAGGGCTACCTCTTCCCGGCGACCTACGACTTCGAGCCGGAGACCACCCCGGCGGAGATGCTCCGGGCGATGGTCACCCAGTTCACGACCGTGGCCGGCAGCCTGCAGCTCGAGCAGCGCGCGGCGGCGATGGGGCGCACCCCCGCCGAGATCGTCACCGTGGCCTCCATGGTCCAGTCGGAGACCCGGCTGGACGCCGAACGGCCGGACGTCGCCCAGGTGATCTACAACCGGCTGGGCCAGGGCATCGCGCTCGGCATCGACGCCACCCTGGCGTACGGCCTGGACAAGTCCGGCAACGACCTGACGGTCACCGACCTGCAGACCGACAGCCCGTACAACACGCGGACCCGCCCCGGGCTGCCGCCCACGGCGATCAGCGCGCCGGGTGAGGCCAGCCTCGAGGCGGCGCTCGCGCCGAGCACCGGGAACCTCCTCTACTACGTGCTGCAGTCCTCCGAGGGGGAGCACTTCTTCACCGCCGACTACGCCGAGTTCCAGGCGGCGCGGCAGCGGTGCGCGGACGCGGGCCTCGGCTGCGGTGGTGGCTGAGCCGGTCGCCGGTCCGCCCGCCCCCGGGCGGGCGGCGGTCCTCGGCCGGCCGGTCGGCCACTCGCTCTCGCCGCTGCTGCACCGGGCGGCGTACGCGGCGCTCGGGCTGACCGGCTGGACCTACGACGCCCTCGACGTGGGCGCCGAGGACCTGCCGGACCTGCTCGCCGGGCTCGGCGAGGAGTGGCGGGGCTTCTCGGTGACCATGCCGTGCAAGCAGGCCGCCGTGGCGGTCGCCGACGTCGTGCAGCCGCTGCCGCGGCTGCTGGGGGCGGCCAACACGCTGGTCCGCACCGACGCCGGCTGGCGGGCGGAGAACACCGACGTCACCGGCGTCGGCACCGCGCTGCAGGTCGGCGGCGTCGCCGACGTCGAGCACGCGGCGGTGCTCGGTGCCGGGGGGACGGCGGCCGCGGCCGCGGTCGCGCTGGCCTCCCTCGGCGCGCGGCACGTCGACGTCGTCGTGCGCGAGCCGGCCCGGGCCGGTGACGTGGTCCGCGTCCTCGAGACGCTCGGGGTGGACGTCGGCGTCCGGCGGCTCGACGGCGCAGCGGTCGACGCCCCGGTGGTGGTGAGCACCGTGCCGGTCGACGGCCAGCCGGCGGTCGCCGCGCTGCCCTGGCGGGCCGGCCAGACCGTCCTGGACGTGCTCTACGCGCCCTGGCCCACGCCGCTGGCCGAGCGGGTCACCGCCGCGGGCGGCACCGTCGTCGGCGGGCTCGAGGTGCTCTTCTGGCAGGCCACCGAGCAGGTGGAGCTGATGACGGGGCGACCCGCGCCGATCGCGGCCATGCGCCGCGCGCTGGACGCGGCCGTCCCCGCTCGCTGATCCGCGGCCGTGGACCTCACCCGGCCGGTGCTGGCCGCGCTCGCCCTCGGGGCCGCGCTGGTCTGCGGCCCCGCGCTGGCGCGCACCTCGGTGCGGCTTGCCCGCCTCGATCCCGCCGCCCGCGCGACCCCGCTGCGCACCGGGACGACCACCGCGCTGCTCGCCGGCCTGCTGGTCGGCGCCGGGCAGCTGACCGGGCTGCGGCCGGCCACCCTGGCGCTGGCCTGGGCCGGCGGTGCCGCCGTCGTCCTCGGCGCGGTGGACCTGCTCAGCCACCGGCTGCCCGACCGGGTCACCTACCCGGCGCTCAGTGCCGCGGGTGCGGCGCTGCTCGCCGACGGCGCCGTGGAGGGCAGCTGGGCGGCGCTGGTGCGGGCGGTCGTCGCCGCGGCGGTGGCGGCCGGGCTCGGCGGCCTGGGCTGGCTGCTCTCCCCGCAGGGGCTCGGACTGGGGGACGCCAAGCTGCTCGGCCTGATCGGCCTGGTCCTGGGCTGGTTCGGCTGGGGCGTGCTCCTGGCCGGCGTCTTCCTCGGGTTGCTCACCGGCGCGCTGGTCTCGGTGGTGCTGCTGCTCACCCGTCGCGCCGGGTGGCGGACGGCGATCCCCTTCGGACCGCCGCTGCTGGTGGGCGCCGTGCTCGCCCTCGCCGTGGGCGCGGGGGCCGCCGGCTGACCGGATGGCACAATCCCGGCCATGTTGCGCTGGCTGACCGCCGGTGAGTCGCACGGCCAGCAGCTCACCGCCATCCTCGAGGGCCTGCCCGCCGGCGTGGAGGTGCAGACCTCCGACGTCGACCTGCAGCTGGCCCGACGCCGGCTGGGCCACGGCCGGGGGGCGCGGATGTCCTTCGAGCAGGACGTCGTGACCCTCACCGGCGGCGTGCGCCACGGCCGCACCCAGGGCGGCCCGATCGCGGTCCAGGTGGGCAACACCGAGTGGCCCAAGTGGTCGACGGTCATGTCCGCGGACCCGGTCGACCCGGAGGTCCTGGCCGGCCAGGCGCGCAACGCGCCGCTCACCCGGCCGCGCCCCGGCCACGCCGACCTGGCCGGCATGCAGAAGTACGGCTTCGACGACGCCCGCCCGGTCCTGGAGCGGGCCAGCGCCCGCGAGACCGCGGCCCGCGTCGCCCTCGGCGCGATCGCCCAGCAGTTCCTCCGCCAGGCGCTCGGCGTCTCCGTGGTCAGCCACGTCGTCGCCATCGGCCCGGTCGTGGGCCCCGCCGGCGTCGTCCCCGGGCCGGACGACAACCCGGCCCTCGACGAGGACCCGGTCCGCTGCGCCGACCCGGCCACCAGCGAGCGCATGGTCGCCGAGATCGACGACGCCCGGAAGAACGGCGACACCCTCGGCGGGGTCATCGAGGTGGTCGTCCACGGCCTGCCGCCGGGCCTGGGCAGCCACGTGCACTGGGACCGGCGCCTCGACGCCCGGCTGGCCGCGGCGCTCATGGGGGTGCAGTCGGTCAAGGCGGTCGAGGTCGGCGACGGGCTGGAGACCGCGCGCCGCCGCGGCTCGGTGGCCCACGACGAGATCGACCAGGACGGTGGCCGGGTCAGCCGCCGCACCGACCGCGCCGGCGGCATCGAGGGCGGCATGACCAACGGCGAGGTGCTGCGCGTGCGCGCCGCCATGAAGCCGATCAGCACCGTGCCGCGCGCGCTGGCCACCATCGACGTCGCCACCGGCGAGCCGGCGGTGGCCATCAACCAGCGCAGCGACGCCTGCGCGGTGCCCCGCGGCAGCGTGGTCATGGAGGCGATGGTGGCGCTGGTGCTCGCCGACGCCGCCCTGGAGAAGTTCGGCGGCGACTCGGTGGCCGAGACCCGCCGCAACGCGCAGGCCTACCTCGACGCCCTCCCGTACCGGTGACCGCGCCGCGACTCGTGCTCGTCGGACCGCCCGCCTCGGGGAAGACCACGGTCGGCACCGCGGTGGCCGAGCTGCTGGGGGTGCCGTTCCGGGACACCGACGCCGACGTCGAGCAGCTGACCGGGACCACGGTCGCGGACCTCTTCGTGCAGCACGGCGAACCGCGCTTCCGGGAGCTGGAGGAGCAGGCCGTGGCCCGCGGCCTGGCCGAGCACCGGGGCGTGCTCGCCCTCGGCGGGGGAGCGGTGACCACCGCCGCGACCCGCGAGCTGCTGGTCGCCTACGGCCGCGTCGGCGGCACCGTCGTCTGGCTGGACGTCGACCTGCCGTCGGCCGCGCGCCGGGTGGGGCTGTCCCGGGACCGCCCGCTGCTCGCCGTGAACCCGCGCGCGATGCTGCGCAGCATGCTGGAACAGCGGGCACCGCTCTACGACGAGGTGTCCACGCACCGCGTGGCCACCGGGGGCCGGGAACCGGAGGACGTCGTCGCCGACGTCGCCGCGATCGCACGAGGGGGAGCGCGATGAGGACGGTCGCCGTCGCGGGGGAGCAGCCCTACGAGGTGCTCGTGGGTGCCGGCGCCGCCACCCGGCTGGGCGTCGTGCTCGCCGGCACGGCCCGCGCCGTCGTGGTGCACGCGCCGCCGCTGGCGGCGGCCGCCGGCGCCGCGGTCGAGCTGCTGCAGACCGCGGGCGTGGCCGCCGAGGCGGTCGTCGTCCCCGACGGGGAGGCCGCGAAGACCGCCGAGGTCGCCGCCGGTGCCTGGGAGGAGTTCGGCCGGCTGGGGCTGACCCGCAGCGACGCGGTCGTGGGCATCGGCGGGGGAGCGGTCACCGACCTCGCCGGCTTCCTGGCCGCGACCTGGATGCGCGGGGTGCGGGTCGTCCAGGTGCCCACGAGCCTGCTCGGCATGGTCGACGCCGCCGTGGGCGGCAAGACCGGGATCAACACCGCGGCGGGCAAGAACCTGGTCGGCGCGTTCCACCCGCCGGCCGCCGTCCTCGCCGACACCGACCACCTCGCCGGGCTGCCCGACGCCGAGTTCCGCTCGGGGCTGGCCGAGGTGGTCAAGTGCGGCTTCATCGCCGACGCCGAGATCCTGCGGCTGCTCGAGGCCGACCCCACCGGGCGGCGGGACACCGGGGAGCTGATCGCCCGCGCGGTCCAGGTCAAGGCCGACGCGGTGGGCCAGGACCTGCACGACACCGGCGTCCGCGAGTTCCTCAACTACGGCCACACCCTGGCGCACGCGATCGAGCGGGTGGAGGACTTCGGCTGGCGGCACGGCGAGGCGGTCGCCGTCGGCCTGGTCTTCGCCGCGGAGCTGGCGGGGCAGGCCGGCCTGCTGTCCCGCGGCGAGGTCGACCGGCACCGCGACCTGGTCGCCGCGATGGGCCTGCCCACGACCTACGACGGCGACTGGGACCGGCTGCGGCCGGTGATGGCCGTGGACAAGAAGGCCCGCGGCGCGTCGCTGCGGTTCGTCGTCCTCGACGGCATCGGCAACCCGACGATCCTGACCGACCCCGAGCAGGCCTGGCTCGACGCGGCCTGGTCCGCAGTGTCTGGAGAGAACGCATGACCATCCACGTGCTCAACGGCGCGAACCTCGGCCGGCTCGGCACCCGCGAGCCCGAGGTCTACGGCACCACGACCTACGCCCAGCTGGTGGAGGTGATCGAGGCGACCGCGCGCGAGCTGGGGCTCGACGTCCGCGTCCGGCAGACCGACGACGAGGGCGAGCTGCTGCGCTGGGTGCACGAGGCCACCGACGCCGGCGACCCCGTCGTCATCAACCCCGGCGGCTGGTCGCACACCTCCGTGGTGCTGCACGACGCCCTGGCGGCGGTGACCGGTCCGGTCGTCGAGGTGCACATCAGCAACATCCACCGGCGCGAGGAGTTCCGGCGGCACTCCTACGTCTCCCGCGTGGCCGACGGCGTCATCGCCGGGCTCGGCATCCACGGGTACGTGCTGGCGCTGCAGTGGATGACGCTGAAGGGGCACTCGTGAGCCGGGAGGCCGCACGGCGGGACGCGCTGCGGGCGCTCGCCGCCCAGCAGGACCTGGACGCCGTCCTGGTCACGAACCTGCTCAACGTGCGCTACCTGACCGGGTTCACCGGCTCGAACGGCGCGCTGCTCGTGCGCACCGACGGACCCGACCTCTTCGGCACCGACGGCCGCTACACCACCCAGGCCTCCACCCAGGTCCCCGACGTCGAGCTCGTCGTCGACCGGGCCACCGTCCCGGCGCTGGCACGGGCCGCGGCCGGCGCGGGGCGGCTCGGCTTCGAGTCGCACGACCTGACCGTCGACGGGCTGGAGCAGCTGCGCCGGGTGCTCGACGACGCCGCGGCCGGTGGCCGGGTGCCGGAGCTGGCGTCGGTCCGCCGCGCCGTGGAGGCCCAGCGCGCGATCAAGGACGACGACGAGATCGAGTCGCTGCGCCGCGCCTGCGCGGTCGCCGACCAGGCGCTGGCCGAGCTCGCCGCCGAGGGGGCGCTCCGGCCGGGGCGGACCGAGCTCGAGGTCGGCCGCGAGCTCGACGCCCGCATGCTGGCCCTCGGCGCCGAGGCGCCGTCGTTCGAGACGATCGTGGCCACCGGCGCCAACTCGGCGATCCCGCACCACCGCCCCGACCGCACCGAGCTGCGCGAGGGGGACTTCCTCAAGCTCGACTTCGGCGCCACCGTCGACGGCTACCACTCCGACATGACCCGCACCCTGGTGCTGGGGCACGTCGCCGACTGGCAGCGCGAGGTCTACGCCCTGGTGGCGGAGTCGCAGGCGGCCGGCCGGGCCGCGCTGAGCGTCGGCGCCGACGTCGTCGCGGTCGACTCGGCGGCCCGCGACGTGATCGTCGCCGCCGGTCACGGCGAGCACTTCACCCACGGCCTCGGGCACGGGGTGGGCCTGGAGATCCACGAGGCGCCGGGCATCGGCCAGCTGGGCGCGGGTACGCTGGCCGCCGGCATGGCCGTCACCGTGGAGCCGGGCGTCTACCTGCCCGGGCACGGCGGTGTCCGGATCGAGGACACCTTGATCGTCACCGATGGCGCGCCCGAGTTGTTGACCCTCACGAGCAAGGAACTGCTGGTCCTCTAGATGGCTACCACCAACGACCTCAAGAACGGCATGGTCCTCAACCTGGACGGCCAGCTCTGGACCGTCACCGAGTTCCAGCACGTGAAGCCCGGCAAGGGCGGCGCGTTCGTGCGCACCACGCTGAAGAACGTGCTCTCGGGCAAGGTCGTGGACAAGACCTTCAACGCCGGCACCAAGGTCGAGACGGCGACCGTCGACAAGCGGAACATGACGTACCTGTACAAGGACGGCACCGACTTCGTCTTCATGGACGGCGACACGTTCGACCAGATCCACGTCCCGGCCCAGACAGTCGGCGGCGGCGCGGACTACCTCCTCGAGAACACCGAGGTCACCGTGGCCATGCACGAGGGCGTCGCCCTCTACGTGGAGCTGCCGGTGACCCTCGAGCTCGTCGTGGAGCACACCGACCCGGGCCTGCAGGGCGACCGCTCGACCGGTGGCACCAAGCCCGCGACGCTCGAGACCGGCGCGCAGATCCAGGTGCCGCTGTTCATCTCCACGGGCGAGAAGCTCAAGGTCGACACCCGCGACGGCCGGTACCTCGGCCGCGCCAACTGATGGCCGCTCGCTCCAAGGCGCGCAAGCGCGCCGTCGACGTCCTCTACGAGGCCGAGGTCCGCGGCCGCGACCGGCTCGAGCTGCTCGCGGAGCGGGTCGCCGACGGCAACCCGCCGGTGCCCGAGCACGCCGTCCGGCTGGTGGAGGGCGTCACCGCGCACACCGCGCGGATCGACGAGCTGATCGAGGCGCACGCCTCGGGCTGGCAGCTGGACCGGCTGCCCGACGTCGACCGCGCGATCCTGCGCATGGCCGTCTTCGAGCTGCTCTGGGCCGACGACGTGCCCGACGCCGTCGTCATCGACGAGGCGGTGGAGCTGGCCAAGACGCTCTCGACGGACGACTCGCCGGCCTACGTCAACGGCGTCCTGGGCGCCATCCTGCAGGCCGAGGTCCCGACCTCCGGTTGAGCCCGGCCGGCGTCAGTGGACGTCGCGGCGCTGGAACAGCAGCACCCCCAGCCCGATGACCACCGCGGCGACCACGCCGAGCACGATCCCGGCCTGCAGGTTGCCGATCACGAACTCCTCGAACACCTGGTTGCCGTCGGCGTCCACGGTGAAGTTCTCGTAGTCGACGATCCGGAGCCCGCCGGGGGCCACCAGGGCGGCGGCGTTGTTGGTGAGCAGCGCGGGCTGCCACTCCGGCCGCATGACCCGGACGGCGTTCTCCACGATCGCGAAGTAGACGAAGCCCACGCCCAGCGCGGCGCCGGTGTTGCGGATCAGGTTGGCCAGGCCGAACCCGGCCAGGGCGGCGAAGACGACCAGCAGCACGCACCGGCCCTGGGTGGCCAGCAGGTCGCCCCAGAAGCCGGACGGCAGGGGGTCGTCGGTGCCGACGGCGATCCGCAGGATCCAGGCCATCGCCAGCCAGCCGAGCTGGGCCGCGACGCCGAGGGCGGCCGCCGCCACGGCGAGGACGGTCACCTTGGCACCCATGACCTGCATGCGGCGCGGCACCCAGAACAGCAGCGCGACCACCGAGCGGCTGGACCACTCGGCGCCGATCCAGGTGGCGCCGATGAGGAAGGCCAGCGCTGCGGCCGCCGCACCGAACCCCATGGCGCCGCCGCTCGCGCTCTGCTCGAGGTCGAAGGGCGCGGTGCCGACGAAGTCCTCGGTCCGGAACTCGGCCGCGGTGATCTCCGGTCCGCAGAAGCTCTCCTCCTCGCCCGGTGGGGCGTCGTCGAGGCACTGCTGCCGCCACACCTCCTGCTGCTCGACCATCTGGGCGATCTCCGCCCGCGCGGCGGCCAGGTCCCCCTCGTCCGGCTCGCCGAACTGGAACAGCCCGATGACGACGGCGGCCAGCCAGCCCACCAGCGCCGCGGCCAGCAGCACCTGGATGAACCGCCGTGAGCGGAACCGGTGGAACTCCGCGCGCAGCAGGCTCGGGTGCACGTACCCCTCGTCCCGGGCGGGGGCCGGGGGCTGCTCGACGACCGCGCTCACGCCGGGTCCCCGGTGATGGCGAGGAACGCGCTCTCCAGGTCGGCGGTCACGGGCGTGAGCTCCTCCAGGTAGTGGCCGTGGGCGGCGAGGATGCGGGTGACCTCGCCCGGCGCGGGGACGCCGTGCACGAGCAGGGTCCGCCCGTCGGGGTGCTCGGGCGGGGCGACGGCGAAGCCCGCGGCGGACAGGACCGCGGCGGCCGCGGCGGCGTCGGGGACCCGCACCCGCAGGTCGCCCGACGCACCCCGGGCGAGCACCTCGCTGACCGGGCCGGAGGCCACGCACCGGCCGCGGGCGAGGATGGAGACGGAGTCGCACACCTGCTGGATCTCGGCCAGGAGGTGGGAGGAGAGGAGCACGGTGGTGCGCCCGTCGGCGCCCAGCCGGCGGATCAGCTCGCGGACGTCGCGGATGCCGGCCGGGTCCAGGCCGTTGCTGGGCTCGTCGAGGATCAGCAGCCGGGGCGCCTTGAGCAGGGCCGCGGCGATGCCCAGGCGCTGCTTCATACCGAGCGAGTAGCCCTTGAACCGGTCCTCGGCCCGGTCGCGCAGGTCGACGGTCTCCAGGCACTCCTCGACCCGCGCCCGGGAGACCCCGGCGGCCTCGGCCAGCAGCTGGAGGTTGAGCCGTCCGGAGAAGCCGGGGAAGAACAGCGGGGTCTCGACGAGCGCGCCGACCGCACCGATGACGTCGGGCAGGCCGGCGGGGACCGGGGCGTCCAGGAGCCGGATCTCGCCGCCCGGGTCGGGGCGGACCAGGCCGAGCAGGACCCGGATCGAGGTGGTCTTACCGGAGCCGTTCGGGCCGAGGAAGCCGTGCACGCCGCCGGAGTCGACGACCAGGTCGAGGGAGTCCAGCGCCTTCTGCGGCGGGCGTCCGCGGCGTCGGTACGTCTTGGACACCGACGTCATGTGGACGGCGGGCATGGGGCCTCCTCCGGCTCCGGGGAGGCCGACCTTGGCACAGCCCGGCCACGCAGGGTGCGCGGTGGCGCACGTGTCGGAACCGTCGTGCCCCGGAAACGCGAGGAGGCCCCCACCGGCGGTGCGGTGAGGGCCTCCTCTGCAGCTCTCGGTGCCGGAAGCCGGCTGCGCCGTCAGCGCGGGGCGCGGCGGCGCTCCCAGTTCGGGTCGACGTCGTCCTCGAGGAGCAGGTCGTCGTCGTCGGCGTTGCCCACGACGCCCTCCATGCCGGGGGAGAGGACGCCCCACTCGATGAGCCGGGTGGTGAGCTCGTCGGGGCTCATGTCGTAGATGATCGCCAGCGACTTCAGGTCCTCGGCGCGGATCGACAGGACCTTGCCGTTGTAGTCGTGGCGCTGCGCCTGGATGGTCGAGGCGTAGCGGGCCAGCGGGCCCGCCTCGTCGGCGGGCAGCGAGCCCAGCGACTCCAGGTTGAGCACGATCTTGGTGGTCGAGGTGACCGCGGAGCTGGGCCGCGGGTCGGGCAGCAGCTCGGAGACCGGCACGCCGTAGAACACGGCGAGCTCGGAGAGCCGCTGCACGGTGACCGCCCGGTCGCCGCGCTCGTAGGACCCGACGACGACGGCCTTCCAGCGGCCGTGCGACTTGTCCTCGACCCCCTGAAGCGAGAGGCCCTGCTGGTTGCGGATCGCGCGGAGCCGGGCACCGAGGGCCCGTGAGTAGTCGGTGCTCATCGCTGTCTGCTCACTGTCCGTCGTCTCGGGAACGTCCTGATCGTCACGCAGCGTACTGGTCGTGCCCCGTGCGCAACAGGAGGACCGCCCTCGCGGGTCCGTGATCGTGCGGTCACGCCGGGTGGCCGTTTCCGCAGGCCGGCAGGCGCGCGGCGGCCCCGTCCCGCGGTGCAGTACCGTCGCTCCCGGTCCGACCACTCTCCTTTAACGACCCGTCCCGTGAGGCGGGGAAGGAGGCCTGATGGCCAGCTCGTCCCTGCCTGCCCGCGATGCGGCGCAGGCCCCGCTGCTCTCCGCCGCCGACGTCGCCCGCGTGGTCGACCGGATGGCCCACCAGCTCATCGAGCGCGCCGCCTCGCTCGCCCCCGAGGGTGATGCCACCGGCGGCCTGCGCGACCTCGTCCTCGTCGGCATCCCGACCCGCGGCGCCCCCCTGGCCCGCCGGCTGGCCGCCCGCGTCGAGGCCTTCTCGGGGACCGCCGTCGACGTCGGCACCGTCGACATCACCCTGTACCGCGACGACCTGCGCCGGCGCGGGGTGCGGGCGCTCGAGCCGACCGTGCTGCCGGCGGCCGGGATCGACGACCGGCTGGTCGTCCTCGTCGACGACGTGCTCTTCTCCGGCCGCTCGGTGCGCGCGGCCCTCGACGCGCTGCGCGACCTCGGCCGGCCCCGGGCGGTGCAGCTCGCCGTCCTGGTCGACCGCGGGCACCGCGAGCTGCCGATCCGCGCGGACTTCGTCGGCAAGAACGTGCCGACGTCGCGGACGCAGCAGGTGAAGGTGCGCCTGCAGGAGACCGACGGCGCCGACGAGGTCCTGGTCACCGGGGGCGCGGCGTGAAGCGGCACCTGCTGGAGGTCGCAGACCTCGACCGGGCCGACGCCACCCTCGTCCTCGACACCGCAGCCCAGATCGACCAGGCGCTGGCCGGCCGCGAGGTCAAGAAGCTCCCGACCCTGCGCGGGCGCACGGTGGTGAACCTCTTCTACGAGGACTCCACCCGCACCCGCATCTCCTTCGAGCTGGCGGCCAAGCGGCTGTCGGCCGACGTCATCAACTTCTCCGCCAAGGGCAGCAGCGTCTCCAAGGGCGAGAGCCTCAAGGACACCGCGCTCACCCTCGAGGCGATGGGCTCCGACGCGGTCGTGGTGCGCCACTCCGCCTCCGGGGCGCCGCACCGGCTGGCGAACTGGGTGCGGGGCAGCGTGGTGAACGCCGGCGACGGCACCCACGAGCACCCGACCCAGGCGCTGCTCGACGCGTACACGATCCGGCGGCGGCTGGGCCGGCTCGAGGGCGTGCGGGTGGCGGTCGTCGGCGACGTCCTGCACAGCCGGGTGGCCCGCTCGAACGTCGGGCTGCTGCACACCCTCGGCGCCGAGGTCACGCTGGTCGCCCCGCCGACGCTGCTGCCGGTGGGGGTGCGCAGCTGGCCGGCCGAGGTGAGCTACGACCTGGACGCCGTCCTGCCCAAGAGCGACGTCGTGATGATGCTGCGGGTCCAGGCCGAGCGGATGAACGCCTCGTTCTTCCCGAGCGCCCGGGAGTACAGCCGCCGGTACGGCCTCGACGCGCCGCGCATGGCCGCGCTGCCCGACGACGCGATCGTCATGCACCCCGGCCCGATGAACCGCGGGATGGAGATCGCCGCCGAGGTGGCCGACTCCGTCCGCTCCACGATCGTCGAGCAGGTCGCCAACGGGGTCTCCGTGCGGATGGCCGTGCTCTACCTGCTGCTCGGAGGCTCGCCGCAGTGACGTACCTGATCAAGGGCGCGAAGCCCTACGGCGAGGACGCCGTCGACCTGCTGCTCGAGGACGGCCGGATCGCCGCGATCGGCACCGAGCTGGCCGCCGACGGCGCGGAGGTGGTCCAGGCGGCCGGGCTGGTCGCCCTGCCCGGCCTGGTGGACCTGCACACCCACCTGCGCGAGCCCGGCCGCGAGGACGCCGAGACCGTGGAGACCGGCAGCCGGGCCGCCGCGCTGGGCGGGTTCACCGCGGTGCACGCGATGGCCAACACCGACCCGGTGGCCGACACCGCCGGCGTCGTCGAGCAGGTGTGGCGGCTGGGCCAGGAGGCCGGGCTGGTCGACGTCGTCCCGGTCGGCGCGGTGACCGTCGGGCTCGAGGGCGAGCGGCTGGCCGAGCTCGGCGCGATGGCCGACTCCGCCGCCCGTGTCCGGGTCTTCTCCGACGACGGGCACTGCGTCAGCGATCCGGCGCTCATGCGCCGCGCGCTGGAGTACGTGAAGGCCTTCGACGGCGTCGTCGCGCAGCACGCCGAGGAGCCGCGGCTGACCGCGGGCGCGCAGATGCACGAGGGCGACCGCTCGGCCTCGCTGGGCCTCACCGGCTGGCCGGCCGCCGCGGAGGAGGCGATCATCGCCCGCGACGTGCTGCTGGCCGGCCACGTCGGCGCCCGGCTGCACGTCTGCCACGTGTCGACGGCGGGCTCGGTGGAGATCCTGCGCTGGGCGAAGTCGCGCGGGGTGCAGGTCACCGCCGAGGTGACGCCGCACCACCTGCTGCTCACCGACGCGTGCGCCGAGACCTGGGACCCGGTGTTCAAGGTCAACCCGCCGCTGCGGACGGACGCCGACGTCGAGGCCCTGCGCGCCGGTCTCGCGGACGGCACGATCGACGCCGTCGGCACCGACCACGCCCCGCACGCGGTCGAGGACAAGGAGAGCGAGTGGGCGCAGGCCCGGCCCGGCATGCTCGGGCTGGAGCAGGCGCTCTCCGTCGTCGTCCAGACCATGGTCGAGCCCGGCCGGCTCGACTGGCGCGGCGTCGCCGACCGGATGTCCGTGCGCCCCGCCGGGATCGGCCGGCTGACCGGCCACGGCCGGCCGCTGGCCGTCGGCGAGCCCGCCAACCTGCTGCTGATCGACCCCACCGCCCGGTCCGTCGTGGACCCGGCCGCGCTGGCCAGCCGCAGCCGCAACAGCCCGTACGCCGGCCGGGAGCTCCCCGGCCGCGTGGTCGCGACCTTCCTGCGGGGGTCCGCGACCGTCCTGGACGGAAAGGCAACACGGTGAGTGACGCGATCCTCGTGCTCGAGGACGGGCGGACGTTCCGCGGCGAGAGCTACGGCGCGGCCGGGACGACGGTCGGCGAGGCGGTGTTCGCCACCGGCATGACCGGCTACCAGGAGACGCTCACCGACCCCAGCTACGCCGGTCAGATCGTCACCATGACCGCCCCGCACATCGGCAACACCGGCGTCAACGGCGAGGACGACGAGAGCCGCCGCATGTGGGTGGCCGGGTTCGTCGTCCGCGACCCCGCGCGGCGACCGGCGAACTGGCGGGCCACCGGCAGCCTGGACGACGAGCTGCGCGCGCAGGGGGTCGTCGGCATCAGCGGCATCGACACCCGCGCGCTCACCCGCCACCTGCGTGACCGCGGGGCGATGCGGGCCGGGATCAGCACCGAGCTCGGCGCGGAGGCGTTGCTCGGGCGGGTGCAGGAGTCGCAGAGCATGACCGGCGCCGACCTCGCGCCGACGGTGAGCACCGCCGAGCCCTACGTCGTCCCGGCGGTGGGGGAGAAGCGGTTCACCATCGCCGCGCTCGACCTCGGCATCAAGACCGCCACCCCGCGGCACCTCGCCGCCCTGGGGGTGGAGACGCACGTGCTGCCCTCGACGGCCACCGCCGAGCAGCTCCTCGCCGCGGGTCCGGACGGGGTCTTCCTCTCCAACGGCCCGGGCGACCCGGCCGCCGCCGATTACGCGGTCGAGGCGGTGCGCGGCGTGCTGGACGCCCGCCGCCCGCTGTTCGGCATCTGCTTCGGCAACCAGATCCTCGGCCGCGCGCTGGGCCTGGGCACCTACAAGCTGCGCTTCGGCCACCGCGGCCTGAACCAGCCGGTGCTCGACCGGGTGAGCGGCACGGTCCGGGTGACCAGCCACAACCACGGCTTCGCCGTCGACGCCCCGCTCGACCGCCCGACGGACACCCCGTACGGGCCGGTGGAGGTCAGCCACGTCGGGCTCAACGACGACGTCGTCGAGGGCCTGCGGCTGATCGACGCGCCGGCGTTCAGCGTCCAGTTCCACCCCGAGTCGGCGGCCGGCCCGCACGACGCCGCACCGCTGTTCCAGCGGTTCGTCGACCTGATGGAGAGCGCCCGGACCGGGACGGCGGGATCCGGCGGGCCGGCGCCGGTCGTGGAGCACAGCACGGGGGAGAAGGCCTGATGCCCAAGCGCACCGACATCGAGCACGTCCTGGTCATCGGCTCCGGCCCGATCCTCATCGGGCAGGCGGCGGAGTTCGACTACTCCGGCACCCAGGCCTGCCGCGTGCTGCGCGCCGAGGGCCTGCGGGTGAGCCTGGTGAACAGCAACCCGGCGACGATCATGACCGACCCCGGCATCGCCGACGCGACCTACGTCGAGCCGCTGACGCCGGAGTTCGTCGAGAAGGTCATCGCCAAGGAGCGCCCCGACGCGCTGCTGGCCACCCTCGGCGGGCAGACCGCGCTCAACATCGCGATCGGGCTGTACGAGAACGGCGTCCTGGAGAAGTACGGCGTCGCGCTCATCGGGGCCGACGTCGACGCGATCAACCGCGGCGAGGACCGGCAGAAGTTCAAGGACATCGTCCGGTCGATCGGCGCCGACGCCCCGCGGTCGCGGGTCTGCGGCAGCGTCGAGGAGGCGATCGAGACCGCCGAGGAGGTGGGCTACCCGGTCGTCATCCGGCCGAGCTTCACCATGGGCGGCCTGGGCTCCGGCTTCGCCACCGACGAGGCGATGCTGCGCCGGATGGCCACCCACGGCCTGGCCGACTCCCCGGTGCACACCGTGCTCATCGAGGAGTCGGTGCTCGGGTGGAAGGAGTACGAGCTCGAGCTCATGCGGGACCGCAGCGACAACGTGGTCGTCATCTGCTCGATCGAGAACATCGACGCGATGGGCGTGCACACCGGCGACTCGGTGACCGTCGCGCCGGCGATGACCCTCACCGACGTCGAGTACCAGCGCATGCGCGACGTCGGCATCGCCGTGCTGCGCGAGGTCGGCGTCGACACCGGCGGCTGCAACATCCAGTTCGCGGTCAACCCGGCCGACGGGCGGCTGGTCGTCATCGAGATGAACCCGCGCGTCTCCCGGTCCAGCGCCCTGGCGTCGAAGGCCACCGGTTTCCCGATCGCCAAGATCGCCGCGAAGCTCGCCATCGGCTACACCCTCGACGAGATCACCAACGACATCACCGGCGTCACCCCGGCCGCGTTCGAGCCGACGCTGGACTACGTCGTGGTGAAGATCCCGCGGTTCGCCTTCGAGAAGTTCCCCGGCGCCGACCCCCGGCTGACGACGACGATGAAGAGCGTCGGCGAGGTCATGGCCATGGGCCGCAACTTCCCCGAGGCCCTGGGCAAGGCGATGCGGTCCACCGAGACGAAGGCCGCCGGCTTCTGGACGGGCCCGGACGGGCAGCGCTCGGCCGACGAGCTGCTCGAGGTGCTGCGGACGCCGGTCGACGGCCGGCTGTACATCGCCGAGCAGGCGCTCGCCGCCGGCGCCACCGTCGAGCAGGTCGCCGAGGCCAGCGGGTTCGACCCGTGGTTCGTCGACCAGATCGCGCTCGTCCGCGAGGTCGGCGACGAGGTGCGCGACGCCCCGGCGCTGACGCCGGAGCTGCTCCGGCGGGCGAAGCGGCACGGGCTCTCCGACCGGCAGATCGCCGCGCTCCGGCCGGAGCTGGCCGGCGAGGACGGCGTCCGCGTGCTGCGCTGGCGGCAGGGCATCCGGCCGGTCTACAAGACCGTCGACACCTGCGCCGCCGAGTTCGCCGCCCGCACGCCGTACCACTACTCCTCCTACGACGAGGAGACCGAGGTGCAGCCGCGCGAGAAGCCGGCGGTGCTCATCCTCGGCTCGGGCCCCAACCGGATCGGCCAGGGCATCGAGTTCGACTACTCCTGCGTGCACGCCGTCCTCGCGCTGCAGGACGCCGGCTACGAGGCGGTGATGGTCAACTGCAACCCCGAGACCGTCTCCACCGACTACGACACCGCCGACCGGCTGTACTTCGAGCCGCTGACCTTCGAGGACGTCCTCGAGGTGGTCGAGGCCGAGCGCGCGGCCGGCCCGGTCGCCGGGGTCATCTGCACCCTGGGCGGGCAGACGCCGCTGGGCCTGGCGCAGCGGCTCAAGGACGCCGGTGTCCCGGTGCTGGGCACCTCGCCGGAGGCGATCGACGACGCCGAGCACCGTGGCGCGTTCTCCCGGGTGCTGTCCGACACCGGCCTGCTCGCCCCCAAGCACGGGACGGCGACGACGTTCGCCGAGGCCAAGGCCATCGCCGCCGAGATCGGCTACCCCGTGCTGGTGCGGCCCTCCTACGTGCTGGGCGGCCGGGGCATGGAGATCGTCTACGACGACGCCACGCTCGAGGCCTACATCGCCAAGGCCACCGAGGTCAGCGAGGACCACCCGGTGCTGGTCGACCGGTTCCTGGAGGACGCCGTCGAGATCGACGTGGACGCGCTCTACGACGGCACCGAGCTCTACCTCGGCGGGGTCATGGAGCACATCGAGGAGGCCGGCATCCACTCCGGCGACTCGGCGTGCGCCCTGCCGCCGATCACCCTCGGCGACGCGGACCTGCTGAAGATCCGGGAGGCCACCGAGAAGCTGGCCGCCCGCATCGGCGTGCGCGGGCTGGTGAACGTCCAGTACGCGATCAAGGACGACATCCTCTACGTCATCGAGGCCAACCCGCGGGCCAGCCGCACGGTGCCGTTCGTGTCCAAGGCGACGGCGGTGCAGCTGGCCAAGGCCGCGGCGCGCATCGCGGTCGGGGAGTCGATCGCCTCGCTGCGCTCCGCCGGGGTGCTGCCGGCGACGGGCGACGGGGCCGACCTGCCCGAGGACATGCCGATCGCGGTCAAGGAGGCGGTGCTGCCCTTCCACCGGTTCCGCACCGTCGAGGGCCACGGCGTGGACACCGTGCTCAGCCCGGAGATGAAGTCGACCGGCGAGGTCATGGGGCTCGACGCCGGCTTCGGCCCGGCGTTCGCCAAGTCGCAGGCCGCCGCCTACGGGTCGCTGCCCACCGAGGGCACCGTGTTCGTGTCGCTGGCCAACCGCGACAAGCGCTCGGCGATCTTCCCGGTCAAGCGGCTGGCCGACCTCGGCTTCCGCGTCCTGGCCACCGCCGGCACCGCGCAGGTGCTGCGCCGCAACGGCGTCGCCTGCGAGGTCGTGGGCAAGTTCAGCGAGGGCCCCGGCAACTGCGTCGAGCGGATCCTCGCCGGCGACGTCGACATCGTGGTGAACACGCCGTTCGGGTCGCCCGGCAACAGCGGACCGCGGCTGGACGGCTACGAGATCCGGACCGCCGCGGTCAGCGCCGGCATCCCCTCGATCACGACCGTGCAGGGGCTCGCGGCGGCGGTGCAGGGCATCGAGGCGCTGCGCGCCGGCGACGTCGGGGTGCGCAGCCTGCAGGAGGTGCACGCGGCGCTGGGCACGTCCCGCGCCGGGACCGGGGCGTGACCGCCGCCGCGGTCGAGCGGGTGCGGGCCGACCTGCTGGCCCGCGGGCTGGTCGAGGGCCTGCCCGCGGAGTTCGCGGCCGGCGTCACCCGCTTCGCGCAGCCGACTCAGGCGGAGCTGGACGGCCTGGTGGGCGACGCCGGCGAGCTGGCCGGGCGGCTGGCCGCCGGCACCGTGGGCGCGGGCGACCTGCCGCTGCTGACCCGCGTGCTCTTCTTCGCCCGGCACGCCGACGTCCTGGCCGCGGCCGGGCTGCCGGTCCCGGTCTACGACGTGCTCGGGTCCTTCCGCGAGAACCTCGGCCGGCCCGTCGGCCCGCGGCTGGCCGCGCGCCCGGCGGCCGGGCGGCGGTGGCGGCTGCTGGGCCGCTCGGTCGGCTTCCCGATCGGGGTGCCGGCCTGCGTGCTCAACGGCAGCGAGGCGGAGGTCCGCTACAACCTGGCCAACGGCTGGACCGTGCTGACCTACAAGACGGTGCGCGGCCGGGCCCACCCGCCCAACGAGCAGCCGAACTGGGTGTTCGCCCCGCGCGAGACGGCGAGCCTGCCGCCGGGCGCCGCCGGCGACGTGGTGGCCGACCCCTGGGACTGGGTGCCACCGGGCGTGCCGTCGGTGAGCACGGTCAACTCCTTCGGCGTGCCCTCGCCGGCGCCCGAGGAGTGGATGGCCGACCTGGAACGCTCCCTGGCCGCCGTCGGCGACGACGCCCTGCTGCTGGTGAGCGTCATGGGGGAGGACCCGGCCGGCACCGGCGAGCTCGCCGCCCTGGCCGAGGACTTCGCGCGGACGGCGCGGCTGGCCGAGGAGGCCGGTGCGCCGGTGGTCGAGCTCAACCTCTCCTGCCCGAACACCCTCGACCGCTCGGGGACCGGCGTGAAGCCGCCGCTGTGCCTGGACGCCGACGCCACCGTGGCCGTGGTGGGGGCCGTCCGCCGGGCGCTGGACGACCGCACCGGCCTGGTCGCCAAGCTGTCCTGGCTCGACGAGCCGTCGCTGGCCGCGCTGGTGCCGCGGCTGGCGCCGCTGGTCGACGGCGTGGCCGGCATCAACACCGTGCAGAGCCGGGTCCGCCGCAGCGACGGCGCGGCGACGTTCCCGGGCCGCGAGCTGGCCGGCCTCTCCGGCGCCGCGGTGCGCGAGCCGGCGCTCGACTTCACCCGCCGGCTGGTCGCCCTCCGCGAGGCGGGTGGGCCGCGCTTCGACGTCCTGGCGATGGGCGGGGTGACCGACCCGGCGTCGGCGGCGGCGCTCTTCGCGCTGGGCGCCGACGCCGTGCAGTCCGCGTCCGGCGCGTTCGCCGACCCGTTCCTCGCGCAGAAGTGCATCGCCGAGCTCGGGGGGACGGTGTGACCCCCACCCCGTTCGGCGGGCGGCTGGCCGACGCCGTCGCCGCGCGCGGGCCGCTGTGCGTGGGCATCGACCCGCACGTGCCGCTCCTGGAGGCGTGGGGGCTGCCCGACAGCCCGGAGGGCCTGGCCCGGTTCACCGACGCCGTGGTCGACGCGCTCGCCGGCAGCGTCGCCGTCCTCAAGCCGCAGCTGGCGTTCTACGAGCGGCACGGCTCGCGCGGGCTGGCGGTGCTGGAGGAGGCGACGGCCCGCGCCCGGTCGGCGGGGGCGCTGGTGCTGCTGGACGCCAAGCGCGGCGACATCGGCTCGACGATGGACGCCTACGCCGACTACCTGCGGCCGGACCACCCGCTGGCCGCCGACGCCCTCACCGTCAGCCCCTACCTCGGGCCGCAGTCGCTGCAGCCCGCGGTCGACACGGCACGGACGCACGGGGGAGGGCTGTTCGTGCTCGCCCGCACCTCGAACCCCGACGCCGGCACGCTGCAGCACGCGGTGGTCGGGGACCGCAGCGTTGCGCAGGTGGTCGTGGACACCGTGGCGGGCTGGAACGCCGGGACGCCGGACGGCTCGTTCGGCGTCGTCGTCGGCGCGACCCTGCGCGAGCTCGACGTCGACCTGGCCGGTCTGGGCGGGCCGGTGCTCGCCCCCGGGCTGGGGGCCCAGGGCGGGACCCCGGCCGACCTGCGCCGGCTCTTCGGCGGCGCGCCTCTCGTGGTGCCCACCGTGTCGCGCGACGTGCTCGGCGCCGGACCGGACCCGGCGGCGCTACGCTCCGCCGCCGAGCGGTGGGCCGACGCCCTCGCCGGCTGACGGGAGGGAAGCGGTGCGCCGGACGGTCCCCTGGCTGGTCGCCCTGGTCGGTGCCGCGCTGCTGGTGGCGGGGGTCGTGGTGTTCGCCGTCGCCGGCCACCCGCCGGAGCGGACCTTCTTCAGCGGCAGCTACGAGCCGTTGGCCGAGCTCGACAGCGCCTACCGGAGCTCCCTGACGCTCGGCTTCGACAGCGCGGTCCTCTGGAGCCGGGGGCAGCTGGTCGGCGCCGGGCTGGCGATGGTGGGCCTGCTCGTCCTGACCGGTCTGGCCGGGTGGCTGCTGGGACGGCGCACGCGCCGCTGACCTGCGCGGCGCGCTCCCGTCCCCGGCGTGTCGTCTGCTCGGCGTGTCGCCGGGCCTCCTCGTGCTCCCCGGGCGGCTCGGATTCCGGAACGGATCCGCGCGCAACGGGGGTTGACCTGCGGGGATGACGCTCGGTGAGCGGAGTCGTGAAGCGCGTGTGAACTGTGCCGACACGCGAGGGCGGGCCGCAAAGCGCGCCGGTGCGGGTGACCAGCGGATTCGCCGGGAACTACGGTTCGGGGAGGCTCTCGCGGCGGCGTCCCGCCGGCGCGGAGCGCTCAGAGAACAGCCGCTCGGCGACCACGCCGGCACCGACACGATTGGGTCGCACCATGCCCCTTCCTTCCCTGTCCCCGGAGCAGCGCGCCGCAGCACTCGAGAAGGCCGCCGCCGCCCGCAAGGCGCGCGCCGAGCTGCGGGAGCGGCTCAAGAGCAAGGGCGCCACCGTCGGCGACGTCCTCAAGCAGGGCGAGACCGACGAGGTGATCGGCAAGATGCGCGTCTCGGCCGTGCTCGAGTCGCTGCCCGGCGTCGGCAAGGCCCGTGCCGCGAAGATCATGGAGCGCCTGGAGATCTCGCCGACCCGCCGCGTGCGGGGCCTCGGGGCCAACCAGCGCCGCGCGCTCGAGGCGGAGTTCGGGGGCGACAAGGTCGACGCCGACCAGGTCCCGGCCGACGGCGCGGTCTGAGGCCCGCTTCCGCCGGCGGCGCGGGCCTGGGCGAGAATCGGGACGTGACTGCTGGTGACACCGCGCGACTGACCGTGCTCTCCGGACCCTCCGGGGTCGGGAAGGGGACGGTGGTCGCCGAGGTGCGCCGGCGGCACCCCGACGTCTGGGTCTCGGTCTCCGCGACCACCCGCCCGCGCCGCCCGGGCGAGGTCGACGGGCAGCACTACCACTTCGTCGACGACGCCGAGTTCGACCGGTTGATCGCCACCGACGGCCTGCTGGAGTGGGCCGAGTACGCCGGCAACCGGTACGGCACCCCGGCCGCCCCGGTCCGCGAGCGCCTCGCGGCCGGGGCGCCGGCCCTGCTGGAGATCGAGCTGCAGGGAGCCCGCCAGGTGCGGGCCCGGGCCCCCGAGGCCCAGCTGGTCCTCCTGGCCCCGCCGTCGTGGGCCGAGCTGGTCAGCCGGCTGGCCGGGCGGGGCACCGAACGGCCCGAGGTGCAGGAGCGCCGGCTGGCGCTCGCGCAGGCCGAGCTGGACGCCGCCGGGGAGTTCGACGTGGTGGTCGTCAACGACGACGTGGCCCGAGCCGCCGACGAGTTGGTAGGATTGCTGACTGCGCCGTCGCCCGGGGCCTCCCGGAGCAGCGGCGCCCACGAGTAGGGGCCGCGGTCCCGCCGCCCCCGCTGAACCGATCTGAGGAGCACGCCCGCCCGTGTCCGGAGTCGCACCCGCCCCCGAGGGCATCACCAACCCGCCGATCGACGAGCTGCTCGAGCGCACCAGCAGCAAGTACGGCCTGGTGATCTTCGCCGCCAAGCGCGCGCGGCAGATCAACGCCTACTACAGCCAGCTCTCCGAGGGCCTGCTCGAGTACGTCGGCCCGCTGGTCGACACCGCCCCCCAGGAGAAGCCGCTCTCGATCGCGCTGCGCGAGATCAACGAGGGCCTGCTGACCCACACCGCCGGCGAGAACTGAGCCGGCTGCCCCCTCCGGGGCACCCAGAAGTGATGACGACGCCCCCGGCCTGCGCCGGGGGCGTCGTCGTGCCTGCGGCAGGATGAGCGCATGAGCCGGATCGTGCTGGGCGTCAGCGGCGGCGTCGCCGCGTACAAGGCCGCCCTGCTGCTGCGTGCCTTCACCGAGGCCGGGCACGACGTGCGCGTCGTCCCGACCCCCGGAGCGCTGCACTTCGTCGGTGCCGCCACCTTCGAGGCGCTCTCCGGCAACCCGGTCACCACCGACGTCTGGTCCGACGTCCCCGAGGTCGCCCACGTGCGGATCGGCCAGGAGGCCGACCTCGTCGTCGTCGCCCCCGCCACCGCCGACCTGCTGGCCCGCGCCGCGGCCGGCCGCGCCGACGACCTGCTCACCGCCACCCTGCTCACCGCGCACTGCCCGGTGGTGTTCGTCCCGGCGATGCACACCGAGATGTGGCTGCACCCCGCGACCCAGGACAACGTGGCCACCCTGCGCCGCCGGGGCGCCGTCGTCCTCCCACCGGCGGTCGGCCGGCTGACCGGGCCCGACTCCGGCCCCGGCCGGCTGCCCGAGCCGGCCGACATCGCCGCGCTGGCCGCCGTCGTCCTCGGGGCCGGGGCGGCCGCCCTGGCGCACGACCTGGCGGGACGACGGGTGGTCATCAGCGCCGGCGGCACCCGGGAGCCGGTCGACCCCGTCCGCTACCTGGGCAACCGGTCCTCGGGCAAGCAGGGCTGGGCGCTGGCCCGCGTGGCCGCGGCCCGGGGCGCCGACGTGGTGCTCGTCGCGGCCAACGTCGACCTGCCGGCCCCCTTCGGCGTGCGCGTGGTGCCCGTCGGGACCGCGGAGGAGCTCCGGACGGCGGTGCTCGCCGAGGCGCCGGACGCGGACGTCGTCGTCATGTCGGCCGCCGTCGCCGACTTCCGGCCGGCCGCGGTCGCGGCCAGCAAGCTGAAGAAGGACTCCGCCGCCGAGCCGGACTCCGTGCCGCTGGTGCGCAACCCCGACGTCCTGGCCGAGCTGGTGTCCGAGCGGCGCCCCGGCCAGCTGGTCGTGGGCTTCGCCGCCGAGACCGGCGACGCCGACGCGGACGTGCTCACCCACGCGCGCGCCAAGCTCGCCCGCAAGGGCTGCGACCTGCTCGTGGTCAACGACGTCTCGGCCGGTCAGGTCTTCGGGCAGGCCGACAACGCGGTCGTCGTCCTGGCCGCCGACGGTTCGGCGACCGAGGTCGCCCGCAGCACCAAGGACGCCGTCGCGGCCGGGGTCTGGGACGCCGTGACCCCCAGGATGTCGCCCCGCGCCGACGCCTGACGCCCGGACGCCGGTAACGTTCGGCCTCGAGCGCCATCCCGACCACCGCAGCCCACACACCCCCGGCCCCAGGGAGATCCAGTGCCACGCCGCCTCTTCACGTCCGAGTCGGTGACCGAGGGCCACCCGGACAAGATCGCCGACCAGATCAGCGACTCGATCCTGGACGCGATGCTGGCCCAGGACCCGCGCAGCCGCGTCGCCGTCGAGACCCTCATCACCACCGGCCAGGTGCACATCGCCGGTGAGGTCACGACCGGTGGCTACGTGGACATCCCGGCCATCGTCCGCGAGACGATCCTCGGCATCGGTTACGACTCCTCGCGCAAGGGCTTCGACGGCGCCTCGTGCGGCGTCAGCGTCTCGATCGGCGCGCAGTCGCCGGACATCGCGCAGGGCGTCGACACCGCCTACGAGTCGCGGACGCAGGCGGAGCTGGACTCGCAGGCCGCCGCGGTCGAGGACGCGATCGCCCGCCAGGGCGCCGGCGACCAGGGCCTGATGTTCGGCTACGCCAGCGACGAGACCCCGGAGCTCATGCCGCTGCCCATCGCGCTGGCCCACCGCCTCGCCCGGCGGCTGTCGACGGTGCGCAAGGACGGCTCGGTGCCCTACCTGCGGCCCGACGGCAAGACCCAGGTCACCGTGGTCTACGAGGACGACCAGCCGGTCGCCGTCGACACCGTGGTGGTGTCCTCGCAGCACGCCGAGGACATCTCGATCGAGCAGCTGCTGACGCCCGACATCCAGGAGCTGGTGGTCGAGCCCGAGCTGGCCGCCCTGGGGCTGCCGACCACCGGCTACCGCCTGCTGGTCAACCCCACCGGCAAGTTCGTCATCGGTGGACCGATGGGCGACGCCGGCCTGACCGGCCGCAAGATCATCGTCGACACCTACGGCGGCATGGCGCGCCACGGCGGCGGCGCCTTCTCGGGCAAGGACCCGTCGAAGGTCGACCGCTCCGGCGCCTACGCCATGCGCTGGGTGGCCAAGAACGTCGTCGCCGCGGGCCTGGCCCGCCGCTGCGAGGTGCAGGTCGCGTACGCGATCGGTGCCGCCCACCCGGTGGGCCTGTTCGTCGAGACCTTCGGCACCGGGACGGTCGCCGACGACGTCCTCGAGAAGGCCATCGGCTCGGTGTTCGACCTGCGCCCGGGCGCCATCGTCCGCGACCTGGACCTGCTCCGCCCGATCTACCGGCCCACCGCGGCCTACGGGCACTTCGGCCGCTCCGACGTCGAGCTGCCGTGGGAGCGCCTCGACCGCGTCGACGCGCTGCGTTCCGCCGTGGGGGCGTAACGGCGCTGGACACCTCTGCACCACCTGACGACCCGGGCCACCCGACGGTGGCCCGGGTCGTCGTCGATGTCCCGCTGGCGCACCTGGACCGGCCGTTCGACTACGCGGTCCCGGAGAAGTACGCGGGCACCGTGCGGGCCGGGTGCCGGGTGCGGGTGCGCTTCCACGGCCGCCTCGTCGACGGGATCGTCTGGGAGCTGGGCGGCAGCACCGACTTCGCCGGGAAGCTCCAGCCGCTCTCGCACGTGCCCTCGGGCGAGCCGGTGCTCACCCCGCAGGTCGCGCGGCTGGTGCGCGCGGTGGCCGACCGCTACGCGGGGACGGCGAGCGACGTCCTGCGCCTGGCGCTGCCCCCTCGGCGGGCCGCGGCGGAGAAGCGGGACAGCCCGACGCCCGACGCGCTGCCGGAGCCGCCCGACCCGGCCGGGTTCGCCCGGTACCAGGCGGGCCCGGCGCTGCTGACGGCGCTGGCCGAGGGCCGCCCGGCGCGCGCGGTGTGGACGGCGCTGCCGGGGGAGGAGTGGCCGACCCGGCTGGTGGAGCTGTGCCGGGCGGCGCTCTCCGGCCGCCGGGGCGCGCTCGTGGTGGTGCCCGACGGCAAGGACCTGGACCGGCTGACCGCCGCCGCGGAGCGGCTGCTGCCCGAGCACTCGTTCACGGTGCTGCGCGCCGACGACTCCCCGGAGAAGCGCTACCGCCGGTTCCTGGCCGCCTCCCGGGGCGCAGCCCAGGTGGTGCTGGGCACCCGCGCGGCGATGTTCGCGCCGGTCCGCGACCTCGGTCTGGTCGCCATCTGGGACGACGGCGACGACCTGCACGCCGACGAGCACGCCCCCTACCCGCACGCCCGCGACGTGCTGGTGCAGCGGGCGTGGCTGGACGGCTGCGCCGCCGTCGTCGCCGGGAGCGCGCGCACCGCCGAGGCGGCGGTGCTGGTGGAGTCGGGGTGGGCGCACGAGCTGGTCGCCGACCGAGCCGCCGTCCGCACCGCCGCGCCGCGGGTGCAGGCGCTCGGCGACGACTTCGAGCTGGCCCGCGACCCGGCCGCGCGTTCGGCGCGGCTGCCCTCGCTGGCGCACGCCGCCGCCCGGAAGGCGCTGGCCGACGGCAACCCGGTGCTGGTGCAGGTGCCCCGGCGCGGTTACGTGCCGTCGCTGGCCTGCGCCCGCTGCCGCGCCCCCGCCCGGTGCGCGCACTGCGCCGGCCCGCTGGGCATCTCCCCGCGCCCCGGTCCGGGCGGCACCCGGATCCCGGCCTGCCGCTGGTGCGCGCGGCCGGCGGCGACCTTCGACTGCCCGCACTGCCACGGGACCAAGCTGCGGGCGGCGGTCGTGGGGGAGTCGCGCACGGCCGAGGAGCTGGCGCGGGCGTTCCCCGGGGCTGTCGTGCGGACGTCGGGCAGCAGCAGCGGGGTCCTGGCCACCGTGCCGGCCGGCCCCGCCCTCGTCGTCGCCACCCCCGGTGCCGAGCCGGTGGCGGAGGGCGGTTACGGCGCCGCGCTGCTGCTCGACTCCTGGGCGCTGCTCGGCCGGGCCGACCTGCGGGCGGGCGAGGAGACGCTGCGCCGCTGGCTGAACGCCGCCACGCTGGTGCGCCCGGCATCGTCCGGCGGGCAGGTGGTCGTCGCCGCCGACGCCGCCCACCCCGTCGTCCAGGCGCTGGTGCGCTGGGACCCGGCCTGGCTGGCCGAGCGGGAGCTGGCCGACCGGCGCGAGCTGGGCTTCCCCCCGGTCACCCGGATCGCGTCGCTGTCGGCGTCGCCCGCGGCCCTGGCCGAGTTCCTCGACGCGCTGCGCCTGCCGGAGGGAGCCGACCTGCTCGGCCCGGTGCCCGAGCCGGCCCGCCCCGGGCAGGACGGCGAGCGCGAGCGGTACCTGGTGCGGGTGCCGCGCGCCTCGGGGGCGGCGCTGGCGCACGCGCTGGCGGAGGTGCAGGGCGTGCGCAGCGCGAAGAAGGTGCCCGAGCACGTGCGGGTGCAGCTGGACCCCCTCGACCTCGTCTAGCTGCCACGATGCACGGCGTGAGGACGATCGGTCTGCTGGGCGGGATGAGCTGGGAGAGCAGCGCGCTGTACTACCGGCTGCTCAACGAGGGCGTGCGCGACCGCCTCGGCGGGTTCTCCTCGGCGCGCTGCGTGCTGCTGTCGGTGGACTTCGCCGAGATCGAGCGGCTGCAGGCGGCGGGCGACTGGACCGGGGCGGGGGAGCTCCTGGCCGCCGACGCCCGGGCGGTGCAGGCGGCCGGCGCCGACGTGCTGCTGCTGTGCACCAACACCATGCACACGGTCGCGGACGCGATCACCGCCGCCGTGGACATCCCGCTGCTCCACATCGGCGACAGCACCGGCGCGGCGATCGCCGCGGCCGGGCTCACCCGCGTCGCCCTGCTCGGCACCCGCTACACGATGGAGCAGCCGTTCCTCGTCGACCGGCTCGCCGCGGCCGGGCTCGAGGTGCTGGTGCCCGACGCCGCCGACCGCGACCTGGTGCACCGCGTGATCTACGACGAGCTGGTCCTCGGCGTCGTCCGCGAGGAGTCGCGCCAGGCGTACCGGGAGGTCGTCGACCGGCTGGTGGCCCGCGGGGCGCAGGGCGTGGTGCTCGGCTGCACCGAGATCGAGCTGCTCATCGGCCCGGACGACGTCGCCGTCCCCACCTTCCCGACGACGGCGCTGCACGTGGCCGCCGCCGTCGACGCGGCGCTGGCCGAGGACGGCGCCTGTGCCCCGCATACGATCGACCGGTGAGCGTCACCCCCATCCGGCTCCTCGGCGAGCCGGTCCTGCGCACCCCGGCCGCACCGGTCGTCGACTTCGACGCCGAGCTGCGCCGCCTGGTCGCCGACCTCACCGACACCATGCACGCCGCCGGCGGGGCCGGCCTGGCCGCCCCGCAGATCGGCGTCGGGCTGCGGGTGTTCACCTGGTTCGTCGACGGCGAGGTCGGCCACCTGGTCAACCCCGACGTGACGCCGGTCGGCGACGAGGAGCAGGTCGACCCCGAGGGCTGCCTGTCCATCCCCGGCTTCCGGTGGGACTGCCGCCGGCACCTGCACGTCGTCGCCAGCGGCTGGAACATGCACGGCGAGCCCGTGCGGGTCGAGGGCTCGGAGCTGCTGGCCCGCGCCATCCAGCACGAGACCGACCACCTCGACGGCGTGCTGTTCGTCGACCGCCTCGACGAGGTCGCCCGGGCCGCGGCGCTGGCCGAGCTGGAGGCCGCGGAGTGGAAGGGCATGGCCGAGTACCTGCCCGCCCCTCCGCCCGTCGTGAAGGTGAGCCCCCACTGAGGCTCCTGTTCGCCGGCACGCCGGCGCCCGCCGTCCCCTCCCTGGACGCCCTGCTGGCCTCCGGGCACGAGGTGGTCGCCGTCCTCACCCGCCCCGACGCGCGGGCCGGCCGCGGACGCGGGCTCAGCCGCTCGCCGGTCGCCGAGCGCGCGGACGCCGCCGGCATCCCGGTGCTGCAGCCGCGCTCCCCGCGGGAGCCGGAGTTCCTCGAGCAGCTGGCCGGCATGGACGTGGACTGCGCGCCGGTGGTCGCCTACGGCGCGCTGGTGCCGCAGGTGGCGCTGGACATCCCGCGGCACGGGTGGGTCAACCTGCACTTCTCGCTGCTGCCCGCCTGGCGCGGCGCGGCACCCGTGCAGCACGCGATCATGGCCGGCGACGAGATCACCGGGGCCTCCACCTTCCGGCTGGAGGCGGGCCTCGACACCGGCCCGGTCTTCGGCACCCTCACCGAGGCGATCGGCCCGCGCGACACCGCCGGCGAGCTGCTGGACCGGCTGGCGGTCGGCGGCGCCCAGCTGCTCGTGGCCACGCTCGACGGCATCGCCGCCGGCGCGCTGGAGCCGCAGCCCCAGCCGGCCGACGGCGTCAGCCTGGCCCCCAAGGTCGAGGTCGCCGACGCCCGGGTCGACTGGGCGCTGCCCGCGCACGTGGTCGACCGCCGGGTGCGCGGGGTCACGCCCGCCCCCGGTGCCTGGACGACGTGGCGCGGCGACCGGTTGCGGCTGGGCCCGGTCACCCCGCTGGCAGACGGGCCCGCGCTGCCGGCCGGGGAGCTGCGGGTCGACGGCAGGAGCGTCCTGGTCGGTACGGGCTCCGGCGCCGTCCGGCTCGGCGAGGTCCAGCCCGCGGGCAAGCGGATGATCCCGGCGGCCGACTGGGCGCGCGGCGCCCGAATCGGGCCCGGCGACCGGCTGGGGGAGGCGTGACCCGCCGCGGTGGTCGCGGGCGCCCGCCCGCGCGGCGCCGTCCGCTGGACGGCGCCCGGCTGACCGCCTACGACGTCCTGGACGGCGTCTCCTCCCGCGACGCCTACGCCAACCTGCTCCTGCCGCAGCTGCTGCGCGAGCGCGACCTCGACCCCCGCGACGCCGGCTTCGCCACCCAGCTGGCCTACGGCGCGCTGCGCGCCCAGGGCACCCTCGACGCGGTCCTCGCCACGCTCGTGGACCGGCCGCTCGGCGAGCTCGACCCGCGGGTGCTCGACCTGCTGCGCCTGGGCGCCTACCAGCTGATCGACCTGCGGGTGCCCTCGCACGCCGCCGTCGACACCACCGTCGACCTCACGCGGGCGATCGTCGGCACGGGCGCCTCCGGTCTGGTCAACGCGGTGCTGCGCAAGGTCGCCGCCGGCGGGGACCGCGCGGCGTGGCTGGCCGCGCTCGGCGGCGATGCGGAGCAGCGGCTGGCGCTGGCCACCGACCACCCGCGCTGGATCGTCGACGCCTGGCGCGATGCCCTCGGCGGCGACGACGAGCTCGAGCCGGCGCTCCTGGCCGACGACGCCGCACCCGAGGTGCACCTGGTCGCCCGGCGCATCCCGCGCGAGGAGCTGGCCGCCGAGGCCACGGGCGAGCCCGGTCCGTGGTCGCCGTTCGCGGTGCGGCTGCCCGGGGGCGACCCCGGCCGGTTGCCGTCGGTCCGCGCCGGCCGGGCGGCGGTGCAGGACGAGGGCAGCCAGCTCGCCGCGCTGCTGCTCGCCCGCGCGCCGCTGGAGGGGCCGGACGCCGCGTGGCTGGACATGTGCGCCGGACCGGGCGGCAAGGCCGGGCTGCTGGCGGCGGTCCGGCCCGAGGGCGTGCGGCTGACCGCGGCCGACCGCGCGCCGCACCGCGCCGACCTGGTGCGCTCGGCGCTGGGCGACGAGCGCGACGTCGAGGTGCTGGCCGCCGACGGCCGCGAGCCGCCGTGGGCACCCGCCAGCTTCGACCGGGTGCTGCTCGACGCCCCGTGCACCGGGCTGGGCGCGCTGCGCCGTCGTCCCGAGGTGCGCTGGCGGCGGACCCCCGAGGACGTCCCACCGCTGGTGGAGCTGCAGACCGAGCTGCTGGCCGCCGCGCTGGCCTCCGTGCGGCCGGGCGGCGTGCTGGCCTACGTGACCTGCTCGCCGCACACCGAGGAGACCGTGGCCGTCGTCGACACCGCCGCGGCCCGGGACGACGTCGAGGTGCTGCCCGTGGCGCCGCTGTTCCCGGAGGTGCCGGGGATCGCGCGCGGCGACTACGCGCAGCTGTGGCCGCACCGCCACGGCACCGACGCGATGTTCATGGCCCTGCTCCGCCGCACCCGCTGACGGCACGGCCCGGGCTGGTGCCCGGGGCCGTGCCGGGACCGGCGTCAGGCCAGCACGGCGTCCGCCTCCACCTCGACCAGAACGTCCGGCTCGAACAAGAAGTCGACGCCGATGAGCGAGGCGGGTGGCAGCGGCTGCGGCAAGCCGAGTTCCTCGGCGACGGCGCCGATGCCGGCCATGAGGTCGCCGATCCGGTCGGGGCTCCAGCGGGTGACGAAGAACCGGAGCCGGACGACGCCGGCGAAGCTCGCCCCCGCGCCCGACAGGCCCCGCGCCGTGTTGCGCAGAGCCTGGGCGACCTGCCCGGCGAGGTCCCCGGTCGCCACCGGGTTGCCGTCGGCGTCGCGGGCGATCTGGCCGGCGACGTGCACCTGGCGGGCACCGGTGCCGATCGAGACGTGGTGGTAGGGGACGGGCTGGAACATGCCCTCGGGGCTCAGCAGCTGCACGCTCACGGAGGTCCTCCACAGATCGATGACTGGTAGCTACGGTCTACCTGGTATCCAGAGGGAACTTCAACGAGACCAGGTGTCATGACGGAGACCGCGCACCCCACGACGGAGCGGCTGCAGCTGACCCAGCAGCACCGAGAGCTGCTGGACCAGGTGCTCGACAAGTGGTCGCTGCAGGTGCTCGAGGAGCTCTGCGAACGGCCGCTGCGCTTCAACGACCTGCGGCGGGCTATCCCCTCCGTGACGCAGAAGTCCTTGACGACGGCGCTGCGCCGGCTGGAGCGCAACGGGATGGTCGAGCGCGTCGTGATCAGCTCCCGCCCGGTCGCCGTCGAGTACCGCGTCGCGCCGCTGGGCAAGACGCTGCAGGGGCTCGTCGACGCGCTGCACCTCTGGGCCACGGACACGATGGCCGCGGTCGAGCGGGCGCGCGAGCGGTTCGACGCCGACGGCGGCACGGACGGCCCGAACGGCTCGCCCGGATCAGCCGTCGGCCGCTAGGTTGCCGCCCGTGCCCTGGCTGCCCGACGACTTCGCCCACCCGCTGCGCGCCGGGCTGGCGACCGGCCACCACCTGCGCCCGATGAGCGACGCCGACACCGGGATCGACTTCCCGGCCGTCATGGGCTCCCGCGAACGGCTGTGGACGATCTACGGCGAGGCCTGGGGGTGGCCACCGGCGCACATGACGCTCGAGCAGGACCGCGCGGACCTCGCCCGTCACGCCCGCGAGATCGAGGCGCACGAGAGCTTCCTGTACGGGCTCTTCGCGGACGACGAGGCGGAGCTGCTCGGCTGCGTCTACGTCGACCCGCCGGAGAAGGCCGGCGACGTCGGCGCCGAGGTGTCGTGGTGGGTCGTCGACCGGCTGGTCGGCAGCGACGTGGAGCGCGAGCTCGACCGGTTCGTGCCCCGGTGGCTGGCCCAGGAGTGGCCGCTGCCCGCGCCGCCGCGGCTCGTGGGGTGGGACCTGTCCTGGGCGGAGTGGAACGCGCTGCCGCCCAGGACCTGAGCGCTCAGAACGGGAACCGGCGCTTGGTGTGCTGGACGCTCACCCAGTGGTCGGTGGTGAACTCCTCGATCGCCCATTCGCCGCCGAAACGGCCCAGCCCCGACTCCTTCTCGCCGCCGAACGCGGTGTTGTTCTCGTCGTTGAGCGGCGAGTCGTTGACGTGCGTCATCCCGGCCTCCACGCGCAGCGCGAAGTCCACCCCGCGCGCGACGTCCCGGGTGAACACCGCGCTGGACAGGCCGTACTCGGTGTCGTTGGCGATGGCCAGGGCGTCGTCCTCGTCGCGGGCCCGGACGATCGTGGCGACCGGGCCGAACACCTCCTGCCGGGCGGTGGCGACGTCGTTGCTGCCGAGGAGCACGTGCGGGGGCAGGACCGAGCCGATCGGGCCGGTCGGGTCGCCGCCGAGCAGCTGCTCCGCGCCGTCCGCCCGCGCCTGCGCGACCTTCTCCTGGATGCCCTCGAGCTGCTTGCTGTTGATGATCGGGCCGATCACCGTGTCGCCGTCCCGCGGGTCGCCGGCCTTGAGCGCGCGCACCCGCGCCACGTACCGCTCCACGAACTCGTCGTGCACCGCCGCGTCCACCACGATCCGGTTGGTGATCATGCAGACCTGGCCCTGGTGGAAGAACTTCCCGAAGACGGCGGCGTCGACCGCGTACTCCAGATCGGCGTCGTCCAGCACGACCAGCGGCCCGTTGCCGCCGAGCTCCAGCGACAGCTTCTTGAGGCCGGCCTTCTCCGCGATCCCCTTGCCCACCGGGGTGGAGCCGGTGAAGGACACGACCCGCGGGGTGGGGTGGGACACGATCGCGTCGCCGATGTCGGACCCGGAGCCGATCACGACGGAGAGCAGCCCCTCGGGCAGCCCGGCCTCCTCGTAGACCTTGGCCAGCAGGAGGCCGCCGGTCACGGGGGTGTCGCCGGCCGGCTTGAGGACGACGGCGTTGCCGAGCGCCAGCGCCGGCGCGACCGACCGGTTGGACAGGTGCATCGGCACGTTCCACGGGCTGATCACCGCGACCACGCCGACGGGACGGCGGTAGACGCGGCTCTCCTTGCCCTCGATGTCGGCCGGCAGGATCCGGCCCTCCACGCGGTACGGGTAGGACGACGCCTCGTGGAAGTCGCGCAGGGTGATCGCGTACTCGAACTCGGCGGCGGGGGCGGCGGCGCCGCTCTCGCGGATGTGCCAGTCGACGATCTCGTCCTTGCGCGCCTCCATCACCCGGGCGGCGCGGCGCATGACCTCGGCCCGCTCGGACGGCAGCCGGGCGGCCCAGTCGCGCTGGGCCTCCTTCGCCCGGGCGTACGCCTCGTCGAGGTCCTCGGCGTCGGCGAGCGGGATCTCGGTGAGCGTCTCGCCGGTGTAGGGATCGGTGTCGGTGGCGGTCTTGCCCGAGCGGCCGGCGCGCCAGGTGCCGGCGATGGGCATGCGGTCGAAGCCGTCGTAGCGGGCAGGAGCCTCGGAAGCCATGGTGGCGCCCTACCCGGTGGTGCACGTCGGACACGCGGACGGTCGGTCTCGTCACACCGGTCGCGCACCGGGCCGCGCGGGGGAAGGGGCACGTCGGGGCCCACCTAGACTCGGCAGACGTGTCCCGGGAACCGATGATCGCGCCGAGCCTCCTGTCGGCGGACTTCGCGCGGCTGGCCGACGAGGTCGCGCGCGTGGCCGACGCCGACTGGCTGCACGTCGACGTGATGGACGGGCACTTCGTGCCGAACCTGACCCTGGGCCTGCCCGTGGCGAAGGCGATCCAGGCGGTCAGCACCGTGCCGCTGGACTGCCACCTGATGATCGAGGACCCGGAGCGCTGGGCCCCCGGCTACGCCGAGATGGGCGCCCGCAACGTGACCGTGCACGCCGAGGCCTGCACCGACCCGTGCGGCGTCGCCCGCGACATCCGGGCCGCCGGCTCGCTCGCCGGCCTGGCGATCAAGCCCGGCACCCCGCTGGACGACGTCCTCGAGGTGCTGCCCGACTTCGACACGCTGCTGGTCATGAGCGTCGAGCCGGGGTTCGGCGGGCAGTCGTTCATCCCCGACGTGCTCGGCAAGGTGCGCCGGGCCCGTGAGCTGGTCGACACCGGGCACCTGCAGGTGCTGGTCGAGATCGACGGCGGGATCAACGCCGACACCATCGAGCAGGCCGCGGAGGCCGGCGTCGACGTCTTCGTCGCGGGCTCGGCCGTCTACGGGGCCGACGACCCGGCGAAGGCGATCGCCGCCCTGCGCGCGCAGGCCGCGGCGGCCCGCGGGTGACCGCCGACCCCGCCGAGCTGGAGGGGATGGCCCGGGCCCGCGAGCTCGGCCTGTCGGTGCTCGGCCGCACCAGCCCCAACCCGCCCGTGGGCGCCGTCGTGCTCGCCGCCGACGGCACGGTCGTGGGTGAGGGGGCCACCCGGCCACCCGGCGGCCCGCACGCCGAGGTGGTGGCGCTGCGCCAGGCCGGCGACCGCGCCCGCGGCGGCACCGCCGTCGTCACCCTCGAGCCGTGCGCGCACACCGGCCGCACCGGCCCGTGCGCCGACGCGCTGATCGCCGCCGGCGTCGCCCGCGTCGTCGTCGCCGTCCCCGAGCCCACCCGCCTGGCCGGCGGGGGCGCGCAGCGGCTCCGCGACGCCGGCATCGACGTCGAGCTCGGGGTGGAGCAGGCCGCGGCCGAGGAGGGGGCGCTCGCCGCCTGGCTCACCGGGGTCCGCGAGCACCGCCCGTACGTGATCTGGAAGGTGGCCGCCACCCTCGACGGGCGCACCGCCGCCGCCGACGGCAGCAGCCGGTGGATCACCGGCGAGCAGGCGCGTGCCGAGGTGCACCGGCTGCGCGCCACCTGCGACGCCGTCATCGTCGGCTCGGGCACCGCCCTGGCCGACGACCCGCAGCTCACCGTCCGCGACGCCGGCGGCCGCGCCGCCGACCGGCAGCCGCTGCGCGTCGTCGTCGACCGGCGGGGCCGGCTGCCGCGCACCGCCCGCGTGCTGGACGACGCCGCCCCGACGCTGGTCAGCCGCGCCGCCACCCCGCGCGCGGTGCTGGCCGAGCTCCACGACCGCGACGTGCGCCGCGTGCTGCTCGAGGGCGGCGCCACGCTGGCCGCCGCCTTCCTGCGCGAGGAGCTCGTGGACGAGGTGCTGGTGCACCTGGCCCCGACGCTGCTCGGCGCCGGGCCCTCGCTGGTGGGGGACCTGGGAATCAGCTCGATCACCGGTGCGCTGCACCTCACGGTCGTCGACGTCCTCCCGATGGGTGGGGACGTGCAGATCCGGCTGCGGCCCACCCGGCACACTGGTGGGCAGGACGCGGACCGGGAGAGGAGCTGAGGTGTTCACCGGGATCGTCGAAGAGGTGGGCACCGTCGTCGTCCGCGAGGACGGCGCCGACTCCGCCGTGCTGCGCATCCGGGCGGCGAAGGTGCTCGAGGACGTCGCCCTGGGCGACTCCATCTCGGTCAACGGCGTCTGCCTGACCGTCACCGGCGTGACGCCGGCCGAGGACGGCGCGGCCGTCTGGAGCACCGACGTCATGGCCGAGACGCTGCGCCGCACCAGCCTGGGCGCCGTCCCCGAGGGCGGCCCGGTGAACCTCGAGCGCGCCGTCGCCGCGCACACCCGCCTGGGCGGGCACGTGGTGCAGGGCCACGTCGACGGCGTCGGCACCCTGGTCTCCCGCACCCCGGGCGACCACTGGGAGGTCGTCCGCATCGCGCTGCCGACCGACCTCGCCCGCTACGTCGTCGAGAAGGGCTCCATCGCCGTCGACGGCGTCTCCCTCACGGTCAGCGCGGTCAGCCCGGCCACCGACCCCGAGCCCTGGTTCGAGGTCAGCCTCATCCCCACCACCCTCCGCGAGACCACGCTCGGCGCGCGCGCCACGGGGGACCCCGTCAACCTGGAGGTCGACGTGATCGCCAAGTACGTCGAGCGGCTGCTGGAGGCCCGTCGATGAGCGGCGACGTCACCCGGCTGGACAGCATCGAGACGGCGATCGCCGCGATCAAGGACGGCCGCCCGGTCGTCGTGATCGACGACGAGGACCGCGAGAACGAGGGCGACCTCATCTTCGCCTCGGAGCTGGCCACCCCCGAGCTGGTCGCCTTCATGGTCCGGTACACCTCCGGCTACATCTGCGTGGCCGTGACCGAGGCCGACGCCGACCGGCTGGACCTGCCGCCCATGCACCGGGTGAACCAGGACCGCCTGGGCACCGCGTACACGGTCACCGTCGACGCCCGCGAGGGCGTGACCACCGGCATCTCGGCGTCCGACCGCGCGACCACGATCCGGACGCTCGCCGCCGCCGACACCACGGCCCAGGACCTCAGCCGCCCCGGCCACATCGTGCCGCTGCGGGCCAAGGACGGCGGCGTGCTGCGCCGCCCCGGGCACACCGAGGCGGCCGTGGACCTCGCCGTCCTCGCCGGCCTGCGGCCCTCGGGCGTGCTGTGCGAGATCGTCAGCGAGAAGGACCCCGTCGGGATGGCCCGCGGCGAGGAGCTGCGCGTCTTCGCCGACGAGCACGACCTCTGCATGATCTCGATCGCGGACCTGATCGCCTACCGCAAGCGGTTCGACAAGCTGGTCGAGCGGGTCGCCGAGGCCACCGTCCCGCTGGCCCCGGGGACCTTCACCGCCGTCGGGTACCGCAGCTCCTACGACGACCGCGAGCACGTCGCCTTCGTCTACGGCGAGATCGGCGACGGCGAGGACGTGCTCGTCCGGGTCCACTCCGAGTGCCTCACCGGCGACGTCTTCGGCTCGCTGCGCTGCGACTGCGGCCCGCAGCTGCAGGCGGCGCTGGCCGCGGTGGCGCAGGAGGGTCGCGGCGTCGTGCTCTACATCCGCGGGCACGAGGGCCGGGGCATCGGCCTGCTGCACAAGCTGCAGGCCTACCAGCTGCAGGACATGGGCCTGGACACCGTCGACGCCAACCTCGACCTGGGCCTGCCGGCCGACGCCCGCGACTACGGCACCGGCGCGCAGATCCTCGCCGACCTCGGCATCCGCACCATGCGGCTGCTCAGCAACAACCCGGCCAAGCGCGCCGGGCTGGAGGGCTACGGCCTGAAGATCCTCGGCCGGGTGCCGCTGCCCAGCCACGTGACCGAGGAGAACCTGGCCTACCTGCGCACCAAGCGCGACCGCATGGGCCACCTGCTCGACATCATCGAGCCGGAGACCGAGGCCGGTCCCGCGGACGCCGCCGCCCCCGCGCCGGCCGACGCCCCCGGCGCCACGACCGTCCCCGGCACCGACGTGCCGCTGGGCCAGAAGGAGCAGCAGCTGTGAGCGGTCAGGGAGCGCCCGAGGCCGCGGCGGTGGACGCCGCCGGCCTGAGCCTGGGCATCGTGGCCACCACCTGGCACGCCGAGATCACCGGCGCGCTGCTGGACCGCGCGCTGGCCGCCGCGCAGGCCTCGGGCGTCGCCGACCCGACCGTCGTCCGGGTGCCCGGCGCGATCGAGCTGCCCGTCGTCGCCCAGGCGCTGACCGAGCGGCACGACGCCGTCGTCGCCCTCGGTGTGGTGATCCGGGGCGGCACGCCGCACTTCGAGTACGTGTGCGACTCGGTGACCGCCGGGCTCACCCGCGTGGCCCTCGACGCCGGCAAGCCGGTCGGCAACGGCGTCCTGACCACCGACGACGAGCAGCAGGCCCGCGACCGCGCCGGGCTGCCCGGTTCGGCCGAGGACAAGGGCTGGGAGGCCACGATCGCCGCGCTGCAGACCGCGCTGGTGCTGCGCGACCTGCGGGCGCCCCAGCGGTCCACCGGCTTCACCGCCACCCCCGTGCGGGGCCTGTCGTGAAGACCTTCGACGCGCTGTTCGCCGAGCTGTCGGCCAAGGTGGCCGACGGCGATCCCGCCTCCGGCACGGTCGCCGCGGTCCGCGACGGCGTGCACGCCGCCGGGAAGAAGGTCGTCGAGGAGGCGGCCGAGTCCTGGATGGCCGCCGAGCACGAGGGGGAGGAGCGGACCGCTGAGGAGATCAGCCAGCTCCTCTACCGGGTGCAGGTCCTCATGCTGGCGCGCGGGCTGACGCTCGACGACGTCTACACCCACCTCTGATCCCGACCCCCGAGGAGTTCCCGACGTGCTGCGCATCGCCGTGCCCAACAAGGGCGTCCTGAGCGAGCCCGCGGCCGAGATGCTCGCCGAGAGCGGCTACCGGCAGCGGCGCAGCACCAAGGACCTCGCCGTCTACGACCCCGAGAACGACACCGAGTTCTTCTACCTGCGCCCGCGCGACATCGCCGTCTACGTCGCCGCCGGCACCCTGGACGTCGGCATCACCGGCCGCGACATGCTGCTGGAGACCGCCCCGGCCGACGGTGCCGCCGCCGTCGAGGTCATGCCGCTGGGCTTCGGCCGCTCCTCGTTCCGCTTCGCCACGCCGCTGGAGTCGGGCATCGAGAAGGTCGAGCAGCTGGCCGGCAAGCGGATCGCCACCGCCTACCCGGTGCTGCTCCAGCGGTTCCTGCGGGAGCAGGGGATCGACGCCGGCGTGGTCAAGCTCGACGGCGCGGTGGAGACCGCGTGCCGGCTCGGCGTCGCCGACGCGGTCTGCGACGTGGTGGAGACGGGGACGACGCTGCGCGCGGCGGGGCTGCACATCATCGGCGAGCCGGTGCTCACCAGCGAGGCGATCCTGGTCCGCCGGGCCGGCGCCGAGGAGATCCCGGCGGTCGCCCAGCTGCGCCGGCGGCTGCAGGGGGTGCTCGTCGCCCGCCAGTACGTCCTGCTCGACTACGACTGCCCCAACGACCTGCTCGAGCAGGCCGCGGCGATCACCCCCGGCATGGAGGGCCCCACGGTCAGCCCGCTGCAGACGCCGGGCTGGTCGGCCGTCCGGGCGATGGTGCGGCGCACCGAGACCAACCAGGTCATGGACGACCTCTACGCCCTGGGCGCCCGCGCCCTGCTGGTCACGAGCATCCACGCCTCCCGCCTCTAGGGTTCCCGGCGTGCGCCGTCTGCTGCCGCTCCTCGTCCTGCCCGTGCTGCTGGGCGCCTGCGCGTCCCACGAGGACCCGCGGACCAGCAGCGCGGACCCGACCGCTCCGGACGACGGCGCCGCGGCCGGCGGGATCTCGCAGGCCGACGACGACCTCCAGGTCGAGGTCGACGCCGGCGACGGGACGCCGGCGCAGGTGTGGACGCTGACCTGCGTGGGCTTCGTCGAGGGCACCCACCCGCGGGCGGAGGAGGCGTGCGCGCACCTGGAGCAGCTGCCCGAGCCCTTCACCCCCGTGCCCCCGGACGCCGTGTGCACGGAGCAGTACGGCGGCCCTCAGACCGCGCACGTCATCGGCCGCTGGGCGGGTGCGGAGGTCGACCTGGAGCTCTCGCGGGTGGACGGGTGCCGGATCGCCCAGTGGGACGCCCTGGGGCCGCTGCTGCCCGCCGTGGCGGGCGTCGAGCCGATCGGCTGACCCGCGAGCGGCCGCGGATCCCGATCGGGACCCGCGGCAGCCCGTGGTCAGTGCTGGGTGGTGCGGTCCACCAGGTCGATGGCGGTGCAGAGGCCGAGGGCCATGGCCCGGCCGCTGGTGGACCCGGTGGCCAGCAGGCGCGCGACGGCGGGCGCCAGCGGCCGCTCCCCGACGAGCCCGTGCAGGACGGCCCCGTACTCGCCGCTCACCTGGCCGAGGGCCGCGTGCCGCAGCAGCGCCCGGGACAGCTCGGTCGTGCGCCCGGCCGCCAGGGCGTAGACGCCGGCCGCGAACCGCTCCGCGCCAGGGTGCCCGAGCAGGACCAGCCCGGCGACCGTGCCCGCCATGACGTCGTCACCGGCCGGCGTCAGGCCGGGACCCAGGCCGATGAGCCGGCCGGCGGTGCGCAGGGCGGCGTCGAAGTCCGCCCGGCGGACGGCTCCGCGCAGCGCGGCCAGCGGTCCCCCCGGACCGGTGGGCAGGCCGGGCAGCGTGAAGGCGCTGTGCGGGACGCCCTCGCCGTAGAGCGCGGTGCGCAGCTGGCGGACGCCCTCGGGCAGCAGCGCCGGGCGGCGGCTGGGCAGCTTGGGGCGCGGGTCCCACCAGGCAGCGGCGCTGACCGCGAGGTCGCCGACGACGATCCGGCCGCCCCCGACCTCGGCCGGTGCGCCGGTGGGCAGCGCGACCAGGGGGCGGCCGTTGCTCGGCCGGAAGAGGACGCAGCCGAGCGGCAGGCGGGCGGCGTCGCTGGTGAGGACGCCGACGACGTCGCCGCCGCGGACGCCCTGCACGTGCAGGTAGACCGCCGCCGGGACGCTCAGGAGCACGCGGGCCGGGCGGACCGGCCCGCGCAGCAGCTCGGCCACGCCGGTGCTGGCGGACGCGGGCACCGCGGTGGCCGCTCGGGCCGGCCGTGCCGTGCGGGCCGCGGCCTGCGCGGATTCGCGGGGGAGGGGGATCGTGGGAACACCGGCACGGGCGGCCCGCCCGCGCTGCGGTGCGTCCGTGCCCGTACGAGCCCCAGGGTCAGTGGATTCGTCGACGGTGCGCATGCCAGCCCTTCGCCGGAGGGACGGCGGAGCACCGGTGTGGCCGGCCCCCCGCCCGGGTCCCGCTCCACCGGGCCGCGGGAAGGAAGGGGGTGTCACCGGCGTTCCGGCGACGGCCTAGCATCCTGCGGGCGGGGTGAACCGGGTCTCGAACGTATGCGGCGCGTCGCACGCCCTCTCATGGCGGAACCAGCCAATTATGGAGGGTGTCGTCCAGAGAGACCTGACAGAGATCCGATCTGTGGCCACCTGGCTGACGACTGAAGGGGGAAACGTCGTGACCCAGGGTGATGCCTCGCTCGTGTCGTCCACGCTCCGTAACGGGACGGTTCCGTTCCGCCGGAACTGGGCCGTGGACGAATCCCCGCGCACCGACCCGGCGCGTTCCGAGCGCGGCAGCTGGCAGGAGCGCATGGGGCTGACCGTCGAGGACGTCCTCGACCTGCCCGGCCTGTCCGGTGGCGCGGTGGTCGCGGGGGCGGCCGGCCTGGGCCGGGTGGTCCGCCACATGGTCGTCGACAACCCCGCCGAGCCCCTCGCCGCCGCGGGGCCGGACGTCCTCGTCGTCCTCGGCGCCCGGCTGCCGCAGGCGGACCCGGCCAACTGCCGTGCCCTGGTCGAGCGGCTGGCGTCGATGGGGACCGCCGCGCTGGCGTTCCGGCGCGCCGAGGGTCCCGCGCCGGTGCCGGCGGAGGTGCTGGCCGAGGCCGACCGCCGCGGTCTGCCCGTGCTCGCGCTCCCGGCCGCGTTGCGCCTGGACGAGGCGGTGTCGGAGGTGCTGGGCGCCGTCGTCACCAAGCAGGGGCAGGCGCTCGCGCTGTCCTCGCGGATGGACGACGAGTTCATGGAGGTCGCCCTCACCGGCGGCGGCCTGCCGGAGGTGGCCCAGCGGCTCGCCGTGATGATCGACGGCGCCGCGGTGCTGGGCCTCGGCGCCGACCGCGAGGTCGTGACCAGCGCCGGGCCCGCCGACGACGTCGCCGAGATCAGCGACTGGCTCTGGCTGCTCGACGCGGCCGCCGACGACGAGCTGGCCGCCATGACGCCGTCCCGCCGGCTCTCCGGGGTGCGCGCCGACCAGACCGTGGTCACCCCGGCCGACGTGCTCGCCGACGCCGACCTGTCGCCGGCCGACGGCATCCTGCTGGTCCCCGGGCACCACCAGCTCCCCGGCGGGGTGGGCGAGTACGCGGTCGCCCCGATCATGGCCGGCGACCAGCGGCACGGCTGGCTCGTGGCCGTGCACCGCAGCGGGGCGATGATGCTCGGCGCCGGCGGCGTGCTCGAGCGCGCGGCCGTCATCGCGGCGCTGTCGGTCATCCGGCTGCAGGCAGTGCACTCGGTCGAGCTGCGCTTCCAGGGGGACCTCGTCCGCCGCCTCGTGGGCGGGTCGGTCGGGCACACCGAGCGCACCCTGGCCTACACGCGGTCGTTCGGCTGGCGGCTCGACGGCCCCGTGGCGGTGCTGGTGACCGCCACGGAGACCGTCGCGGACGCGGCTGCGGACCCGACCCGCGCGCTGGACGTCCTCGACCGCCTCGCCGACGGCTGGCGGGCCGCGCTGGAGACCGAGGTCGCCGGTGCGGCCGTCGCCGGGCTGGCCACCGAGATCGTCACCCTGCTGCCGCTGGACGGCCGCACGCCGGAGGAGCTCTCCGCCCTGGTCTCCGCGGTCACGTCCCGCGTCAACGGCCGGCTGCGCCGCGTCGGTCGCGTGCTGGGCACCGGCATCGGCCGGCCGGCCGGCTCGCTGTCGGAGCTGGCCGAGGCGCACCGGCAGGCCCAGCGCGCGCTCGGCGTGGGCCAGGAGATCCACGGCGGCTCGTCGGTGACCCACTTCGACCAGCTCGGCGTGTTCCGGCTGCTGTCGCTGATCCCCGACAGCACCGAGCTGCGCACCTACGTCGACGAGGTGCTCGGCTCGCTGGCCGACGCCACCGACCCCGACTCGGCGGACCTGCGGGAGACCCTGCGGGTGCTGCTGGAGACCAACCTCAACGTGGCCGAGTCCGCCCGCCGGCTGCACTTCCACTACAACACGATGCGCTACCGGATCGGCAAGCTCGAGCGGCTGCTCGGGCCGTTCACGACCGACCCGACGCTGCGGCTCAACCTGCTGCTGGCGCTGCACGCGGCCCGGATGCGGGGGCTGGACCAGCCGCACCGGCCGCCGCTGGAAGCGGGAATGGCGCTGCCCCAGGACGACGGGCTGGACGCGCTCCTCTAGCCGGCCGGCGGAGGGCCGGGGCCCTCAGTCGTGGAAGACCTCGATCGAGGCGCCGATCTCGACCAGCCGCTCGTAGAGGTGCTCGTAGCCGCGGGCGATGATGTCGACGTTGCGCAGCACCGAGGTGCCCTTCGCCGCGAGCATCGCCAGCAGGATGCACACCGCCGGGCGCAGGGCCGGCGGGCAGACCACCTCGGCGCTCGACCAGTGGCTGGGCCCGTTGACCAGGACCCGGTGCGGGTCGAGCAGCCGGACGTCGGCGCCCAGCCGGGTCAGGTCGGAGAGGTGGATCGCCCGGTTGTCGTAGACCCAGTCGTGGATCATCGTCTGCCCCTCCGCCTGCGCGGCGATGACCGCGAAGAACGGCAGGTTGTCGATGTTGAGGCCCGGGAACGGCATCGGGTGGATCTTGTCGATCGGCGCCTTGAGCGCCGACGGGGAGATGGTGATGTCGGCCAGCCGGGTGTGCCCGTTGTCGGCCAGGTACTCGGGCGAGAGCTCGTAGCGCAGCCCCATCTCGGCCAGCACGGCGAGCTCGATCTCGAGGAACTCGACCGGGGCGCGGCGCACGGTCAGCTCCGAGCCGGTGACGATGCCCGCGGTGAGCAGGCTCATCGCCTCCACCGGGTCCTCGCTGATCGTGTAGTCGACGTCGGCGTCCAGCACCGGCCGGCCGCGCACCACGAGCGTCGTCGTCCCGAGGCCGTCGATCTCCACGCCGAGCAGCTGCAGGTACAGGACCAGGTCCTGGACCATGTAGTTGGAGCTGGCGTTGCGGATCGTCGTCGTGCCCTCGGCGCGGGCGGCGGCGAGCAGCGCGTTCTCGGTCACCGTGTCGCCGCGCTCGGTGAGCACGATCGTCCGGCTGCTGGCCCCGGTGGGGGTCACCGTGGCGTGGTACTCGCCGGACCGCGCCTCGACGTCGAGCCCGAACGGGCGCAGCGCGATCATGTGCGGCTGCACGGTGCGGGTGCCCAGGTCGCAGCCGCCGGCGTAGGGCAGCTCGAACGACGGAGCCCGGTGCAGCAGCGGGCCCAGGAACATGATGATGCTGCGGGTCCGGCGCGCGGCGTCGGCGTCGATGCCGGCCAGGTCCAGCTCGTCGGGGACGACGAGGGTCAGGTCGTGCCCGGCCTCGTCCCAGGTGGCGACGACGCCGATGGAGCGCAGCACGTCGAGGATGCGGTCCACCTCGACGATGCGGGCCACGTTGCGCAGCGTCGTCCGTCCGCGGTTGAGCAGCGCGGCGCACAGCAGCGCGACGGCGGCGTTCTTCGACGACTTCACCGCCACGCTGCCGGACAGCAGCCGGCCGCCGGTCACCCGCAGGTGCGTCGGGCCGGACGGTCCGACGCTGATCAGCTCGCTCTCCAGCGCCGCGGACAGGCGGCCCAGCAGCTCGAGGGTGAGGTTCTGGTTGCCCTGCTCGATGCGGGCCACCGCGCTCTGGCTGGTGCCCAGGCGCTCGGCCAGCTGCTGCTGGGTCATCCCGCGGTGCCGGCGCGCGTCGCGCACCAGGGCGCCGATCCGGCGCATCGCGGTGTCGGGGGGAAGCTCGGTCACCGTCACAGGGCACCACGCTATCTCGTCTGTGAGATAGCGCCGGACGCGCGGGTCAGCGGAGGACGGCGAACCGGGCGAAGGCGTCGTCCAGGGCCCGGCCCGTCGCGTCGCCGGTGCCGTGGCCGCCCCCCTCCACGATCACCAGCTCGCTGCCGGGCCAGGCGCGGTGCAGCGCCCAGGCGACGTCGGGCGGCCCGCTGACGTCGTGCCGGCCGGTGATCAGCACCCCCGGGACGCCGGCCAGGCGCGCCACGCCCTCCTGCAGGGCCCCGTCGGGGAGGAACGCCGCGTGCGACCAGTAGTGGGTGACCAGCCGGGCGAAGCCCATCCGGAACCCCGGCTCGGCGAACCTCGGGTTCGGCCGCCAGGCCGGGTCGAGCGACACGTGCACGTCCTCCCAGGCGCACCAGTCGCGGGCGGCCTGCTCGCGCACGGCGGCGTCGGGCGAGGCGAGCAGGCGGGCGTAGGCGGCGGACAGATCGCCGTCCCGCTCGCCCTCCGGCACGCCGCTGCGGAACCGGTCCCAGGCCTCGGGCCAGATCCGGCCCACGTCCCGGGTGATCCAGGCGACCTCGCGGGCGGTCGTGGTGGTGACCGCGAGCAGCACCAGCGCGGTCACCCGGTCCGGGTGCGCCTGCGCGTAGGCCAGGCCCAGGGTCGTGCCCCAGGAGGCGCCGAACAGCAGCCAGCGGTCGATGCCCAGCAGCTCGCGGACGGCCTCCATGTCGGCGACCAGCGCACCCGTGGTGTTGGCCGAGAGGTCCGTGGCCGGATCGGCGGCCGACGGTGTGCTCCTCCCGCACCCGCGCTGGTGGATGACGACCGTCCGGTAGCGCGCGGGGTCGAGCAGGCGGTGCATGCCCCGGGCGGGCGCCCCGGGTCCCCCGTGGACCACGACGGCGGGCGCGCCGTCGTCCGCGCCGTGCACCTCCCAGTGGACCGACTGCCCGTCACCGACGTCGAGCAGACCGGTGGCCGTCGGTGCGCTGGGCGGGAAGGGCGCGCTCACCCCGCCATCCTGCCCGGAGGGAGGACGGGGCTGGTTCGGACGCCGATCCGCGCGAGAGGATCGGGGCATGGACGTACTGGTCACCGGAGCAACCGGACGGCTCGGTCAGCGGCTCGCGCCCGCCCTGGAGGGCGCCGGCCACGTGGTGCGGCGGATGTCGCGGCGCGGAGCCGGTCCCGGCGGCGTGCGCGGCGACCTCGCCACCGGTCGTGACCTGCGGGAGGCGCTCTCCGGTGCCGAGGTGGTCGTCCACGCCGCCAGCGACCCGCGCGGCGACACGTGGGAGGTCGACGTCGCCGGGACCCGCCGGCTCGTCCAGGCGGTGGACCGGGACCGGCTGCGGCACCTGCTGTACGTCTCGATCGTCGGCGTGGACCGCATCCCGTACGGCTACTACCGCGCCAAGTACGCCGCCGAGCAGGTGCTGCTCGCCTCCGGTGTGCCGGTCACGCTGGTGCGCGTCACCCAGTTCCACGACTTCGTGGACGAACTGCTGTCCACCGCCCGGCGCGGCCCCGTGCTGCCGGTGCCGATGGGGTGGCGGGTGCAGCCCGTGGACGTCGGGGAGGTGGCCGAGCACCTCACCGGCCTGGTCGCGGCGCCGCCCGCCGGCGGGGTCGTGGAGTTCGGCGGACCGCAGGAGCTCAGCGCCGCCGAGCTCGCCCGCGCCTGGGTCGCCGTGCACGGCAACGGCGCGCACGTGGTGTCGACGCCGGTGCCGGGACGGCTGAGCACCGCGTTCCGCGACGGGGCCGCCGTGCCCTCCGGTGGGGCGCGAGGACGGCGCACCTACGAGGAGCACCTGCGCGCCTGACGCGGCGTTCCTGCCGGACTCCGCAGGAAGAACGACGATCCCGACGCGACGGCCGGAAACCGCCGGAGAGCTGTCGGTGGTCGCGCCTACCGTCTGCCCGTGCGCACCGCTGCCCCCGTCTCCGCTCCTGCCCGCCCGCCTGCCGGCCTCGAGCCGCGCACGCTGCTGGCCGTCGTGGTCACCGTCCTCGCCTGGGCGTCGGCGTTCGTCGGCATCCGCGGGGTGGGGGAGGAGCTCTCACCGGGCGCGCTGGCGCTGGGACGGCTCCTGGTCGGCACCGCGGTCCTCGGCCTGCTCGCCACCCGCCGCGGCTGGGTCGCCCCGACCCGCCGGGAGTGGGGGCTGCTCGCCGTCTGCGGGATCGGCTGGTTCGGCATCTACAACGTCGCGCTCAACGCCGCCGAGCAGCACCTCGACGCCGGGACGACGGCGATGCTGGTCAACATCGGCCCGATCCTCATCGCCGTCTTCGCCGGGCTGCTGCTGGGCGAGGGCTTCCCGCGCTGGCTGGTCGTCGGCATCGCGATCGCGTTCGCCGGCGTGCTGCTCATCGGCCTGGCCACCCGGAGCGCCGAGGCCGACCTGGCCGGCGTCGTCCTGTGCGTGGTCGCCGCGGTCACCTACGCCGGCGGTGTCGTCGCGCAGAAGCCGCTGCTGCGCCGCCTGCCGGGACTGCAGGTGACGTTCACCGCGTGCGCGATCGGTGCGGTCTGCTGCCTGCCGTGGGCCGGCGTCCTCGCCGGCGACCTCGCCGACGCGAGCGGGGCCTCGATCGCCGGCATGGTCTACCTCGGCGTGGTCCCGACGGCGCTGGCGTTCAGCACGTGGGCCTACGCCCTGCGCCGGATGGACGCCGGGAAGCTGGGCGTGACCACCTACGTGGTGCCGCCGCTGGTCATCCTGCTCGGCTGGCTGCTGCTCGACGAGGTGCCGCCCGCGCTGGCGGTCGTCGGAGGAGCGGTGTGCCTGATCGGCGTCGGCGTCTCCCGGCGGCGCGACCGGCCCCGCCCGGTCGTCCCCGCCGAGGAGGGCACCCCGTCCTGAGCCGGCCTCAGAGGTAGGCCCGCGGGTCCACCGGCGAGGGCAGCTCTCCCGGCACGATCCGGCGGCCGGAGACGTCGTGCGGGATGAGCCGGAGCCAGTGGCCCTTGTCGCCGGGCGCCCACGGTTCGACGCCGGTCGCCCGGGTGCGCTCCACGAGCTCTGCGCGGTGCTGCTCGCCCACCTCCTCGGCCTGCCCGCGCACCAGCACGCTCCAGCCGGTGCGGGTGCGCTGGTCGATCTCATCCACCTCGAAGGTGACGTTGGCGTGCTCGGCGGCGCGCAGGATCGTGCCGGGGTGCGTGCGGATCACCAGGCTGGTGCCGTCGACGGCGAAGTTGACCGGCAGGACGAGGGGGTAGTGCTCGGCGTTCACGCCGATGCGCCCGATCTGCTGGGTGCGCAGGAGGCGGTAGCACTCGTCGGCGGGGATGACCTGCATCGTGGGGTCGCTGCTGCCCGACCCGGCCGCGGCGTTCGTCATGCGCCCATCCTGGCCAGGTGCGGACACGTGTGCAGCCGGGAGCGAGGATGGGGTAGGCACTTCCAGGGGCGGGTCACCTGGCCGCACCCGCACCGACGAGCACGAACGAGCACCGGAGGCACGCGTGGAGCAGCAGGAGTGGGCGCAGGTGGTCACCGCCGCGACCCGGGCGCCGTCGATCCACAACACGCAGCCGTGGCGGTTCGTGGCGTCGGCGGACCGGCTCGAGGTGCGCTACGACGCGACCCGCGCGCTCCCGGTCCTCGACCCGACCGGCCGGCAGCAGGTGATCAGCGTCGGCATCGCCGTCGAGTTCGCCGTCGTCGCGCTGGCCGCCGCCGGGCACCTCAGCGAGGTCCAGCTGCTGCCCGACCCGGGCGACGAGGAGCTCCTGGCCGTCGTCCGCCTGGCCGGCCCGCACGACCCGACCGCCGAGGACCGCGAGCTCGCCGCTGCCGTCGAGCGCCGGCACACCGTGCGCGCCCCGTTCCGGTCGCAGGCGGTGCCGGCCGAGCTGCTGGACCGGCTGCAGGCCGAGGCGGCGTCCTTCGGCACCTGGTTCAAGCCGATCACGCGGTCGGAGGAGGAGGTGGCGACCGTTTTCCTCATCTCCCGCGCCGAGGAGATGGAGCAGGGCGACCCCGCCTACGTGGCCGAGCTGGAGAGCTGGCTGCGCACCGACCCGGCCGCGGTCGACGGCGTCCCGGTGGAGGCGGTGCCCAGCGGCGATCCGCACGCCCGTCCCTCCAACTGGACCATCCGCGACTTCGTCGTCGGCTCCCGCGAGCGCAGCGAGTTCAACCCGGCCGGCGACCCGGACGCGCCGCCGCCGGACGTCGAGCGGCCGACCGTGGTCCTCATGGGCACCGACGGGGACGACCGCGTGGCGTGGCTGCAGTCGGGGCGCGCCCTGGCGCGGGTCCTCCTGCAGGCGACCGCGGCCGGGCTGGCGGCCTCGCCGCTCACCCAGGCGCTGGACTGGCCGGCCACCCGCACGCGGATGCGCTCGCGGCTGTCCCTGGTCGGCCACCCGCAGATGCTGCTGCGCATGGGCTACCCGCAGGAGGGGCCCTCGGGGGCGCACAGCGGGCGGCGCCCGGTCGCCGAGGTGCTCACCGTCCGGGAGGGCTGAGCCTCACCCGGGACGGCGGCTCACCCGGGACGGCGGCTCGCCCGGAACGGCGGCTACTCGGGACGGCGCCGGCCCTGGGGCGCCCAGGGGTCGTCGAGATCGGTCTCGTCCTCGGCTGCCGGGGCCGGGCGCTGCTCCGACCGGCGGGCGGCCGCCTCGAGCGCCTCGTCCCGCTGCCGCGCCCGCTCGGCCGCGGTCGCGCGCTCCTGGGCCCGCTCCTGCGCGCGCTGCGCGGCGCGGGTGCCGGCCGGCGCCGCCTCCCGGGCGTCCAGACGCCACAGCACGATGCCGGACAGCGCCAGCCCCAGGGGGAGCACGTACGCGGCCGCCCGTTCCGTGCCGCCCTCGCCGAGCAGGTAGGTGCGGGTGAGGAAGAAGGTCGTGGTCGCCGCCCCGATCAGGCCGAGCAGGACCAGCGTCGTGCCGAAGGCCTCCGAGCGCGCCCGGACGGCGTAGGCCAGCGCCACCAGCGCGAGCGCGCCACCGACCAGGTAGAGCACGGCCCCCGCGCCGTGCGCGCCCCCCGCGGTGTCCTCGGGGAAGACGCCGACCATCAGCACCCCGAGGGCGGCGGCCGCCAGCAGGAACTCGGCGACCCGGCCGGCTCCGCTGCGCAGCGCGGGCCAGAGCAGCAGGGCGCCGCCGAGGATGAGCGCCGCCTGCACCACGAAGGAGGCGTTCATCAGCTGGTGCCCGGGCCAGGTGGTGGCGCCCAGGTCGCTGATCACGTCCTCGGCGCGGGAGTGGCCCTCGCCCCGGAACTGCACGATCGTCTCGACGGCGAAGAACTGCAGCGTCAGCAGCCAGGCGAGCGCGCCCCAGCGGAGCCGGTTGGGAGTCACGGCTCCCATGCTCCCAGCACCGTGTCGTCGAGCCGGTCGAGGACGGCGGCGAGCTGGTCCGAGGACACCCACGAGGGGTTGCTGCCGGCCGGCATCCGGAGCACCTCGGCGTCCCGGAAGCGGGCGTCGGCCAGGAGCTCGGCCCGGGGGACGGGCGCGTCCAGCCGTACCAGCCGGACGGGGAGCAGCGGGCCGTCGCCGTCCTCCTCGACCGCCCCGGCGACCCGGCCGACGGCGTGCACGCCCGAGGAGTGCCGGCCGCTCACCCAGAGCAGCACCGGCTGGCCGGCCGTCACGCGGTCGAGCCGGTAGGACCGGCGGACGCACCGGCGCAGCTCGCGGGCCGTGCCGGGCGTCCAGGCCGGGTCGATGGCCGCCGGGGGGCGTGCGCTCTTCAGCAGCCACCCGGCGAGGGCGTCCCGGGGTCCCGGCCCGACCGGGACGCGGTCGGAGGTCAGTCGGTGGCCGGGTGGCGCTCGGCGCCGAGGGGGTCGGCGTCGTCGGAGCCGACCGCCTGGCGCTCGAGCTCGGTGCGGTGCTCGAGCAGCTCGTCGTCGGGGTGCGGGTCCTTCGCGTGCTGGGTGCGGTCGCGCGTCGGGTGCTCCTGCGGCTCGATGACGTCGTCGAGGTTCGGCTGGTCCGGGGAGGTCATCGTCGTGCTCCGTCCGTCGGTGTGGGCGCTGTCCCTCGGGGCCATAGCCAGGGGCCGCCCGGGCCAACCGCGACGACGGTCACCGCGGTTCCAGACCGGCCGCGGGCAGCCACGCCTCGACCAGGGCCGCGCCGTGCGGGCCGGTCACGGTGTAGGCGACCCGGCCCTGCCAGACGCCGTCGCGCTGCCGCCACTCGACGAGCAGGCCGGGCCAGGTGCCCGGGGTGTCGGGCGGGTCGTGCACCCAGCAGTGCCGGCCCTCGCCGGCGCGGCCGCCGGAGCCCCTGCCCGGCGCGCCGTCGTCCGGCGGGGTGGCCGGCCCCGGGTCCGTCGAGGGCACCCCGGACGCGGCCGCGCGGTCCTGCAGCGACCGCCCGGACCGTCCTCGCTGCATGCCGCCCGCCACACCCCGATCATCGCACGCACGTTCGAACGCGTGTTCGAGCCGGGCGCCGGCGGGTCGGCCAGGTGAACACCCCGTGTCGCCACGCGGTGACATCCCTCACACAACTCGGGGCTGGTGCCGCGCGGGTGCCGCCGCCTATGGGAGTCGCCGCCCCGTCGGCGCTTCGCAACGCTCAGTAGCTTTGCTTAACAGTGTGCATACGCGCCGTGCTGTGGACGCCTCCGGCCGACCACGGCGCGTGGCCATCCGGTCACCCGGATGTCACCGGAGGCACTTAGCGTCCCGTCGTCCCCTTCATCGCTCGGAAGGATGAACGTGCCCGAAACCATCGGCACCGCGCGGCGCAGAGGAGCGGTCGGCTCCGTCGCCCGCCGCGCAGCGCTCGGTACGACGGCGGCCTCGGTCGCCCTGGTGGGTCTGCCCGCCACCTCGTGGGCCGCGGCGCCCACGGCTCCGTACATCTCGGAGATCCACTACGACAACGCCGGCACCGACGCCGGTGAGTTCGTCGAGGTGCACCTGCCGGCCGGCACCAGCTCCACCGGCCTGTCCGTCGTCCTCTACAACGGCGGCAACAACCGCGTGTACGACACCGACGCGGTCCCCGCGGTGACCGCGCCGGCGGACGCACCGGCCGTCGCCGTCGTGGACTACCCGGTCAACGGGGTGCAGAACGGCAACCCCGACGGGGTGGCCCTCGTGCGCGGTACGACCGTCCTCGAGTTCCTCTCCTACGGGGGGACCATCACCGCGGCCGACGGCCCCGCGGCGGGCACCACGAGCACCGACATCGGCGTCGCCGAGTCGAGCTCCACCCCGGCCGGGCAGTCGCTGTCCCGGACCTACGACGCCGCGGCCGACGCCCTCGTCTGGGCCGGGCCCGCGGCGAGCACGCGCGGCGCGGTGAACGGTGCCGCTCCCGAGCAGCCGGAGGAGCCGGAGCAGCCCGAGGAGCCGACCGGCGCCTGCGACGTCGCGCCCACGCACGAGATCGGTGCCGTCCAGGGCACCGGGGACGTCACCCCGCTCGCCGGGCAGGCCGTCACCATCACGGGCGTCGTCGTCGGCGACCTCCCGGGCTTCAGCGGCTTCTACCTGCAGGACGCCGACGGTGACGGCGATGCCGCCACCTCCGACGGCGTGTTCGTCTACAGCCCCGCGGCCGTCGACCTCGGCGACACCGTCGTCGTGTCCGGCACGCCCGCCGAGTACTCGGGCCAGACCCAGATCGGCGCCGGCAGCACCGTCACGGTCTGCGCCGAGGGGACCGCGGCGGACCTCCCGCCGGCGGCTGCTCTCGACCTGCCCGCCGACGACGCCGCGCGCGAGCGGCTCGAGGGCATGCTGGTGGCGCCGGCCGACACCCTCACCGTCAGCGAGGTGTACGACCTCACCCGCTACGGCGAGCTGACCCTGTCCGAGGGTGGGCTGCTCGTGCAGCCGACGGAGCTGGCGCGCCCCGGCCCTGAGGCCGAGGCCGTCGCCGCGGCGAACACGGAGCGGCGGATCGTTCTCGACGACGCCGTGACCGCGCAGGTCCGCCCGGACACCGCGCCGTACCTCACCCCGGAGAACCCGGTCCGCGTGGGCGACCAGCTGGCCTTCACGGCGCCGCTGGTCCTCGGCTACGGCTTCGACCAGTGGCGGCTGCAGCCGGCCGACGGCTCCGCCGACGGCACCTTCACGCCCCAGAACACCCGCCCGGCGACGCCGGCCGCGGTGGGTGGCGACGTCCAGGTGGGCGCGTTCAACGTGCTCAACTACTTCCTCACCCTCGGGACCGGCGACAACGCGCGCGGTGCCGCCACCGCGGCGGAGTTCGAGCAGCAGGCCGCGAAGATCGTCACCGCGATCAACACGATGGACGCCGACGTCCTGAGCCTGATGGAGATCGAGGACACCGCCTCCACCGGGTACGGCGACCGCACGCCCGACCAGGCGGTGGCCGACCTCGTCCGGCGGCTCAACGAGGCGGCGGGTGCCCAGAAGTGGGCGTTCGTCCCGTTCCCGGACGAGCTGCTGGCCGTCGACCGCGACGTCATCCGCAACGCGATCATCTACCAGCCCGCGGCCGTGAAGCCGGTGGGCGACCCGGTCGGGCTGGTCGACGAGGCCAACTTCGACAACGCCCGCGAGCCGATCGCCCAGACCTTCACGGCGCAGGGCGACACGTTCACGGTGGTCGCCAACCACTTCAAGTCCAAGGGCAGCGGGTCGGGCGCCAACGCCGACCAGGGCGACGGCCAGGGGGCCTCGAACCCCGACCGCGTCGGCCAGGCCGAGGCGCTCGCGGCCTTCGTCGAGGAGCTGCAGGCCGGCACGAAGGACGACGACGTGCTCGTCCTCGGCGACCTGAACGCGTACTCGCAGGAGGACCCGATCGTCGCGCTCCGGGAGGCCGGGCTGACCGACCTCGGGACGGAGTTCGACGAGGGCCGCTACAGCTACGTGTTCGACGACATGTCGGGGTCCCTGGACCACGCCATGGCCACCGACACCCTGACGGCCAAGGTCACCGACGTCAGCCACTGGAACATCAACTCGGTCGAGTCGTTCGCGTACCAGTACACCGGCGCCGAGCGGCTCTACGCGCCGAACCAGTACCGGTCCAGCGACCACGACCCGATCCTGGTCGGGATCGACCTGGCCGGGCCGCCGGCCCCGCCGGTCGCCGGCAACCCGACGGGCGTGGCCAACGGCAACAGCTGGCTGCACCCGCAGGACCGCGTGGGCTACATCGCCGGGCACTTCCGGAACACCGACAGCGTGCCGGTCGACGTGCGGCTGATCACGCCGTACGGCGAGTCCGCGGCGCAGCGGGTGGCCCCCGGCAAGGCGGCGTACCTCACGGTGAACACGAAGCTGGCGGAGCTGCCGGCCGGCACCGCCACCATCCGCGTCTACAAGTTCGTGGGCGGCAAGGGGTACCAGTCGCTGTTCCCGATCTCCTACCCGGCGCAGAGCGCCGCGGACGCGATCACCGAGCTGCAGCTGCTCGGGGTCAACGACTTCCACGGCCGCCTCACCGAGAGCGCGGTCAAGGTCGCGGGCACCGTGGAGGAGCAGCGGGCGCGGACCGACGTCGACGCCTCGCTGCTGCTGTCGGTGGGTGACAACATCGGGGCGTCGACCTTCGCCTCGTCGGTCCAGCAGGACCGTCCGACGCTCGAGGTGCTCAACGAGATGGGGCTGCAGGCCTCCGCGGTCGGCAACCACGAGTTCGACCAGGGCTTCGCCGACCTGACCGGTCGCGTGACCGACCTGGCCGACTTCCCCTACCTCGGCGCCAACGTCTACCGCGGCGATGCCCCGGCGCTGCCGGAGTACGCCCTGCTCGACGCCGACGGCGTCTCGGTGGGCGTCATCGGTGTGGTCACCGAGGAGACCCGCACGCTGGTCTCCCCGGCGGGCATCGAGGGCCTCACCTTCGGGGACCCGGTCGAGGCCACCAACCGGGTGGTCGCCGAGCTCACCGACGGCACCGGGGACGAGGCCGACGTCATCGTCCTGCTCGCCCACGAGGGCGCCCCCGGCGCCGGCTCGCTCGAGGAGGAGCTGGCGAAGGACACCGCCTTCACCGAGATCGTCAACGGCGTGGACGCGGAGGTGGACGCGATCTTCACCGGTCACACCCACCAGCGCTACGCCTGGGAGGCTCCGGTCCCCGGCGGCGAGGGCACGCGGCCGGTCATCCAGACCGGTTCGTACGGCGCAGCCCTGGGCCGGATCGCGCTGACCTACGACGAGATCACCGACGAGGTCACCGACGTCACGGTCGAGAACCTGGCGCTCACCACGCAGACCGAGCAGCAGCTGGTGGCCGCGTACCCGCGCGTCGCCGAGGTGGCGGCGACCGTCGCCGAGGCGAAGGCCTACGCCGACCAGGTCGGGAGCCGGGTGATCGGCTCGATCCTGGGCGACATCACCCGTGCCTTCAACGCCGCCGGCGGTGAGGACCGGGGCTCGTACTCCGCTCTCGGTGGGCTCATCGCCGACACCTACGTCCACGGGGCCGAGCTCAGCGCCATCGAGCCGGCCGACCTGGGCCTGGTGAACCCCGGCGGGCTGCGCGCGGACCTCCGGTTCGGGACGGACAACGGGCAGATCACGCTGGCCGAGGCGAACTCGGTGACCCCGTTCGCGAACGACCTGGTGGTCGTGTCGCTCACGGGCGCCGAGCTGGTGCAGGTGCTGGAGCAGCAGTGGCAGCCCGCCACCAGCACCCGGCCGTTCCTCGCGCTGGGCACGTCGGAGGAGCTGACCTGGTCCTACGACCCGGCGGCGCCGGCCGGCGAGCGGATCCTGGTGGACACGATCCGGATCTCCGGGGAGCCGATCGACCTGGCCGCCACCTACCGGGTGGCGACCAACAGCTTCCTGGCCTCCGGCGGTGACAACTTCGCGGCCTTCACCCAGGGGACGACGGAGGGCACCGGGCTGGTCGACTTCGACGCCGTCCAGTCCTACTTCGCGGAGAACTCTCCGTTGGACCCGGCCGACTACACCGGCCGGGTCACCGTGGGCCAGGCCGGCCAGCCGGGTGGCGAGCAGCCGGGCGAGGAGCCCGGTGAGCAGCCCGGTGGCGAGCAGCCGGGTGAGGAGCCGGGTGGTGAGCAGCCGGGTGGTGAGCAGCCGGGTGGTGAGCAGCCCGGCGGTGAGCAGCCCGGTGGCGAGCAGCCGCAGCAGCCGGAGGAGCCCGAGGAGCCGGAGGCCCCGCAGCAGCCGGGGAACGTCTTCCAGCGGCTGATCTCGTGGGTCCAGCAGGTCATCACCAACCTGATCCGCGGCTGGTTCACCCGCTGATCGCAGCGTCCAGCGCGCGGCCGGAGGCCGGTCCCACCTCGTGGGGCCGGCCTCCGGTCGTTGCTCAGGCCGGCGGGCGGACGGCGTCGGCGAGCGTGCCGGCCACCTGCCGGAGCAGCGGGTGCTCCGGCAGCTCCTCGACCGGCACCGCCAGCGGCAGCGACCAGTTGGGCCGGCTCGTCGTGCCCGGCATGTTGGGCCGGCGCTGCTCGCCCACGGCGTCGTCCAGCGTCGCCGACAGCAGGCGCGACGGCGCCTGCGCCAGCAACCGGTGGGCGCGCTGCACCGCCTGCTCGGCGGTCGCCCCGTCCGGCAGCCCGGGCAGGTGCTCCAGCAGCGAGGACCGCCCGCGCTCGAGCTCCTCGTCCGTGCCGGTGCCCTGCTCCCGCTGCTCGGCGACGTCGGCCCCCGTCCAGAGCCCGGCCACCGTGGGCAGGTCGTGCGTGGTCACGGCGGCCATCGCCTCCGCGGGCCACTGCGTCGGGTCGTCGTCCTCGAACCACAGCAGCCGGTAGGACAGGATCCCGTGCTCGGCCATGGCCTCGCGCACCCCGTCCTCCACGGTGCCGAGGTCCTCGCCGACGACGAGCGCCTGCGCGCGGGCGCTCTCCAGGGCCACGATGTCGAGCAGGTCCTCCGCGGGGTACCGCACGTAGGCGCCGTCGGCGGCCGAGCCGTCCGAGGGCACCCACCACAGCCGGAACAGGCCCATGACGTGGTCGATCCGCAGGCCCCCGGCGCCGGCCATCGTGGCCCGGATGGACTGGATGAACGGCTCGTAGTCGGCGTCGCGGAGCCGCCACGGGATGAGCGGGGGCGAACCCCAGTTCTGCCCCTGCGAGTTGAAGGCGTCCGGCGGGGCCCCGACGTCGACGCCGTCGGCCAGGGCCTGCTGCCACGCCCAGGCGTCGGCGCCCCCGCCGGCGAAACCGATGGGCAGGTCCTGGATGACGGTCATGCCGTCGGTGGCGGCGGCGAACTGGAGCTCGAGGGCCCACTGCAGCCAGGCGTGGAAGGCGACGACGGCGCCGTGCTGCTCGACGTAGCGGGCGATGCCGGGGGCGTCGGGCCGGCGCAGCTCCTCGGGCCAGGTGTGCCAGTCCGCGCCGTGCTCCTCGGTGACGGCCGCCCAGGTGGCCCAGGTCTGCAGCGTCTCGCCCTGCTCGTCGCGCCAGCGGGCGAAGGCCTCACCGCCGCCGTGCGCGAAGAAGATCCGCATGAGCACCTCGCGCTTGCGCGCCCAGATGGCGTCCCGGTCGATGAGCTCGCCGTCGTTCAGCGCCCGGCCGGCGTCCTCCTCCAGGTCCACGCCGTCCGCGCCGGGGACCTCGGCCACCCGCAGGTAGAGCGGGTTGCGGAAGCGGCGGGTCGCCGGCAGGTACGGGCTGGCCTCCTGCTGCGGGATCGGGGCCACCGCGTGCAGCGGGTTGATCAGCACGAAGCCGGCACCCTGGTCGGCGGCCATGCGCCGGATGCTGCGCAGGTCGCCGAGGTCGCCGATGCCCCAGCTGTCGCGGCCCCGGGCGGCGTAGAGCTGCACCGCCCAGCCCCAGATGCGCTCGTCGGGGAGCCAGCAGCGGCCCGGCGAGACGATGAGCCGCCGCCGCCGGCCGTCGGTGGACTGCAGCCAGTGGTAGCCCAGGGGGAAGTCGTCGGGCAGGTGCCCGTCGACGGTCCGCACCCCGCCGTCCTCGCAGACGACCTGCGCCTCGTCCACCTCCAGGGCGTCGCCGGGGCGGGCGACGATCGGCGCGCGGTCCTCGAGGTCGGCCGGGGGCTCGCCGATGACCTCGCGCAGCTTGCGGATGGTCTCCTGCGCTACCTCGTGCTCCTCGTCGAGGGCGTCCAGCCAGCTCGCATCGATGCCCCAGTCGTCCGTCGTCGGTGTCCGCGTCACCGGACGATCCTCGCCGGGGCGCGGGCAACCCGCAGTCTCAGCTGCGGGGGCGCGGCTTCGCCCGCGTGGTGGCCGGCGCCGAGGCCGGGTCCTCCGGCCACGGGTGCCGCGGGTAGCGGCCGCGGAGCTCGCTGCGCACGGCGGGGTAGCCGGTGGTCCAGAACCCGGCCAGGTCGGCTGTGATCGCCACGACGCGGGAGGCGGGGGACAGCAGCTGCAGGCGCAGCGGCCGGCCGGCCACCAGCGGGGCGCGGGCCCAGCCGAACACCTCCTGCACCCGCACGGACAGGGTCGGGACGTCGGGATCGGTGTAGTCGACCCGGAGCCGCGAGCCGGTCGGGACGGTGACGGTGTCGGGGACGACGGCGTCCAGGTCGCCGGACACCTGCCACGGCACGAGGGCGCGCAGGGCCGCGACGACGTCGATGCGCGCCAGGTCGGCGCGCAGCCGGGCGCCGGACACGTCGATCCCGGCCAGGAGGGCCTCGTCGTCCACCGCGGGCCACGGGTCGCCGAGACCCGCGTGCGCCGCCGCGAGCCGGGCCCGCAGGCGCTGGGCGGCCGGGGTCCAGCGGAGCAGCCCGAGCCCCTCCCGGCGCAGGCCCTCGGCCAGCGCCTCGCGCACGGCGGCCGGATCGGGATCGGATCCGGGCCGCTCGGCCAGGACGATCGCGCCGAGCCGCTCGACGTGCGCGCTGCGCACGTCGCCGTCCCGCCAGGCCACCTCGTCGCCGTCGGTGTGCAGCGGACCGCCGGCCTCCAGCGCGGTCGCCTCGTCGATGGCGACGGCCGCGCGCACCCGCGCGTCCCGGCGGCCGGGGGACCGATCGGCGACGGCGACGGCCAGCCACGGTGCGCCGCTCAGCGCGGTGCCGGGCGGGAGCTCGGCGCCGGTACCGGCGGCCATCAGGTAGGTCGCCCCGTCGCCGCGCCGGCGGGCGATCCGCTCCGGGTGGGCCAGGCCCACGACCAGCCCCGCCGCGGTGTCGTCGGGCAGCCGCGGCGCCGCGGCGTCGTCCACCGATCGCTCGAGGCGGGCCACCTCATCCCGCCACCGCGCGCTCGCGCCCCGGTCGCGGCCCGACCGGAGCTCCCGCCACGTCGCCACCAGGTCGTCGCTCCGCGCGGGGACGTCGCCGGACATCAGCGCGACCACCTCGGCGGCGCGGCGGCGACCCACGAGCGGCGCGCCGTCCAGCAGCGCGCGGGCCAGCCGGGGGTGCACGCCGACGGCGGTCAGCGCGCGTCCCCTGGTGGTGGCCCGGCCGGCGTCGTCCACCGCCCCCAGGGTGCGCAGCGTGCGGTCGGCGACGGTCAGGGCGGCGGCCGGCGGGGCGTCGAGGAGCGCCAGGCCGGTGCCACCGGGCGCACCCCAGCACGCCAGCTCCAGCGCGAACGCCGTCAGGTCCGAGACGGCCACCGCGGGCTCCTCGTGGGCCGGGAGCCGGTCCTGCTCGGCCGGCGTCCAGCAGCGGTAGACCGCACCCGGCCCCTCCCGCCCGGCGCGACCGGCCCGCTGGGTGACCGCCGCCCGCGACGCCCGCACGGTGACCAGCGCCCCCAGCCCCCGGGACAGGTCCGCCCGCGGCACGCGGGCCAGGCCGGCGTCCACGACGACCCGGACGCCGGGCACGGTGAGGCTGCTCTCCGCGAGCGCGGTGGCGAGGACGACCCGGCGGCGCGGCCCGGGCTGCAGCGCCGCGTCCTGGGCGGTGGGGGAGAGGCGGCCGTGCAGCGGCAGGACGTCGGCGTCCAGCCCGCGCAGCCGGCCGGCGACCGTGCCGATCTCGCCCGCCCCGGGCAGGAAGACCAGGACGTCGCCGGCGCGCTCGGCCAGGGCCCGGCGGACCGTTCCCGCCACGTGCGCGAGCAGCCGCGGGTCCACCCGCAGGCCGTGCGGCGGGTCGACCGGGCCCTCCGGCGGCGCCCAGGCGACGTCCACGTCGTGCAGCGAACCGGCCGCCTCGACGACCGGGGCCGGCCCGTCGACCCCGCCGATCAGCTCGGCCAGCCGGTCGGCCTGGGCGGTGGCGGACATCGCGAGCAGCTGCAGCTCCGGGCGCAGCGCCGCGCGGACGTCGAGGGCGAACGCGAGGGCCAGATCGGTGTCCAGGTGCCGCTCGTGGCACTCGTCCAGCACGACCGCGGCCACCCCGGACAGCTCCGGATCGGTCTGGAGGCGGCGGACCAGCAGCCCCGTGGTGACCACCTCGACGCGGGTGGCGCCGCTGCGCCGGCTCTCCCCGCGCACGCTGTAGCCCACCCGGCCGCCCACCGGCTCGCCCAGGAGCGCCGCCATCCGGCGGGCCGCTGCCCGCGCGGCGACCCGTCGCGGCTCGGCGACGACGACGCGACCGCGCAGGTCGGCGGCCAGGGCGAGGGGGACGAGCGTCGTCTTCCCCGTCCCCGGTGGGGCGACCAGGACGGCGGTGCCCCGCGCCCGCAGCGCGTCCGCCAGCGCGGGTAGCGCGGCGCGGACCGGGAGGTCGGTTCCCGGAGTCCCGGTCGGCGGCAGCACGACCCCAGTGTCGCCGAGCGCCTCCGGGCGCCCTCACCCGATGGAGGCGTCAGCGGGTCCGGCACCTCCAGCACGAGCGCCGGCACGCCGAGGTCCGGGAGGAGGGTCGACGGAGGCGGGACAGCGATGGATCACGGAGCCACACGACGGCGCCGGCTGCTGGCGTGCGGCGCCGGTGCGGCGGCCGTCTCGGCGCTGCTCGTCGCGTACCGGGCGCTCTCCGGCACGACCGCCGCGGAGATCCTCTACCTGGTCGTCGTCTGGACGGCCGCGGTCCTGGCCTGGGTCTGGGCCCGCCGGGCTCCCAGCGGGCGGGCTCCGGTGCTGCTCGCCACCGGGCTGACCCTCTCCTCCCTCGGCGACCTCCTCTGGCAGGGCCTGGTCTGGCTGGGCCACGAGCCGGACGTGTCGATCGCCGACGTCGCCTACCTGGGCGGCTACGCGGCCCTCGGGCTGGGGCTGACCGCCATGGCACGCGGCACGCGGCAGCCCGGTCGCGAGCGGATCGACGGCTGGATCGACGCGGTGATCGTCCTCGTCGCGGCGCTCCTGGTCATGTGGAACCTCTCCATCGCGGCCACGGTGGGCGATGACTCCGTGCCGATCGGCACCCGGATCGTGTGGTCCGCGTACCCCGCCCTGGACGCGGCGTTGGTCGCGCTCGTGTTCCGGCTCGTCGCCGGCGGGCGCCGGGACGGCAGCGCCCTCGCCGTGGCCGCCGGCGCGGGCTGCTGGCTGGTCTCCGACCTCGGCTACCTCGTGGCGGCCGACCAGGCCGGCACCACCGGTGTGCTGGACGTCGGCTGGATGGTCGGAGCGGGGCTGCTCGCCGTCGCCGTCCGCGCCGGCCGGCGCGTCCGCACCGTCGCGGCCCCGCCCGCCCGTGCCGGCCACGGCGTCGGCCGCCTGGCGGTGTCGCTCGGGGCGCTGCTGGTGCCGGGGGCGCTCGAGCTGGTGACCGACCTGACCGACGGGCCGGAGAACCCGCTGGCCCTGTTCGCGGCCACGGCGGCGCTGGTCCTCCTGGTCTTCGCCCGCACCCTGCGGCTGCTGGTCGCGGAGGCGCGGGCGCGGGAGATGGTGCGGTCCCAGGCCCGGTACAGCGCAGCGCTGGCGGCCCACTCGTCCGACGCCGTCGTCGTGGTCGACCGCACGGGACGGCTGCTCGGCGACGCCGGGCGGCTGGCGGGCGTGCTCGGGACGGAGCACGACGGGGACGGCGGGCTCGCGGACCTCATGCTGCGGGCCGGTCTCAACCCCGCCGAGGCGCGGATCGCGTTCGAACGGGCGCTCGCCGCTCGTGGGTCGGTCGTCAGCGCGGAGCTGGCCCGCCGGACCGGCGGCCAGGAGCGCTGGCTCGGCGTGCGACTGGTCGACCTCTCCGCGGACCCCGACGTGCGGGGCGTGGTCGTGCACGCCACCGACATCACCGAGCGCAAGCGCGCCGAGCAGACCCTCGCCCACCAGGCGTTCCACGATGCGCTGACCGGGTTGGCCAACCGGGCGCTGTTCACCGAGCGGGTGGAGCAGGCGCTGCGGCACAACGTGCGGCACGGCGAGGCCGCCGCCGTCGTCTTCATCGACCTCGACGGCTTCAAGGAGATCAACGACAGCCTGGGCCACCAGGCCGGCGACGTGCTGCTGCGGGAGGTCGCGCAGCGGCTCGCGGCGACGGTGCGGGCGGGGGACACCCTGGCCCGGCTCGGCGGGGACGAGTTCGCCATCCTCGTCGAGCAGGTCGGCGGGGCCGACGAGGTCACGGCGGCCGGCGAGCGCGTCCTCGCCGCCCTGCGCGGGCCGGTCCGCCTGGGCAACCAGGTGGTCTCGGTGTCGGGCAGCGTCGGTGTGGCGGTCAGCGACGGGGACGCCACCAGCGACTCGCTGGTCCGCGACGCCGACGTCGCCATGTACGCGGCCAAGGCGGCCGGCCGCGGGCGGGTGCTGGTGTTCGACCCGGGCATGCGCGCCGCCGTCGTGGCGCGCCGCGAGCTGGAGCGGGAGCTGCAGGGGGCCCTCGACGGCGGCGAGCTGCGGCTGGTCTACCAGCCGGTCGTCGAGCTCTCCGGTTCGACGGTCGTCGGGTTCGAGGCGCTGCTGCGCTGGCACTCGCCGACCCTCGGGTCGATCCCGCCGGACCGGTTCGTGCCCGTGGCGGAGGACCTCGACCTGATCGGGGAGATCGGGGCCTGGGTCCTGCGCGAGGCGTGCACCACCGCGGCCGCCTGGCGCAGCCGGCCGGGCGGCCGCGACCTGACCATGGCGGTGAACGTCTCCGCGGTGCAGCTGGCCTCGCCCGACCTGGTCGGGCAGATCACCGACGCCCTGGCGGCCAGCGGGCTGCCCGCTTCCGCTTTGGTGCTCGAGGTCACCGAGACCGCCCTCGTGCGCGATCCGGACGGAGCCGCCGAGCAGCTCGCCGCGCTCAGGGCGCTGGGCATCCGGCTGGCGCTGGACGACTTCGGCACCGGCTACTCCTCGCTGAGCTACCTCCGCCAGTTCACCGTCGACGTGCTCAAGATCGACCGGTCGTTCATCTCGACGATCCAGACCGCCGAGCTGCCCGCGATCGTCCGGGGGCTCATCGACCTCGGCCGCACGCTGGACCTGGAGATCGTCGCCGAGGGCGTGGAGCTCGAGGTGCAGCGCGACCAGCTGCGGGCAGCACGCTGTGAGCTGGCGCAGGGCTACCTCTTCGCCGCGCCGCTCGAGGCGGAGGACGCCGCCCTCCTCGTGCGCGACACCGCCCCGCTGGTCGACGCTGCCCCGCTGGTCGACGCTGCCCCGCTGGTCGACGCCGGGTCCTGAGCGGACGCGGATGCCGGCGCGTGCCGGTACGGCCCTGCGCCGCAACAGCTAGAAGGGCGGCGGGTCGTTGTCCGGTCCGACGTCGGGAGGTTCGCTTGCCGGGCGCTCGAGGAGTTCCCGGATCCCGAGCCGGTTCGCCGGGTGCGGCGGTTCGGGTCGGGCCGGTTCCGGGGGTGCCGTTGCGCGCAGACCGGGTGGTCGGGTGGTGCGGGTGATCCCGGACGGGGTGGTGACGTGCAGGGTGCCGTCGGGCTCCATCAGGAAGTGCCAGCCGGGGGCGAAGGTCTTGAGGCGGTGGTGGGAGCGGCACAGGCAGCACAGGTTGCTGCAGGTGGTCTCGCCGTCGCAGGCGTGCGGGCGGACGTGGTCCAGGTCGGTCCAGCCGACGCGCTGGGCGCAGCCGGGCATCCGGCAGGTGCGGTCCCGTGTCTTCGTGAACCGCTGCTGGCGGCCGGTCGGGGTGTAGGCGCCGGTCGCCGGCGGTGGCCCGAGCACCGGGCAGCCGCAGTCCTGGCCGGAATGTTCCGGACACCCCTTCTTGGCGAGGCGGAGGAGTTCGGCGACGGTGGTGGTGGCCAGCAGCCGCCCGTCGGCGTCGGTGAGCGCGAACGTCAGGCCACCGGCCGGCGGGTTCTGCAGGCCCAGGGCGCCGATCCGGGCGAGTAGCTCGCGGACGTGCGCGGCGGTGATCACCACCCCGGCTACGCAACCGGCCTCGGTGGTTCTGCCGTCCAGGGAGTCCAGGGTGGCGGTGATGGTCAGGTGCGCGGTGACCGGCGGCTGCCCGGTCCCGCCGGGGCGGCGCAGCAGCAGCGAGAACAGCTCGGTGCGCAGCGCGGCGATCGGCCGGTCGTCGCCGTCGGCCTTGGCCATCTTCGCCAGCGTGTCGATCACCGCCCAGGCCTCGGCGGCCTCGTCGGCGGGCAGGTCCGCGCCCAGGGTGGCCATCCCGTCGGCGCCGGGCTGCAGGAACACGTCGGCGGTCTTCTCCGCCCGCTTGCGCCGCTCCTCGGCGGCCGTGGCGTCGAGGGTGAGCAGTAGCTCCAGCGCCCGCGCCCGTAGGCGGGCCACCGACAGGTCCACCGCCTCGGGCAGCAGCCGCGCCTCCACCGCCCGCGTGAGCTCGGGGTCGGCTGGGCTGAGCACCTCGGCCAGCGCCGCGGCGCGGGCCACGTCCAGCTCCCCGGCCGCCAGCGCGGCGAACGTGGCCGGCAGCCGATCCCGCCACACCCGCGCCCGCGAGAACAGGTGATCAGCCGTTCCGCGGCCGCGGTTGAGCACCAGCGCCAGCTCCCCGGCGAAGAACTCGCTGACCCCGGCCACGCCGCCGTCCGCGCCCCACCCGGACGACCCGGCACCCGGCTCACCCGGGCGCGGATCGGAGACGTCCGGGGTCAGCTCGGCCATCCGCAGCACCAGCTCGGCCTCGTAAGCGGCATCCACCGCCTTCCGCCGCTGCAGCCGCACCAGCTCCGCGGCCGCCTGCTCCTTCGACAGCAGCCCCACCGGCAGCACCGCAGATGCGACCGACTGGTCCAGCGACCAGTCGATCAGCACACCCTCGACGAGCGAGGAACCGGCGATCCGAGGCACACCCCCACGCTAGGGAAGGGGTACGACATTTCCGCTGGTCCAGCCCGAGCCAGGCCCGCCACACCGCGTCGGTGACCCGCTGGCTCCGGTCCACCCGCCGCTGTTCGGTCCCGCCGTCCTCACACCCCTGGCGGACGAGCTGCGCAGCCGGGGCGACGAGGTGGCGCTGCCTGACCTGCGGGCCGCGGTCGACCCAGCCCCCGGCTGGCCGGAGCGCTGGCAGGCCGCCGCCGCGGCGGTCGCCGCGGCCGACGCCGGCTTCGGCTTCTCCGGAGCCGGCGTGACGCTGCCCGCGCGGTCGCGTGGGTGGACGCGCTGGTGCGGGGCGGTCGGATCCCCGACTGGACGACGTGGTGCCCGACGCGCGCGACGACCTGCCCCCGGACGAGCGCCCGCGCGCTGTTCCCGGCCACCGGGCAGCCACCTCGACGTCGCCGTGCTGCCGGAGCGGGCGATCGAGCTGCTCGGCTGAGTCCGCATGGCCCCGCGGCCGGCACTTCGGTAGGCATGGCGCATGCCGGTGATCGGATTCCACAACTCCCACGAGCAGGTCCACCCCTCGGAACTGCTGACGGCGGTCCAGCACGCGGAGGAGGTGGGCTTCACCGCCGCGATGTGCTCGGACCACCTCACGCCCTGGAACCCGCGCCAGGGGGAGTCGGGGTTCGCGTGGTCGTGGCTCGGCGCCGCCATGGCCACGACGTCGCTGCCGTTCGGCGCGGTGAACGCCCCGGGGCAGCGCTACCACCCGGTGATCGTCGCCCAGGCGGTCGCCACGCTGGGCGCGATGTTCCCCGGCCGGTTCTGGGTGGCGCTGGGCAGCGGCGAGGCGATGAACGAGCACGTGACCGGCCAGAAGTGGCTGCGCAAGGACCTGCGCGACGCACGCCTGCGCGAGTGCGTGGACGTCATCCGCGCGCTGCTGGCCGGCGAGGAGGTCAGCCACGACGGCCTCGTCACCGTGGAGCGGGCCAAGATCTACACGCTGCCGGACATCCAGCCGGCCCTGATCGCCCCGGCGGTCAGCGTGGCCACCGCGCGCAACGGCGCCGACTGGGCCGACGGCCTGGTCACCATCAACCAGCCGCACGACAAGCTGCGCGAGATGATCGCCGCCTACCGCGACGCCGGGGGGCGGGGAAAGCTCGTCCTGCAGGTGCACGTCTCCTGGGACCCCGACCCCGACCGAGCGCTCGGCATCGCGCACGACCAGTGGCGCAGCAACGTCTTCCCGCCGCCGCTGTGCTGGGACCTCGACAGCCCGGAGGCCTTCGAGCAGGCCAGCGCGCACGTCGCCCCCGAGGACGTCACCGGAGCGGTCCGGGTCTCGGCGGACCTCGGGCAGCACACCGCCTGGCTGCAGGAGTACCTCGAGCTGGGCTTCGAGGAGATCTACCTGCACCACGTCGGCAAGGAGCAGCGGCCGTTCCTCGACGCGTTCGGCGAGCACGTGCTGCCGCAGCTCGGCGTCACCGCCCCGGCGCCCGTGGCGGCCGTCGACCCGCCCGGCCCGGCGGAAAACCTCCGTCCCCACGTCGACCCGGTGCCGGCGCCGTGAGGATCACCGACACGGCGGACCTGTGGTGGAAGAACGCCGTCGTCTACTGCCTCGACGTCGAGACGTTCATGGACTGGAACGGCGACGGCATCGGCGACTTCGCCGGCCTCGCCCAGCGGATCGACCACCTGGCCGACCTCGGCGTCACGTGCCTGTGGCTGATGCCCTTCTACCCGACCGCCGAGCGGGACGACGGCTACGACATCACCGACTTCTACGGCGTCGACCCGCGTCTGGGCACCCACGGCGACCTGGTCGAGGTGATCCGGACGGCGAACGACCGGGGCATGCGGGTCATCGCCGACCTGGTCGTCAACCACACCTCGCGCAAGCACCCGTGGTTCCGGTCGGCGGAGTCGTCGAAGGACTCGCCCTTCCGCGACTTCTACGTGTGGCGCTCGGATCCGCCGCCGGACACCTCCGACCAGGTCGTGTTCCCCGACCAGGAGGACAGCATCTGGACGCTGTCGGAGAAGACGGGGGAGTGGTACCTGCACAAGTTCTACAAGGAGCAGCCCGACCTGAACGTCACGAACCCGAAGGTCCGCGACGAGGTCGCCAAGATCATGGGCTTCTGGCTGCAGGTGGGGCTGTCGGGCTTCCGCGTCGACGCCGTCCCCTTCTTCCTGGAGACCGCCGGTGCCGACGGCGGCGCGCTCCCCGAACCGCACGCCTACTTGCGGGCCCTGCGCAAGCTGCTCGGCCGGCGCACCGGCGACGGCGTCCTGCTCGGCGAGGTGAACCTGCCCTACGAGCAGCAGCTGGACTTCTTCGGCGGCACCGACGGCGACGAGCTGACGATGCAGTTCGACTTCGTCGGCATGCAGGCCCTCTACCTCGCCCTGGCCCGGAGCGACGCCGGTCCGATCGCGGCCGCCCTGCAGGGCCGGCCGACGCTGCACCCCGACTCGCAGTGGGCCACCTTCGTGCGCAACCACGACGAGCTGACCCTGGACAAGCTGACCGACGACGAGCGGGCCGAGGTCTTCGCCGCGTTCGGGCCCGAGGACCGGATGCAGGTCTACGGGCGCGGGCTGCGCCGGCGGCTGCCACCGATGCTCGACGGCGACCCGCGGCGGGTGCGCATGGTCTACAGCCTGCTGTTCTCGCTCCCCGGCACCCCCGTCCTCTTCTACGGCGAGGAGATCGGGATGGGGGAGGACCTCGACGCCGAGGGACGCCTCGCCGTCCGGACGCCGATGCAGTGGACCTCCGGCCGCAACGGCGGGTTCTCACCCGCCGGCCCGCGCAAGCTGCCCGGCCCCGTGGTCTCGGGCGGCTTCGCCCCGGAGTACGTCAACGTCGCCGACCAGCGCAACGACCCCGATTCGCTGCTGTCGTTCATGAAGCTGCTGATCCGCCGCTACCGGGAGTCGCCCGAGCTCGGCTGGGGCGGCTTCCAGGTGCTGGAGCACCCCTGCCCGGAGGTGCTGGCCCACCTCTGCACCTGGGACGACGGCGCGCTGGTGGCCCTGCACAACCTCGGGCCCGAGCCGCGGACCGTGCCGTTCATGCTGGAGGGGTGCGACTCCTCGCACCGCCTGGTCGACCTGCTCGAGACGGGCAGCACGCCGGTGGCCGACGACGGGACGGTGGAGATCACGCTGGGCGGCTACGGCTACCGGTGGCTGCGCGTGGTGGCGGAGGACAGCCGCCGCCTGGTGTGAGGTCGACATGTCGCCCTGCCGCCAGGTCGGGACGGCGACATGTCGACCGGCGGCGCGCCCTCACCCAGCGTGCGCGCCTCACCGGGGCGGCGTCCCGGACGCGTGCGGCGGCTGCGCCTAGCGTGGCGCACGAGGTGATCAGTCGTGAGTGAGAGCAAGGGAAGCACGTCCGTCGGCACGAGCACGGCCGAGATCCCGGTGATCCGGCCCGGCACCGTGCCGCCGCCGGAGACCGCACCGGCAGCGCCGGCGGTGCCCCCGGCATCGGAGCAGGTGGCGCCGGAGGGCGACCTGCCGCCCGGCGCGCAGGGGACGGCGCCGGTGACCGTCCGGCCCCGTCCGCGGATGCCGCGGCGTGGGCCGATGACGATCATGGGGCCGTGGGCGCCGGTGGCCGGTGGCCTGCTCGGGCTGGTGGTGGGCGGCATCGTGGCCGCGGTGCTGGGCGGTGTCGCGGAGTCGTTCGAGCAGCGGCTGGCGCTGGTGTTCGTGGTGCTGGGGCTCGGCATGCTCGGGACCGCGGGCACGCTGCTGGCCGACGAGGTGCGGGTGATCCGCCAGCGCACGCGGGAGGCCGCCGTCCGGCCGCAGTGGGTGGAGGCGACCGCGGGGCTGGTCAACGGGCTGACCCCCGCCCGGCTGCTGCTGGTGGTCAGCGTCGTCGTCCTGGTGCTGGCCGCCTGGGTCGGGCGCAGCTGAGGCGAGGTTGCGCGCTCAGCGTGGCTCCGGCGCCGTCCGGACCACGCTCAGCGCGCAACCACCGGATCAGGTGTAGGCCTGGACGCCCAGGTGCACCGCGAGGCCGAGCCCCGCGACGGCGATGAGCGTGCGCAGCGCCGCCTGGGGGGCACGGCGCACCACGCGGGGGCCGATCCGGCCGCCGGCGAAGAAGCCGATGGCCAGCGGCAGCGCGGCCGACCAGGCGACGTCGGCGAGGACGACGAACGCCAGCGCCGCGATGCCGTTGGCCACCCCGAGGACCAGGTTCTTCATGGCGTTCGACCGGGGCAGCTTCTCCCCGGTGGTGAGCAGGTACATCGCCAGGAGCAGCACCCCGGCCGCCGCGCCGAAGTAGCCGCCGTAGATGGTCACGGCGAAGGTGCCCACGGGCAGCCAGCGCGGGTCGCGCGCGTGCCCGGCGGCCTCGGCGGCCAGCTCGCGCGGCGGCCGCTGCACGAGGATCGCCACCGAGGCGAAGGCGATCAGCCAGGGCACGATCCGCTCGAACGCCTCGGTGGGGGTGAGGAGCAGCAGGGCGGCGCCGGTGGTGCCGCCCAGGGTCGCGGCGACCAGCAGCGGCCGCACCCGCCGTCCCTGGCCGCGCAGCTCGGGGCGCGAGGCGCTCACCGAGCCGACCGCGTTGAGGACCAACGCCACGGTGTTGGTGACGTTCGCGGTGACCGGCGGGATTCCGGTGGCCAGCAGCGCCGGGTAGCTCACCAGCGACGCGAGGCCGGCGATGCTGCCCGACAGGCCGGCGCCGATCCCGGCCAGCACGAGGAACGCGAACTCGAGGACGTTCACCGGTTCAGCAGCACCCCGATCGCGACGAGCCCGAGGGCGACGATCGCCGTCCGCAGCACGGGTTCGGGCAGCCGCCGCCCGTAGCGGGAGCTCACGTACCCGCCCACGAGGGAGCCGGCGGCCAGCAGCCCGGCCGCCGTCCAGTCGACCCGGTCGGTGGCGACGACGACGTACGCCCCGGCGGCCACGGTGTTCACCGTGAGGGTCAGGACGTTCTTCAGCGCGTTGAGCCGCTGCAGCGGCTCGCGCAGCAGCAGCCCGAAGATGCCGATCTGCAGCACCCCTTGGCTGGCCGCGAAGTAGCCGCCGTAGGTGCCGGTCACGTACGCGCCGCCGAAGAGCGCGGCCAGCCGGCCGCGGCCCACGCGCGGCGGTGGTTCGTCGCCCGAGCGGCGCCGGGCCAGCGACCGCTGCACCAGCGGCTGGACCGCGACCAGGACGACGGCCAGCCCGATCAGCACCGGGACGACGGCCTCGAACGTGGACGCGGGCAGGTGCAGCAGCAGGAACGCACCGGTGAGCCCGCCCAGCACCGAGGCCGGGATCAGGCTGAGCAGCAGCCGCTTCTGGCCGCGCAGCTCGCGCCGGTAGCCGAACGAGCCGCTGGCGTTGCCCGGCACCAGCCCCAGCGAGTTGCTGATCGTCGCCGGCACGGGCGGGATGCCGACGGCGAGCAGGACGGGGAAGGAGACCAGCGTCCCGGACCCGACGACGGCGTTGATGCCGCCCGCGGCCAGCCCGGCGGCCGCGACGGCGACCATCTCCCAGCCGGTCATGCGCGCATCCCCCCCGAGACTTGCACGTCCCGGACGACGTCCGCTCAGGCGTGCGGCGTCGATCTCCTCACACCCGGGTCAGTCGTGGGCGGCGATGCGCGCGATCGTCCCGTCGTCGAGGTCGCGGTCGGCGTAGACCAGCCGGACGGCGTCGGGGTCGGGGTTGCCGGCGTCCGGGCCGCGCCACACCAGCCGCAGCCCGGCGCGCTCGGCCCGGCCCTTCGACCGCCCGTTGTGCTCCAGCAGGTAGGCGACGACCGGGACCTCGGGGCGCAGCTCGTGCGCGGCGTCCACCGCCGCGGCGACCAGCTCGGCGGCCAGCCCCTGCCCCCATGCGGGCGGGGTGAACCGGTAGTAGAGGTTCCACCAGGACGTTCCCTCGCGGATCGCGCAGCCACCCGTGCCGACGACCTCACCCGCGTCCAGCCCGGTGCCGGGCAGGTCCTCGAGCAGCCGCGCCGTCCAGTAACCCAGCCCGTCCCGCGCCCAGTGCCGCTGCGAGTGGGCGATGCCCTCGGCGGTCTGCTCCGGTGCGGTGTGCCGGCCCTCGGGCAGGTGCGCCCACGTGCCGGGGTCGGACAGCAGCGCGTAGTGGGCGTCGAGGTCCTCGGGGACGACGGCGTCCAGCCGCAGCCGCGGGGTGGTGACGTGCCTCAGGTCCCCGGTGCTCATGCCCGGCATCCTCGCCGGTGACCGCACCGGCCTGCGCGCCAGGTGCGGCTCAGCGCTCCGCGAGCGTGACCAGAGGTGGTGTGAGCATCGCCTTCAGCGCGCCGAGCAGGCCGAGGGCGGCGACCGCGACGGCGCACCACGTCCCGGCGCCGAACCGGTCGACCCGCCACCCGGCGTCGGCCACGACGACCAGCACCGCGGCGGTGGCGGCCGACGCCACGACCAGGGCCAGCAGGCCGACCGTCCGGTGGGCGTGGGCCGGGACCAGCAGCAGGAGACCGAGGAGCAGCAGCAGGCCGCCGCAGACCACGACGACCAGCGGCGCCGCGTCGCCGTCGCCGACGGACTCGGCGACGCCGGACTCCAGGGCCTGCCCGCCGCGCTCGACCAGCGACAGGCCGGTCGGCTCCTCCCCGGACGACCAGGACAGCACCAGGCTGACGTTCGCCGCGGCACCGGCCAGGACCAGCGCGCCCGCGGCCACCCGGTCCGGCCGCCGGACGGCGGTGAGGGTCACGGCCGGCGCGGCGGCGGTGCCCTCCCCGGTCTCGGCGGGAAAGCCGAGGATCGTCGGCTCGCTCTCCGGCGGCGGGTACGGGGGTGGTGGCAGGGGACGGCGGCGGCGGGAACCACGGGGATGCAGGCGCTGGGTCATCGGGTCCTCCGACGGCGCGGGCACGGGGAGGAGCCCGCCACACCGCCGGTTGTATTTCCGGACCGACGCCGGGGCGAAACATCCCGGCGTCGGCCCTGCGTCAGTCCTTGCGCCCGGCGTCGACGAGCCGGATCACCGCCGCACCCTCCTCGTCGGAGGCCTCCAGGTCGACCTCGACGTCGAAGCCCCAGTCGTGGTCGCCGGCCGGGTCGTCGACGATCTGCCGCACCCGCCAGACGCCGGGCTCCGACTTGTCCCAGATGAGCAGCGCCGGACCGCGGGCGTCGCCGCCGGTGCCCACCGAGTCGTGCTCGGCGAAGTAGGCCTGCACGACCTCGCCCCAGCGGTCGGCGTCCCAGCCCGAGCCGGAGTCCAGCTCGCCCAGGTCGTACCAGCGGCGGCGCGCCCACAGCTCCACCCGGCGGAACAGCGCGTTGCGGACCATCGCGGTGAACGCCCGCTCGTTGCCGGTGAGCGGCCGCGGCCGGGTGGGGACGGCGACCTCCGCGACCGGACCGTCGTCCGGGTTGGTGAGGGCCTCCCACTCGTCGAGCAGCGAGGAGTCCACCTGGCGCACCAGCTCGCCCAGCCACTCGACCAGGTCGGTGACCTCCTCGGTGCGCGCCGCGGTCGGGACTCCCGAGCGCAGCGCCTTGAACGCGTCCGAGAGGTACCGGAGCACCGCCCCCTCGGCGCGGGTGAGCCCGTAGGTGTTCACGAACTCCCGGAAGGTGAACGCCCGCTCCCACATCTCCCGGACGACCGACTTCGGCGAGAGCAGCGCGTCGGCGGCCCAGGGGTTGCTCCGCCGGTAGACGTCGTAGGCGTGGCCCAGCAGCTCCTCGAGCGGCTTCGGGTAGCTGACGTCCTCGAGCAGCTCGATCCGCTCGTCGTACTCGATGCCCTCGGCCTTCATCTGCGCCACGGCCTCGCCCTTGGCCTTGTTGAGCTGCGCGGCCAGGATCTGGCGCGGGTCGTCGAGTGTGGCCTCGAGAACGCTCACGACGTCGAGCGCGTAGGTGTCCGACTCGGGGTCGAGCAGCTCGATCGCGGCCAGCGCGAACGTGGACAGCGGCTGGTTGAGCGCGAAGTCGTCGGGCAGGTCGAGGGTCAGGTCGTAGCGGCGGCCGTCCGGCTCGGGCTCGGGCAGCCGCTCGATCACGCCGGCCTGCAGCAGCGAGCGGGCGATGCCGATCGCCTCGCGGATCAGCCGCAGCTGGCGCTTGCGCGGCTCGTGGTTCTCCGTCAGCAGCCGGCGCATCGCGGGAAACGGGTCGCCGGGGCGGTCGACGACGTCCAGGACCATCGCCGTCGTCACCCGCATGTGGCTGGTCAGCTTCTCCGGCTCGGACTCGATCAGCCGGTTCATGGTCGTCTCGCTCCACGGGACCATGCCCTCGGGCGCCTTCCTGCGGACCAGCTTGCGGCGCTTCTTCGGGTCGTCGGCGACCTTGGCGAACTGCTTGAGGTTCTCCACCTCGTGCTCCGGCGCCTGCACGACGACGGTGCCCGCGGTGTCGTAGCCCGCGCGCCCGGCCCGGCCGGCGATCTGGTGGAACTCGCGGACCTGCAGCAGCCGGGTGCGGGTGCCGTCGTACTTGGACAGCGCGGAGAAGACGACGGTGCGGATGGGCACGTTGATGCCCACGCCCAGGGTGTCGGTGCCGCAGATGACCTTGAGCAGCCCGGCCTGGGCCAGCTGCTCCACCAGCCGCCGGTACTTGGGCAGCATCCCGGCGTGGTGGACGCCGATGCCGTGCCGGACCAGCCTGCTCAGCGTGGTGCCGAAGGCGGAGGAGAACCGGAAGCCGCCGATCATCTCGGCGATCGCCGCCTTCTCCTCCTTGGAGCAGACGTTCACGCTCATCAGCGCCTGCGCCCGCTCCAGCGCCGAGGCCTGGGTGAAGTGGACGACGTAGATCGGCGCCTGCTTCGTGTCCAGGAGCTCCTGGATCGTCTCGTGCATCGGCGTCGTGGCGTAGTAGTGGTGCAGCGGCACGGGGCGGACGGCGTTGGCGACCAGCGCCGTGGGGCGGCCGGTGCGGCGGGTGAGGTCCTCGCGCAGGAACGTGACGTCGCCGAGGGTGGCGCTCATCAGCAGGAACTGCGCCTTCGGCAGTTCCAGCAGGGGCACCTGCCAGGCCCAGCCGCGGTCGGGGTCGCCGTAGAAGTGGAACTCGTCCATGACGACGAGGCCGACGTCGGCGTCCGCCCCTTCTCTGAGGGCGATGTTGGCCAGCACCTCGGCGGTGCAGGCGATGATCGGCGCGTCCCGGTTCACCGCCGCGTCGCCGGTGAGCATGCCGACGTTCTCGGCGCCGAAGACGCCGCAGAGCGCGAAGAACTTCTCGCTGACCAGCGCCTTGATCGGCGCCGTGTAGTAGCTGCGCCGCCCGGCGGCCAGCGCCGCGTACTGCGCCCCGGTGGCGACCAGCGACTTGCCCGATCCCGTGGGGGTGGCGAGCACGACGTTGGCGCCGCTGACCAGCTCGATCAGCGCCTCCTCCTGCGCCGGGTACAGCGTCGTGCCGCTGGCCTCGGCCCAGGCGGCGAAGGAGGCGAACAGCTCGTCGGGATCGGTGCCCTGCGCGCGCAGCGCGGAGAGGTCGGTGGGGTCGGCGATCAGGGGAGGCGCGGTCATCGTGAGGGACAGCGTGCCCGACGGCCCCGGGCTTCCCGGGCACGGGCACGGCACCCGGCTCGAGAAAGAGCACGGACACGATCCGGTAACGAAGCCTCCGGAGACGTGTGAGATGTACCGTTGGGACCTAGAAGGTGAACAACAGGTGAACGGGAGGTGGCGCGATGATGCGCGACAAGTTCTGCCCCGAGTGCCGTTGGGTGCCGGTCGTCGACGGCTCCGGCCGGCGTCGGCTCGAGATGCGCTGGGACCTGCCGATCGCGGCCCCGGCGGCGTCGAGCCTGGCGAAGGCCGCCTGACGCACGGGTTCCGCGCGGAACGGCGCGGGTAGGCAGGCGGGCGGCTGCCCGGACCAGCAGAGGTCCGGACGCCGCCCGCCTGCCTACCCGCACCGGAGGATCCACGTGTCGTCCCCCCGCCCCGAGTCCCAGCCCGCACAGCAGCAGTCCACGCCCGGCACGCTCGGCGAGATGGACCCGAAGCCCGACCACGGCGAGGAGAGCTACCAGGGCTCCGGCCGCCTGACCGGCAAGGCCGCCGTCATCACCGGTGGCGACAGCGGCATCGGCCGCGCCGTGGCCATCGCCTTCGCCCGCGAGGGCGCCGACGTCCTCATCTCCTACCTGGACGAGCACGAGGACGCCCAGGACACCGCCAAGTACGTCGAGCAGGCCGGGCGGAAGTGCGTGCTCGTGCCCGGCGACCTCTCCGACCGGGCGCACGCCAAGACGATCATCCCGAAGGCCGTCGAGGAGTTCGGCCGGGTGGACGTCCTGGTCAACAACGCCGCCTACCAGATGAGCCACGACTCGATCGAGGAGATCAGCGACGAGGAGTGGGACTTCACCGTCGCCACGAACCTCTCGGCGATGTTCACCCTCACCAAGGACGCCATCCCGCACATGCGCCCGGGCGCGTCGATCATCAACTCGTCGTCGGTCAACTCGGACAACCCGAGCCCGAACCTCATCGCCTACGCGATGACCAAGGCCGGCATCGCCAACTTCACCGCCTCGCTCGCGCAGATGCTGGCCGAGAAGGGCATCCGCGCCAACAGCGTCGCCCCCGGCCCGATCTGGACGCCGCTCATCCCGGCGACCATGCCCGAGGAGAAGGTGGAGAGCTTCGGCCAGCAGGTGCCGCTGGGCCGCCCCGGCCAGCCGGCGGAGCTCGCCCCGGTGTACGTGCTGCTGGCAAGCGACGAGGCGTCCTACGTCTCGGGCGCGCGGGTCGCCGTCACCGGCGGCAAGCCGATCCTGTAGCCGGCGTGGTCTTCATCTGGAGCAGCGGGCCGCGCCGCCGTCGCCCCCGCCGCGGGTACGGCGGGTACGGCGGGCACTACTCGGGGCACTACGGCCGCGGGTACGGCCCGCCGCCGGGCTACGGCCACGGGTACGGACGGCGCAACGACTCCTGCCTGCGCGACCTGCTGTTCCTCAACACCGGGTGCTGCCTGGCCAATGCGGTCGGGTGCGGCATGGACTCGATGCTGCTGGCGCCGACGACGGCCCGGCAGGTGCGGAGGGCCGGCACGGGGGAGCGGGGCACCCGGTTGGCCGACCGGCTGGTCTCCGCCGTGCGGGTCTACCAGCGGGAGATCAGCCCGAAGCGGCCGCCGAGCTGCCGGTTCGAGCCGACCTGCTCGGCCTACGCCGTCGAGGCGCTGGAGCGGCACGGGGCACGCCGGGGGTCGTGGCTGACCCTGCGCCGGCTGGCGCGCTGCCGGCCGGGTGCCGCCCGCGGGGCCGACCCCGTCCCCGCCTGAGCCCTCGTGCGGGGAACGCGGGGCCTGCGCGGCCCGCCGGAGCCCTCGTTCCCCGCATGAAGGGACGTCGACGCGCGGACAAGACCGTGCGCCGGCGCGGGCGGGCGCCTACCGTCCCCGCGTGCTGATCGAGGAGACCGCAGGGACGGCCACCTGGCTGGACCCGGCCTGGCGCGCGGGCGCGCTGGCGTGGGCGGGCGACGCGCTGGCGGACGCCGGGCTCGTGCTGGCCGGCGAGCCCGAGCAGACGCACGTCCAGCCCTGGTCGACGGTGTTCCGGCTGCCGGTCGGCGACGGCGCGGTCTGGCTCAAGTCCGCGGGTCCCGGCTCCGCCCACGAGCCGGCGCTGGCCGCGGCTCTCGGCCGCTGGTCGCCGGAACGTGTGCTCGTGCCGCTCGCGGTGGACCGCGGGCGCCGGCTGCTGCTGCTCCCGGACGGCGGCCGCACGCTGCGGGACGCGGGGGCCGGGGACATCGCCACGTGGGAGGCGGTGCTGCGCGACCACGCCCGCCTCCAGATCGCCCTGGCCCCGCACGCCGGGGAGATGCTCCGTCTGGGCGTCCCCGACCACCGGCCGGAGCGGCTGCCCGCGATGGTCGGCGAGCTGCTCGCCGACGACGCGGCCCAGCGGAAGGGGCGGCCGGACGGGCTCGCCCCCGAGATCCGGGTGCGGATCGGGGCGACCCTGGACGGGTACGCCGCTGCCTGCCGCCGGCTGGCCGACGGGCCGGTGCCCGCGACGCTGCAGCACGACGACCTGCACGACGCCAACGTCTTCGTCGGAGGCCGGCGGCACCGGTTCTTCGACTGGGGCGACGCCTCGGTCGGGCACCCCTTCCTCGTGCTGCTGGTCGCGCTCCGGATGGCCGCCCGCGTGCTGGAGCTGCCGCACGGCGACCCGTCGCTGGTCCGACTCCGGGACGCCTACCTCGAGGAGTGGCGGGGCTCCGGGACGCCGGCCGAGCTGCGCGAGCTGTGCGACGACGCCCTGCGGGTGGCGCCGCTGCAGCGGGCGCTGACCTGGCGGCGGATCCTGCGCGGCGTCCCGCCGGCCGAGCGGGAGGAATGGCAGGGGGCGGTGCCCGGGTGGACCGCCGAGCACCTCGCGCCGGGACCGCTGACGCCCCCGCCCCCGGCCTGACCGGCAGACTGTCGCCGTGCCCACGACCGACGACCCGTCCGGCGACCTGCCCGTCACCGGCTCCGTCGTCGTGCCCGCGAGCGCGCTGCAGTGGCGCTTCTCCCGCTCGTCGGGACCCGGCGGCCAGGGGGTCAACACCGCCGACTCCCGGGTCTAGCTGTTCCCACGTTGTACCGACGATCAGCCGGTCGTGGCTCGGCTTACGACGTAGCGGGTGTGGTGCCGGTTGGGGCGCACCTGGCTCACGTTGTACTCGCCCGCGAGGGGGCCGCTCTCAACGCGGATGGAGCCGGTCACGGGGAGGACCGGGTAGCCGGGCGGCACGCGGACCGAGACGTCGGAGATGTTGAAGACGCCCTCGGCCTCCTTGGCGGAGATGAGGATGACCAGGGCGTAGGCCGGGGTCTCGGTGGCCCCGTCCACGAGGGTCACGCGGTCGGGGAAGTTCACGCGACCCGCCTCCGGTAGCGGTGGAGGACGGCCTGCTCGGCCAGCGAGAAGGACGAGAAGCTGCCTCGGGCGGCGTAGCCGTCGGCGGACTCGCTCTCAAGCTGGGCGGGGTTGGCGAGGAGCCGGGCGCTCGCCGTGACGACCACGGCTCGCAGGTCGGCGGGGAAGGAGAACTCGCCGAGGCCGAGGCCGTTGCGGGTCGGCCCGCGTCCACGGACGTAGGCGGTGACCAGCTCCGCCACGATGGGGACGTGGACGGCTGCCAGGGCCTCCAGTCCGGCGTCTCCCTCGCGGCCCATGAAGGTCACGACGTCGGCGGCCAGGTCGGAGATGGGGAGGCTCGGGGCCTCCGGCTCCGGCGTGACGACCGGCACCGTCGAGACGGTCACCGTCTTCGTCATGACGCCGGGCGCACCGCTGGGGTCGGTGACGGTGAGCTTGACGGGGTAGGAGCCGTCCGCCGCGAAGGTGCGGGACGCGGTCACGCCGGACTCCGAGGAGCCGTCCCCGAAGTCCCAGGCGTAGGTGATCGGGTCACCCTCCGGGTCCACGGTGCCGGAGGCGTCCACGGAGACGGTGCGGTCCAGGACGTCCACGGTGAAGCTCGGGATCGGACCCTGGCCCGGCGTAGTCACCGGAGCCGGGTAGGGGACCAGCGCCGTCGCCACGGACGTCGAGCGGTTGGCCGTGCCGGTGTAGTCGAACGCGAAGCGCAGGTCGTCGGGCAGGCCGCCGTCCAGCCGGAGCGGGATCGGGGAGCCGACCTCGTCCAGGCGGACCATCGCGAAGCCGAAGGTCGTGGTCGTGCCGGTCGTGATGAGGAGGCTCATCCCGCTCGGCGTGACGTCCCGACCGAGGGAGTCCTTCCACGCCTTCGTGGGGACCTTGATCGTGACCTCGTACCACTGGTACGCCGATGCCTGAGGCAGGGCCACGGCGTAGCCGGTCACCGGGACGGTGTCGGCGGCGTTCGTGGCGATGAGGCCGACCTTGGTCGTGCCGTCGGTGGCGAGGCCGAGGATCTTGAGGGAGTAGGTCGTCTCCCCCACGGTGGAGACCTCGGCAGGGAGAGCGATCTTAGTGGCGGTGAAGCCGGAGAGCCGCTGGACGTTGCCGTAGCCGTTGCCGACGTCACGAGCCGCCACGGACCCGGAGGACCAGGGCGTGATGTCGGACGCGGCAGGAGCGGCAGGGGTGCCAGCGTCGAGGAAGTGGGATCGGGGGACGTAGTTGCGGCCGACGACGTCCCCGGCCTGCCAGGTTGCGGGGTAGCTCATTAGCGGGGGCCTCCAGGGACCATCGTGTAAACGACCTCAAGGCCCCGACCGCTCAGAGTTGAGCGGTCGGGGCGTCGAGGGTTGGTCAGGCGGCGATGGTCAGCTTGGTGACGGCCTTGGCCTGGGGGAAGGCGAAGTCGACCCGCATGGTCACCTTGACGGCGACCTCGTCGGTCTCGAAGAACGCCTGGTCGGAGACCTCCACCTTGGCCCGGTCGCGGACGACCATGAGGGCCTGGGCGGTGTCGAGGCCGTAGACCGTGTTCAGCGGCAGGTTCTCCGTGATGTAGACCGGGATGCCGTTGATGGAGAAGCCGGTCTCCAGGAGGCCGACGTTGGAGCCGGTCGCCTGCTTGATCCCCGCGAACCGCAAATAAGTCGCGGCCGCCATGTACCAAGCGCGCACCTGCGTGCGGTTGCCGAGAGCCTTGACCTGCGCCTCGGTGAAGGAGTCCAGGTTGGTCGCGGTGCCCGAGATCGGGGTGAAGCCGGTGACGCCGGGCAGGCCGACCGGGGCCTTGGTCTGGGTGCCGGAGTTGGTGAAGAAGGCATTGTCCAGCGCGACGGCGATGGCCCGCGTCAGCGAGTCACCGACGAGCTTGGTGGCCGCCGGGCTGGAGTCCTGCGCCAGCTCGCGGCTCACGCGGATCACCCCGCCGACCTTCTTGGGGGTCGAGGTGATCTCGTCCAGGACCGGGTTGGCGACCTCCAGGTCCTCGCCCTCGGACGCCCACTTGGCCGTGGTGTCGGCGGTCACGCGGGGGATGTGGAGGGAGGCGTTGGTGGTGTTCGCCACGGCGACGCCGGAGGCGGCGGCGACGGACTCCGTCTGGAGGCCGACGAGGATGAGGTCGTGGTAGCCGTCGGGCTTGACGCCCTCGGGGACGTTGGCGGCGTAGAGAGCCACGGGGTTGCTCCTTCTGAGCGGTGAGGGATGGGGGAGCCCAGAGGCCGCCAGGGCCGTTGCGGGCGACCTCCCAGGGCGACGCCGGGACGCCGGGGAGGAAGAGGGGGAAGGTCAAGCGGGCGTTGACGCCCGAGACGCCGAAGGCCCCCGTCGCAGCTCTCGACCTGGGCAACTCCAGGGAGGCGCGAAGAGGGCCTTCGGCGGGGCCGCCCTCAGTAGCTCGCGGAAGTCCTGACGAGACACGCGAGGGAGGGCGGAGCTGGGGATGGGTGGGGAGTGGAGGCCGGAGCCGCCGTCGGGCTCCCCAGCACGACGACGGCGGCTCCGGGGTCTAGTGGGTCAGGAGAAGAGGGAGCCCCACCCGGCGGACGGCTGGGCGGTCTCGCGGACGCCCTGGTCCACGTCGCCGCGAGGACGCCGGGAGGCGAGGTGCGGCTTGGCGGTCAGGAGGGCGTCGATGGCCGAGGCCAGCGCCGCCGGGTCCTCCAGGAGGGCCTCGTCGTAGGGGAGGTCACTCGGGTCCGCGAGGCGTCCCGTGGCGGCGACCTCCAGCCGGAAGACGCGGGCGGCGAGGTCGTCGGCCCGCTTGGCCTTGGTCCGCTGCTCGGCGTTCTCGCGGCGGAGCCTCTCCACGTACTCACGCGGGAAGGTGTCGCCCTCCGGCTCCGGGGTCTCCGGCGTCTCGGTGGGCTCGGTCTCGACCTCCGGGGTCTCCGGGGTCTCGGGGGCGGGGTTGGTCATCGCCATCCTCGGAAGGGTCGTGAGGTGCTGGGGGCCTGACGGGCGGACTCGCGGAGGCGACGCCGCAGGCGGGCGTTCTCGGCCTCCAGGTCCTCGCGGCGCTGGGTCTCCATGCGCTCTTCGTAGGTCCGCCCGTTGGCGTCCTTGGCGAAGCCGCTCTTGGCGTAGGCGCTCATCGGGTCGCCTCCATGCGCTGCCGGAGGGCGGTGACCTCGGAGAGGATCTCCTTGATGCCGTCGATGAGGACGTCGATGCGGGCGTCGATGTTGTCCAGCCGGTCCTCCACGGACGCGGAGGCGGGGACGGGATCGGGGAGACGGTGAAGGGTCATGGGGAGCCTCAGTTCGTGAACTGGTAGCGGTAGGTGGGGTTGTTCGGGTGACGTCCGCCAGGCCGGATGCGGCCCGTCCTGCCGGTGCCCCAGCGGTCCATGCGGACGCGGGCGTCGTAGGGGCGGTTGTCCTTCTGGTAGGCGGCGTTGCACTCGCGGCAGTAGGACTGGAAGCGGTGGTAGTCGCGGTCCGCCGGGTCGGAGGAGCGCCGGAGGAAGTGGCTGGTCTCCTTGGTCTCGCCGCACTTGCCGCAGGTCCGGGGGACGTCGGGGTCGTGCTTGATCGGCTCGCGCTGCTTGCGGGCGACCAGGAGGTCATCGGGGAGCGGCGTGGAGACGTCGAGGCCGTGGGCGTCGGTGAGGAGCGAGACGACCTCCCCCAGGCCGAAGTCGTCGGGGAAGTCGTCGTAGAAGAGGAACTCCCAGCCGCCCACGTCCTCGTTGGTGCGGGTCAGGACGACGTCGGCCCGGCGGCCCGTCCCGGTCGCCTCGGCGACGGAGTGGGTCTGCTCGGCGAGGCGGCGGATGGCCTCGTAGAAGTCCTCCTTGCGGAGGTCGGGGGCGGCGATCTCGTGGAGCTTGGATCGCGGGATGCGGATGGTCTCGGCCTCGCTGGGGCGGAGGAAGACGGCCAGGAGTCGGCGGCCGACGTCGGCCACCGTCGCCTCGTCAGGGTCGGCGATGTAGGGCATGACTGGGGAGCGCCCTCTCGGGTCGTAGGGGTGGGGCATCAAGGAGGTCTGCGAGCGATCCGGCTCGGCGGTATCACCGGCGGAGCGGTCCGGCAGAGACCTCTCCTCAGGTATTTAGGAGGTCTGCGAGAACCCCTCGGTCTGCTCACCGGCAGAGCGTTTTTCTGGAGGAACTTCGTCTCCGAGCCCAGGACGCGGGGGAGGGGGTGGCCGGGCGGCCCGGCTGGGTGGGGTTTTGCATCTCCTGGGTGAGGTTTTACGGGCTTCTTCTATTTCCCCCTTATAGGAGGCGGCTCTATAAGGAGGTAATAGAAGAGTCCCGTAAAACCTCACCTCAGAGAGGTAAAACCCCACCGGGCCGCCCCTCCGCCGCGTCTGGGCCTCAGCCCCGCAGCACCGGACCGGGGTGGCAGCCGCAGCCAGGGTGCCGGTGGAAGGACTTGCCAGCGGGCCAGACGTAGCCGCCCCGCCAGAGCCACACGCAGAGTTCGCACGCCGAGGCGTTGAGGACGCGGACGTAGCCGCCCACGACGTCCCGGCGCTCCCGCATCGCCTCGGAGTAGCCGTCCTGGAAGGCCCCCGCCGTCTCGGCGCGTCCCATGCGGGCGACGCGGGCGGCGGGGTCCTCGGGGTCCACGACGGCCAGGAGGGCGGAGAGCCCCTCGCGGAGGCCGGGGCCGTTGTCCGGGGCGACGATGCCGAGCGCCGGGACGGCCGTCTGAGTCTCGGCGGAGACCCAAGCGGCCAGGGAGGCGTCGGCGAGGCCGTACATCTGCGCCTGTGCCGCTCCGATGAGGAGGGCGGCGGCGTCGATGAACTCGTCCAGCGTCAAGCGGCCCGCGAGGTAGGCGGCGTGGAGGCCGACGAGGCGGCTCCCGACGGCGTCCGCCCTACCCATGAAGGCTCGGGTGAGGTCGGTGTCCTCGCGGGTCTCGGTCACGCCGCCTGAGCCTCGGGGGAAGTCGCCGGCCTCTGGGGCAGGACGGCGGTGAGGTCGGTGAGGGAGGCGTCCAGGGCCTCGGCACGACGGGCCTTGCGGTCCGCCGCGATCTGCTCCGGCGTCCAGCCGAGGACGACGTCCTCCACGGTCTCCAGTGCGACGCCCATGCTCCGCAGCTTGGTCGCCGCGTCGGCACTCTGGGCCGGGGTCCGCGTTTCCGGGTCGCCCCAGAGCGTCTCGACCTCCAGGGCCTCGGGGTCGGTGCCGTGCTGGACGGCGAAGACCAGACGGGCGACGTCGGCCCAGGCGTCCCCGAAGGTCCGCATCCGAGCACGAGCCGCCGAGACGAGCGACGCCTCCGCCGAGCGGATCGCGTCGGCGCTCGCGGGCTGATCGCCGTGGAGGCCCAGGTAGTGCGGCGGGAGGCCGGTGAGGGCTCCGAGCTGCTGGGTCAGGGTGGCGAGGGCGTCGGAGTAGCCGTCGAGCCGGGCACCGTCGAACTGCCCGTAGCGGGTCTCCGGGGACTCGGACTGCCAGACCCGAGCGGCACCCTCGGTGAAGGGGTTGATCGGGTTGCCGTCCTCGTCCTCCTGGATCTCCAGGCCAGTGGCCCACCGACGGGGGCGGGCGTAGAACTCCGAGGTGACGAGCATGTCAGAGGTGATCTTGTTGATGGCGTCGGTGAGCGCCATGACGTCCACCATCTCGGAGCGCCCGTAGACGTCGAGGAGGCGGCCCCGGTTGATGAAGGGCACGACCGGCACGACGCCGAGAGGGTTCTCCAGCTCCTCGCGGATGCTCCACTCCACGCCGCCGATGGGCTGGGCGTCGGAGAGCTTCTCGGAGGAGACGAGCTTGTAGATGCGGTCTCGCGTGAAGAGGGTCATGTAGGCCCGGTCCCCGTCCCGCCACCGCTTGGCGGCGGAGGTGACCTCGCCGGTCGCCGGGTCGAGCTGGACGGCGACCTGACGCGGGCTCTCCACGGTCACGAGGGGCGTCTCCGGCGTCCGACCCGCCCAGACGATGACGTAGGCGCGACCGAGGGCGAGGGCCTCGTAGTGCGTCGCGGCGGCCCCGTCCACCATCCGGTTGCGCTTCATGACCCGCCAGAGGTCGGCCCCGACGGCGGGGTCCTGAGCCTTGAAGCCCTCCAGGCGGAGGCGCTCGGCGAGGGAGCCCACCACGAGGCGGGGGAAGTTCACGCTCAGGACGTCGAGACGGTTGCCGAGGGCCTTGCGGCTCTCCGGCGAGAGGAACGCGGCAGGCTGCCGCCCCTCCAGGTAGAGGTCGAGGGTCGCCAGGTCGGGGGCCTGGCGGTCGAGCTGGTCGCCGAACGATGCGGCGAGGTCGGGGATGGTCACCACGAGAGGGCTCTCCTACGGGGCTTGTTGGTGAAGTGGTGGACGGCTCTCGCGTGCGCGACGACGGCACCGATGGCGGCGTCGATCCGGCGCTTCCGCTTCCGCTCGTCCTTCTGGAGGACGTCGCCCTGAGGCGTCGTGACGGCCTGGGCGTTGGAGACGTGGGCTCGGAGGACGGCGTCGGCGTCGTGGGAGACCCGCTTCTCCTGGATGGCCTGGTAGAGGAGGTCCGTCGCCGGAGCCATGCGCTTGCGGAAGGAGGTGTCGAACTCCAGGACCCGCTTCTCGCCGAACTCCTCGGCCCAGCCCTGGATCTCGGAGCGCCAGCCCCAGGGGTCGCAGGCGAGTTCCAGGACGTCGTAGTCGGCGAACGCCTTGCGGACGGCGGAGGAGACCTCGGCACGCGGGACCTGCCAGCCGTCCGGCTGCCCCTCGGAGTTCCAGGAGCCGACCATGAAGACGTGAGGGTTGGCCTCCACGGTGCAGCCGACGAGGACGGTGGAGTCGCCGGAGACGGAGCCGTCGAAGCCGAGGACAACCTTCGTGCCGGGCTCCACGGTGCGCTCGGGGGCCGCGAGGGCATCCCAGACGCCGAACTTGAGCCAGGTGTCCTCGGAGCCGACCCACTGGCCGAGCCGGTAGCGCCGGAAGGCGGGCTCTCGGACGGTGCGGCTCATGGCCCGCATCGCGTCGATCTGGAGGAAGTCGCCGAGGGCAGGGTTGGCGATCTTCCAGGCAGCCTCGTCGGTGAGGTCACAGCCCGCCGGGGCCGCGTATTCGCGGAAGTAGAAGGACGGGTCCTCGCCGCTCCGGCCGTACTCCACGAGCTTCCACATGACGGACTCGATGGAGTCCGAGGGCGTCGAGATGGCGAGGGTGAGCGAGGACTCTCGCTTGCCGGACGCGGAGGAGACGGCCTCCCACACGTCGGCGGTCACCACGTGGAGTTCGTCCACTATCATCAAGGTCGGATCCCACCCCTGGAGGGCACCGACGTCGGCGGGGAGGACTCGCAGCTCCGAGCCGGTGTGCGGGACGACGATCCGGTCCGTGTAGACGTGGACCTGCTCGTCCAGCCGGGGGTCTAGTTCGATCATGCCGAGGGCGGCCCGGAGGACGTGTCCGGCCTGCCTCTCATCGCTCGCCACGACGAGGACCTGGGCGGCGTGGACCTCGTCCGCGAAGAGGCAGTAGAGGGCCAGGACGGCGGCGAGGGCGGTCTTGCCGTTGCCTCGCGGGAGGGAGAGGAGGCCCTGCCGAGGGCGGGCGTTTACACGCTGGGGGAAGAGGCCCTTGACGATGTCGAGCTGCCAGCGGCGGAGCCGGAAGGGCTCCTTGGCCCCGACTCCCTTGGGGACCTTGAGGTACTCCTTGGCGAAGGCGTCGATCCGCTTCCAGCCGCGAGGCGGGAGGTCGGAGAAGTCGAGGGGCGGGGCGGTGATCGGGGCCTTGGGGCCTGGGCGTGCAGGGGGCATCTAGGAACTCCTGGGGAGCCGGAGGGGTACAGGGAGACCCGCCTCCTGCTCCCAGGCCCTCCTAGGGCTCCCCTAGACCCCTTGGCGGGGTCCTGGAGCGATGAGAGTCAGGGATCGGCCCTCCCTCCGCCGGTCCCTAGAGCGCGTCGGAGCCCCTCCTCCCCAGGCCGGGGACGAGAGCCGACGCCGTTGGGACCTCGGAGCGGCGGACGCTTGCCGTTGCAGGAGCGGCAGACGACGTCCACGTCGCGGAGGGTGTAGGCGGGGAAGGTGAGGTGGTCGGCGGTGAGGTCCTCGGTCGTCCCGCAGTCCGAGCACCACGGCTGGAGCCGTCGGGCCTCGGCGCTCAGGCGTCGCCAGCGGCTCGTGTAGCCGCGTCGGTGCGCGCTCTGCTTCGTGCCGAACTCGCGGCGGTCACGCTTCGGTGCGTGAGCAGGACAGAAGGACGACTCGCTCGGCTCACCGCATGTAGTGCAGGGCTTGAGCACGGTGCTCCTCAGTTGCCGAGCCACTGGATTTTGACTCGGTCGGTCATGCGGCGACCGCTGCCGCCGCGAGTGCTGGGCGTGACGACGACGTACTCGATGTGCTGGGTCAGCAGGGCGACCCGCTCGGCGTCGGTGGTTGCGGCACGGTAGGCGTCGCCGAGGGTGCGGCCCGTGGCGGTGTAGGCGTAGACGTTCCCGTGGACGCCCCCGGCCTCTGCCTCCCCCTCTGCCTTCCGCTGGGCGGCGAGGCGGGTGGCGAGGGCCTGGATCTCCTCGGGATCGCGGGAGGCCCCCAGGGCTGCCGCCGTCTTCTTGATCTCGTCCCGGATGGCCCCCAGGCGGGCGTCGTCCCGTCCGGGGATGACGACCTCCATGACGGTCTCGGGCTCGTCGCCTACGACGTTGAGGAACTCCTGGACGACGTAGGCGTCGAGGGCCTCCTGGACGACGGACGTCCTCGCGGTGCAGCCGATCTTGCGGCAGGTGTAGCGGGTCGTGCGGCCCTGGACGATGTGGCGGTAGAGAGGGTGACCCGCCTCATCGCGGGCGATCCCGTGGAGGAGGGTCGGCGGGAGGCCGTGGCGCTGGGCGGGCTGCCGCGTCCGGGCACGCTCGTCCAGGACGGACTGGAGCCGCCGCCAGCGGTCCACGGTGAGGAGGTGCTCGCCGGGCAGGACGACGGGGAGACCGTCGTCCCCACGGATGACGTCGCCGTTGGTCGGCGTCATCCCGGCGAGGGCGGCGGACCGGAGGATCTTGACGATGGCCTTGTGGTTCCACGCGGATCGGCCGTAGGGGCTGGGGATGCCTCGCTTGGTCAGCTCGTCGCCGAAGCCTCGGATGGAGAGGTCTCCGGCGATGATGCGGTCGATGGCGTCCCGCAGGATCGGCCCACGCTCCGGGTCGGGGATGAAGCCGTCGCCCGCTCGCATGAGGCCCCAGACGGGCGGGCCTCCGAGGGGGCGGAGGCCCTTGGAGCGTCGGTAGGCGTTGGTCGCCTTGACGCGGGCACCGATGCGCCGGGCCTCGTGCCGGGCGACGGTGAGCCGGATGCCTGCCGTCAACTCGCCCTCGGCGGTGTCCAGGTCGAGGTCCTCGGAGGCTCCGATGACCCTCGTCCCGGCGGCCTCGGCGGCGGCGGCGAAGGTCCAGAAGTCCAGCGGCCGACGGGCGATCCGGTCCTGGGTGTCGAAGACGACGACGTCGAACTCCGAGAGCCGGGCCGAGAGGGAGGCGAACGCGGGCCGCCTGGCACTCTTCGACGCGGAGACGCCTCGGTCCACGAAGGCCGTGACCTCGGCGTCCGGGTAGCGGTCGCCGATGAGGCGGGCGATGTTCGCCGTCTGCTTCTCGATGCTGGTCGAGGCGGCGTCGTCCTTGGAGATCCGGACGTAGGTGGCGAGGCGGGTCGGCATGGCCCGAAGGTACAACGTGGGAACTGCCGGGTGGAGCTCTCGGTCGCGCCGCTGGAGCTGCCGGGGCTGAGCGATCCGCAGCGGGCGCGGATGGCCTCCCGGCTGGGCGGCCGGCTGGTCGACGGCGTCCTCACCATCGCGGCCAGCGAGCACCGGCAGCAGCTGCGCAACCGGCAGGCCGCGCGGGAGCGGCTCGCCGCCGTGCTCCGCGCCGCGCTCGCCCCGCCGGCCCCGGCCCGCCGCCGCACGAAGCCCACCCGCGGGTCGCAGGAGCGGCGGATCGAGGCGAAGAAGCAGCGCGGTCAGCTCAAGAAGCAGCGCCGTAGCTGGGACTGACCCCGGCCCAGCGCAGCACCCGCAGCGCCCGGAGGGTGTTCCACCGGCTGGGGCGGCCGTCACCGTCCTCGAGCGGGAAGTGCACCGCACCGGCGTGGGTGCCCTCCAGCAGCCACGTGCCGTCCGGCTGCTGCTTCGAGCGCACCAGCTCCACGGCGTCCGCCAGCCGCGGGTCCGGAGCCCCGCCGGCCACCCGGAAGTGCTCCAGCCCGCGCAGCACGTCGTGGTGCCACCGCGGCGGGAAGGAGAACAGGAGGTAGTCGGCCCGGGCCGGCTCTCCGGTGGTCCTCCGCCGGAACAGCGAGCGCTCCAGCAGGAACTCCTCGCCGCGGCGCCGGGCGGCGGAGACCTCCGGCGAGGCCCGGCCGGCGTGCTCGAACGCGAGCAGCCCCTCCAGCACGTCGATCGTGGAGTCGAACGACGAGCGGGTGGAGCCGAGCTCGGCCTCGCAGTTCCAGCCGCCGTCGTCGAGCTGGTCGTCGAGCAGCCGGCGCACGATCCGGTCGACGTCCTGGCCCAGCCAGGCGCCGATGGCCACCGTCCGCCCGTTGATGCACGGCTCCACCTCGCCGTCGAAGAACGGCAGGTCGTCGTACTCCCACCGGCAGTTCTCCCGCACCAGCGCGGCGGTCTCCCGCGCGGCCGGTGTCGCCGGGTCGAGGCCGAGGTCGCGGAGCAGCGCCAGCGTGGGCAGCGTCGAGGTCCACGGCTGCCCGCCGCCGGCTGCCGGGTCCCAGCCGGACGCCGGGAAGCACGCCCCGCCGGCCCACTGCCCGTCGTCGTCCCGCAGGGCCAGGAGCCGGGCTCCCCAGCCCTCGGTCGCCACCCGGGTCCGCTCCGCGGCCACGACGTCCTCCGGCGCGTCCGCCAGGTCGCGCAGCACCTGCCAGCGGATCGCGGGATCGGAGTCCAGCAGCCAGTCCAGGACGGTCATGGCCGCCGAACGTAGCGCGCCGGCGTCACACCGCGACCTCGTCGCGGCGGCGCCGCAGGAAGGCCCGCTCCCGGTCGTTGCCGGCCAGCGCGAGGGCGTCGTCGTACGCGGCCACCGCGTCGGCGGTGCGGCCCAGCCGGCGCAGCAGGTCACCGCGCACCGCCGGGAGCAGGTGGTGGCGGGGCAGCTGCAGCTGCTCGACCAGCGCCAGGGCGGCCGCCGGCCCGGAGACCTCGGCGACGGCCACCGCGCGGTGCAGCGCCACGACCGGGCTGGGCGCGACGGCGAGCAGCTGGTCGTAGAGGGCGACGACCTGCGCCCAGTCGGTCCCGGCCACCGTGGCGGCGTCGCTGTGCACCGCGGCGATCGCGGCCTGCAGCTGGTAGCGGCCCGGGCGGTTGCGCCGCAGGCACCGCCGCACCAGCTCCTGCCCCTCGGTGACCAGCGCCCGGTCCCAGAGCGTGCGGTCCTGGTCGGCGAGCAGCACGAGGTCGCCCTCCGGTGACGTGCGGGCCGGTCGGCGCGCCTCGGTGAGCAGCATGAGGGCGAGCAGGCCGAGCACCTCGGGCTCGTCGGGCATCAGCTGCGCGAGGAGCCGGCCCAGCCGGACGGCCTCCGCGCAGAGCTCCTCGCGCACCAGCCGGTTCCCCGACGACGCGGCGTACCCCTCGGAGAAGACCAGGTAGACGACGGCGAGGGCGGCCGGCAGCCGGTCGGGCAGCTCCGCCTCCGACGGCACGCGGTACGGGATGCCGGCGTCCCGGATCTTCGCCTTGGCCCGCACCAGCCGCTGGGCCATGGTCGGCTCGGGGACGAGGAAGGCGGCCGCGATCTCGGCGGTGGTCATCCCGGCGACCAGGCGGAGGGTCAGCGCGACGCGAGCGGGCACCGACAGCGCCGGGTGGCAGCAGGTGAACACCATGCGGAGCCGGTCGTCGCGCACCACGTGCTCCTCGATCGGGTCCTCGGGCACCTGCAGCAGCGCCGCCTGCTCGTGCTTGGCCGGGCGCACCGCCTCCCGGCGCACGCGGTCGATCGCGCGGTTGCGGGCGGTGGTGATGATCCAGCCGGCCGGGCTGGGCGGGACGCCGTCGGCCGGCCACCGGGTCAGCGCGGTGACGAAGGCGTCCTGCACCGCCTCCTCGGCGGCGTCGATGTCGCCGAGGAGGCGGGTGAGGACCGCGACCGCGCGCCCGGAGTGCTCGCGGAAGACCCGCTCGACGAGCGCGGCGGCATCGGTGCCCATCGGATCAGAAGGACTGCGCCACCGGCCGCACCTCGACGGCCAGCCCACCGAGGACACCGGCCAGCTTGCCGGCCCAGGCCAGCGCCTCGTCGAGGTCCGCCGCCTCGATCAGGTCGAAGCCGCCGACGAACTCGGTGCCCTCGGCGTAGGGCCCGTCGGTGACGAGCACGCCGTCGCCGTCCGCCCGGACGACGGTCGTCGCCTCCGGCTGGTGCAGGGCGGCCGCGAACACCCAGACCCCGGCCGCCTTCATCTCCTCGTTCAGCGCGGCCAGGTCGCGCATCACCGGCTCGAGGTCCTCCGGCGGCGGCACCTCGCCGACCGGCTGGATGATGTTGAGCAGGTACTGGGGCATGTGGTCCTCCTCGGGTCGGCGGCGGCTCCGTGCCGGCCGCTCACCTCCTGTACGAGCGGCGACCGGCCGTTTCGACGTCGCCGGCCGGCTTTCTCAGCCGAGCCGCTCGCGCAGGTGCACCGTCACCTGCTCGCCCGCGCGGCTCTTGCCGATGGCCGAGCAGATCGCGGCCCGCAGCGGCAGCCAGTGCGGGCCGCTGCCCGACGGCATCAGCGTGGCGGCGAACTCGTGGCCGTCGGCGGTCCCGGTGACCTTGACCGCGCGGCGGGTGCCGAGCAGCTCGGCGGAGCCGGGCACCACCAGGTAGGTCGGGAAGGCGCCGTCCTTCTCGATCGGGGCGGTGAAGGTGACGTCCAGTGCGGTGGGGGTGCTCATGCCCCTATCGACCGGCGCGGCCGGCCCGACTCATCGGTGCGGGAGAGGCTGCCGCACGACGACCCACACGGGCAGCTCGTCGTCCGAGGTGCGGGTGGCCAGGGCCACCTCGAAGCCGAAGCCGCGCAGGAACCGGGTGTTGGCCCAGGAGTACACCGCCGCCGCGGCCACCGTCTGCTCCTCGTCGCAGCGCACGATCACCGGCGCGAGGACCGCCGCGGCCAGGCCGCGACGGCGCGACGACGGCCGCACGCCGAGGTGGGCCAGCCACCAGTGCGGCTCCGAGGGACGGGCCGCGGCGATCAGCGCCCCGGTCTCGGCGACGACGCCGGCCCGGGGTCCGGCCAGGTAGGGGAGCTCGCGGCGCAGCGCGTCGGCGACGTCCTCCGGCAGCGGCGCGGTGCCGGCCGGCGGCTCCCACACGGCGACGGCGTCGACGTCCTCGGTGACCCACGCGCTGCCGGTGGCCACGCCCCGGTGGCCGGCGTCCAGCTCGTTGAGCCGGGTGAGCCGCTGCATCCGGCCGTCGTCGGGCAGGGCCCAGCGGGTCCAGCGGGAGTCGGCGAGCGCGACGGTCAGCGTGGCCGCGATCCGCGGGACGTCACGGGTCTCGGCGAGCCGGACGTCGGGACCCTCCTCGTCCGGGTCGTCGATCCGCTGGATGGTGGGGCGGCGTCCGGTCACGCGCTCCATTCGACCACCCGGGCGCCGCACAACGCCGTTCCGGGCGATGTGAGGAAGGCGGAACGCGGGATTGACGCCGGCGGTCCCGTCGCGAAACGACGGCGACCCACCCTCGACCCGTGCCCCCCGCCGCCACCTCCTCGCCCGCCGCGCGCGGCACCGGCACGCGGACGACCGGCACCCACTGCCCCTACTGCTCGCTGCAGTGCGGCATGGCGGTCACCGCCGGGGACCGCCCCGCGACCCTCGTGCCGCTGGACTTCCCGACCAACCGGGGCGGGCTGTGCTCCAAGGGGTGGTCGGCGGCGGAGCTGCTCGACCACCCCGAGCGGCTGACCCGGCCGCTGGTCCGCGCGACGCCGGGCGACCGCACCAGCCCGCTGGTGGAGAGCACCTGGGACGACGCCCTCGACCGCGTGGTCGCCGCGATCCGTGGCACGCAGACCCGCTACGGCCGTGACGCCGTCGGCTGCTTCGGCGGCGGCTCGCTCACCAACGAGCAGGCCTACCAGTTCGGCAAGTTCGCCCGCGTCGCCCTCCGCACCAGCGCCATCGACTACAACGGCCGGTTCTGCATGTCCTCGGCGGCCGGCGCCGCGAACCGCGCGTTCGGCCTCGACCGGGGCCTGCCGTTCCCGCTCTCCGACATCGCCGGGGCCGACGTCGTCGTCCTGGTCGGCAGCAACCCGGCCGACACCATGCCGCCGGCGATGCAGTGGTTCGACGCCGGGCGGGAGCGCGGGGCCCAGCACATCGTGGTCGACCCGCGCCGGACCGCCACCGCCCGCAACGCCGCTCTCCACCTGCAGCCGCTGCCCGGCACCGACCTCGCGCTGGCCAACGGGCTGCTGCACCTCGCGCTGGCCGAGGGCCTCGTCGACGAGCAGTACGTCGCCGCGCGGACCACCGGCTTCGACGACGTCCGCGCCGGGGTCGCCGGCTACTGGCCGGACCGGGTGGAGCGGCTGACCGGCGTCCCGGTGGAGCAGCAGCGGCGCACCGTCTTCGCCCTCGCGCGGGCGGAGAAGGCGCTGGTCCTGACCGCCCGGGGCGCCGAGCAGCACCGCAACGGCACCGACACCGCGCAGGCGTGGATCAACCTGGCGCTCGCGCTCGGCCTGCCCGGGCGGCCGGGCAGCGGCTGGGGCACGATCACCGGCCAGGGCAACGGGCAGGGCGGTCGCGAGCACGGGCAGAAGGCCGACCAGCTGCCCGGCTACCGGTCGCTGGCCGATCCGGCCGCCCGCGCGCACGTCGCCGCCGTCTGGGGTGTCGAGCCCGACGACCTTCCGGTGCCCGGGCGGTCGGCGTTCGAGCTGCTGGACGCCCTCGGCACCGACGGCGGGGTGCGGGCGCTGCTGGTCCTGGCCTCGAACGTCGCGGTGAGCGCCCCGGACGCCCGCCGGGTGGTGAGCCGGCTGCGCGACCTGGACTTCCTCGCGGTCAGCGACTTCTTCCTGTCCGAGACCGCCGAGCTCGCCGACGTCGTCCTGCCCAGCGCCATGTGGGCGGAGGAGGCCGGGACGATGACCAACCTCGAGGGCCGGGTGATCCGCCGGCGGCGGGCGCTCGACCCGCCGGACGGCGTCCCCGACGACCTGCAGCTGCTGGCCACCCTCGCCGGGCGGCTGGGGGTGCGCGGGTTCAGCGGCGACCCCGAGACGGTGTTCGACGAGCTGCGCCGCGCCAGCGCCGGAGGAGCGGCCGACTACTCGGGCATCAGCTACCGGCGGATCGACGAGGAGGCCGGCGTCTTCTGGCCGTGCCCGTCGGACGAGCACCCCGGGACGCCGCGGCTGTTCACCGAGCGGTTCGCCACCCCCGACGGCCGGGCCCGGTTCCTGCGGGTCGAGCACGTCGAGGCGCACGAGCCCCCCGACGGCGAGTACCCCCTCGTGCTCACCACCGGCCGGGTGCTCGCGCAGTACCAGTCGGGCACCCAGACCCGGCGCTCGCGCAGCCTCCAGCTCATCGCGCCCACGCCGCGCGCGGAGCTGCACCCCGACCTCGCCCGGCGGCTGGGCATCGCGCAGGACGACGTCGTCGAGCTCCGCACCCGCCGCGGCAGCGCCCGCTTCCACGCCCAGGTCACCGACGCGATCCGGCCCGACGTCGTCTTCGCGCCCTTCCACTGGGGTGGTGGCTCCAGCGCGAACGCGCTCACCGACCCGGCGCTGGACCCGACGTCGCGGATGCCGGCCTTCAAGGTCTGCGCCGTCGCCGTGACCCGCGTCGGTGGCCCGGACGAGCGGTTCGAGCCCCCCGCCGCCCAGCCGCGCACCGCAGCGCACGCAGTCCCCGCCCGACCCGAGCCCCGCACCCCCGCACGGACGAGGAGCACCAGCATGAGGAGCACCCCCCGGTTCCTGCACGGCGTCTACCCGATCACCGGGGAGGGGCTGACCAAGCCCGGCCCGGTCGACGCGGCCCTGAGGTACACGGTGCCGGCGGGCCGCTCCGCGCAGGCGCTGTACTTCCGCGGCGGCAACAGCACCGGCGAGCTGGTCTACGTGCTGCTGCTGCGCGACGGCGAACCCATGCGCTGGTTCCCGATCGGCGCCAAGGCGGACACGCACGTGCCGCTGCGCGTGGTGGAGGACCTGCCCGGCGGCTCGGTGATCGAGCTGCACGCCGCGGCGCCCGAGGGCGTCACCGGCGAGCTCGTCGTCGACCTGGGGCTGGTGGAGGTCTGATGCCGGTCCTCGGCGGGCGCCCTGCGGGCGTCACGGCGCTGCGCGTGGACGACGAGCTCGATCGCCGCGGCCGGCTGGTGGTGGTGGGCAACGGCATGGCCGGTGCCCGCTTCGTCGAGGAGGTGCTCGAGCGCGGCGGCGGCGACTCGTTCCGCATCACCGTCTTCGGCGACGAGCCGCACGGCAACTACAACCGGATCATGCTCAGCCCGGTGCTGGCCGGGGAGTCGCACGAGGACGACATCGTCCTCAACAGCCACGAGTGGTACGCCGACAACGACGTCGACCTGCGGGCCGGCGTGCGCGTCGAGCGGGTCGACACCGCGGCCAAGCTGGTGCACGCCGCCGACGGGTCGACGACCCCCTACGATCACCTGGTCCTCGCGACCGGCAGCTACTCGTTCATCCCGCCCATGACCGGCGTCCGCACCGAGGCCGGCGACCTGCTGCCCGGCGTGTTCGGCTTCCGCACCATCGACGAGACCCGCGCGCTGCTCGAGGCCACCGGCCGGTGCCGGCGCGCGGTGGTCATGGGCGGCGGCCTGCTCGGGCTGGAGGCGGCGCGGGCGCTGCAGGGCCACGGGCTGCAGGTCGACCTGGTGCACGCCATGCCCTGGCTGATGAACGCCCAGCTCTCCCGCGAAGCGGGCGCCGTCCTGGAGAAGAGCGTCGAGTCCCTCGGCATCACCGTGCACCTCGACGTCCTCGCCACCGAGGTGCTGGGCAGCGACCACGTCGAGGGCGTGCTGCTCAAGGACGGCCGCCGGCTGGACTGCGACCTGCTGGTCGTCGCCGCGGGCGTGCGGCCGCACACCGACGTCGCCGTCCGGTCGGGCCTGGAGGTGGAGCGGGCGGTCGTCGTCGACGACCAGCTGCGCACCGACGACCCCGACGTCTACGCCATCGGCGAGTGCGCGCAGCACCGCGGGTCCGTCTACGGGCTCGTGGCCCCCGCCTGGGAGCACGCGAGGGTGCTCGCCGACGTCCTCACCGGCACGGACCCCGCCGCCGAGTACCACGGCAGCCGCACCGCCACGAAGCTCAAGGTGGCCGGCGTCGACGTCGCCGTCATGGGGGTTCCCACCCCCGAGCGGGACGACGACGAGTTCCTGGTGATCTCCGAGCCGAAGCGCGGCGTGCACCTGTCGGTGGTGATCCGCGACGACCGGCTGATCGGCGCGACCCTGCTCGGCGACACCCGCAAGGTCGCCTACCTCACCCAGGCCTTCGACCGCGGCTCGCCGCTGCCCGAGGAGCGGATCCGGCTGCTGGTCGACCTCTCCGACGGCGCGGAGGAGGTGGGCGTCGCAGAGATGCCGGCCGACTCGCAGGTGTGCAACTGCAACGGCGTCTCCAAGGGCGACATCTGCGGCGCGGTCGCCGGTGGCTGCGGCAGCGTCGGCGCCGTCATGGACCGCACCCGAGCCGGCAAGGGCTGCGGCTCGTGCAAGTCGCTGGTCAAGCAGATCGTCGAGTGGGCAGCCGACGGCGAGGTGACCGAGGACCCGTCGGCGTCCTGGTACGTGCCCGGCGTCCCCTTGGCGAAGCCCGAGCTCACGGCGGCGATCCGGGCGCAGGACCTGCGCAGCGTCTCCGCCGTCTTCGCCGCGCTCGCGCCCGGCGGCAAGGAGGACGCGCGTTCCAAGATGGGGCTGACCTCGCTGCTCAAGATGATCTGGGGCGCCGACTTCGTCCCCGAGAAGGACGGCGAGTTCATCAACGACCGGGTGCACGCCAACATCCAGCGCGACGGCACGTTCTCCGTCGTCCCGCAGATGAAGGGCGGCGTGACCACCCCCGCGCAGCTGCGGAGGATCGCCGACGTCGCCGAGAAGTACGAGGTGCCGATGGTCAAGGTGACCGGCGGCCAGCGGATCGACCTGCTCGGCGTCCGCAAGGAGGACCTGCCGGCCATGTGGGCCGACCTCGGCATGCCGTCGGGCTACGCCTACGGCAAGAGCATGCGCACGGTGAAGACCTGCGTCGGCTCGGACTTCTGCCGGTTCGGGCTCGACGACTCCACGCAGCTCGGCATCGACCTGGAGACCCGGTTCCAGGGCATCGAGAGCCCGGCGAAGATCAAGATGGCCGTCGTCGGCTGCCCGCGGAACTGCGCCGAGGCGTACGTGAAGGACGTCGGGGTGGTGGCCGTGGGTGCCGGCAGGTGGGAGGTCTACGTCGGGGGCGCCGCAGGGGCGTCGGTGCGCAAGGGCGACCTGCTGGCCACCGTCTCCTCGCGCGACGAGGTGATGACCCTGGTCGGCCGGTTCGTCCAGCACTACCGCGAGAACGCCAACTGGCTGGAGCGCACCTACGACTTCGTGCCGCGGGTCGGGCTGGAGACCATCCGGCAGGCGCTGGAGGAGTCCGGCGCGGACCTCGACGCCGGGATCCAGCGGTCGATCGACGCCTACACCGACCCGTGGGGGCAGGACGGACCCGACCCCGCCACGCCGGGCCAGTTCCGTCCCGCCCTGCCGCTGGTCGCGCTGCCGGAGGTGCCGGTCCGATGAGCCTCACCGAGGAGCGCTCGGCCACCGCGCACGCGCCCGTCGAGCACACGGTCGGCCGGGTGGAGGACGTGCCGCCGGGGGAGGGGCGGGCGTTCGTCGCCGGCGGCGTGCAGGTGGCGGTGTTCCGGCTGCGCGACGGGTCGCTGCACGCGACGCAGGCCGCCTGCCCGCACGCCGGCGGTCCGCTCGCCGATGGGCAGACCGACGTCGACGTGCTGGTCTGCCCGCTGCACCTGTTCGCCTACCGGTGGACCGACGGCGCCTCGACGTCCGGCGCCGCCCCGATCCGGGTCTACCCGGTGCACGAGCGGGACGGCGCCCTCGTCGTCACCCTCTGAACCCAGCTCTCGGTACCGAGAGCTGCGCCGGGAGCGGCAGCTTTCGGTACCGAAAGCTGTCAGGGGGAGTTGGTCACCGGACCTCGTACGACACGGCGCCTGCCTCGTCGACGAACGCGTCCACCCGGATCGTGTCGGTCGCGTCCGCGGCGTTGTCGACGAAGCACGGGATCGGCGTCCCGACGGCGTCGACGAGGACCGAGCGGCCGCCGGTGTCGCAGGTGCTGATGACCACCACGCCGGTCAGCTCGCCGAGCTGCTGGTCCAGCGCCGCCTCCACCACGGCGACGTCGACGAAGTCGTCGTCGCTCGCGATCTCGACACCGCCGTCGTCGTCGGTCTGCGTCACGGTGAACGAGATCGGCTGGCCCTCCAGGGAGGCGGTGCAGCCGAAGGCCGCACCCGACTCGACCGCGACGTCCCCGGGGCAGGAGACGTCGGTCGGTGCGACGCCGGTCTGGTCGGCGGTCACGCGGCTGATCTGGCGCTCGACGTCGGCGGAGTCCAGCGTCCTGCTGCCGAACAGCAGGAGCGCCCCCACGACCAGCCCGCCGAGGAGCACCACGCCGCCGACCACCGCGGCGACGACGAGGCCGGTCCTGCGCTTCCGGGGCGCCGGGGGCGGGGCGTACCCGCCGGGCGGTGGGCCGTAGGCGGGCAGGCCGTACTGCGGCGGCGGGGCGTGCTGCGGGCCGGGCGGCGGGGTGGGCTGGATCTGCTGGGTCATCGGTGCACTCCTCGTCGGGTGGGTCGCGGCGACCCTGACGGGAGGCGCTTGCGGCCGGCTTGGATGCACGTGCGGCCGACTTGCGCCCGCGCTCAGGGATGCATGCGCGCGCCCTTCACCACCTTGTCGACGGCGTTCTTCGGCCCGTGCAGCGCGATGCCGACCAGGTCCAGGTCCGCGCCGGCCACCGCGCGCACCGCGGCCCGGTTCTCCGCATCGCCGCCGGTGGCGAACAGGTCGGCGGTGAACACCGACGCCGGCAGGCCGCGCTGCACCGCCCGCTCTCGCGCCGTCGCCAGCACCTCGGCGGAACCGGTCATCACCAGGACCGGCTGCCGGAACATCGCCAGGTACGGGGTGCCGTCGGCGTCCTGGTACGCACGCCCGATCAGCTCCGGGACCGCGGCGGCCACCGCGCTCGAGAGGAACGCGGTGACGTTGAGCTCCTGCCACGGCAGCAGGCCCTCGCGCAGGAGGACGACGATCTTCGTCGGCCAGGGCGGGGCGGACTCGCCGGGGACGCCGGGGACGCCGGCGGTGTCGGGGGTGGTCTCGGGGGCGGTCTGCGCGGTCGTCACGGAGGTCAGCGTCGCGCCGTCGTCGTCGGCCGGTCTTGTACGTTCCTGACGTGACCGGCCCCGCCGAGGTGGTCGCCTGGCGCCCGCAGGTGCCCGGGCTGACCGAGGTGCTGCACGCCCGGTTCGCCGACCACGCCTACCCGTCGCACACGCACGACGCCTGGACGCTGCTGCTGGTCGACGACGGCGCCGTCCGCTACGACCTGGACCGGCACGCGCACGGCGCCTCGCGCGCCGTCGTCACCCTGCTGCCGCCCGGGGTGCCGCACGACGGGCGGTCCGAGCTGCCCACCGGCTTCCGCAAGCGGGTGCTGTACCTGGAGCCGGCCGTGCTGGGTGCCGATCGGGTCGGCCGGGCGGTGGACCGGCCGGAGCTCGCCGACGAGGTGCTGCGCGACCGCGTCTCCCGGCTGCACGCGGCGCTGGCCCCGCACGCCGAGGACCTCGAGGCGCAGAGCCGGCTGGCGTTCGTGCTCGAGCGGCTCGGGCAGCACCTGGACCGCGCGGTCGAGCCGCCCGCCGCGGTGCGCGACTCCCGGGTGGCCGACGCGCTGCGCCAGCTGCTCGACGCCCGCCTCGTGGAGGGCGTCGACCTCGGTGCGGCCGCGGCCCGGTTCGGCGTGACCCCGACCCACCTGGTCCGGGCGTTCACCCGGCGGCACGGGCTGCCGCCGCACCGCTACCTGACCGGCCGGCGGATCGACCTGGCCCGGCGGCTGCTGCTCGGCGGGGTGCCCGCCGCCGAGGTGGCGACGGCGGCCGGTTTCTACGACCAGGCGCACCTGACCCGGCACTTCCGCCGGATGCTGGCGACGACGCCGGCCGCCTACGCCCGCTCCGCCTGACCGCTTCTTCGCGGTGAGGCGGGTCAGGCCGGGCGGGCGCGGACGTGCATCCGCTCGCCCTGCGGGCCGAACAGCACCAGCCCCTCCGCCGGCTCGGGGAACGGGTTGGAGAAGGTGTGCGGCACCCGGGTGTCGAACTCGACGACCTCGCCCTGGCCCAGCACGAAGTCGCGTGGTCCCAGCAGCAGCCGGATCCGGCCGGAGAGCACGTAGAGCCACTCGTAGCCCTCGTGCGTCTTCTGGTCGGTGTCGCCCACCCGCCACCGCGCCGGCAGCAGCATCTTGTAGGCCTGCAGCCCGCCGGCCTGCCGGGTCAGCGGCACCATCGTCATGCCGTCGTCCCGCGTGATCGGGTGCCCGTGCACGCGCGGGTCGGCCGGTGCCGGCGAGTCCACCAGGTCGTCGATGGCGACGCCGTAGGTGCGGGCCAGCGGGAGCAGCAGCTCCAGGGTGGGCCGGCGCCCGCCGGACTCCAGCCGGGACAGCGTGCTCACCGAGATGCCGGTCGTCCCGGCGACGTCGGTCAGCGTGGCGCCGCGCTCGGTGCGCAGCGCCCGCAGCCGCGGGCCCACGTTCGCCAGGACGTCGTCGTCGGTCATGCGGGGTAGTTTGCCACTTCAGCAAGCATCGTTGCCACCGCAGCCCGCTCGGGTCCACAGTGGTCGGCATGGACGAGCGGTACGACGTGGTGGTCATCGGAGGCGGCGCGGCAGGGCTGAGCGGAGCGCTCACCCTGGCCCGCGCCCGGCGCAGCGTGCTGGTGGTGGACGCGGGCGAGCCCCGCAACGCCCCCGCCGGGCACGTGCACAACTACCTCGGCCGGGAGGGCACGCCCCCGGCCGAGCTGTACGCGATCGGCCGCGGGGAGGTGGAGGGCTACGGCGGGGAGGTCGTCCGCGGCCGGGTCACCGCCGTGCACCGGGACGACGACGGCTTCCGCGTCGACCTGGACGGCGGGACGCCGGTGCGGGCCCGCCGGCTGCTGCTGGCGACCGGGCTGACCGACGACCTGCCGGAGATCCCCGGCGTCGCCGAGCGGTGGGGTAGCACGGTGCTGCACTGCCCCTACTGCCACGGCTGGGAGGTGCGCGACCGCGCCATCGGCATCGTGAGCACCGGCCCGATGGGCGCCTACGCCGCGCACCTGTGGCGGCAGTGGACCGACGACGTCGTCCTCTTCGTGCACACCGGGTCCGAGCCGACCGACGAGGAGCGCGAGCGGCTCGAGGCCCGCGGCGTCCGGATCGTCCACGGCGAGGTGGCCGGGCTGGAGGGCGGCGCGGACGTCCGGCTCGCCGACGGCGGGCTGGTCGAGCGCGACGCCGTCGTCGTGACCACGCGGATGGTCGCCAACGCCGAGCTGCTGGCCGGTCTCGGCGCCGTCCCCGTGCCGATGGAGATGCACGGAGCGGTGGTGGGCACCTACCTGCCCGCGGACCCCACCGGTCGCACCGAGGTGCCCGGGGTCTGGGTCGCGGGCAACGCCGGCGACCTGAGCGCGCAGGTGCTCGTGGCGGCCGCGCAGGGGCTGCGGGCCGGCGCGATGATCAACGCCGACCTGGTCGAGGAGGACGCCGCGGCGGCGGTGGCGGAGAAGCGGGGCGTGGCGGCATGAGCGCGACGAACCGGGACTCCTACGACGAGCTGTACCGCTCGGCGCCCGCGGTGTGGAGCGGCCGGCCCAACGGGCCGCTGGTCGCCGAGGCGGGCGGCCTGCCCCCTGGCCGGGCGCTGGACGCCGGCTCCGGCGAGGGCGGCGACGCCCTCTGGCTGGCCGAGCGCGGCTGGCGGGTCACCGCGGTCGACTTCTCGCCCGTCGCCCTGGAGCGCGGCGCCGCGGCGGCCGCCGCCCGCGGGCTGGCCGACCGGATCGAGTGGCGGCACGCCGACCTGGACGGGTGGACGCCGCCCGAGCGCGCCTTCGACCTGGTCACGGCGCACTACCTGCACGCCACCTGGACCGACCGCGACCGGATGTTCCGCGGGCTCGCCGCCGCCGTCGCCCCTGGCGGCACGCTGCTCGTGGTCGGTCACCGGCACGGCGAGGGCTGGGGGCACGGCCACGCGCACGAGCCCGGCGCGCTGTACACCGCCGAGGAGGTCGCGGCGGTGCTCGACCCGGCGGAGTGGACCGACGTCGTCACCGAGACGCGGGACCGCGACCCGGACGCCGCCCACCGGACCGGCAACCCGGTGCCCGACACCGTCCTGGTGGCGCGCCGGGGCAGCTGACGACGACGGTCGCCTCCGACGGGCCGCCGCACTCCGCGGAACCGCCGACGCGGCGCCAGTCCGGCTCGGTCTCCGTCTCGAGGAGCACCGAGCCGGCGGCGTCGAGCACCGTGACCTCGACGGAGCCGGGCGTCGACATCCCGACGTGGACGACCGCGGCGCCGTCGGCCACCGGCACGGGACCGGCGTCGCAGCCCGTGCAGTAGGCCCGCACCGTCGCGGCGGCCAGGCCGGGGTCCACCTCGACGCGCAGGCCGTTGGACCAGCCGATCGTCGAGCACACGGTCGGCCCGCCCCCGGCGCATCCACCGAGGACGAGGGCGGCGGCGCCCAGGGCGGTCGCGCCGGTCAAGCGGACGGCACGCACCTCGACCACCCCCTGGCTCCGCGGGATCCCCGGCCGGGACGGTAGCGGTCCACCCGGGCGATCCCGCGGTGGCGGACCTCCGCCCCGGCGGCCGCCGACCTCCGCCCCTGCCGGTCGGTGGTCCGTCTCCCTAGCGTCGCCCCCGGGGAAGGGAGCGCCATGACGACGACTGCCGAGCGGCGGCCGACCCGGGCGAGCCGGCGGGCCGGGTACGCCGTCGCGATCGGGATCAACCTCGTGCTGCTGTGGCTGGTCCACGGGTGGCCGGGATGGGACGCCGTCCCGTTCCTGACCGCGGACTTCGAGACCGTGCTCTGGCTGGTCGACCTCTCGCTGGTCGTCGCCATCGCGGTGAACGCGGTCTACCTGGTGCGGGACCCGCGCCGGCTGACCGCGGCCGGAGCCGTGCTGACCACCGCCATCGGCCTCGTGACGGCCGTGCGGCTGCTGCAGGTGTTCCCGTTCGACCTCGGGACCTCCGACGTCTGGCCGGTGGTCGTCCGGGTGCTGCTGTGGGTGGCCGTCGTCGGCTCGGCGATCGGGATCGTCGCGAACCTGGTGACCGTGCTGCGGCCCCGCTGATCGGGCTCAGGAGCGGGGGAGCCCCAGGTCGGCCAGCGCCGCGGTGACGGCGTCCTCGTGCAGCAGGTCCAGGCCCAGCAGCCGGTGCACGAGCACGCCGCGGCGGGTCAGCCGCAGGTCCGCGGCGCGCAGCCGGGGCAGGGTGGCGCCCGGGCGCGGCGCCACGACGGGCGGGTCGAGCAGCCCGGTGCGCTGCAGCTCGGCCAGGTCCTCGCGCGCACCCCACTGCGTCCAGGCGCGCGGCTCGTCGGTCAGCGGGGCCATGGGCAGCGGCACGCGGTCGCGGCGGCCCACCCCCGCCAGCAGCGACAGCTGGCGCCAGGTCAGCGGTTCCACCAGGCGCAGGGCCCGGACGGCGACGTCGGCGTCGAGGTCGGGCGAGCAGGACACCTCCGCCAGCAGGTAGCCCAGGTGGCGCACCCGGCGCTCGTCGGTGGCGCGGCGGGCTGCGGCCACCACCGCCTCGGCGAGCTCGTCGGCGGCCGGCCGGCTGCCGGGACGGGCGGCGAACCAGCCGTCCTCGCGCGCGCCGCGGCCGGCGCGCAGCTGCGTGGCGCCGTACTCGACGGCGAAGGCCAGCGCGGCCCCGGCGCGGACCTGCTCGCGGGGCACCGGCAGGGCGGCGGCCTCGGTGGCCGCCGTGCGCAGGCTCGCGGCGAAGGCCGGGCTGATCCGCACCGCGGCGGCCGACGGCTCGAAGACCACCGTGGCGGCGGCCCGGCTCATCGACCCGGCCACCGGGGTGCCCTGCTCGATGAGGGCGCGGCCGGGAGCGGGGAGGGTGTCGTCGGGGGCGGTCACGCCGGTGATCCTCGCCGGTCGTGCCGGGCCGGCGCACGCCGGTCGCCGGCGCCCTCACCACAGCGGGTCAGCCCAGGTGAGCGGAACGGAACACGAGCTCAGCCGCGGGGCGACGCCGGGGAAACCGGGGCCCGCCACCGTTGCGCGCATGGCCGCCCCCACGCGCACGCCGTCCGCCGTCCCGTCCGCGCTCCCGTCCGCCACCGCGGCCCCGCCGCCGCGGCACGGGCGCTGGATCGAGGACTGGCGGCCCGAGGACCCGGAGTTCTGGGAGACCACGGGCAAGCGGGTGGCCCGCCGCAACCTGTTCTTCTCCGTGTTCTCCGAGCACGTCGGCTTCTCCATCTGGAGCCTGTGGTCGGTGCTCGTGCTCTTCCTGCCCGAGGCGGTGTACGGCATCGACCCGGCCGGGAAGTTCCTGCTCACGACGCTGCCAACGGCGCTGGGTGCCTTCGTCCGGCTGCCCTACACCTTCGCCGTCGCCACCTTCGGCGGCCGCAACTGGACGATCGTCAGCGCCGCGCTGCTGCTCGTCCCCACCATCGCGACGGCGGTGGTGCTCGAACCCGGCGTCTCGTACTCCACCCTGCTGCTGGTGTCCTGCCTGGCCGGCGTCGGGGGCGGCAACTTCGCCAGCTCGATGGCGAACATCAACGCCTTCTACCCCGACCGGCTCAAGGGCTGGGCGCTCGGGCTCAACGCCGGGGGCGGCAACCTCGGCGTCCCCGTCGTCCAGCTGGTGGGCCTGCTGGTGCTGGCGACCGCCGGCGCCGAGCACCCGCGGCTGATCCTGTGGATCTACATCCCGCTCATCGTGGCCGCGGCCGTCGGCGCCGCCCTGGTGATGGACAACCTGGCGACGGCGCGCAACCAGCCGAGGGCCATGCGGGAGGCAACCCGCGAGCCGCACACCTGGATCATGTCGTTCCTCTACATCGGCACGTTCGGCTCGTTCATCGGCTTCGGGTTCGCCTTCGGCCAGGTGCTGCAGAACCAGTTCGCGGAGTCGTTCGCGACACCGCTGGCCGCCGCCTCCCTCACCTGGCTCGGCCCGCTGCTCGGCTCGCTGATCCGCCCGCTCGGGGGCTCGTTGGCCGACCGCTACGGCGGTGCGCGCATCACCTGCTGGAACTTCGTCGCGATGGCGCTGGGGGCCGGGGTGGTGTGGACGGCCAGCCAGGTGGGGTCGCTGCCGCTGTTCGTCGTCGGCTTCGTGCTGCTGTTCGTGCTCAGCGGCGTGGGCAACGGCTCCACCTACAAGATGATCCCGGCGATCTTCCGCTCGAAGGCGCTGCAGGCCGTGGCCGAGGGCGGCGACCCGGAGGCGGCCGACCGCCGGGCGCTGCGGATGTCGGGGGCGCTGATCGGCATCGCCGGCGCGGTCGGGGCGTTCGGCGGGGTGCTGGTCAACCTCGCCTTCCGGCAGTCGTTCCTCACCACCGGCACCGGCGACTCCGCCTACCTGGTCTTCATCGCCTTCTACGTCGTCTGCGTGGCGGTCACCTGGGCGGTCTACCTGCGCCCGCAGGCCGCGCACCGCGTCTAGCGCCGGGAAGTGGTGCCAGGATCCCGGCATGGCGATCGAGGTCCGCCCCGCGAGCAGCTTCGAGGACGTCGCGACGGTGGTCGGCCCCAAGCGGCCGGACGCCAACGCCTGCTGGTGCCTGAGCTACCGCATCCCGTCGAAGGAGAACCAGGCGCTGCTGGGCCCCGCGCGCGGGGAGCGGGTGCGGCAGCTGGTGGCCGAGGACCCGCCGCCCGGCGTGCTGGCCTACGACGACGGCGAGGTGGTCGGCTGGGCCGGGGTCCACCCGCGCGCCGACACCACGTTCGCCCGCAACCGGAAGATCCCGCACGTCGACGACCTCGACGTCTGGTCGGTCTGGTGCATCCGGGTCCGCCCCGGGCACCGCGGGAAGGGCATCTCGCACGCCCTGCTCGCCGGAGCCGTGGAGTTCGCCCGGGCGCACGGCGCTCCGGCGATCGAGGGCTACCCGGTCGACAACCAGGGCGCCAAGGTCGACCTGACGATGGCCTACGTCGGCACCCGGGCGCTGTTCGAGCGGGCCGGCTTCACCGAGGCCGCCGTCACCGAGTCGGTCCTCAACGGCTTCCCGCGCCTGCTGATGCGGCTCGACCTGAGCTGACGGGTCAGACGGCGAGGCGGTAGCCGCGCTTGACCACGGTCTGCACCAGCGGCGCGCCGAGCGCGGCGCGCAGCCGGGCGACGGCCATCTCCACGGCGTGCTCGTCGCCGCCCCCCGGCAGCGAGCCCACCAGCTCCGGGCGGGCCACCACCGTTCCCGGACGGCGGGCGAGCGCGCGCAGCACCGCCATCGGCCCCGGCGGCAGCTCCACCAGCCGCCCGTCCACGACCGCGGCGTACCCGCGCACCTGGAGGGTGTGCGCGCCGACGGCGAGCACCGGATCCCGCTCGGGCAGCCGGGCCACCACCTCGCGGGCCAGCGCCCCGAGCCGGGCGCGCTCGGGCTGCACGGTGCCGATCCCCGCCGCCTCCAGCGGACCGGCGGTCACGGGACCGACGGCCACCACCAGCACCTGCCCGCGCAGCGCGTCGACCAGCGCCGCGCGCTGCCCGAGCTCGTCGGCCACCCTCAGGAGGCTGGCCGCGGCGGGGGCGCTGGTGAAGGTCACGGCGTCGATCCCGCCGGCCACCACGCTCGCCACGAGCCGCCGCACGGGCGCCACGTCCTCGGGCAGCACCCACCGGTAGACCGGCACGGTCAGCACCTCGGCACCCGTCCGCCGCAGCCCGGCGACGAGGTCGGGCAGCGGGTCGCCGTGCAGCTGGACGGCGATCCGCCGTCCCTCCAGCGGACCCTCCGCGCCGGACAGCAGGTGGGAGAGCACCTCGGCCGAGGACTCCGACGACGGCGACCACGCGTCGACCAGGCCGCCGCCCCGGATGGCCCCCCGCGCCTTGGGGCCCCGGGCGAGCACGCGCGCCGACGACAGGTGCTCGACCAGCGGCAGGTCCCAGGCCTCCGCTGCCTCCAGCCAGCCGCGGAACCCGACCCCGGTCGTGGCGATGACCAGGTCGACCGGCCGCTCGAGCACCGACCGCGTGGCGGCGACCAGCTCGGCGTCGTCGGCCAGGGGCACGATCCGGATGGCGGGGGCGTGCACCACCCGGGCGCCGCGGCGGTCCAGCAGCGCGCCGAGCTCCTCCTTCCGGCGGGCGGCGGTCACCGCGACCGTGTAGCCGGCCAGCGGCAACGGCCCGGTCGGAGGCCCGGTCGACGGCTCGATGGACGGTGCGTCCTGCTCGGCGCTCTCGCGCACGTGTCCCCCCGGGTGCCGTGGTCCGCGTCGCCCCATGGTGCTGCGCCCGCGTTGCGCCCGTGTGTCGCGGGGGTGCCGCCCGTGGCGGAGGTGCCGCGGATCACACCCCGGGCGGCGGGGCGGGGGCGCGCCAGGACGCCAACAGCACGGTGGCGTCGTCCTGGAGCAGGCCGCCCTGGTGCTCCAGCACGGCCCGCGTCAGCCGGCGCACGGTCTCCGGCGGGGGATGGCCGGCGGCGCTGGCCCGGGCCAGCAGCTCGACCAGCCGCTCCTCCCCGAACCAGGCCCCCGAGGCGTCGCGGGCCTCGGTGATCCCGTCGGTGTACAGCGCCAGCCAGTCGCCGGGCTGCAGCACCTCCTCGGCCACGGCGAACCCTCCGTCGCCGAGGCCGAAGGGCACCCGGCGCCCGCCGTCGAGGCTCTTCACGACCTTGCGGCCGCGCAGCACCAGCGGGGGCGGGTGGCCCGCGGCCACGTAGCGCAGCCGCCCCGATGCGACGTCGAGCTCGGCCAGGACCCCGGTCACGAAGGCGCTGCCCGGGAAGCAGCGGGCGATCGTCTCGTCGATGCTGCGGGCCTGCTCGTAGATGCCGCGCCGGTCGCGGCGGGTGCTGCGGTAGGCGGCCAGCGCGGCCGACGCCAGGATCGCGGCGGGCATGCCGTGGCCCATGGCGTCGAACACCGCGAGGGAGACGGTGTGCTCCGTCAGCGCGAAGTCGAACGCGTCCCCGCCCACGTCGTAGGTGGGCTCGAGGCTGCCGGCCAGCACGAAGTCGTCGGTCGCCGCGGTCAGCGGGGGCAGCTGGCGCCAGATCAGCTCGGCGGCGGGCGTGGGGGGCCGGCTGCGGCGGACCCGCTCGAGCTCGTCGCCGTACCGCCCGATCGACGCGACGAGGTGGCCGATCAGCAGCGCGAGCCAGCGGCAGTGGTCGCGCAGCCCGGCATCGTGGAAGGCCTCGGCCGTGGCCAGGCGCACCTCCAGCACGCCCAGCCGCTCGGTGCCGTCCTCCAGCGGTACCCACAGCCGGGGTGTCCCGCCGGCGACGGACGGGAGGATCTCCAGGTTCTGGTAGCTCCGCCCCGGGAGGGTGCCGTCGATCCTCAGCCGCGTGCTCCGCGAGGGGACGCCCGACGGCAGCGGCACGAGGTGCTGCTGCTCGTGGTCGGCGAGGTGCACGGTGACGTCGACGCCGAGGGTGCGCCCCGCCTCGCGCGCGATCGCGCCGAGCCGTTCGGGCGGGGAGCGGTGCGCGGCCTCCAGGAGCTCGGCCAGCGAGCGCAGCGGGCTGCCGGGAGGGCGGGCGTCCTGGAGCAGCTGGACGAACGGCACCCGGCGCTCGGCGGTGAGCTCGTCCAGCCGCTCGTTCACCGCGAGGGCGAGCAGGTCGGCCTGGAGCGTCGGCAGCTCCTGCAGGCCCTCGAGGTGGGCCTCGACGTCGAGGAGGTCGGCGTCGCCCCCGAGCCCGAAGTACCGGGTCCACAGCTGCTCCGCGCTGAGGTCGCTGTGCCGGAACGCCGCCCGCAGCCTGACCCGCTGGTCGTCCGGGGGAGGCGCCGCGTGCCGGGTCACCGGCGCCGCCGGGCGGCCGCCGTGACCACCGTCTGCGCCGCCTCCCGGACCGATGCACCCTGCGTGCGCGCATGCGCCAGCAGCAGCTGGAAGGCGGCCTCCTCGGACACCCCCTCCTTGCCCATGAGCACCCCCTTGGCCAGGTTCACCACGTCGCGGCTGCGGAAGGCGCCGCGCAGGTCGTCGCTGAGCCGCCGGGCCCGTTCGGCGGTCTGCGCGTTCGCCACGAAGAGCGCCGCCTGGCCGGCGAACATGCTGAGCCGCTGCTCGCTGTGCGACCCGAAGGCGGCCGGCTGCTCGCCGTAGACCTTGATCGCGCCCAGCGACCGGTTCCCGGCGACCAGCGGCGCACTGGCGGTCGATCGCACGCCCAGCGACCGGACGGCGGTGGTCCACCGCGGCCACCGCGTCTCGGTGGCGACGTCGTCGATCCGGACCAGCTCGCGCCGGCCGGCGGCGGTGAGGCAGGGGCCCTCGTCGAACTCGTACTGCAGGGCGTCGGCCTGCTCCACGCGTGGGTCCGTGGACCCGGAGGAGACGCGGCGGCCGCGGTGGTCGATGACCGTCACGCCCGCGCCCACCGAGCCGGGCACGGTGTCCAGGGCCAGCGCGGCCACGACGCCGAGGGCGGACTCGACCGTCTCCTCGGTGAGCAGCAGCCCGGACATCCGGGCGAAGACCGTGGACAGCTCCTCGTCCAGAGGCAGCTGCGCGCGCGGCGGGGGATCGGTGGCCACTGGGCACCTCGGAACCGTCGGACCGAGGATCCCCGCGTGTTTCGAGGCTGCGACGGCGTGAGCTCACCCTAGGCGCGGTTCAGCGGAGCGGCACGGTGCCGTCCACGAGCAGATCGGCGCGGGCCCGCGTCCCCTCGGCGGCGAACTCCGCGGCCTCGGTGCGCAGCCACCGGTGCCAGTGCGGGGCCATCGCCGCGCCGTCCCTGGCCAGGCCTCGGGCCAGCCGCAGCCCGTCGGGCGCCTCGACCCACACCCGCAGCGTCGTCCACGGGCCGAGCCGGCGCGGGGAGCTCCCGCAACCCTCGACGACGAGGACCGGGGCGGCGGCCACGGGCACCGGGCGGGGGTCGAAGCACCCGGCCGCCCAGTCGTAGCGGTGGTAGGCCCCCGGGTGCCCGTCGGCCAGCGGCCGGAGCACGCCCGCCTCGAGACGGGCGACCGCGCCGGTCAGCGTCCACCCGGCGTAGAGGTCGTCCATGTGCACGACCTCGGCGGCCGTCCCCAGCTCGGCGGCCAGCCGCCCGGCGAAGGTGGTCTTCCCGGACCCGGCGGGACCGTCGACGCACACCAGCCGCGTGCCGCCGAGGCGCGGGGGAGTGGCGAGCAGGTCGGCGGCCAGCGCGCCGAGGCTCAGCGCAGCGCCAGCGTCCACGTGGGCACCGGTCCACCGCTGCCGACGACGAGGCCGCGGCCGGCCAGCGTGCGCAGGTGGGCGTCGGTCTCGGTGACGGCGAAGATCCGCATCCGCCGCTCGTACTGCTCCCACGGGCGCGACCAGGTGAGGTGCGCGGCGAGGTCCCACGGCGTCGAGCGCGGGTGCGTGCGGATGGCCTCGAGCAGCTCGGCCAGCCGGTGCTCGTGATGGGCGGTGAGGGCGTCGACCCGGTCGGCCAGCCCGCGGAAGCGCCACTCGTGGGCGGGGAGCACCTCGGTGGGCTCCAGGTCGCGCACCGCCTGCAGCGAGGTCATGAAGTCGCGCAGCGGGTCCGGCAGGCCCTTGGTCGTCGACGAGACGTTGGGGCTGATCCGCGGCAGCACGTGGTCGCCGGAGAAGAACAGCCCGGTGCGCTCCTCGGCGAAGCAGAGGTGGCCGGGCGTGTGGCCGGGCGTGTGGACGGCGCGCAGCGACCACCCGGGGAAGGCAGCGCGGTCGCCGTCCTCCAGCAGCCGGTCGGCCAACGCCATCCGGGAGAAGCCGGAGAGGTTCTCCGCCCCGCCGACGTCGGCCCGCGCGTCCTCCGGTGGGGCCCCGAGCCCGACGAGGAAGGCGACCTCGTCGTCGACCAGGGTGCGGGCGTCGGCCACCGTCATCCGGCGGACGGCGTCCGCGTCGGCGGGGTGCATCGCCACCCAGGCGCCGCTTGCCTCCCGCACCCGCGCGGCCAGGCCGAGGTGGTCGAAGTGCAGGTGCGTGACGACGACGCCGCGCACGTCGTCGGCACCGCCGCCGATGGAGGCCAGCCCCTCGGTGAGCGCGCTCCAGCCGGCCTCGCTCTCCCACCCGGTGTCGATCAGCCCGAGCCCGCCCCCCTGCAGCGCGAAGGCGTAGACGCTGACGTAGCGCAGCGGGTTGTGCGGGATGGGCACCGGGATCGACCAGAGATCGGGGCGGAGCTGCTCGACCGGGGGGAGGGTGCGGGCGTTCCAGGCCTCGTGCTGGGCGGTGCCGGTGATCTCCACGCCCGGCACTCTGCCAGCCGCCGCAGGGGGAGGGCTGGCAGCATGGGGGGCGTGAGCGGTTCCCCCCACCCCGTCGCGCCGACCGTCACCGCCGTGCCGCGGCGGCTGCGGCGGGTCCTCGTCGCCGTCGCGGCGGTCGTGGTGGTCGTGATGGTGCTGGTGGCGCTCTCGCTGCCCGGCACGGAGAACTCCGTGGTGGCCTACGGCACCGCCGACCAGATCGCCGTGGCCGGGCTGGGCCTGGTGCTCGCGGCGGGTGTGCTGCTCCTCGGCCGGTCGCGGGTCGACGCCGACGCCGACGGCGTGCACGTGCTCAACCTCGCGGTCCGGCACGAGGTGCCGTGGCAGGCGGTGCGCGCCGTCCGCTTCGACCGGAAGTCGGCGTGGGCGTCGCTGCTGCTGGAGAACGGCGACGAGATCTCGCTGCACGGGCTGCAGGCGGCGGACAAGGCCCAGGCGCTGGCCGCGGTCGAGGGCCTGCGGGCGCTGCACGCCGCCGCCCGCGCGAAGGACCCCGTTCCGCCGCCCCTCCTGTACGACGACTGACCCGGGAATGACCGTGAGCCCCGGGACGCTGTAGAGTGAGCGCGCCTCCCTGCTACACGAGGCACGCGAACCAACCAGCGGCCCGCGAGGGGCGCTGATCCAAGAGGAGCCCGCTCCCACCTGACGCCGTCCAGGCGACCAGGTCCCCGGATCGCGAGAACCGGCCGCACGGTCGGCGCTCGCGTCGCGTACGCGCCCCAGGCGCGTGCGCCCGCCGGAGAGTGGGCCCCGCTGAGCTGACGCTCGGCGGGGCCTTCGTCCTTCCGGCGCCCGGGACGGGCAGGGCTCCTCAGAGGCAAGAGCAGAGGAGAGGCCATCACCGAGCCCCGCATCAACGACCGCATCCGCGTCCCCGAGGTCCGTCTGGTCGGACCGGAGGGGGAGCAGGTCGGCGTCGTGTCCATCGGCGAAGCGCTGCGCCTGGCGCAGGACGCCGAGCTCGACCTCGTCGAGGTCGCGCCCATGGCGCGCCCGCCGGTCGCCAAGCTCATGGACTACGGCAAGTTCAAGTACGAGTCCGCCCAGAAGGCCCGCGAGGCCCGGCGGAACCAGGCGCTCACCGTCATCAAGGAGATGCGGCTGCGCCTGAAGATCGACCCGCACGACTACGAGACCAAGAAGGGCCACGTCGAGCGCTTCCTCAAGGGCGGCGACAAGGTCAAGATCACCGTGATGTTCCGCGGTCGCGAGCAGTCGCGCCCGGAGATGGGCTACCGGCTGCTCCAGCGGCTGGCCGCCGACGTCAGCGAGCTGGGCGTCGTCGAGTCCAACCCGAAGCAGGACGGCCGCAACATGGTCATGGTGATCGCCCCGCACCGGAACCAGGCAGCCACCGACGCCGCGCGCCGCAACGCGAAGGCCGAGAAGGCCGCGGCCGAGGAGCAGGCGCCCAGCGCCTGACGCAGGCCACAGACGCACCACCGAGACGGCCGGTGCCGTCCGGTAGCACGAGGCTGCCGACGAGCACCGACGACAGACGAACAGGACGAGGGACATGCCGAAGCAGAAGACCCACAAGGGCACGGCGAAGCGCGTGCGCGTGACGGGCTCCGGGAAGCTCGTGCGCGAGCACACCAACAACCAGCACAAGTTCGAGGTGAAGTCCTCCTCGCGCAAGCGCCGGGTCAGCGGCATCGGCGTCCTCTCGCCGGCCGACTCCCCGCGCATGAAGAAGCTGCTGGGCCTCTGAGCGCCCCCCTCCACTGACCTTCAGAAAGACAGGAGCACTCACGTGGCACGCGTGAAGCGGGCGGTCAACGCCCAGAAGAAGCGCCGGACGACCCTCGAGGCGGCCGCCGGCTACCGCGGTCAGCGTTCCCGGCTGTACCGCAAGGCCAAGGAGCAGCTGCTCCACTCGGCGACGTACTCCTACCGCGACCGCAAGGCGCGCAAGGGTGACTTCCGCAAGCTGTGGATCACCCGGATCAACGCCGCGGCTCGCCTCAACGACATGACCTACAACCGGTTCATGCAGGGCCTCAAGCTCGCCGGCATCGAGCTGGACCGCCGCGTCCTGGCCGAGCTCGCCGTCAACGAGCCCGCCGCGTTCGCCACGCTGGTCGAGTCGGCCAAGGCCGCCCTCGCTGCGAACCCCGAGGCGACCGGCGCCCAGGCCGCCTGAGAAAGGGCCACCCTGCCCCCCACGCCTCGCATGCTCGGCGCGGGACCCTGCAGGATGGCCGGACCAGCACCTTGCCAGCCCGACGCCGTCGGTGACCGGCCCTCCGGGGCCAGCGCCGGCGGCGTCGGTCATGTCCGGGCCCGAGATCTGCGCACTCGGGCCTTCCCGGGGCCCGAGAGCCCCGAGTGCGCAGATCTCGCGGAGAGGAACGCAGTGACCGAGCTGCTCACCGAGCGGTCCGCGCGGATCGTCGCCGCGCGCAAGCTCACCCGGCGGGCCGGCCGTGACGCCGCAGGGCTGTTCCTCGCCGAGGGGCGGCAGGCCGTCGTCGAGGCGCTCGCCGACCCCGGTTCCGTGCGCGAGGTGTTCGCCACCGAGGCCGCGCTCGACGCCCACCGCGACCTGCTCGGCTCCACGGCCGTCCCGGTCCGGCCCGTCACCGACAGGGCGGCCGCCGGGCTGTCCGAGACGGTGACGCCGCAGGGGCTGGTCGCCGTCTGCGCGCTGCGCGACGTCCCGGGCGGCGACGTGCTCGCCGCGCCGCCCCGGCTCGCCGTGGCGCTGGCCGAGCTGGCCGACCCGGGCAACGCGGGCACCGTGCTGCGGACGGCGGACGCGTGCGGCGCCGGCGCCGTCGTCTTCGGTGCCGGGTCGGCCGACCCCTACGGCGGCAAGGCGGTGCGCTCCAGCGCCGGCAGCCTGTTCCACGTCGACGTCGTCCGCGGCGCCCCGCTGGAGGAGTTCCTGCCGGCGTGGCAGCGCGCCGGCGGCACGGTGCTGGCCGCCGACGGCGGGGGAGAGGCGCGGCTCGACGAGCTGGGCGGGCAGCTGGCCGGGCCGGTGCTGTGGCTGTTCGGCAACGAGGCGCGCGGCGTGCCGGCCGGCCTGGCCGCGCTGGCCGATGCCCGCGTGCGGATCCCGATGCGCGGGCGGGCCGAGAGCCTCAACCTCGCCGCGGCCGCCGCGATCTGCCTCTACGCCACCCAGCTCGCACAGTAGGAGGACCCCGCCGGCTAGATGTACTGACCGGAGACGTTGGTCGAGGAGTTGTGACGACGGGATCTGAGTAGGTCTTGTTCGGGGAGGACCTCCGGACGTGGAGTGGAGCTGCTGAAGGCGACCACTGCACGAACCCGGAGGTCCTC
>NZ_QOHJ01000026.1 GCF_003319185.1 Blastococcus sp. TF02A-30
AGATGTGTATAAGAGACAGCCTCGTAGCCGACCAGCTCCACGCCCGAGCCGGCCCGTGCCCGCACGAGCCAGGCACCCTTCGAGGTGGCGTGATGCTCGGTCAGCCACGCGCGCCAGGCGGCAGCATCCGCGACCTCTACGCGCTCGCCGTCGTCGAGCGCACCCATCAGAGCCCCTGCGTGGGGTCGAGGTCGGGGAGTTCCGACTCGACGGGTTCGTCGCGGACCAGCTCGGCCACCGACCCGAGCACCTCGTCGGGGCGGAACGGATAGCGCTCGATCACCCCGCGATCGCTGATCCCCGTCAGCACGAGCACAGTGTGCAGGCCCGCCTCGATGCCCGCAACGACGTCGGTGTCCATGCGGTCGCCGATCATGCCCGTGTTCTCCGAGTGCGCCCCGATGCGGTTGAGGGCCGAGCGGAACATCATCGGGTTGGGCTTGCCGACGACGTAGGGCTCCATGCCGGTGGCCTTGGTGATGAGCGCGGAGCTGTCTCTTATACACATCT
>NZ_QOHJ01000027.1 GCF_003319185.1 Blastococcus sp. TF02A-30
AGATGTGTATAAGAGACAGGTTCGCGGCCTCGGCCAGGACGTAGGCGCCGCGGGCGGCACCCGCGGCCGAGGCGAAGGTGTCACCGGATGCCTCGCCCTCACCGCGCGCGAACACCGGGATGTTCTGCCGCGTGAGCGCGAGTCCGGCCGGACCGGCGTGACGACGGAGCAGTTCCAGCCACACGACCGCGGTCTCGTTGGCGTCGGCCGGACGCACGAGGGTGAAGTTCGGGATGGCGCGCAGGGCGGCGAGCTGCTCGATCGGCTGGTGCGTGGGGCCGTCCTCGCCGAGGGCGACCGAGTCGTGCGTCCACACGAACAGCGAGGGGATGTTCATGAGGGCGGCCAGGCGCACCGGCGGACGCATGTAGTCGCTGAAGATGAGGAACGTCCCGCCGAAGGCACGCGTCGGACCGTGCAGCACGATGCCGTTGAGGATCGAGCCCATGGCGTGCTCGCGGATGCCGAAGTGCAGTACGCGCCCGTACGGGTCGCCCGACCACTCGTGGGTCGACCTGTCTCTTATACACATCT
>NZ_QOHJ01000028.1 GCF_003319185.1 Blastococcus sp. TF02A-30
AGATGTGTATAAGAGACAGGCGCGCTTGCGCGCCTTGGTGCGGGCGCTCACTCGTCAGTTGACGCGGCCGAGGTAGTCGCCGGTGCGGGTGTCGACCTTGACCTTGGTGCCGGTCTCCAGGAACAGCGGCACCTGGATCTCGTAGCCCGTCTCGACGGTGGCGGCCTTCGTGCCCGCCGACGAGCGGTCGCCCTGCAGGCCGGGCTCGGTGTAGGTGATCTCCAGCACGACCGAGGCGGGCAGGTCGATGTACAGCGGGTTGCCGTTGTTGAGGGCGATCGTGACCTGCTGGTTCTCCAGCAGGAAGTTCGCCGCGTCGCCGACGACCGTCGCGGGCACGTTGATCTGGTCGTAGTCCGTCGCATCCATGAACACGAAGCTCTCGCCGTCGTTGTACAGGTACGTGAAGTCGCGGCGGTCGACGTTCTCGATGTCAATCTTGGCCCCGGCGTTGTAGGTGCGGTCGACGACCTTGCCCGAGACGACGTTCTTGAGCTTCGTGCGGACGAACGCGCCGCCCTTTCCGGGCTGTCTCTTATA
>NZ_QOHJ01000029.1 GCF_003319185.1 Blastococcus sp. TF02A-30
AGATGTGTATAAGAGACAGGTCCCCTACCGCCTCACGCGCCTCGGCGTCGTCATGACGCCCGAACCGGGCGACCCGCTCGAAGCGGAAGGCGTGCTGAACCCCGCATCCGGTCGCGGACCCGACGGCCGGCTCTACCTCCTGCCGCGCCTGGTCGCCGAGGGCAACGTCTCCCGCGTGGGCCTGGCCCGCGTCGTGATCGAGGACGGCGTGCCGGTCGGCGTCGAACGGGAAGGGGTCGTGCTCGCGCCGGACCGCGGCTGGGAGCGCGGCGTCGGCAACGCCGGCGTGGAAGACCCGCGCACGACGTGGATCCAGACGCTGGGTCTCCACGTCATGACATACGTGGCCTACGGTCCGCTCGGGCCGCGCACGGCGATCGCCGTGTCGGAGGATCTGCGTTCCTGGCGGCGACTCGGACCGGCGCTGTTCCGGTATCAGGAAGACCTCGACATGGATCTGAACCTGTTCCACAACAAGGACACCTGTCTCTTATACACATCT
>NZ_QOHJ01000030.1 GCF_003319185.1 Blastococcus sp. TF02A-30
AGATGTGTATAAGAGACAGGTTCTCCTCTCAGACCTACGTCGCCGTCGAGCCCACTGGGCTAGATCCGTGCGACCTACTCATGCAACGCGGACCAGAAGCCGTTCGAGAGCTCGTAGCACGTCGAATCCCGCTGTACCGCTATGTCATGGAGAACACAGTTAGCCAGTTCGACCTTGATCGTGCGGATGGCCGTGTTGCTGCCATTAGGGCAGCAGCCCCTCTAGTTACCAGCATTCGCGACCAGTCCTTAGTGGACGGCTATCTGCGTGAGCTCTCCCAAGTGGTAGGTACTGACGTTGACCTGGTACGTCGAGAGGTCTCGCATACCCGAAGGCAGCATCGTTCTGAGCCGCAGTTGACCATCGTTCCCCCTCCTGAACCGCAGCAAGGTTCGGGGATCCCGTGGCCAGATCCGGCTGATGTTTCCTTGTCAGCTGAACGAGGATTCCTCAAACTTGCTCTGCAACATCCCGACCTCTTTAACGAAGAATGGGACCAGGTCGAGGTCTGTCTCTTATACACATCT
>NZ_QOHJ01000007.1 GCF_003319185.1 Blastococcus sp. TF02A-30
CCTCGTGACCACCACCGCCGTGGTCCATGCCCTCGTGACCACCACCGCCGTGGTCCATGCCCTCGTGACCACCACCGCCGTGGTCCATGCCCTCGTGACCACCACCGCCGTGGTCCATGCCCTCGTGACCACCACCGCCGTGGTCCATGCCCTCGTGGCCGGCGTGGCCCATGCCCTCGTCGTGGGCGTCCTCGTCCTCGTCGTTGCTAAGCAAGGAGGCCGGCGACGGCCGACCGTCCTCCTTCGTTCCTGATTCGGCCGGCCGGACCAGCGCAGCTCGGCCCTGGTCCAGAGCGACGGCAACGTCACCGGTGCCCTGCACTTCCACTCGGCGCCGCGGCTCGGGGACCTGGCTCCACAGCACGTCGACGGCTTCTGCAAGCTCCGGTCCGGGTTCGCCGAGGACGACCAGCAGGTCGGTGTCCGCAGGTGACACGGCGCACGGCCAGCCGCGCCGGTCCAACTCGGCCTCGACGGACCACCGGAGCGTCGTCGCACCCGGGGCGTCGACGAGCAGCACCCGCGGCCTCGCCAGCGCCCAGTTCCGCACTCGGGCGATCAGGTCCATCGCAGCGCACCTTCACGCCAGACGTAGGTGACACCGACGAGCAGCACGGCGAGGAAGCCGAACATCTCGACGACGGCCGTCGTCCCCATGTCCGCGACCACGACCGCCCACGGGTACATGAAGATCATCTCCATGTCGAAGGCCAGGAAGAGGACCGTGACCGCGTACCACCGCGCGTGGTAGCGAGACACGGCGTGCTGCTGTGGAAGCAGGCCTGACTCATACGGCAGCACGGCGGCGGGCCCCCGGGCGGTGCGCAACGCCGCCGACAGCGCGTACAGCCCGACGATCCAGGCCACGACCAGGACGGCCAGCGAGAGCAGCGCAACCATGGCGCTCTCCTCCCCTCAACGGAGATGCCGTTGGGAATGGCCGGTGCCGGGCGGCGGATACGACAACGTCATCCGGACGACCGTCCGGGTGTGCCCGACTGTAGGGGTGGTCGGAGATGTTCGCGCGGCGACGATCACCCTGCCTTGGCCGCCGCGCCAGCCTCGACACACCGACCGTTAATCGTCGTCGGGCGCCGCTTCCGAGAGGACGACCAACTGGCGGAGACAGTGCTCCCGCAGCGGCTCGGGAAAGCCCTCGGCCAGGCGGTAGTACACGACGCGACCCTGCTTCCGGTTGGTCACCAGTCCCGCCGTGCGAAGCAGCCGCAGGGCATAGCCGACGGCGTCCTCGTTGGCCTCCAGGGCCAGAGCCAGGTCGCCGACGCAGAGCTCCTCGACCATGTCGAGCGCGAATAGCACGCGGGCCCGGGTGGGATCGGCCATCAGGCTCAGCACGCTGGTCAGCTGGGCGGCTTCTTCCCGGCTGGGCAGCCGGGCACGGGCGTGCGCGACACGTTCCGGGTCGACCGGATGGGCGTGGTCAGGTTCGGACATCGAGAAACACCTCCAGGCCGCTCATACCCGTACGGGTCTGCGGGTACCGCCGGAATCGTCGGCGTCCGATCCGGGCGACATCCGAGCCGTCCGGCGCCGAGAAACCGAGGAGGCAACCATGACCGTGGCAGCCCAGATGCTCGACACCTACCCCAAGGACCTCGGCGGGGTGGACAAGCAGAAGCTCCTTGAGTGCATCGAGGCCTGCTTCGAGTGCGCCCAGGCGTGTACCGCTTGCGCCGACGCCTGCCTCAGCGAGGACATGGTCGCCGAGCTGACCAAGTGCATTCGCACCAACGCCGACTGCGCCGACGTCTGCGACACGACCGGCCGTGTGCTCTCCCGGCACACCGGCTACGACGCCAACCTCACCCGGGCGGTGCTCGAGGCCTGCGCTGCCGCCTGCAAGGCGTGCGGTGACGAGTGCGAGAGCCACGCCTCGATGCACGAGCACTGCCGGGTCTGCGCCGAGGCCTGCCGGCGCTGTGAGCGGGCGTGCCGGGACCTCATCAGCTCGCTGGGCTGACAGGGACTGCACGGTGGGTCGGCCTCGGCGGCGCCAGGCCAAGAGCGGCCCCAACGACGCCCCGGGGCCGAACCATCGCTCCAGCGGCGCTGGACGTCGAGCTGCCCCCGCCGACTGTCGAAGGCATCGTGGTCACAACGACACCCGACGCCATCGCTTCCGCAGATCGGCGCGCTCTTCGTCCAGTCGTCGGCGTCGCGGGCTGATGTCGCCCGATCGATGCCGAACAAGTCGGCACTTATGGCGAGTTCGTCGTGAGCGCAACCCCAGCTGTCCCGACGGCGGTATCGACTCTCCGGTTTATCCGTACGGCCGTACGGGCATCCGGACGTCCGACGTACGCCAACCAACGTCTACCCATGCAGCGGTCCGGGCCCGGGGGCCGACACCGCTGCCACTGCAACCACGCACATGTGACGTCGCGGGCTGCGGCGAACGGCTCGCGTGACGATGCAGTCAGTGGTTTGCGGAGTTCCTCCCCACCGACGACAGCAAGGACGGAGATCGGATCCATGGCGACCAAGAGGAGCGACGAGGCGAAGGAACACGGTCAGGACGGCGGCATGTCCCACGAGACGAAGATGTACCTGCGCTTCACAGCCATGATCACGACGTCCATGGTCGTCATGTACTTCACGATGTTCGCCGGCACGTGGGAGTGGAGTCACGTCCGGTTCAGCCAGAGCCGCGTGTTCATGGCGGTCACCATGGGCGGCACCATGGGCCTGATCATGCTCGCGTGGATGCTCAACATGTACAAGAACGTGAAGGGCAACATCGCGATCGTGGCGGTGAGCCTGCTGCTGCTGGGTGGCGGAATCGCGCTGGACCGCAGCCAGGCCACCGTGCAGGACTCCGCCTGGATGAGTGCGATGATCCCGCACCACTCGCTGGCCATCACCCGGTCCGAGCGCGCCGACATCACCGACGTCCGGGTGTGCCAGCTCGCCGTCGAGATCATCAAGGCCCAGGAGCGCGAGATCGCCGAGATGGAGTGGCTGATCCAGGACATCGAGGAGAACGGGAAGGCCGCCACGACCGAGGAGGCGCAGGCCCGCGCCGTTCCCGACTTCGAGGGTTCGGCCCTGCGGGACTGCGCGTCGGAGTGATCGCGGTAAGGCCGGCCACATGTCCATGACGGTGACGACTCGAGCAGGGGTCTCCGGCCGGTGGCCACGGTCCCGGTCTTGTCCGGGACCGTGACCACCCTGAGCACCTTCGGGCCTTTGATGAGGACGCCGAGCTGCGCCACAGCCGGCACTTACAGCGCGGCGGCTCCCGAAGGGGCGCCACCCGAGTCGTGCCGACACAAGGCCACTTTCGGTCAGCTGCCTGCGGTGCCGCCGCCCGCGTGGCGGACGTCGGAATGGGCCGGCGATGGGCCGCTAGCGGTACCCCACGACCAGCCTCCGGGCGCAGACTTTCAGCTGCAGCCGCAGCCACACCCGGACGTCTGGTCACCAGCCCCTGCGAGCAGGTTGGCGGGCTCGGCTACCTGATACCCGGCTTCTTCAACGGCAGCGCGCACGGCACCGTCGTCCACATCGGCCACGGCGCTGACGGCGAGTCCACCGGTGGCGAGATGGACGCTGACGTCGGTGACGCCGGGGACCTGGCGGACCTCTTCGGTCACGGAGTTGACGCAGTGGCCGCAGGTCATGCCGACGACGCTGTACGTGGCGGTGCTCATCTCGAGTTGTCCTTTCGATTCCTCATGTACGTGCATTGCCGTGGATGTTCGTTCTGGTGGTCCTGTCTCAGGAGCGGACCCGGCCGGCGATGGCCTCGATCACCTCGCGGATCATCTCGTCGGCCTCGACCACGGACTGGAGGCCTCGTACCTCCCCTTCCATCCGACGAAGGGGCCTGAGGTAGTCGTCCTTGCGCTGCTGCATGTAGCCGCGAGAACTGCTGGCCTCTGCGTGGCCCGTGACAGGTTCCTGCGCCGACCGACGGATACCCCCCGCCAGTACCCACGCCTTGGAAACCTATACCCCCAGGGGGTGTGATGCAATGACGCATCAAGTGCTCACCCGAGCAGGACCTGGGAGGGCATCGCCCGGTGCGGCAGCAGGAGAGCCTTTCGGCTCCCTGCGCTGACTCATACCCGCCACGCCTCAGTCCTCCAGGACCACTTCAAAGGTCAGTCCGCCGTCGTCCGACTCCACCAGCGCCGTGGTCGTGACGACGGTGATCCTCAGCGAGGCCCCCACCGAGGACGTCGCCGCCACAGCCTGCGGGGGTGATTCCAGCTTGGGCCCCGCCTGCCAGGTCCGGGCTGCGTCCGCGCTCGTCCACACCGCACCGGACGAGTCCACCCCCGCGACGTTCATGCCGTCGTCAGCCCAGTCGACCACCTGGAGGAGCGGCGCACCGTCGTTCCGGACCCACGACCTACCGCCGTCGACAGAGCTGAGGAGACCCTGCTCAGTGGTGGCGAGGATCGTCCGCCCGTCCGGTGCCGCGGCAAGTGCGGCCGGAGTTGCCGGGATCAGTAGCTGCTCCCACTCGTCGCCGTCAGCGCTACGCACGAGGGAGCCGTCGTAACCGAGAACCCCCGCATCACTGACCGTCAGCGCATGGAAGTCGGACTCGCCCTGCCGGGATCGCGGTTCCCACGTCCGGCCGCCGTCCGTCGACTCGATCAGCCCGACCGGCTCTGGCAGGTCGACACCCGGTCCGGGATGCCCGGAGGCGAGAAAATGCCCCGGTCCGCGGACGGCGAAGCCCATCAGGTCGATGACCGGACCGATATGGGTCGACTCGCCGTCATCGCCCACCTCGAAGAGCCCGTCGTGGGTGGCCAGGAGTAGTTGCCCGTCAGCTGGGTCGACTGCGACACCGTGGATGTGGCTGGACGGCAGCATGCCGGCCGTCGCTCCAGTTGCCGCGGGTTCCGACTGCGCAGATGAGGAGGTGCAACCGGCGACGAGCAGCGCGGAGGCGGCCGCTGCAGCCGTCACGACCGAGGAACGCCGCACCAGCGCCGCCAGTGAGTACTTGTCGGTCACAGAAATGACTCTCCCAATCCCGTGGCCGCGAGCCATGCCCGAAGCCAGAACATCAATCGATCCCAGTAACCCGTGAGCAGCAGAATGCCGAGCACGATCAACAAGCCGCCGCCGATCCGCGTCACCGTGCGGGCATGTCGGCGCGCCCAGGCCGACACGCCGACGACGCGGCGGGCACCCAACGCCATCGCCACGAACGGAATCCCTAAGCCGAGGCAGTAGGCCAACCCGAGCACCGCCCCACGAAGCGCGGAGGCCTCCGTATAGGCGAGGGTGTTGACCGCGGCGAGCGTGGGCCCCAGGCACGGCGTCCACCCCAGCCCGAAGACGACGCCGAGCACCGGCGCGCCGGCCAGACCGCCGGAGGGCCGGTGGTGCAGACGGCGTTCCCGCTGCAGCCAGGGAAGCGCGCCGAGGAATGCCAGCCCCATGCCGATGGTCACGACCCCGGCCACCCGGGTCAGCACCGGCGCCCACTCCAGCAGCAGCCGACCCAGGCCACCGAACAGGGCGCCGAAAGAGATGAACACTGCGCTGAAGCCGGAGACGAAGAGCAGGGATCCGAGCAGCATCTTTCGCCTGCCGGGGCTGCGGACCGCCGTCCTGACGGCGCCCGTACCGGACTCCGCAGCTGCGACCACCGGTGTTCCTGTCCCGGGAGCGGGTTCGGCTCTCCTCCCCGGTTCCTCCGCTTCGACGGCCGTTCCGGCAAGCCCCGCGATGTAGCCGACATATCCCGGAACCAGGGGCAGGCAGCAGGGCGAGGCGAAGCTGATCAGGCCGACCAGCGCCGCCACGGCGAAGGCCACCAGCAACGACCCATCGGTGACGATGTCGGCGAACATGGTTCCGAGGTCGGTCATCCTCCGGTCTCCTGGACGAGGCCCGACAGCACCGACTGAAGGTCGTCTCGTGCCACGGCCCCGGTATAGACACCGGCGACCCGTCCCTCCGTGTCGAGCACGATGGTCGACGGGACGACGTTGGCCGGGAAGCCACGGAAGGCCATGGCGACCTCGCCCCGCGGGTCGAACAGCGACGGATACTCCGCGCCGACGTTGGTCATGAAGGCGCTGGCCATCTGCCGGTCGTCTTTCACGTCGATGCCGAGGAACTGCACGCCCTGGTCGCGCACCTCCGCGTAGACGGCTTGGAAGTCGGGGGTCTCGACGCGGCAGGGGGCACACCACGATCCCCAGAAGTTGATGACCACGACGTCTCCGGCCAAGTCGGCCGAGTCGAACTGTGTGCCATCGAGGAGTTCGCCGCTAAAGGATGGCGCGACCGCGCGCCTGGTGGCTTCGATCACCTGGCCAGCGGGGGTAGCGCCGTTGAACTCGTAGCGAGTCCCGGGCGTGGTCTGGTCGACGTCGCTGGACGAGCAACCGGTGAGGGCGATGAACAGGGCCGAGATAACCAAGAGTGCGAGACGACGGAACGCACGAAAGGATTTCGCTGAGCGACGCATGCCAACGCGCATGGGTAGTCCTTCGAGACGGAGAGGCTGATGTTGAGAGAGCGCGCCGGCTCCTCGGCCGAAGCGCGCGAAGCTGTCGACGGGTGGCGCTGTTCCGCATCTGGCACAGCGCCACCCGTCGCGGCATCAGCCGCCCAGCTCGGTCAGCAGCGTCTGCATCTCCTCGATCTCAGCGGTCTGGGACTCGACGATCTCCCGGGCCATATCGACGGCGTCCGGATTGGAACCGTCGGCGATCTCGGTCTCGGCCATGTCCACGGCGCCCTGGTGGTGCGGAATCATCATCTCGAGGAACATCCGGTCGAACTCAGCGCCGGAGGCAGAGTCCAGCGCCGTCATGTCTTCCTCGGACATGCCTTCCATGTCCATGCCGCCGGAGCCGTGGTCCATGCCGCCCATGTCCTCCTCGGGCAGCGGCTCGCCCCACTCCTCGAGCCAGCCGGTCATCGTCTCGATCTCCGGCCCCTGGGCCGCCTCGATGCGATCGGCCAGGTCGATCACCCTCGGGTCGGAGGCCCGGCCGTCGGCGAGCTGAGCCATGGCGAGAGCTCCCTCGTGGTGCGGGAGCATCCCCTGGACGAAGGTCACGTCGGCGTCGTTGTGGACGGTGGAGTCGTTGGCCGAGGTGTCGGCGGCGGCGCTGCTCTCGGAGCTACTCCCTGTGCTGGAGCCTTCGCCGTCGTTGGAGCAGCCGGCCAGCACGATGGCCCCTGCCATGAGGCCGCCGGCAAGGCGGACAAGTCGAGCGGTGGTGCGCGTCATCTCAAGTCTCCTGGGTTGGTGTCATAGGCGTGCGGAACGGACCCGACCGAGCACTTGGGCTGGCGGGTCGGGCACTCGGCCTAGATCCGGAGGAGACAGAGAGCGGAGAGATCCGGTGGCCGCGGGAGCCGAGACCACCAGGTGTGCCACAGCGCAGAGGGCGCCCTGGCGCGGACGATGGAGACTGGAGCTCGTCGGACCAGCGCAGCCACGCCGAGCAGGACCACGCCCGTCAGCAGCACCGCGAGACAGACCGCCCCGAAGGCGGCACCGGGCATCGGCGGACTGTCGTGCGGCAGACCGGACATGGCGGTGACGGAGACCCCGCCCGGGACGGTGCCGGACAGCTGATGCCCCACGACCGTGGACGTCGGCCAGACGGGCCCTGCCAACGCTGCGCCGTGGACCACGGTCATCGCGGATGCCGCCGTCCCGTGGCCGGCGTTCATGTCGCTCGCCATGCACTGAACACCGTGCATGGAGAAGACAGCAGCGAGCAGCAGCAGCGCCCACATGCGTCGCGCCGACATGCCACCTCCCAACGACCGCCCCAGACTACTAGGCCGCGTAGTACTTACATCGCCAGGAGGCGGGCCGGCGAGGCGGTCCGTCGCATGGCGACTGTTCTCGGCCCGGCCCTCAGACGATGCGTCGCGCCCCCGCGTAACCCGACATGTCGACGGAGCCGACCTTGACGGGTTCACCGAACGTAGATGCGTGGACCATCCGTCCACCGCCGATGTAGATGCCGATGTGGCTCACCGGGCTGTAGAAGTAGACGAGGTCCCCCGCCTGCAGCTCGGCCCTCGAGACCGCCTGACCCATGGTGGCCTGCATCCTGCTGGAGTGCGGCAGCGAGATCCCCGCTGCGGCGAAGGCGTATTGGGTCAGCCCGGAGCAGTCGAAAGAGTCGGGTCCCGCTGCGGCCCATACGTAGGGATCCCCGAGCTGGGCCATAGCGGTGTCGACGGCCGTCTGCGCCGCAGCGCTGTTGGCCACCACTTCACTCGGCGGCGGTGCCGCCAGCGTCCGCCCGCCGTGCGCGGCGTCGGCCTCTTCCTGCTGAGCGGCTGTCAGCGCCGTGTACCGGGCCTGGTATTCGGCGATCTCGGCCTGGAGGTCTGCCTGCTTCGCGGTCACCTCGTCAACCTGCCGCTGAGCCTCGGCTGCGGCCCGCTCGGCCGAAAGCTGCGCTTTCTCGGCCACAGCCTGGGCGCTGGCAACCCGGTCGACCACATCGTTGTGGTGACCCGCCACTGATTCCAGGAGGGCGACTCGATCGAGGAACTCCTCGGGGGATCCGCTGGTCATGAACGCCTGCAGGGCGCCGAATCCGTCTCCGGTGTACGCGGTCTGTGCGACGCCTGCCAGTTGGTCACCGAGCACAACCAGTTCCGCCTCGGCCGCGGCGACTTCGTCCTCGGCAGCCGCTGCGGCGGCCTGCTGGGTCTCGAGGTTCTCCCGCGCCTCGTTGAACTGTTCGGTGAGGACTTCCAGCTGATGGCCGCGCTCGGCGACGAGAGAGGCTGCATCCTCGGCCGTGACGGGGTCACCCGGGGCCGCTGCGGCGGCAGGCGCGGAAGCGAGATCGATTCCGACGACGGCGATGCCAGCAAGCAGCAGGCTGCGCTTTCGCCAGTGTCGGGTGGATCGGCGGGAAGGCGTGCAGGGGCGGTGGGCAGTCGCCACGAGGGGCGGCTCTCCTGTCTTCCAGTGCCGCCTACCGAGTTAGCTGACGGATTCGGGCTGGAAGACGCCCTACCTGCGGCCGGCAATTCGGCACGCAGGATTCACCCCAGTACTGCGGTGGGTCCCCGGTCCCGGACGGTCACCCGTCCTGGGTTCGGCGGCGCCCGGACGGGCCTCCATGTGCAGAGGACGACTGCCGAACCGGGCCTGGCCAACATAGGACCGTGACCGTTCCGTGACAACTATGCGGGGCAAATAGTTGCAGGCCCGTCCGTCTGATCTTCCCGACCCTTGCGTCCCGCCGAGGCCATCCTCGGAGAGGGTTCTCTCCCGCTGACTGCCAGTAGGGTGCAGCGACCGATACACCGTCGGACGCACACGCCTGATCCGGACACGACTCCAGCTCCATCGCATGGAGAGCGTGCTCGGGCACGAACGAAGGAGCACGGTGCCACCGCTGGGCAAACTGGAGGCGGCCGTCATGGGCGTCCTATGGTCGGCCGACGGCGCACTGACCGTGCGGGAGGTTCTCGAACGGCTGCCCGTGAAGCGGAACCTGGCCTACACGACGGTCATGACGGTGTTGAGCACGCTGCACCGCAAGGGGATGGTGGATCGCGAAGCGGTCGGCCGCGCGTACAGCTACCTCCCGGCACGAAGCCGGGAAGCAGCGGCTGCGGCGTCACTGCGAGAGATCCTCGAGGCGTCGGAGGATCCCCGGTCGGTTCTGCTGCATTTCGCCGAAACCGCGACCGACGAGGAATCCGAAGTTTTGCGTGACGGCCTCGCCAAGCGGAGCTCCGAACTGTGACCGCGCTCGTTGCTCTCGTCGTCGGCGCTCTGCTGTTCGGCTGGCACGGCCACCGCGTGCTGATGTGGCTCGCGGATCGGCGCCTGGATCCAACGATTTTGCTCACTGGCTGGGTTCTGTCGACGCTGGGCTTCGTCGCCTCGCTGCTCGCCATGCTCAGCCTGGTGGCCCTGCCCGTCGACGAGCATCATTCCGGCGCCTTCGGCCTGGCCGGAGACTGCTGGATGGCCCTCTCTTCCGGAGTCCTGCCAGGGACCGCGGAGGCTGTCGCCGCCACGGGCGTGCTGACTGCCACGTTCGTCGTTGCCAGAGTCGGCCTCGTCATCCACGCGAGACTTCAGCGTCGGCGGCGCAACGCCCCGCACATGCAGCAGCTCCGCCTGCTGGCCGCCGGCTGCCGGGCGCACGACCCACTCTGGATCGACGACGAGCGCCCCATGGCACTCTCCATCGGCGGACGCTCCGGTCTGATCGTCATGAGCCGGGGATTGCGGAATCAACTGACGCCCGCGGCCGTGAACGCCACCCTCGAGCACGAGCGCGCCCACCTCAGGGGCCGACACCACCTCATCCTGGCCATCGTCGAGACGCTCGCCCTGGCTCTGCCGTGGTGCCCTCTGCTGCGTGCAGCGCCCGAAGCGGCGCGGGACCTCGTCGAACTGGCCGCGGACAGCCGGGCCGCCCGCACCTGCGGGCCGTCCGCGGTCCGCGAGGCCCTGTCTCGTCTGACTGGTCAGCCGCTGCCCGCGGGAGCTCTCGCCATGGCCGGGCGCCTGACCACGGCGCGACTCCAGCGGCTCTCCACAGGCAGCATCGGGGGAAGCGGGCTCAGCCGTCTGGCTGGCTGCTCCGCGGTCGCGGCGGGCGCGCTTCTGTTACCCACCGCCGCCGCAGCACTCGCCGTGAGCGCCGTGCAGTGTGCCTTCGCCTGATCCACCCCGCGCTCCATCCGACCGGAGCGGCCTGAACCGTCACTTGCGGCCGATGCGCGTCGCCATCCACGCCGCACAGCGGCGGCACACATAAACACCCGGCGTGCCGCCGAGCTCGTGGACGGCGGTGCGCGGCAGCTCGCGGGCGCAACAGCCGCACGTCAGGAGTTCGTCGGTCCCGGCAGACCGGCGGCGGCCGAGCAGCTTCATCGGAGAACCGCTATGAGTTGTTCGACTGTCGGCGCCCCAGCGAGACGGTCCCCTATGCGGTAGACCCGGCAGGAGAGGCCCACCGGACTGTCCCAGTCCAGGAACGGGTCCCGCCCATCGACGAGCAGAGTCGGCGAGCCGCGAAACTGCATGGCCTCGGCCTCCTCGGGCGTCGCAACCTGGCGGTGCTCCACGACGACGTCTTCCCGCCCGGCTCGGACGAGCGCCTCGCGAAGACGGTCGTCCGCCAGGCGCCAGTTCGGGCAGCCATCGAAATAGAGAAGTGCGACGTGCATGAGCGGAGGACCTCCGGCCTCAACGTCGGGAGAAGTCGCGCGGCACCGCCACTGACCGGGCACAGTCGTGACAGGTGAACGCGCCGGGCACCGCGACAAGCGCCCTCACCCGTCGCCGCGGAAACACGCCGCGGCAGCGGTTGCAGCACTGTAGGCCAGGCACGGCCGCGAACAGAGCAGGTAGCGACCACATGGGCCCATCCTCTCTACCGGTAAGCACGCTGCCAAGCGTTACCGGCGGGGGGAGTGCGGCTGGCGGGCGACCTGAGATGTTCGACCGCGAGGTGCTCAGCTCTGGGAACTGAGCCCCGCCAACGTGACATCGGCAAGCCGCCGGACCGCGACCTCAGATGAGCAGGACCACTGGGGTCACTTCGGCTGCCCCTGCATCACGGGGTCGGCTTGGCTGCGACGATCAGGAATCCCCCGTCGCCACCGGTTTCGCCGGAGTGGCCGCCGGCCGTTCGGTCGTCCTCGTCAGCCGCCGGACCTCTGCGATGTCCAGCTCCAGCAGCGCGGCCGCCCGCTCGGCCGGCACGTCCTCGGCGAGCAACCTACGCAGCGTCTCGCCGAGCGCCGCCGTCGCCACCGCCAAGGCCTGCTCCGCCTCGCTTCGCGCCTCCAGGGCCACCAACGCCTCGGCCGTCGCCTCCTCGACCCGGCGGTCGTGCTCATCGCGAGCGACGTCCAGCGCTCGTCGTCGCTCCCGCGCCTTCGTCAGCGCCGCCGCCTGCCGACTCACCGTTCTGGCCACCGCTTCCTCCGCTCGTCCAGCTGACCGACCGCTGGATCGTCACACGGCCTCATGACACGGCTGCCGACCTGAGCGTCACCCCCAGCAGCCCGGCGACCAGAGCAGGCGTCACCCCACCCCCTCCGACCTGACACACCTCGTGCACGCTGGGAGGTGAACCCGGTCGCGGGGCATGGAGTCGGACGAGTCCGCAGCTTCGCCTCTACTCGCGGCCGGTGGGTCGGTGGGTCGGTGGGTCGTCTACCGCGTTACAGCTCACGCAGACGGTCGCGGTTGCCTTGGGGGGCCACCGCGCCGTCGCGTAGATGGATCTCGTAACCCAGCGCCGTCAGCGCTGCGATGGCTTCGCTGGGCGCGTCTCGCACGACGGCTGCGGTCTGCATGCGGCGCCACCGCTCGCGCCCATCCGCGAGCGCGTCTCGCCATGCATGCTCATGATCCACGCCGAGCTCCCGGACCAGCATGTCGAGGACGTCTTCCAGGCAGGGACGGAAGCGGGTTCCACCTACCGGGAAGTGCAGGTCCGACATGCGAGGTACCGCGGCGCCTTGGGCGACCCGTCCGGCCAGTTGCTGACCCCGAGGTGATCCACTACCGGCTCGTGTCATCACGAATGCGAGAGCGTCCCGGTGCCCGTGGATCTGGACGTGGGCTCCGGGAACATCACCTGTCGTCGCGCGGATGTACTCGTACCGAAACAGCGGCTCGCCGGCTGCCTTCGCACCGGCATAGACCTTGACGGCGGACTCGTCGACTGCCAGGAACTGCCCCGGGCTGTCCCAGACGCAGTAGTACTCCGCCGTGAGGTTCAGAAGCGGAGCTCCATTGACGGTCAACGGGATCCCGGTGCGCGGTTCCTGGTGGACGCTGACGTGGTCGAGGCCGGGATGGTGAAGCGCCCGCGCACGAAAAGCTTCGACGTGGTCACCGACCACGGCCCGGACTGTGACGGTCAGGTCAGTGGCGAAGCGCTGCGCTTCGGCTACGAGGGCGTCGCCGGTGGTCACTCCGACAGGAGGAAGTCGAGCTCATCGAGCTCGGTCAGAGCGGCGAGCTCCTCGGCGTTGAGCATGTATCGGGCGGCGCGTTCGCGGAGGTCGCACTCGTCTCCACCCACGGAGGCGAGGACCTCGTCGCGGCGACGTCTCGCCTCCTCCACGGACAGCGTCTCGACGACCGGCATCCCGCTCTCCTCCCTCATTCAGCGTTCACCCCAGTGGACGTCTCCACTATGCCCATCGGCACTGACAGTTTCGTCCTGAAGCGGAGCCCACGGCCTCCAGCTCCCATGAGATCCGTCGACGGGAGTCCGGTCAGGTGCATGTCCACAGGCCCGGGGACGTCCACAGGGCTGGGCCGAAGCGGGACAGCGGATCGCATACTGCGGCGAGAATGCCTGGTCTGACAGCAAGGTGGGCGATTGCGCGCATGCCAGAGCGGAAGGAGTCGCATGGGAAGGCCGCCGCTGCCGGTCGGCACCTTCGGCAAGATCGACTTTCTCGTGCTCGGCAAGAACCGGGTGCGGGCACGCGCGAGCTTTCGGGATTACGACGGCCACCGTCGTCTGGTCACCCGCTACGGATCCAGCCGCGCGCACGCCGAGCGGCGGCTCCGCGAGGCGCTGCGTGACCGCGGCACCGGGGACGATCCGGTCGCCAGCGCTACCAGTCGGCTCAGCGAGGTGGCGGCCCTCTGGCTCGCCGAGGTGGACGACAGCGACCTGGCCTGGGGCACCAAGCGGCTGTACCGGTTCACCGTCGAGTCCTACATCCTGCCCGGACTGGGCGAGCTGCGACTGCGCGAGGTGACCGTCCCCGCCGTCAACCGGCTACTCGCCGCGGTGAGCAGCAGCCACGGGGCCGCCGCGGCCAAGTCCACCCGCAGCGTCCTGTCCGGCGTCCTCGGCCTGGCCGTGCGCCACGGGCTGCTGCCCGCCAACCCGGTCCGGGAAGCCGCGAGCCGGCGCGCACCCCGCACGTCCCGCGGCCCCCGGGCGCTGACCGTCGAGGAGACCCGCCAACTGCGGGCCCGACTGGCCGCCGACCCCGACGCGGTGCGCCGGGACCTGCCGGACCTGGTCGACTTCATGCTCGGCACCGGCGTGCGCATCGGCGAGGCGTGCGCTGTCCAGCCCTCCGCGGTCGACCTCGAAGCGGCCACCCTCACGGTCGATGCCACCGTCATCCGTATCCGCGGGCTGGGACTGGTTATCCAGGACTCCCCCAAGTCCACCGCGGGCCGCCGCACCCTCGTGCTTCCGTCAGCCGTTGTCGACCTGCTCCGCCGCCGACTCGCCGTCCACCCGAGACCTGACGCGGACCCTTTGGTCATCTTTCCCAGCCCGCAGGGCCGATTGCGCGATCCGAGCAACACCAGCGGCGACCTGCGCGCGGCTCTCGACCGCGCCGAGTTCCCGTGGGTCACCTCGCACGTGTTCCGCAAGACGGTCGCGACCCGGCTTGACGACGCCGGCCTGTCCGCTCGGCAGATCGCCGACCACCTCGGGCACAGCCGGCCCAGCCTCACCCAGGACGTCTACCTGGGGCGCGGTCACGCGAGCCCCGAGGCCGCTGCAGCGCTCCAGCGGTCCCGCTAGCAGGCCCGTCCCCCGGTCTTCCAACCGAGCGCCTTCCGGACGACCTGTCAGGCAATTCGCGCCACCTCACCGTGCTCACGGTGAGACCACGTGCCGCCGTCTCCGGGGACCGTGGCGGTCCGGCGTGCCAGAACAACGGCCCCCGTCTGCAAGCGCGTCCCGACACCGTCCCGGGGGTCCTGATCAAGGATCGACAGCAACCCGCCGACCGGTCGTGGCAAACGTATCTTGGTCGTTCTTTGGACATTTTATCCGCACGGGTTGACCAGACTTGTCGGCTGACCTGCGCTTTTGCTCCCCCGACTGGACTTGAACCAGTAACCCTGCGATTAACAGTCGCATGCTCTGCCAATTGAGCTACGGGGGATGAGCGGGCGCGAGCACCCGCTGGCCCGACGAGAGTACCCCACCGGTCGTCCCGCTCCGCGGCCCCCTCGGCCGTGTCACGAGCGATCAGCACCACAGGTAGCGTGGTTTCCCGTCCTGCTCCCCGCCTGCTGGAGGTCCCCGTGGCGAAGCTGTCGTTCCTCGCCGGTTTCGGCGCCGGTTACGTCCTGGGCTCGCGGGCCGGGCGTGAGCGCTACGAGCAGATCCGCCGCGCGTGGGAGCACGCCAAGGACGACCCGCGCCTGCAGAGCATCGCCGGGATGGCCCAGGCCCGCGCCGACGACGCGCTCTCCTCGATCCGCGCCCGCATGGGCACCGAGACCCCGCGCTGATCCTGCCGATCTAGGGCTGGTCGCCGTCCACGAGCGCGGCCAGCTCCGCCCGTGCCGCCTCGCGGGCAGCCGGGTCGCCGCGGTCGGCGTCGTCGTCGAAGACGACGGTCCACTCCCGCGCGGCCTGGCCGGGGATCCGGCGGGCGACCAGCAGCGCCCCTCCCCCGCCGGGCAGGGCGGTGCGGCGGCTGTCGAGCACCGTCGCGTCCACCCGCTTGCGGACGACGTCGGGCAGGTTGCCGGCCTCGGCCAGCACGTAGCGGCGCACCTCGCCGCGGGCCTGCACCCCCGGCTCCACGTCGACCAGCGGCGTGACGGCGAACGTGCCACCAGCACCCGCCGCCGACCACCGGGCGTGGCCGACCTCGTGCCACGGCTGGACGCCGGCCGCGAGCGCCGGCCCCACCAGCCGCAGCCCCCGGGAGGTGGCCACCAGCCACCCCTCGTCGCCGACCAGCGCACCCCAGGCGAGCACCCGCTCGTCGGGATCGGCCGACACCGCCGCGCGCACCGGATCCGGCGGCCGCGCGAACCGGCGGCGCACCGCGTCGACCACGCTCATCCGAGGCCGCCCAGCGCCCGCTTGCGCAGCGAGATGGCGAGCTGCTCGAGGTCCATCAGCTGCTTGAACGCCTTCATGTACTCGTCTGCTGCCTCCACCGGGTTCATCCGCTGCAGCCGGCCCTTGAGCGCGGCGATCTCGCGCACGGTGGCCATCTCCTGCAGCCGGGCGAGGACGGCGGTGACGTAGCCGGCGTCGGCCTCGCCCACCGAGCGCAGCGGCTCGACGGCCAGCGCGGTCAGCTGGGTCCGGGCGCTCTCCCGGTCGCACTGCTCGGCCACGAGGTCCAGCCACGCAGGCCCGGTGACCGTCGCGGCCGCCGCTCCCCCGGTGGCCGCGACCGCCGCAGCGACCGCGGCGTAGTCGGGATCCGTGTACGCCGCGGGCGGCACGGCGTCGAACGCCGGGCCGGCGAGCTCGGGCACCTGCAGGGCGGCCTTGACCGCCTCCCGCTCGACCGCGATCGCAGCGTCGTCCGGCGTGCGCTGCGGTGGCCGCGGCCGGCGACCGCGGGACTGCTGCCCGGTGTCACCGGTGTGCCGGCGCACCCGCTCCAGCACCTCGGACTCGTCGGTGTTGCCGATCAGGCCGGCCAGCCGGCGGGCGTAGGCCGGGCGCAGTGCGTGGTCCTTGATCTGGGCGAGCAGCGGCGCGGTCTTCTCCAGCGCGGCCACCCGCCCCTCGACGGTGTCGAGGTCGTAGTCGGCCAGCGTCGTCTTCAGCACGAACTCGATCAGCGGCGAGCGGCGCGCGATGAGGTCGCGGACGGCGGCGTCGCCGTGCTCCTGGCGCAGCTCGCAGGGGTCGCGGCCGTCGGGCTCCACGGCGACGAAGGTCTGCGCGACGAAGCGCTGGTCCTCCTTGAACGTCTTCATCGCCGCCGCCTGGCCGGCCGCGTCGCCGTCGAAGGTGTAGATCACCTCGCCGCGGAACTCGTCCTGGTCCATGAGCAGCCGGCGCAGCACGCTGATGTGCTCGCCGCCGAACGCCGTCCCGCACGAGGCGACCGCGGTGGTGACGCCGGCCAGGTGGCAGGCCATGACGTCGGTGTAGCCCTCGACGACCACCGCCTGGTGGCGCTTGGCGATGTCGCGCTTGGCCCGCTCGATGCCGTAGAGGACGGTGCTCTTCTTGTAGAGCGGGGTCTCCGGGGTGTTGAGGTACTTCGGCCCCGGGTCGTCGTCCATGAGCTTGCGGGCGCCGAAGCCGATCACGTCGCCGGTGATGTCGCGGATCGGCCAGGTGAGCCGGCGGTGGAAGCGGTCGATGAGCGTGCCGCGGGAGGATTCCTTCGCCAGCCCGGCGGTGACCAGCTCGTTCTGGGTGAAGCCCTTGGCCCGCAGGTGCCGGGTGAGGGTGTCCCAGCCGCCGGGCGCGAAGCCGCAGCCGAAGTCCAGCGCCACCTGCCGGTCGAAGCCGCGCTCGGCGAGGAACTGCCGCGCCGGCGCCGCCTCGGGGCTGCCGAGCTGCTCGGCGAAGAACGCCTCCGCGGCGGTGTTGGCGGCGACCAGCCGGGCCCGCTGCCCCACCGACGCCCGGTCGGGGCCGGCGGTGGGGCGGCCGCCGTCGTCCTCGTACTTGAGCTCGATGTTCGCCCGGTTGGCCAGGTACTCGACCGCCTCCGAGAACGACAGGTGGTCGATCTGCTGGACGAAGGAGATGACGTCGCCGCCGACCCCGCACCCGAAGCAGTGGAAGAGGTTGCGCGACGGGGTCACCTGGAACGACGGCGACTTCTCGTCGTGGAACGGGCACAGCCCCTTGAGGCTGCCACCGCCGGCGCGCTTGAGCTGCAGGTGCTCGCCGACGATCTCGTCGATCCGGCTGCGCTCGCGCACCAGCGCGATGTCGGCCGCCCGGATGCGTCCCCGGCCGGCCATCAGGTGCTCCCCCCGGCCACGGCGGCGGAGACGCCCGCGGCGGCCGCCGCCTGGTTGCGACGACCGACGACGAGGTCGAGCCACATGAGGAAGACCTGCTCGTCGAGCGGCAGCGAGTCGTCGGCGCTCAGCGTCGGGCGGGGCGACCAGCCACCGGTCGTCCCGCTCTGCGCCACCTGCCGGCCGTCGACCAGGTAGCGGTGGGTGCCCTTCCACCAGGAGCTCGACAGCACCTGCACCGTGCGGCCCGGCAGCTGCACCTCCCAGGAGTCCTTCCACCACGACGTCTGGCGCGCCTGCAGGCGGACGGCGTCCTCCGGTTCGCTCTCCCACCGCGCGGTCAGCACGCCCTTGCGCTTGCCGTACTCCCACCGCCGTTCGCCGACCACCGCGGTGGCCTGCTCCTTCCAGTTCGACGCCTGGAGGGTCGCCACCAGCACGCCGTCCCGCAGCACGGGCAGCACCCGCTTCGGCGCGCCGGCGGTGCCGACCTTGCCCAGCTCGAGCACGTCCCCCTCCTCAGCCGATCCCCGGAGCGCCGGCGACGCTCTCGCCGGTCGCGCGGTAGAGCAGGTAGGCCGCCGTCTCGCGGAGGATGTAGCGGAACTGCGTCGCACGGGTCTGCACCGCGGGGCCCTGGCGGGTGGGCGAGCTGCCGGCGTCGATGCCGGCGTCCTCGGCCATCCGCTCGGCCCGCATCGCGTGCCAGGGGTCGGTCACCAGGACGGCGCTGGTCCAGCCGCGCTCGTCGAACGCCGCCGCCACGACCCGCATGCTCTCCAGCGTGTCGACCCCCTCGGGGACGGCGAGCAGCGCGTCGGCCGGGAGGCCGGCCTGGGCCAGGTAGTCGCGGCCGGCCTCGGCCTCGGTGAACGCGTCACCGGCCGCCTTGCCGCCCACGGTGACGACGACCGGTGCGACGCCGTCCTCGTACAGGTCGATCGCGTGCTCCAGCCGGGCCTCGAAGATCGACGACGGGACGCCGTTGTACTGGGCCGAGCCGAGCACGACGATCGCGTCGGAGGCCGGGTGCGCGTCCTGCCGGGCGGTCCACCAGATGGCCAGCGCGGTGGTGGCCACCAGCAGCAGCGCGGCGAGCACGCCGGCGCCCACGACCCGTGCCACCAGGCTCCGCACACGCACCCCCACGCGTCATGGGTACCACGCGCCGCCGACGGCGTGGGACGCCTGGGGACGCTGCGTCGCTCACCCCCCGGCGCGCTCGGCTCCCAGCGCCGCACGACCGGCCTCCAGCCGGGCCACCGGCACCCGGAACGGCGAGCAGGACACGTAGTCCAGGCCCACCTCGTGGAAGAAGTGCACGGAGTCCGGGTCGCCGCCGTGCTCGCCGCAGACGCCCAGCTTCAGGTCCGGACGGGCGGCGCGGCCGCCCTCGACGCCGAGCTCCACCAGCCGGCCGACGCCGTCGCGGTCGAGCGACTCGAACGGCGAGACGCCGAAGATGCCCTTGTCCAGGTACTGGTGGAAGAACGCCGACTCGACGTCGTCGCGGGAGAAGCCCCACGTCATCTGGGTGAGGTCGTTGGTGCCGAAGGAGAAGAACTCGGCCGACTGGGCGATCTCCCCCGCCGTGAGGGCCGCGCGCGGGACCTCGATCATCGTGCCGATCAGCGGGCGGACGTCGACGCCGTGCTGCTCCTGCACCTCGGTGATGACGCGGTCGGCCTCCTCACGGATGGCCTCCAGCTCCTGCACCGCGCCGACCAGCGGGATCATGATCTCCGGCCGCGGGTCGCCGCCGGCCGCCAGCCGCTCGCAGGCCGCCTCCACGATCGCCCGCACCTGCATCGCGAACAGCCCGGGCACCACCAGACCCAGCCGCACGCCGCGCAGACCCAGCATCGGGTTCTCCTCGTGCATGCGGCGGACCGCGGCCAGCAGCCGCAGCTGCCCCTCGTCGTGGTGTCCCTCCGCCTCGGCCACCGCCACGCGGACCGACAGCTCGGTCAGGTCCGGGAGGAACTCGTGCAGCGGCGGGTCGAGCAGCCGCACGGTGACCGGCAGCCCGTCCATCGCCTCGAAGATCTCCAGGAAGTCCTGCTTCTGCAGCGGCTCGAGCCCGTCGAGCGCCGCCTGCCGCTCGTCGTCGCCCTCTGCCAAGATCAGCTTCTCCACCAGCCGGCGGCGGTCGCCGAGGAACATGTGCTCGGTCCGGCACAGGCCGATCCCGCGGGCGCCGAAGCGGCGGGCGCGGGCGGCGTCCTCGGGGGTGTCGGCGTTGGTGCGCACGTCCAGCGTCCGCGTCTCGTCGGCGTGCGCGAGGATGCGGTGCACGCTGCGGACGAGGTCGTCGGCGTCGTCGGCGTCCGGGTCGATCTCGCCCTCGAAGTACCGGACCACCGAGGACGGCTCGACCGGCACCTCACCGAGCCAGACCCGGCCGGTGGACCCGTCGATCGAGATGACGTCGCCCTCCTCCACCACCGTCCCGCCGGGCGCGCTGAACCTCCGGTTCTTGGTGTCGACCTGCAGCTCCTCCGCGCCGCACACGCAGGTCTTGCCCATCCCCCGGGCGACGACGGCGGCGTGCGAGGTCTTGCCGCCGCGGCTGGTCAGCACCCCCTCGGCGGCGATCATCCCGGCCAGGTCGTCGGGGTTGGTCTCGCGCCGGACCAGCACCACCTTCTCGCCGCGGTCGGCCCACTTCACCGCCTCCTCCGCGGAGAAGACGGCTCTGCCCACCGCGGCGCCCGGTGAGGCGTTCATGCCCTGGGTCAGCTGCTGCGCGTCCCCGCCGGAGACGAACCGCGGGAACATCAGCTGGGCCAGCTGGTCGCCGGTCACCCGGCGGACCGCCTCGTCCATGTCGATGAGGCCCTCGTCGACCAGCTGTGTGGCGATCCGGAAGGCCGCGGCCGCCGTCCGCTTGCCCACGCGGGTCTGCAGCATCCAGAGCTTGTTGCGCTCGACGGTGAACTCGATGTCGCACAGGTCGCGGTAGTGCGCCTCCAGCCGGCTCATGATGCCGAGCAGCTCCTCGTAGGCGCCCTCGTCGATCTGCCGGAGGTCGGGCAGCGGCACCGTGTTGCGGATGCCCGCGACGACGTCCTCCCCCTGCGCGTTCTGCAGGTAGTCGCCGTAGACGCCCTGCTCCCCGCTCCCGGGGTCCCGGGTGAACGCCACCCCGGTGCCGGAGTCCATGCCGAGGTTGCCGAACACCATGGCGACGACGTTGACCGCGGTGCCGGCGTCGCTGGGGATGCGCTCGCGGCGGCGGTAGAGGATGGCCCGCTCCGCGTTCCACGAGTCGAAGACGGCGTTGATCGCCAGGTCCATCTGCTCGCGCGGGTCCTGCGGGAAGTCCCGGCCGGTGTGCTCCCGGACGATGGCCTCGTAGCGGCCGACGACGTCGCGCAGGTGGTCGGCGTCGAGGTCGAGGTCGGACTCGGTGCCCTGCTCGGCCTTCACCGCGTCGAGGGCGTCGTCGAACAGCTCGCCGTCGATGCCCAGCACCGTCTTGCCGAACATCTGGATCAGCCGGCGGTAGGAGTCCCAGGCGAACCGGTCGCTGCCCGACTGCCGGGCCAGGCCCTCCACGGACGCGTCGTTGAGGCCGACGTTGAGGACGGTCTCCATCATCCCGGGCATCGACGCCGCCGCGCCGGAACGCACCGACACCAGCAGGGGGTCGGCCGGGTCGCCCAGCGTCTTGCCCATCGCCCGCTCGAGCGCGGCCAGGTGCTCGCTGACCTGGGCGTCGAGCTCCTCCGGCGTGCTGCCGTGCTCCAGGTAGAAGCGGCAGGCGTCGGTGGTGATCGTGAAGCCGGGCGGGACGGGCAGCCCCAGGTTGGTCATCTCGGCGAGGTTCGCGCCCTTGCCGCCGAGCAGGTCCTTCTGGTCCTTGCTGCCCTCGCTGAAGTCGTAGACCCACTTGGTGGGCGTGCTGCCGCTCATCCCCGCACCTCCGCGCTCCGCCGACCCCCGTCCGGCGATCTTGTCGCAGCGGGACGGGCTCGGCCAGTGCGGGGCGTCAGCCGGCGAAGCCGCAGACCTTGGGGCCCTCTTCGGGGATCACGACCAGCTCGCTGGTGCCGCCGTCGGCCCAGCGCACGGTCACCCGGCGGGCGGCCTCGCCCTCATCCTCGTCGCGGACGACGGAGGTGATCTCGGCCGTGCCGCCGTCCCGCAGGTACTCCCCCGCGACGTCCTCGGGCTGCAGCCGGTCGCGCTCGGACTCGCAGAGCAGGCCGTGCGCGGTCTCGGTGTCGTCGGCGGCCAGCGCCCGGAGGAAGACGTCGGCGGCGTCGCGGGACTGGTCCTCGGCGCTGCCCTTGATCAGCGGCAGCGTGACCACCATGGCGACGGCGACGAGCACGATGCCGAGCAGGCCGAACACCACCCACCACTGCCGCTTCTGCGGCGGGGCGGTGTGCAGCGGCTCCGGGCCGTCGTCGTAGAGGAAGGGTCCCTGGGTCATCCGCCGCTCGTCTCCAGCTCTGCGCCCACCGGGGGCCGGGGGTCGTCCCGGTCGGCCAGCCAGCCCTCGGGCAGCGCGACCGGCCGCGGCGTGCTGGTGCGCCCGCGCGGAGCCCCCAGGACGGCGACCGGGTAGGGCTGGTCGGGGATACCCGCCAGCAGGTCGGCCAGCTCGTCCAGGCCGCTCACCATCGCCAGCGCGCGGCGGACGTCACCGCCCACCGAGAAGCCCTTGAGGTACCAGGCCACGTGCTTGCGGAAGTCGGTGCAGCCGTGCAGCTCGCCCTGCTCCTCGCTCAGCAGCTCGGCGTGCCGGTGCATGACCGCGGCGACCTGGCGGAAGGTGGGCAGCGCGCGCTCGGTGCGGCCGGCGAAGGCCGCCGCGAGGTCGCCGAACAGCCACGGCCGGCCCAGGCAGCCCCGGCCGATGACGACGCCGGCGCACCCGGTCTGGGCGACCATGCGCAGCGCGTCGTCGGCCTCCCAGATGTCGCCGTTGCCGAGAACGGGGATGTCGACGGCCTCCACCAGGCGGGCGATCGGCGACCAGTCGGCGGTGCCGCTGTAGAGCTGGTCGGCGGTGCGCCCGTGCAGGGTGATCGCGGCGGCGCCCTCGTCCTGGGCGATCCGGCCGGCGTCGAGGTAGGTGACGTGGTCGTCGTCGATGCCGATGCGGGTCTTGATGGTGACCGGCACGTCCTTCGCCGCGCGGACCGCCTCGCGGACGATGTTCCGCAGCAGCACGCGGTGCCACGGCAGCGCCGAGCCGCCGCCCTTGCGGGTCACCTTGGGCACCGGGCAGCCGAAGTTCAGGTCGATGTGGGCGGGCCGGGTGCCGGCGACGCCCTCGTCGACCAGCATCTCGACCGCGCGGCCCACGGTGGCCGGGTCGACGCCGTAGAGCTGGACGGAGAAGGCGTCCTTCTCGTCGGTCGTCGCGCGGATCATCCGCAGCGTCTTCTCGTTGCGCTCGACCAGCGCCCGCGTGGTGATCATCTCGCACACGTAGAGGCCGGCCCCGAACTCCCGGCACAGGGTGCGGAAGGCAGGGTTGGTGATACCGGCCATCGGCGCGAGGACGACGGCGGGGTCGACGGTGAGCGCCCCGAGCCGCAGCGGCGGCAGGGCCGTCGTCGTCGGCTCGAGCGTGGCGGTCACGGCACCCAGGGTAGGCGGCGACGCCGGTCACCCTCGCCGTGTGCCACGCGACGGTGTGCGCCGAGGCCCGGTTCCCGGCGTCGGAACCGGGCCTCGGCGCACACGCTCCGGGTCAGCAGCCGGGGAGCTTGCCGGCCAGGTAGGACTCGACCTGGTCCAGCGCCACCCGCTCCTGGCTCATCGAGTCGCGCTCGCGGATGGTCACCGCCTGGTCCTCGAGGGTGTCGAAGTCCACGGTGATGCAGAACGGCGTCCCGACCTCGTCCTGCCGGCGGTAGCGGCGGCCGATCGCGCCGGCGTCGTCGAAGTCCACGTTCCAGTTCCGCCGGAGCGCGGCGGCGAGGTCCTTGGCCTTGGGCGAGAGGTCGGCGTTGCGCGACAGCGGCAGGACGGCGGCCTTCACCGGGGCCAGCCTCGGGTCGAGCTTGAGCACCGTCCGGGTGTCGACGCCGCCCTTGGCGTTGGGCGCCTCGTCCTCGGTGTAGGCCTCGACGAGGAAGGCCATCAGCGAGCGGGTGAGGCCGGCCGCGGGCTCGATGACGTACGGCGTCCAGCGGGTGTTGGTGGCCTGGTCGAAGTAGGACAGGTCGGTGCCGGAGTGCTCGGTGTGCGTCGACAGGTCGAAGTCGGTGCGATTGGCGATGCCCTCGAGCTCACCCCACTCCGAGCCCTGGAAACCGAAGCGGTACTCGATGTCGACGGTGCGCTTCGAGTAGTGCGACAGCTTCTCCTTCGGGTGCTCGTAGTGCCGCAGGTTGTCCGGGTCGATGCCGAGGTCGGTGTACCAGCGGGTGCGCTCGTCGATCCAGTACTGGTGCCACTCCTCGTCGCTGCCCGGCTCGACGAAGAACTCCATCTCCATCTGCTCGAACTCGCGGGTGCGGAAGATGAAGTTGCCCGGCGTGATCTCGTTGCGGAACGACTTGCCGATCTGGCCGATGCCGAACGGCGGCTTCTTGCGCGCGGCGCCCATGACGTTGGCGAAGTTCACGAAGATGCCCTGCGCGGTCTCCGGGCGCAGGTAGTGCAGGCCGTTCTCGTCCTCGACCGGGCCGAGGTAGGTCTTGAGCATCATGTTGAAGTCGCGCGGCTCGGTCCACGCGCCCTTGGTGCCGCAGTTTGGGCAGGAGATGTCGGCCAAGCCGTTCTCCGGGAGGCGGCCCTTCTTCTCCTCGTAGGCCTCCTCGAGGTGGTCGGCCCGGAAGCGCTTGTGGCAGCTCTGGCACTCGGTCAGCGGGTCGGTGAAGACGCCGACGTGCCCGGAGGCCACCCACACCTGGCGCGGCAGGATCACCGAGGAGTCCAGGCCGACGATGTCGTCCCGGCTCTGGACGACGGTCCGCCACCACTGCTTCTTGATGTTCTCCTTGAGCTCGACGCCCAGCGGCCCGTAGTCCCAGGCGGAGCGGGTGCCGCCGTAGATCTCCCCGGACGGGAAGACGAAGCCCCGTCGCTTGCAGAGGTTGACGACCTTGTCGAGGCGCTGGGGATCGTGCTTGGGGGTGCTCACGCGGAGGCTCCATCCGGCTGGCGGTCGGCGGTTGACCACTAGACGTTAGTCGGCCGCGTGCACCCGCCCGTCAGTCGGGAACCGCGACCGGGCGTTCAGCGCCGTCCGGGCCGAACAGCAGCGCGAGCGACGCCCGGATCTCGGCGTGCCGCACCAGGAAGGCCCGCTCGTCCAGCCGCTTGCGCCGCAGCCACCCGGTCACCTCGTCGTTGCACTTGCTGGCGTTGCAGGAGCCGCAGGCCGGGACCACGTTGCCCAGCGTGTACCGGCCACCCCGGGAGATCGGCAGCACGCAGTCCCGCTGCAGCGGCGTCCCGCCGGCACCGCAGTACGCGCAGCCGCCCCAGGCGTGCTGGAGGGCGGCCCACTGCTCGGGGTGCAGGTCGTGCTCGACGGCGTCCATGCGGCGCTTGCGCCGGCGTGCGTACCGGGCGGTGCGGGTGCGGCTGACCACGGTCCGACCGTAGGTGCCCCGGGCCGCGCGGCGCGGGACCGCCGCGTCACTCCCGCACGTCGGCCGGCCCGGTGGACATCGGCAGCTCGGCGGCGAGCCACGCCTCCACCCCACCGTCCAGGTCGGTGGCGCGGTGCAGGCCGATCGCCCGCAGCGAGGCCGCGGCCAGGCTGGAGCTGTAGCCCTGCCGGCACAGGACGACGACCTCGAGGTCGGGGCCGGTCGCCTCCGGGATCCGGTGCGGCGACGTCGGGTCCAGCCGCCACTCGAGCACCGTGCGGTCGATGACGAGGGCCCCGGGGAACTCGCCCTGCCGGCGGCGCTGCGCCTCGGTGCGGGTGTCCACGACCAGCGCTCCGCGCGCCTGCGCCTCGACCAGCTCGGCCGGGGTCGGCCGGTGCACGCCCACGCGGCTGGCGGCCAGGACCGCGTCGATGCCCGTCCCCGTCACCGTGGTCACGCCGGCCAGCCTGCCAGCGGGCGGGTCAGTCGGCGACGTAGACGCCGGGTTCGTCGAGGGCGTGCACCCAGACCGGCGCACCGGCGATCTTCACCTCCGCCGCGGACAGCGCGCGCCGGTAGGAGCCGACGCCGTCCCAGCGGGTGAGCAGCGCCCACAGCGTCGGGTCCTCGGTCGAGCGGCCCACCTCGCCACCCAGGAAGCCCGCTCGGCCGCCCAGCGCGTCGAGCAGGGCGGCGACCGCTCCCGCCAGCTCCTCGCCGTCGTCCCCCGTCGCCCGCAGGCGGGTCACCGCGAACACCCCGTGCTCCTCTCGTCCGGCCTGCGCAGACGCTCCCACGCCCGCCTGTCACCATGGAGGCATGGCCCGGACCACCCGACAGCGCGAAGCGGTGCGCGCAGTCTTCGCCGACCTCGAGGGCTTCCACAGCGCCCAGGAGGTCCACGCCCTTCTGCGCGACGGCGGCGACTCGGTCGGGCTGTCGACGGTCTACCGCGCGGTGCAGTCGCTGGCCGACGACGGCGAGCTCGACTCGATCCGCACCGACAGCGGGGAGGCGCTCTACCGGCGCTGCAGCCCCCAGCACCACCACCACCTGGTGTGCCGCGGCTGCGGGCGCACCGTCGAGGTGGAGGGACCCGCCGTCGAGAAGTGGGCCGACCGGATCGCCGGGCAGCACGGGTTCGCCGACGTCAGCCACACGCTGGAGATCTTCGGGACCTGCGCCGACTGCCGCGCCGCGGAGACCGCAGCAGGCGGCGGCGCGCCCGGGGAGCGCACCACCGCCTGAGCCGGGGGTCAGCGGAAGTCGCAGACAGTGAGGTCGGGGCCGACGTCGACCCACAGGGGGAACACCGTGCCGTCGTCCATCTGCAGGTCGAAGACGGCGCGGTCGGTGGCCGACCCCGGCTGGTGCTCGAGGCTGGTGAACGTCCCGCTCTGGAAGCCGACCCCGTCGAGCGTCTGCTCGTAGAAGTAGGTGGCCAGCTCCCAGGCGGGGTCGCCACCCTCGGCCGCGGAGGTCGCCGCGATCCGCACGTCGGCGCAGGAGAGGTCGTAGGCGGTCTCGAAGTCGCCGGTGGCCAGCGCCTGGACCCAGGCGAACGCCACCTCCCCGGACCCCGCGTACGCCGCGCCGGCGATCGGCGCGACCGCGGTGTCCAGCGTCCCGGTCGGCAGCGACCCGAGGTCGGCCTGCTCGGCCGGCTCCTCGGTCCGGTCGGCCTCCTCGCGCACCGCGGGCTCGGACGTCGACGCGCCGGCCGCGGGGCGGGGCTCCACGTCGTCGTCCCCGGTGAGCAGCAGCGTGGCGACGACGGCGGCCCCGGCGAGCAGGACCGCGAGTCCGGCGAGCAGCCACGGCAGCAGGTTCTGCCGCTGCGGCGGGGTGGGCTCGGCGGGGGCGGCGGGCCAGCTGGGCGGCGGGCCGTAGGGCTGGGTCATGGGGGCGTCCCTCGGGTCGGTGCGCCGACCGACGTCCGGCCGACGCTGACCAGGAGAACCGGCGCGCGTCCGGGGATACCGCCTAGGCGCTGCCGAACCGCCGCTGGCGGGACGCGTACTCCTCCACCGCGGCCCACAGGTGCCGGCGGTCGAAGTCGGGCCACAGGGTGTCGAGGAAGACGAACTCGGCGTAGGCCGACTGCCACAGCAGGAAGTTGCTGGTGCGGTTCTCCCCCGAGCTGCGCACGAAGAGGTCGACGTCGGGCATGTCCGGCTCGTCGAGGAACCGGGCGACCGTCTTCTCGTCGATCTTGTCCGGGTTGAGCCGGCCGGCCGCGACCTCGCGGGCGATCGCGGCGGCGGCGTCGGCGATCTCGGCACGGCCGCCGTAGTTCACGCACATGGTGAGGGTGAGGACGTCGTTGTCCTTGGTGAGCTCCTCGGCGATCTCCAGCTCCTTGATCACCGACCGCCACAGCCGGGGACGCCGGCCGGCCCAGCGCACCCGCACGCCGAGCTCGTGCATCTCGTCGCGGCGGCGGCGGATGACGTCGCGGTTGAAGCCCATGAGGAAGCGGACCTCGTCGGGGCTGCGCCGCCAGTTCTCGGTGGAGAACGCGTAGGCGCTGATCGCCTTCACGCCGAGCTCGATGGCGCCCTCGACGCAGTCGAACAGCGAGGACTCCCCCGCCTCGTGCCCGGCGGTGCGGGGCAGGCCGCGCTGCTTGGCCCAGCGGCCGTTGCCGTCCATCACGATCGCCACGTGCGCCGGCACCTTGTCGGCCGGCAGCTGCGGCGGGCGCGCGCCGGACGGGTGCGGGTTGGGCGCCTTGACCTCGCGCTTCACGCGGGGCTCCCGGCGTGCTCGCGCTCGTCGTCGTCGAGCACGGGCGGGCGCCGGACCACGGTGCCGTCGGACCGGTCGACCAGCGGCAGCGAGCGCAGCCCGCGCTCCAGGTGCCACTGCAGCAGCGCGGCGACCAGGCCGCTGCCCTCGCGCCGGTTGGTGCCCTGGCTGGCGTCGGCCCGCGCCCAGTCGCCGGTGAGCAGTGCGTCGAGCAGCTCGAGGGTCACCGGGTTGGGCATCGCCGAGCCGGTGGGCCGGCAGGACGGGCAGACCGTGCCGCCGGCCGGCACCGAGAAGTGCCGGTGCGGACCGGCCTCGCCGCAGCGCGCGCACTCCCCCAGCGCCGGCTCCCAGCCGGCCACCGACATGGCGCGCAGCAGGAACGCGTCGAGCACCAGGCCGGGCGGGTGCGCCCGCTCGCCCAGCGCGCGCAGCGCGCCGATGACCAGCAGGAACAGCCGCAGCGACGGCTCCTTCTCCTCGGCGGTCAGCCGGTCGGCGGTCTCCAGCACGGCGGTGCCGGCGGTGTAGGCCGGGTAGTCGCTGACGATCTCCTGGCCGTAGGACCGGATGGACTCGACCTGGCTGACGATGTCGAGGTTGCGGCCGGTGTAGAGCTGCAGGTCGACGTGCGTGAACGGCTCGAGCCGGGCGCCGAACTTGCTCTTGGTGCGGCGCACGCCCTTGGCCACCGCGCGGATCTTGCCGGTGCGCCGGGTGAGCACGGTGATGATCCGGTCGGCCTCACCCAGCTTCTGGGTGCGCAGCACGATGCCCTCGTCCCGGTAGAGGGCCTTCGGGGTGTGCGCGCTCAATAGCCCAGCCTGTTCAGCTTCTTGGGGTCGTCCTGCCACTCGCCCAGCACCGTGACGTGCAGGTCGAGGTGGACGCGGGCGCCCAGCAGCTCCTCCATGCCGGCACGGGCCTCGGAGCCGATCGCCTTGATGATCGAGCCGCCCTTGCCCAGCAGCATCGGCTTCTGGCTGGCCCGCTCGCAGTGCAGCAGCGCGTGCACCTCGACCAGCTCGCGGCCCTGCTGCTTCGGGTCGGGACGGCGGTTGACCTCCTCGATGGTGACGGCGAGGGAGTGCGGCACTTCCTGGAACACCTTCTCCAGGGCCGCCTCGCGCACCAGCTCGGCCAGCTGCCGCTCGGTGTCCTCGTCGGTGGTCTGCTCCTCGGGGTAGAGCGGCGGGCCCTCCGGCAGCAGCCCGACGAGCAGGTCCTCGAGCAGCTCGACCTGGTCGCCCTTCACGGCGCTCACCGGCACCAGCTCGGCCGCCTCGACCAGCTCGCTGGCGGCGACCAGCTGCTCGGCGACCTGCTTCTTGCCCGCCGCGTCGGTCTTGGTCACGACGACGACCACCGGCGCCTTCACCTCGCGCAGCTGGCGGGCGATGAACCGGTCGCCGTTGCCGACGGGCTGGTCGGCCGGGATGCAGAAGACGACGACGTCGACGTCGGACAGCGTGTCGCGGACGACGTCGTTGAGCCGGCGGCCGAGCAGCGACTTGGGCTTGTGCAGGCCCGGGGTGTCGACCAGCACGATCTGGCCGCCCGGCCGGTGCACGACGCCGCGGATGGCGTGGCGGGTGGTCTGCGGGCGGTTGCTGACGATGCCGACCTTCTCGCCGACCATCGCGTTGGTCAGCGTGGTCTTGCCGGCGTTGGGGCGGCCCACCAGGGCGACGAAGCCGCTGCGGTGCGGCGACTGCTCGGGGCTGCTCACGGGCCCAGTCTCCCACCCGGCACCGACGTCCTCGTCCCGCTCCCGGGGTGTTCTTCGTCCTCCCGCCGTCCTGCAGCACCCGGGCAGCCGCGGAACGCCCCGGGAGCGGGTCGCGCGCCGCGGTGCCACGATGCTGGACGGGCTACTCCTGGTGGAAGGCGGCGCGGCATGACCAGCACGGGACGCGACGGAACCCCGGCGGACGAGCAGGAGGCCGGCCCGCGGCGGTCGTCCGGCCTCGCGTCGGCCATGCGGCCGGTCAACTCGGTGGTCGAGCGGTACATCCCCAGCGCGCTGGTCTTCGCCATCGTGCTGACCTTCGTGGTGGCCCTGCTCGCGCTGCTGCTCACCGACTCCGGTCCCCGCGACGTCGTGGTGGCCTGGGGCGACGGGCTGTCGGGGCTGCTGGCCTTCATCACCCAGATGGCGCTCATCCTGCTGCTGGGGCACACGCTGGCCAACACCACGCCGGTCCGCCGCCTCCTGGTCCGCCTGGGCGGGGTGCCGCGGACGACCACGGCCGCCTACGTCTACGTGTTCGTCGTCGCCGCCCTGGCCTCGATGATCACCTGGGGGCTCGGCCTGGTCGTGGGCGCCCTGCTCGCCAAGGAGGTCGCCGAGCAGGGCCGGCGCAAGGGGCTGCGGCTGCACTTCCCGCTGCTGGTCGCCGCCGGGTACTCCGGCTACGTCATCTGGCACATGGGCTACTCGGGGTCCGGTCCCCTGACCGCCGCGACCGAGGGCTCCTTCCTCGCCGAGCAGCTGGGCCGCACGATCCCGGTCTCGGAGACGACCTTCACCTGGTGGAACCTGACCGCCGCGGCGGTCACGGTCGTCGTCGTCGGCCTGGCGCTGGCCTGGGCGGCCCCGCGCGGCGCAGATCCCGTCGTCCCCCTGCCCGAGGACGCCGACTACGGCGCGCAGCCCGACGTCGACGACGAGGTGCAGACGCCCGCGGACCGGGTCGACGCCAGCCGGATCCCGACGCTGCTCACCGGGCTCCTGCTGGTGGCCTACCTCGTCCTGCACTACTGGGACGGCGGCACGGCCACCCTGGACATCGTCAACTGGACGTTCCTGGCCCTGATCCTGCTGCTGGTGCGCAACCCGTTCGAGCTGATCGCCCTGGTCAAGAACGCGGCAGCCAACGTCGGGGAGATCCTGCTCCAGTTCCCCCTGTACGCCGGGATCCTCGGCATCATGACCGCGACCGGTCTGATCGAGGTGCTCTCCGATGCCTTCGTCGACGTCGCCTCCCCGACGACGTTCGGCCTGCTGACGTTCCTCGCCGCCGGGCTGGTCAACTTCTTCGTGCCCTCCGGAGGCGGCCAGTTCGCCGTCCAGGGGCCGATCGTGCTCGACGCCGCCGAGCGGCTCGGAGTCGACCCCTCGGTCGCGATCATGGCGGTGGCCTACGGCGACCAGTGGACCAACATGGTGCAGCCCTTCTGGGCGCTGCCGGTGCTGGCCATCGCCGGGCTGAAGATGCGCGACATCCTCGGCTACACGACGGTGACGCTGGTGGCCAGCGGGCTGGTGTTCGGCAGCACGATGCTGCTGCTGGGCCTGACGGCCTGAGCGCTAGACGGTCAGGCGGAGGACGCCGTCGGGGCCGGCGAGGTGCACCGGCGCGGACGGGGTGAGCTCGCGGACGGCGGCCAGGCCCTCCTGCTCGACGGCGTCGGCGTCGGACACGATCGCCGCCGCCTCCAGCCCCTCGACGCCGCTGGACACCGCCGCGGCGACGGCGGCCTGCAGCGCGGACAGCCGCAGCGAGCGCAGGCCGACCGAGGCGGCCACGTAGGTGCGGCCGTCGGTGTCGCGGACGGCGGCACCCTCGGGGGCGCCGGTGCGGCCGCGGGCGGAGCGGGCGAGGGTGACGAGCTTGGCGTCCTCGGCGTCGAGTTCAGGCACGAGAGGATCTTCACCTTCCGGTCGGGACGGCCCTCCTTCAGGGTCCCGCCGCGAGCGTGCGAGCGGTGGGGGGAAGGAGGGTCCTCACCCTTCCACGCCGAGGACCGGCTCCTCGTCGCGGGTGCGGCCGCGCCCCTCGGCGGGCTCGCCGTCCTCGTCGGGCTCCTGCACCCGGCACACCAGCATCGTGTCGATGCGGTTGCGCCGTCCGCCGGTGCTCTCCGCGACCAGCCGCAGCCCCCCGATCTCCGCCGAGGCGCCCTCGATCGGCACCCGGCCGAGCTCGCGGGCCAGCAGCCCGCCGACGGTCTCGACGTCGTCCCCCTCCGGCAGCTCCACACCGGGGAACAGCTCGGAGAGGTCCTCCACGGGCAGCCGGGCGGTCACCCGCACCGAGCCGTCCTCGAGGGGCTCCACCTCGGGCCGCTGGAAGGCGTCGTGCTCGTCGGCGATCTCGCCCACGATCTCCTCGAGGATGTCCTCGATGGTCACCAGGCCGGCGAAGCCGCCGTACTCGTCGACCACGATCGCGATGTGGATGCGCTGCGCCTGCATGTCGCGCAGCAGCTCGTCGACCGGCTTGGACTCCGGCACGAAGGTCGGCGTCCGCATCAGCTCCTCGACCTTGGGGCCGGTGCGGTCCTGGCTGTTCTGCGACCGGCGGACGAGGTCCTTGAGGTAGACCACGCCGACGACGTCGTCCACGTTGTCGCCGATGACCGGGATCCGGCTGAAGCCGCTGCGCAGGGCCAGCGCCAGCGCCTGGCGCACGGTCTTGCCCCGCTCGATCCAGACGACGTCGGTGCGCGGCACCATGACCTCGCGGGCGATCGTGTCGCCCAGCTCGAACACCGAGTGGATCATGTTGCGCTCGCCGGACTCGACGACGCCGCGCTCCTCGGCCATGTCGACCAGCTCGCGCAGCTCGACCTCGGAGGAGAACGGGCCGTCGCGGAAGCCCCGGCCGGGCGTGATGGCGTTGCCGATCAGGATCAGCAGCGTGGAGATCGGCCCGAGCACCCGGCCGAGCAGCTTGACGATGCCGGCCGTGGCCAGGGCGACCCCGTAGGCGTGCTGCCGGCCGAGCGTCCGCGGGCCGACGCCGACCAGCACGTAGCTGACCACGGTCATCGCGCCGGCGGCGGCCAGCACGGCCTGCACCGTGCTGTCCCAGAGGTCGAAGAACAGCAGCGCGACGAGGACGGCGGCGACCATCTCGCAGGCGATGCGCAGCAGGAGGAGCAGCGCCACGTGCCGGGCCCGCTCGGAGACGACCTCCTCGAGCGCGGCGGCCCGCTTGGTGCCCTCGCGGCGCAGCTCCTCGACGCGGGCCTTGGACACCCGCTGCAGCGCCGCGTCCATCGCGCCGAACAGGCCGGCCAGCGGGACCAGGAGGATCGCGATCACCAGCAGGGTGATCGACCCGGAGCTCATCGGGGTCGCGGTTCCCGGGTCGCCGGCGCGCCGGTCACCGGCTCGCGGGGGGCGGAGCGCCACCCGTCGATGAGCTTGGACTGGAGACCGAACATCTCCTTCTCCTCGTCGGGCTCCATGTGGTCGTAGCCCAGGAGGTGCAGCACGCCGTGGGTGGCCAGCAGCACCAGCTCGTCGTCCATGGAGTGGCCGGCCGCGCGCGCCTGGCGCACCGCCACCGCCGGGCAGAGGACGACGTCGCCGAGCAGCGCGGGGCCGGGCTCGGGGTCGTCGGGGCGGGCGGTGTCGAGCTCGTCCATGGGGAAGGCCAGGACGTCGGTCGGCCCCTTCTCCCCCATCCAGCGCTCGTGCAGGCTGCTCATGTACTCGACGTCCACGCAGAGCACCGACAGCTCCGCCATCGGGTGGACCCCCATCTCGCCGAGGACGTACCGGCACACGCCGGCCAGCTCGGCCTCGTCGACGGCGATCTCGGACTCGTTGGAGACCTCGACGGGCACGGCGATCAGCTCCCCTGCCGGCGCGACCGCGTGGGCCGGGCCGGGGCGTTGGTGGCGGGACGGGCCTGCTGGTGCGAGGCGTCCCAGCGCTCGTAGGCGTCGACGATGTCGCCGACCAGCCGGTGGCGGACGACGTCGGTGCTGGTCAGGGTGGCGAAGTGCACGTCCTCGACGCCGTCGAGGATCTCCCGCACGATCTTCAGGCCGCTCTGCGCGCCGCCGGGCAGGTCCACCTGGGTGACGTCGCCGGTGACGACGATCTTCGACCCGAAGCCGAGCCGGGTGAGGAACATCTTCATCTGCTCGGCGGTGGTGTTCTGCGCCTCGTCGAGGATCACGAACGCGTCGTTCAGCGTGCGGCCGCGCATGTAGGCCAGCGGCGCGACCTCGATCGTGCCGGCCGCCATGAGCCGCGGGATCGACTCGGGGTCGACCATGTCGTGCAGCGCGTCGTAGAGCGGCCGCAGGTACGGGTCGATCTTCTCGCTGAGCGTGCCGGGCAGGTAGCCGAGCCGTTCGCCCGCCTCGACCGCCGGCCGGGTGAGGATGATCCGGTTGACCTGCTTGCTCATCAGCGCCTGCACGGCCTTGGCCATGGCCAGGTAGGTCTTCCCGGTACCGGCGGGGCCGATGCCGAAGACGACCGTGTGCTGGTCGATCGAGTCGACGTAGCGCTTCTGGTTCAGCGTCTTGGGCCGGATCGTGCGCCCGCGGCGGCTGATGATGTCGAGGCTGAGGACGTCGGCCGGCCGCTCGGAGCCACCGCTCCTCAGCATCGCGACGACCCGGCGCACCGAGTCCGGCCGCAGCTGCTGACCGGTGCCGACCAGCGCGATCAGCTCGTCGAAGACGCTGACCGCGAAGGCGTTCTCCGCCGGCTGGCCGGTGACGGCGATCTCGTTGCCGCGCACGTGGACGTCGGCCTCGACCTCGGCCTCGACCAGGCGCAGCAGCTCGTCCGCGGAGCCCAGCAGGGCGACCATCGGGACGGAGTCGGGCACGGTGATGGTGGTGCGCACGGGCGCGGGCGACGCGGGGGTGCCGAGGTGGCCGTCCGCGGCGGCGGCCTGAGCCGACGCCTCACGGGACATGGGGGCGCCCGGCACGGGCACGTTCGGGGAGGTGTCGGGCAAGAACCCTCGACCCTGCCTTCCTGGCGGGGGGATCTGACCGCTCGACTCTACCCGCGCGCGCCACCGCGAATCGCCGTCCGCGAGGTCACCGCCCCGAGTAGGTGGCCTTCCCGGGTCCCTCGGTCAGGAACGACGCGACCGCGCCGCGCAGGTCGGACGAGGCGAACAGCGGCCCCGAGACCTCCGGGACGAGGGCGTCCGCTGCCCGCGCGCCGTTGCGGGCCGCGGTGATCACCAGCTGCTTGGTGGCCGCGTGCGCCAGCGTCGGGCCGGCCGCGACACGGCGGGCGTAGCCGCGGGCGGCGTCGGCGAAGCCCTCGTCGGGCAGCACCCGGTTGACCACGTTCCACCGCTCCAGCACCTCGGCCGGGTAGCGCTCGCCGGTGAAGACCAGCTCGCGGGCCCGGGCCGGGCCGGCGCGCTCGGCCAGCCGCTGCGGGCCGCCCATCGAGGGGGTGAGGCCGACGACGATCTCGACCAGCCCGAAGCTGGCCTTCTCCGCGGCCAGCAGGATGTCGCAGCACAGCGCCAGCTCGAAGGCGGCGGTGAGGGTCAGCCCGTGCGCGGCGAACACCGTGGGCACCGGCAGGTCCTCAATCGTCTGCGCGACGCGCAGCAGCCGGGTCCACAGGTCCGCGCCCTGGCGGACCGGCTCGGGACCCTCGGCGATGTCGCGGAAGAACGTCACGTCGACGCCACCGGAGACGACCTTCCCGCGGGCCTCGACCAGGACGGCGCGCGCCCGGCCCGGGTCGTCGGGGTCGGTGAGCGCGACCAGCTCGGCGGCGACGTTCTCCAGCGCGTTGAACACCGGCGGGTCGAACAGGTTCAGCGGCGGGTTGTCGAGGACGACGACGGCGACGTCGCCGTCCCGCTCGATCCGGACGGGCTCGGCGCTGGAGGTCATGGCCTCACCCTGCCATCCGCCGCCGACGGGTCAGCCGGGCGGCCAGCCCAGGTCGCGACCGCCGAGCACGTGGAAGTGGAGGTGGTGCACCGACTGCCCCGCGGCGGGGCCGGTGTTGGTGACCAGCCGGTACCCCGGCTCCGCCCCGTCGGACACCAGCCCCTCCTGGCGGGCGACCGCGTGCGCGGCGGCGACGACGTCGGCCAGCAGCACCGGGTCGGCGCCGGCGAGCGCGCCCACCGTCGCGTGGTGCTCCTTGGGGATCACCAGCACGTGCGTCGGCGCCTGCGGGTTGATGTCGCGGAAGGCGAGCACGCGGTCGGTGTCGTGGACGACGTCGGCCGGGATGTCGCCGGCGACCATGCGGCAGAACAGGCAGTCGGTCACGTGCGCACCCTAGGACGGACCGCGCTCCGGGGAGGTCGCCGCCCGTCGTCGGGGCCCCCACCGCGCCGCGTGGCCCCGGGCCCGCGGCGCGGCAGCGAGGAGCGCGGTCGATCCCGTGCCCGGCTGCGACAGGGCGCGGACGACGCCGCCGTCCGCGGTTCACCGCCCCGCGCCGCTCGGGGAGCCGGAACGGTCCCGGCTCCCTATGCTCCTGCGGTAGCCGACGGGGGCCGGCAGCGGAGCCGGCGCCGGGACGGAGGGCGTCATGTCCGGAACGGTCACCACGGGTAGCTCGGCGAGCGGGCACTCGCCCGCGCCGGAGACGCGCCGCCGGATGACACCGGCGCAGATCGCGATCTGGGTCCTGGTCGCGGCCGTCGGCGCGGTCTGCTGGACGGTGCTGGCGCTGGCCCGCGGCGAGAGCGTGTCGGCGCTGTGGATCCTGTTCGCGGCGCTGTGCTCCTACGCGATCGCCTACCGTTTCTACGCGAAGTTCATCGTCACGAAGGTGCTCCGCGCCGACGACCGGCGCGCCACCCCGGCCGAGCGGCTGGACAACGGGATCGACTACGACGTCACCGACCGGCGGGTCCTCTTCGGGCACCACTTCGCCGCGATCGCGGGCGCGGGCCCGCTGGTCGGACCGGTGCTCGCCGCCCAGATGGGCTACCTGCCCGGCACGATCTGGATCATCGTCGGCGTCATCTTCGCCGGCGCCGTGCAGGACCTGACGGTGCTGTTCTTCTCGATGCGCCGCAACGGCAAGAGCCTCGGCCAGATGGTCCGCGAGGAGATCGGCGTCGTCGGGGGCATCGCGGCGCTGATCGCAGTCTTCGCGATCATGATCATCATACTGGCGGTGCTGGCGCTGATCGTGGTCAACGCCCTGGCCGAGTCACCGTGGGGCGTCTTCTCCATCGCGCTGACCATCCCGATCGCGCTGTTCATGGGGATCTACCTGCGGGTGCTGCGCCCGGGCAGGGTGCTGGAGGCGACCGGCATCGGCGTCGCCCTGCTCCTGCTGGCCATCATCGGTGGTGGCTGGATCGACGACACCGGCCTGGGTGACGCGCTGACCCTGTCGCGCGAGTGGCTGGTCCTCGCCCTGGTGGTCTACGGCTTCGTCGCCTCGGTGCTGCCGGTGTGGCTGCTGCTCACGCCGCGCGACTACCTGTCGACCTTCATGAAGATCGGCGTCATCGTGCTGCTCGCCATCGGGCTGGTCGTGGCCCGCCCGGTGCTGCAGGCCGACGCCATCACCGACTTCGCCCGCGAGGGGACCGGGCCGGTGTTCGCCGGATCGCTGTTCCCGTTCGTGTTCATCACCATCGCCTGCGGTGCGCTGTCGGGCTTCCACGCGCTCATCTCCTCCGGGACGACGCCGAAGATGGTGGCCAAGGAGAGCCAGGTCCGGCTGATCGGCTACGGCGGCATGCTGATGGAGTCCTTCGTCGCCATCAGCGCGCTGATCGCCGCCTGCGTCATCGACCAGGGCCTCTACTTCGCGATGAACGCCCCGGCCGGCGCCACCGGGGGCGACCCCGGGTCGGCGGCGACGTTCGTGGCCGGGCTCGGCTTCCCCACCTCCGCCGATGACCTCGCGGCCGCCGCGGCCGCGGTGCAGGAACCCAGCCTGATCTCGCGGACCGGCGGGGCACCCACGCTCGCCGTCGGCATCTCGGAGATCTTCCACAACGCCTTCGGGGGCAACCTGCAGGCGTTCTGGTACCACTTCGCGATCATGTTCGAGGCGCTGTTCATCCTGACCGCCGTCGACGCCGGCACCCGCGTCGGCCGGTTCATGCTGCAGGACACGATCGGCAACGTCTGGAAGAAGTTCGGCGACCTGTCGTGGCGGCCGGGCAACATCATCGCCAGCGCCGTCGTCGTCGGGTTGTGGGGCTACGTCCTCTACGTCGGCGTCACCGACCCGCTCGGCGGGGTCAACCAGCTGTTCCCGCTGTTCGGCATCGCCAACCAGCTGCTCGCCGCGATCGCGCTGACGCTGGTGACGGTGCTGCTGATCAAGCACGGCCGGCTGCGGTACGCGTGGGTGACCGCCGTCCCGCTGGTGTGGGACCTCGTGGTCACGATGACCGCGAGCTGGCAGAAGGTCTTCTCGGGCGACCCGGCGGTGGGCTACTTCGCCCAGCGGCAGCGCTACGCCGACGCGCAGGCCGCCGGCGAGCTGCTCGCCCCGGCCAAGGACCAGGGCCAGATGGACCAGGTCATCTTCAACTCCACGCTGAACGGGATCCTCCAGGCGACGTTCGCCGTGCTGGTGATCGTCGTCGCGGTCAACGCCCTCGTGGTGATCGCCCGGGCGATCCGCGCCCGTGGCGAGCTGCCGACGACGGAGGAGCCGGCCGTTCCCTCGAAGCTCGTGGAGCCGGCCGGCTTCTTCCCGACCGCGGAGGAGAAGGCGGCGATGGCCGAGCAGCGGCGGCTGGTCGGTGCCGGCGCCGGGCGCACCGAGGCGGAGGAGAAGTGACCGCCGCGCTGACCCGCGCCTGGCGCGGCGTGCGCTGGTACCTGCGCGAGTTCACCGGCGAGGCGCGGTGGGACCGCTACCTCGCGCACTGCGCGGAGCACGGGCACGAGCCGATGAGCCGGCGGGAGTTCGAGCGCCGCCGGTCCGACGCGCTGGAGGCCAACCCGGTCAGCCGCTGCTGCTGAGCTGCGGTCCGTGGCGCGGGGCCCGGAGGGTTCCCGGCACGGACCGCTGACGCACTCGTCGCACAGGGAGGCTCGTGACCGTGGTGCGGTCCGGAGGACCGCGATGTCTCAGCTCCAGCGGGTGCGGGCGGACAGCGCAGCCAGCGCGGCGGCGCCGGCGGTCGACGTCCGCAGCACCTCGGCGCCCAGCCGCACCGGCTCGGCACCGGCGGCGCGGAAGGCCACGACCTCGCCGTCGGTGATCCCGCCCTCCGGACCGACGACGACCACGACGGTGCCCTGCTCAGGGACGGTGAGCCCGGCCATCGGCAGCCGCGCCTGCTCGTGCAGCACGATCGCGGCGTCGGCCTCGCCCAGCAGCCCGCACACCTCGCGGGTGGACATCGGCTCGGTGACCTCCGGGACCCGCGGCCGGCGCGACTGCTTGCTCGCCGCCCGCGCTGCGGCCCGCCACTTGGCCACGCCCTTCGCGATGCGGTCCTCCCGCCACCGGGTCACGCACCGGGCCGCGGTCCAGGGCACGATCCGGTCGACGCCGAGCTCGGTGGCCAGGTCCACGGCCAGCGGCCCGTGGTCGCCCTTGGGCAGCGCCTGCACGAGCACGAACTCCGGCTCCGGAGCGGGGACGTCGAACACCGCGCGGACCGCCACGCGCAGCCCGGCGGACCCGGAGGAGGCGACCTCCCCCTCGGCGACGGCGCCCCGGCCGTTCCCGACGCGGACCAGCTCGCCGGCCTCGAGCCGCAGCACGTCGACGGCGTGCCGGCCCTCGGCGCCGTCCACCATCAGCTCGCCGCCCTCGGCGAGGCCCTCGGGCAGCTCGTCGAGGAGGAACAGCGGCGCCCCGTCGAGCCCGGGCACGGCCGCGTCGGCCGCCGGCACCTCGCTCACCGCCCGTTGAACGCGTCGCGGACCCGGGAGAAGAGCCCGCCCTGGGCCTCGCGGTGCGAGTCGGGGCGGTCCTCGCCGCGCAGCGCGGCCAGCTCGCGCAGCAGCTTCTCCTGCTCGGCGTCGAGCTTCGTCGGCGTCACGACGTCGACGTGCACGAGCAGGTTGCCGCGGCCGGTGGCCCGCAGCCGGGGGGCGCCGTGCGCGCGCAGCGTGATCACGCTGCCGGACTGGGTCCCCGGCTTGATGTCGAGGTCCTCGTCGCCGTCCAGCGTCTTGAGGTTCAGCGTGGTGCCCAGCGCCGCGGCGGTCATCGGCAGGGTGACCCGGCAGTGCAGGTCCTCGCCGTCGCGGGTGAAGACGTCGTGCGGCCGCTCGTGCACCTCGACGTAGAGGTCGCCGGCCGGGCCGCCGCCGGGGCCGACCTCGCCCTGGCCGGTGAGCCGGATCCGCATGCCGTCCTCGACGCCGGCCGGCACCTTCACCTGGATCGTGCGGCGGGCGCGCACCCGGCCGTCACCGGCGCACTTGGGGCACGGCTCGGGGATGACCTGGCCGGTGCCGGAGCACGTCGGGCAGGTGCGGGTGGAGACCACCTGGCCGAGGAACCCGCGCTGGACGCTCTGCACCTCACCCCGACCCGAGCAGGTCGTGCAGGTGGTGGCGTGCGTGCCCGGGGCGGTGCCGGCGCCGGCGCACGTGTCGCAGAGGACGGCGGTGTCGACGGTGAGGTCCTTGACCGTCCCGAACACCGACTCGTCCAGGTCCAGCTCGATCGGGATGAGCGCGTCGCGCCCGGCCCGGGTGCGGCTGCGCGGGCCGCGGGTGGCCGCGCCGCCGAAGAAGGCGTCCATGATGTCGCCCAGCCCGCCGAAGCCCGCGCCGCCGAAGCCGGCACCCCCGCCCGCGCCGCTGTCGAACGGGTCGCCGCCGAGGTCGACGATCCGGCGCTTCTCCGGGTCGGTCAGCGCCTCGTAGGCGCGGGTGACCTCCTGGAAGCGCTCCTTGGCCTCGGGGTCGGGGTTGACGTCGGGGTGCAGGTCCCGGGCCAGCCGCCGGTAGGCCTTCTTGATGTCACCGTCGGACGCGCCCTGGGCGAGCCCGAGGACGCCGTAGTAGTCGGTGGGCATGTGGTTCGAGTCCTCAGCTCTCGGCCAGCAGGTGGCCGACGTAGCGGGCCACGGCGCGGACCGCGGCCATGTTCGTGGGGTAGTCCATGCGGGTGGGACCGACGACACCGAGGCCACCGAGGGCGCGGTCCCCCGCGCCGTACCCGACGGTCACCAGCGACGCGCCGGTGAGCTGCTCGTGCGCGTTCTCCTCGCCGATGCGCACGAGGACGGTGCCGGAGTCCACCTCGCTCATCAACCGCAGCACGACCACCTGTTCTTCCAGCGCCTCCAGCAGCGGCCGGACGGTCCCGTGGAAGTCCAGCGCGTTGCCGCGGGCCAGGTTGGCGGTCCCGCCGATGAGCAGCCGGTCCTCGCTGGGCTCGACCAGGATCTCCAGCAGGGTCGAGCTCACCGTGGCGACCAGCCCGCGCAGGTGCGCGGGCGCGGTCTCCAGCAGGTCGGGCACCTGGTCGCCGGCCTCGGCGAGCTTCACCCCGCCGAAGGCGGAGTTGAGCAGCGTGCGCAGCTCGGCGACGGCGGTGGCGTCGACGTCGACCGGGGTGTCGACGACCCGCTGCTCCACCCGGCCGGTGTCGGTGATGAGCACCAGCATCAACCGTGTCGAGGCCACCTGGACGACCTCGAGGTGGCGGACGGCGCTGCGCGAGAGCGTCGGGTACTGGACGACGGCGACCTGACGGGTGAGCTGGGCGAGCAACCGCACCGTCCGGCCGAGGACGTCGTGCAGGTCGACCGCGCCGTCGAGGAACCGCTCGATCGCCCGCTTCTCCGCGGTGGACAGCGGCTTGACCGCCGAGAGCCGGTCGACGAAGAGCCGGTAGCCCTTGTCGGTGGGCACCCGACCGGCGCTGGTGTGCGGCTGGGTGATGTACCCCTGCTCCTCCAGCACGGCCATGTCGTTGCGGATGGTGGCCGGGGAGACGCCGAGGTCGTGCCGCTCGGCGAGGGCCTTGCTCCCCACCGGGTCGTTGGTGGAGACGTAGTCCTGGACGATGGCCCGGAGCACCTCCAGGCGGCGTTCGTCGTGCGCCACGAGACACCTCCCCGTACCGGTCGACGTGCTGGCACTCGCAACGGCAGAGTGCCAACCCAGCATACTCGACCGAGGCCCTCCCCTTCCCGCTCCGCGAGCACGCGGGAACCCCGTCGCGCAGCCCGTGGCAGGACGGCGGCGCGCCCTCGGCGAGGCGGCTAGGGTAGGCCGGACGGGGGCTCGCGCCTAGGAAGAGAGCGGAGGTCGGAGCACTGATCTTCAAAGGTGTTCGTGACGGCCGCCCGTATCCCGATCACGGTCTGTCCACCCGCGACTGGGCGATGATCCCGCCGCGCCAGGTGCGCATGGACACGCTGACGACGACGAAGAAGGAGCTGGCGCTCGACGCCCTCCTCGCCGACGACTCCACCTTCTACGGCGACCTCTTCCCGCACGCCGTCCAGTGGCAGGGCGAGCTGTACCTGGAGGACGGTCTGCACCGGGCGCTGCGCGCGGCCCTGCAGCAGCGCAACGTCATCCACGTGCGGGTGCTCGACCTCGACGCGCTCAGCCCGGCCTCGACCGGGCCGTCCACCGCCGCGATCCCGGCCCAGCCGCCGGTCCCCCGCCGCACCTGAGCGCCACGGGGGCCGACCGCCCGCCGATCAGGCGGTCAGCTGCACGCCACGCAGGAGCGGGCCATCGGACGCAGCTCCAGCCGCTCCTCGGGGATGGCCGTGCCGCAGCCGGCGCACACCCCGTAGGTACCGGCCTCGATGCGGGCCAGCGCGGCGTCGATCTCCTCGATGGTGCGCTGCAGGTCGGCGCTGCGGCGCTGGGCGACCGGGTCGGGCACCGAGGTGGCGCACTCGGCGAGGGCCTCCTCGCGCTGCTGGACGGCTTCGGCGCGCTGGGCCTCGAGCTGGGCGCGGATGCCGCTCCAGTCGGCGCGGGCGGTGGTGTCGAGCGTGCTGGACATGAGGTCCTCCTCGGACGAGAGCTCTCGGGAAAGCAGGAAGGGACGCGGCACCAGGCGGAGCGCGTCAGGACGGGCGGGGCGTGACCCGGGTGCGGGTCAGGCGGCCTGCGGCGGGGCCCGGTCCTGGCTGCGTCGGAGTACGTCGAGACCGCGGAGGCCTCGGGCGCGACGGTTCATCGCCAGGGCGAGCAGCATGCCGCCGCTGAGGGCGGGCACCGCGGCTACCGGCGGATGGCCTGGCGGGAAGCCGACGGCCGAGCGGGACGTGCGTGCACCCACTGCTGACCACCTCCTCCACCGGACCGGCCGGTTGCCGGAACCGGGACCATAGCCCAGAACCGTGCCGGAAATCTCGCTCTTCGGAGTGAACCGGGTCAGTCGGTCAGGTCCCGGACGACCGCGTCTGCCAGGAGCCGACCCCGATCGGTGAGGACGGCGAGCCCCCGACCGTACGCGTCCGCGGAGAGCAGCCCCCGGTCGACGGCGGTCGCGGCGCGGACCCGCCCGCTGTCCGAGAGGGCGGTCAGCGGGAGCCCGTCACGCAGCCGCAGGCCGAGCATCACCGTCTCCAGCGCGCGGTCGTCCTCGTCGAGGACCTCGGCCTCGGCGTGCGGGCTCTGCCCGGTGGCGAGCCGGTCGGCGTAGGCGGCCGGGTGCTTGACGTTCCACCACCGCAGGCCGCCGACGTGGCTGTGCGCGCCCGGTCCGATCCCCCACCAGTTGGCGTTGGCCCAGTAGAGCTCGTTGTGGCGGCAGCGGGCGGCGTCCGACGTCGCCCAGTTCGACACCTCGTACCAGTCGAAGCCGGCTCGCCGGAGCGTCGCGTCGGCCTGCTCGTAGCGGTCGGCGAGGACGTCGTCGTCCGGCATGGGCAGCTCGCCGCGGCCGATCCGCCGGGCCAGCCGGGTGCCCTCCTCGACGATCAGGGCGTAGGCGCTGACGTGGTCGACCGGCGAGGCCAGGACGGCTTCGAGGGAGGCGGCCCAGTCGGCGTCGGTCTCCCCCGGCGTGCCGTAGATCAGGTCCAGGTTGACGTGCTCGAATCCGGCGGCGCGGGCGTCGCGGGCGGCCTGCACGGCGCGGCCGGGGGTGTGCCGCCGGTCGAGGACGGCGAGGACGTGCTCGGCGGCGGACTGCATGCCGAGGCTGACCCGGGTGAAGCCGGCCCCGCGCAGCTGCTCGAGGTAGCTGCGGTCGACCGTCTCCGGGTTGGCCTCGGTGGTCACCTCGACGTCGTCAGCCACCGGGAACAGCTCGCGGATCGTGCCGAGGACCGCGGCCAGGTCGGCCGCCGGGAGCAGCGTCGGGGTGCCACCGCCGACGAACACGGTGGACACGGTCGGCAGGTCCGGTCCCAGCTCGCGCGCGGCGCGGTGCAGCTCGGCGATCGCGGTGCCGGCGTACTCGGCGCGGTTGGCGCCGGGACCGAGCTCGTCGGAGGTGTAGGTGTTGAAGTCGCAGTAGCCGCAGCGGGTGGCGCAGAAGGGCACGTGCACGTAGAGCCCGAACGGCGTGCGGGCGATCCCCTCGCGCGCGCTCTCCGGGAGCCCGAGCGGCGGCACGGCGCGCTCGACCAGCGGCAGGACGGTGTTCATCTGCTCCCAGTGTGCCGCGTGCGGGCCGTCGACCGGCAGGATGCGGGACGTGACCTCCGACCGAGTGCTCCAGGTGGAGGTGGCGCGCGGCGTCGCGACCCTCACCCTCGACTCCCCTGCCAACCGCAACGCGCTGTCCCGGGCGATGCGGGCGCAGCTGCGGGAGGCGCTCACCGCCGCGCTCTCCGACGACGCGGTGCGGGTCGTCGTCATCGACCACACCGGCCGGGTCTTCTGCTCGGGCATGGACCTCTCCGAGGCCGCCGGCGGGAGTTCCGACGAGCAGGGCGTGCGGGAGCTCCCCGAGCTGCTGGAGCTGGTCTGGTCCGCCCCCAAGCCCGTGGTGGGTGTCGTGCGCGGGCCGGCACGCGCGGGCGGGGTGGGGCTGGCCGCGGCCTGCGACGTCGTCGTCGCCGGCGCGTCGGCGACCTTCGCCTTCTCCGAGGTGCGGCTGGGCCTCGTGCCGGCGGTGATCTCGGCGGTCGTGCTCCCGCGGATGGTGCCGCACGTGGCGCACCGGCTGATGCTCAACGGGCAGGTGTTCGACGCCGACGTCGCCTCGGCGGGCGGGCTGGTCGACGTCGTCGTCCCCGACGCGGACGTCGACGGCGAGCTCCGCGCCCAGCTGGTGCACCTCACCGCCGGGGCGCCCACGGCGCTGGCCGAGACCAAGCGGCTGCTGCGCGCCCGGCAGGGCGCGCTCCCGTTCGACGAGCTGCTCGACCTCTCCGCCCGGTTCTTCGCCGGCGAGGAGGGCCAGGAGGGCATCGCGGCGTTCCGCGAGAAGCGCCCCGCCCGCTGGGTGCCCACCGAGGACTGAGGCGGAAGCGGTCCCTGCCCACCGGGGTGGGCAGGGACCGACCTGATCAGAGGACGTACGTGGCGATCATCTGGCCGAGGTAGCGGATGTCGGCGTTCCCCTTGAACTCCAGGCGCACCTTGCCGAGCCCGCTGAACCACAGATCGAGCTCGGCATCCATGTCGAACGTGCCGGCGGTCTCGACGGAGAACGCCTGCACCTTGCTGTACGGCAGCGAGGTGAAGTCGCGCTTCTTCCCCGTCACGCCCTGGACGTTGACGGCGATGAGCCGCTTGTCGGTGAAGACGACGAAGTCGCGCACGGCCTTGAAGCAGGCCACGATCTGCTCGCCGTGGATGAGCAGCGGCGCCACGGCGGGGCCGATGTCCTGGGGGTTGGCGACGCTGAGCTTGAAGACGGAACCGTTGGAGGAATCGATCACCGGCGCACGGTAGGCGGGGACCGGGCCGCCCCCGGGTGGCACACGCCGCTCGCGCCCCCGGCGGGACGCTGCTTGACGAGCGGCAGGTGCGAGTGTCAATCTCTACCAAGTTGGTCGGGTTAGTGTGGAGAGGAGGTGCCGGTCGTGCGCGGAGCCGCCGTCCTGTCGACGCCTCTCATCCGCCGCCGGCACGTCGACCTGCTCCGGATCGTGAGCGCCGCCTGTCGATGACGACCGCCTCCGGTTCGTCATCGCGCTCGTCGTCGCCCGCCTAGACCCGTTCCGGGTCCGCCGGCGCGCCGGGTGCACCCTCCCCGCCGCCCCGGCACCGCCGGGTGCCGCGGCCTGCTCCCCGAGGACGCCCCGTGCCCCGCCCGCAGTCCCCCGCTGTCTCCACCACCGCCGACGTGCTGGTCCTCGGTGGCGGCCCCGCCGCCGCCTGGACGGCCATCACCGCCCGCGCCGAGGGCTCCTCCGTCGTCGTCGCCGACAAGGGCTGGTGCGGCACCAGCGGTGTCGCCGCCTCCTCCGGCATCGGCCACTGGTTCCTGCCGCCCGACCCCGCGATCCGCGCCCGGGCGATCGCCGACAAGTGGGCGCAGGGCGGGTACCTCAGCGACCGGCGACTCATGGCCGAGGTCATCGACGAGACCTGGCACCGCCTTCCGGAGCTCGTCGGCTGGCGCTACCCGTTCGCCCGCGGCGAGGACGGCGAGCCGATCCTCGCCACGAGCTCCGGCCCCGAGTACCTCCGCACGCTCCGGCGGCAGGCCAAGCGCTCCGGCGCGCGGCTGTTCGACCACAGCCCGGCCCTCGAGCTGCTGACCGACGACGACGGCGCCGTCGTCGGGGCGGCGGGCATCTCCCGCAGCACCGGCGAGCCCTGGTCGGTGCGGGCCGGCGCCGTCGTCCTGGCCACCGGCGGGTGCACCTGGAAGAGCAACTCGCTGGGCGGCAACGTGGTCACCGGCGACGGCGCGCTCATGGCCGCCGAGGTCGGGGCGCAGCTGTCGGGCATGGAGTTCTCGAACTACTACGGGCTGGTGCCGGCCGGCGCGACGATGGACAAGAACGGCTTCTACGGGATGGCCTCGTTCTCCTACGCGGACGGCACCCCGGTGGAGGGCATCTACTTCCAGAGCACGGTGCAACTCGCCCACGCCGCGCTGCGGCACGGCGGGCAGCTCTACGCGGTCATCGACCGGGTCCCGGCCGACCGGCTCCCGACCGTCCGGAAGGCGATGGTCAACTGGAACGTCGCCTTCGAGAAGCTCGGCGTGGACCCGTTCACCCAGCGCTTCCCGATCGACTTCATCCTCGAGGGCACGGTCCGCGGCACCGGCGGCCTGCTGGTCGACCGCGACTGCTGGACCGGCGTGCCGGGGCTCTACGCCGCCGGTGACGTCGCGGCCCGCGACGCCCTCGTGGGCGGCACCTCCGGCGCCGGCTCCCCGAACGCCGCGTGGACCGTCGCCAGCGGCACGTGGGCCGGGCGGGCGGCCAGCCGGTGGGCGGCCGCGGCCGCCCGGACGGGGCCGGCCCGCCCGGCCGGGGGTGCGGGGCTGCGACCGCAGGGCCGACCGGGGGCGCCCGACGACTGGCGCGGGCTGCTGACCCTCGTGCAGGCGGAGATGCTGCCGGTCGAGCGCAACGCCGTCCGCAGCGGCCCGCAGCTGCGCGCCGCGCTCGGAACCCTCGACGAGCTGTGGGCCGACGCCCGCGACGCCCTGCGCGGCGTGGGCCGCGAGGTGCGGCACGCCCGCGAGACCGCGGCTCTGATCGCCATGGCGCGGTGGGCCGACCGCAGCGCGCTGGCCCGCACCGAGAGCCGGGGCATGCACGTCCGCACCGACTTCCCGGCGACCGATCCGGCGCAGCGGCACCGGCTGCGCACGGGCGGCCTCGACGAGATCTGGACCGCGGTCGCGCCGATCGGCGACGACTCCCTCCCGTGGGCCGCGCTCGCCGCCCCCGGTCGCACCTCCCCCACCTCGCTGGAGGTGGCGTCGTGATCGAGATCGTCGACGCCGACCGCTGCACCGGCTGCGGCATCTGCGTGCGGGTGTGCCCGACCGACGTCTTCCGCGGCGAGGTGGGCGAGGTCCCGGTCATCGCCCGCCAGGACGAGTGCCAGACCTGTTCGCTGTGCGAGCTCAACTGCCCGGCGGACGCGCTGTTCGTCTCCCCGAGCGCCGCGCCCGAACCCGCGGGCTCCCCGCTGCGCGATCCGGAGCACGTCGCGGCGGCCGGCCTGTTCGGCCGCTACCGGGAGCTCGAGGGCTGGGGGCCGGGCCGCACCGCCTTCGCCTCGCGCGCCGACACCCAGTGGGTCGGCGCCCAGGGCCGCACCCGGCTGCTGCTCATCCCGACGCCCCCGCCCGGCGTCTACGCCGCACCGGGGTCCGCCGTGGACCCCGGCTCCCTCCCGGTCGCGTTCCCCGACGCCGACCGCTGACCTCCCCTCCGCTCGCACGACCCACCTCGGAAGGACCTGCCATGCCCGCGCCCCTGCCCCGCCGGCGGCACCGCCGCCTGCTCTCCCTCGTCACCGCCGTCGGCCTGACCGCGGTGCTGACCGGCTGCGCCGGATCTGCCGACGCCGGCACCGGATCCGACGCCGACGGTGCACTGGTCGACCTGGTGCTGGGGGCACCGGCGACCTCGGCCAACGGCCTGTCGTCCACGCCTCAGGGGGTGATCGGCTACGCGCTGGCCGACGACGGCGCGCAGGACCTGCTCGCGGAGCACGGCTTCCGCTACACGGAGTTCGCCGCGTTCGAGAACGGCCCGCCCGCGGCGCAGGCGCTGGCCTCCGGTTCCCTGCAGCTCGCCGCCATCGGCGAGTCCCCGGCCCTTCTGTCGCGGGCCGCCGGCCAGCAGAACCGGGCGCTGGTCGTGCTCAGCAGCCCGGGCGGCACCTGGATCGCCGGGCGCGAGGGCGGCCCGACCAGCATCGCCGACCTCGCCGGAGCGACCGTCGGGGTCCAGTTCGGCTCGAACTTCGACCGCTACCTGCGCACCGCGCTCGGGGAGGAGGGCCTCACCGACGAGGTGCAGCTGGTCAACCTCCTGGTGGCCGACGGCTACGGGGCGCTGACCGGCGGCTCGATCGACGCCTACGCCGCACCGGCGGCCAGCGTCGGGCTGTGGGCGCAGAAGGGCGGCGTCCAGGTGATCGACAAGGCGGAGGAGTCGCACCCGGACTACCGGTCGGCACTGGTCACCCTCGTGAACGAGGACTTCCTGGCCGAGCACCCCGAGCTGCCGGACGCGTGGTGGGAGCTGTACCGGCTCGGGCTGGACAAGATCCAGGCCGACCCCGAGGCCTACTACGCCTGGGTGTCGGAGACCCTCGGCTACCCGGTGGACGTCGTCCGGGACACCACGGTCCTCGTCGACCCGCAGGAGCCGGCGTCCGACGAGGACATCGCCTCCCTCGAGGAGGCGCAGGAGTTCCTCGTCGAGCAGGGGCTGGCGAAGGAGCCCTTCGACGTGGCCGAGTGGGTCGTCCGATGACGCTCACCACCGGCCCCAGCCCGTCCTCCGCCGTCGTCCCGGACCCGACGGCGGCCGTCGTCCAGGACGGGTCGCTCGTGGTCGCCGCGGCCCCGGAGGCGGCGGGCCTCCAGCCCCCGACGGCCGTCCTGCCCACCGCACGGCCCCGGCTCGTGCAGCTCGTCCTGCGGGTGCTGCTGCCGATCGCCCTGGTGGTCCTGTGGTGGTGGGCCACCCGGCCGGGCGGCTGGGTCCGGCCGCAGGTCCTCGCCGCCCCCGGCCAGGTGTGGACGACGTTCGCCGACCTCGCCGGCTCGGGTGTGCTCTGGGACAACCTGTCGGCGTCGCTGCAGCGGGCAGCCACCGGGCTGCTGATCGGCGGCACGATCGGGCTGTCGCTCGGCGTCCTCACCGGGTTCGCGAAGCTGGGCGAGGAGCTGCTCGACCCGACGCTGCAGATGCTGCGCACCATCCCGTTCCTGGCGCTGGGCCCGCTGTTCATCGTCTGGTTCGGCATCGGCGAGACGCCGAAGGTGGTGCTGATCGCCGTCGCCACGGCGTTCCCGCTGTACCTGAACACCTACGCCGGCGTGCGGTCGGTGGACCGGAGGTCGCTGGAGGCCGCGCGGGTCTTCGGGCTGTCCCGGCTGGCGCTGGTGCGGCGGGTCGTCGTCCCGGCGGCGCTGCCGGGCCTGCTGGTCGGGCTCCGGGTCGCGCTCGGGGTGTCGCTGCTGGGCCTGATCTTCGCCGAGCAGATCAACACCACGCAGGGCATCGGCTACCTGATGACCTCGGCGATGGCGTTCTTCCAGACCGACGTGATGGTCGTCTGCATCCTGGTCTACGCGCTGTGGGGCCTGCTGGCCGATCTGCTGGTGCGGCTGCTCGAGCACCTGCTCATGCCGTGGCGGCGCACCCACGCGCGCACCCGGGCGGGTGCCCGGTGAGCGGCCCCCTCGCGGTGCGGATCAGCGGCGCGGAGAAGTCGTTCGGCGGCCGGCCGGTCCTGGCCGGCGTCGACCTGGACATCGCCGCGGGCGAGTTCGTGGCGCTGCTCGGGCGCAGCGGCTCGGGGAAGACGACGCTGCTGCGGGTGCTGCTCGGGCTCGAGCAGCTCGACGCCGGAGCGGCCCTGGTGCCCGACCGGCGCACCGCGGTCTTCCAGGAACCGCGGCTGATCGAGTCCACCCGCGTGCTGGGCAACGTGCTGCTCGGCCAGCGGCCGACCGCCGCGCGCAGGGACGCCGCCCGCGCCGCCCTGGCCGAGGTGGGGCTGGAGGCGCACGCCGGGGCGTGGCCCTCGACGCTGTCCGGCGGCGAGGCCCAGCGGGTGGCCCTGGCCCGGGCGCTGGTCCGGGAGCCGGAGCTGCTGCTGCTCGACGAGCCGTTCGCCGCCCTGGACGCGCTCACCCGGCTGACCACGCAGGGCCTGGTGGCCGAGCTCTGCCGGCGGCACCGGCCGGCGGTCCTGCTGGTCACCCACGACGTCGAGGAGGCGATCCTGCTGGCCGACCGGATCGTGGTGCTCACCGACGGCCGGATGGGCCTGGACGTGCGGATCGACGACCCCGCGGCCCGGCGCCGGGACCACCCGGCGTTCACCGCGCTGCGCGGCCGGCTGCTCGCCGAGCTGGGGGTGCCAGTCGCCGCCTGAGCGCCGGGGCCGTCAGCGCAGGCGGGCGGCCCCGGCTCCGGTGAGCCGGTCGAGCGCCGCCGTGCGCCCGGTCAGGAGCAGCAGCAGGGCCTCGATCGGCCCCTCGACCGGTTCGCCGTCCCCGGCCGCCCAGTCGGCGTCCGTGGCGGTCAGGCGCAGCCCGCGCAACCGGCGCCGGGCGGAGAAGGTGGTCGCCATCGGCCACGGCATCGTCCACACCCGGGTCGCCGCGGTCGCCGCGGCGTCGACCGGCATAGGACGGGACCGGCCCAGCGGCAGCGCGATGTCCTGGCCGTGCACCAGCACGTCGAGCAGCGGCTCGAGGTGGCTGACGCCCGGCGCGGTGCGCCGGGAACCGGCCATCGCCCGGATCTGCGCGACCAGCGCGGCCGGCGGCAGCTCGGCGTGCCGGACGGCGGTGTCGTGGATCATCCGCGGGAGGCTGCCGCGGGCACGGGCGAGGTCGACCGCCGCCCGGGCCGGGCCCGTGTGCGCGAGCGCGAGGTGCGCGACCACGTCGCGGACCCGCCACCCCGCGCACAGCGACGGGCGCTCCCACTCCTCGTCGGTCAGCCCGTCCAGCAGATCGGCGAGCTCCAGGCGCTCCCGGTCGATCGTGGTCCAGACGGCGTCGGCGTCCATCCTGCGGGTCGGCTGCGGTCCCATGGCGGGCTCCTGCGAGCTAGTACGATGATCGAACCAAAGTAGTTCGAAGCTCGAACCTCGGTCAAGAAGGAGGCCCGTGCCCGCCGACCCCGCTCCCGCTCCCGCTCCCGCTCCCGCCGAGCTGAACACCGGCCTGCTGCTGTTCATCGCCCACCGGGCGCTGGAGGACCGGGTCTTCCGGGCCCTCGCCGCGGCCGGCTTCGACGACTTCACGCTGGCCCAGGCCCGGGTGATGCAGCGCATCGGCCCGGACGGGACCCGCCTCACCGAGCTCGCCGAGGCCGCGCAGGTCACCAAGCAGACCGCCAGCCACCTCGTCGACCAGCTGGAGCGCACCGGCTACGTGCGCCGGACGCCCGACCCCACCGACGCGCGCGCCCGCCTGGTCCGGCTGGCCGACCGCGGCCGCGCCGCGCAGCCCGTGGCAGCGGCTGTCGTCGCCGACGTGGAGGCCGAGTGGCGGGCGCACCTGGGCGACCGGCGGTGGCAGCAGCTCCGCGGCGCCCTCACCGCGCTGCGGGAGATCACCGACCCCTACCGCTGACCCGGCCCGCGCAGCAGGAGCCGCATCCAGGCATCGGCGAGCCACTCGCGGAAACGTTCGGGCGACCAGCCGCGGGCGCTCACGAGCAGCGCGCGGTACTCGGGTGCGTTCATGCTCCACACGATGTCGGCGACCTCGTCGTCGCGGAGGTCCGTGCGGAGCTCCCCGGTGGCGCGCAGGTCGGCGGCGAGCATCCGCATGTTGGCCGCTCGCCGAGCATCGATCTCCGCCCGCAGCGCCGCGCAGTCGCGATCGCTGACGGCCGCCTCCGCCAGCGCACGGTGGATCGGGGCCAGGCGCACGCCGATGTCAGCCACGGCAGCGGCGTAGATCGTCAGCTTCTCGCGCGCGGACCGGGCAGCGCGCATGCGCACCACGTAGTCCCTCTGCGGTCCGGGCACCGCCCGATCGGTACCGGACAGGCTCGTCTCCACGAGCTCGCGCAACAGCTCCGGCTTGCGCCCCGCCGCCGCGTAGACGGTGTCGACCGCGACGCCGGCCCGTGCCGCGATCGCCGCGATCGAGGTGGCTGCGTAACCGCGCTCGGCGAACAGCTCGCGCGCGGCCGACAGGACGGCAGAACGGGTGGCGGCAGCCTGCTCCGCCCGCACGGCGGAGACGTACCGACGAGAAGCCTTGACGTCGTCCGGCACGCGGAGAACGCTAGCAGAATCCATCCGAAGCCAGTTCGGATCGATTTCAGGAGACCGTCATGGTGTACGCCTGGACGCAGGACCTCCCCATCGACGCCGAGTTCTACGGCCGCATCACCGGCCTGCTGGGCGACGCCCCCATGGACGGGCTGCTGCTGCACCTCTGCGTGCAGCTGCCCACCGGAGGGCTGCGCTACATCGACGTCTGGGAGAGCGAGGAGCAGTGCGACCGTGCCTTCGAGGAGCGGATCCACCCGGCGGTGGACGCCGCGTTCGGCGGGGCTCGGCCTCCGGTCGAACCCACGCGCGACCTGCTGGACGTGGTGGACGTCAGGGGCGCCGTCGCCGGGGCACGGGCCTGACGGTCAGCGCAACCGGCGCGAGGCGTCCGGCAGCTTCGCCGTGACGCCACGGGCGTCGAGCCACTCCATGAGCGGGACGGCGACCCGCCGGCTGGTGCCCCACGCCTGCCGCGCCTGGCTGAGCGTGAACGGCTGCGGCAGGGCGGCGAGCCGCTCGCGGGCGGCACCCTCGACCCCCGGCGCCAGGTAGACCGCCTCCGCGATCCGCACCAGCCGGCCGCTGCGCACCGCGGCGGCCAGCTCGCGCGGACCGAGACCCGCACCGGCCAGGTCCGGGGCCTCCGGGGCGGCGAACGGGTCGGCAGCCAGGCGCTCCCGGATCCGCTCGACCGCGGCGGCCACCGCCGGGGGCAGGGCGGCGTCGCCGTCGACCACCCGGCCGTCGCGCAACTCCAGCGGCGGGCGGACCAGCGGCGCGACCAGCTCGGCGTCGGGCAGCTCCAGCGCGCGGCGGACCACCTCGACCGGGGGCCCGGCCTCCAGCGGCCGCAGCCGCCGGTACCGCACGACGACGTCGGGGATGCGGCCCGCCAGCTCGTCGGCGAGGCCGGCCGCGAGGAGCCACGGACCGTGCACGGCCGCGCCCGCGGGCACCGGCCAGCCCATGGCGGCGAACTCCGCGGCACGCACGATCCGCCGGCGGGCGAGGTCCGCGGCGGCACCGGCGGCCCCCTCCCCCTGCGCGGTCAGCTCGGCGGCCCGCTGACGGGCGGCGCCCCGCCGCCGGAGCTCGGGCGGGGCGACGTCGCGCACGTCGGCGCCGAGCACCCGGCGGGCACCGGGGTCGCGCAGCAGCAGCCGGTCCCCCACCCGCAGCGGCAGCGGGGCGGCCAGCCGCAGCCGCACGGCGGCGCCGTCCAGCTGCCGGAGCCGGGCACCCACGGTGGCGGAGCCGACGTGCACCACGGGCTCCTCGGGGAGCCGGCCCTCCGGCACCCCGCGGAGGGTCACGTCGACCTCGGCGGTGGCCCGGAAGGCCCCCGGGGTGAGGAGCGCGTCGCCGCGGGAGAGCTCGTCGACGGCGACGCCGCGCAGGTTCAGCGCCACCCGCGCGGTCGCGGTCGCCCGCTCGACCGGGCGGCCCAGCGACTGGACACCCCGGACGGTGACCTCGCGCCCGCCCAGCAGCAGCCGGTCGCCCGGCAGCACCCTGCCGCCGGCGAGGGTGCCGGTGACGACGGTGCCGGCGCCCTTGATGGTGAACGCGCGGTCGATCCAGAGCCGGACCGGGGCGGCCGCATCGGGCGCGGGCAGCCCGGCGAGCAGCTGCTCCAGGGCCCCGGTGAGCTCAGGCAGTCCCTGCCCGGTCACGGCGCTGACCGCGACGCCCGGCACGTCGCCCAGGGAGGTCGCGCGCAGCCGCTCGCGCACGTCGGCCAGCACCGGTGCGGGGTCGACCAGGTCGGCCTTGGTCACCGCCAGCAGTGCGTGCCGCACCCCCAGCGCGTCGAGCACCGCCACGTGCTCGGCGGTCTGCGCCGACCAGCCGTCGTCGGCGGCGACCACGAGCAGCACGGCGGGGACCGGGCCGACCCCCGCCAGCATGTTGCCGACGAACCGCTCGTGCCCCGGGACGTCGACCACGGCGACGGTGCGGCCCGACGGCAGCTCGGTCCAGGCGAACCCGAGGTCGATGGTGAGCCCGCGCCGGCGCTCCTCCGCCCAGCGGTCGGGCTCCATGCCGGTGAGCGCGCGGACCAGGGCCGACTTGCCGTGGTCGACGTGCCCGGCGGTGGCCAGGACATCCATCCGGGGACCGGCGGTCACGTCCACCGGCGGGCCACCTCCAGCACCGCATCGGCCAGGTCGTCGTCGGCGGCCGGCGGCACGCTGCGCAGGTCGAGCAGGGTCCGGTCGTCGTCGACGTGGCCCACGACCGGGCGTGGGCCCCGGCGCAGCGGCTCGGCGAAGGCGGCCGGGAGGGCGACGGCGGCGCTGGGGAGCGGGTGCTCGGGCGCTCCTCCCCCGCCGACCCGGGCCTGCGAGTCGACGGCCTCGGCGGGCACGCCGGCGTCGGCCAGCCGGGCGGCGAGCGCCCGGGCCCGCCCGCGGAGCGTGCCGACGTCGGCGGCCAGCATCTCCGCGACCGGCGGGCGCGGCCCGCGCAGCGTCGCCTCGAGCGCGGCCAGGGTCGTCTTGTCCACGCGCAGCGCCCGGTAGAGCGGGTGCCGGCGCAGCCGCTGCACGAGCTCCGCGCGACCGAGCACCAGCCCGGCCTGCGGCCCGCCCAGCAGCTTGTCGCCGCTGGCGAGGACGAGGTCGGCACCGCCGGCCAGCGTGGACTGGAGGTCGGGCTCGTCGGGCAGCAGCGGGTGCGGCGCCAGCAGGCCGGACCCCACGTCGGCGACCAGGGGCACCCGGCTGCCCCGCAGCGCCAGGGCCAGCTCGTGCACGGGCACCTCTCGGGTGAAGCCGCGGACGACGAAGTTCGACGGGTGGACCTTGAGCACCGCACCGGTCTCGTCGTGCAGCGCGTCGCGGTAGTCGTCGACTGTCACGCGGTTGGTCGTGCCGACCTCGCGCAGGCGCGCCCCGGTGGCGGCGAGCAGCTCGGGGATCCGGAAGCCGTCGCCGATCTCGACCAGCTCCCCGCGGGCGAGGACCAGCTCCCGCCCCTGACCGAGGGCCGTGGCCACCAGGGCCAGCGCGGCGGCGCAGTTGTTCACCACGATCGCCGCCTCGGCCGCCGGGACGCGCTCCAGCAGGGCGCCGACCGCCCCCTCGCCTCGCGGACCCCGACGGCCGGTGCCCAGGTCGAGCTCGACGTCGGTGGTGCCGGCCGCCGCGGCGATCGCCTCGACGGCGGCCGCGGACAGCGGGGCGCGGCCCAGGTTCGTGTGCACCAGGACGCCGGTCGCGTTGAGCACCGGCTGGAGGCTGCTCGCCCGCTCGGGCAGCGCCGCGAGCGCCGCGTCGGCGGCGTCCTCGGGGCCGAGCTGCCCGTCGCGCACCTGCTGCTGCACCCGCAGGACGGCGTCCTTCACCAGGCTCCGACCCAGCCGCTCGGCCGCGGCAGCGAGCCGGGGCTCGGCCAGCAGGGCGTCGGTGCGGGGCACCCGTCGGCGCGGATCGGTGCTCATCGCCCCGCAGCGTATGTGCGGGGGAGGATTGGCGGAGGCGGACGGGAATCGAACCCGCCTGACCGAGCTGCTCGGTCACGTCGGCTTTAGAGGCCGCGGGGGCCACCAGACACCCTGACGCCTCCGCGTCGCAGCGTACGTGCCCGGAATTGTCGGTGCCCGGTGCCAGCATCCCCGCCGTGACCCGAACCGAGCCCCGCACCCCCGCGACGCTGCCGCCGGTCTCCCTCTCCCCCGAGGAGGCGGCCGCCGTCGCGGTCGCCCTCGCCGCCCGTCCCGACGGTCCCTACGCCGATGCCGGCCGGGGGGCGCTGGAGAAGGTGCTCGACGCGCTGGAGCCCGATCCGCGCCGGCGCGCACACCTGCTGGCCACGAGCCTGTGGGTGGCCGCCGAGGCGGAGCGGTCGGGCGAGGTGCGGCAGGTGCTGGAGCGGGGCGTCACGCAGGGCCGCGTGCTGGTGCTGCGCTACCGCGACGGGCAGGGCCGCGCCTCGCGCCGTGCCGTCGAGCCGCAGCTGCTGGCCCGCACCGGGGAGCACTGGTTCCTCGTCGCCTGGTGCCGCGAGCGCGAGGCGCTGCGCTGGTTCCGGGAGGACCGGATCGAGGCCGCGGAGCTCACCTCCGAGCCGGCCGCGAAGCGCGACCTCGCGGCGGTCGGGGCCCCGCCGTCGTCCAGCCACCCGGCCGGGCGGGCGCTGCGCCGCCGGTCCCCCGCCGACGAGACGCCGACTGCGCAGGCTGCGCCGGCGACCCCGCGCCTGCGGGTGCTGCCCGGAGGCCGCTCCTGATCCCTGGTGCTCCGCGGTCCGCAGCTACCGTCGACGCGTGACCACCGCGCCTGCTCGCACCCGCCTGACCCAGTACGCCCACGGCGGCGGCTGCGCCTGCAAGATCCCACCCGGCGAGCTGGAGTCGGTGGTCGCCGGGCTCACCGCGACGGGACCCGCGGCGCCGAACGCCGAGCTGGTCGTCGGGCTGGACGACGGCGACGACGCGGCGGTGGTGCGCCTGCCAGGCGGCCAGGGCCTCGTGCTCACCACCGACTTCTTCACGCCCGTGGTCGACGACGCCTACACCTTCGGCCGGATCGCCGCCGCCAACGCGCTGTCCGACGTCTACGCGATGGGCGGCACCCCCGTCGTCGCGGTCAACCTGCTCGGCTGGCCGCGGGACGTGCTGCCCGCCGAGCTCGCGGCCGAGGTGCTGCGGGGCGGGCTGGAGGTGGCCCAGGAGGCCGGCTGCCACGTCGGCGGCGGCCACTCGATCGACGACCCCGAGCCCAAGTACGGCATGGCGGTCACGGGCGTGGTCGACGTCGACCGCATCATCACCAACTCCGCCGCGGTGGCCGGGACGGCGCTGAGCCTGACCAAGCCGCTCGGCGTGGGCGTGCTCAACAGCCGGATGAAGGCGACCGGCGAGGTGTCGGAGGAAGCCGTCGCCTCCATGACCGCGCTGAACCGCGACGCCGGCCGGGCCGCGGTCGACGCCGGCATCCGGGCGGGCACCGACGTCACCGGTTTCGGCCTGCTCGGCCACCTCTACAAGATGGCCCGCGCCAGCGGGGTCACCGCCGTGGTCGACGCCTCCGCCGTGCCCTACCTGGCCGGCGCCCGGGGGGCCCTCGCCGAGGGCTTTGTCTCGGGCGGCACGCGACGCAACCTCGACTGGGTGCGCCCGCACGCCGACCTGTCCGCCGTCTCCGGGGACGAGGCGCTGCTGCTGGCCGACGCGCAGACCTCGGGCGGTCTGCTGCTCGGCGGCGAGGTGCCCGGCGCCCCGGTGATCGGCGAGTTCGTCCCGCGCCAGGACGCCGTCGTCGTCATCCGCTGACGGCTGGGCGGCGCGCCGTCACCAGCCAGGCGGCGGCGCCGACGAGCACCCCGTCCGGTCCCGCGCGGTCGGCCAGCCGGTCCCGGAGCCGCTGCAGCGCGGCCGTGCGCGCGGCCTCGTCGAGCCCGGCCAGCAGCCCCTGGGTCGGCCCGAGCGAGGTCATGAACGCGTAGGCGTCGTCGACGTCGGCCCCCAGGCGCTCCGGTTCGCGCACGTCCGCGAGGTCGACGTCGGTGAACCCCGCCGCGGTGAGCACGCCCCGGACGGTGCCCGGGTCGGCCAGCCCGAACGGCCCCGGGGCGCCCGGCGCAGGAGCCGGCAGCGGACGGCCGGCGGCGAGCGTGTCGAACAGGACGCCGAGCCACTCGTTCCGGGCGAGCTCCTGCCAGACGAGCAGCGCCAGGCGTCCGCCCTCCCGCAGCGCCGACGCCAGGTTGGCGAAGGCGGCACGCGGGTCGGCGAAGAACATCACCCCGAAGCGGCTGAGGACGACGTCGAACGACGCGGGCGCGAAGCGGTGCACCTGCGCGTCGCCCTGCACGAAGGTCACGTTGGCCAGCCCGGCGTGCTCGGCGCGCCGGCGGGCCGCCTCCAGCAGCGGGCCGGAGATGTCGAGGGCGGTCACGTGCCCGTGCTCCGCGAACCGGGCGGCGGCGACAGTGGAGACGCCCGCGCCGGAGCCCACGTCCAGCACCCGGTCACCGGGGCGGATCCCCGCCGCGCGCAGCAGCCACGGGTCGAACCGCGCGCTCGCCGCCTCGTACCGATCGGCGTTGACGACCCAGCCCCGGACGTCGTCGCCGTTCCAGGCGCGGAACTGGTCGGCGTTGGCCTCGGCGACGAGCGGTGCCCGCGCCGGCGCAGGGTCGGTCATGCACCGGGATCGTCCCCGCTCCCGGGCCGGTCGCCCAGCCCTGCGTGCGCGGCCCGACGTCGCCGCTGGTCGGCTGCTCGGTTAGCGTCCGGACATGCTCGCTGCCTTCGTCTCGACGCCCGCCCCGAAGGACCCGCTCTCCGTGCTGGAGATCGGCGAGCGCCCGGAGCCGGAGGCGCCCGACGGCTGGACGACGATCCAGGTGAAGGCGGTGTCGCTCAACCACCACGACCTGTTCAGCCTGCGCGGCATCGGCCTCCCCCAGGAGCGGATGCCGATGATCCTGGGCACCGACGCCGCCGGGATCGACGAGGACGGCAACGAGGTCGTCGTCCACGGGGTGATCTCCAGCCCCGACTGGACCGGTGACGAGACGCTCGACCCCAAGCGCTCGCTGCTGTCGGAGGTGCACCAGGGCTCGATGGCGGAGAAGGTCGCCGTCCCCCGGCGCAACCTGCTGCCCAAGCCGCCCGAGCTGTCCTTCGCCGAGGCCGCCTGCCTGCCCACGGCCTGGCTCACCGCCTACCGGATGCTGTTCGTGAAGTCGGGGCTGCGCCCGGGGCAGACGGTGCTGGTGCAGGGCGCCAGCGGCGGCGTCGCGACCGCGCTCGTCGTGCTGGGGCGGGCCGCCGGCTACCGGATCTGGGTCACCGGGCGCACCGAGGAGAAGCGGGCGGCCGCGCTCGCCCTGGGTGCCGAGCAGGCGTTCGAGTCCGGTGCCCGGCTGCCCGAGCGGGTGGACGGCGTCATGGAGACCGTCGGCGACGCGACCTGGAGCCACAGCATCAAGTCGCTCAAGCCCGGCGGCGTGATCGTCACCTCCGGCGCCACCACCGGCTTCAACCCGGGCGCCGAGCTGAACCGGGTGTTCTTCACCCAGCTGTCGGTGATCGGCTCGACGATGGGCACGAAGCCCGAGCTCGAGGCGCTCATCCAGATGTGCCGGGTCACCGGCGTGCGCCCGCAGATCGACGTCGAGCTGCCGCTGGCGCAGGCGCGCGAGGGCTTCGAGCGGATGCTCGAGGGGCGCACGAACGGGAAGATCGTCTTCACCCTGTAGCCGTGCCCGCCCTGAGCGTGCGAAGGGTGAGGAGGACGGGATCCTTCGTCAGTGGACGACCTTGAGGCCGACGACGCAGCCGACGATCCCGGCGAGCAGCAGCAGCCGCACCAGCGAGACCGGTTCCGCGCCGGTGACCATCGCGTAGACGACGGTGAGGACGGCGCCGATGCCGACCCAGACGGCGTAGGCGGTGCCCAGCGGCAGTTCCCGCATGGCGTAGGCCAGCCCGCCCATGCTCAGCACCAGGGCGACGGCGAAGAGCACCGACGGCCAGAGCCGGCTGAACCCCTCGGACCGGTCGAGCGCGGCAGCCCAGACCGCCTCGAGCACCCCGGACACGACCAGCACGATCCACGACATGGCGTACTCCTCCGGCGCCGTCTTGTCGCACACCGGGTACGGCACCCCTCGTCCGGGAGCCGGAGGACGGCTCGCCTCCACCATGGCACACGGTCACCAGCGAGGCCCGCGAGGTCGCGGAGCACCGGGCTGCGCGACGAGCTCAGGCTGGCGCTGAACTCCTGACCGCCGGACCGCGGAGCAGCACGGCAGCCGCGACCGCGGCCAGCGCGGCGGCGACCGCCGCGCCGGCGAACACCGTGTGCAGCTGGGTGAGCAGCGCCGCGTCCGTGGCCGCCTCGTAGACCGCGCAGTCGGTCGGTGACTGCGGGCAGAGCTCGAACGGCGACCCGATGGCGTCGACCTCGGCGGTGAACCGGCGCAGCGCGACGGCGGTCAGCAGCGAGAGCCCGACCAGCATGCCGATGGTGCGCGCGACGACCGAGAGCGCGCTCGCGCTGCCGTGGACGCCGGGGTGGGTCACCGCCAGCAGGACGGCGTTGACCGGCGCGATGGCGAGGCCGAAGCCGAGGCCCGCCGCCAGCAGGACGACCCAGGACCCGGCGCCGTCCAGCGACCGCTCGTCCCAGCCGGTCATCGCGACCAGGGCGACCGCCGTGGCCGCCATCCCCGCGGCCGCCACCCACCGGGCGGCGACGAACCGGCACAGCCAGCCCCCCAGGAGCGCCCCGACCGGGACGGCGACCAGCAGCCGCAGCAGCACGAGGGCGGCGCCGAGCTGGTCGCCGGGCGTGGTGGTCGCCCGCGCGAACAGCGGGACGTCGACCAGCGCCGCCACCAGCGCCACGCCGACCAGCAGGTTGACCACCAGCGCACCCCAGGCGCCGACCGGCCGCAGCGCCGCCAGCGGCAGGACCGGTGCCGGCGCCCGGCGCTCGTGCAGCACGAACGCGACGGCGGCCAGGGCGGTCACCGGCAGCAGCACCCAGCCGTGCGCCACCACCTGGACCGACGGATCGGCCGCCGCGAACGCCCAGACGAAGGCACCCAGCGCGACCACGACCAGCAGCGACCCGAGCACGTCCACCTCGGCGGCCAGCCGGCGCAGCCCGCGCAGCGGCAGCACCGCGCGCCGGGGTACGAGGAGGCTGCGGGCGACCAGCCCGAGCGCCGCTCCACCCGACACCAGCAGGAGGGGCGTCGTCCACGACCAGGCGTCGACGACGGGCACGTAGAGCAGCCCCCAGTCGACGTCCTCGGCGAGCGCCGCCGGCGCCGCCAGGTGCAGCGCCAGCGCTGCGGCCGCGAGGACGGCGAGCACCAGGCCGAGCGGATCGGGCCGGCCGGCCCGACCGGAGAGCAGCACGCCGGCGGTGAGCGCGAGGCCGAGCAGCAGGTTCAGCCAGAAGATGGCCCGCCAGTCGGCCACCGCCAGCACCGCGGCCCCGGCGAGTGGGCCGAGCACCGCACCGGCCTCCTGCACCGCGCCCACCACGCCCAGCGGCAGCGCCCGCCGCTCCGGCGGCCACCGGTCGGCGACCAGCGCGAGCGTCGCCGGCACCAGGCCGCCGGCGCCGATGCCCTGCAGCACCCGGCCCAGCACCGCCGGGCCGAGCGCGTCCGCCGTCGCGGTCAGCAACGAGCCGAGGGCGAACAGCAGGAGGCACCCCGCCAGCACGGGGACGCGACCGCGCAGGTCGGCCAGCCGGCCCAGCAGCGGCAGGGTGGCGGTGTAGCCGAGCAGGAAGCCCCCGACGATCGGCGTGGCCCGCTGCAGCTCGTCCAGCGAGACCCCGACGCCGTCCAGGATGTCGGGCAGTGCCAGGACCACGACGTACGTGTCGGCGGCGGTGACCAGCACCGCGAGCGTGGCCAGGGCGATCAGCGGCAGACCCGGCAGCGGCCGGGTCGGGGCGTCAGCCGGGGACGGGCGCACTGATCTCGACGTCGGCGCCGAAGTCGCTCAGCTCGAGGACGTACGTGGCGTCGGTGCCGGCCTCGAAGAACGGACCGGTGAGCTCCACCCGGCGCAGTTCACCGCTCTCCGTCGCCACCGAGATGCGCGCCTGCACCGGCCGGCTCGGGTCCTCGCTGGTGAGGATCTGCTCGACCAGGTCGCCGGGCAGGTCGGCGGTGACCTCGCGGACCACCTCGCCGTCGACCCGGCGCTCCTCCCCCAGCTCGGCCCGCTCGGCCTCGGCCAGCAGCTGGGAGATCCCGGTCTCGGGATCGAGCAGCTCGCCGGGGTCGCCGAAGCCGAACTGCGCGGGGTCGATGACGCTGAACTCGGAGGTGAACGGCAGCATCGCGTAGACGGTGCCGTCCACCGAGACGACGTCCAGGTCGATGGTCGAGCCGAGCGCGGTCACCTGCAGCGTGCCCTCGAACGAGGCGGGCCGGGCGACGTCGCCCTCTCCCCCGACCAGCTCCGTGCCGGTGTCCGGGGCGCCCTCGCTGTCCAGGACGAAGTGCAGCGTCTCGGCGTCGTCCAGGGCCTGCTTGGCCCGCTCGAGCAGCTCGGTCGCGGACTCCTCGGGCTGGTCCTCGCCCTCGCAGCCGGCCAGGACCGGACCGGCGGTCAGCGCGAGGGCGAGCAGCGGAACGGCCCGTCGGCGCAGCAGCATGGCGTCCTCCCCGTCGGCCGGGAGCTCCGGCGTACCGACGGCGGACAGTAGCGCGCCGCCCGCGTCAGCTCGCGGCAGCGCTCCGGGCAGCGCTCCGGGCGGCGCTCCGCGCGGCGATCCGCGCGGCCAGCGTGGCCCGGTTGCGCTCGGGGAACGTGTCCAGCGCCGGTGCCAGCTCCGCCACGCGGGACTTCTGCGTCGTCCAGGCGCGGAAGGTCAGCCCGACGGTCACACCGTGGTCGGGGCGGTGCACGACCTCGACGGCGTCCCCGGCCCCGATGTCGCCGGTCTCCAGGACGCGCAGGTAGGCGCCGCTCGCGCCGCGCGCGGTGAACCGCTTGACCAGCTGGGGCTCGTCCCAGAACCGGGCGAAGTTGGCGCACGGGATCCGCGGCGCGGTGACCTCGAGCAGCGCCGTCCCGACCCGCCACCGCTCGCCGACGACGGCGCCGGTGAGGTCGACGCCCGTCGTCCGCAGGTTCTCGCCGAAGCGGCCCGGCGGCAGCTCGCGGCCGAGCTCGGCGATCCAGAAGTCGGCGTCCTCCTGGGCGAAGGCGTAGACCTGCTGGCCGTCGCCGCCGTGGTACTTGCGGTTGACCTGGACGTCGCCGTCCAGACCGGCCTCGCCGACGGCGACGCGGCCGCCCACCGGCCGCTTGTCGATGCCGCTGCGGTTCGGCTTCCGGTCGGGCAGCGGCAGCAGGTCCGCGCCCGAGACGCAGACCGCCTCGACCCGGGCGGTCACTTCTTGGAGGCGGTCGACTCGTTGGTGGAGAGCGCGGCCACGAAGGCCTCCTGGGGGACCTCGACGCGGCCGACCATCTTCATCCGCTTCTTGCCCTCCTTCTGCTTCTCCAGCAGCTTGCGCTTACGGGTGATGTCACCGCCGTAGCACTTGGCGAGCACGTCCTTGCGGATGGCGCGGACGGTCTCGCGGGCGATGACCCGGGAGCCGACGGCGGCCTGGATCGGCACCTCGAACTGCTGCCGCGGGATGAGCTCGCGCAGCTTGCCGGCCATCATCACGCCGTAGCTGTAGGCCTTGTCCTTGTGCACGATCGCGCTGAACGCGTCGACGGCCTCGCCCTGCAGCAGGATGTCCACCTTGACCAGCTGCGACTCCTGCTCGCCGGCCTCCTGGTAGTCCAGCGAGGCGTAGCCGCGGGTGCGCGACTTCAGGGCGTCGAAGAAGTCGAAGATGATCTCGCCGAGCGGCAGCGTGTAGCGCAGCTCGACGCGGGACTCGCTCAGGTAGTCCATGCCGCCCAGCTGCCCGCGCCGGCCCTGGCACAGCTCCATGATCGCGCCCGTGTAGTCGCTGGGCGCGATGATCGTGGCGTTGACGATCGGCTCGAAGACCGTGTCGATCTTGCCCTCGGGCCAGTCGCTGGGGTTGGTCACGGTGATCTCGGTGCGGTCCTCCATGACCACGCGGTAGACCACGTTCGGCGCGGTCGAGATGAGGCTGATGCCGGCCTCGCGCTCCAGCCGCTCCCGGACGATCTCCAGGTGGAGCAGGCCGAGGAAGCCGACGCGGAAGCCGAAGCCCAGCGCCGCCGACGTCTCCGGCTCGTAGGTGAGCGCGGCGTCGTTGAGCAGCAGCTTGTCCAGCGCCTCGCGGAGCAGCGGGTAGTCGCTGCCGTCGATCGGGTAGAGGCCGGAGTAGACCATCGGCTTGGGGTCGCTGTAGCCGCCGATCGGCTCGGCCGCCGGCTTGTGCTGGTGGGTGACGGTGTCGCCGACCCGGGACTGGCGGACGTCCTTCACGCCGGTGATGAAGTAGCCGACCTCGCCGACGCCGAGGCTCTCGACCGGCTTGGGCTCCGGGGAGATGACGCCGATCTCGAGCAGCTCGTGGGTCGCGCCGGTGGACATCATCTTGATCCGGTCGCGGGCGGAGATCCGGCCGTCGACGACGCGGACGTAGGTGATGACGCCGCGGTAGATGTCGTAGACGCTGTCGAAGATCATCGCGCGGGCCGGGGCGTCGGCCTCGCCGACCGGCGCGGGGATCTGGGCCACGATGGCGTCGAGCAGGGCGGGGACGCCCTCGCCGGTCTTGCCGCTGACCCGCAGCACGTCCTCGGGCTCGCAGCCGATGATGTGCGCGATCTCGGCCGCGTACTTCTCCGGCTGGGCGGCCGGCAGGTCGATCTTGTTGAGCACCGGGATGATCGTGAGGTCGTTCTCCATGGCCAGGTACAGGTTGGCCAGGGTCTGCGCCTCGATGCCCTGCGCGGCGTCGACCAGCAGCACGGCGCCCTCGCAGGCGGCCAGCGAGCGGGACACCTCGTAGGTGAAGTCGACGTGCCCGGGGGTGTCGATCATGTCGAGGACGTACTCGGTGTCCCCGACCTTCCAGGGCAGGCGGACGTTCTGCGCCTTGATGGTGATGCCGCGCTCGCGCTCGATGTCCATGCGGTCGAGGTACTGGGCGCGCATCTGCCGGGCCTCGATGATCCCGGTCACTTCCAGCATCCGATCGGCCAGCGTCGACTTGCCGTGGTCGATGTGGGCGATGATGCAGAAGTTCCGGATGAGGGCCGGATCGGTGGTAGCAGGAGTCGTCACAGTGCCGCCATCGTCCCACGTCCTCGTTGCCGGTCGACCCACCGGCGTGCGGTGGTGTGCCGGGCGTCGCCGACCCGCGGGTTGGGGTGCCCGGCCGGACGCTGGTATCTTTGCAGGCCGGTCCGTGTGCGCGACGCCCTGCGTCGCCACTGCACGCGGACGCCGAACTTAGAACGACTGTCAGAAGTACTTCCTCCTGTCGAGACACCGAGGCTCACGCGTGGCGAACATCAAGTCCCAGATGAAGCGGATCAAGACCAACGAGAAGGCGCGTCAGCGCAACGTTGCCGTCAAGTCCGCCCTGAAGACGGCCGTCCGGCGGGTCCGCACGGCCGCCGAGGCCGGGGACGCCGCTGCTGCGACCGAGGCCATGAAGGACGCCAACAAGGCGCTCGACAAGGCCGCCAGCAAGGGCGTCATCCACAAGAACCAGGCCGCCAACCGCAAGTCGGGTCTGGCGAAGCTGACCGCCGGTCTCTGATCCGGCCGCCGCGCCCTCGCGGCGCGGTCGTCGAACGAGCCCCCTGTCCCAGCCGGGACCGGGGGCTCGTTCGCGTTCCGGGGGTGCCGGGGGTCAGCGGCCGGCGACCCGGCCGCGGCCCGTCTCGGCGCGGATGGCGACGATGCGGCGCACGGCGCGCTCGAGGGCGTAGTCCGCGCTCGCCGCGGCGCCCTTCACATCGGCGTTGAGCTCGGCGGTCACCCGCATGGCCTGCTGCAGCCCGTCGATGCTCCAGCCGCGCGACTGGGACTGGGCCTTCTTGACCTTCCAGGGCGGCATCTTGAGCGTGCGGGCCAGCTCGCCGGGGTTGGTGGAGCTCAGCGAGCTCACGCGGGCGGCGGTCCGGACGCCGTCGGCGATCGCATCGGCGATGAGCACGTGCGCGACACCGCGCTGCAGCGCCCAGCGCAGCGTCTCCAGGGAGCCCTGCCGGTCGCCGACCAGCACCCGCTCGGCGACGGTGAACCCGGTGACCTCGGCCTGCCCGCGGTGGAACCGGGCGACGGCGTCGGCGTCGATGGAGCCGCCGAAGTCCGACACCAGCTGGCCGGCGGCTGCGGAGAGCGCCCGGAGGTCGTTGCCGACCGCCTCGACGAGCGCGCTCACCGCGTCGGCGGTGATCCGCCCGCCGAAGGTCCGGACCTCGTTGCGCACGAAGGCCATGCGGTCGCCTGCGGAGCTGATCTTCGGGCACTCGTCGACGGCGGCCCCGGCGGTGGTGAAGGCCTTGACCAGGGCCTCGTTCCGCTTCCCACCGCCGTGCACGAGCACGAGCGTGATGTCGGGGTCGGGGTCCTTGGCGTAGGCGGTGAGCGCGTCGGCGAGCGCGCCGGCGGCCTCGTGCACGCCGACGACGACCACCAGCCGGTGACCGCCGAACAGCGAGGGGGCCAGCACGTCGGCCAGCTGCCCCACCGGCAGGCCCTGGGCGGCCAGTTCGTGCAGCTCGGCGTCGGGGTGGCGGTCGAGGACGGCGGACCGCACCGCGGAGACCGCGCGCGACCTCAGCAGCTCCTCCTCGCCGTGGACGACGCGCAGCCGCGACGTGGGCGGCACGGCAGCAGCGGCAGGCACCCCTGCATGGTGTCACGCGGTACCGACGGCCCCGGGACGCTCGCCTCCACCGTCCGCGGACGGCGATCCCCCACGACCGCCGCGTGCCGGAGACCGCGACGTCGCCCTCCCGGTCGGTCCGGTGCACGCGCACGCCGTCCCTGGTCAGCGCGGCGAGCAGGCTGGGGGCCGGGTGCCCGTAGGTGTTGTCGGCACCGACGGAGACGAGCGCGACGCGGGCACCGGTGGCCGCCAGGAAGCCGGCGTCGAAGTCCGCGCTGCCGTGGTGCGGAACCTTCAGCACGTCCGCGCTCAGGTCGAGGTCCGAGCGCTCCAGCCGCGCCTCCGCCTCGGCTCCCAGGTCGCCCGTGAGCAGCACCCGGACGCCGGACATCGTCGCCCGCACGACGAGTGACAGGTCGTTCGGTTCGGCCCCGGCGGTCGCGCGTTCCGGCGCGGGCGCGAGCACCTCGAGCCCCACGCCGCCGACCTGGCGCCGGTCCCCCGGTACGAGCACCTCCCGCCGCGCCCCGGTGCCCCGCAGCGTGGCGACGAGCTCGGAGGCCCGGTCGTCCGCGGGCGACAGCGTGCCGGTCGCGACCGTCCCGACGTCCCGGCCCGCGAGGGCCCCGGCCAACCCGGCGACGTGGTCGGCGTCCAGGTGCGACAGCAGCACCAGGGGCAGCCGGTCGACGCCGAGGCGGTCCAGGCAGCGGTCCACCGCGGCGACGTCCGGGCCCGCGTCCACGAGCACCGCCTCGCCCGCTGCCGTGGGCAGCACGAGGGCGTCCCCCTGACCGACGTCGCAGGCCACCAGCAGGGTCGACGGCGGCGGCCAGCCGCGCACGCCCTGCCGCACCGGCCAGCCCACCAGGACGACGCCGGCCAGCACGGCCACCGCCAGGACCCGGAGCCGGCGGTACCGCCACAGCGCCCAGCCGGCGCCCAGCAGCAGCACGGTGAGCACGGCGGCCCCGCGCACCCCGGCCGGCCAGGCAGCCGTGGCGTCCGGCAGACCCGCGGCTCGCTCGGCGACGAGGACCAGCCAGCGGGTCGGCCACCCCGCGGCCCGGACCAGCGCGTCGCCGAGCGGAGGCAGCACGGCCACGACCGCGGTGCCCAGCAGGCCGAGCACCGTGGCCGGGGGCACGGCCGGCGCGGCCAGCAGGTTCGCCGGCAGCGCCACGAGGCTGACCGTCCCCGACAGCGCCGCCACGAGCGGAGCGGTCGCCATCCCGGCCGCTGCGCTCACCGCGATCGCGTCGGCGACCGGCGTCGGCCAGCCGCGGAGGCGCAACGACCGGGACCAGCCGGGGGCGAGCAGGACGATCGCCGCCGTGGCCACGACGGACAGGGCGAAGCCCGGCTCCCGGGCGAGCCGCGGCTCGACCAGCAGCAGGACGACCACCGCGGCGGCCAGCGCCGGGACCGCGGCCCGCACCCGCCCGGTGGCCAGCGCGAGCAGGGTGACCGCACCCATCGCCGCCGCCCGCAGCACGCTGGGCTCCGGCCCGGCCAGGCCGACGAAGGCCCCCAACCCCAGCAACGCGACCACCGCCTGCACCCGTCGGTCCACCGCGCGCCGGCGCAGCGGCCACACGACCGCCGCCAGGACGATGGCGACGTTGGCCCCGGAGACCGCGGTCAGGTGCGCCAGCCCGGCGCGCTCGAAGTCCGTCTCGAGCGCCGGGTCCAACCCACTGGTGTCCCCGACGACGAGCCCCGGAAGGAGACCCGCCGGGCGGGGGGCCATGGTCCGCGAGGCAGAGGCCGCCAGCGCCGTCCTGAGGTCGGCAGCCACCCGCTGCCACGCCCCGGGACCACCGACCAGCTCGGGCGGCCCGCGGGCGGACAGGACGGCGACCGCGTCGTCGCCCGCAGCGGGCTCGCTCGCCGCGGCCCGGACCCGGACCTCCGTCCCGGCGACCAGCCCGTCCCAGCCGCGTGCGGGGGCGAACAGCAGCACCGCCGCATCGGCTGCGGTTGCTTCCGGCCGCTCCAGCGCCACGACGGTCGCGTCGGCGACCACCCGCGGTTCGGCCGCACCGCCGCCCAGCACCCGGGGAGCGCCGTCGAGGCGCAGCCGCACCTGCACCACCCGCTCGTCCAGCGCGGGACCGCGCAGCGGCGAACCCTCCCGCGCGGAGGTGCGCACCGCTCCCGCCGCCGACGTGACGACGAGGCCGGCCAGCACCGCCAGGGCCACGGTCACGCCGGCACCCGGTCGTCGGCGCAGCAGGAGCGCGACGACCACGGCCCCGCCGCCCACGAGCACCAGGGCCGCGGCCGGCAGGTGCGGGGCGACGAGGGTGAGCGCCCACACCCCGGCCGCCACCGGGACCAGCCGGAGGTCGATCCACGACCAGCGGCCCGCCGCTGCGCGCTGCACGGCGGTCACACCGTCACCAGCCCGGAGAGCTCCGCGAACAGCGTGGGGCCGATACCCGGCACGTCGTCCAGCTCCTCCACGCTCCGGAAGGGCCCCTGTTCCGTCCGGTGCGCGACGATGCGTTGCGCCAGCACGGGGCCGATCCCCGGCAGCTCGTCCAGCTCGTCCACGGTCGCGGTGTTCAGGTCGACGAGCCCGCCCCCGGCGCCCTGCTGAGCCGGGGCGTCGGAACCGCCCCCGTTCGACGCGCCGGGGAGGCCGACGGCGATCTGCTGCCCGTCGCTGAGCACCGCAGCGAGGTTGACCGACGCCGGGTCGGCCTCCGGCAGGAGACCCCCGGCCGCCGCGATCGCGTCCGCCACGCGGGCTCCCGCGGGCACGCTGACCAACCCGGGACGGGCGACCGACCCGACCACCGACACCACGACGACGTCGGACGTGCCCGCTGCCTCACCCACCGGCGGCGCGGCCGACGTCTCGGCCTCGACGTGCGCCCCCTCCTCCGGTGCCGGTTGCACACGGGGTCGGTCCAGCCAGGTCCACCCCACCAGCAGGAGCGCCGCCAGCGCCGCGGCGATCCAGAGCGAGCGCGCGCCGGGGTGGCCCGGATCCCAGCGGGCGGTGCGGCCCGGGGACCGGTGGCGGCCGATCCCCTCCGGGAGGCCCGTTCCGGCGACGGGCTCGTCGAGGACCTGCCGGTCCGCCCCTGCCGACCCGTCCGTGAGCACCGGCCAGGTCTCCGGGTCGTCGTCGGGCAGCCAGCCGGCGCCCGGGTCGTCCCGGTCGGCACCGACCTCGGCCAGGAGGGCGCGCAGCCGGGCACGGATGACGTCCGCGTCGTCGGCTCTGCGGGCGGGAGGTCGCACCCGTCGGACGCTAGGGAGCTGCGCCGGGCCCCGGCGTCGTCGGATCCGAGCTGTGGACGGCCGGCCGCCTGTGGACGGCCCGGCCCTCTCGGGCGCCGCGGCGGGGCACCCTGCCGCCGTGCCCTGCGGTCCGTCAGCCCTCCGCCGCCTCCTGCGGTTCTTCCTGCGCGCCGTCCTCCGCGGCCGGCGACACCACGACGCCCACCGCGCCGGGCCCGACGTGCGCGCCGATCGCCGCACCGAGTTCGCTGACGTGCAGCTCCCGGATCCCCGGCACCCGCTCGCGCAGCTCGGCGGCCAGCCGCTCGGCCCGCTCGGGCGCGGCCAGGTGGTGCACGGCGAGCGAGACGCCGCCGTCGCCGGCCGCCTCGACGGCGCGCTGCACCAGCCGGTTGAGCGCCCGCGCCGAGGTGCGGACCTTCTCCAGCGGGACGACCCGGCCGTCGAGGACGTGGAGCACCGGCTTGACCGCGAGCGCCGATCCGAGGATCGCCGCGGCCGAGCCGATCCGGCCCCCACGGCGCAGGTGCTCCAGGGTGTCGACGACGAACAGCGTGCGCGTGCGGGCAGCCGTCCGCCGGGCCTCCTCGGCGACGGCGTCGACGTCGGCTCCCTCGGCGGCCGCGCGAGCGGCGGCCAGCACGGCGAAGCCGCTGCCCATCGCCGCCGACCGCGAGTCGACCACCTTCACGACGTGCTCCCCCACCTGGGAGGCCGCCAGCCGCGCCGCGTCCCAGGTACCCGACAGCTCCGAGGACAGGTGGATGGAGACGAGCCGGTCCGCGCCCGCGTCGAGGACACGGCGGTAGGTGGCGACGAAGTCCCCCGGTGTCGGCCGCGACGTGGAGACGTGACCTCCGCGCGCGGACAGGGCGCGTGCGACGTCGTCGGGTGCGACGTCCTGCCCTTCCCGCCCGGATCGGCCGGCCAGGACCACGTAGAGCGGCACCACCTCGATGCCGTAGCCCGCGATGACGTCCGCGGGCAGGTAGGCCGTCGAATCGGTGACGACGGCGACAGGCACGCGGCGAGGCTAGCCCGAGGGTGCGTCCGCCTGACGGGCGCACACCGCAGCGCGCCCCTCCCCGCCCCGCGGGGAGCGGCTCAGAGAACCGCGTCCGCGTCGGCTGCGGGAGCGCCTTCCTCCGGCGATGCGCCCGCGGGCACGGCCGCCCCGTTCCCGGTGGGGGCCGGTGCGGCGGTCCCGTCGGACGACGGCGCCGCGCTGTTGTGCCGCAGCACCCGCCACCGCCCCGAGTGCTCGAGGAGCTCGGTCCACGCGCAGTTGCCCAGGGGGCCGAACAGCCGACGCTGGTCGGGGGCCAGGCCCAGCAGCCGCTCGAGCAGCCGGCCGCTCGTCCCGCCGTGGCTGACGACGACGGCGACGGGCGCCGGCGGGAGGTCGACGAGTGCGGCGAACGCGCGCTCGGCGACGGCCTCGGCCTCCTCGCCGCCGCGACCCCGCACCGGGCGGCCGGCCAGCCAGTCGGCGAACTGGTCGGGGTACCGGTCGGCCACCTCGTCGCGGGTCAGGCCCTCCCAGCTGCCCATGCCGTGCTCGCGCAGCCGCGGGTCGTGCCGCACGCCCACGCCCAGGAGCGTGGCGAGCGCGGCGGCGGTGTCGGCCGCACGGCTCAGGTCGCTGGAGACGACGACGGCGTCGCCGTCCAGCCGGGCCGACTCCACCAGGTGCGGCGCCGACTCGACGGCCTGCCGCCGGCCGACCGCGTCGAGCGGCGGGTCCATCCGGCCCTGGAACCGACCGGCGGCGTTCCACTCGGTCCGGCCGTGGCGCCAGAGCACCAGCCGGGAGACCGGCAGCGGCGTCACCGGGCCGACGGGTCGGCCGCGCCGCTGTCGGGTGCCGCACCCTCCGCGGGGGCCTCCGCGGGGGTCTCCGCGGTGCCGGCCTCCGCCGGGGCGGCGCGGTCGACGAACGGGATGACCGGGCAGTCCTTCCAGAGCCGCTCGAGGGCGTAGTAGGCGCGTTCCTCGGCGTGCTGCACGTGGACGACGACGTCGACGAAGTCCAGCAGCACCCAGCGGGCCTCGCTGACACCCTCGCGGCGGACGGGCTTCACGCCGTGCTCGCGCAGCCGCTCCTCCACCTCGTCGACGATGGACTGCACCTGGCGCTCGCTCGGCGCGGAGGCCAGCACGAAGGCGTCGGTGATGGCCAGCCGCTCGCTCACGTCGACGATCGACACGTCGGTGGCGAGCTTGTCGGCTGCGGCCTGGGCGGCGATGAGCGCGGTCTCCCGCGCCTCGGCGGAGGCGGTCATCGGGGCACCTCCTGGAGGTGGGGTCGGGGGTCGGAGTCGTCGTCGGGAGGTGCGGCAGCGGGCCGGGTGCCCGGCGGGGGCCGGTCGTACGTGGGCCGGTCGCCGGACGGACGGCCCTCGCGTTCCTGCGCGCTCACCAGCGCGCCGGGAGCGCGGCGGCGGCTGCCCTCCCGGTACAGCCCCCGCTTCTCGATGTACTGGACCACGCCGTCGGGCACCAGGTACCAGACCGGCATGCCGCGACCCACGCGGTCGCGGCAGTCGCTGGAGCTGATGGCCAGGGCGGGGATCTCGACCAGGCTGACGTTGCGGCTCGGCAGGTGCGAGTCGGCCAGCGGGTACCCGGGCCGGGTCACCCCGATGAAGTGCGCCAGCTCGAAGCACCGGTCACCGTCGCGCCAGGTCATGATCTGCGCGAGGGCGTCGGCGCCGGTGATGAAGAACAGCTCCGCGTCGGGGCGCTGCTGCCGGAGGTCGGTCAGGGTGTCGATCGTGTAGGTCGGCCCACCGCGGTCGATGTCCACCCGGCTCACGGAGAAGCGCGGGTTGGACGCCGTCGCGATGACCGTCATCAGGTAGCGGTCCTCGGCCGGCGACACCTGGCGCTCGCTCTTCTGCCAGGGCTGGCCGGTCGGCACGAACACGACCTCGTCGAGCCCGAAGAGCCCGGCGACCTCGCTCGCCGCCACGAGGTGCCCGTGGTGGATGGGGTCGAACGTTCCACCCATCACGCCGATGCGGCCGCCAGTCACCGAACGAGGGTATCCGGGCCCGCCGGAACCGGCCCCGACGGACCGGCTCCGGCCGCGGGAAGGGCGGAACCGCGTCGCTCGCGACGGGTGCCGCCTCCCGCTGCGACCGGCTCCCCCGTGCAGCCGGTCACGGACCCGCCCGCGCCTTCGCGGTTCGGACGGTGCCGGTGCCGGCTGCGTCGCCGGCACCGCGCTGACCAACGGATCGGTGCCGTACCGGGTTACGCCGGGGCACGGGAAAACTGCTGTGGGCGTCCGCACACGCCCCGGACGTTTCAGAGCGTGGTGACGAACTCCGCGAGCTGGGCGGCGTTGCGGCACTCGACCATGTCGATGACCTCCCCGTAGCGATCGGCCGCCGAGTCACCGCTCCCCCACTGGCGGCGCGGCTCGGGGTTGAGCCAGTGCGCCGACCGCGCACGGCCGACCAGATCGGCCAGCACCGGCACGCCCGGCGGGCGGTAGTTGGTGCGACCGTCGCCCAGCACCAGCAGGGAGGTCTTCGGTCCCACGGCCGTGGCCCACCGGTCGGCGAACACCTCGAACGCGCTGCCGTAGTCGCTGTGCCCGTCGAAGGCGACCACCCGGGCCTCCCGCCCGATGCGCGCCACGGCGTCGGCCACGTCGGCGCCGGGGCGGAAGAACCGGGTCACCTCGTCGGTGGAGTCGACGAAGGCGAAGGCACGCACGCCGGTGAAGTGCTCGCGCAGCGCCTGGGTCAGCATCAGCGTGAAGTGGCTGAACCCGGCGACCGAGCCGCTGACGTCGCAGAGCACCACGAGCTCGGGCTTGTGCACCTTCCGCGGCCGGTGGTGGGTCACCACCGGCACGCCCCCGGTGGCGAGCGACGCGCGCACCGTCCTGCGGAAGTCCAGCCGCCCCTCCCGGCCCATCCGCCGCCGCGCCGACAGCCGGACGGCCAGCCGCCGGGCCAGCGGAGCCACCGCGCGGCGCAGCTCCGCGAGGTCGGCGGCCTGGGCCCGCAGGAAGTCGACCTGGTCGGCCAGGGGGCGCACCGCGTTCTTAGCGACCTTGTCCCGGCCCTTGTCCTGCGCGGTGCGCCGCCGCACCTCGGCCTCCACCGCCGCGCGGAAGGCGGCCAGCCGCTCGCGCACCGTCTGCCGGGCCACCTGCTCAGTCAGCCCACCGCGCTCGGCATCGCCGAGCAGACCGGCCAGCAGCTGGGAAATCAGCGTGTCCGGCGACAGCGCCCGCATCACCCGGTAGCTGAAGTACGACTGCCCCGACGGCGTCGGCTGCCCGCGCCCCAGCCGGTCCACGGCCTCGCGGGCGAACCGGCGCAGCGCCTCGTCGTCGCCGTCCCGGAGCAGCCGGGCCAGCTGCTCGCGCATCAGCTCCGCCAGGTCGGCGTCGTCGGAGCCGGGGACGTCCAGCGTCGAGCCCGCATCAGCGGCCGCGTCGTCCTCCCCGTCCGCCACCGGACGGTCCCCCAGCGGCCACCACAGGTCGAAGAGCACGTCGTAGGCCGGCCGCTGGGCGGCCCGCTGCAGCAGCACCGCGGCCAGCCCGTGCCGCAGCTGCTCGCGGTCGAGCAGGTCGACGACGGTGAGGATCTGGGCGGCGTCCACCGCCTGGCTGATGCCGACCGGGATGCCCGCATCGCGGATCGCCCGGACGAACCCGTCCAGGTGCCCGGCGAGGCCTCCGGTGGCAGCGGCCGGGACGGCCATCAGTTGAGCCGGAGCTCGGCGGCAGCGCGGTCCTGGTCGCTGGCGTGCTTGAGGACGACCCCGAGCGTGGCCTTCATCGCGCCCTCGTCGAGCGTGTCGAGGCCCAGCTCGAGCAGCGTCTGCGCCCAGTCGAGGGTCTCCGAGATCGACGGCGACTTCTTCAGCTCCAGCGCGCGCAGGGCCCGCACCGTCCGGACGAGCTGGTCGGCCAGCCCCGGCGCGAGATCGGGCACCCGGGACAGGACGATCTCGCGCTCGCGCTCGGCCGACGGGTAGTCCAGCGCCAGGTAGAGGCAGCGCCGCTTGAGCGCCTCGGACAGCTCGCGGGTCGCGTTGGAGGTCAGCACGACCATCGGCCGGCGGGTCGCGGTGACCGTGCCGAGCTCGGGGATGGTGACCTGGAAGTCCGACAGCACCTCGAGCAGCAGGCCCTCCACCTCGACGTCGGCCTTGTCGGTCTCGTCGATGAGCAGGACGGTCGGGTCGGTGCGCCGGATCGCGGTGAGCAGCGGGCGGGAGAGCAGGAACTCCTCGCCGAAGATGTCGTCGTGGACGGTGTCCCAGTCGGCACCACCGGCTCCCTGGGCCGCCTGGATCCGGAGCAGCTGCTTCTTGTAGTTCCACTCGTACAGCGCCCGCGCCTCGTCCAGGCCCTCGTAGCACTGCAGCCGGATCAGCTCCGAGCCGGTCGCCGTCGCCAGGGCCTTGGCCAGCTCGGTCTTGCCGGTCCCCGCCGGTCCCTCCACCAGCAGCGGCTTGCCGAGCCGGTCGGCCAGGAAGACCGTCGTGGCGATCTGCGCGTCGGGCAGGTACCCGGCCGTGGCGAGCCGCTTGGCGACGTCCGCGACGGAGGAGAACTGCGGGGACTGCTGGCGGGTCATCGGGCTCCTCGCGGGGGGCGGGGTGGGTCGGCTATCGGACGTGGCCGCGGCCGGTCACGACGTAGGTCGTCGACGTCAGCTCCGGCAGGCCCAGGGGCCCGCGCGCGTGCAGCTTCTGGGTGGAGATGCCGATCTCGGCGCCGAACCCGAACTCCCCACCGTCGGTGAACCGGGTGGACGCGTTCACCATCACGGCGGCCGCGTCGACCCCGGCGGTGAACGCGGCGATGGCCGCGGCGGAGTCGGCGACGATCGCCTCGGTGTGCCCCGTGGTCCAGCGCGCGATGTGGTCGAGGGCCTGCGGCAGGTCGTCGACGACGCGCACCGCCATGTCCATCGACAGGTACTCCGCGGCCCAGTCGTCGTCGGTCGCCGCGACGACGCCCTCGTGCGCCGACCGGACCGCGTCGTCGCCGTGCAGCGTCACGCCGGAGCCGGCCAGCGCGCGCAGCAGGCGGGGCAATTCCGGGAAGTCGCGGTGCACGAGCAGCGTCTCGGCGGAGTTGCAGACGCTCACCCGGTGGGTCTTGGAGTTCAGCACCACCGCCTCGGCGATCTCCGGGTCGGCGGAGGCGTCCACGTAGACGTGGACGTTGCCCTCACCGGTCTCGATCACCGGCACCCGCGACTCCCGGACCACCCGCTGGATCAGCGAGGCCCCGCCGCGCGGGATGACGACGTCGACGAACCCGCGGGCGCCCAGGAGCTCGCCCACCGACGCCCGGTCCGCGGGCAGCAGCTCGACGAACCCGGCCGGCAACCCGGCCTTCTCCCCCGCCTCGGTGAGGACGGCGATGAGCGCGGTGTTGGTGCGGAACGCCGATGCGGAGCCGCGCAGCAGCGCTGCGTTGCCGCTCTTGAGGCAGAGGCCGGCCGCGTCGACGGTCACGTTCGGCCGGGCCTCGTAGACGATGCCCACGACACCGAGGGGCACGCGGACCTGGCGCAGCTCCAGCCCGTTGGGCAGCCGGGAGCCGCGGACGACGTCGCCCACCGGGTCGGGCAGCGCGACCAGCTGGCGCAGCGCGTCGGCGACGCCGGCGACCCGGCCCGCGTCGAGGCTCAGCCGGTCGACGATCGCCTCGGGCGTCCCGTCGGCCCGCGCGGCCTCGACGTCGAGCGCGTTGGCGGCGAGCACCTCGTCGGTCCGCTCCACCAGGGCCTCCGCCATGGCGGTCAGCGCGGCGTCCTTGGTGTCGGTCGGCAGGGTGCGCAGCACCCGTGCAGCAGCGCGCGCACGCAGCGCGGCGGCACCGATCAGCGGCAGCGAGGCGACGTCGGACACACCCGCGAGCCTACGCGGGCGCGGAGGTGAGGTCGGGTCGATGACCCGGCAGCGGCCGCGGCGGAAACCATGTGAGAATGATTCTCATGCCAACGTCGCACTCCCGCCGCACCGCTCTCACGGCCGCCTCGGCAGCCGTCCTCCTGCTGGCCGGGTGCGGCGACGACGGTGGCGGCTCGGCCGGCGGCGACGACGGGCTGACCGTCCTGGCCGGCTTCTACCCGCTCCAGTGGGCGGCCGAGCAGGTCGGCGGGGACCGGATCTCGGTCAGCGCCCTCACCCCGCCGGGTGCGGAGCCGCACGACCTCGAGCTCACCCCGCGCGACGTCGGGGCCGTCTCGGAGGCGGACCTGCTCGTCTACCTCGACGGCTTCCAGCCGGCCCTGGACGAGGCGGCCGAGCAGGAGGCCGGCGACGCCGCGTGGGACGTCGGCGACGCCGCCGACCTCGTGGCCGGGGAGGACGAGCACGCCGACGAGGAGGGCCACGCGGACGACGAGCACGCCGACGAGGAGGGCCACGCAGAGGACGAGCACGCCGCGGAGGACGGCCACGACCACGGCGCGACCGATCCGCACTTCTGGCTCGACCCCACCCGCCTCGCCTCGGTCGCCGACGCGCTCGCCGAGCGGCTGGCCGAGCTCGACCCGGACGGCGCCGCCACGTACGAGGAGAACGCCGCCGCGCTGCGCGCCGATCTCGAGGCCCTCGACGAGGAGATGCGGGCCGGGCTGGCGAACTGCGCCGTCGGCACCCTGGTCACCAGCCACGACGCCTTCGGCTACCTCGCCGACCGGTACGGGCTCGACGTGGTCGGCATCAGCGGCCTGAGCCCGTCCCAGGAGCCCGACCCCGCGCAGCTGGGGACGATCGCCGCCCTGGTCGGCGAGCGGGGCATCACCACCGTCTACACCGAGACCCTGGTCGACCCGGCCGTCGCCGAGACCGTCGCCGAGGAGGCGGGCGTGCGCACCGCGGTCCTCGACCCGATCGAGGGGCTGACGGACGAGTCCGCCGGGGAGGACTATTGGCAGGTCATGCGAGCCAACCTCGCCACCCTGCAGGAAGGCCAGTCCTGCTCATGAGCCACGCGACGCCGGCGTCCTCCGACGAGGTCGCCGTCCGCCTCCGGGACGCGAGCATCGGCTACGGCGACGTGCCGATCGTCTCCCACGTCGACCTGACCGTGCGCCGGGGCGAGGCGGTCGCCGTCCTGGGGTCCAACGGGTCGGGCAAGACCACCCTGGCCCGCGGGCTGCTGGGCCTGGCCACCGTCCTCGGCGGTGAGGTCGAGCTCCTCGGCGCACCGGTCGGGCGGCTGCGCGAGCGGGGCCGCGTGGGCTACGTGCCGCAGCGGCACACGGTCAGCGGCGCCGTGCCGGCGACCGTCCGCGAGGTCGTCTCCGTCGGTCGGCTGGCCCGCCGCGGCCTGCTCCGCCGGCTCGGCCCGGCGGACCGGGCCGCGGTCGGCGAGGCCGTCGCGGCGGTCGGCCTGGCGGACCGGATGGAGGAGCCGGTCGCGTCCCTCTCCGGTGGTCAGCAGCGCCGGGTGCTCGTCGCCCGGGCGCTGGCCGCCCAGCCGGAGCTGTTGATCATGGACGAGCCCACCGCCGGGGTGGACGCCGCCAGCCAGGCCGCCCTGGCCGGGGTGCTGGCGCGGGTCGCCGCCGCCGGGACGACGCTGCTCGTGGTGACGCACGAGACCGGCCCGCTGTCGGGCGTGCTGACCCGCGCCGTCGTCGTCGACCACGGCCGCATCCGCTACGACGGCCCGCTGGCCGGTGCGGACGCCCCCGGTGGGCACGACGACGGGCACTGCGGCCCGGAGGAGCCGGTGACCGGCTACCGGCTGGACCAGCCCACGGTGTCGGCGCGGGCCGCGGGTGGGAGGCGCTGACGTGGAGATCCTCGAGTACGGCTTCATGCAGCGCGCCCTGCTGGCCTCGGTCATGGTCGGCCTGGTCGCTCCCGCGGTCGGCGTCTTCCTCGTGCAGCGCCGGCTGTCCCTGCTCGGCGACGGCCTGGGGCACGTCGCGCTGACCGGCGTCGGCATCGGCGTCCTGACCTCGACCGCCCCCGTCGGGGGCGCGCTCGTCGCCGCCGTCCTGGGCGCGGTGCTCATCGAGCTCGTCCGGGCCCGCGGACGCACCAGCGGCGACGTCGCCCTCGCCGTCCTGTTCTACGGCGGCATCGCCGGCGGCGTGGTGCTGCTGAGCCTGGCCCCCCGCGGGCAGGCGACCAACCTCGACGCCTACCTGTTCGGCGCCATCACCACGACCAGCAGCGGCGACCTCGCCGTCTTCGCCGTCATCGCGGTCGCCGTCCTGGCCGTGGTGGGCCTGCTGGGCGCGCGGCTGTACGCGGTGAGCGACGACGAGGAGTACGCCCGCGCCGTCGGGCTCCCGGTGCTGGCGCTCAACATCGCCCTGGCCGCGCTGGTGGCGGCCACCGTCGTGCTCTCCATGCGCGTCGTGGGCCTGCTGCTCATCAGCGCCCTGATGATCGTGCCGAGCGCGGTGGCCCAGCTGCTGGCCCGCAGCTTCCGGCAGACGCTCTACCTGGCCTGCGCCATCGGGCTGGTGGTCAGCGTGAGCGGGACGACGACGTCGTACTACACCGGCACCCCCTCGGGCGGCACGATCGTCCTCATCGCCATCGCCTTGTTCCTGGCCGTGTCCGCCGGCGTGGCGATGCGCGACGCGACGGCCCGGCGCCGCCACGGCCGGCGCAGCGAGGTGCACGCCGCGCACCCGCACGAGCACGGCGAGGGCTGCGGGCACCCGGCCGTGGCGCACGGCGACCACGTCGACTACGACCACGACGGCCACCTGCACGCGCCGCACCTCACCGGGTCGGGCGTGCACTACGACGAGCACGGCACGCGCCGCGCGATCGACGGCTGACCGGTCGGCGCGCTGATCAGCTCCTGGGGCGAGCCAGCCGGTGCCGGAGCCCCGCCCGGACGGCCGGCCACTCGGTGTCCAGGATCGAGAAGACGACGGTGTCGCGCAGCGAGCCGTCCCGCAGCCGCCGGTGGTTGCGCAGCACGCCGTCCTGGTGGGCGCCCAGCCGGGCGATCGCCTCGCGGGACTGCCGGTTGTGCCAGTGGGTGCGGAACTCGACGGCGCGGCAGCCGAGGGTGTCGAAGGCGTGGCCGAGCAACAGCAGCTTGCTCTCCGCGTTCACGCCGGTCCCCTGCGCCGAGGCGGCCGTCCAGGTGGCACCGATCTCGACGCGCGGCGTCTCGGCGTCCGCGTTGAGGAAGGTGGTCATGCCGACCGCCCGGCCGGCGGTCGTGCGCACGGTGAAGGGCAGCATCTCCCCCGCCGCCTGGCGGGCCAGGCGCGCCTCGATCTCGCCCGCCATCCCCTCCGGGGTGGGCACGGAGGTGTACCAGAGCTCCCACAGCCGGCCGTCGTGCACGGCGTCGGCCAGCTCCCGGGCGTGTCCGGCCTCCAGGGGCTCGAGGACGACGAGCTGGCCGGTCAGCGTGACCGGCCGCAGGAACGCCACGGTCAGCGGGCGCGCAGGGCGCGCAGCGCGGACTTGCGCGCCTCACCGGCGAGCCGGTCGAGGAAGAGCTTGCCGTCGAGGTGGTCCACCTCGTGCTGCAGGCAGCGGGCCATCAGCCCCTCGCCCTCCAGGCGCAGCGGCTCGCCGTGCACGTCGAAGCCGTCGACGACGGCGTGCATCGCTCGGACGGTCGGCGCCCAGATGCCGGGGACGGAGAGGCAGCCCTCGTCGCCGTCCTGCGTCTCCTCGGACAGCTCGGTGATCGTCGGGTTGACCATGTGCCCGATCACGCCGTCGATGTTGTACGAGAAGACACGGGCGCTGACGCCGATCTGCGGGGCGGCCAGGCCGGCCCGGCCGGGGTTGTCGACCGTCTCCTCGAGATCGCGGACCAGCGCGGCCAGCTCCTTGTCGAACGCGCGCACCGGGTCGGCGGGGGTGCGCAGGACCGGGTCACCGACTTCGCGGATGGGGCGGATCGTCACGCCTGCAGTCTCTCAGCCCGCTGATCCGGCCCTGTTCGTCGGTGGGGTCCGGTACAACGGCACTCCCCGATGCCGAGGAGGCGCCGTGCCCGTCGAACCGCTCGATCCGCCCGGACTACCGGTCTCGCCGTTCTACCGGCAGATGGCGGTGGCCACCGGCTCCCGCACCCTCTACCTCTCGGGTCAGGTCGCGCGCACCGCCGAGGGCACCCCGGTGGGCGCGGGCGACCTCGCCGCCCAGGTGGAGCAGGCGTACCTGAACGTGGCGACCGCGCTGGCCGGCGCCGGCGGCAGCTTCGACGACGTCGCCAAGCTGACCGTGTACGTCGTCGACTGGACGCCGGAGAAGCTGGCCGCGTTCGGCGAGGGCGTCTTCGCCGCCGCCGACCGGCTCGGCGTCGACCTGGTCAAGCCCATCACGCTGATCGGCGTCGCCGCGCTGGGCGAGCCGGACCTGCTGGTCGAGGTGGAGGCCGTGGCCGTCCTCCCCTGAGGTCAGCGCAGGGAGGGGCGGCGGACCAGCACCATCTCGTCGCGGTGCACGACCTCGCGCCGGTGCTCGGGCTCCAGCTCCGAGGACTTGCGGCCGAGCAGGGCCGGCAGCTCGCGGGCGTCGTAGGCGACCAGGCCGCGGGCGACGACGACGCCGTCGGGACCGACCAGCTCGACGGGGTCGTCGGCCGCGAACTCGCCGACCACGCCGGTGATGCCGGCCGCGAGCAGGGAGGCGTGCCGCTCCCGCACCGCGGCAACGGCCCCGGCGTCCAGGAGCAGCCGGCCCTGCGGCCGGGTGGCGAAGCGCAGCCAGAACTGCCGCGCGCGCGGCCGCGGGGCCATGACGGAGAAGGCCGTGCCGACCTGCTCGCCGGCCAGCGCGGCGGCGGCCTGCGGCGTGGAGGTGACCACCACCGGCACGCCGGCGTGGGCGGCGATCAGGGCCGCCTCGACCTTGGTGGCCATCCCGCCGGTGCCGACGCCGTTGCGCCGGGCGCTGCCGAGCGCGACGGTGTCGAGCTCGGCGGGGTCGGTGACGGTGCGCAGCAGGTTCGCCGGGCCGGTGCGCGGGTCGCCGTCGTACACGCCGTCGACGTCGGACAGCAGCAGCAGCGCGTCGGCGCGGGCCACGTGGGCGACCAGCGCGGCCAGCCGGTCGTTGTCGCCGAAGCGGATCTCCTCGGTGGCGACCGTGTCGTTCTCGTTGACGATCGGCAGCGCGCCCAGGGTGAGCAGCCGCTCGAGGGTCTGCTGGGCGTTGCGGTAGTGGCTGCGCCGGGTCAGGTCGTCGGCGGTGAGCAGCACCTGGCCGACCGTGACGTCGTGCCGGGCGAAGGCGTCGGCGTAGGTCTGCACCAGCCGGAGCTGGCCGACGCTCGCTGCGGCCTGCGCCGTCGCCAGGTCACGCGGGCGCCCGTCGAGACCCAGCGGCGCCAGCCCGGCCGCGATCGCCCCGGAGGACACCAGGACGACCTCGCGGCCGGCTGCCCGGGCGGCGCCGAGCACGTCGACCAGCGCTGCCAGCCGGTCGACGTCGAGCCCGCCGGGCAGCGTCGTGAGCGACGACGAGCCGACCTTGACGACGACCCGGCGCGCACCGGCGACCGCGGCGCGGACGGCGTCCTGCTGACCGGTCACCGCACGTCCTCGGGGAGGTCGTCGTCGCTCCAGCCGTCGTCGGTGAGCTCGTACGGCGTCCGGCGGGCGCGCTTGGCGGCCAGCCGCTCCGCGGCGCCGACGCGCTGGTTGTTCTCCAGCCGGTTGTCGGTCCCGCGTCCGCCCAGGCCGGCGGACTCCTCGGCGGTGAGGGTGCCGGCGGGCAGCGTCGGCTCCCAGTCGAAGGTGACGTCGCCGATGGTGACCGCGTCGCCCTCGACGGCGCCGGCCTGGGCCAGCTTCTCCTCGACCCCGAGCCGGTTGAGCCGGTCGGCGAGGTAGCCGACGGCCTCGTCGTTGGTGAAGTCGGTCTGCCGCACCCAGCGCTCGGGCTTGGCGCCGCGTACGACGAAGCCCTCCGGGTCGTCGGGGTCGCGCTCCACGGTGAAGCCGTTGTCGTCGACGGCCCGCGGGGTGAGCGTGACGCGCACCGGCTCGGGCTCGGGCAGGGCGGCCCGGTGCTCCTCGACGGCGGCGGCCAGCGCGTAGCCGAGCGCGGGCAGCCCCTCGCCGGTGACGGCGCTGACCGGGAAGACCTGCAGGCCCCGGGCCTCCAGCGTCTCCCGGACCAGGTCCACGAGGTCGCGCGCGTCCGGCACGTCGATCTTGTTGAGGACGGCGATGCGCAGCCGGCCCACCAGGTCCAGCTCGTCGCCGCCGTACTCGCGCAGCTCGTGCTCGAGCGCGTCGATGTCGGTCTCCGGGTCGCGGCCCGGCTCCATCGTGGCCATGTCGATCACGTGCACGAGGACGGCGCAGCGCTCGACGTGCCGCAGGAACTGCAGCCCCAGGCCCTTGCCGGTCGAGGCCCCGGGGATGAGACCCGGGACGTCGGCCATCGTGTAGGTGACGTCGCCGGACCGGATCACGCCGAGGTTGGGCACCAGCGTCGTGAACGGGTAGTCGGCGATCTTGGGCCGCGCCGCGGACATCGCGGCGATGAGCGAGGACTTGCCGGCCGACGGGTACCCGACCAGCCCGACGTCGGCGATGCTCTTCAGCTCGAGCACCGCGTCGAGCGTCTCGCCCTCCTCGCCGAGGAGCGCGAAGCCGGGCGCCTTGCGCCGCGGGTTGGCCAGCGCCGCGTTGCCGAGGCCGCCCTTCCCCCCGGAGGCGAGCACCACGCGGGTGCCGGCGCCTATGAGGTCGGCGATGACCCGCCCGTCGGACGTGCTCACGACGGTGCCCTCGGGCACGCGCAGCACCTTGTCCTCGCCGCGGGCGCCGTGCCGGTTGCTGCCGGCGCCGGGACGGCCGTTGCCGGCCTTCTGGTGCGGGCGGTGGTGGAAGTCCAGCAGCGTGTGGACGTTGGGGTCGACCTCGAGGACGACGTCGCCACCGTCCCCGCCGTTGCCGCCGTCCGGCCCGCCCAGGGGCTTGTACTTCTCGCGGTGCACCGAGGCCACGCCGTGCCCACCGTTCCCGGCGGCGACGTGGACGGTCACGCGATCGACGAATGCGGCCATGTGTCAGCTACTCCTGGAACGCCACGAGCGCACGGGCCGAGGCCCGTGCGCTCGAAAGCTGCTGGAACGGCCCCGTCCCGGGTCCCGCCCCGAGCGTGCGAGGGGTGGGGAGGACGGGGTCCTTCGTCAGGCCTCGACGGCGGTGATGGAGACGGTCTTGCGTCCCCGCCGCGTGCCGAAGGTGACCGAGCCCGGAGCCAGCGCGAACAGCGTGTCGTCGCTGCCGCGGCCGACACCCAGACCCGGGTGGAAGTGGGTGCCGCGCTGGCGCACGATGATCTCGCCGGCCTTCACGACCTGGCCGCCGAAGCGCTTGACGCCGAGGCGCTGCGCGTTCGAGTCGCGACCGTTGCGGGAGGACGAAGCGCCCTTCTTGTGTGCCATGTCGGGGTCAGCCCTTCGTGATGTCGCGGACCACGACGTCGGTCAGGCGCTGACGGTGCCCCTGACGCTTGTGGTAGCCGGTCTTGTTCTTGAACTTGTGGATGTGGATCTTCGGGCCCTTGCCGTGCCCGACGATCTCGCCCGTCACCGTCACCTTGGCCAGGGCCGAGGCGTCGCTGGTGACGGTCTCGCCGTCGACCAGGAGGATGGCCGGCAGGGTGACGGTGTCGCCAGCCTCACCGGCGAGACGGTTGATCGTGAGCTTGTCGCCCACGGCCACCTTGTGCTGGCTGCCGCCAGCCTTCACCACTGCGTACACCACTGACTCCTCGTTCGAACTCTCGCGTCGATCTTCGTCCGGCGCGCACGACCGGAGCGGGCACCGGGTGCTGGACGGGCTGCGGACGCCTGACCGGGCGGCACCCTGAGGTGCCCGCGCCGTGGCGGTGCAACCCGACCAGCGTACCCGAGCGGTCAGCTCCTGGTCGACACGGCCTGGTCGTGCTCCCGGTTACCCCGGCCGGGCGTCACGCCACCGGCGGTCCGGCGGGGCGGCTGGCGGCACGGCGGCGACGGGGACGGGCGGCCGGGGCCGGCTCCTCCTCGACCGCGGGCGCGGCCGGCTGCTCGTCGGCCACCGGTGCCGCGGCGGGCTCCGCGGGCTCCGCGGGCGTGCCGCCGTCCTGCTCGTGGGCCACCGACCCGGGCGCCACGTCCGCGGCGGTCGTCGCCGGCGTGATCGGCAGCGCGACCTCGTCGGACGACGGCGCCTCGGCGGGCGCCTCGACGGCGGCCACCTCACCGGCGGGCAGCACGTCGTCGGCCGCCGTCCCCGGCTCGGCCGTCTCGTCCTCCACGGTCTCGGCCGACCCGTCGGCGGCCGGCTCGGCCGGCCCGCCGTCGGCTCCCCGGGCACCGGCGAGCACGGCGGCGTCCTCGGCCGCCCGCTCCTCGCCGGACTGACCGCGGTTGCGCCGGCCGCGGTTGCGCCGGCCCCCGCTGCGGCCGCCCTCGGGCGCCTCGCCGTCCCCGGCGTCGGGGGCCGCGGTCTCGGCAGCGGTGGTGTCCGCGGTGTCGGCGTCGTCCTTGGCGGTCCCGCCGTCCCGGCCGCCGGAGTCCTTGCCGGAGTCCTTGCTCGAGTCCTTGCCGGAGTCCTTGCCGCCGCCGCCGCCGTTGCCGCGGTTCCGGGAGCCCCCGGACTCCTTGGCGCCGCCGCCGTTGCCGCCGTTGCCGCCGCTGCGGCGCTTCTCGTCGACCGGGTCGGTGTGCACGAGGATCCCGCGCCCGCGGCAGTGGTCGCAGGTCTCGGAGAAGACCTCGAGCAGACCCTGGCCCACGCGCTTGCGGGTCATCTGGACCAGCCCCAGCGAGGTCACCTCGGCGACCTGGTGCTTGGTGCGGTCGCGGCCCAGGCACTCGGTGAGCCGCCGCAGCACGAGGTCGCGGTTGCTCTCGAGCACCATGTCGATGAAGTCGATGACGATGATGCCGCCGATGTCCCGCAGCCGGAGCTGGCGGACGATCTCCTCGGCCGCCTCCATGTTGTTGCGGGTCACCGTCTGCTCGAGGTTGCCGCCCGAGCCGGTGAACTTGCCGGTGTTGACGTCGACGACGGTCATCGCCTCGGTGCGGTCGATGACCAGCGAGCCGCCCGAGGGCAGCCACACCTTCCGGTCGAGCGCCTTGGCCAGCTGCTCGTCGATCCGCAGGTCGCGGAAGGCGTCGCCCTCACCGGTGTAGCGGGAGAGCCGCCCGGTGAGCTCGGGGCTCACGTGCGCGACGTAGGCCTCGACGGTGTCCCAGGCGTCGTCGCCCTGGACGACCAGCTCCTTGAAGTCCTCGTTGAAGACGTCGCGGATCACGCGGATAGCCAGGTCCGGCTCGCCGTAGAGCAGGGTCGGCGCGCTCGACGACGACTCCGACTTCTGCTTGATGACGTCCCACTGCGCCTTCAGCCGGTTGACGTCGCGGGTGAGCTCCTCCTCCGAGGCGCCCTCCGCGGCGGTCCGGATGATGACGCCGGCGTCCTCGGGGACGATCTTCTTCAGGATGTCCTTGAGCCGCTGGCGCTCGGTGTCGGGCAGCTTGCGGCTGATGCCGGTCATCGAGCCGCCGGGCACGTAGACGAGGAACCGGCCGGGCAGGTTGATCTGCTGGGTCAGCCGCGCGCCCTTGTGGCCGATCGGGTCCTTGGTGACCTGGACGAGGATCTTGTCGCCGGACTTGAACGCCTGCTCGATCGAGCGCTGCTTGCCCGAGAGACCCGCGGCGTCCCAGTTGACCTCACCGGCGTACAGGACGGCGTTGCGCCCCTTGCCGATGTCGACGAACGCCGCCTCCATGCTGGGCAGCACGTTCTGCACCCGGCCGAGGTAGACGTTGCCGGCGAACGAGGTCGCCGACGCCTGGGTGACGTAGTGCTCGACCAGGACGTCGTCCTCGAGGACGGCGATCTGGGTCCGCTCGCCGCGCTGGCGGATGACCATCTTGCGGTCCACCGCCTCGCGCCGGGCGAGGAACTCGGCCTCGGTGAGGATCGGGGCGCGCCGGCGACCGGTGTCGCGGCCCTCCCGGCGGCGCTGGCGCTTGGCCTCGAGCCGGGTGGAGCCGGTGATGCCGCGGACGTCGTCGTCGCTGGTGCTGCGGCCGTTGCGACCGGCGCGCTCGGGCCGGTCGTCGTCGTCCGACTCGTCCGAGGCCTCGTCGCCGCCGCCCCCGCCGCCGCTGCGACGCCGGCGACGACGCCGCCGTCGGGTGCCGGAGCCCGTGCCGGAGTCGTCGCCGTCGGTCTCGTCGGACGCCTCGGTGTCGGCGTCGTCCTCGTCGGTCTCGGTGCCCGGCTCGTCGGACGCCTCGTCCTCGTCGGTCGCGTCCTCGGCGCCGTCCTCACCGGTGCGACCGCGGCCACGACCGCGCCGCCCGCGACGACGGCGGCGGCTGCCACCGGACCCGCCCTCGCTGCGGTCCTCGGACTCGTCGCGGTCCTCGGCCTCGCCGTCGTCGTCGGTCTCGACGTCCTCGGGGACGTCCACGGCCTCGACCGGCTCGGCGGCGGGACGGCGCCGGCGGCGCTGCGGGCGGGGCTCCTCGTCGGTGGGCTCGGGGGCCTCCTCGACCACGTCCTCCGGGGACTCGACCGGACGGCGGCTGCGCCGGCGCGGGGCCGGGGGGACGTCGGCCGGCGGCGCGACGAAGCTGACGAAGGCCGGGACGGCGGCGGCCGGCGCCGGCGGGGTCACCGGCTCGACGGCGTCGGGGTCGGGAGCCGCAGCCGGCCGGGTGGCGCGACGGCGGGGCCGGGCCACGACCGCGGTCGGCTCGGGGCTGCTGAACTGGGCGCCGAACCGCGGCAGCTCGGGCTCGGGCTCCGGCTCGGCCGCGGGCGTCTCGGCGACCGCCTCGGCGGTCTCAGCCGTCTCGGCGGTCTCGTCCTCGTCGGCCCCCTCCTCGGGGGTCGCGGGGACGCCGGTGACCTCGGCCTCGGCCGGCTGCGGTGTGCCGGGCCGGGCGTCGGTGGTGGTGTCGTCGGTGGTGGTGTCGTCGGTGTCAGCCACGAGGGCTTGCCTCCTCATGCGCTCCCGGGCGCCATCTTCTGGCGGCCGCGCAGGAGCACGGGGTTGGGGCGGGGCGGGCCGTCGCGCGGGGTACGGCGGCGAGCTCGTCCTGCGAAGTCTGTGGGTCGGCCCCTGCGCGACGGTTGCCGCGGCCGGGAGCCGGTGGGGTGGTGCGCGCTCCCGGTGACGCCGGGGGCGGTGGAGCGGTCCTGCGGTGGTCTGGTCGTCCGGGTCGGCTGGCCCGGAGCGGGTGCGTCACGTCTGGCAGCCGTGCCGCTGCGACGGCGCGCGGGCCCCGGGGGGCTCCGTCGGTCAGACCGGTGCGTGCGCCCCCGGGACGGGGATGCCCGCTGCGCGGTCAGGTCCGAGCGGATCGGCCACGGTCCCGCTGTCGTCGAGCCGGCCCTGCGCCTCACGCACGGCCCTGGGGGGCAACGGCGGGCGCAGGTCGGCGACGGCAACCAGAGCGGCCAACACGTCGTCGGGTCGTACGGCGGGCGTCACCTGCCGGACGACCATGTGCAGTATGGCACAACCTGCCCCCTCGGCCGCCGACGCGCCGGCCACGGCGACCCGCGCGTCGATGTCCTTGAGGCCGTTCTTGGTGCGCTTGGCGACGGTCACGACATCCGCCGCCAGGAACTTCTCCAACGCCGGGGCCAGCTCCTCCAGGCGCACGCCGGGCAGCTCGACCCGCCACACGGCGGCATCGATCCGGTCGGCCAGCGAGCCGGTCCCCTCCCCCGCCTCGACGCACTCCAGGACGGCGACGTCCTCGGGCAGCGCCGCGTCCAGCGCGGCGCGGACGGCCTCGGGGTCGCGCCGCTCGGCCAGCCCGATCTCCAGGTACTCCGCCTCGCTGGCCGCACCGGTGGGGGCGGCGCCGAGGTAGGAGATCTTGGGGTGCGGGCTGAAGCCGGCCGAGAACGCCATCGGCACCTGGGCGCGGCGCAGCGCGCGCTCGATGGCGCGGGCCAGGTCGCGGTGCGAGGCGAAGCGCAGCCGGCCGCGCTTGGCGTAGCGGATGCGCAGCTTCTGGACGGTGGGCGGCGGCGGGGGGCCGTCGGGCTGGCGGGCCATCAGACGACGGTCAGCGGGAGCAGGCTGCGCCCGGTGGGGCCGATCTGGATCTCGGTCCCCATGGTCGGGCAGACGCCGCAGTCGTAGCAGGGGGTCCACCGGCAGTCGGCGACCTCCTCCTCGTTCAGCGCCTCCTGCCAGTCCTCCCAGAGCCACTCCTTGTCCAGCCCGGAGTCCAGGTGGTCCCAGGGCAGGATCTCGTGCTCGGTGCGCTCGCGGGTGGTGTACCAGTCGAGGTCGACGCCGAAGGGCGCCAGCTCCTCGGCGGCCGCGGCCACCCAGCGGTCGTAGGAGAAGTGCTCGCTCCAGCCGTCGAACTTGCCGCCCTCGCGCCACACCCGCTCGATGACCCGGCCGACGCGGCGGTCACCGCGGGACAGCAGCCCCTCGATGACGCCGGGCTTGCCGTCGTGGTAGCGCAGGCCGATGGAGCGGCCGATCCGCCGGTCCTCGTTGATCTTCTGCCGCAGCACCCGGAGCCGGTGGTCGATGGTCTCGGCGCTGGCCTGCGACGCCCACTGGAACGGGGTGTGCGGCTTGGGCACGAAGCCACCGATGGAGACGGTGCAGCGGATGTCCTTGCGCCCGCTGGCCTCGCGGCCGGCGCGGATCACCTCGACCGCGAGGTCGGCGATCTCCAGGACGTCCTCGTCGGTCTCGGTCGGCAGACCGCACATGAAGTAGAGCTTCACCTGGGTCCAGCCGTTGGCGTAGGCCGCGGTCACCGTGCGGACGAGGTCCTCCTTGGACACCGTCTTGTTGATGACCCGGCGGATCCGCTCGCTGCCGCCCTCGGGGGCGAAGGTGAGCCCGGAGCGCCGTCCGTTGCGGGACAGCTCGTTGGCCAGCGTGACGTTGAAGGCGTCCACGCGGGTGCTCGGCAGGCTCAGCCCGGTGTTGGTGCCCTCGTAGCGGTCGGCCAGCTCCTTGGCCACCTGCGCGATCTCGGAGTGGTCGGCGCTGGAGAGGCTGAGCAGGCCGACCTCCTCGTAGCCGGTCGCCTTGAGCCCCTGCTCGACCATCGAGCCGATGCCGGTGATGGTCCGCTCGCGCACCGGGCGGGTGATCATCCCGGCCTGGCAGAAGCGACAGCCGCGGGTGCAGCCGCGGAAGATCTCGACGCTCATCCGCTCGTGCACCGACTCGGCCAGCGGCACCAGCGGCGTCTTCGGGTACGGCCACTCGTCGAGGTCCATGACCGTGCGCTTGCCGACCTTGGCCGGGACGTCGTCACGGGTGCGGGCGACCCCGGCGATCGCGCCGTCGTCGCCGTAGCCGACCGCGTAGAAGCGCGGCACGTAGACGCCGTCGACCCGCGCCAGGCGGGCCAGCAGCTCGACCCGGCCACCGGGCCGGCCCTGCGCCTTCCACGCCTTGACGACGTCGGTGATGTCGCCGACCGCCTGCTCGCCGTCGCCGAGGACGGCGCAGTCGACGAAGTCGGCGACCGGCTCGGGGTTGAAGGCGGCGTGCCCACCGGCGACGACGACCGGGTGGGTCTCGTCGCGGGCGATCGCGTGGATCGGGACGCCGGCCAGGTCGAGCGCCTCGAGCAGGTTGGTGTAGCCGAGCTCGGTGGCGAAGCTGACGCCGAGCAGGTCGAAGTCGCGCACCGAGCGGTGGCCGTCGACGGTGAACTGCGGGACGCCGTTCTCCCGCATCAGGGTCGCCAGGTCGGGCCAGACGGCGTAGGTGCGCTCGGCCAGGGCGTCGGGGCGCTCGTTGAGCACCTCGTACAGGATCATCAAGCCCTGGTTGGGCAGCCCGACCTCGTAGGCGTCGGGGTACATGAGCGCCCAGTGGACGTCCGCGTCCGCCCAGGGCTTCACCTGGGCGTTGAGCTCACCACCCACGTACTGGATGGGCTTCTGGACCTGGGCCAGCAGCGGCTCGAGTCGCGGGTAGAGCGACTCGCCGGCGGCGCTGGAGAGCTGTGCAGTCATGACCGCTCCAGGGTAGACGGCGGCTCCAGCCCCTCCCCCGCCGTCGTCGGCGGAGGCTTCCCAACCTCATAGCATTATTGCTATGGTTCGTCGTGTGGGGCGACAACCGAAGTCGGAAGCCGACAAGGTGCACGACCGCATCGCGGTGCTGCGGGCCGACCGGGGGGTGAGCCGGAAGGAGCTCGCGGAGGCCGTCGGCGTCCACCCGCAGACCATCGGCTACGTGGAGCGCGGCGAGTACAGCCCGTCCCTCGCCCTGGCGCTGCGCATCGCCCGCTTCTTCGACCTCCCGGTCGAGGCCGTCTTCTCGCTCGACCCGTTGCCCTCGCTCAGCTCGGAGCTCCTCAGGAGGACGTCGTGAGCACGCACCCGCAGCAGACCTACCTCGCCCGCACCTTCGACGACGAGCGCTACGCGTGGGCACGGCACCCGCGGGTCCGCCGGCGCGCCGTCGCCGCCGAGGCCGCGCTGCTGATCGTGCTGGTGGCGGCCACCCTGGCCGCGACGACCACCGACGACGGCTGGCCGACCTGGTTCTTCGTGACCTGGACGGTGGGGATGGTGGGGTTCGTCCCGCTGCACTCGGTGCTCAACCTCGGCATCCGCGGCGTCCTGGACCGGGACAAGGGATCGCTCGACGAGCACCAGCGGCGGCTCGGCGAGCGGTCGCACAGCGCCATGAGCCGGCCGGCCGCGGCGCTCACCCTCGCGGCGTTCGCCGGCGCGGTCGCCGTCGTCGCCCTGACCGGGCACGTGGCGCCGGCGCTCTGCCTCGGCTTCCTGCTGTGGTTCACCAGCGGCCTGCTGACCTACTGGCACCTGGCCTGGACGGCGCCCGAGGAACCGGACGACGCCGACCTGCAGACGTGATCCGCGAGATCTGCGCACTCGGGCACCCGGGACCGCGGAAAGCCCCGAGTGCGCAGATCTCGCGTGAGCTCAGCGCAGGTCGGGGAAGAAGAGCGCCACCTCGCGCGCGGCGGACTCGGGCGAGTCGGAGCCGTGCACGATGTTGTTCTGCACCTCGAGGGCGAAGTCGCCGCGGATCGTGCCGGGAGCGGCCTTCACCGGGTCGGTAGCGCCGGCGAGCGCGCGGAACGCCTCGATGGCCCGGGGGCCCTCGACGACCAGCGCCATCAGCGGGCCGCTGGTGATGAACTCGACGAGCGAGCCGAAGAACGGCCGCTCGCGGTGCTCGGCGTAGTGGGTCTCGGCGACCTCGGCGGTCAGCGTGCGGAGCTCGGCGGCCACCAGGCGCAGGCCCTTGCGCTCGAGCCGGGTGATCACCTCGCCGACCAGGCCGCGGGCGACGCCGTCGGGCTTGACGAGGACGAGAGTGCGTTCAGTCACGGGGCGGCAGCCTACGGGGTGCGCTGCTCCGCGCCGCCGTCGTCGTCCGCCGGCGGTACCGGGACCGGCCCGAACGGGGTGCCGATCAGCTGCTTGCGCACCTGGAGCAGGTACATCCAGATGAGCACGAAGGCGCCGGCGACGAACCACATGACGCTGTTGATCAGGCCGGTCAGCAGCAGCGGGACCTGGAGCACCGTGCCGATGAGCAGGCCGCGCTCCCGGCGCTGCACGCCCGAGGCGAGGATCAGCACGACCGCCAGGGTGATCAGGACCGTCAGGCGGAACGCGCCCAGCCCCTCCTCGGTCTGCGCGATGCCGCGCGGCACGAACAGGACGGAGATGCCCTCCAGCACCAGGACGGCCGCGGCCGCGCCGCCGAGCGCCCGTCCCGCCCGGACCGGGTCGGGGGCGGTCACGCCGACCGGCCCTGCAGCAGGGTGCGCGCCTCTCCGGCGGTGATGACGCTGCCCGTGACGAGCACGCCGGACCCGCCGAGGGCGTCGTCCGGCCCGGCCTCGGCCAGCTCGATCGCCTCGGTGATCGCCTCGTTCAGCCGGGGCGAGACGCTGACCCGGTCGGCCCCGAACACGTCGACGGCCAGCGCCCCCAGCTCGTCGGCCGGGATCGCCCGCGGGGAGCCGTTCTGGGTGACGACCAGCTCGGCGCAGATGCCCTCGAGGGCCGCGAGCATCCCGCTGACGTCCTTGCCGTGCACCGCACCGACGACCCCCACCAGCCGGGTGAAGTCGAAGGACTCCCGGATGGCCTCGACCGTGGCGGCCATGCCGGCCGGGTTGTGCGCGGCGTCGACCAGCACGGTCGGGCTGGTGCGCACCCGCTCCAGCCGGCCGGGCGAGCGCACCGAGGCGAACGCGGCACGCACCGTCTCCTGCTCGATGGGGCCGGTGGCCGCGCCGGCGCCCAGGAACGCCTCGACGGCGGCCAGGGCGGTCGCCGCGTTCTGCGCCTGGTGGGCCCCGAACAGCGGCAGGTAGATCTCCTCGTACTCGCCACCGAGGCCCTGCAGCCGGACCTGCTGACCGCCGACGGCGACCTTGCGCTCCAGCACGCCGAACTCGGTCCCCTCACGGGCCACCACGGCCTCCTGCTCGACGGCGCGGCGGACCAGCGAGTCCAGCGCCGCGGGCTCCTGGTGGGCCAGGACCGCGATCGCGTCGCGCTTGATGATCCCGGCCTTCTCGCCGGCGATCGTGCCGACGTCCGGACCGAGGTACTCGGCGTGGTCCAGCGCCACCGGGGTGACGACGGCGACCCGCGCGTCGGCGACGTTCGTCGCGTCCCAGGCGCCACCCATGCCCACCTCGATGACCGCGACGTCGACCGGGGCGTCGGCGAACAGCGCGTAGGCCATGCCGACCATGACCTCGAAGAAGCTCAGCGGGTGCTCCGAGGCGCCGTCGACCATCTGCACGTAGGGCTCGATGTCGCGGTAGGTCTCGACGAAGCGCTCGGCGCTGACCGGCTCGCCGTCCAGCACGATCCGCTCGCGGATGGACTGCAGGTGCGGGCTGGTGAAGCGGCCGACGCGCAGACCGAAGCCGCGCAGCAGCTCGTCGACCATCCGCGCCGTCGTCGTCTTGCCGTTGGTGCCGGCCACCTGGATCACCGGCATCGCGCGGTGCGGCGAACCGAGCAGGTCGACCAGGGCGGTGATGCGCCCCAGCGAGGGCTCCAGCCGGCTCTCCGGCCAGCGGGCCAGCAGCTCCTTCTCGACCCGGGCCATGTCACCGGTGCTGCCGTTGCTCATCCTGCTCAGGATGCCAGGGGTCGACTACCTACGATGAGGGGCATGACCACCGACATCAGCACCCCGGACGCCGCGGCCCCGGGAGCCGGCGGTGGCGTACCCGAGAAGCCGACGATCGACGGCCTCGAGGAGAAGTGGGTCCAGCGCTGGGCCGACGAGGACACCTACGGCTTCGACCGCGACGCCGCGCTGAGCGCGCCGCGGGAGCGGATCTGGTCGATCGACACCCCTCCGCCGACCGCCAGCGGTTCGCTGCACGTGGGGCACGTCTTCAGCTACACCCACACCGACATCATCGCCCGCTACCAGCGCATGCGCGGCAAGCACGTCTACTACCCGATGGGCTGGGACGACAACGGCCTGCCGACCGAGCGCCGGGTGCAGAACTACTACGGCGTCCGGTGCGACCCGTCGCTGCACTACGACCCGTCCTTCGAGCCGCCGGCCAAGCCCGGCAAGGACCAGGTGCCGATCTCGCGGCGCAACTTCGTCGAGCTGTGCATGCAGCTCACGGAGGAGGACGAGGCCGAGTTCGAGAAGCTCTGGCGCCGGGTCGGCCTCTCGGTGGACTGGAAGAACGTCTACCGGACGATCTCGGAGTCCTCCCGCGCCACCGCGCAGCGGATGTTCCTGCGCAACCTGGCCCGCGGCGAGGCCTACGCGCAGGAGGCGCCGACCCTCTGGGACGTCACCTTCCGCACCGCCGTCGCCCAGGCCGAGCTGGAGGACCGGGAGCGCCCCGGCGCCTACCACCGGATCTCGTTCCACTCCGCCGACGGCCCGGTGTTCATCGAGACCACCCGCCCCGAGCTGCTGCCGGCCTGCGTCGCCCTGGTGGCCCACCCCGACGACGAGCGCTACCAGCCGCTGTTCGGGAAGACCGTGACGACGCCGGTCTTCGGGGTCGAGGTGCCGGTGGTGGCGCACCGCCTGGCCGAGCCGGACAAGGGCTCCGGCATCGCGATGATCTGCACCTTCGGCGACCTCAACGACGTCACCTGGTGGCGGGAGCTGCAGCTGCCGACCCGGGCCATCGTCGGCTGGGACGGCCGGATCCTCGCCGAGCCGCCGGCCGACGTCCCCGCCGAGCCGTACGCCGAGCTGGCCGGCAAGACCGTGTTCAGCGCGCAGCAGCGGATGGTCGAGATGCTGCGGGAGTCCGGCGACCTGCAGGGCGACCCCAAGCCGATCACGCACCCGGTGAAGTTCTTCGAGAAGGGCGAGCGCCCGCTGGAGATCGTCACCACGCGGCAGTGGTACATCCGCAACGGCGGCCGGGACGCCGCCCTGCGCGACGCGCTCGTGGCCCGCGGGCGGGAGATCCAGTGGGTGCCCGAGCACATGCGGCACCGCTACGACAACTGGGTCGAGGGGCTCAACGGCGACTGGCTGATCAGCCGCCAGCGGTTCTTCGGCGTCCCGTTCCCGGTCTGGTACCGGCTCGACGAGTCCGGTGAGCCGGTCCACGACGAGCCGATCCTGGCCGACGAGGCGTCGCTCCCGGTGGACCCGTCCTCCGACGTCCCGCCGGGCTTCGACGAGTCGCAGCGCGGGAAGCCGGGCGGCTTCATCGCCGACCCCGACGTGATGGACACCTGGGCGACGTCGTCGCTGTCGCCGCAGGTCGCCTCCGGCTGGGACACCGACCCCGAGCTGTTCGCCCACGTCTTCCCGATGGACCAGCGGCCGCAGGCGCACGACATCATCCGCACCTGGCTGTTCTCCACCGTCGTCCGCGCGCACTTCGAGCACGGCACCGTGCCGTGGACGCACGCCACGATCTCCGGCTTCGTGGTCGACCCCGACCGCAAGAAGATGTCGAAGTCCAAGGGCAACGCGACGACGCCGATCGACGTGCTCGAGCGCTACGGCACCGACGCGGTGCGCTGGCGTGCGGCCGGTGCCCGCCCGGGTGCGGACTCGCCGTTCGACGAGGCGCAGATGAAGGTCGGCCGCCGGCTGGCCATGAAGATCCTGAACGTCGGCAAGTTCGCGCTGGGCTCCGGCGCCTCGGCCTCGCACACGGTCGAGCAGGTGACCGAGCCGATCGACCTCGGGCTGCTCGCCGCGCTGGCGTCCGTCGTCGACGAGGCGACCGCGGCGCTGGAGGCGTTCAACTACACCCGGGCGCTCGAGGTCGCCGAGACCTTCTTCTGGTCGTTCTGCGACGACTACGTGGAGCTGGTGAAGTCCCGGGCCTACGGGTCTGGCGCGGCGGCCGTGTCGGCGCAGGCGGCCCTGGCGGTCGCGCTGGACGTGCAGCTCCGGTTGTTCGCCCCGGTGCTCCCGTTCGTCACCGAGGAGGTCTGGTCGTGGTGGCAGACCGGCTCCGTGCACCGCGCCGCGTGGCCGTCCGCCTCGGAGCTGCCTGCCTCGGGTGACCCCGCCGTCGTGACCGCGGCCGCCGCAGCGCTGGCCGGGGTGCGGAAGGCCAAGTCCGACGCGAAGGTGTCGATGCGCGCCGACGTGGAGACGGCGACCGTGCGGGCCCCCGCCGACCAGGTCGCGCTGGTCGAGGCGGCCCGCTCGGACCTGGTCGACGCCGGCCGGATCGCGACGCTGACGATCGAGCCCGGCGACGGCGAGCTGACCGTCGACGTCGTCCTCGCCGAGGTCCCCGAGGCGTAGAGCGTGTGCGCCGACGCCCGGTTCTGAGCCTCGGAACCGGGCGTCAGCGCTCACCGTCCAGGCCCATGAGCCGTCGGCGAGCGGCGTAGGCCGCGCGGATGTCACGCCGGCACGCGTCCGGCGCTGAGGTCATGCGGCGGTAGCCGAACCGGAGCGTCTGCCAGCCGACCGTAGCCAGCAGCGCGTCCCGCCGGATGTCCCGCTCGCGTTGCTGGCGGGAACCGTGAAAGCTCGCGCCGTCCATCTCCACCGCGAGCAGCACGTCCTCGCAGGCGGCATCGAGCACGAAGCGCTCCCCCGCCACCGTGACCGGTCGCTGCAGCGTGAACGTCGGCATCCCGGGCCCGCGGAGCACGTGCAGGCAGCCCCAGATCTCGAGCTCGCTACGGCACCCGTCGGCGAGCAGCCCGACCAGGGACAGCAGTGCTGCGCGACCGGGGAGGCAGGGCCGCCGCTCGATCTCCCGCACGAGGTCGCTCGGCGAGCACAGCCGCCGTCGGACGGCATCGATGGCCGCGGCCCGCAGCTCGGATCTGGGGACGCCGTCCGGATGCCCCCACGCGTCCACCACGGAGCGCTCGACGGAGGTCACCGGCAGACCGTCGACCCGCCGGACGGCGTCGTCGAGGTCCCTGGTCCGGTGTACGACGACTCCGTCGGTCCCGCGACCGCTGCGGGTGACAGGCACGGTGAGGTGCAGGGCCGCGGCCGGGCGCGGTGGCAGCAGGTCCCACAGCGACAGCGCCGTCCGGTGGCTCACCACCGCGCCGGACGTCCGGACTACGGCCTCGACCCGGACCCGCCAGTCGGCGGCCAGCGAGGGAAGGGCGTAGACGCCGGGCCGGATGCGCTGCAGTCGTCCCGTGCCGACCCAGCTCGCCAGCGTCTTGCGGTCAACGCGAGCGGTCAACGAGGCCCACGTGGTCCACCCGTCGGGACCGATGACTGCCGGCAGGTCGTGAGCCATGCGGTCAAGCCTGGCCAGCGACATCCCCCCACGGACGGGCTTCGCGGAATCTGTGGACGGACCGGGCCGAAGGGTGTGCGCCGGCGCCCGGTATCAGCCACCGGAACCGGGCGTCAGCGCACATCGTCGCGTCCGGAGAACGCGACGAGCCCGCCCCCTGGTCGGGGACGGGCTCGTCGGCGCAGGTGTGGTTACGCGGACTTCTCGCGGCGCTCGCGGGTGGGCTTGCGCGGCACGATCGTCGGGTTCACGTGCTCCAGCACGACCTCCTTGGTGATCACCACGGAGGCGACGTCGTCCCGGCTCGGGACGTCGTACATGACCGACTGCAGCACCTCCTCCATGATCGCCCGGAGCCCACGGGCGCCGGTGCCGCGGAGGATGGCCTGGTCGGCGATCGACTCGAGCGCGTCGTCGGTGAACTCCAGGTCGACGCCGTCGAGCTCGAACAGCTTCCGGTACTGGCGCACCAGGGCGTTCTTCGGCTCGGTGAGGATGTTGATCAGCGCCTCGCGGTCGAGCTTCTCGACGCTGGTGATGACCGGCAGACGGCCGATGAACTCGGGGATCATCCCGAACTTCAGCAGGTCCTCGGGCATGACCTGGGCGAAGGCGTCGGACTCGGCGATCTCCTGCTTGCTGCGGATCTCCGAGCCGAAGCCGATGCCCTGCTTGCCGGTGCGCGACTCGATGACCTTCTCCAGGCCGGCGAAGGCACCACCCACGATGAACAGCACGTTCGTCGTGTCGATCTGGATGAACTCCTGGTGCGGGTGCTTGCGGCCGCCCTGCGGCGGAACCGAGGCGGTCGTGCCCTCGAGGATCTTCAGCAGCGCCTGCTGCACGCCCTCACCGGAGACGTCGCGGGTGATCGACGGGTTCTCGCTCTTGCGGGCGATCTTGTCGACCTCGTCGATGTAGATGATCCCGGTCTCGGCGCGCTTGACGTCGTAGTCGGCGGCCTGGATCAGCTTGAGCAGGATGTTCTCGACGTCCTCGCCGACGTAACCGGCCTCGGTCAGCGCCGTGGCGTCGGCGATGGCGAAGGGCACGTTCAGCATCCGCGCGAGGGTCTGCGCCAGGTGCGTCTTGCCGCACCCGGTGGGGCCCATCAGCAGGATGTTGGACTTGGCCAGCTCGACGGAGTCGTCGCGCGAGGCGCGGTCACCACCGGCCTGGATCCGCTTGTAGTGGTTGTAGACGGCCACGGAGAGGACGCGCTTGGCGCGGTCCTGGCCGATGACGTACTGCTCCAGGAAGTCGTGGATCTCCTTGGGCTTGGGCAGCTCGTCGAACTTCAGGTCCGAGGACTCGGAGAGCTCTTCCTCGATGATCTCGTTGCAGAGGTCGATGCACTCGTCGCAGATGTAGACCCCGGGGCCCGCGATGAGCTTCTTGACCTGCTTCTGGCTCTTCCCGCAGAAGGAGCACTTGAGCAGGTCACCGCTCTCACCGATTCGTGCCACCTGCTGACCTCCACCTCGGATTCGCATGCCCTGGCATCAGGTACCTGCGTCTTGATTGTCGCTGCTCCGGCCCCTGCTGTCCCCGCTCCGGGGGGAAATCTCCCGGCTCTACCGGCCGGGGTTCGGGCGTCCGCCGAACGTACCTGCCGCCACCGGCGCGATCGGGCAATGACTCACCCGGGTTCGCACCGGCTCTCCCCCACCCGTCCCGGACACCTCTCGCCACCGCCGGATCGCGGCGGCCGCTCGACGCACTCCAGGAACCCTCGACGGTACGGGCCGGAGCCACGACGAGCGCGACCCCGACCCGTACCGGTTCGGGTCAGACCGGGAGGGCGTTGAGCTTCCGGCTCTGGATCACCTGGTCGACGATCCCGTACTCCTTCGCCTCCTGGGCGGTGAGGATCTTGTCGCGGTCGATGTCGGTGCGGACCTGGTCCACCGAGCGACCGGTGTGCCGCGCGAGGATCTCCTCCATCTGCGACCGCACCCGCTGGATCTCCGCGGCGTGGATCTCGAGGTCGGAGACCTGACCGCCGGCCTCGCCCGAGGGCTGGTGGATGAGCACGCGGGAGTAGGGCAGCGCCAGGCGCTTGCCGGGCGTGCCGGCCGCGAGCAGGACCGCGGCGGCCGAGGCGGCCTGGCCCATGCAGACGGTCTGGATGTCGGGCCGGACGAACATCATCGTGTCGTAGATCGCCATGAGCGACGTGAACGAGCCGCCCGGCGAGTTGATGTAGATGGTGATGTCGCGGTCGGGATCGGCGGACTCCAGCGTGATCAGCTGGGCCATCACGTCGTTGGCCGACGCGTCGTCGATCTGCACCCCGAGGAAGATGATGCGCTCCTCGAAGAGCTTGTTGTAGGGGTTGGACTCCTTCATGCCGTAGCTGGTCCGCTCCACGAAGGAGGGCAGCACGTAACGGCTGGAGGGCATCTGGAAGCTCATGTGTTCGTTCCTCCGAACCGTCAGTTGTCCGTGACCGGGTTGGTGCTGTCGGTCATGGCGGCCTTGCTCACCACGTGGTCGACGAAGCCGTACTCCAGGGCCTCCTGCGCCGTGAACCAGCGGTCGCGGTCGGAGTCCTTCTCGATCTGCTCGATGCTCTGGCCGGTGTGGAAGGACTGCAGCTCGTTGAGCTCCTTCTTCGTCCGGCGGAAGAGGTCGGCCTGGATGGCGATGTCGGCCGCGGTGCCCCCGACGCCGGCCGACGGCTGGTGCATCATGATCCGCGCGTGCGGCAGGGCGTAGCGCTTGCCCTTGGTGCCGGCGGTGAGCAGGAACTGGCCCATCGACGCGGCCAGACCCATCCCGTAGGTGGCGACGTCGCAGTCGATGAACTGCATCGTGTCGTAGATCGCCATGCCGGCGCTCACGGAGCCGCCGGGTGAGTTGATGTAGAGGTGAATGTCGCGCTTCGGGTCCTCCGCCGACAGCAGCAGCATCTGCGCGGCCAGCTGGTTGGCGATGACGTCGTCCACCTGGGTGCCCAGGAAGATGATGCGCTCGCGGAGGAGGCGCTCGTAGACCGAGTCGTTGAGGTTCATCCCCCCGGCGGCGCCACGCAGCATGGGTGCGCTCGCCAGGTTCGGGTCGGTGGTGCTCACGGGTGCGGTGACCTCCGTAGGACTGTCGTGCAGTCGGTCTCGGTGGGGCGGGTCGGACGGTGGGTGGTGCGGGCGTCGGCGCCCTCCGGGGGCGTTACCCCCCGGCCATCGCCTGAGTCCTGTCGACCCTAACGCGCACCTGCGACGCGGCAGTCCCGGTCGGGGCGGTGTTCGCCGTCGGCGCAGCGCATCCACCCGCACATGCGACGACGCCGCCCTCCCCGGTGCGGGGAGGGCGGCGTCGGCGCGTCTGGCAGTGGCCGGGTCAGGCCTTGTCGACGTCCTCGGTGTCCTCGACGGCGCCCTCGATGGCCTCGACCGCGGCCGCCTCGGCGGACACCTCGGCCTCGGACACCTCGGCCTCGGACTCCTCGGCCTCGGCCTGCTCGACCGTGGCGGCCGGCACCGTCTTGGGCCGCAGCGCCTCGAGGTCGACCGTGTTGCCCGACGCGTCGGTGATCGTCGTCTGCTCGAGCAGCTGGGCGAGGGTCTTGGTGCGGCGGACGTCGGCGACGAACTCGGCGATGTTGCCGCCCTGCTGCAGCTGCTGCGCGTACTGCTCGGGGCTCATCCGGTTGCGCTGGGCCTGCGCCATGATCTGCGCCGAGAGGTCGTCGTTGTCCACGGTGACCTCGCGGGCGTCGGCGATGGCGTCCAGGATGAACTGGGTCCGGACCGCCTCCTCGACGTTCTTGCGCTGCTCGGCGTCGTAGGCCTCGCGGCTCTCGGTGCCAGACATCTGCAGGAACGCGTCCCAGTCCATGCCGGCGTTCCTGAGCTCCTGCTCGAACGCCCGGTTGCGCCACTCGATCTCGCGCTCGACCAGGTTCTCCGGCATCGGCACCTCGACGGCCTCGAGCAGGTGCTCGACCAGCTTGTCCCGGGCCTGCGCGCCCTGCTGCAGCACCTTGGTGCGGGCGAGCCGGGTGCGGACGTCCTCGCGCAGCTCCTCGAGGGTGTCGAACTCGCTGGCGGTCGACGCGAACTCGTCGTCCAGCTCCGGGAGCTCCTTCTCCTTCACCGAGCGGACGGTGACGGTGACGTCGGCCATCTCGCCGGCGTTGGGGCCCGAGAGCAGCGCGGTCTGGAAGGTCTTCGACTCCTCGGCCGAGAGCCCGACGATCGCGTCGTCCAGCCCCTCCATGAGGTTGCCGGAGCCGACCTCGTAGGACATGCCGCTGGTGGAGCCGTCCTCCAGCACCTCGCCGTTCAGCGTGGCCTCGAGGTCGATGGAGACGAAGTCGCCGGTCTGGGCGGCGCGCTCGACGGCCTTCAGCATGCCGAAGCGCTCGCGCATGACGGTGATCTGCTGCTCGATCTCGTCGTCGGCGACCTCCACGTCGTCGACGGTGACCGTCAGGTCGTCGAGGGAGGGCAGCTCCAGCTGCGGGGCGACGTCGACCTCGGCGGTGAAGGCGAGGGTGTCGTTGTCGTCGAGGCGGGTCACCTCGACCTCGGGCTGGCCGAGGACGCGGACCTGGTTCTCGCGGACGACCTCGGAGTAGATCTCCGGGATGGCGTGCTGGACGACCTGCTCGAGGACGACGGGGCGCCCGATGCGCTGGTCGAGGACGCGGTTGGGCACCTTGCCCGGGCGGAAGCCGGGGACGCGGACCTGCTTGCCCAGCTCCTTGTAGACCTCACCGAAGGCGTGGTCCAGGTCCCCCCAGGGCACCTCGATCGCCATCCGGACCCGCGTGGGGCCCAGTTCCTCGATGGTGCTCTTCACAGCGGCAGTGCTCCTCGATCGAAAGACAGGCGTGGCCGGCGCCGGGACGTGCGCGGCGCCGGGTCAGCCCACGAGTCTACGGACGTCGCGGGCCGGTCGGGGCTGTGGGATGCAAGGCCCACGGCACGACCTGGTCGGGGTGACAGGATTTGAACCTGCGGCCCCCTGCTCCCAAAGCAGGTGCGCTACCAAGCTGCGCCACACCCCGCGGCCGCCCGAGTCTAGGCGCCCGTGCCGGCGCCACCCGCAGGGCGGAGGAACGAGGGCCGGTTAGGCTGTGCGGGCACCTCGCGGGTGTAGCTCAATGGTAGAGCCCCAGCCTTCCAAGCTGGCCATGCCGGTTCGATCCCGGTCACCCGCTCCACGTACTGACCAGCTCGTATGCCGGTTTACGCAGCTCAGCCGGGCAGCGCCGTTCATTCCGTGCCTTAGCAGTGCTGACCTCTGTTGGCCGCTGAACACCGGCTTTGGCCCGTGCTTAAGGCACGGATAAGGCACGACCTCGAGCGGCCCAAGCTACGAACGCGTTGTCCTATGGCTCGCTGCACTGCCAGGTGAAACCGGCTCTTCCTACTTGAGGTGGCCGTCGGATGGGCGCCCACGGCACCGGGGATCGCCGTCATGTGTCGAGGAAGTCCCATTCGCTGCCGAGGACCCAGCGCAGGGCCGAAAGCTTGCCGTTGAGCATCCCGAGCTCGAAATCCGTGTACCGGCCCAGCTGACCAGGCTCTGTGTACAGCCCCTCAACACGCCGGCGCCCTGGCCCTGCAATCGCGAGTAGGCGCTCCAGCTCGGCGTCGTCCCCAGCGTCCTCGAGCCGGTACTCGTGCTGGAGGGAGCGGTGGTACCAGATGCGGTCGAACAGCTCCCGTTCTGCCTCCACGATCTCGTCCAGCTGTCGGGGCTCCTCCTCGAAGTAGGTCTCGGCGAACAGCTCCTCGATCTCGTCGCCGAAGTAGTCCAGGAGGACCTGATTGAGGCCGTCGACTCCCAGCCCGTAGGTCGACCCCTCCGCTGCGAACAGACTGGCGAGGTCAGGATGCGGCTGCCGCGCGTCTCCGCCGGGCAAGGAGAAGTCGTCGCTGTTGCTCGTGATGAACGCGTGCGGCTCCCGCTCCAGGTCGACACCTCGGGTAACTGTCGCGTAGAGCTCGATGAGCAAGGCGTCGGCGACACTGTTGCGGGACCGGTGGAACGGCGCCTGCTTCGAAAGGCCGCGCTCGACCACCCGGCGCTTCTCTTCGCCCTCTGGCTCGATGACACGACCCGCCTGGAGCAGTACCAGCACCTCGTCGAAGTTGCGGGTCGTCATCGCGCCGATGAGCGGCACATGACGCGCGAGGTCCGCAACGAGCCTGCGTGCCTCCTCCTGAGCCGTCCCGCCGTAGTCGTCGAGGTCTTGTTTGATGAACTTGAACCGCTGGGCGATGCTCGCCGTCATCGACGTCTCAACCCGGTCCCGGTTCCGCTCGAACTCGTCGATGACGAGTCGAGGGACGAGTAGCTCGACCTGCCCCTGGTGAACGAGGACCCGGAGCGCGACGATCCAGCGCTGCCCGTCGCGGCGCTTGCACAGGTCCAGCCAGGTGGAGGTGTCAACGAGCAGATGGAGCACGACCCCACCGTATGGGTACCCCGGAGGCGACATGGCCCAGCTGACCGAGGAGCAGAAGGCTCAGAGAGCGGCCGCACGTCGCCGCAGCTCTGCCTTGGCCGCCGAGGAGGACGCCCTCCGGCATGAGCGCAAGCGTCAGGAGTGGGATGCCAACGGCACCCGGCTCACCCGCGACGAGATAGAGGCCGGCGTTCCCTGTCACGGCTGCGGCCAGCCGATCATCGACGGGCTCGGCGACTGGCCACCGCTCATGAAGCTGACCGAGCAGGAGACGCGCGAGTACGACGCCGCCCAGGCGGACTTCGCCGCCCGCCACAAGGACTGCCGTGGCTATCGCTGGAGCATGTCGGGCTCCCGCGCGTTGCACTGCGGCTACTGCTGCCCTCCCCCGCCGCTCAGCGAGCGGCAGCTGGAGAGGCTCGGCACGCTGCTCCGCGCCAGCCGACCGGATCCGGCGGAACTACGGACGTGGCGCCTGACCCTGACCTGCGACCACGTCATCGACGTCCAGCAGCACAAGTCGCACGGGCAATGGACGACCAACGTGCGGCACTGCCCCACCTGCGATCAGACCCGCAGGGTCGTAACCGCGGAAGCTCAGCCGTAGGGCGCTCGTACTCAGAAGGGCGGCTCGTCGCTTCCCACAGCCCACGGGTCGGACTGCTTCGGAAGCGCTCCAGCAGGAAGTGGCAGGTTGTTCACGACGTAGAGATTGAGAATGTCACCCCGGTCGATGAACATGATCTGACTTCTCTTCGAGTCATCTAGAGCGTTGCCTATCCAGTTCCGAGCAGCCTTGGTGATCTCGCCTCCAGCGACAATGAAGGCGTGGTCCACCAAGACTCGCTTGTTCGTCTCGGGATCGAATATCTCGTGAGCCAGCATCATGAGAGCTTGGTGGTGAATCTCGGCGACGTTCGCGTTACCGGCCTTGGTGACGCCAGATGCGTCGATCTTCCCCTTCTTGGCTTGGATGCCGAAGTAGAGCAGGTGCTGGGTCGGCAAGGTGAAGCGCATCCAGACGTCCTTGCCGTACTCCAGAGCCTTGTCCTTGTGGCCGGCCGCCGTGATTCGGTGGAACCCGAGCTGACGGAAGAGGGGCAGCAGGACCTCCTCGATGAGCTCGTCCTCGCTGCAGGTGTCGAGGTACGTCTTGAGGTCACTGCGGCGCTTGGCCTCGGCTGCAGTAAACGGTCGATGGGGATTCGCTTGCAACACAGTGGTGGTGTTGGTGCCGAGATGACGCAGGTAGCAGTGCCTGTCGTCGGCGTAGAAGGCTTCGAAGCCCTCTTTGGCCAGCACGTCGTTTAGCTGCCCCAGTGCGTTCGGTCGATCCGGGCCCTCGCTCTTGGCGTCACTCGGGCTCATGAGCTGGTCGATGAGGCGGCAGAAGATTTCGGGAGGGTGCGCCAGCCCATCATGGGGCTCGCCCAGCATGAACTCGAGCACATCCGCAACCCAGCGGTGACGAGTCGAGCCGTCGTGCACCCAGTCAGTACCAAGGTCTTGGAAGAACTCGGTGATGTACATGCTCGACCGGTACGGGAAGTACCTCGGCTTCTCTCCCGGGCCCGGGTTGTCGGAACCCAGATTGCCGCAGACCAGGTCGGCAAGTTCCTCCAAGTTCCGTCGCTTGAACCTCATATCTGCCCCTTCGGGCGCCCGAGGGTCGTCGCCTGAGAGCCGTCTTCCTGATGCCGGGCAGCATCGAGCATGGCCCTGACCGGACCTGGGAACAGCGCGTCGAGGTCGAGATCCCGCGTGAGGCCACCCAGGGTGCGCCAGAACACTGTGCGGACCTCTCCAGGCGTGACCCCGTATGCCTCGGCGACCGCCTGCTCAACGCCCAGTCCCTGGCGCCTGGGTCCTTCTTGGCCGCGTCAGTCACGCGAAGCATCTCGATGACGACCGAGGTCGCGGTCTCTGCCGCCTCTTCTTCGGGGGCCGGTGCGGTGCTCGTGACAGGAGAGGACGACGGAGTTAGCGACGACGAGGGCGTCGTCGCGCTCGGCGAGGAGTCCGGACTCGCGTCGCTTGCCGCGCAGCCGGCGAGTGGCAGCAGCGACAGGAGTACGCCGACCGTTAACCGCCGTGTGGTCATCGCGACTGTCCTCGCCGGGGCCGCGGGCCACGCTTCGGCATGAGCATTACCCGGAAACGGGCGGGCTGCAGGCACGCGGGCCGCCGTAACGCTCGACTTTGTGCGCGGGCCATGGGCACCTCCCCGGCGGTGGTGGGGGAAATTACCACCGAGATCGCCCGTGAAGGCAATGCCTTTCCTCCTGAAAGTCTCCTGTTCAGCCGCCGGGAGACGACAAGGCCGCGTGGTCGCTTCGGGAACGGCGGACGGCCGCCTCCACGCGAGCGACGTCCACTCCGAGGACTTCGGCGACGGCGGCCATCACCTTGGCGGAGTGATCTACACCGGGTCGTCCGTCCTCCAGGCGCACGTATGTCATGACTGACAGGCCGGGAGCAGTCACCTGGTTGGTGGCGAAGCCAGCCGCGAGGCGGAGGGCCGCCAATGGCGGATCGCTCGCATCGACGTCGAGCAGGTACAAGGGGTCGACGCCCAGCGCAGCCGCGAGCCTCGGTACGAAGCGGGGGCGCGGGCGCTCGAGCCCGGTCTCCCACACCCGGACACGGGCCGGGCCCGAGAGCTCAAGCTTCATGGCCAGTTCTTCTCTGGTCAGCCCCACGGCCTCGCGGGCAGCCTGCAAGCGGTCACCTCGAAGCAGCGGCCGCGCCATGGCAGCTCTCCCCCACATCACCCGTTCGGTGGACACCCGCCGTGGCGCTGAACCCTAGCGCCCGCCTGGCTGTCTCGGTTCGCAACGCTCGCGCTGCGGCGTGCAACGGCATCATCCGAAGGCCGCGAAGCCGTCTCCACCCAGGGCCTGGAGACGAACTGGTGGATGGGTGGTGGTCGATGCCGATGCCACGGCAACGCTGCCAGCACCGCTTGTGTTGTCACGGCGAACTACCCACCGATCCCGATGTCCAGACGGGAGAGAAACCGGAACATTGCGCGCCAGGCTTTCCGCATGAAATCCGCAACCCATGACCAGGCAGAGCGTCCTCGATGGCTTCCAGGTTGGGTCTCCGCCCTCGACACCGACCGGCGCGTTCGCGGACGGCCCCTTCGCCAGCAGGGCGGCACCTGATGGCCGTCACGACGTCGGAACGAGCGGCACCGAGCCAACGGAATGACCCCCTGCTGACCGTCGCCCAGGCCGGGGACTACCTGGGAACCGGCGAACGCTTCATTCGCCGGCTGATCGCTCAACGGCGAATCACCTACGTCAAGCTCGGCAAGTACGTCAGGCTTCAGCGCTCAACGCTCGACGCATTTATCGAGGCCGGACGTATCACCAGCGAGGAGTAGCGCGCCACGGCACGCAAGCAGCGACCGCTGTTGCGCGATTCGGGAAGCAGAAGACCGCGGTATTCGCCGCCCCCGCCACGTGGCTTGTCTGCCGTCCCCTTGTCCTCTGTCAGGGCGCGACATGACGCGAGGTCCGCGGCGAACGACCCAGCTCATGCGGAGGCCGAGTCAAAGACTCGTCATTCACAAGCTCGCGAATGGGCTTCCTCGGCCCGGTCGGAGGCTGAGACTCCAGCTTCTTCGTCCAGTCGACGATCACGTCGGCCTGTGGAAGTCAAGACCCTCTCTGGATCAGTGGAACCCAAGACTCGATCGACGCCGAGCCACCGACACCCGCTCGCGGTCACGCGACGCTCCCATCGACTGCAAGACACGGAGAGGTCGTCATGGGTCGAAGAGGCTGGGGAACCGTCCGCAAGCTTCCCTCTGGCCGCTACCAAGCCCGCTACACGGATGGCTCGGGAAACCAAGTCTCAGCGCCGTCCACATTCGCCACCAAAGCTGACGGCGATCGTTGGCTCGCAAGAGCGCAGACCGAGATGGACTCGGGCCGCTGGGCGGACCCGAAGGCGGGCAAGGAGACGCTCAAGGCCTACGCCGAACGCTGGGTCGAGACTCGCCTCGTCAGGGGCCGGCCGCTGGCCCCGCGCACCGCCGAGCTCTACCGGGCACAGCTCAAGAAGCACATCGTCCCAACCTTGGGAGCGACGCAACTTCGCCAACTGGAGACGTCCGCCGTCCGGGCCTGGTACGGCAAGCTAAGCGGCCCGAGCGGGCCAGGCCAGGTCACGGCGGCCAAGTGCTACCGGCTGCTGCGTGCCATCTGCACCACAGCCGTGGACGACAACCTCATGGCGCGGAACCCATGCTCCATCCGCGGGGCGGGGCAGGAACGTTCCAGTGAACGGCCGATGTTCACGGTCGCTCAGGTCCAGGCGCTGGTCGACGCGGTCGAGGATCGCTGGCGAGCGCTGATCCTCCTGGCCGCCTGGACGGGCCTCCGCATCGGCGAGCTGTCCGCACTGCGCCGCGAGCACCTCGATTTGAAGGCAGGCACCGTGAGCGTGACGAGCGCCGTCGTCGACGTCGTCGGACAGCAACGCTCCTACGGCCCACCCAAGTCCGCTGCCGGCCGCCGATCCGTCGCGATCCCGCCGCACATCATCGGCGATTTGCAGCACCACCTCGCCATGTACGCCCAGCCCGGCCCACACGGACTGGTCTTCGTGGGGCCGAAGGGTGGACTCATCCGGCGCAACAACTTCGCCTCGCGGGTGTGGGCTCCGGCAGCAGAAGCGGCCGGACTTCCGGCCGGCTCTCACCTGCACGACCTGCGCGGCTGGGGAGCGACCATCGCCGCCCGTCATGGAGCCACCACCAAGGAACTCATGCACCGTCTCGGGCACGCCTCGCCCGCCGCGGCGCTTCGGTACCAGCGCGCCGAACAGGACCGAGACGCCGCTCTCGCCGCCGCTATGAGCGCGGCCCTGAGGCGATCGGAAGGCGCGGCCTCGAACTAATCACGCGTTAGCGGTCGCGGCCAGGGTCACCAGCCAAGGCGACCAGCGCAATGTCATCGTCACCGGCATGCAGCGCCAGCGCGGTGGGTCGTCGGTGGTCTCGCTCCGATACCCGACGCTCGTCCTCGGGAACGAGAGGTTGATGCGACTGGATTAGGGGCACGCGTTCGGCCGGGCGGAGTCACCGCCCCGCCGAGGGGGAAGGAGTTCCACACGTGCTCTCAGACAGGTCCCGACCCGTGATCGAGACGACCCTGCCAGTCGTGGGGCAGAACATCGGCAAGATTGCCGAGCGGTTCTACCAGCACATGTTCGGCGAGCACCCGGAGCTGCTCGACGGATTGTTCAACCGCGGCAACCAGGCCGAGGGCACCCAGCAGCAGGCGCTCGCCGGCTCGGTCGCCGTCTTCGCCACCGCCCTCGTCAACCACCCCGACCGGCTGCCCGAGCAGTTGCTCTCACGCATCGCGCACAAGCACGCGTCGCTGGGGCTGCGCCCCGACCAGTACCAGGTGGTGCATGACAACCTCTTCTGGGCGATCGGCGACGTGCTCGGCGATGCCGTGACGCCGGAGGTCGCCGCCGCCTGGGACGAGGTGTACTGGCTGATGGCGTTCGCGCTGATCAACCAGGAGCGCGGGCTCTACAGCGCTCGTGGCGTGCGGCCTGAAACGGTCTGGCGCGACTGGCAGGTGATCGAGAAAGTCCGGGAAACGGCGGACGTCGTGCGGTTCACCGTCAAGCGGATCGACGACAGGTTGGTGAAGACCTCGCTGCCGGGCCAATACGTCACGGTGCGCATGCCGATGGACGACGGCGTTCGGCAGCCCCGCCAGTACAGCCTCACGCGGGCCGATGACGGCGAGCACCGCTCGTTCGCGGTGAAGCGGGTGCACGGCGGAGGCAAGCCCGACGGCGAGGTCTCGAACCTGCTGCATGACCGGGTCGACGTCGGCGACACGATCACCATGTCCCTGCCGTTCGGCGACGTCGTCCTCGACGACTCCCGCCCCGCCGTCTTCTGCAGCGCCGGCATCGGCATCACCCCGATGGCCGGCATGCTCTCCCACCTGGTCAACGCGAAGACCCATCTCGACATCACGCTGCTGCACGCAGACGTCGACGAACCCTCCTGGGCGTTGCGCCGCCAAGTCCTCGACGACGTCCGCGCTCTGCCCGACGGCACGGTCCACGTCTGGTTCGAGCGGGGTTCCGAGTGCAGCCTCCCGGTCGACGGCGTCCACGCCGGGACGATGGACCTCGCCGAGGTGGACCTGCCCGACGACGCCGTGTACTACCTGTGCGGCCCGCTGCCGTTCATGCAGGCGGTGCGCAGTGCGTTGGTCGATCGCGGCGTCGCCCCACGGGACATCCAGTACGAGGTGTTCGGTCCGGACCTGTGGCAGGCCGACGAAACCGCCTGACCAACTCACGGCGCCGGCGGCCGTCCCGGTCGCCGGCGCCCGGGCCCCCGGCGCTGGTCGTCAGACGGTCGACGACGCCGTCGCAGCGGGCCCCGGCGCCGAGTGCTCGGCTTCCCATCGGTCCATGTCGTCCCAGTCGCTGCCGTCCAGCGTCGCGAGGGCGGCGGGGAACAGGCCGTAGTCCTCCTTGTACATGTGCTCGTCGAGTTCGTGAAGCACATGTCGTACACCGTCGCGCCAGCGTTGCACCGCGGCCGTCGGCACGTCCTCCAGGTCGTCGACCGCGTCGTAGAGGTCAGCGTGCTCGCCCTCGAGCACGGCGACGTGCGCAGCGAGGTCCTCGGAGCGGCGGAGCATGGGGAAGAGCGAGCCTTCCTCCTTGGCGACGTGGGGGCCGAGGACGGCCAGCAGATCGCGGAAGTGGCTGTGGGCGCCCACGTCGTCCCCGGCCGCGAGGTGCCGCTGGATGTGGTCGCTGAGATCGCGCAGCCGGTCGTGCTCGTCCATCAGGCGAGCGACGGGCGTGAGATCGCGGCAGCCGCAGTGGTCGCACATGGGTACTCCTCGACCTGGGTGGGTGGTTCACTCCCTTCAAGGATCGTTGACCGGCCGGTCATTCCCCGTCACGGCGTGGCGCCGACGCCGTCCGGCGTCGTCAGCCGGCTCGCGATGCGCGCTCCCCCGACTGCATCCCCCACGCGGTGAAGCAGGCGGCGACCGCCGCGGTGATCGAGAGCAGCCACAGCCCCGGCTGGTAGTTGCCGATCCAGCCGTAGATGGCGCCCATGGCCAGGGGCGGGGCGAAGCCGCCCAGGCCGCCGGCGGCGCCGACGATGCCGGTCACCGCACCGACCTTGCCTGGTGGTGCGGCGATCGCCACCAGCGCGAACACCGCCCCGGAGGAGGCGCCGAGCGCCGCGGCCATCGCGAGGAAGGCGACGGTGCCCAGCGGTGCCAGTGGCTGCTCCAGCGCGGAGATCGCGGCGAACACGGTCACCACGATGAAGCACACCGTCAGCACGGGCACCGGGTGGAACCGGTCGGACAGGACACCGCCCAAGGGCCGCATGACCACCGCCAGGACGACGAAGCCGGCCGTTCGCAGCGCCGCGTCCCCCGCGTCGAGCTCGAAAGCGTCCCGCAGATAGGTCGGCAGGTAGACGCTGAAGGCGACGAAGCCGCCGAAACCCACCGCGTAGAGAAACGACAGCTGCAGAGTGATGGGGAGCCGAAAGGTCTCCCAGGTGCGCCGCAGCACGCTTCCGCCCGCCGGTGCCGGGCGGTCGGGGGCGTCGCGCAGCAGCAGCCACGACACGATGGCGTAGGCCGCCAGCAGGACCGCGACCAGCGTGAAGGGAAACTCCAGCCCGAAGCTGCGCCGGAGCTGCACGGTGCTGAAGGCCGAGATCGCGGTGCCGGCCATGCCGGCGCCGAAGATGCCGAGCGCGGTGCCGCGCTTGGCCGGCGGGAACCAGGCGTTGACCAGTGGGACGCCGATCGCGAACGTGGTGCCCCCGAGGCCGAGGACGAACCCGCCGAGCAGCATCATCGCGTAGGAGTCGCTGGCGATGTAGCCGATGAACAGCACCGGCAGGATGGTCAGCGCGCTGACCAGTGGAAACATCGCGCGGGCCCCGAAGCGGTCGGTGAGGGCGCCCACGGGGATGCGCCCCAGCGAGCCGACGATCACCGGCACCGCGACCAGCAGGGACTTCTCGAGGGCACTGAGCCCGAGCGCGTCGGTGTAGAAGGCGCCCAGCGGGCTGACCAGAGCCCACGCCCAGAAGTTGATCGTGAAGCCCACCGTCGCGATGGCGAGCATGATCCACGCCTGGCGCGGTACCGCCGTCGTCGCCGTGGTCTCCGGGACGGGTGCGCTGCTCATCGGCGACCACCTCCGACGCGCTCCCACCCCCGAGCCGTCGGCCGGTTGCCGAGCTGACGGTCACGACTGCGGTAGACGATGTAGGGCCGCGTGAAGTAGCCCAGCGGCGCACTGAACACGTGCACCAGGCGAGTGAACGGCCAGATGGCGAACAGCACCAGGGCCGACAGCGCGTGCAGCTGGAAGCCCAGGCCGGCCTCGGTCATCAGCTCCGGCTGCGGGTTGAAGTAGAAGATGCTCCGGAACCACGGGGAGACCGTCTCCCGGTAGTCGACGTGCTCGCCCTCCAGGCCGAGGACGCCGAGCACGGTGTTGCTCATCCCCAGCACGATCGTGACCGCAAGGACCGCGTACATGAGCTTGTCGTTGTTGGTCGTCGCGCTGAACACCGGGCCCACCGTTCGCCGGCGGTAGATGAGCACAGCCATCCCGACGACGGTGCCGATGCCGGCGATCGCGCCGACCCCGACGGCGAGGGCGTGGTACGCCTCTGGGGTGAGGCCCACCGCGTCGGTCCAGGACTTCGGGATACCGAGGCCCATGACGTGGCCGATGAGCACGAAGAGGATTCCGAAGTGGAACAGCGGGCTGGCCCAGCGCAGCAGCCTGCGCTCGTACAGCTGCGAGGACCGGGTGGTCCAGCCGAACTTGTCGTACCGGTAGCGCCAGATGTGCCCGCCGATGAAGATCGCGAGGCTCACGTAGGGCAGGACGACCCAGAGCAGGATCTCTGCAGTGTTCATCGGGGGGCTCCAGCGGGCTCTCCGGCGGCCGGCATGTACTCGGGCGGAGCGAACGCGGTCGTGCCGTAGGGATCCAGACCCACCTCCTCGGTGGGCGGCCCCTCCTGCGCGAGGCGGGCGATCGCCGCGCGGTCGGCCGCCTCGACGGGCGGCAGCGTGGCCGACACCGCCTGCAGGACCGCGGCCCAGGGAGACCGCCGCTCCTCCAGGGCGAGCCGGATGAGCTCCAGCCCGGCGCGGTGCTCGTGCAGCAGCCGCTCACCGCGCACGGCGTCCCCGGTCGCGGTGAACTCGAGGACGACCGCGAGGTGGTCGGGCAGCTCGCCGTCGGCGAGCTGGAGCCCGGCCCGGCCGTACAGGTGCTTGAACTGCAGCAGTGCCATGCCGCGCTTCCGGGTGTCCCCGTGCGCGTAGTAGGTCAGGTAGAGGCTGCACCGGCGCCGGAGGTCGAACGTCTCCACGTAGTCCGCTTGCAGGTCGGTGAGCGTCGTCGTCTCCAGGTGGTCGAGGAACCGCCCCAGCGGGCCCGACAGCTCGGCGGGCAGCGGAGCCGTGGCCGCGCGCAGCAACGGCAGCCGCCCGAGGAGTTCCTCGTCGGGGTAGCCCAGCAGCAGCGAGGCCGCCTGGCGGGCGGTGGCGAGCTGCTCCGGCGTCGCGCCGGACGACCGCCACGGCAGCCGGCTCACGGCTTCGGCTCCGTCACGCTCGGCGAGTCGGGGCCCACGCCGCCGCCGTCGCCCTTCGGTGGGAACAACCCCTCGGGTGCGCCCTTGCCGTCCCAGTTGAGCAGGTTGACCCGCTGGTTCTTGTCCGGTGGCGCGGACAGCGTGTCGGTCGTCTGCCGGGCGGCCAGCATGTGGAAGTTCTCCACCGCGATCGGCGTGGAGCCACCCGAGGTCTCCCCGAACGGACCCCAGCCGCCCATGCCGGGACCACCGTCGTAGTCCAGGGAGCAGCCGGTGTCGAACTCCTCCATCTCCGGCCCCTGCTCGGCGTGCGCCGTCGGGATCACGTAGCGCTCGTCGTACTTGGCGATCGCGAGCAGCCGGTGCATGTCCTGGATCTCCTGGCCGGTCATGCCGACGGCGGCGGCGATCGACTCGTCCGCGGGCCGGCCCAGGTTCAGGTCGCGCATGTAGGCCCGCATCGCCCCCAGCTTCTTGAGCACCCCGGTGACCAGGTTCGTGTCGCCTGCGGCGAACAGTTCGGCGAGGTACTCGACCGGGATCCGCAGCGACTCGATGGCGCCGAAGATGTTGCCGGCGTCCTCCCCGTCGTGACCGGTCTCGGTGAGGGCGTCGACGACCGGGGACAGCGGCGGGATGTACCAGACCATCGGCATGGTCCGGTACTCCGGGTGCAGCGGCAGCGCCACCTCGAACCTGGTGATGAGGGAGTAGATCGGCGAGCGCTGCGCGGACTCGATCCAGTCGCGCGAGATGCCGGCCTTCTCCGCGGCGCGGATGACCTCCGGGTCGTGCGGGTCGAGGATGATCGACCGCTGCGCCATGTAGAGGTCCTGCTCGTCCGGGGTGGACGCGGCCTCGAGGACGCGGTCGGCGTCGTACAGGATGATGCCGATGTAGCGCAGCCGTCCGACGCAGGTCTCCGAGCAGACGGTGGGGATGCCCACCTCCACGCGCGGGAAGCAGAACGTGCACTTCTCGGCCTTGCCGGTGCGGTGGTTGAAGTAGACCTTCTTGTACGGGCATCCGGTGACGCACTGGCGCCAGCCTCGGCAGCGGTCCTGGTCGACCAGGACGATGCCGTCCTCCTCGCGCTTGTAGATCGCGCCGGAGGGGCAGGACGCCGCACACGACGGGTTGATGCAGTGCTCGCAGATCCGCGGCAGGTAGAACATGTAGGTCTGCTCGAACTTCTCCTTGATCTCCGCCGAGATCTTCTGCAGGACAGGGTCCTGCTGGGTCAGTTCGGGCGCGCCGCCGAGGTTGTCGTCCCAGTTGGCGCTCCACTCGACCTTCATCGGCTCGTTGCTCAGCAGCGAGCGCGGCTGCGCCACGGGCGTGTGCTCCTGCACCGGCGCGTTCGTGAGGGTCTCGTAGTCGTACGTCCAGGGCTCGTAGTACTCCTGGATCGATGGCAGCTTGGGGCTGGAGAAGATCTGCAGCAGACGCTTGAGCCGGCTGCCGGTGCGCAGTGTCAGCTTGCCGTTGCGGCCGACCACCCAGCCGCCCTTCCACTTCTCCTGGTCCTCGTAGGTGCGCGGGTAGCCCTGGCCCGGCCGGGTCTCGACGTTGTTGAACCAGACGTATTCGACGCCGGTCCGGTTAGTCCATGCCTGCTTGCAGGTGACCGAGCAGGTGTGGCACCCGATGCACTTGTCGAGGTTCATGACCATGCCCATTTGCGCCATGACGCGCATATCAGTACTGCACCTCCTGGCTGCGGCGGCGGATCACGGTGACCTCGTCGCGCTGGTTCCCGGTGGGGCCCAGGTAGTTGAAGGCGAAGGACAGCTGCGCGTAGCCGCCGATCAGGTGGGTGGGCTTGAGGAAGAGGCGCGTCCCGGAGTTGTGGATGCCGCCACGCCTGCCCGTCGTCTCCGATCTCGGGACGTCGATCAGCCGGTCCTGGGCGTGGTACATGTACACCGTCCCCTCGGGCATCCGCTGGGAGACGATGGCTCGGGCCACGATCACGCCGTTGCGGTTGACCGCCTCGATCCAGTCGTTGTCCGTCACGCCGACCTTCGCCGCGTCCTGGGTGCTCATCCAGATGGTGGGCCCGCCGCGCGACAGCGAGAGCATAAACAGGTTGTCCTGGTACTCCGAGTGGATGGACCACTTGTTGTGCGGCGTCAGGTAGCGGACCGAGATGCCCAGCTCGGTGATCTCGCCGACCTGCGGCTCCCCGTAGAGCGCCGTCATGTCCAGCGGTGGCCGGAAGACCGGGAGGTTCTCGCCGGCGTCGGTCATCCAGTCGTGGTCGAGGAAGAAGTGCTGCCGGCCGGTCAGCGTGTGCCAGGGCTTGAGCCGTTCGACGTTGATGGTGAACGGCGAGTAGCGCCGGCCGCCGGTCTCGCTGCCCGACCATTCCGGTGACGTGATGACCGGGGTAGGCCGCGCCTGCGTGTCGGCGAAGGTGATCAGCTTGCCCTCGTGCTCGGCGGCGAGGTCGGCCATCCGGGTGCCGGTGCGCTCCTCGGCGTTGTGGAACCCCTGGGTGGCGAGCCGGCCGTTCGTCGTTCCCGACAGCGCCAGGATGGCCTCGCACCAGTGGACGTCGCGGGCCAGCGCCGGCTGCCCGGCGGCCACGCCGTCGCGCACCACCCCGTTCTTGTGCCGGAGGTACTCCGCCTCCTTGTCCGGCTTGGTGGTGACGCCCTTGACCTGCAGACCCAGCTCCTCGACCAGCGGGCCGAGGGCCGCCCACTTCTGCGCGATCGCGCCGTAGTCGCGTTCCTGGACGGTGATCTTCGGCATCGTCTTGCCGGGGATCGGGTCGACCTCGCCAGCCTTCCAGTCACGGACGACACCGCGCGGGTTGGCCGTCTCGTCGGGGGTGTCGTGCAGCAGCGGCAGCGCCATGAGGTCCTTGCGGACGCCGAGGTGCGTCGCGGCCAGCCGGCTGAACTGACGCGCGATCGTGCCGAACGCGTCGAAGTCGGTGCGGGTCTCCCACGGTGGGGCGATCGCCGGGTTGAACGAGTGCACGTACGGGTGCATGTCGGTGGTGTTGAGGTCGTGCTTCTCGTACCAGGTCGCCGCGGGCAGCGTGATGTCCGAGTACACCGTGGTGCTGGTCATGCGGAAGTCCAGCGCCAGCAGCAGGTCGAGCTTCCCGCGGGGGGCTTCGTCCCGCCAGACCAGGTCCTTGGGCCGCGCGTCGGGGGCGGCCTCGGTGGCCCGAAGGTTGGAGTCGGTCCCCAGCAGGTGCTCGAGGAAGTACTCGTTGCCCTTCGCCGACGAGCCGAGGAGGTTCGCCCGCCAGACGGTGAGGACGCGCGGGAAGTTCTCCGGGGCGTCGGGGTCCTCGCAGGCGAACCGCAGCCGCCCCGCCTGCAGTTCGTCGACGACGTGCTGCCCCGGTTCCTTCCCGGCCGCCGCCGCCTCGTCGGCCAGGTCGAGGGGGTTGCGGTCGAAGGTCGGGTAGCTCGGCATCCAGCCCATGCGGGCGGACTCGGCGAGCACGTCGGCGGGTGCCTTGCCGGCGAACCGGCCGCCGCCCAGCGGTGACCCGAACGAGTCCAGCGTCGTCCGGTCGTAGCGCCACTGGTCGGTGTGCAGGTACCAGTACGCGGTCTGGATCATCTGCCGCGGCGGCCGGGCCCAGTCCAGCGCCGACGCCAGGGTCATCCACCCCGTGACCGGCCGGCACTTCTCCTGTCCCACGTAGTGCGCCCAGCCGCCGCCATTGACGCCCTGGCAGCCGGTGAGCGTGGTCAGGGTCAGGAAGGCGCGGTAGATCGTGTCGGAGTGGTACCAGTGGTTGGTCCCGGCACCCATGATGATCATCGACCGGCCGCCGGAGTCCTCGGCGTTCTGCGCGAACTCGCGGCCGATCTTGGCGGCCGCGGCGGCCGGGACACCGGTGAACTGCTCCTGCCACGCGGGCGTGTACGGCTGGGTCGCGTCGTCCGGCCCTGCGGGCCACTCCCCCGGCATGCCCGGCCGGGCAACGCCGAACTGCGCGAGCAGCAGGTCGTACACGGTGGTGACGAGATGCTTGCCGATCCGTCGCACCGGGACGCCGCGTCGCATGGCCGCGCCGGTGCCGCCCGGGGTGTCGAAGCGGGCCAGGTCGACGGGCGCGGTCTCGGCGCCGTCGGCGTAGAGGCTCAGGCGTGGATCGACGTCACCCAGGTCGAGATTCCACCGGCCCTTGCCGGCGTCGGTGAACCGGTCGCCGAGCGTGCCGTTCGGCACGTGCGGCGCGTCGGTGCGGGAGTCGATGAGCACGGTCTTGAAGTCCGCGCCCTCTCCGACCTCCCCCAGGTCCGCGGCGGTGAGAAACTTGCCCGGCACGTAGCCGTCCCCGCGCGGCGTCAGGGTGAGCAGGAACGGGAGGTCGGTGTAGCGCTTCGTGTACTCCTGGAAGCGTGGGACCTGCCGGTCGACGAAGAACTCCCTGAGGACGACGTGGCCCATCGCCATGGCCAGCGCGCCGTCGGTGCCGGGGTGCGGGGCGAGCCAGTCGTCGGCGAACTTGGTCGCGTCGGAGTAGTCCGGGCTCATCACGACGACCTTCTGGCCGCGGTAGCGCGCCTCGGTCATCCAGTGCGCGTCCGGCGTCCGGGTGACCGGCACGTTGGAGCCCCACAGGATCAGGTAGCTCGCGTCCCACCAGTCGCCGGACTCCGGAACGTCGGTCTGGTCGCCGAACACCTGCGGCGAAGCCACGGGCAGGTCGGCGTACCAGTCGTAGAACGACAGCATCGGCGCGCCGATCAGCGACATGAAGCGGGCCCCGGCGGCGTGCGACACCATCGACATCGCCGGGATCGGCGAGAAGCCGGCGATCCGGTCGGGCCCGTACTTCTTGATCGTGTGCACGTGGGCGGCGGCGATCATCTCGGTCGCCTCGTCCCACGACGCGCGCACCAGCCCGCCCTTGCCTCGCTGCGACTTGTAGGTGCGCGCCTTCACCGGGTCGCCGACGACGTCGGCCCACGCCAGCACCGGGTCACCGAGCCGCTGGCGGGCCTCCCGGTACATCTGCAGCAGCGAGCCGCGGACGTAGGGGTAGCGCACCCGGGTCGGCGAGTAGGTGTACCAGGAGAACGCGGCACCCCGGGGGCAGCCGCGGGGCTCGTACTCCGGCCGGTCGGGCCCGGTGGAGGGGTAGTCGGTCTGCTGCGCCTCCCAGGTGATGATCCCGTCCTTGACGTAGACCTTCCACGAGCAGGAGCCCGTGCAGTTCACCCCGTGCGTGGAACGGACGACCTTGTCGTGGCTCCAGCGGTCCCGGTAGAAGCTGTCGGCGTCGCGCCCACCGATCTGGTGGAGGGAGCGCATGTCGGCGCTCACCTCGCCCTTGCGGAAGTACTTCGAGGTCTTGACGAGGGCTTCGGAGAGCCCGCTGTCGAAGCCCGCGTCCTGCCGGCTGCCCTCAGGTGCGAGAGTCACGGCTCTCCTTCTCGCTCGCTCGTGTCCATGGCGGTCCTCGTGGTGGCGCGCCGCACTCCCATCCCAGCGGCTCGGGGAGGAAAGCGCATCCCGAGGACCGGTTCCCGTCCGGCGCGATGAGGACGCCGGACCGGGCGGGTTCAGGCCCGGCTCGGGTACCCGCCGACCAGCTCGGTGTCGGCCCCGACCGACCCTGTCCTCGCGGCACCACCGGGGGAACCCAGTGCGGCGTCGCGACCCGGCAGCGGCTCGGCGAAGAAGCGGGCGTTGTCGGCGGTGAAGACCGACCACTTCGCCGGGACGTCGTCCTCGTAATAGATCGCCTCCACCGGACAGACCGGCTCGCACGCCCCGCAGTCGACGCATTCGTCGGGGTGGATGTAGAGCGCGCGTTCGCCCTCGTAGATGCAGTCGACCGGGCACTCGTCGACACACGCTCGATCGAGTACGTCGATGCACGGTTCCGCGATCACGTAGGTCATCCGACGCTTCCTCCGCATCCCCAGGCGTGGCCGTCGGTTCGGAGCGTAGCGACGCTCTTTATCGACCGCTCGGCGAATCGCCACGGGTGTCGTCGGAGGCGGGACGGCTCCTGGAGATCTCGGCCACGCACCGCTCCGGGGTGACGAACGGCTGGAGTGCGGCCGAGGCGGCGACCTCCGGCATGCCCATGCGGGCGAGGGCTCCGCGCATCAGCCCGAGGTGCACCGCGCACACCACCTGAGGGTGGGCCCGCGCCACGTCGCGGAACGGGCACCGGTCCAGGGCGATCCGGAGCCGGCCGGGATCGGCGTCGGCCCGACGCGGTGCGAAGCCCAGCCTGCCGAACAGCTCGTCGAGGCCTGCCGCGGCCTGCTCCCACGAGTGCGCTGCGCCCGCGGGCACCTCGCCCTCGGCCCACTGCCGGCCGGCCTTCTCAGCCCGACGCCGCCCCTTCTCGCCTCCGGCGTCGAGGGCGCCGGCGAGCACCTCGGCGAGCTGGCGGTGCCCTTCACCGGCGGCCCCGCCGGTGAGCGACGCGTAGACGTACCGCGGCCGGCCCGGGCCGACGGGCTCCTCCAGCGCCCGGACGACCAGCCCCGCGGCCTCCAGCACCCGCAGGTGCGTCCGCGCCGTCGTCACGTGCAGACCCGTGGCGGCTGCCAGCTCTCCCACCGCAGCGGGGCGGCCGGCCGACCGGAGCGCCTCGAGGAGCTGCCGCCGCGACCGGACGGCGAGCGCCGCGTGCCGCCGCTCGTCGGCGTCGTCGGCGACGACCGCGGGAAGGCAGTCCGGCATGGCGGAATTTTGCTCCCGTACGTCGAGATCTGCCCGACGGCACCGTCGGTCCGACGACGGAGTGCATCTCGACGACGGAGCACGCCCGGACGACCGGTGACCCGACGCGCCGGGGACCTGTTTTTATTACGGCGGCTGCTGTAAGAAATGACTCGTCAGCACTCTCCACACCGCCAGGAGGCTTCCGTGACCATCACCTTCGACGAGGCCGCCACAGCCGTCGAGAACCATCATGAGGACCTGCGCGACCGGCTGGTCTGGCGGACGGAGGCGCTGATCTGCGCAGTGGCCGACCGCCGGCCGTACGAGTCGGCGTACCAGGACCTCGTCGAGTTCCTGGACGACGAACTGCTGCCGCACATGGAGGTCGAGGCGGGCCTGCTGTTCACCGCCGGGGGGAACGCCACCACCGCCCTGCTGATCGCGGCGATGCAGGAGGAACACCGGATGATGACCACCCTGGTGCGCGAGATCGAGCGCGCGAGCAACGCCATGGATCTGGCCATCGCCACGGGATCACTGGTCGTGCTGTTCGACGTGTGCGCCCATCAGGAGGACAGGTATCTCGTGCCCGCACTCACCGAGGCCGGCGTCGATCTGGGCACGCTCGTCGAGAACGCTCCGGAGATCGTCGGGGCGATCTCGGAGGCATAGCGAGTCCCGGGCCCCGACCCGCACGGAAAACTCCTCCGCGCGGGTCCGGACTGACCCTGTCGGCCGGGTGGCCGACCGGCCAGGGGGTCAGGGAGCGACCACGTGCGGCGGAAGCTCCGCTGCCCGACCGAGCTCGGCCTTGGCGATCGAGCGCAGGTGCACCTCGTCCGGGCCGTCGAAGATGTGCATGGCCCGGTGCCACGCGTACATCGCGGCGAGTGGCGTGACGTCGGTGACGCCGGCGCCCCCGTGCACCTGGATCGCCCGGTCGATGACCCGCGTGGCGGCGCGGGGAACGGCCACCTTTGCCATGGCGACCAGGTGGCGGGCCGCCTTGTTGCCCTGCGTGTCGATGACATGGCAGGCGTGATGGCATAGCAACCGGGCCTGGTCGAGCTCCAGCCTCGACTCGGCGATCTGCTGCTGGACGACCCCCTGCTCCGACAGGTGCTTCCCGAAGGCCACGCGTTCCTTCGCCCGGCTGACCAGCAGCGCCAGCGCCCTCTCCGCGGCGCCGAGGGCGCGCATGCAGTGGTGGATCCGACCGGGACCCAGGCGCGCCTGCGCGGCCGCGAAGCCCCCACCCTCCTCGCCGATCACGTTCGCGACCGGCACGCGCACGTGGGAGAACACCACTTCGGCATGGCCGTGCTGGTCGTGCTGCCCGAGGACGGGGTAGTCCCGGACGACCGTGACGCCGGCAGTGTCGCGCGGCACGAGCACCATCGTCTGCTGCGCGTGCGGTGGTGCACCCGGGTCGGTCTTGCCCATCACGACGAAGAAGGCGCAGCGGGGGTCCATCGCGCCGCTGGTCCACCACTTGCGACCGTTGATGACGTACTCGTTCCCGTCGCGCTCGATCCGCGTGGCGATGTTCGTCGCGTCGCTGCTGGCGACGTCCGGCTCGGTCATCGCGAACGCTGACCGGATCTCCCCGGCCAACAGCGGCTCAAGCCACGTCCGCTTCTGCTCCTCCGTGCCGAGCAGGTGCAGCAGTTCCATGTTGCCGGTGTCGGGCGCGGCGCAGTTGATCGCCTCGGGGGCCAGCTCTCCGCTCCACCCCGACAGCTCCGCGATCGGCGCGTACTCCAGTTGCGTGAGACCCGACTCGGCGGGCAGAAAGAGGTTCCACAGCCCTCGGGCGCGGGCTCGACGCTTCAGCGCCTCGATGACGGGCGGAACGTCGTGGCCGCCCCTCCGCCGGAAGGCCAGATACTCGGTCTCCGCGGGCAGCACCTGCTCCCGCATGAACGTGACCATGGCCTCGCGCAGCTCCTGGGCGCGTGGCGACGGCGCGGGCAGGTCGTACTCCGACATGGAACCTCCTCATCGCAGGTGGTGCGGCAGCCGACGAGCCGCCAGGTCAGACGGCGCGCACAGCGTCGGCCAGGGCGGCGGGGTCCAGCGTCGCCCAGTCGAGCGGTTCACCGTCGAGGAGCACCGTCGGCGTACCGGCGACACCCTCCCGGCTCGCGCGGTCGGTGAGCTCCCGGGTCCAGTCCTCGAACACCAGCTCGCGGATCCCGCGCTCGACCGCAGGCCCCGCCGCACCCGCCTCACGAGCCAGTCCGACCAGCTCGTCGTCGGTCAGACCGGGTCCACCCTCTGCGGGCTGCCGGGCGAAGAGCTCCTGGGTGAAGCGCACGTAGGCCTCCGGTCCCGCCGCGTCGACGACGACGCCCGCCGCGTTCATGGCGCGCGTCGGGTAGTCGTCGGTGAAGGCCCGGTCGAGGATGGAGATCGGGTGGTACCGGAGCAGCACGTCGCCGTCGGCCGCGAGCTCCGCCAGCGTGCCGGCGTGGCGGGCCTCGAACGCGCCGCAGGCAGGGCAGCCGAAGTCCTCGTACACGTCGAGGGTCGCGGAAGCGTCCGCGCTCCCCACCTCGACGACCGCGCCGTCGGCTGTCGTGTGGGCGGGCACAGCCGCGTCGGGCGACGACGAGACCCGCTGGGACTGAACGACGACCACCACCAGCACTGCGACGGCCAGCAGGGTCGCTGCGACGGTCGCGCCCGTCACGGTGCGCCGCCGCTGGGCCGCACGTGCACGGGCCGCGGCCTCCGCGGCTCGCCCGGCCTCGGCGCGCTGCCGGGCGGTCGGGCGCCGGCCGGGGCGGACGGGCTGGCGGGTCTGCTGGTCAACGGGCATGGGTCTTCTCCAGTGCGAGGGAAGCCGGCGGCGGGTCGCCGTCCGGGAAGGTGGATGGCCGGCTGGCGGAACCGAGCGCGAGCCGGGACGTGGGCCAGCGGGCGAGGAGGACGGCGACGACGAGCAGGCCGAGGTCGCGGAGGAGCTCGGTCCCGTACGCGGTGTCCGCGGCGGCCACCTGCCCTCCCCCGCCGAAGCAACCGCAGTCGATCTGCAGTCCGCGGGCCCAGGCTGAGGCGACGCCGACCATGAAGACGATCAGCAGTGCCGCGGACGCCATGGCGGCGGCGCGGACGAACAGCCCGGCGAGCAGGGCCAGTCCGACCGCGATCTCCACCACCGGAAGTCCGAAGGCGACCGGCCCGACGATCGGCTCGGGCAGCAACTGGTACGCCCGGACGGCCCGGACGGCGGCCGCCGGATCGGGGATCTTGATCGCCCCCGCGACGACGAGGACGCCGCCGAGCAGGAGCCGCCCGGCGGTCGCCGCCCACGGTGCGACGGCCGGGATGTCACCGGCCCGTGCGCTGCCCATCGATCAGGCGCGGGTGAGCCGGAGGCGCCAGGCCTCGGGTCCGCGCTCCTCGTAGTCGACGGCCACCCCACCACCGGCGCGCGCGGTCAGCTGGCGCAGCAGTGGGATCGGGTCGTGCGGAGCCACGAGCATCAGCGACCCGCCGTCGGGGATGGCGTCGAAGGCGCCGAACACGGTGGCGTGCCGGATGGCGTGCGGCACCGCGCGGACGTCCAGAACCGGGATGTCGACGTCGTCGTGCCCACCGCAGCCGCAGCTGCCCTTCGCGGGGGTGGCGGGAACGGCTTCGGCGGCATGCCCGTGCCCGTGCGCTTCCTCGCCGAGCAGCTCGTGCATGCCGTCGAGGATCCCGGTGAGCGAGGTATGCGGATCGGCGGCGACCACCGGCAGGACGAGGTCGTTCTCCTTGGACAGGTGGGTGTCGAACAGCACCCGGAGCGCGGCACTCGTCGCGGCGGCGCGGGCCGGCTCCGCGGCGCTCCGCAGCTCCTCGACCAGGCCTTCGAGCACCCGGTGCTCGGCGACCATGGCGTCGACGAGCAGGCGGAGCCGCTCCGACCGCGCGGCCGCCGGGTAGAGCGCACGCTCCTCGGCGGCGGCGTGGGGCATCAGGTAGCCGGAGAGGAAGGCCAGCGCGGCGGTACGGGCCTGGGGGAAGCCGTTCCCACCGTGTGCGGTGGCCGCGGCGAGCAGTGCGTCGACGTGGGCGCCCAGCCTGCCGGCCAGCTCGGCGTGGTGCTGCCGGACGGCGTCGACGGCGGCGGCGTCGTCCGCGTCCGATGCCAGGACCACGTCAGTGGCGGCGCCCGGGGGCAGGGTGATGGTCACGGGATCCTCCTTCTCGCCGGCCGTGCTGGCCGACCCGCCCGCAATTTACTACGGTATGCACCGTGAAAAACAAGAGCGACGCTCCGGCGCTGGGTCCGGCCCCCGCCCGGGGCTCCGGCGGTCCGACGTTGTCCGGCCCGCGTGGCCTCGTGCTCGAGCGGCTGCAGGACTCGGCCGAGCCGGTCACGATCTCCGGCCTGGCCGCTGAACTCGGCGTGCACCCCAACACGGCGCGCGAGCACCTCGACGCGCTCGTCGAGCAAGGCCTGGCGGTGCGGGGCCGCGCCCCGGCCCAGGGGCGGGGGCGGCCGGCGTGGCGCTACACCGCGGCGGACGACCGGCTCGATCGCGATGTGCGGGTCCGCGACTACGTCGGCCTGGCCGCCGCCCTCGCCGGGCATCTCGTCCGCACGTCCGCCGATCCCGGCGCCGAGGGCCTCGCGGCCGGGCGCGAGTGGGGCCGCACGCTGATGAGCGACCGCCCGGCGGAGGGCGCGGCAAGTCCGAGGCACAGCGTGCTGCACCTGCTCGACGAGCTGGGCTTCGCCCCCGAGGCCGACGCCGGCGCCACCACCGTCGCGCTGCGCCGCTGCCCGCTGCTCGCCGCGGCACGACAGCACCCGGAGGTGGTCTGCCAGGTGCACCTCGGCATCGTCCGCGGTGCGCTGGAGCACCACGGCGGTGATCCGGAGCCGACGGCGCTGTTGCCCTTCGCGGAACCGGGCGCCTGCCGGCTGCACCTAGACACGGCGGCCGTCCGCGCGGGCGGCGCAGGTGAGTGAGATCGTCGCGCCGCCTGCTCCCCCGCCGTCCTCACGGGCAAGCGCGGAGGCGGTGGACGGGCAGGGTCGGGCGCCTGCCCCGACCACGCGCGGGACGTCGGCGGGGCGCCTTCTGCTCCTGCTCCCCGGCGCGATTGCCCTGCTGGCGGGGTTGGACGCCGCACTGATCCTGCTGGACCTGCCCGCCCCCGTGCGCATCGACCGGTTGCCGCAGGTGCACGGCGTGCTGCTCGTCCTCGGGTTTGTCGGCACCCTCGTCGCGCTCGAACGGGCCGTCGCGCTACGCCGGCCGGCCGGCTTCCTCGCCCCCGCGCTGCTCGGCCTCGGCGGCCTGCTGCTGCTCACCCCGCTGCCCCTGCGGCTGGGGCAGACCGTGCAACTGCTCGGAGCCGCCGCGTTCGTCGGCGTGTACGCGTCGCTGTGGCGCCGGCAGCGGGACCACGCCGTTCTGGTGCAGGCGTTGGGCGCCGTCCTGGCCGGCGGCGCGGCCATCCTCTGGCTGGGCGGCGTCCCGGTCCCGTTGCTGCTGCCCTGGCTGGTCGGCTTCGTCGTCCTCACCATCGGCGGCGAGCGGCTGGAACTGGCGCGGCTGGCGATGGGACCGGGGGCCGGGCCGACGCTGGTGCTGCTCGCAGCCTGCCTGCTGGCCGGCGTCGTGGCCGCGCTGCTGTGGCCGGCCCCCGGGTCGGCGCTGCTCGGGGTCGCGCTGCTGGCGCTGGTTGGTTGGCTGGCGGCGCACGACGTGGCCTGGCGCACCATCCACGCGCAGGGGCTGACGCGTTTCATGGCGGCGTGCATGCTCGCCGGCTACTTCTGGCTCGGTGTCGCCGGGATGATCTGGCTGCTGGGCGGCGCCGCGACCACGGGGGTGCGCTACGACGCGGTGGTCCACGCCGTCTTCCTCGGCTTCACGATCTCGATGATCATGGCGCACGCGCCGGTGATCCTGCCCGCCGTCCTGCGCCGGCCGCTGCCGTACCACCCGGTGCTCGTGGTCCCGGCCGTGCTGCTGCACGTCTCGCTGGTCGTCCGGCTGTGGCTCGGTGACGCGCTCGGGCACGAGGTCGCGTGGCGCTGGGGCGGGGTGCTCAACATCGTCGCCGTGGTCTCGTTCCTGGTGCTGGCGGCCGGCTCGGTGGTCGTCGCCGCACGGACGGCAGGCCGATGAGCCGGTCGACGGCGCAGGCACGGGGCTTCTGGCCGCTGCGCGACCTGCCGGTGGTGTTCTGGCTGCTCGCCATCGGAGTCGTCGCGCTGGCGCACCCAGTCGTCCCGGCCCCGCGATGGCTGCTCATCCACCTGCTGCTGCTCGGCGCGGTCAGTCACGCGATCCTGGTGTGGAGCCGCCACTTCGCCGACGCCCTGCTGCGCACCCCGGCACGCCCGGGGGACCGCACCTCGCAGTCGCGGCGCCTGCTGCTGCTCAACGGTGGCGCCCTGCTGGTGATGGCCGGCGTGAGCCTCGCCGTCTGGCCGCTCACCGTCGCGGGTGCGACGACGGTGGCCGGTGCCGTCGTCTGGCACGGCGCCGTCCTGGCCGGCCAGCTGCGCCGGTCGCTGCCGGGCCGCTTCCGGTCGACCGTCCGCTACTACCTGGCCGCCGCCGCGCTGCTGCCGGTGGGGGCCGTCCTGGGCACCCTGCTGGCTCGCGGGCTGGCCGGCCCGTGGCACGACCGCGCCGTCCTGGCGCACGCCGTCGTCAACGTCCTGGGCTGGATGGGCCTGACCGTCGTCGGGACGCTGGTGACGCTCTGGCCCACGCTGCTGCGCACCCGCATCGCCGAGGACGCCGAACGCTCCGCCAGGCGCGCCCTGCCCGTCCTCGTGGGGGCGCTCCTCCTCACCGCGGCCGGGGCACTGACCGCTCCCCAGTGGGTCGCCGGTCTGGGCCTGGCCGCCTACGTGGGCGGCCTGGCGCTGGTCGCCGGTGCGCTGGTCAGCACCGCGCGCAGCCGCCCGCCATCGTCCTACCCCGCGTGGTCGGTGGCCGCCGGACTGCTCTGGCTGACCGGCTGCCTCGTCGCGGCCTCCTTGTCGGTCGGGCTGGCGGACACGTGGCTGGAGGCCGGTGAGCGGTTCCGCTGGCTGACGCCGTTCCTGGCCACCGGCTTCGGCGCGCAGGTCCTGCTCGGTGCGCTGTCCTACCTGATCCCGGTCGCGCTCGGCGGTGGGGCGGTACCGGTGCGCGCCGCCAACGAGGGGCTCGACCGCGGCGGAGCGCTGCGCATCGCCGTCGTCAACGCCGGTCTGCTGGTCTGCGTGCTGCCCGTGCCGAGCGTCGTCCGGGTCCTTGCGTCGATGCTGGTGCTCGGCGGACTGGCCGCCTTCGTCCCCCTGCTCCTCCTCGCCATCCGCGCCTCGCGCCGGGCCAAGCGCGGGGACCTGCCCGCCCGGCCTCCGGGCCGCCCTCCGGGCCAGGTCGCCGGCCTGGCCGCCACCGGCGTGGCCGTCGTCCTCGTCGCCGTGGCGACGGGCGTGGCCGTCGACCCCTCCGCGCTGGCCGACGTCCGGGCCATGTCCGCGCCGTCCTCCGACGTGGCGGCCACCGGTCGCACCACCACCGTGCGGGTCGAGGCCGCGGGGATGCGCTTCACCCCCGGCACGATCGAGGTGCCCCTCGGCGACCGGCTCGTGATCGAGGTGGTCAACACCGACCACGACGCGGTGCACGACCTGGTGCTCGGGTCCGGGCCCGCCACCGACCGCCTGGCCCCGGGCGATTCGGCGACCCTGGACGCCGGGGTCATCGGAGGCGACGTGGACGGCTGGTGCTCGGTGGTCGGGCACCGCCAGATGGGGATGACCCTGGAGGTCCGCGCGATCGGGGCCGCACCCCTGGTGGCGGCCGTCCCGCACCACGACGGTCACCCCGCGCACGCGGCGAGCGCCGCGGACGATCTCGACTTCGCCGCCGAGGTCGACGACGGCTTCAAGTCGCACGACCCGGTGCTGCCACCGCTGGACGACGACGTCGTGCGGCGCTTCACCTTCCCCGTGACCGAGGTCGAGCGCGAGGTCGCCCCCGGCGTGACCCAGCGGCTGTGGACCTTCGGCGGCACGGCACCGGGTCCGACGCTGCACGGGCGGGTCGGTGACGTCTTCGAGATTACCCTCGTCAACGACGGAACCATCGGGCACTCCATCGACTTCCACGCCGGATCCCTGGCACCGGACCAGCCCATGCGGACGATCGCCCCCGGCGACTCACTCGTCTACCGCTTCACCGCCACGCGGGCCGGGGTGTGGATGTACCACTGCTCGACGATGCCCATGTCGGCCCACATCGCCAACGGCATGTTCGGCGCCGTGGTGATCGAGCCCCCGGACCTGACCCCGGTGGAACGCAGCTACCTGCTGCTCCAGTCCGAGCTCTACCTGGGGCCTCAGGGTGGCACGGTGGACACGGCGAAGCTCATCGAGGAGCGACCCGACGCCGTCGTGTTCAACGGATACGCCAACCAGTACGACGCCCGACCGCTGGAGGCTCAGGTCGGCGAGCGGATCCGCATCTGGGTGCTCAACGCCGGTCCGAACCGGGCGACCAGCTTCCACGTCGTCGGCGGCCAGTTCGACACCGCCTACGCCGAGGGCGACTACCTGCTCCGACCGGGCGCCGGCGGCAGCCAGTCGCTGGCACTGACGCCGGCCCAGGGCGGGTTCGTCGAACTGTCGTTGCCGGAAGCCGGGCGCTACCCGTTCGTCTCGCACGTGATGGTCGACGCCGAGCGGGGGGCGCACGGCGTGATCCGGGTCACCCCCTGAGCCGTGGCTGCTGCCGAGACGTCGTCGCCGGCTCGCGGCACACCGGCCGGCTGACGAGCATGGAGCCAACCGGTCCGCGCCGACGAGCGTCCGGATGGAGTCGACGGGAGGAGAGAAGAAGGCATGGCGCTCGCCACCGCCCCCGCCGGACGCGACACCACGGTCGCCGACGTGATGGTCCACCGGCCGAAGGTCATGCCGGCCGACGTCGCCCTCCGGGAGGTGGTCGAGGTCTTCGCGGACGAGCACGTCGTCATGCTGCTGCTCACGGACGCGGGAATCTTGCGCGGCACCCTCCTGCGCGAGGACCTCCCGGCCGACGCCTCTCCCACCGACCGCGCGTTACCGCTCTCCCGACTCGAGGGCCGGGTCGTGGGGCCCGACGAGCCGGCGGACACGGTGTTCCAGCGGCTCCTCGACACCGGGGCACGACGACTCGCCGTCGTCGACGGCGGCGGGACGTTGTTGGGCCTGCTCTGCCTCAAGCGCCGTCGCAACGGCTTCTGCAGCGACGCCGGGATCGCGGCGCGCGCCCGTGGGAACCGTGGTGCCGGTGTGTCCTGACGCGACCGAGCATGCGCGGGCGCCTTCATTTTCGACGGCGAACACTGTAGAAAATAAGTGTCAACCGTTCCGACCATGGAGGTCCGTCGTGACCGTCGCCCTCGAGCACCTCACCGCCGCCGCCGAGAACCACCACGAGGACCTACGGGACCGGTTGGTCTGGTACACCGAGACGCTGATCGCCGCGGTGGCGACCCGTCAGCCGCACGAGGCCGCCCGGGCGGTCCTCCTGGAGTTCCTGCGTGACGAGCTCCTCGCACACACCGAGGTCGAGGACGGCCTGCTCTTCACGTCCGCCGAGGACGACCGGACGGCGCTACTGGCGGCTGCGATGCAGGACGAGCACCGGATGGTGGCCACGCTGGTCCGGGAGATCGAGCAGACCACCGACACCATGGACCTGGTCATCGCGGCCGGCGCCCTGGTCGTGCTGTTCGACGTGTGCGTCCACCAGGAGAACCGGTACCTGCTGCCGGCCCTCGCCGCGGCGGGCGTGGACCTGGAGGGGTTGCTCGTGGACGTCCCGGAGATCCTCGGCGCCGGGAACGAGCGGTGAGCGGCCACCACGCCGTCGACCTGCGCGGCCTCGCCGAGGAGCTGCTCGCGGACGCCGCCATGCAGACAGCCCTGCGCGCCGCGCACACGCTGCCCCATCCCGTCGACGGGCTGCGGCAGACCGTGATCGCGCTGATCGGCGGCCAGCAGCTGGCCGAGCACGAGAGCCCCGGCCCGTCCAGCCTGCACGTCCTCCGCGGCCGGGTCCGGCTCGTCGCAGGCGACGAGGAGCTGAGCCTGGAGCAACACCAGGTGGCACCGATCCCGAACCGCCGGCACAGCCTGCAGGCCGACGACGACTCCGTGGTCCTGCTCAGCGTCGCCGTCCCCCAGCGCGCCGGGACGCCGGAACACACCCGTCAGTAGGTGCTCACGTCGCTGCGCCCGCTGACCGCCCCCTCGCGAGCCGTCGCCTCCCGGTAGACGCTCAGCAGCATCGCCACCAGCAGGGTCGCCCACACGGTGAAGGCGACCCAGACGCCGACCTCACCGACCACGCCGACCAGCGGCAGGTCGTCGGCCCGGGAGAGGTACGTGGCCGCGACCGCGTACATGCCGAGCGGGAAGACGATGCTCCACTGGGACGGCTCGTAGGTCAGCGGCACCCGGTGGGTGTGGTGGCGCCACCAGCCGGCGGCCACGAGCACGGGGATCAGCCAGCTCCCGAACAGCCAGATGCTGACCGACACGCCGGCCACCAGGCCGCGGACGGCCTCGACCATCGGGGTGTCGACCATCTCCACGATGCTGGCACCCGCGAGCACCGTGATCGCCCCTGCCCCCATCGCGACCCAGTACGGCGGGGTGAGGTCCGTCGGGCGGAGCTCGTAGAGGAGGAGCCGGGCAGAGACCATGATCCCGACGGCGGCGTACAGGACCAGGCCGACCGACCACGCGAACGCCGCCACGACCGCCAGCGCGTCCCGGAGCACGGGCAGCGCCGGCTGCAGCGTCGCGGACGACGCCGCGACCGACTGCGCCGCGACCACCCAGATGAACCAAGTCCCGTTGGCCTTGGTCAGCACCGGCCGCTCCGCCCGACCGAGGACCGAGGTCCACGGAACGACGTAGCCCAGGAGGAGCCAGGCCGACAGGCCGACCACGAGCAGCACCCCGGCCGCGAGGTGGTGCCCGTCCATCGCGAGCCGGACGCCCAGCACGTTGCCGCCCGCGATGAAGGTGAAGAACCCGAAGCCGCGGGCGGGGTCGGTGAGGTCGGCCAGCACAGCGTCGCGGAAGGCGAGCATCCGCCACACGTTGAGCGCGAGCAGGACGGCGAAGGAGACCCCGCAGACGCCCAGGAGCAGCGCGGACAGCGTCTCCTGGTCCTGCAGACGCAGGCCGACGGAGATGATGCCGCTGGCCATGACCAGCGCGAAGTAGCCGGGTGTGAGGTCCCGGACCATCGCACCGAGCCGACCCGGCTGCGCCGTTCCCATCACCCCAGCGACGCTAGCGCTGGGAAGCACCTCGTGCGCCGCCCGCCGGCGTCTCGGCCGTCGGAGCCCGACCTGCTTCCTCCGTCATCAGTCGGGGCAGCCAGGGTCGCGGCCGCGGCGATGGGCACCTGGGCGGAGTGTTTGCGTGCTCATGGCGTCCGCGGCAACACGGCCCTCCGCAGGTGACGCCGTGACTCCCCCGCTCGAGCAGGACAGCACATCGGCGACCGGCCGCGTGCTCGGGCAGCGGCCCTCCCCGCGCGTCCGCTCTGGTCATTCGCTGTCGTCCGGCTCACGCCGGGGCTCCAACTGCGGGTCTGCTGGCTGAGCCACGTCGACCGATGGCGCGCGAGGGCCGGTTCGGCGTGAGCCGGTGGAGCCGAGTAGCGCAGCGACGACGTCGGACAGCTCACGACTTGCCGGGAGGCGGGCAGGCGGGCTGGACAGCGGAACGCGGACGCTGCGGTAGAGCTCCTCGAGCCGCTCGTTGACCGCGGTGGCCAGCACGTCCTGGTCGAAGGGATTCAGCTGCAGTAGGCCGTTCAAGTAGCCGTCGACGTCGAACAAGTCCCCATTGCCACCAAGGGCGACGTAGCGCAGCCACAGGTCTGAGACGGTCAGCTCTCCACGCACCCGAGCGGCCTCGACCAGCTCGTGCCGGTTCTCAGGTGCCATGTCAGCCGTCGGCTCGGTCAGACCGGCGAGGAGTCGGCGTCGTCCGCGGTGACCGTGGCCAACAGCTCCACGGCCACCTCCCGCACCGACCGTCCGGATCGCTCAGCTGCGGCGACGAGTTCGGCGAAAGCGACCTCACGGTCCGGCGCACCCCGGCCCAGCAGGACCCCCGCGGCCTGGCTGACGACATCCCTATCGGCCAGCGCGTCAGTCAGCCGACGGCTGAGCGCCCGGGCGTTGGCCAAGTCCCGAGTGGTAGTGAGCAGGATCGCCGCCTGCCGCGCGAACAGCACCATGACCTGCTCTGCGTGCTCATCGAACCGCCCAGCCTGCAGCGCGTACAGCTTGATCGCGCCGATCTTCTCTCCGCCGGCCAGCAGCGGCGCGCTCAACGCCGACCGGACGCCCAACTGGGTGGCCGCCTCGCTCCACTTCGGCCAGCGCCGATCGCCGGCGGCGTCGTCGACACGGATCATCTGCCCGGTGCGCCAATCGACGACATCGACATGGTGGAGCGCGCCTCCCTCGAGCCGAACGGCATGATCAGTGTGATCCGCCGCGATGGGGAGGAAAGTGAACCGGCCGAACGTCCGGAAGCTCTGTAGCTGGTATCGCGCGATCAAGCCGCGGCAGGCGACTGAACCACGGTGCCTCTTGCACTGGGCAACTACCGCTCGATGCATGGAAGGCGCCCAGAGGTCGTGGTGGGGCGCGGCACGCAGAAGGTCGGCGAGGTTGGGCCGACTCCGTGCGTGGCGCACACCATGGCAACGCGATGGTGCAGAGCGGCTCGTCCACCGGGGGGCTGCGGTAAGGCACGCGAAAGGCACGCCATCCAACTGACAGGTCTCTGACCAGGTAGTCTGCCCCCGGAGCGACCATGCCTTCCAAGCTGGCCATGCCGGTTCGATCCCGGTCACCCGCTCCACATCCTGACCTCGATGACCCTCAACACCGGGTTCGGCCGGTGCGCGGAGCACGGATGAGGCAGGTCCTCGAGAGACCGTTCCTGACGAACCGACTCGGCCCTCTCCGAGCCTGCGCGCGCTACCGTCCGGCGTCCGCACGCCAATGGGCGTCACCGTGGCGGCGCAAGCGGCCCGGCCGCCCTTCCCCTGTCCGGAGGTGGTCGTGACCAGCACCGGTCCCGGGTCCGCACCGGTCGCGACGGGCGTCGACGACGCGCGCCTCGCCGGCCTCCGGCGCTGGAACCTGGCGCTGACAGTGCTGCATGCCGCGCAGGCCGTCGCGGTCCTCCTGCTGGCCAGCAGCTTCGCCATCACCGTGACGTCGTCGTTCCCAGCCGGTCCGCCGGGTACGGCGGTGCCGGCGCCGGAGCCGCTGGTCGACGTCGGCGTGGGCGCGGCGATCGCGGTCTTCCTCGGGCTGGCCGCGCTGGACCACCTGCTGACCGCCACCGTGCTGCGCCGGCGCTACGAGGAGGATCTCCGCCGCGGCCTCAACCGGTTCCGCTGGCTGGAATACTCGGTCAGCTCGACCATCATGGTGCTGCTGATCTGCGCCTATACCGGCATCACCGGCCTCAGCGCGCTGATCGGCATCGCCGGCGCCAACGTCGCGATGATCCTTTTCGGCTGGCTGCAGGAGCTGATGAACCCGCCCGGCCGCACCCGGACGACGATGCTGCCGTTCTGGTTCGGCTGCGTCGCCGGGGCCGCGCCCTGGGTGGCGGTCACCGCCAACATCGTCGGGGCCGAGCAGATACCCGGCTTCGTCTACGCAATCTTCGTGTCGCTGTTCGTCTTCTTCATGAGCTTCGCGGTCAACCAGTGGCTGCAGTACCGGGAGATCGGCCCGTGGCGCAGCTACGCCTACGGCGAGAAGGCCTACCTGCTGCTGAGCCTGGTCGCCAAGAGCCTGCTCGCCTGGCAGATCTTCGCCGGCTCACTGGCCACCTGATCCCGACACGCGGCACCAGGTGAGGACCCAGCGCCCCGCCGCTGCGTGGTCAACCTCGACTCGGTCGAGGCGTCTCCACGGCACCTCGACGTCCCCTCGGCAGGACCCCCGTGGGCGCGTACGCGATCACTCGGGACGCGGGTTCTCCCCGTCACGGACTCAGCTCGCCGCGCCGTCGAGCAGCCAGTGGTATCGGAGCCGGAGCCCCCGTTCCATGCTGGCCATCACCGCACCCAGGCCCAGGGCGACGGTGAGCCACAGCGGCAGCTGCACCGGGGAAGCGAAGCCCCCGTACCGGTCCACCACGGGAGGGATCCGGCCGACCACGTCCACGAGCTCGAGGACGACGACGCTCAGGCCGCCGACGAGCAGCACCACGGACATGGCGCCGATGGACCGGCTCAGGGCCGGGTGGTCGTGCTCGAGGCGGAGGCGGCGCCCGGCGGCGGACCGCGGGTCCGGGACGAGGCGCTGCTCTCGCCCGTCGGGGGTGACGTAGTGGCAGCGCTTGAGCCCGAACATGGTCGCGGCCACCTCGATGACGCCGCTCTCGTCGTGGCCGGCTTCGACCGCTGGTGCGTCATCGCGGCCCCCCTGTCGGCGAACGTCTCCCGGTCATCGCGCTCCTTGCAGCGCCCTGGCCGCGCCCAGCGGCCGGGGTCCCGTGCCGGCGATCTCCTGCGTCGACGCTTCCGGGGATCGCCTTCCGCGACCAGGGCCCATGCGCACGACACCGAGCCGACCAACGCCCCTGTCGGCCGGCCGTGGCCCGCCGCAACCTTCGGGGGCCCGGGGGCTTCATGGAGGTGCGTGGTGGACCAGCAGCCGGAGACGACGGCGAAGTACCTGCGCGTGCGGGTGCTCGACCACAGCAAGGCGGACAGCCCGGCGGTCACCATCACGGTGCCGATCGGCGTCGTCCGGTGGGGGATGTCGATGGCGCAGGCCTTCTCCCCGCAGATGAAGGGCGTCGACCTCGACTGGGACAGCGTCACCGCCATGGTGGAGGACGGCGGCACCGGGAAGATCGTCGAGGTCGAGGACGAAGGCCAGCAGAAGACGATCGAGATCTGGCTGGAGTGAGGCCGGGCGGCGGGCCCGCTGCCCGGCCGTCCCGGTCAGCCTCGCGGAGCCGTCCGGTCGCGCAGCACCGCGACCACCGGCGCGTACATCCGCTGCTTGATCGTGGCCAGGGTCGCGCCGGCCTTGCCGGCCAGCGAGCCGGCCAGCTCCACGGCGGCCGACCGCACCGCCTCCTCGACCGCGGCGTCGACGATCCCGGCCGCGAGGGCGTCCCCGCCCCCGTAGCGGCGAGCAGTGGTCATGGCCACGTGCGCCGTCTGCGGCGTCAGCCGGGCCTGGATCAGCGCTGACATGCCCGGGGTGAACGGGATCTCGATGTCGACCTCGGGCAGGCACCAGAAACCGCGATCGGCCCGCATGACCCGGAGGTCGTGGGCGAGGGACAGCATGGCCCCGGCGGCGAAGGTGTGCCCCTGCATCGCCGCGACCGTGGCCACCGGCAGGGTCAGCACGCGGGCGAACAGCTCCTGGACCCGCACGACGTAGTCCTCGCTCTGGTCGGCGTGCGCGAGCAGCCAGTCGAGGTCCAGGCCGTTGGAGAAGAACTTGCCGGTGGCCGTGGTCACCAGGGCGCTGGGCCGGCCGGCCCCCTCGACCTCGTCCAGCGCCGCCTCGACGGCGGCCAACCAGTCGGGGTGGAAGCGGTTCTCGGTGTCGCCGAGGTCGAGGACGAAGACGTCGTCGGTGCGGTCGAGCGTGGGCATGGCGGTTCCCTCGGTTCGGAGTGGTGTGGTCAGCGGGCGGCGAGCCGGGAGAGCTCGGTCGTGCGCGCCAGCCAGCGAGCGACGGTGGCCAGCTCCTCGGGTGTGAAGCCGTCGACGAGCAGCTCGTTGAGCTCGGCGAGGATCGAACGGGCCGCCGCCTCGACCTCGCGGCCGCGCGGGGTCAGGCTCAACCGCACCGCGCGGGCGTCAGCCGGGTCGGGCGTCTTGCGCAGCAGGCCGGCGGCGGCGAGCCGGTTCACCAGGCCGCTCGTCCCGGCCGCGGACGCGTTCAGGGCCGCCGTCACCTCGCCGACCAGCGCGCCGTCGTGGGCGGCCAGGTGGAACAGGACGCCGGCTCCTGCCGCGCCGATCCCGCTGTCGCCCGAGCGCCCGTCGACCCAGCGCCGCACAGCACGCTCGGCCGACATCAGCCCGAGGACGAGCCGCGGCGGACTAGTTCGCATGCGAACTAATCTAGCCGATCCGCTTCGCGCGCCCGATCAGCCCTCGTGGCTCAGTCGAGCGCCGCGGGGAGGCCCAGCTTCACGAACAGACCCGAGCCGAGGTCGAGGAAGCTGGAGATGTGGGCGATCCGGCCGTCCTCGATCTCCAGCACGTGCAGCCCCCACGGCTCGTGCCCACCACCCGCGCGGGGCCGGTACTGCGCCACCGCCGGCGTGCCGTTCGCCGAGACCGGGAGGAGCCGCGATCCCGCGCACTCGCTGCCCGGGCCCCGCATCCAGGTGCCGATGTCCTGAGCCCCGCGGAGCCACATCTCGAAAGGGGGCATGTGCTGCGTGGCGTCCTCGTGCAGCAGCCGCACGAAGGCGTCGATGTCGTACCGCTCGAAGGCGTCGAGGTAGCGCTCGAGCAGGTCGCGCGCCTCGTCGTCGAGGGTGCGGGGCGCCGGCCGGCCGCCGAGGTCCGCGAGCGTGGCGCGCGCCCGCTGCAGCGCGCTGTTCACCGAGGCCACCGTGGTGTCGAGCAGCTGGGCGACCTCGTCGGCCTTCCAGCGCAGCACCTCGCGCAGGATCAGGACGGCTCGCTGCCGCGGGGGCAGGTGCTGCAGCGCCGCCACGAACGCCAACCGCACCGACTCCCGGGCCACCGCCTGGTCCGCCGGGTCGCCGTCCTCGGGCAGGACCTGCCGGTCGAGCACCGGCTCCACCCAGGCCGTACCCGGCCGCCGGCCGGCGAGCGAGGCCTCCACCGGCGGGTACGGGTTGCCGGCGAGGTCCATCGGCAGCGCCCGGCGCTGCCGGCCGGACAGCTGGTCGAGGCACACGTTGGTGGCGATCCGGTACAGCCACGACCGCAGCGCCGACCGGCCCTCGAAGTCGTCGAGCGCGCGCCAGGCGCGCACCAGCGTCTCCTGGACGGCGTCCTCGGCGTCGAACACCGAGCCGAGCATGCGGTAGCAGTAGCCGGTGAGCTCGCGGCGGTGCTCGAGCAGCCGCGGGTCGAGCTGGTCGGTCGGGCCGAGGGCCACGCTGGTCACCCGGGAATCACCCCTCCGGTCGATGTGGGCGCCAGCACACCACAGGGCACCGACAGTCCGGGAGGGGTCGGGGCCCGGACCACCCGGCTACTGGTAGCTCACCAGCTCCGGGACCGGGTCGACCTGGTCGACCGTCTGCTCCGGCGTCAGCATCGGGGCGTCCTCGTCGTAGAAGTTCTTCCAGCCCCACGTGATCCCCGCCGGCGGGTTCTCGTGCAGCCGAGCCCAGGTCGCCTGCTTGTCGCCCTGCGACCCCTGCCCGTCGGCGTGGATCAGCACGGCCAGCTCGTCGCGCGAGGTGTCCAGGCGCTCCCGCCCCGGGAGCATGTCGGTGCGGAACTGGTGCAGCACGAGGAGCTTCTGCGGCAGCGCGGCCGCGCGCGTGAGGTCGGCCAGCCAGGTGACGACGGCGTTGACCTCCTCCACCGGCACCGAGCCGATCTGGGTCAGGTGGACCTGGTCCGGGGCCAGCCGCCACTCGGGGTCCAGCGCCAGCCCGACGTGCGGCAGCTCGAGCAGCGACCGGTACCGCTCCGCCTGGGTCACGAAGTCGGTGCGACCCGGCTGCAGGTCCAGGACGACGTAGACCCCGGCCTCCCCCGCGGCCTCGACCCAGGGCCGGAGGAACTCGGGATCGGCCTCGGCGGAGTAGTTGCCGTCGCCCCCGGCCGCCGAGGACGCGACCGTCGCGATGATCTCGAACGCGGGCACCACCTCGGCGTCGACGAGCGGCTCGTAGGGCGCCGCGTGGTCGCGCGCCCGCTGGATGGCCGCCTCGACCGGCTGCTCCCCCAGGACGCCGAGCGCACCGGTGCCCGGGTGCCCGTACAGGGCGACCAGCATCCGGCCCGGGAAGAGCAGCTGGCCACCACCGGGCAGCTGGGCTCCGGTCGCCGCCGTCTCCACCTTCCAGTCCAGCCCCGGTTCGGCACCGAACCCCGCTCCGAGCGCGAGCACGGACTCCGGGTCGTCGGCGAGGAGCTCCACCACCTCGGCCGACGCACGGGGGTCGGTGTCCGCACCCACCAGCTGCACCCGGGCCCCGGCGGCGCGGGCGGTGGCCACCGCGGCGGGCACGGCGTCGGCGGCGGCCAGCACGACCGCCCCCCGGAGCGGTTCCGGGCGGTCGAAGGCCGGCAGGGCTCCCACGTCGTCACCCGGGGCCGGGGCGCCCTCGTCGTCCGGCCGGAGCGCGGCCGGGCGGTCCGCGTCCAGGGCCGCGACCGCGGCGAGGTCACCGTCGGTCGGCACCTCCTGGCGCTCCCCGAACCCGAGACCCGCGGTGTCGGCGACCCGCCCGGCGTCCGTGGGCACCCGGCGGACCTCGACGTCCAGCCCCTCCCCCTCCGCGTCGCCGACGGCGAGCACGGTGCGGGCACCCAGGCGGGCCAGCTCCGCGGCCGGTCCGTCGCCGTCCCCGTCCGCGGGGGTGAGCAGCAGCGGCACCCCCAGGCCGACCGCGGCCGATGCGCCCAGGAGCACCCCTGGGCGGTCGTCGGCCTGCGCCAGCACGGCGGCAGGGGCGGATTCGAACAGCGCGCGGCTGGTGCTCAGCGCCTGGTCGACCGGGTCCGCATCGGCGACGACGGTCAGGCGCGCCCCCGGCGCCGAGACCACCGGCGCCGCGGCCCGCTGGACGGAGGGCTCGCCGTCGTCGGAGGCGCTGCAGCCCCCGGCGAGCAGGGCGATCGCCGCGGACAGGACCACCGCACGTGAGCGCACGTTCCTCCTCCGACCGCCGACAGCGGGTCTGCGCCGACCCTACGACCCACCCCGACGGGGCGCGGGTGCTGGACACCCGGCGTGCCGCACCGGGAGCATCGGCGCGACATGAGCAGCGCACGGTCGGGTCAGCCCGACTCCCGAACGGCCAGGCAGCGGGATGGGTCCGGAACCGCCCGCCGACCAGGCTCGACGGCATGATGACCGACACCGCCGTCCTCCCCGCGATGCCTCCCACGGCACCGCCCGCCCGCCGCCCGGGCCGCCTGCAGCAGCTCGGCGTGGACACCGCCTACACGCTCGTCGGCTTCCCGGTCGCGATCGCCTCGTTCGTCGTCGTGGTCACCGGGCTCTCGGTGGGCGCCGGGTTGCTGGTCGTCTGGGTGGGCGTCGCCGTCCTCGCGGTCACGCTGGTCGCGGCGCAGGGGTTCGCCGCCGTCGAGCGGGCCTGGCTGCCGAAGGTGCTGGGCCGGCCGGTGCCGCGCCCGGTGTACCGCCGGGCCGACGGCGGCGGCGTGCGGGCGGTCACCACCCCGCTGCGCGATCCGCAGCGCTGGCTGGACGTGCTGCACGCGCTGGTCCAGTTCCCGGTCGCGATCTTCTCCTTCGTCGTGACCGTGACCTGGTGGTCGGTGACGCTGGGCGGGCTGACGTACGGCGCGTGGGACTGGGCGCTCCCCGACCCCTCGACCGACCCCGACAACAACGACCTGCTCGAGCTGCTGGGCTTCGAGAGCTCCGCGGGGCGCCGCATCGCCTTCTACACCGCGATCGGGATCCTCTTCGCCGTCCTCCTCCCCTTCGTCGTCCGCGCCGTCGCCCTGCTCCAGGCCCAGCTGGGCCGCGTCGTCCTCACCTCCCGCGCCGCCACGCAGCAGGAGATCGACCGGCTGGCCGGGGGCCGCGACGCCGCCGTCGCCGCCGAGGCCGTGGCCCTGCGCCGGCTGGAGCGCGACATCCACGACGGCCCGCAGCAGCATCTCGTGCGGCTGTCGATGGACCTGTCGCGTGCGCAGCGCCAGCTCGACCGGGACCCGGACGCGGCGCGCGGCACGCTGACCGAGGCGGCCGGCCTCGCCCGCGAGACGCTGGAGGAGCTGCGGGCGCTGTCCCGCGGCATCGCCCCGCCGGTCCTCGCCGACCGCGGACTCGCCGCCGCGCTGGCCGCCCTCGCCGCCCGCTCCCCCGTGCCGGTCGAGCTCGCCGTCGACCTGCCGGCCGAACGGCTCGCGCCGGTCACCGAGAACACCGCCTACTTCGTCGTCAGCGAGGCGCTGGCCAACGTCGCCAAGCACAGCGACGCCGCCACCTGCCGCGTCGACCTGGTCTGCACCGGCGGCCGGCTGCGCGTCGTCGTCGAGGACGACGGCTCCGGCGGCGCCGTCCTCGCCCCCGGCCACGGCCTGTCCGGGCTGGCCGACCGGCTGCAGGCGGTCGACGGCACCCTCGCCGTCGACAGCCCCCGCGGGGGCCCCACCCGCCTCACCGCGGAGCTCCCGTGCACGTGAGCCGACCACCGGACCGAGGCATGCGGGTGGCGCTCGCCGACGACTCGGTCCTCCTGCGGGAGGGCCTGGTCCGGCTCCTCGAGGAGGCCGGCACCGAGGTGGTCGCCGCCGTGGCGGACGGACCGTCGCTGGTGAAGGCCGTCCGCGAGCACCGGCCCGACGTCGCCGTCGTCGACGTCCGGATGCCGCCGACGCACACCGACGAGGGCCTGCGGGCCGCCGTCGAGGCGCGGACGGCGGTGCCCGGCACCGCCGTCCTCGTGCTCTCCCAGTACGTCGAGGTGGCCTACGCCGACGAGCTGCTGGCCGACGGCCGGGGCGGGGTGGGCTACCTGCTCAAGGACAGGGTCGCCGACGTCGACACGTTCCTCGCCGCGCTCGAGGACGTCGTCGGCGGCGGCACGGTCCTCGACCCCCAGGTGGTGTCGCAGCTGTTCGCGCGCCGGCGGGCCGACGACCCGGTGCGGCGGCTGACCCCGCGCGAGCGCGAGGTCCTGGCGCTGATCGCCGAGGGGCACTCCAACACCGCGATCGCCCGCGAGCTGGTGGTCACCCAGGGCGCGGTGGAGAAGCACACCCAGCACATCTTCGCCAAGCTCGGGCTGGCCCAGGACGAGGACCAGCACCGGCGGGTGATGGCCACGCTGGCCTACCTGCGCAGCTGATCAGCCGCGGCCCAGCGCCCGCTCCATGTTCTCGACCATGCGGGCCAGGACCAGGATCGTCCGCTCGTACTCCTGCCGGGACATCCCGTCCGCGGCGTGCCGGCGCACCCGGCCGACGGCCCGCAGCACCCGGTCGTGCCCGGCGGCGCCGTCCTCGGTCAGCCGGACCTGCCCGGGCGCCGGTCGGGCCACCCAGCCACGGGCGGCGAGGTCGGCCACCACGCCGGGGACGTCGCCGGCGAAGTCGCGCAGCGCGTCGGAGACCGCCGCCTCCCGCGCCTCGCCCTCGGCCAGCGAGTGCAGCACCTGCCAGTGCCGGCGGGTGAGCCCCTCCCCCGCCACGGCGGCGTCGACGGCCTCCTCCAGGAGCGCGTCGAGACGCTTGACCCACCAGCCGATCGGGCGCTGCTCCTCGGGCATGGGCGGCATCCTGACACCCCGACCTGCGATGTCGCGCGCCGATCCGCGCGCGACGGTGCCGGAACTCGTTGGCGGACCGTCGTCCCCGCCCGGTAGACACGTCCTCGTGCCCGAGGACCTCGCCGCCCAGCTCCGCGCCGCCACCGCCGACGAGTGGCCCGCCTTCACGCGTGCGATGAGCCGGGTGTTCGCCGAGGATCCCTCGGGTCCGTACCTGGACACGCCCTCGCCGGTGGCCGAGCTGGACCGCTCGCTGGGCCTGTTCGACGGCGACCGGGTGGCCGCCACCTCGGGCATCTACAGCCTGGAGATGACCGTGCCCGGCGCCGTCGTCCCGTGCGCCGGCATCACGTGGGTGACCGTCTCCCCCACCCACCGGCGGCGGGGCGTGCTCACCGCGATCATGCGGCGCCAGCTGGAGGAGATCCGGTCGGCCGGGCGCGAACCGGTGGCGGCGCTGTGGGCCGCGGAGTCCTCCATCTACGGCCGTTTCGGCTACGCGCCCGGCTCGTACCGGGGTGGCTGGACCGGGCGCACCGAGCGGCTGCGCCTGCGGGCCGACGTCGACACCGGGACGGGCACGGTGCGGCTGGTCGACCGCGACGAGTACCTGGCGGCGGCGCGGTCGGTGCACGAGCAGGTGCGCCGGTTCGTCCCGGGCAACATGGCCCGCGACGACCGCTGGTGGGACCGCCAGCTGTTCGACCCCGCCGAGCGGCGGCACGGCTGGACCGCCCGGCAGCTGGTGCTGCACACCGAGGACGACGGCTCGGTGACCGGGTACGCGAGCTACCGGCTGAAGTCCTCCTGGACGGAGGGCAGCGAACCCGACGGCACGCTGCAGGTCGGCGAGGTGCGGGCCACGCACCCCGCCGCGTACGCGGCGCTCTGGCAGTACCTGCTCTCGCACGACCTCATCCGGACGGTGAACGCCTCGCACGCGTCGGACGACGACCCGCTGCAGCACCTGCTGGCCGACCCGCGGGCGCTGCACGCCCGGCCGGTCGATGCGCTGTGGGTGCGGGTGGTCGACGTCGGCCGGGCGCTGTCGGCCCGCCGGTACCCCGCTCCGCTGGACATGGTGTTCGACGTCCGCGACGACTTCTGCCCCGAGAACAGCGGCCGGTGGCACGTCTGGGGCCACCCCGCCGGCGCGTTCTGCGACCGCACCGACCGCGACCCCGACCTGGCGTTGGACATCCAGGCGCTGTCGGCCGCCTACCTCGGCGGGGTCTCGCTGGCGACGCTGCAGGCCGCCGGACGGGTCCGCGAGATCAGCCCCGGAGCGGTCACCCAGGCGTCGACCGCGTTCGGCTGGCCGGTCGCTCCCTGGTGCCCCGACGAGTTCTGAGAGGACCCCTCCCTCCCCCGCCCTCGCACGCTCGGGCCGGGTCCCTGGCAGGGGACCGCTCCAGCACGTCGCCTAGCGGGTGGGCAGCCCGCCGGCGGGGCGGTGGCGGTCGCGCTCGTAGTCGGTGATCAGCCCGATCCGGCGCACGTGCCGCTCGTCGCCGCTGAACGGCGTCCGCAGGAACTCCAGGACCAGCTCGGTGGCCTCCTCGATGGAGTGCTGCCGGGCGCCGATCGAGACGACGTTCGCGTCGTTGTGCTGGCGGGCCAGCTGGGCGGTGTCGGTGTTCCACACCAGGGCGGCGCGGACTCCCGGCACCTTGTTCGCGGCGATCTGCTCGCCGTTCCCGGAGCCGCCGATCACCACGCCCAGCGAGCCCGGCTCGGCGACGGTCCGCTCGCCGACCTCGAAGCAGAACGGCGGGTAGTCGTCCTGGGCGTCGTACTCGAACGCCCCGCAGTCGACCGGCTCGTGCCCGGCCTCGGCCAGTGCCTGCTTGAGGTGCTCCTTGAAGTCGAGGCCGGCGTGGTCGGTACCGACGAAGACGCGCATGACGAGCAGTTTGACAGGCTGCCCGCATGGCGGTTCTGGGGGTCGACGGCTGGCGCGGGCGCTGGGTGGGCGCGCTGCTCGACGGCCGCGCGGTCCGGTTGCTCGACCTGCCGGACGTGGCCGCCGTCCTCGCCGTCCCGGAGGCCGAGCTGATCGCGATCGACATGCCCATCGGGCTGGCCGAGGACGGCGTCCGCGTCTGCGACGTCGCCGCGAGGAGACGCCTGGGTCGAGCCGGGAGCTCGGTCTTCCCGGCTCCCCTGCGCCCGGTCCTGGACGCCGTCGACTACGCGGACGCCTGCCGGATCTCCCTGCAGGCGTCGGGCAGGGCGCTGTCGAAGCAGGCGTGGAACCTGGTGCCGGCCATCCGCTCGCTCGATCTGGCCCTCGGCGCCCCGCCGTCCGAGCGGGTCGTGGAGGTGCACCCGGAGCTGGCCTTCCGGGCGATGGCCGGCACGGTGACCGACCCCAAGATCACCGCCCGCGGCACGGTGCAGCGGCTCACCGCCCTCCGCGCCGTGTTGGACGTGGAGGAAGCGCTGGCCGGCGCGCCGGCTCGCGTGCCGATGGTCGACGCCCTGGACGCCTGCGCGGCAGCCTGGTCGGCCGCCCGTCTGGCCCGCGGTGAGGGCGAGTGCCTCGGCGACGGCTCGCGCGACGCCCGCGACCGCCCCATGCGGATCTGCTTCTGACCAGCTTTCGGTACCGAAAGCTGGTGCCCTCCCCCAGCTTTCGGTACCGAGAGCTGGTCAGTCGCCGGTGAGGCGGCGGACGGCCGGCAGGGGCAGCACCCGCAGCAGCCGCGACACCGGGCGCCACGGCCACTCGGGCACGTAGCCGCGCACCGGCTCGCGCTCGATCGTCTCGGTCAGCGCGCGGACGCCCTTGTCCAGCCCCACGGTGAGCGGACCGCGGCGGCCCTCGTTGATCGCCGTCTCGATGTAGCCCGGCAGGATCGTCGAGACGACGATCTGCGAGCCCAGGACGTCGGACCGGATGCCCTCCGCGAGGGCGTTGAGCGCAGCCTTGCTCGCGCCGTAGGCGGTGCGGCTGCCCTTCATGCCGCGGACGCTGGCCACCGAGCTGATCAGCACCAGGTGCCCGGCGCCCTGGTCGCGGAACAGCTCCATCGCGACCTCGCACTGGGCGTGCGAGCCGAGCACGTTGGTGACCAGGATGGCCCGGTTGACCTCCGCGGCGCCGGTGCCGATCGAGGCGCCCGCGCCGATGCCGGCGTTGACCACCACCCGGTCGAAACCGCCCAGCTCGTCGGCGAGCCGGCGCATGCCGGTGCCGACCGAGGCGGGGTCGTCGACGTCCATGGCGCTGGTGGCCACCCGGATGCCCGGGTGCGCGGCGAGCAGCTCCGCGCGGAGGGAGTCGAGCCGGTCGGTGCGGCGGGCGGCGAGCGCCAGGTCGCGGCCCATGGCGGCGAACCGGCGGGCCATGCCCTCGCCGAGGCCGGCGCTGGCGCCGGAGATGAAGATGCGCTGGCGGACGGGGTGCGGCACCGCACCAGCATGCCGCACGGGTTCGCACGGTGACCGGGCGCTCGCGGCCGATCAGGCCACGCCCGGACGGCCGGGGTCCGCCGGGCACGGGCTCCCCGGCGGGCAGCGCCGTCGCTACCGTGCCGCGCGGATGCAGCCGCGCGCCCACGTCTCCCGTCGAAGCGGAGCGACGACATGACCGACGACCCGCCCCTCCCGCCGCCGCGCACGTCCGGCGAGGCCGCTACCGCGGCCGACGAGGCGACCCCGCGCCGGACCGGCCCCGGCGGGCGCCCGCTGTGGGTCGCGCTGGTCCTGATCAGCACAGCGCAGCTGATGGTGGTGCTGGACGGCTCGGTGGTGAACATCGCGCTGCCGCGGATCCAGGAGGACCTGGCGATCTCGGACGCCGACCTCACCTGGGTGGTGACCGCCTACGCGATCGCCTTCGGCGGCCTGCTGCTGCTCGGGGGCCGGTTGGGCGACATCATCGGCCGCCGCCGGGTCTTCGTCGCCGGCGTGCTGCTGTTCTCGCTGGGCTCGTTGCTCGCCGGCATCGCCCAGGAGCAGTGGCAGCTGCTCGGCTCCCGCGCACTGCAGGGTGCCGGCGCCGCGGCGGCCTCGCCGACCGCCCTCGCCCTGATCACCACGACGTTCCCGGCGGGCCCACCCCGCAACCGGGCGTTCGCCGTCTACGCCGCCATGTCGGGCGCCGGCGCGGCGGTCGGGCTGATCCTCGGGGGCGCGCTGACCGAGGCGTCGTGGCGCTGGACGATGCTGATCAACGTGCCGATCGGCCTGGTCGTGGCGTTGCTGGCACCGCGCTTCCTGGCCGAGTCGCGGCCGCAGCCGGGCCGGTGGGACCTGCCCGGGGCGCTCACCGCGACGACCGGCCTGGCCGCGATCGTCTACGGCTTCAACCGCAAGGCGCAGACCGACGCCGACACGGGGCAGCCGCAGGAGTGGTCGGACGCCCTGGTCCTCTGGCCGATCCTGGGCGGCGTCCTGCTCCTGGTGCTGTTCTTCGTGATCGAGGCCCGGTCCTCGACCGCGCTGCTGCCGATGCGGGTGATCGCCGACCGGACCCGCGCGGTGAGCTTCGTGGCGATGCTTCTCACCGGCGCGGCGATCTTCGCGATGTTCCTGTTCATCTCGCTGTTCGTGCAGCAGGTGCTGGGCTACGGGCCGCTGAAGGCCGGCGTGGCCTTCCTGCCGTTCACGGCCGGCATCGTCGTCGCCGCCCAGATCGCCTCGGCGCTGGCGTCGCGGCTGGACCCCCGGTGGATCGCCGGGGCCGGTGGCGGGCTGTCGGTGCTGGCCATGTGGGGCTACAGCCGGATGGACGTCGGCGCCGCGTACGCCACCGACGTGCTGCCGTGGATCGTCGTCCAGTCTGTCGGCATGGGCCTGCTGTTCGTGCCGCTCACGCTGACCGCGGTGAGCCGGGTGGACCCGGCGGACGCCGGCGTGGGCTCGGCCGTCCTCAACACGGTGCAGCAGATCGGCGGCGCGATGGGCATCGCGGTGCTGGGCACCGTCTTCGCCAACGGGATCGCCGAGCGCCTCGCCCAGCTGTCCGCGGCCGGGCCGCCCGGGCCGCAGGCCGCGCTCGAGGCCCAGGCCTACGGGACCTCGCAGGCGTTCACGGTCGCGATCTGGATGATGGCCGCGGTGACCGTCGTCGTCCTGGTCGGGCTCTCCATCCGGCACCAGGACCTGGCCACCGACGTCCCGCCGGGGGCACCGCCGGCCGCTCCGGAGGGCGCGGTCGCGGTGCCCGAGCCGGCCCGCCCGGCGAGCGACGAGTCGCTCCCCGAGCGGGACCGGACCTGAGCCGGGCGGTCAGCGGCGGCCGGTCAGCTCCAGGGCGTCGGCCGGGACGGAGTCCATGTCGGGACCGGAGAGCCGGGTGCGCTTGAGCTCCCAGAAGTCGGGCAGGTTGGCGAGCAGGACGGCGCCGTCGAACGCCTTGCCGGCGTCCTCACCGGTCGGCACCCTGCTGATCACCGGGCCGAAGAACGCGACGCCGTCGATGTGCATGACCGGGGTGCCGACGTCGTCACCGACCGGGTCCATGCCCTCGTGGTGGCTCTTCTCCAGCGCCTCGTCGTACTCGGTGGAGCCGGCGGCCTCGGCCAGCGACGCGGGCAGCCCCACCCGCTCCAGCGCCGGCGCGATGAGGTCGGGCAGCTCGACTCCCTCGTGGTGCCGCAGCGTGCCCATGGCGGTGTAGAGGTCGCCGAGCACCTCGTCGCCGTGCTGCTGGGCGGCGGCGACGGCGACCCGCACCGGGCCGATCGCCTGCTCCATCATCTCCTGGTACTCCTCCGGCAGGTCCCGCCCGCGGTTGAGCACCGCGAGCGACATGACGTGCCAGTGGAGGTCGATGTCGCGGACCTTGGCGGCCTCGAGCACCCAGCGGCTGGTGAGCCAGGCCCAGGGGCACAGCGGGTCGAACCAGAAGTCCACGCGTGCCTTCACGGGGGCGCTCTGCACTGCCTCGGTCATGCGGTTCTCCTCGCGCGTTCGTGGCCCGCCGGGACGGTGGCGGGCACCTGGCTCCTGCCAATCCGGATCAGGAGCGGGTTGTTCCCCAGGACGCACGGGGACTGCCGTCGTCACGCCGTGGGAAGCTGCCGGGCGTGGCCGTACCCAACCTGACCCGCACCGATGCCGCTGCCCGCGCCGAACTCCTCACCGTCTCCAGCTACGACATCCAGCTGGACGTGACCGACGGCGCCGGCCACCCCGGTGAGCGGACCTTCCTGTCCACGACGACGGTGCAGTTCGGCGCCCGGCAACCCGGCGCCGCCACCTTCATCGACCTGGTCGCCGACGGCGTCCGCTCCGCCACCCTCAACGGCGTCGAGCTGGACGTGAGCACCTGGTCGGAGGAGGGCGGCCTGCCGCTGCCCGACCTGGCGGAGGAGAACACCCTCGTCGTCACCGCCGACTGCCGGTACTCGAACTCCGGCGAGGGGCTGCACCGCTTCCTCGACCCCGAGGACGGCGCCGTCTACCTCTACACGCAGTTCGAGCCGGCCGACGCCAAGCGGATGTTCGCCTGCTTCGACCAGCCCGACCTCAAGGCCACCTTCACCCTGCACGTGACCGCGCCGTTCGACTGGCAGGTCGTCTCCAACACCGGCGACCGCACCATCGAGGCCGGCACCGGCGGCTCGCAGCTGGTCCACTTCGCGCCCACCAAGCGCATCTCCACCTACCTGGTGGCGCTGATCGCCGGCCCGTACGCGAAGGTCACCGACTCGCACGACGGCATCCCGCTGGGCCTCTACTGCCGCGCCAGCCTCGCCCGGTTCCTCGACCCCGACGAGCTGTTCCGGGTCACCAAGCAGGGCTTCGACTTCTTCCACCGGGTCTTCGACTACCCGTACCCGTTCGACAAGTACGACCAGCTGTTCGTGCCCGAGTTCAACGCCGGCGCCATGGAGAACGCCGGGGCGGTGACGTTCCTCGAGGACTACGTCTTCCGCTCGAAGGTGAGCCGGGCCCGGTACGAGCGGCGCGCGGAGACGGTGCTGCACGAGCTGGCGCACATGTGGTTCGGCGACCTGGTGACCATGCGCTGGTGGGACGACCTGTGGCTCAACGAGTCCTTCGCCACCTACATCAGCACGCTGTGCCAGGCCGAGGCGACCGAGTACACGACCGCCTGGACGACGTTCGCCAACACCGAGAAGGCCTGGGCCTACGCGCAGGACCAGCTCCCGTCGACGCACCCCATCGCCGCGGACATCCCCGACGTCGCCGCGGTGGAGGTCAACTTCGACGGCATCACGTACGCCAAGGGCGCCTCGGTGCTCAAGCAGCTGGTCGCCTACGTCGGCCGCGACGAGTTCCTCGCCGGAGTGCAGCGGTACTTCCGCCGCCACGAGTACGGCAACACCACGCTGGCCGACCTGCTCGGCCCCCTCTCGGAGGCGACCGGCCGCGACCTCGCGGAGTGGGCGGACCAGTGGCTGCGGACCAGCCAGGTCAACACCCTGCGCCCGGTCTTCGAGCTGACCGACGACGGCCGCTACGCCTCCTTCGCCATCGAGCAGAGCGCCGTCGCCGAGCACCCGGTGCTGCGCAACCACCGGCTCGCCGTGGGCCTGTACAGCGAGGGCCCGGACGGGCTGACCCGCACCTCCCGGGTGGAGCTCGACGTGGCCGGTGCGCGCACCGAGGTCACCGAGCTGGTCGGCCACCCGGCCGCGGACCTGGTCCTCGTCAACGACGACGACCTGAGCTACGCCAAGCTCCGGCTCGACGAGCGGTCGCTGGCCACCCTGCGCGACCGCATCGGCGCCATCCCCGACCCCCTGGCCCGGGCGCTGTGCTGGTCGGCCGCCTGGGACATGACCCGCGACGCCGAGCTGCACGCCCGCGACTGGGTCCAGCTCGTCCTGGCCGGGATCGGGGCGGAGACCGAGATCAGCGTCGTCCAGTCACTGCTGGCCCGGGTGCAGACGGCGCTGACCAGCTTCGCCGAGCCCGGGTGGGCCGCCACCGGCTGGGCCCGGCTGGCCGACCACGCGCTGGCCGCCCTGGAGGCGGCGCCGGCGGGCAGCGACGAGCAGCTGGTGTGGTCCCGGACGTTCGCCAGCGCGGCGCGCACCGAGGAGCACGCCGCGGTCCTGCGCGGGCTGCTCGACGGCTCCCGCACCGTGGCCGGGCTCGAGGTCGACGCCGACGCCCGGTGGGCGTTCCTGTCGGGGCTGGTCGCGATCGGCGCGGCCGGGGACGCGGAGATCGACGCGGAGGCCGAGCGGGACGCCACCGCGACCGGCGTGCGCCGCGCCGCGACCGCTCGCGCGCTGCGCCCGACCGCGGAGTCCAAGGAGCAGACCTGGACCCGGGCCTTCACCGACGAGACGGTGCCCAACGCGGTGCACGAGGCGATGGTCGCCGGGTTCTGGCACCCCGCCCAGCGCGAGCTCACCGCCGGCTACGTCGAGCGGTACTTCGCCGACGTGCGCGGGGTGTGGGACTCCCGGCCGGGTGAGATCGCGAAGAACGCGGTGCAGTACCTGTTCCCACCGGTGGTCGAGCCCCGGACGCTCGCGGCCGCCGACGCGTGGCTCGCCGACGCGAGCCAGCCGGCACCGCTGCGCCGGCTGGTCTTCGAGGGCAGGGACGGCATCGCCCGCGCGCTGCGCGCCCGCGAGCGGGACGCCGAAGCCGGTCTGTGAACGACGAAGGCCCCGCTCCTCCAGCCGGAGGAGCGGGGCCTTCGTCGTCGTTCAGTGGTGGCGCAGCGCCGCCGGGTGCCCGGCCTGGTCGGAGAGCTGGCGCAGCCCGTTGACGATGCCGCCCACCAGGTCACCCCCTGCGAAGGCGGTGGTCATGGAGAGGACGGCGAGCGCGCAGGCGCGGTCGGGCAGCCGGCGCGCGGCCGCGGAGCCGGTCACGACCTCGACGACCCGCTGCCCGGGCGAGACGGCGATGAGCACGGCCTCCGCGGTGTTCCCCCCGGACCGGGCGTGCAGCTCCTCGGCGCGGGGGCGGGTGGGCTTGCCCAGGTCGCCGACGTACAGCGTGAACCGCAGGCCGGTCTCGCGGGAGGACATGGTGAGCGCTTCGTCCAGGCGGGCCAGCTCGCGGAACGAGAAGACCTGGTCGATGCCCTCGTCGGTGCGGGCCGGACCGGTCTGGCTGGTCGCGGTGTCGTGGGACTCGACCTCGAGCGCGCTGGTCATCGCCGGCCTCCGTGCGTGTCGTGGGTGGGGGTGCGGGTCACCGGGTCACCAGGTCCCGCGGGCGCCGCCGAGCGGCCCGGCCGGCTTGGGCGCGTGCGGCTGGGCGGCGGTCCCGCCGCCGTGGGGGGCGCCCGAGACGGCGTGCGTGGCCGCGGCCTCGATGCCGTGGCGCTCGGGGTAGACCGACGAGCCGATGGCGTTGGTGTCGTCCCCGTGGCCGCCGCCGTGGCCCGAGCCCTCGGGGTGCGGCTCGTACCAGATGGCGTCGTGCTCCCAGGGCTGGCCGGGCTTGTAGCGCGGCCGGCGCTCGCGGACCGCGGGCCCGAGGGTCAGCAGCGCGAGCAGCAGCACGATGGCCAGCGGGGCCACGACGAAGACGAGGATGGTCTCGACGACGGTCACGGGGCTCAACTTACCGGCAGCCGGTGCGCCCAGCCGGTCGGCTCCGTGCGCGCCGCCGCCGGGCCGTCGGGTAGACATCGGCCGTGGACCTCACCCGCGCCGCCGCCGAGGAGCTCGACGCCGCCGATCCGCTGGCCTCCTTCCGCTGCCGCTTCGCCGGTGCCGACGACGAGGGCCCCGACCGGCTGCTCTACCTGGACGGCAACTCGCTCGGCCGGATGCCGCTGGACACCCCGGCGGCGGTCTCCCGGGTGGTCGAGCAGGAGTGGGCGCGCGGGCTGGTCGGCTCGTGGTCGCGGTGGATCGGCACCGCCGCCCGCCTGGGCGACCGGCTCGGCGCCGGCGTCCTCGGCGCGGGTCCCGGCCAGGTGCTGGTCGGCGACTCGACCACGGTGAACCTCTACAAGCTGCTGGTCGCCGGCGCGGCGGCGCGGCCCGGTCGCGACGTGCTGGTCTGCACGGCCGACGACTTCCCCACCGACCGCTACGTCGTCGCCGGGGTGGCCGAGGCGCGGGGCATGACGGTGCGCGAGATCGAGGCCGACATCGACCAGGGCCCGGACCCGGCGGTGCTCGCCGCGGCGCTGGACGAGCGGGTCGCCGTCGTCGTCCTGTCGCTGGTGGCCTACCGCTCCGGCGGGCTGGCCGACGTCGCCGCGATCACGCGGGTGGTGCACGACGCCGGGGCGCTGGTGCTCTGGGACCTCTCGCACGCCGTCGGGGCGGTGCCGGTGGACCTCGACGCCGCCGGCGCCGACCTGGCCGTCGGCTGCTCGTACAAGTACCTGAACGGTGGGCCCGGGGCGCCGGCGTTCCTCTACGTGCGCCGGGACCTGCAGGAGGAGCTGCGCTCCCCCATCCAGGGCTGGTTCGGGCAGAAGGACCAGTTCGACATGGGGCCGGTCTACGTCCCGGCCGACGGCGTCGAGCGGTTCGGCGTGGGGACGCCGCCGGTGATCGGCATGGCCGCGGTCGAGGTGGGCGTGGAGCTGATCGCCGAGGCCGGGATCGAGCGGCTGGCCGCCAAGGGCCGGACGATGACCGACCTGGTCGTAGCGCTCGGCGACGAGTGGCTGGCCCCGCAGGGGGTGGCGCTGGCCTCGCCGCGGGACGCGGCCCGCCGCGGCTCGCACGTCACCTTCGCCCACCCGCAGGCCTGGCAGCTGACCCAGGCGCTCATCGACCGCGGCGTGGTGCCCGACTTCCGGACCCCGGACCGGGTGCGGCTCGGGCCGGCGCCGCTCTACACCCGGTTCGTCGACGTCTGGGACGCCATGGACCGGTTCCGCGCGATCCTGGCCGACCGCACGTACGAGGCCTTCCCGGCGGAGCGCGCCCGCGTCACCTGAGATCAGTCGGGTTCCGGGACGCCGATCGGGTTGCCCGCCGCCCAGTCACCGGCGGCAACGACCGCCCGGCGCACCGGCCCCAGCAGCTCGGCCAGCCGCCTGGCCCGCTCCTCGCCCAGCTCCCGCCACGGCCCGAGCGCCAGCCGGTCGGTGTCGGCCTCGACCCCGGCGACCACCGACCGGCCCTCCGCGGTCAGCTCGCCGCCGTCCAGCCACCCGCGGTCGCGGAGCGCCTCGGCGGCGTCGTCCCACTGCCCGTCGTCGAACCCGCGGGCCCGCTGCAGCCACTCCCGGTCGGTCCGCCCGGCCGCGACGGCGAGCACGTGCGACTCCAGACCGGAGATGTCCCGCTGGAGCAGGGCGGCGTTGTGGCCGTCGCCGCGGTGCTCGCGCAGCGTGCTGAGCGCCTGCCAGAGGGCCAGGTGGGCCTCCCGCGGACGATCGAGGGCCGCGTTGGCCGCGGCGAGCGGGCGACCCGACGCACCGACGGCCGTCGCGGCGGTCCAGGCCAGGTCGGCGGCCTGCTCCGCCTCGGACGCGGAGACCCAGTCCCCGCCGAGGACCCGCCGGACCGCGGCGTCGACGCCGGCCAGCCGGGCGTCGAGCGCCGCGGCCGGGGTCACGACGTCCCAGATCCCGGGCACCGCACGCGCGACGAACCCCGGTGCGAACCCGTAGAAGGCGGCGACGACGACCGGCGCCCCCACCGGACCGAGCGGCGCGGCGCGCATGGCGAAGTAGCCGCGCCAGAAGCCGCGCAGCCCGCGCTCCTCCGCGGCGGTGCGGCTCTCCGCCGCGAAGTAGGTGAGCGCGTGGTACGGCTCGGCGATCGCCCAGAGCCGGCGCGCGGTGGTCGGGGTCGTCATGCCGAGACGCTCTCGGGGACGCCCAGCCACTCGCGCCAGCGCGGGTCGACGGTGCGGTGGCCGAGCAGCCGCCAGGCGGCTCCGCTCGGCGTCCGCGGCGGGTGCGGCAGGTGCCAGCCCAGCTCGGCCAGCGACCGGTCGGCCTTCGTGTGGTTGCAGCGCCGGCAGGCGGCGACGACGTTGTCCCAGGTGTGGGTGCCGCCGCGGCTGCGGGGCACGACGTGGTCGATGCTGGTCGCCGAGCCGCCGCAGTACACGCAGGTCGACCCGTCGCGGGCGAAGACCGCCCGCCGCGACAGCGGGACCGACGCCGGGTACGGCACGCGGACGTAGCGGGTCAGCCGGGCGACGACGGGCACCGGGAGGCTGAGCGTGGCGGCGTGGACGACGTCGGCGGCGGAGTCGACCGGCTCGGCCTTCTCCGCCAGCACGAGCACGATCGCCCGCCGGCTGGAGACGACGCACAGCGGTTCGTACGTCGCGTTGAGCAGCAGGGTGGCGCCGGTGGTGCCCGCGGAGGGCACGGGGGCGAGCGGTGGGGCGGGGTCGCGGCGCGGGCCTGGGTGACCCGCCGTCGACGACCCAGGCGCGGAACGCGGCACGGATCACCTCCGGACGCCCCGGACCGCCGGGTGCTGCGCGACCCGCGGGCGGAGCCCATTCTGCCCGGAACGGCGCGGTCCGCGCTGGCCGTCGCCCCGGGAGGGTCGGCGGCGGCGGTTAGCGTGCAGGCATGCGCTACCCCGAGGCCCCCCGGCTCGACCTCGTCGAGGACCTGCACGGACACGCCGTCGCCGACCCCTACCGCTGGCTCGAGGACCCCGCCGACGCACGCACGCAGGCGTGGAGCGAGGCGCAGGACGCGCTCGCCGCCGAGACCCTCGGGGCCCTCCCGCTCCGCCCCGCCTTCGCCGCGCGCCTGGAGCAGCTCGTGCACGCCGGCGCGGTCGGGGTGCCGGTGTGGCGCGGCGAGCGGGCCTTCTCCACGCGCCGCGACCCGGGTCAGGAGCACGCCGTGCTGCGGGTGCGCGAGGCCGACGGCAGCAGCCGCGTGCTGGTCGACCCCATGGCGCTGGACCCGGAGGGCACCACGACCCTCGACGCGTGGTCGCCGTCCTGGGAGGGCGACCGGCTGGCCTACCAGGTCTCCACCGGCGGCGACGAGGAGTCGCGGCTCTACGTGCTCGACGTCGCCACGGGCGAGGTGCTCGACGGGCCGATCGACCGCTGCCGCTACTCCCCCGTCGCCTGGCTGCCCGGCGGCGAGGAGCTCTTCTACGTCCGCCGCCTGGCTCCCGACCAGGTGCCGGCCGGCGAGGAGCAGTTCCACCGCCGGGTGTGGCGCCACCGGGTGGGCGGCGACCCCGACGGCGACCTGCTCGTGCACGGTGAGGGCAGTGATCCGTCCAGCTACTTCGACGTGCACACCAGCCGCGACGGCCGCTGGCTCGTCGTCTCCCGATCCGTCGGGACCGCCCCGCGCGACGACGTCTGGCTCGCCGATCTCGCCGGGGACGGCGCGCTGCGCGACCTCCAGGTGGGCGTCGACGCCCGGACGACGGCGTGGGTGGCACGCGACGGCCGGCTGTGGCTGTTCTCCGACCGCGACGCCCCGCGCAGCCGGCTGGCGGTCGCCGACCCGGCCGATCCGTCGACGTGGCAGCCGCAGGGGTGGCGGGATGTCGTCCCGCAGCAGGACGGCGCGGTCCTCACCGACGTCGCGATCGTCGACGGCCCCGAGGGCGGGCTGCAGGTCCTGGCCGTGCACGCCGTCGACGCCACCGACCGGCTGTCGGTCTGGGCCGCGGACGGGACCGGCCGGCTCGGGCAGGTCACCGGGCTCGGGGCCGGCAGCATCTCCGGGGTCACGTCCCGGCCGGAGGGCGGCAGCGAGGCGTGGGTGGGCCACACCGACTTCGCCACCCCGCCGTCGGTGCTGCGCTGGGATGCGTCCGCCCCCGAGGCGCTGCAGCCCTGGGAGTCCGCCGACGTCGCCGGCGAGGTGCCCGCCGTGCACGTCGTGGAGACCCACGCGACGTCGGCCGACGGCACGCCGGTGCACGTGTTCGTCCTCTCGGCGGCCGGGACCCCCGACCGGCCCCGGCCGACCGTCCTGTACGGGTACGGCGGCTTCAACGTGTCGCTCACCCCGGCGTACAGCGCCCAGGCCCTCGCCTGGGTCGCGGCCGGCGGCGTGTGGGCGGTCGCCAACCTGCGCGGTGGCTCGGAGCACGGCGAGGAGTGGCACCGCGCCGGCATGCGCGAGCGCAAGCAGAACGTCTTCGACGACTTCGCCGCCGCGGGTGAGCACCTCGTCGCCCAGGGCTGGACGTCGCACGAGCAGCTGGGGATCTTCGGCGGCTCCAACGGCGGGCTGCTCGTCGGCGCGAGCCTGACCCAGCGGCCCGACCTGGCGGCCGCGGTGGTGTGCTCGGCACCGCTGCTCGACATGGTGCGGTACGAGCTGTTCGGGCTGGGCCGCACCTGGAACGACGAGTACGGCACGGCGGCGGACCCGACGGAGCTGGGCTGGCTGCTGGGCTACTCGCCCTACCACGCGGTGCGCGAGGGCAGGGCCTACCCGGCGGTGCTGCTCACGACGTTCGAGTCCGACACCCGGGTCGACCCGCTGCACGGCCGCAAGCTGGCCGCCGCGCTTCAGCACGCGACGACCGCGGAGGCGCCGGTCGTGCTGCGCCGCGAGACGTCGGTCGGGCACGGGGCGCGGGCGGTGAGCCGCACCGTCGGGCTGGCCGCCGACCAGCTGGCCTTCCTGGCCCGCTACACCGGGCTCACGTCGGAGGGGTGATGTCGGCGGTGCGTCGCTGACATCCGAGACGGCACCTGCAAGTATTTCCGCCGTGATGAGCAGGTCACGGTGCGTCATTCCGACCGGCGAGGGGGCACGCTGACAGCCGAGGTGCCGGGGAGCGGCTCGTCGCCGCGCCCGGCCGATCGGCCGGCGACCTACCGCGAGGTCTTCGGCGTCCCCGAGTTCCGGCCCCTGTTCGGCACGTTCCTGCTCTCGACCGCCGGCGACGAACTGGCCCGCGTCGCGCTGACCGTGCTCGTCTACCAGCGCACCAGCTCGCCGCTGCTGTCGGCGCTCACCTTCGCGATCAGCCACTTCCCGTGGCTGATCGGCGGTCCGCTGCTCTCGACCCTGGCCGACCGGCTCCCCCGCCACCGGGTGGTCATCGGCGCCGACGCCGTGCGGGCGGTGCTGCTCGGCCTCATGGCCGTGCCGGGGATGCCGCTGCCCGTGCTGCTGGGCCTCCTGCTGCTGGTCTCGCTGTGCGCGCCACCGTTCGAGTCGGCCCGGTCCGCGCTGATGGCCGACGTCCTCGAGGGTGAGCGGTACGCGCTGGCGACGTCGCTGACCACGATCACCCTCCAGGTCGCGCAGGTCGTCGGATTCCTGGTCGGTGGCGCGCTGGCGGCCCTGCACCCCTCGACGGCGCTGGCGATCGACGCGGTCACCTTCGCCGTCTCCGCGCTGTGGCTGTGGGCCCGGCTCGAGCGGCGCCCGGCACCGGCCACGAGCGAGACGGGGACGCCCCGGTCGCTGTGGCGGGACACCACCGAGGGGCTGCGGTTCATCGGCTCCACGCCGCGGATGCTGGCGATCATGGCGGTGCTGTGGGTCGGCGCGCTGTTCGGCAACGCCTGGGAGGGCATCGCCGCGCCGCTCACCGACGAGCTGGGCCGCGGATCCATGGCGCTCGGCGTCCTCCTGGCGGCCAACCCGGCGGGCATCGTCGTCGGCGGGCTGGTGCTGGGCCGGTTCGTGCCCTCCGCCCGGAGGGAACGCCTGGTCGTGCCGCTGGTCCTGCTGTCGCTGGCGCCGCTGCTGATCGCCGGCCTGGTCGCGGCGGAGGGCGCCGTCCCGTTCGGGGCGGTCCTGGCCCTGCTGTTCCTCTCCGGGCTGGGCGCCACCTGGCTGATCCCGCTCAACGTGTCCTTCGTCCAGGCCGCGCCGGCCGCCTACCGGGGGCGCGCGTTCGGTGTCGCGGTGAGCGGGCTCTACGGCGTGCAGGGCATCGGTGCGCTGCTGGCCGGCCTCACCGCCGAGGGGCTGCTGCCCAGCAGCGTGCTGGCGCTGTGCGGCGGCCTCGGAATGATCGCCGTCGCCCCGGCGCTGGTCTCCTACCGACGGACGCAGCAGCGGACGGCGATCGAGGCTGAGGGAGCACCACGAGCATGAGCGGGTCGAGGCGGTCGTTCTACGACGAGGTCGGCGGGCACGCGACCTTCGACCGGCTGGTGGCCCGGTTCTACGCCCTCGTGCGCACCGACCCGGTGATCGCGCCGCTCTACCCCCAGGACGACTGGGAGGGCGCCGAGACCCGGCTGCGGATGTTCCTCGAGCAGTACTGGGGCGGGCCGGGCACCTACTCCGAGCAGCGCGGGCACCCCCGGCTGCGGATGCGGCACGCGCCGTTCGCGATCGGGCCGGCCGAGCGCGACGCCTGGCTGCGGCACATGCGCAGCGCCGTCGACTCGCTGGAGCTGACGCCCGAGCAGGACGCGACGCTGTGGGGCTACCTCGAGATGGCCGCGGCGAGCATGCAGAATCGTTTCCCGGCAGACGCCGGCGGGGACATGTCCCCCCGCTGAGCCGCCTCCCCGAGCAGCGCCGCCCGGGCCCTCCCCCGCACGTCCGCACATCCCAAGGAGCCCGGTGCACACGCCTGCGCACGTCCGCCCCACCGACTGGTGGCGCGAGGCCGTCTTCTACCAGGTCTACATCCGCAGCTTCGCCGACGGGAACGGCGACCGCGTCGGCGACCTCGCCGGCCTGCGGGCCAAGCTGCCGTACCTGCGCGACCTGGGCGTCGACGCGCTCTGGATCACGCCGTTCTTCCCCTCGCCGATGGCCGACCACGGCTACGACGTCGCCGATCCGCGCGACGTCGAGCCGGTCTTCGGCAACCTCGCGCTGTTCGACGCCATGCTGGCCGAGGCCCACGAGCTGGGCCTGTGGGTGACCATCGACCTGGTCCCGAACCACAGCTCGCACGAGCGCGAGTGGTTCCAGGCGGCGCTGGCCGCCGGCCCCGGCTCGCCGGAGCGCGCTCGCTACCTGTTCCGCGAGGGCACCGGTCCGGACGGCGCCGAGCCGCCGAACAACTGGCCTTCGGTCTTCGGCGGTCCCGCCTGGACCCGCGTTCCGGACGGCCAGTGGTACCTGCACATCTTCGCGCCGGAGCAGCCGGACCTGAACTTCGCCAACCCCGAGGTGGTCGCCGACCTCGAGGAGACGATGCGGTTCTGGCTGGACCGGGGTGTCGACGGCTTCCGCATCGACGTCGCCCACGGCATGGCCAAGCCCGACGGGCTGCCGGACATGGTCCCGATGGACGACACCGGTCTGCTCGACGACCACGGCCCGGGTGACCACCGCTTCGACAACGACGGCGTGCACGTGGTGCACCGGAAGATCCGCGCGGTGCTCGACCAGTACCCCGGCACGATGGCCGTGGGCGAGGTCTGGGTGTCCGACGACGACCGGCTGGCCCAGTACCTGGCCCCCGACGAGCTGCAGCTGGCGTTCAACTTCAAGCTGCTGACGGCGGACTGGTCGGCCGACGAGATGCGCGACGCCATCGATCACTCGCTGGCCGCGGTCGGGCAGACGCCCGCGCCGGCCTGCTGGGTGCTGTCCAACCACGACCGCCCGCGGCACGTCACCCGCTACGGCGACGGCGAGGTCGGCACCCGGCGGGCCCGCGCCGCGGCGCTGCTGCAGCTGGCCCTGCCCGGGGTCGCCTACCTGTACAACGGCGACGAGCTCGGCATGCCCGACGTCGACCTGCCCGACGAGGCCCTGCAGGACCCGATGTGGTTCCGGTCCGGCGGTGCCGAGCGGGGGCGCGACGCCTGCCGCATCCCGGTGCCGTGGTCGGGGACGCAGCCGTCGTACGGCTTCTCGTCCGACGCGGAGACGTGGCTGCCCATGCCGCGGGGGTGGGCGGGCCTGACCGCGGAGGCGCAGGAGCGCGACCCGGCGTCGATGCTGTCGCTGTACCGAGCCGCGCTGGAGCTGCGCCGGTCGGACGCCGTCTCCGGCGACGGGCTGGAGTGGCTCCCCGCGCCGGACGGTTGCCTGGCGTTCCGCCGGCCCGGTGGGCTGGTGTGCCTGGTGAACTTCTCCGGCTCCCCGGTGCCGCTGCCCGAGGGGCGGGTGCTGCTCGCCAGCGCGGACGTCGCCGGGGGTTCGCTGCCCGGGGATGCGGCCGTGTGGCTGCAGGCCTGATCCGGGGCCTCCGGTAGCTTCCGGCGGGTGAAGTCCAGGGATCTCGCCTACGTCGCGCTGTTCGCCGCCATCGTCGCGGTGCTCGGTCTGGTGCCGCCGGTGCCGGTACCCGGGCTGCCCGTGCCCATCACCGCCCAGACGCTCGGCGTCATGCTCGCCGGGTCGGTGCTCGGCGCGAAGCGCGGCGGGCTGGCGCTGCTGGCGTTCCTGGCCGTGGTCGCGGTCGGCCTGCCGGTCCTCTCCGGCGGCCGGGGCGGGCTCGGCGTCTTCGTCGGGCCCACCGCGGGCTACCTGTACAGCTGGCCGATCGCCGCGTTCGTGATCGGGCTGCTCACGCAGCTGTTCTGGCGCCGGTTCAACCTGGCCTGGGCGCTGATCGCGAACATGGTCGGCGGCATCCTCGTCATCTACGCGATCGGCATCCCGTTCACCGCCCTGTACGGCGACATCTCGCTGTGGGCGTCGTTCACCGGGTCGTTCACGTTCATCCCGGGCGACCTGGTGAAGGCGGTCGCCGCCTCGGTGGTGGCCGTGGCGGTGCGCCGCGCCTACCCGGTGATCGAGCTGCCGGGCCGGCGCGCCACCGCGGGCTGACCGTGCGCTGGGGACGGCGCCCGGCCGCGCTCGAGGAGGCGCCGTCCGTCGAGCGGACGGGCATCGAGCTGCGCGACGTCGTCCACTCCTACGGCGACCGCACGGTGCTGACCGGGGTGTCGCTGACCCTGACCGAGCGGCGGGTCGGCGTCATCGGCGCCAACGGCTCGGGGAAGAGCACCTTCGCCCGGCTGCTCAACGGGTTGGTGCTGCCCACCGAGGGCACCGTGCTGGTGGACGGGCTGGACACCGCGACCCGTGCCCGCGAGGTGCGCCGGCGGGTCGGGTTCGTGTTCCAGGACCCGGACGCGCAGATCGTGCACCCGACGGTCGCCGAGGACCTCGCGTTCGGGCCGACGAACCAGGGTGTGCCGGCCGACGAGATCGAGCGGCGGGTCGCCGACGTGCTCGACCGCTACGGGCTCGCGGGGCACCGCGACCACCCGGCCCACCTGCTCAGCGGCGGCCAGAAGCAGCTGCTGGCCATCGCCGGGGTACTGGTCATGCGGCCGGAGCGGATCGTGTTCGACGAGCCGACGACGCTGCTCGACCTCGCGAACGCCCGCCGGGTGGCGCGGGTGATCGAGGAGCTGCCGCAGGACGTCGTCGTCGTCAGCCACCACCTCGAGCTGCTGGACGGGTTCGACCGGGTGCTGGTGTTCGAGGACGGCCGGGTGGCCGCCGACGGCCCGCCGGCCGAGACGGTGCCCTGGTACACGGCGAGGATGGGTTGATGCAGTCGCTGTACCGACCGGGGAACTCGCTGGTCCACCGCGTGCCTGCCGGGCTCAAGCTCGCGCTGCTCGCCGCGCTGGGCGTGGGGCTATTCCTGACCGGTTCGCTCCCGGTGGTGGCCGGCGCCGTCGTGCTGGTGGTCGCCGTCGGCCTGCTGGCTGCCCGGCTGCCCTGGTCGGCGCTGCTGGTGCAGGTGCGCCCGGTCCTGATCTGGCTGGCCGTGCTGCTGGCCTTCCACGTGCTGGTGACCGACCCGCGCACCGGTGCGGTGGCCGTGCTGCGGCTGCTCGCCCTGCTCGTGGCCGCAGCGGTGGTGACGGCCACGACCCGGGTGACGGCGCTGGTGGCGGTGGTCGAGCGGCTGGCCTCGCCGCTGCGCGTGGTCGGCGTGCGACCGGCCCGGATCGGGCTGGTCATCGCGATGACGCTGCGCTTCATCCCGCTGGTGGCCGACCGCGCCGCGCGGGTCAGGGAGGCGCAGGCTGCCAGGGGCGCGTCGCGGGTGGGGCTGGGCATCGTCGTCCCGCTGCTCGTGCAGGTGCTGCGGATGGCGGCCACCGTCGGGGAGGCGCTGGACGCACGGGGTGCCGACGACGCGCCTGCCCGCCGGCGCCTCGCCCGGGCGGCGTCGTGACCGGGACGCTGCGCGAGATCTGGCGGACGTCCGCGGCCGCCGCGCCGATGGAGCCGATCCCGTCGGGGACGCTGGTGGCCGGGGCGGGCCTGGTCGGCGACCGCTACGCGCTCGGCGGCGGCACGTGGGCGCAGTACCCGGCGCTGGAGAAGCAGCTGACGTTGATCGACGCCGACGACGTCGCGGCGGTGGGCGCGGAGGTCGGCGTCGACCTCTCCCCCAGCGACACCCGGCGCAACCTGGTCACCTCCGGCATCGAGCTGCCGTCGCTGGTCGGCCGGTGGTTCGCCGTCGGCGACGCGCTGCTGTTCGGGATGAAGCGCTGCCCGCCGTGCACGCACCTGGAGCGGCTGACCGGCGCGAAGCTGGTCAAGGCGATGGTGCACCGCGGTGGGATCAACGCGGCGGTGTTCGAGGGCGGCGTGATCGCACCGGGCGCCGTCGTGCGGCCGGTGCCGGAGGAGGAGGCCGCCCGGCGCGGGGCGTCCACGGGTCCCGACCGGCCGGTCCCCCGCCACGTGCCGGGCTGACGCCCCGGATCAGCCCACGAGCCGGTAGAAGCGGAAGAAGTCGTCGGCGATGTCGAGCACCTCGATGTCCTGGAAGCCGGCCTCGCGGGCGTAGCGGCGCAGGACGGCGGGGCGCATGACGGTGCCGGTGCCGACCGAGGGCTGGTGGGCCAACCCGTCGGCCAGGCAGCACAGGATGCTGTAGCCGTACATGAGCCGCTCGACGTCGTCGCCGGGCGCGGTGAACGCCTCGGCCACCCGCTCGTCCATCACCAGGACGTACCCCTCGGGTCCCGCCAACCGCCGCATGGCGGCGAGGACCGCGACCGGCTGCGGCAGGTCGTGGATGCACTCGAAAGCGGTGACGAGGTCGTACCGACCGGCCTCGTCCACCGCGGCCGCGTCCACGGCGGTGAAGCGCACCCGGTCGGCGACGCCGGCCTGCTCGGCGTTGCGGCGCGCCGCCTCCACCGAGGGGACGTCGACGTCGTAGCCGTCGACGGTGGCGCCGGGGTAGGCCAGCGCGATGCCGATCGACGACCAGCCTTCGCCGCAGCCGACGTCGGCGACCCGGCCACCGGCGCGGAGCACCGCGTCCAGCTCGGGAACCGACGGCAGGTGCTCCCGCCCGAGGGCGCCGAGGAACAACGGGCGGTTGGCCGCCGCCTGCGCCTCGCGGACGTCGTCCCCCAGCTCGGCCCAGGCGACCCCGCCGCCGGTGCGGTGCGCCTCGACGAGTGCGTCGACGTGCTTGCCGGCGCCGACCAGGAATCGGGCCAGGGGCACGAGGTGGTTCGGGCTGAGCTGGTCGGTCAGCGCTTCGACGTGGGCCGGTGGCAGGGCGAACCTCCGGTCCGGCGCGCGGGGGTCGTCGACCTCGAGCAGGCCGGTGACCGCTTGCTGCTCGAGCCACTCGCGGGTGTACCGCTCGACGGTGCCGCAGCGGGCAGCCAGCTCGGCCGGCGTCTGCGGACCACCGTCGGCGAGCGCGCGGTAGTAGCCGAGCCGGTCACCGAAGCAGATGGACTGGACGTCGATGGTGGCGAGCACCGCCGCGAACAGCCGGTCGACGAGCGTCCCGGTCGAGGTCGCGGGGCTGGTGGTCATGGCGAGGTTCTCCCGACAGATCAGGCGGTCCCCGTGCGCGCCCAGCCTGGCCCCGCCGTCGCATCGGCGGAACCGCTTTTCCCGGGTGGCTCAGCCCGCCGGTTCGTCGAAGCAGGTGGCGAGGAACGCCTTCTCCTCGGGCGTGAGGCGGCGCGGGCGCTCGAGGTCGAAGTCGTAGGGCACCAGCTGCGTGCTGCCGGTGACCGCGAGCCGGCCGTGGTCGAAGACCTCGTAGTGGCAGCGGAACGAGGCGGCGCGCACGTCGGACACCCAGATCTCGACCTGCAGCGGCGCGGCGGCGTAGACGACCGGGCGCTTGTAGGCGATCTCGTGCGCGGCGACGACGAGGCCCCGGCGCAGCCCGCTGCGCTCCTCCAGGCTCGGCCGCTCGAAGAACAGGTGGACGCGGGCCATCTCGAAGTAGCCGAGGAAGGCCACGTTGTTGACGTGCTGGTAGGCGTCCATGTCCGACCAGCGCATGGGGACGTCGACGGTGTGCCTCACACCCTCACCTTGCCCTACCGCCCTCCCCTAACGTGCGCGCATGGGTTCTCCCTGGGACGCCGGCACCCCGGGGGTGCTGACGCTCCCGTCGGGACGCCGGGTCCGCGGCCGCGCCCTGCGCCGCCGGGCTCCGGACGGCCCGCGGCCGGAGTTCGGGCTCTACCTTCTCGGCCGTCCGCCCGCGCCGGTGCCGTGGCCGTCGCGGTGGGTGCGCTGGCCGGACTTCCGGCTGCCCGGCGATCCGGACGACCTGCGGGCGGCGCTGTTCGAGACCTGGAACCGGTCAGCGGGCGAGCGGGTCGAGGTGGCCTGCGGGGGCGGGCGTGGCCGGACCGGGACGGCGCTGGCTTGCCTGGCCGTGCTCGACGGAGTGCCCGCGGACGAGGCCGTCGCGTTCGTGCGGGCGGGGTACCGGCGCGACGCGGTGGAGGGTCGCCGGCAGCGCGCGTTCGTCGAGGCGTTCCGCCCGCACGCGAGGTAGGGCACGTTCCCGCGGGAACGCCGACGGCCGGCCCGGAGCGCCTGCTCCAGACCGGCCGTCGTGAGGTGCTCGAACGGCCCCGCTGCAGAGGCCCGCGCCGAGCGTGCGAGGCGTGGGTGGCAGCGGGGTCCTTGATCAGTCCCGGGTCAGCTTGCGGTAGGTGGCCCGGTGCGGACGGGCGGCGTCGGGACCGAGCCGCTCGACCTTGTTCTTCTCGTAGTCGGCGAAGTTGCCCTCGAACCAGAACCACTTCGAGTCGCCCTCGTAGGCGAGGATGTGCGTCGCCACGCGGTCGAGGAACCACCGGTCGTGGCTGACCACCACGGCGCAGCCGGGGAACTCGAGCAGCGCGCTCTCCAGGCTGGTGAGGGTCTCGGTGTCGAGGTCGTTGGTCGGCTCGTCGAGCAGCAGCAGGTTGCCGCCCTGCTTCAGGGTGAGCGCCAGGTTCAGCCGGTTGCGCTCACCACCGGAGAGCACGCCGGCCGGCTTCTGCTGGTCCGGGCCCTTGAACCCGAAGGCCGCGACGTAGGCCCGCGAGGGCATCTCCACGTTGCCGACCTTGATGTGGTCCAGCCCGTCGGAGACGACGTCCCACAGCGTCTTCTTGGGGTCGATGCCGCTGCGGTTCTGCTCGACGTAGGAGAGCTTGACCGTCTCGCCGACCTTGATGTCGCCCTCGTCGGGCTTCTCCTCGCCGACCAGCATCTTGAACAGCGTGGTCTTGCCGACGCCGTTCGGGCCGACGACGCCGACGATGCCGTTGCGCGGCAGCGTGAAGGACAGGTCGTCGATGAGCACGCGGTCGCCGAAGCCCTTGGTCAGGTGCTTGGTCTCGACGACGACGCTGCCCAGCCGCGGGCCCGGCGGGATCTGGATCTCCTCGAAGTCCAGCTTGCGGAACTTCTCGGCCTCCGCGGCCATCTCCTCGTAGCGGGCCAGACGGGCCTTGCTCTTCGCCTGGCGGGCCTTGGCGCCGGAGCGGACCCACTCCAGCTCCTCCTTGAGCCGCTTGGCGCGCTTGGCGTCCTTGGCGCCCTCGACCTGGAGGCGGGCGGCCTTGGTCTCGAGGTAGGTGGAGTAGTTGCCCTCGTAGGGGTAGGCGCGACCGCGGTCGAGCTCGAGGATCCACTCGGCGACGTTGTCGAGGAAGTACCGGTCGTGGGTGACGGCGACGACGGTGCCGGCGTACTTCTCCAGGTGCTGCTCCAGCCACGCGACGCTCTCCGCGTCGAGGTGGTTGGTGGGCTCGTCGAGCAGCAGCAGGTCTGGCGCCTCGAGCAGCAGCTTGCACAGCGCGACGCGGCGGCGCTCACCACCGGACAGGACGGTGACGTCGGCGTCGCCGGGCGGGCAGCGCAGCGCGTCCATGGCCTGCTCGATGCGGGCGTCGAGCTCCCAGCCGTCGTTGTTCTCGATGACCTCCATGAGCTCGCCCTGCTCGGCGAGGAGGGCGTCGAAGTCGGCGTCGGGCTCACCCATCGCCGCGCTGACCTCCTCGAAGCGCCGGAGGGCGTCGCGCAGCGGCTTCACCGCCTCCTCGACGTTGCCCCGGACGTCGAGCTCCTCGTTGAGCGGCGGCTCCTGGAGCAGGATGCCGACCGTGGCCTCGGGGGCCAGCGTCGCCTCGCCGTTCGAGGGCTGCTGCATCCCGGCCATGATCTGGAGCACGGTCGACTTGCCGGCGCCGTTGGGGCCGACGACACCGATCTTCGCGCCGGGCAGGAACGACAGGGTGACGTTGTCGAGGATCACCTTGTCGCCGTGCGCCTTGCGCGCACGGACCATGGTGTAGATGTACTGGGCCACTGGGCTTCGGAGCCTTCCGTCGGGTTCGCGAGCGGGGGCGGGCCGGCGTTCGCGGCCCGGCCCCCTGGCGTTCTCACCTCCGATCCTCCCAGCCCGGGGCAACTAGGCGTGCGCGGGCTCTCCGGTGAGGTCGTCGGCGTTCACGTGGTCCAACGCCTCGACCGCCGCCTGGTAGTCCCGGCCGGCCCGCGGCTCGCCGTCGTCGAACTCCTGCGCTCCCGGGTCCGTCGGCACCGGGGGCTCGTCCGCCCGGGGCTCGGAGCGCTGGGTCTTCCGGAACTCCGCGACCCCGCGTGCCAGGTTGGGCGCCACCGCGTCGGCGCGGACGCGGGACCGGCTGCGGCGCCCCTCGTCGGACTCCCACTCGTCGGTGCGGATGGTGCCCACGACGACGACGGGGTCGCCCTTGCTGATGCTGTGCGAGACGTTGCCGCCGAGGTCGCCCCAGCACTCGACGTCGACGAAGAACGAGTTGCCGTTCCCCCAGGTCTCCGTCGACCTGTCGTAGCGGCGCTCGGTGGAGGCGACGCGGAAGTTGGTGACGCTGCCGTTCTGCGTCCGGTTGCGGCTGGGCGAGTTGACGACGTTGCCCACGACGGTGATCTGGGTGCCGTTCACGGTGCTCCTCGGGTCTGCGGCGCCGGGTGGCGCGGCCGGCGCGGTGCCGGTGTGCGATCGACTCTGGGGTCCGCTGGTCGCCCGGGGAGCCGCGCGTGCGCATCTGTGGACGGCGGCGCGGGGTGTGGACGGGGCCGCCTCGGCGGCGTGCTCCGGTCCGGCCCGCCGTGATGCGATGATCGGCCGTCGAGCGCCCGTAGCTCAGCGGATAGAGCAGGTGCCTTCTAAGCACTTGGTCGCAGGTTCGATCCCTGCCGGGCGCACCGCATCGTCGCAGGTCATGTGATTGAGACCACGCGACACGGGTAACGAGCCCCCGCCGACCGGGGGGCGGCATCGGTTCTCCAGGTGAGCGACGGATGCGAGGGTCCATGGGCATCGGGCGGTTCGGCGGGCAGTCACGACCCGGGCGGCAGCGGCAGCACCGCTGGCTCCTCGTCGCCGCTGTCGTCATCGCGTGGGCGGGGCTCATCGCGGGGCTCACCGCGCCCGGCGGCACCGACGTGCAGGCCGCCCGTGCCGAGACACCCGAGAGCGGGCGCCCGGAGATCACCGTGGCCGACCTCTCCGAGGGGGCACCGCCCGGCGCCGAGACCCTCCCCGTCCAGCCGGTGCGCGGCGCCGAGCAGCCCGCGGACGCTCCCGTCATCGACGGGCTGGCCGCCAACGGCATCCCGAACGTCGCGCTCAACGCCTACCGGGTCGGCGCCACCCGCATGAACGCCACGAAGCCGGGCTGCGGCATCGACTGGTCGCTGCTGGCGGGCATCGGCCGCGTCGAGTCCAACCACGGCCGCTTCGCCGGCGCGACGCTCAACCCCGACGGCACCTCGACCCCGGAGATCCGCGGGCCGGCGCTGGACGGTGGCCAGTTCGCCTACATCGGCGACAGCGACGACGGCCGCTACGACCACGACACCCGGTACGACCGGGCCGTCGGCGCGATGCAGTTCATCCCGACCACCTGGCGCGCCTACGCCGTCGACGGCGACGGCAACGGCACGACCGATCCCTTCGACATCGACGACGCGGCCCTCGCCGCGGCCAACTACCTGTGCGCCTCCGGCGGCGACCTGCGCACCGAGTCCGGCCAGCGCCGGGCAGTGCTGGCCTACAACCACTCCGACAGCTACGTCGCCCAGGTGCTCGCCCTCGCCCGGGCCTACGCCGGGGGCATCCCGGTCGACGCGCTGCCGCTGGTGGGCGACACCAGCAGCCCGGTCCCGCCGCCGGACCGCAGCTACCGCGGCCCCGCTGCCCCCGGCCCCGCGCTGGGTGCCCAGGACATGACCCCGGCCTCGGGCGAGACGGCGGGCGTCCGCGACGGGGGCCAGGCCGCCCCGCCGGCCGGGGGCGCTCCGGCCGGGCAGCCCGTCTCCTCCGGCGGCGGGAGCGGCTCCGCCCCGGCGCCGGCGGGCGGCAGCGGTGGCAGCACCAGCGGGAACACCGGCGGCGGGGACCAGGGCTCCCAGCCCGCGCCGGCCCCCGTGGCCCCGGCGCCCGCACCGGCCGCCCCGCTGCCCCTGCCGCTGCCGCTGCCGCTGCCGAGCAACCCGGTGCCGCTGCCTCCGGCCCCCGCCGTGCCGCCCCCGCCGCCGGTGGTGACCCAGCTGGTCCCGGGGGTCACCTGCACGCTGCTCGGTCCGCTCGGGCCGCTGCTGCCGAACCTCCCGGTCTGCCCGGAGTAGCGGGGTTCAGCGGCCACACGGCGGCCGGAACACGGCGAAGGGATCGGTGACCTCGAGACCGGCCTGCACGAAGCGGTACAGCGCGGCCGGTCGGCCACCCGCGCGTCCGGGCGGCGCGGTCTCGCCCGTCGGCTCCAGCACGCCGCGGCGCAGCAGGACGCGCTGCAGGTTGGTCGCCGCGACGTCGTAGCCGAGCGCGGCCACGTAGATCTCGCGCAGCTCGGCGATGGAGAAGGTCGGCGGCGCCAGCGCGAAGCCGACGTTCGTGTACGAGAGCTTGGCGCGCAGCCGGCCCACGGCCGAGCCGACGAGCGACCCGTGGTCGAACGCGGTGGCCGGGAGGTCCTCGACCGGGTGCCAGCCGGTGTCCTCCGGCAGCTCCGGGTCCAGGTGCGACGGGATCAGCCCCAGGTAGGCGGTGGCGACCGTCCTCCCCCGGGGATCGCGCCCGGGGTCAGACCGGGTCTCCAGCTGCTCGAGGTGGGCGAGGTGCCCGAGCTCCACCTTGGACGCGAGCTGCCGCGCCACCGAGGCGCCGAGGGTCTCCTCCCCCAGCAGCGGCCCGCCCGGGAGCGCCCACGCCCCCGCGAACGGCTCGTTCGGCCGGCGCCACAGCATGGCGTGCAGCCGCCGCGCGCGGACCTGCAGCACCACGGCCAGCGCCTGGTGCGGATAGGCCGGGCGCTCCGGCGACGACCACACGGAACCCACGCCCGGAATGCTAGGGTCTTCCCACGAGGTTTTCGCCTGATAGTCAGAAACCCCACTCGCACGGAGGTTCCCCGTGACCGCGACGATCCCCGCTCCGCGCACCGCCGGTTGGACCCCCGAGCAGTGGCAGGACTGGCGCGACGAGGTCCGCCGCCTGGCCGCGGAGCGCGACGCCGTCGTCCTGGCGCACAACTACCAGGCAGCCGAGATCCAGGACGTCGCCGACCACGTGGGCGACTCCCTCGCCCTCTCCCGCATCGCGGCCGCCAGCGAGGCGAGCACGATCGTGTTCGCCGGCGTCCACTTCATGGCCGAGACCGCCAAGATCCTCGCGCCGGAGAAGACCGTGCTGGTCCCCGACGCCGCCGCCGGCTGCTCGCTGGCCGACACGATCACCGCCGACCAGCTCCGCGCCTGGAAGGCCGAGCACCCCGGCGCCGTCGTCGTCTCCTACGTCAACACCTCCGCGGCGGTGAAGGCAGAGACCGACGTCTGCTGCACCTCCTCCAACGCCGTCGAGGTGGTCGAGTCGATCCCCGCCGACCGGGAGGTGCTCTTCCTCCCCGACCAGTTCCTCGGCGCGCACGTCCAGCGGGTCACCGGCCGGACCAACATGCGCATCTGGATGGGCGAGTGCCACGTGCACGCCGGCATCTCCCCCACCGACCTGCGCGCGAGCGTGGAGAGCAACCCCGACGCCGAGCTGCTCGTGCACCCCGAGTGCGGCTGCGCCACCAGCGCGCTGTGGATGGTCGGCCAGGGCGACCTGCCCGAGGACCGCGTCCACGTCCTCTCGACCGGCGGAATGCTCGACCAGGCCCGGCGGACGACGGCGCAGCGCGTGCTCGTCGCGACCGAGATCGGCATGCTGCACCAGCTGCGGCAGGCCAACCCGACCACGGTCTTCGAGCCGGTCAACAGCCGGGCGGCCTGCCCGTACATGAAGATGTCGACGCCGGAGAAGCTGCTGCGGGCGCTGCGCGAGGGCCGCGACGAGGTGACCGTCGACCCCGAGATCGCCGCGCGCGCCCGGGCCGCCGTCGAGGCGATGGTGGCCATCGGCACGCCGTCGCCGGTGGCCGAGTGACCCCCGCCGTCGCGCCGGCCCTCCCCCTGCCGGTGGCGACCTGGACGCGCAGCACTGACGTCGTCGTCGTCGGCAGCGGCGCGGCCGGGCTGATGACCGCGGTGCGGCTGGCCGACGCCGGGCGCTCGGTCGTGCTGGTCACCAAGGGCGAGCTCGGCGCGGGGTGCACCGCCTGGGCGCAGGGCGGCCTGGCCGCCGTCCTCGGGGACGACGACGCCGCCGAGCTGCACGTCCGCGACACCCTGATCGCGGGCGCGGGGCTCTGCGACGAGCCGGCGGTCCGCACCCTCGTCGGCGAGGCACCGGGGGCGATCGCCGACCTGCTCGAGCTCGGCGCGCAGCTGGACCGCGACGCCGCCGGCCGCCCCGCCCTGACCCGCGAGGGCGGGCACAGCCGCGACCGGATCGTGCACGCCGGCGGCGACGCGAGCGGCGCCGAGGTGACCCGGACGCTGGCCGCGGCGCTGCGCGCCCGGGGCGTCGACGTCCTGGAGCACACCGTCGCGCTGGACGCGCTGACCTCGGTCTCCGGCCGGGTGACCGGGCTGCGGGTGGCCGCGGTCGGGGACGACGGCGCGCTGACCCGCCCCGGCGACCTGCTCACCCGGGCGGTCGTCCTCGCCACCGGCGGCTACGGCCAGGTCTACGCCGCAACGAGCAACCCCGAGGGCGCCACCGGTGACGGGCTGGCCCTGGCGTTGCGCGCCGGCGCCGAGGTCGCAGACGTCGAGTTCGTGCAGTTCCACCCCACCGTGCTGTGGCTCGGTGCCGGCGCGCGCGGCCAGCAGGCACTCGTCTCCGAGGCGGTCCGCGGCGAGGGTGCGGTGCTGGTCGACGGTTCCGGCCGCCGCCTCATGGCCGGCGCCCACCCGCTGGCCGACCTCGCCCCGCGCGACGTCGTCTCGGCCACCGTCGCCGCGCACCTGCGGGCCACCGGTGCGGCGCACGTGTTCCTCGACGCCACGCACCTCGGGCGCGAGTTCCTGGAGCGCCGCTTCCCCGGCATCGTGGCCGCCTGCCGCGCCGCCGGCGTCGACCCCGCGACCGAGCCGGTGCCGGTGGTGCCGGCCGCGCACTACGCGTGCGGCGGCGTGCTGGCCGACCTCGACGGGCGGACCTCCGTCCCCGGCCTCTACGCCGTCGGCGAGGTCGCCTGCACCGGCGTGCAGGGGGCCAACCGGCTGGCGTCGAACTCGATCACCGAGGGGCTGGTCGCGGCCCGCCGCTGCGCCGCGCTCCTGGCCGCCGACCTCCCGCCGTCCGCTCCCGCACTGGAGCCCGGCCGCGGATGGGCGGTCGACGCCACGGCACGGCCGGGCATCTCCACCGCGGTGAGCCGGTCCGCCGGCGTCCTGCGGGACGACGCGGGGCTCGCCGCCCTCGCCGCCGTCCTGGACGCGGCACCCGTGGCCGGCACGCTCGACCTCGCCGCCGTCGAGGCCACCGCGCTGCACACCGTGGCGGCGCTGCTGGCCCTGGCCGCGCGGGAGCGCACGGAGAGCCGCGGCTGCCACCGCCGCACCGATGCGCCGGAGCCGCGACCGGAGTGGGCGGTGCGCCTGGCGCACCGGCTGACCCCGGACGGCGGCGTGGCCACCCGGCGGCTGCCGGTCCGGACCGAGGAGCTGGTGCCCGCGTGAACGGCGACCTGGCGGCGGCGCTGGAGAAGGACGGGCTCGATCCCGAGGAGGTGCTCCGCGTCGTCCGGCTCGCCCTGGACGAGGACCTCGCCTTCGGCCCCGACGTGACGACGACGTCGACCGTCCCCGCCTCGGCGACCGCGACCGGCGAGGTGGTCGCCCGCTCTCCCGGCGTCCTGGCCGGGGTGCACGTGGCGGCCGCGGCGTTCGACCTCGTGGGGAGCCCGGACGTCGAGGTGCGCGTGGGCGCGGCCGACGGAGACCGCATCGGGCCGGGCGACGCCGTCCTCACCGTCAGCGGGCCGACGCGGGCGCTGCTCACCGCCGAGCGCACCGCGCTCAACCTGATCGGGCACCTGTCGGGGATCGCCACGCTCACCGGGCGGTGGGTCGACGCCGTCGCGGGCACCGGCGCCGCGATCCGCGACACCCGCAAGACGCTGCCCGGCCTGCGGGCGCTGGAGAAGTACGCCGTCCGCTGCGGTGGGGGCGTCAACCACCGCATGGCGCTGGGCGACGCCGCCCTGGTCAAGGACAACCACGTGGCCGCGGCCGGCGGGATCACCCCGGCCGTCGAGGCGGTCCGGGCGGCGGCGCCGGGCATCCCGCTCGAGGTCGAGTGCGACACCCTCGACCAGGTGCGCGAGGCGATCGCGGCCGGGGTGCAGCTGGTGCTGCTGGACAACTTCTCCACCGCCGACACGCGGACCGCCGTCGCGCTGGTGCGGGGCAGCGGCGTGCGCCTCGAGGCCAGCGGCGGGCTGTCGCTGGAGCGGGCGCGCGAGGTGGCGGCAACCGGCGTGGACTACCTCGCCGTGGGGGCGCTCACGCACAGCGCACCGGTGCTCGACCTGGGCTTCGACCTGCGCTGAGCTCCCTCCCAGCTCTCGGTGCAGAGAGCTGGAAGGGGTGCCCGTTCCCCGGACCGGGTCAGCCGCGCTGGTCGGGGTGGATCCAGCCGATGGCCGGGGCGACGTGCCGGACGACCGTCTCGAGCAGGGAGGCGTTGTACTCGACGCCCAGCATGTTGGGCACGGTGAGCAGCAGCGTGTCGGCCTCCTGGACGGCGGTGTCCTTGGCGAGCTCCTCGGCCAGCTGGTCGGGCTCACCGGTGTAGCTCTTGCCGAACCGCGCCCGCACGCCCTCGAGGATGCCGACCTGGTCCTCGCCGTCGCGGTCGGAGCCGAAGTACTGGCGGTCCAGGTCGCTGACGATCGGCAGCACGCTGCGGCTGACCGAGACCCGCGGCTCACGGTCCCAGCCGGCCGCGGCCCAGGCCGCCCGGTAGCGGGCGATCTGCTCGGCCTGCAGCTGGTCGAAGGGCACGCCGGTCTCCTCGCTGAGCAGCGTGGAGCTCATCAGGTTCAGGCCCTGCTGCGCGGTCCACTCCGCGGTCGCGAACGTGCCCGACCCCCACCAGATGCGCTCGGCCAGACCCGGCGACTGCGGCTGGACCGCCAGCTTGCCGGCCATCCCGCCGGTCATCCGCGGATCGGCGTCGACGACCGGCTGGCCGGAGATCGCGGCCAGGAACAGCGCCGTCTTCTGCCGGGCCAGCTCGGCGTCGCTGCTGTCCGGTCCGGGCACGTAGCCGAAGGCCTCGGAACCCCGCAGCGCCGTCTCCGGTGACCCCCGGCTCACGCCGAGCTGGAGCCGCCCGCCGCTGATCAGGTCGGCCGCCGCGGCCTCCTCCGCCATGTAGAGCGGGTTCTCGTAGCGCATGTCGATGACACCCGTGCCCAGCTCGATGCGGCTGGTCCGCGCCGCCATCGCCGAGAGCAGCGGGAACGGCGAGGCCAGCTGCCGGGCGAAGTGGTGCACCCGCACGTAGGCGCCGTCCAGGCCCAGTTCCTCGGCGGCGACCGCCAGCTCGATGCTCTGCACCAGCGCATCCCGTCCGGTGCGCACCAGCGACCCGGGGATGGGCTGCCAGTGCCCGAAGGACAGGAAACCGATCCGCTTCTCCACCGCACTCACCTCTCGTCGACGCTGGAGCGAGCAGCGCCGGCGGGGCCGCCGGTGTTCCCGGGACAGCATCCACCGGCGCCCTCCTCGGTCCGCTGGCGACATCTGCCGAGACATACGCCTCTGCTAACCCGCTGTGACGGCACGATCACGACTCTCCGTGCACCGGTTCCGTCACTTCTCGCCTCCGATGCGTGACCCTGTTCCGGTGAGCCTCCCCGCCTCCGACACGCCGTGGCAGCCGGCCGGCACCCCCAGCGCCGCCGCGCGGCAGCGCATGCGGGCCATCGACACCCTGCTGGCCGACCGCGGGCAGCTGTTCCAGGCGCTGTTCCTGGCCGCCCCGATCGCCAAGGCGCTGGTCGACCTGGACGGGCACGTGCTGGTCGCGAACCCGATGATGTGCGCCCTGACCGGCCGCACCGCCGACGACCTCGCCGGCCGGCACGTCGACCTGCTCGCCCACCCCGACGACCCGCCGGTCGGCGACCTCGGCCTCGTCCCGGACCCGGCCGAGCCCGGCCTCGACCCGAACCTGCTGCTGGACGGCGAGCGCCGGATGCGCCGCTCCGACGGCACCGAGCTCTGGGTGGTCCAGGCGCACGAGGTGGTGCGGCACAACGACGGCAGCCCGCAGTTCGTCGTCCTCTCGCTGGTCGACGTCACCGACCGCCGCCGGGCCGAGGACGACCTGGTCCGCCGCGCGTTCACCGACCCGCTCACCGGCCTTCCCAACCGGCGCGCGCTCAGCGACCGGCTGCGGCACGCGGTCGCCCTCTCCCGGCGCCGCGGGCTGCAGGTCGGCCTGGTGCACCTCAACATCGACCGCTTCCGCGCGGTCAACGACGCCCTCGGCCACGAGGCGGGTGACCAGCTGCTCAGCCAGGTCGCCGACCGGCTGCGCTGGAGCACCCGGGTCGAGGACACCGCGGTGCGCCTCGGTGCCGACGAGTTCCTCGTCGTGGCCGAGGACGTCGAGGACCTCGACGGGCTGCGCGCCCTGGCCGAGCGGCTGCTCAGCGTGCTCGACGAGCCGTTCGTCGTCGAGGACCGCGAGATCACGCTGTCGGCCAGCGTCGGGCTCACCCTCGGCTCCGACCTGACCCCCGACGACCTGCTCCGCCAGGCGCAGAGCGCGCTGACCAAGGCCAAGGCCGACGGCAGCCGCGCCCGGGTCGAGGTGCACGAGGGCGCGCTCAGCGACAGCGAGGTCGACGCGCTGCAGCTGGAGACCGACCTGCGGCACGCGCTCGACAACGACGAGCTGCGGCTCTTCTACCAGCCGATCGTGCACCTGGCCGACGAGACGCTGCTCGGCTACGAGGCGCTGATCCGCTGGCAGCACCCCACCCGCGGGCTGCTCCCGCCGGGGGCTTTCCTGGAGGCGGCGGAGAACAACCGCCTCACCTCGAAGCTCGGCGCGTGGGTGCTGCGGCGGGCCTGCCTGGACGCCGCCACCTGGCCCGACGACCTGCGGGTGCACGTCAACATCTCCGCCCGGCACCTCGCCGAGGAGGGCTTCAGCGAGCTGGTCGCCGCCGCCCTGGAGGAGTCCGGGCTGCCGGCGCAGCGGCTGGAGCTGGAGATCACCGAGTCGACAGCGCTGTTCGCCGCCGAGGCCACGCTGCACTCCGTCGCCGTCGTCACCGACCAGGGCGTCACCCTGGCCCTCGACGACTTCGGCACCGGGTACTCCGCGATCACCGCGCTGCACCGGCTGCCGATCCACACCGTGAAGATCGACCGGTCCTTCGTCGCCGACGTCGTCACCGAGCCGGCCACCGCCGCGCTGGTGCAGGGCCTCCTGCAGCTGGGCCGCGGCATGGGCCTGCAGGTGATCGCCGAGGGCATCGAGGACCTCGACCAGGCCGACTGGCTGCTGCGGCACGGCTGCGCGATGGCGCAGGGCTACGCCTTCGGCCGGCCCGCGCCGCTGCCGAGCCCGGCGGAGGTGCTGATCGGCGAGGTCACCGACATGCCGGCCGAGGAGGTCGCCGGCCCGCTGCTGCCCGCGACCCTCGAGACGCCGGTCGTGCCGCAGCCGCGGCCCATGCCGGAGATGCCGCCGCGGCGCCCGGTCGTCCTGGCGATGGACGACACCGGCGCGCTGTTCGACTACTTCGGCGACGAGCCGGAGGACGAGCGCCGCTAGGGGCGGGGCAGGGCGAGCGGGACCGGGCGCTTCGGGGCCCGGCCGTCACCCGAGGAGCGCCCGCGCAGCCGGCGCGCGACCCACGGCGCGACGAAACCGCGCACCCAGGCGGCCTCCTCGGCGACAGCGGCACGGAGCGCCCGCGGCGGGGCCGGGGGCAGCGGGGTGCGCCAGCCGTCGTCCTCGGCCGGCAGGCCCAGCGCGGTCGCCGCGGCCAGCGCCATGCGGCGGTGCCCCTCGTCGGTCATGTGGATCCGGTCGGTGTCCCAGAGCCGGAAGTCCTGCACCCAGCCCGCGCCCCACTGGTCGAGGACGGCGGCACCGGTGCGGTTGGCGATCGACCAGATGTTGGCGTTGAAGACGGCGATCTTGCCGCGGACCCGGCGCAGGATCGGGGTGTTGCGGGTGTCCACGCTGGTGGCCAGCAGCACGTCGGCGCCGGCGTCGCGGAAGCGGACGACGGCGGCCTCCAGCCCCGCGGCCAGCTCGTCGGGATCCGCGCCCGGGCGCATCAGGTCGTTGCCGCCGGCGACCAGGCTGACCAGGTCCGGCTGCGCGTCGAGGGCCACCTGCACCTGCTCGTCCACGACCTGGCGCAGCAGCCGGCCGCGGATGGCCAGGTTCGCGTACTCCACCTCGCCGGGGCTGACCGCGGCCAGGTGCTCGGCCAGCCGGTCGGCCCAGCCGCGGAACTCGCCGGGGCGCGCCGGGTCGGGATCGCTGAGCCCCTCGGTGAAGGAGTCGCCGAGGGCGATGTAGCGGCGCCACGGGGCCGCGGAGGCGGTGAACTGCACGGCGTCCATGTGACCACGGCGCTCCGGCGCACCGCCCGGCTGCCGCCGTGTGCCGTCGGGCACAGCCGCCGGTGAACTCCGCGTTGCGGTCGCGTTGCCCACCTGCGCGGACGCGGGGCCGGCTCCATGATCACCGCATGCGCATCGACGTGGCCGCCACGCTCACCCTCTCCTCGCCCGCGCCGTCGACCGCGCTGCTGCAGGTGGCGGTGGCCGCGCCGGTCACCGAGCAGCTCACCGTGCTGTCCGGCGGGCAGGTCGTCGAGCCGGTGCAGTTCGAGGTGGACGGCGCCCGGGTCCACCGGCTGGAGCTGCACGAGGGCGGCACGACGATCACCTACTCCGCGACGGCGGAGAGCGACGGCGCCGCGCGGGCGGTCACCCCGGCGGACTGGGCGACGGCGCTGCGGCCGAGCCGCTACTGCCCCTCGGACCAGCTGGAGGGGTTCGCCTCCGCGGAGTTCGACCGCACGCTGCCCCGGGCGGAGCTGGTGCCCGCGGTCGCCGCGTGGGTGCACCGGCGGCTGACCTACACCTCCGGGTCGAGCCGCCCGGTGGACACCGCCGTCGACACCCTGCTCATGGGGCAGGGCGTGTGCCGCGACTACGCGCACCTGACCGTCACCCTGCTGCGGGCGCTGGAGATCCCGGCCCGGCTGGTCGCGGTCTACGCGCCCGGTCTGCACCCGATGGACTTCCACGCCGTGGTCGAGGCCGATGTCGACGGCGTCTGGTGCGTGGTCGACGCGACCCGGCTGGCGCCGACCCGGTCCCTGGTGCGGATCTGCTCGGGCCGCGACGCCGCCGACACCGCCTTCCTCACCACCCTCGGCGGGGTGGCCGTCTTCGAGGGCATGACGGTGACCGCCGTCGCCGCGGGGGACCTGCCCGCCCCCGACGACGCACCGTTCCCGCTGCCGTAGGCGGCCGGTCGACAGGTCGACGTGTCGACTCCTCGACCTGTCAGCTCGTCGACGAGTCGCGCCAGGTCTCCAGCAGGCGCAGCCAGATCTCGCTGACCGTCGGGTAGGCGGGCACCGCGTGCCAGAGCCGGGCGATCGGGACCTCGCCGACGACGGCGATCGTCGCCGACTGCAGCAGCTCGGCGACCGCGGGACCGACGAAGGTCACCCCGAGCAGCACCTCCCGCTCGGTTTCGACGACGGCGAGCGCACTGCCGGTGTAGCCGTCGGCGAAGACCTTGGCGCCGCTGACCGAGCCGAGGTCGTACTCCACGACCCGGTGGGCCAGCCCGCGCTCGGCCGCCTGCGCCGCGGTGAGCCCGACGGCGGCGACCTGCGGGCTGGTGAACACGACCGACGGCACCGCCCGGTCGTCGGCGGTGGCCACGAACGGCGACCAGTCGTCGAGGCCGACCTGCTCGCCGCGCGCCCGCGCGACGATCGCCGCGCCCGCCTGCCGTGCCTGGTACTTGCCCATGTGGGTTAGCAGCGCCCGGCCGTTGGCGTCGCCGACGCCGTAGAGCCAGTCGCTGCCGCGCACCCGCAGCGAGTCGTCGACGTCGAGGTACTCCCCCGGCCCCAGGCCGACCGTCTCCAGGCCGATGTCGGCGGTCCGCGCGGCGCGGCCGGTCGCGACGAGCACCTCGTCGCCGCGGAGCTCCCCGGCCGACGTCGTGAGCACCACGTCGGTGCCGTCGCGGCGGGCAGCGGTGACCTCGCAGCCCAGCCGGACGTCGACGCCGGACGCGCGCAGCGCCGCAGCCACCGCGTCGCTGGCCACGGGCTCCATGGTGTCGAGCAGCCGGTCCCCGTGCTGGACCAGGGTGACCTGCGAGCCGAGCGCCTGCCAGGCCGTCGCCATCTCGCAGCCGACGTAGCCGCCACCGAGGACGACGAGCCGGCCGGGCGCCTCCTTGGCGCTGGTCGCCTCGCGCGGCGTCCACGGGTCGACGTCGGCCAGCCCGTCGACCGGTGGCAGCTTCGCGACCGACCCGGTGCACACGGCCACCGCGTGCCGGGCGGTCAGCCGGGTCTCCGTGCCGTCCTCCGCGGTGACCACGACGACCTTCTCGCCGGCCAGCCGCGCCGTGCCGCGCAGCAGGTCGATGCCGGCACCGTGCACCCACTCCGCCTGGCCGGAGTCGTCCCAGTGCGCGGTGAAGGAGTCGCGGCGGGCGAGGGTGGCGGTGACGTCCTGCTGCCCGGTCACCGCCTGCCGCGCGCCGTCGACGGCGCGCGCCTCGGCGAGCACCTCGGTGCCGCGCAGCAGCGTCTTGCTGGGCATGCAGGCCCAGTACGAGCACTCGCCGCCGACCAGCTCGTTCTCGACGAGGACCGCCGAGAGGCCGCCCCGGACGACGATGTCGGCGACGTTCTCGCCGGTGGAGCCGGCCCCGAGGACGACGACGTCGTAGGTCTTCCCGTCTGCGCTGCTCACCAGGCCATCCTGCTGGGTGTGGTCGACTTGTCGCCATGCCGGTCGACCGCGCGGAGTTCGCCGCCGCCCTGGGCCAGTACGCGGCCGGGGTGTGCCTGCTGACCGTCAAGGACGACATCGACGACGTCGGCACGACGGTCAGCTCGGTCATGAGCGTCTCGGTCGACCCCCCGCTCGTCGCCGTCGGGCTGAGCGCCGGCGGCTACCCGGCCGAGGTGCTGGAGACCGTCGGCACGTGCGGGCTGACCGTGCTCGCCGCCCAGCACGCGATCGTGGCCTCCCGGTTCGCCTCGGCCGGCCGGCCCAGCGCCCGGCACCTGCTCGAGACCGTGCCGTGGTCGCGGGCGCCGGGCAGCGGGGCGATCGTGCTGGGCGAGGGCCTCGCGGCGCTGGACTGCCGCCTCGAGCGGCTGGTGGAGGCCGGCGACCACGTGCTGGCCCTGCTGGCCGTCGAGGACGTGCTGGCGGTGGCCCCGGCGGGGCTCCCCCTGCTGCGGCTGCGCGGCCGGTTCGTCGACGAGACCGGGCGCCCCGCCGGCCGCTGACCGGAGCCGGGAACACGATCGTCATCCCGCGGGGATAGCGTCGGTGCCGCCATGACTGCGCTCCCGCCCCCGACCGAGTCCGCCCTGCGCCGCGCCCTGGTGCGCGCCGAACGCGGGGTGACCCTCGACGCGGTCGAGGCCGAGACCCTCCTGCACGCCCGCGGCCTGGGCGAGGGCGAGCCGCTGGACCGGCTGCTCACCGCGGCCGGCCGGGTCCGCGACGCCGGCCTGGCCAGCGCCGGGCGGCCGGGCGTCGTCACCTACAGCCGCAAGGTGTTCATCCCGCTCACCCACCTGTGCCGCGACCGCTGCCACTACTGCACCTTCGTGACGACGCCGGGGCAGCTGCGCGCGCAGGGCACGGCGCCCTACCTCTCCCCCGACGAGGTGCTCGACATCGCCCGCGCCGGCGCAGCCATGGGCTGCAAGGAGGCGCTGTTCACCCTCGGTGACCGCCCCGAGGACCGCTGGCCCGTCGCCGCCGAGTGGCTCGAGGCGCACGGCTTCGACTCGACGCTCGGGTACCTGCGGGCCATGGCGATCCGGGTGCTCGAGGAGACCGGGCTGCTGCCCCACCTCAACCCCGGCGTCCTCTCCTGGGAGGAGATCCAGCGGCTCAAGCCGGTGGCCGCCTCCATGGGGATGATGCTCGAGACGACGGCGACCCGGCTGTGGTCGGAGCCCGGCGGCCCGCACTTCGGCAGCCCCGACAAGGAGCCGGCCGTCCGGCTGCGGGTGCTGGAGGACGCCGGTCGCTCCGCCGTCCCGTTCACCACCGGCGTCCTGCTGGGCATCGGCGAGGACTACGCCGAGCGGGTCGACGCGATCCTGCAGATCCGGGCGAGCGCGCAGCGGCACGGGCACGTGCAGGAGACCATCGTCCAGAACTTCCGGGCCAAGCCCCGGACGGCGATGCAGGCGCACGACGACCTGGAGCTGCAGGAGTACGTCGCCGCCGTCGCCGTCACCCGGCTGCTGCTCGGGCCCAAGGCGCGGGTGCAGGCGCCGCCGAACCTCTCGGACTCCACCGAGCTCGGGCTGCTGCTGCGCGCCGGCGTCGACGACTGGGGCGGGGTCAGCCCGCTGACCCCGGACCACGTGAACCCCGAGCGGCCCTGGCCGAACATCGACAAGCTGGCCGCGCTGAGCGCCGAGGCCGGCTTCGAGCTGCGCGAGCGGCTGGCCGCCCAGCCGCCCTACGTGCTGCAGCCGGAGCCGTGGCTGGACCCGCGGGTGCGCCCGCACGTCTCCGCGCTGGCCGGCCCGGACGGCCTGGCCGTCGAGGGGCGGAACCCCGTCGGGCTGCCCTGGCAGGAGCCGGACGAGGCGTGGACGTCGACCGGCCGGGTCGACCTGCACGTCGAGGTGGACACCGTCGGGCGGACGTCGGACCGCCGGTCGGACTTCGACGCCGTCTACGGCGACTGGGCCGAGCTCCGCGACCGGACGACGTCGGCCCGCGACGGCTCCTCGACCGCGCTGGCCGCGGGCGATCCCGAGGTGCGCGCCGCGCTGGCACGGGCCGAGCGGGACCCGGCCGGGCTGACCGACGCCGAGTACCTCGCGCTCCTGGGCGCCGACGGCCCCGATCTGGACGCGCTGACCGGTCTTGCCGATGCCGTCCGCCGCGACGTCAACGGCGACGACGTCACCTACGTCGTGAACCGGAACATCAACTTCACCAACGTCTGCTACACCGGCTGCCGGTTCTGCGCGTTCGCCCAGCGGCGCACCGACGCCGACGCCTACACCCTGTCGATGGCGCAGGTCGGCGACCGGGTCGACGAGGCGTGGGCGGCCGGGGCGACCGAGATCTGCATGCAGGGCGGCATCCACCCCGACCTGCCCGGCACCGCCTACCTCGACCTGGCCCGCGAGGTGAAGCAGCGGCAGCCCGGCATCCACCTGCACGCCTTCTCCCCCATGGAGATCGTCAACGGCGCCGCCCGCACCGGGCTGTCGTTCCGCGACTTCCTGACCGCGGCCAAGGAGGCCGGCCTGGACTCCGTCCCGGGCACGGCGGCCGAGATCCTCGACGACGACGTCCGCTGGGTGCTCACCAAGGGCAAGCTGCCGACGGCGACGTGGCTGGAGATCATCGGCACCGCGCACGAGGTGGGCCTGCCGACGACGTCGACGATGATGTACGGGCACGTCGACACCCCGGCCCACTGGGTCGCGCACCTGCGCACGCTCAGCCGCCTGCAGGACCGCACCGGCGGGTTCACCGAGTTCGTGCTGCTGCCGTTCGTGCACCACAACTCGCCGATCTACCTCGCCGGTGTCGCCCGCCCCGGGCCGACCGTGCGGGAGAACCGGGCCGTGCACGCGGTGGCCCGGCTGCTGCTGCACGGGCGGATCCCCAACATCCAGACCTCGTGGGTGAAGCTCGGCGACGCCGGCACGCAGGCGGTGCTGCAGGGCGGGGCCAACGACCTCGGCGGCACGCTGATGGAGGAGACGATCAGCCGGATGGCCGGCAGCGAGAACGGCTCGCTGAAGACCATCGCCGAGCTGGAGGCCATGGCCGCCGCGATCGGCCGGCCGGCCCGCCAGCGGACCACCGAGTACGGGACGCCGTCGGCCGAGCGGCTCGCCACCGCCCGCACCGACGAGGGTCGGCGCCGGCTCACGCTGTCGATCCGCCCGACCTGAGGGACGGGCGCGGTCAGCCGGTCCGCTGCCGATCGGAGGCCGCGGGCTCCAGCGGCCGCACGCGGAAGACGGGGTGGTCGGCGGCGACGGCCTCGAACGCCGCCACCGGTTCACGCCGGTCGACCGGGATGTGCGCTCGGGCGCCCGGCGCCAGGTCGAGGTAGCGCTTGATGATCGGCGCCCGCTCGGCCACCGGGACCTCCTCGAGGCGCACCGCGGTCCGGGTGCCGCGGCGCAGCACGGCCGCCCCGCGGGCGGCGCGCACGTTGCGCACCCAGTTGCTGCCCGCCCCGAGCATCGAGATGAGGTAGCGCTCGCCGTCCAGGTCGGCGACGACCACCGGCACGGGGACGACCCGCCCCGTGCGCCGTCCGGCCACCTCAAGGGTGACCGCCCGGTCCACCGGCAGCCGGCCGCTGCCCAGCACCAGCGCGTCGAGGCGGTTCAGCAGGCGCGCCACACCGCGCGGGCGGCCGCCGCGGTACATCCAGCGGCGCAGGCGCCGGCGCGTCCCCTCCGCCGTCCAGCTGGTCGGCACGGCCTCACACCTGCTTGGGCATGTGCCCCACGCCGAACGCGTGCATCACCTTGTGGCCGACGTCCGCGGTGGGGTCGAACATGCAGGGGCAGCCGCCGTCGATGACCGTCACCCCGTTGGCCCGGCCGTAGGCCGTCGCCTGCTCGGACACGCTGCCGGCGCCGGGCCCGCGGTGCATCCACACCCGGCCGATGCCGAGCGAGACGCACTCCCGCATCGTGTCCTCGGCGTGCGCCGGGCTGGTGGCGATGACGACGGCCTCCACGCCGCCGGGTACCGACTTCAGGTCGTGGTAGCAGGTGTCGCCCTCCACCTGGTCGGCGTTCGGGTTCACCGCGAAGACGGTGTACCCCCGGTCGCGCAGCCGCTTGTAGACCACGTTGGCCCCGTGGTCCTTCGGGGAGCGCGACACCCCCGTGACCGCGATGCGGCGGTGCTCGAGGAACTCGTGGGCGGCTTGCTTGACGGGGATCACGGCGACCTCCTGGGCGGGCTGGAGCGGTGCCCCCACGCTGCCGAGCCGCCACCGGTCCCCGCCAACGGCCTTCGGCCCGGAAGACCCCGTCTTTCGTCCTCCGGAGCAGGCGGACCCCGGAACCCCTGGCTCAGCAGAGCTCGGCGCGGAGGCGGGCCGCCTTGCGGGCCGCCCGCTCCGCCTTGCGCGCGGCGCGCTGCGCGGCGTCCAGGCGGTGCGCGCGCGAGGCGTCCCGCGCCTGCGCCTGCAGCTCGGCCATCCGGCCGGCGACGAACTCGTCGTTGGGGGTGTTCACGGCAGCTCCTGGATGACGGGGCGGGGACGGGGCGGGCGGCGCACCGGGTCGGGGCGCGCGGGTGGACGCGGTCGGCGCGGGGTCGCGCTGCGGGGGTGCCTCACGGCGTCGCCGGGACGGCGTAGGTGAAGACGAGGACCGGCTCGCGGTGCGCACCGTCGTCGGGCACGTCCCGCTGCCCCCACCTCTCGAGCAGCGCGCCGACCTCCTCCGACAGCTGGCCCAGCTCGTCGGCGGTGAGGTGCAGCCACTTCTGCATGCTGAAGGAGGTGCTGCGCCAGGGGTCGCGCTCCTCGTCGTCCGCGGCGAACCAGGCGCGCACGTGACCGGCGTGCCGGTCGAGGGTCAGCGACTGGACGGCCTGGGCGACCGCCTCGGCCGCGGGGTCGTCGGAGAGGTTCTCGCCCGACCAGCGCAGGGTCCCGTCCACCAGCCGCCACCACCGCTCCCGGCGGTCCTTGGCCAGCTCGGGCGCCTCGACGACCAGGCCGACGTCGGCCAGCGCCTTGACGTGGTGGCTGATGTTCCCCACCCGCTGGTCGGTGCGCTCCGCCAGCGCGCTGGCCGTGGCCGGACCGTGCACGCGGAGCACGTCGAGCAGCCGCCGCCGCAACGGGTGGGCCAGCATCGCCAGCACGCGTGCGTCGGTGACCTCGCGGACGTCCCGGTTCTCGCTCACGAGGACATCATGAACCCACAAGAGGCCTTGCACAAGTACTATTGCGCAACAAGCGTTGCAGGACTGCCTATGGTGCCGAGGTGCGCATCGCGGTCCTCTCCGACGTCCACGGCAACCTGCCCGCGCTCGACGCGGTGCTGTCCCACCTCGAGGTCCAGCGGGTGGACCTGGTCGTGGACCTGGGCGACCTGCTGTCCGGCGGCGTGCAACCGCGGAAGACGGCGGACCGGCTCATGGCGCTCGACCACGTCGTCGTCGCCGGCAACCACGAGCGCCAGCTGCTGACGTCCCCGCGGGAACGGATGGGCGCCTCCGACCGGCTGGCGCACGACACGATCACCGGGGAGCACCGCGCGTGGCTGGCCGGTCTGCCGGCGACGGCGAGCCCGGCGCCCGGCGTCCTCGCCTTCCACGGCTCCCCCACCGACGACCTGGCCTACCTGCTGGAGACCGTCGAGCCGACAGGGGTGCGGCCCGCGACGGTGGCGGAGGTGCTCGACCGGCTGGGCCCGGCCGCGGCGGTCCCGCTGCTGCTCTGCGGGCACACCCACCTGCAGCGCGAGCTGCGGCTGCCCACGGGCGCGCTGGTGCTCAACCCCGGCAGCGTGGGGTGGCCGGCCTACGCGGACGACCTCCCCCACCCGCACGTGATCGAGGCGGGCACCCCGCACGCCCGGTACGCCGTCGCCGACGACGCCGAGGGCGCCTGGCGGGCGGAGTTCCACGCCGTCACCTACGACTGGGACGCCGCGGCGACCATCGCCGAGGGCAACGGCCGCCCCGACGTCGCCCGCGCGCTGCGCACCGGCCGCGTCTGAGCCCGGCTCCTCGGAACCCGGGACGTCGGACGGCGCGGCTAGCCTCGCGCTCGTGGGTCTCTTCGGGAAGTTCGCGTACTCCGACGGGCGGTGGAGCACCGGCGGCCCGACCGCGGTGCCGTTCCTCCTCGTCGACGTGCACGACAGCGGCATCGCCACGGTCGACTACCGGTTGGCCGACGCCTCCGGCGGCCGCTTCTACCTCGGCTACGAGCCGCGGGTGTACTTCGACGAGCCCGAGGCCGCCCCGCCGGTCGACACCGCCGCCGAGGCCGAGGGCTTCGCCCGCTGGGTCCGCGAGGCCAGCGGCCGGGAGGTCGACCCCGCCGAGGCCCGGCAGCTCATGGCCGCGTCCGACGGCGCCCCGCCCACCGACGAGGTCGTCGAGCTGACCGTCGACCGGCTCGCGGAGCTGGCCGGCCTGCCGCCGCTGGACTGGCCCACGGACGCCGACGCCTACGCCGGCTGACGCTTCGCCACGGGCCGGCCGGGTAGTGCCGGGGCCGTGCGCCTGATCTCCTACCGCCGCCCCGGCGGACCCGACGTCCTCGAGCTGCTCGACGCCCCCGTGCCGGAGCCCGGTCCCGGGGAGGTCCGGGTGCGGGTCGCGTACTCCGGCGTGAACCCGACCGACTGGAAGTCGCGCAGCAACGCCGACCCCGGACCGGACGGCCAGGTGCCGAACCAGGACGGCGCCGGCACCGTAGAGGCCGTCGGGCAGGGCGTGGACCCGGTGCTCGTCGGCGAGCGGGTGTGGATCTGGGAGGCCGCCTGGCAGCGCCGCTGGGGCACCGCCGCGGAGCACACCGTCGTCCCCGCCCGGCACGTCGTGCTGCTCGGTACCGACCCGTCGTTCGAGCTGGGTGCGGCCCTCGGCATCCCCTTCCTGACCGCGCACCGCTGCCTGACCGTCGCCGAGTCGCTGCCCGACCGGCTCGGCCCCGGTGCGCTCGACGGGCACACCGTCCTCGTCCAGGGTGGCGCCGGCGCGGTCGGCAACGCGGCCATCCAGCTGGCCCGCTGGTCCGACGCCACCGTGATCGCCACGGTCAGCAGCCCGCGCAAGGCCCAGCTGGCCGCGGCCGCCGGCGCCGACCACGTCGTGAACTACCGCGACGAGGACGTCGTCGCCGAGGTCCGCAAGATCGCGCCGAAGGGCGTGGACGCGATCGTCGAGGTCTCCGCCGCGGTCAACGCCCCGGTCGACGCGCAGGTCATCGGCATGCACGGCGCCGTCGCCATGTACGCCGACGACGGCGGCGCGGAGGTCACCGTCCCGGTGCGCGCGCAGATGGGCCCCAACGCCCGCTGGCAGTTCGTGCTCGTCTACACCGAACCGGAGCGGGCCAAGGTCCTCGGCATCGAGGACGTCGCGACCGCTGTCGCCGACGGCGCGATCCGGGTCGGTGAGGACGCCGGGCTGCCGCTGCACGTCTACCCGCTCGAGGAGACCGCGCAGGCGCACCGGGCGGTGCAGGAGGGCGCGGTGGGCAAGGTGCTGGTCGACGTCACCGCCTGATCGCACCGTTCCCCGTTGACCGGGGCGGCCGGCCCCGGGGACCGTTTCCCCGAGACCGGGGAGGTGCCGGATGGCGGTCGTCGGGCCGGGGCAGGGCGCACGGATCACCGCGCTGGGCTCCACGTACACGACCAAGGCCGACGCGGCCACCACCCGCGGCGCCTACTGGCTGGTCGAGGAGGAGTTCCGGGCGGCGGCCACCCCGCTGCACGCGCACGTCACCGCCGACGAGGCCTTCTACGTGCTGTCCGGCCGCGCCGCGGTGTGGCTCGACGACGACGAGCACGAGGCCGGCCCGGGCGCGTTCGTGCTGGTCCACCGCGGCCGCCCGCACGCGCTGCGCCGGCTGTCCGACGAGCCCGTCCGGATGCTCACCCTGGTCTCGCCCGCCGGGATGGAGCAGTTCTTCCAGGCCGTCGCCGCCGTCGGCGAGGAAGCACTGCTCACGCACCCCGACCGGCTCGTCACGCTGGCGGCCGAGCACGGCACCGAGATCCTCGGCCCGCACCCCGGCGCGTGACGTGCACGCGCCGGGGGCGCCCCTGCTCAGGCGCGGCGCGACCGGCTGCGCAGGAGGACGTAGCCGCCGACGACCAGGGCGCGGAACAGCGTCCCGATGCCGGCCACCGCACCGGCCCGCGAGCCACAGCGGACTGTGGCGGAGCCGCGGCCGGAGCATGATCGACTTCGCCGGTGGCACACGGGACGATCGGGGACCGATTTCCCACCCGCCCCGCCCGACCCCTGCGACACCCGGCCGGCCCGTCCTAGGGTGCCCGCATGAGCGGAGCCGACGACGTCCTCGACCTGTCCGCGCTCGCCGACGAGCTGGCGGCCACGAGCGCCGGGGAGCCCGCCGGCCGCGCCGCCCGTACGCTCCCGCACCCGGTCGACGGCCTGCGCCAGACCGTCGTCGCGCTGCGCGCCGGCACGGAGCTGAGCGAGCACGAGAGCCCCGGCCCCGCCAGCCTCCAGGTCCTCCGCGGCCGCGTGCGGCTGGTCGCCGGCGAACGGGAGGTGGCGCTCGCCGCGCACGCGATCGCGCCGGTGCCCGCCCGGCGGCACAGCCTGCACGCCGACGAGGACGCCGTCGTCCTGCTCAGCGTCGCCGTCCCCGCGCGCACCCCCGAGGCCGACTGAAGGGCTACCCCACGCCGAGGTCGCGGGCGATGAGCATCCGCTGCACCTCGCTGGTGCCCTCGCCGATCTCCAGGATCTTGGCGTCCCGGTAGAAGCGGCCGACCGGGAACTCGTTCATGAAGCCGTAGCCACCGTGCACCTGGGTGGCGTAGCGCGCGTTCTCCATCGCCATCTCCGAGCTGTACAGCTTGGCGATCGAGGCCTCGCGCTTGAACGGCTCGCCGCGCAGCATCTTCTCCGCCGCCCGGTAGTAGGCCAGCCGCGCGGTCGAGGCGCGCACCTCCATGTCGGCGATCATGAACTGGATCGCCTGGTTCCTCCCGATCGGCTGCCCGAACGCCTCGCGCTCGCGGGCGTACTTCACCGACTCGTCCACGCACCCCTGCGCCAGGCCGACCGAGAGCGCCGAGATCGCCACCCGGCCCTCGTCGAGGATCGAGAGGAACTGCGCGTAGCCGCGGCCCCGCTCCCCCACCAGGTTCTCCTCGGGCACCCGGACGTCGGTGAACGACAGCTCGCGGGTGTCCGAGGCGTTCCAGCCGACCTTCGAGTAGCGCTGGCCGACGACGAAGCCCTCCGTCCCGGACGGCACGAGGATCGCCGAGATCTCCTTGCCGCCGTCGGGGCGGGTGCCGGTGACCGCGGTGACGGTGACCAGGCCGGTGAGGTCGGTGCCCGCGTTGGTGATGAAGGCCTTGGAGCCGTTGATCACCCAGTGCCCGTCCTCGAGCCGCGCGGTGGTGCGCGTGGCGCCGGCATCCGAGCCGCCGCCGGGCTCGGTCAGGCCGAAGGCGCCGAGGACCTCCCCGGAGCACAGCCGGGGCAGCCACTCCTGCTTCTGCTCCTCGGAGCCGAAGCGGTAGATCGGCATCGCACCCAGCGACACCCCGGCCTCGAGGGTGATCGCGATCGAGCTGTCCACCCGGGCCAGCTCCTCGAGCGCGACGCACAGGTGGAAGTAGTCGCCGCCGGAGCCGCCGTACTCCTCGGGGAACGGCAGGCCGAACAGCCCGAGCTGGGCCATCTGGCGGACGATCCCGGTGGGGAACTCGTCGCGCTCGTAGAACTCGCCGATCTGCGGGGCGATCACGTCGTGCGCGAACTCCGCGACGGTCTTGCGCAGCGCGTCGGTCTCGGCGTCGAGCCGGTAGTCCAGCATCACGTCTCCTGTTGCTCCGCGTCGGGGGACGCCGGGGTCACCAGCGCCACCCGCTCGTCCAGCGCGACCGTCCGGCCCGCCGTCACCGGGAGCTCGGCCACCACCCCGTCGACCGGGGCGGTGAGCACGTGCTCCATCTTCATCGCCTCGACGACGAGCAGCGGGGTTCCCGCCGTCACCTCGTCGCCGACGGCGACCCGCACCACCGTGACCGTCCCCGGCATGGGGGCGGTCACCACGCCGTCGGCGGCCGTCGAGCCCGCCGACGACGCCAGCCGTTCCTGCTCGCGGAACACCGCGACGTGCCCGTCCGCGGCGAGCCACACCGCGCCGTCGGCGTGCACCAGCGCGTAGGAGCTGGTCAGGCCGTCGAGGGTGACGGTGAGCCGGTCGCCGGCGCGCACCGCGCGGGCCGGCACCGGCTCGCCCTCGCCCACGGCCACCTCGGCCGCGGCCGCCCGGCCGCGCACCCGCACGGCCACCGGCTCGCCGCCGGCCGCCTGCAGCCGGTGCACCGTCCAGGCCGGCTCGCCCAGCCGCCAGCCGTCGGGCAGCTCCCACGGGTCGACCAGCGGCCCGGCCGGCTCCCGCTCGGCCAGCAGCGCCAGCGCGGCGGCGGCGTGCACGTGCGGCGGCGGGGGCTCGGGCAGGGTGAGGTCCGCGCCGCGGCGCTCGATCAGCCCGGTGTCCAGCTTCCCGGCGACGACGTCGGGGTCGCTCAGCAGCGCGCGGAGGAACGCCGCGTTCGTGCTCACGCCGAGGACGGCGGTCCGCCCGAGCGCGGCGACCAGCCGGGCGCGGGCGGTCTCCCGGTCCGGCGCCCAGGCGACGACCTTCGCCAGCATCGGGTCGTAGTCGGTGCCGACGACGGTGCCCACGGCCAGCGAGCTGTCCACCCGGACGCCGGGCCCGTCGGCCTCCACCAGCCCGAGCACGGTGCCGGCCTGCGGGAGGAAGCCGCGCGCGGGGTCCTCGGCGTAGAGCCGCGCCTCGATGGCGTGCCCGTCGAGCGAGACGTCGCTCTGGTCGATCGGCAGCCGCTCCCCCGCCGCCACCCGCACCTGCAGCTCCACCAGGTCCAGCCCGGTGATCGCCTCGGTGACCGGGTGCTCGACCTGCAGCCGGGTGTTCATCTCCAGGAAGAAGAAGTCGCGCGGCCGGTCGGCGTCGACGATGAACTCGACGGTGCCGGCGCCGGTGTACCCGACGACCTTGGCGGCCTCCACCGCGGCGCGGCCCATCGACGCGCGCATCGCCGTGTCCAGCAGCGGCGAGGGCGCCTCCTCGATCACCTTCTGGTGCCGGCGCTGCAGCGAGCACTCGCGCTCGCCGAGGTGGATGACGGTCCCGTGGGCGTCGCCGAGGACCTGCACCTCGATGTGCCGGGAGTTGCCGACGTACCGCTCGACCAGCAGCGTGTCGTCGCCGAAGGAGCCCCTCGCCTCGCGGCGGGCGCCGGCGATGGCGTCGGGCAGCTCGTCCTTGGTGCGCACCACCCGCATGCCCTTGCCGCCGCCGCCCGCGCTGGGCTTGAGCAGCACCGGGAAGCCGACGGCGACGGCGGCGTCGATGACCTGGTCGTCGGTCATGCCGGGTTCTGTCCGCCCGGGGACGACGGGGACGCCGGCGGCCATCACGGTCTGCTTGGCCCGGATCTTGTCGGCCATGGCCTCGATCGCGGCGACCGGCGGGCCGATGAAGACCACGCCCGCGGCCTCGCAGGCGCGGGCGAACTCGACGTTCTCCGAGAGGAACCCGTAGCCGGGGTGGATCGCCTGCGCGCCGGTGCGGGCCGCGGCGTCGAGCACCCGCTCGATCGACAGGTAGCTCTGCGCCGCGGGGGCGGGGCCGATCGGCACGGCGACGTCGGCCAGGCGGGTGTGCAGCGCCCCGGCGTCGGCGTCGCTGTGCACGGCCACCGAGCGGATGCCCATGGCGCGCAGCGTGCGGATCACCCGGACGGCGATCTCGCCCCGGTTGGCGACGAGGACGGTGTCGAACACCTACGCCACCGCCCCTGCGGAGCTTTCGGTACCGAAAGCCGAAGTCCGAACTCCAGCTTTCGGTACCGAAAGCTGGACGTCACATGCGGAAGACGCCATAGCCGACCTCCTCGAGGGGCGCGTTGGCGCAGGCGGACAGGGCCAGACCGAGCACCCGGCGGGTGTCGGCGGGAGCGATGACGCCGTCGTCCCACAAGCGGGCGGTCGCGTAGTACGGGTGGCCCTGCGACTCGTACTGCTCGCGGATCGGCGCCTTGAACGCCTCCTCCTCCTCGGCCGGCCACTCCTCGCCGCGGGCCTCCAGACCGTCGCGGCGGACGGTGGCCAGCACTGAGGCCGCCTGCTCCCCGCCCATCACCGAGATCCGCGAGTTGGGCCAGGTGAAGAGGAACCGGGGCGAGTAGGCCCGGCCGCACATCGAGTAGTTGCCCGCCCCGAAGGAGCCGCCGATGACCACGGTCAGCTTCGGCACCCGGGCGCAGGCCACCGCGGTCACCATCTTCGCGCCGTGCTTGGCGATGCCGCCGGCCTCGTAGTCGCGGCCGACCATGAACCCGGAGATGTTCTGCAGGAAGAGCAGCGGGATCTTCCGGCGGTCGCAGAGCTCGATGAAGTGCGCGCCCTTGAGAGCGGACTCGGCGAACAGCACGCCGTTGTTGGCCACGATCCCGACCGGGTGGCCGTGCAGCCGGGCGAAGCCGGTGACCAGCGTGTGCCCGTACAGCGGCTTGAACTCGGCGAACCGGGAGCCGTCGACCAGCCGGGCGATGACGTCGCGGACGTCGTAGGGGGTGCGCGGGTCCGGCGGCACGACCTCGACCACGGACGCCGGGTCGTGGGCGGGCTCCTCGACCGGCTCGACGTCCCACGGCCGCGGCTCGCGCGGGCCCAGCGTGGAGACGATCTGGCGGACGATCTGCAGCGCGTGCGCGTCGTCGTCGGCCAGGTGGTCGGTGACCCCGCTGGTGCGGCTGTGCAGCTCGCCGCCGCCGAGCTCCTCGGCGGTCACCACCTCGCCGGTCGCCGCCTTCACCAGCGGTGGGCCGCCCAGGAAGATCGTGCCCTGCTCGCGGACGATGACGCACTCGTCGCTCATGGCCGGCACGTAGGCCCCACCGGCGGTGCAGGACCCGAGGACGGCGGCGATCTGCGGGATGCCCGCCTTCGACATCGTCGCCTGGTTGAAGAAGATCCGGCCGAAGTGCTCCCGGTCGGGGAAGACGTCGTCCTGCATGGGCAGGAAGGCACCGCCGGAGTCGACCAGGTAGATGCAGGGCAGCCGGTTGTGCAGGGCCACCTCCTGCGCGCGCAGGTGCTTCTTCACCGTCATCGGGTAGTAGGTGCCGCCCTTGACGGTGGCGTCGTTGGCGACCACCACGCACTCGCGCCCGCTGACCCGGCCGATGCCGGTGATGATCCCGGCGGCCGGGGCCTCGCCGTCGTAGAGGCCGTGCGCGGCCAGCGGTGAGAGCTCGAGGAACGGGCTGCCCGGATCCAGGAGGGCGTCCACCCGCTCGCGGGGCAGCAGCTTGCCGCGGGCGACGTGCCGCTCGCGGGCGCGCTCGCCTCCACCCAGCGCGGCGGAGCGCAGCTGCTCGGCCAGGTCGGCGGCCAGCGCGGCGTGCGCCGCGGCGTTGCGCGCGGCGGCGTCGGGGTCGGCCGAGGCGGCTCGGGGGAGCACCGGTGCGTCCACGGGCAGAGGTTAACCACGGTTCACTCCTGCGGTCCATCTCCCACCCCGGACCGTCAACGACCGTTAACATCCCGCCCATGACCACCACCGGCGCGGAGCAGGACACCGCCCTGCACGCGGACGCCGGGCGCCCGTCGCGGCGGGAGCAGATCCTGCAGGCGGCGGCGCGGCTGTTCGCCGAGCGCGGCGCGCGGGCGGTGGGCGTCGACGACGTCGGCGCGGCCGTCGGCGTCACCGGCCCGGCGATCTACCGGCACTTCGCGAGCAAGGACGCGATGCTCGCCGAGATCCTGGTGCGGATCAGCGAGCGGCTGCTGGCCGGCGGCAGCGAACGGGTGGCCGCCGCCGGCGCGGACCCGGCCGACCAGCTGCGCGCGCTGATCGCCTTCCAGGTCGACTTCGCCCTGGACAACCCCGCCCTGATCGTCGTGCACGACCGCGACCTCGGCTCGCTGCCGGAGGCCGACGCCGCCCAGGTGCGCCGGCTGCAGCGCCGCTACGTCGAGGTGTGGGTGGCCGTGCTCGCCCGGCTGCACCCGACCGCGGAGGCCGCGGCCTGCCGGGCGCGCGCGCACGCGGTCTTCGGCCTGATCAACTCCACCCCGCACAGCGCCGGTCGGGTCGACCGCGCGGCGATGGCCGGGCTGCTGGCCGACATGGCCTGGTCGGCCGCGACCAGCTGAGGGATCAGTCGAGGGACGGCGTCGCCAGCTGCAGGCCGTTGCTCGCGATCAGGTCGATCTCCGCGGACGACCCACCGGCGGCCGGGTCGACCCACGCGCTCTCCACGACGGTCACCGTCGGCCCGGACACCGCGCTGGCGTACTCGGCGTTGGCCAGCTTCGCCGGCGCCCCCTCGTAGGTGACCCCCTCGCGCAGCAGGTCACTGACGTTGCCGCTGCCGTTGGTGTCGGTGAGCGCGCGCAGCTCGCGGGCGGTGGCGGTGTCGGCCATGCGCACCCGCACGACGGAGACGACGACGGCGCGCCCGTCCACCTCGGTCGAGTACAGGGCCCGGGCCAGGCCGGTGCAGTCCTGCGCCCCGAAGAACGCCTGCGTGTCGCCGTAGGCGTGGCCGATGCAGGTGTCGTCGATCGTCGCCGCCTCGACGGTGTACGGGACGCCGTCGATCTCCTGGACGCTGCCGACCGCCGGGCCCGAGTCGGAGCCGGCGGTCGGGACCGCCTCGCCGCTGCCGCCGCCGTCCGCGTCGTCCCCGCCGCGCGTCGCGGCGTAGGCACCGACGCCGAGCCCGACGACCAGGACGAGGACCGCGAGGAGCACGAGCAGACGCCGGGAGCGGCGCGGCGGCTGCTCCTCGTCGGCAGGAACGCCCGGCGGGTTCCAGAAGGTCGGCGGCGGCGCGGGCTGCGCCGCCTGGGCCGCCTGCTGGTGGGCCAGGCTCAGCGGCGGGACCGGCGGCCCGGCCGGGGGCTGCGGCGTGGCCAGGGTCTGCGCCGGGAGGACGGCGGTGCGCGGCGGCTGCGCAGCGACCGGGGTCTCCGGCGCCGCGTTCGCGAACAGGCCCCCGATGCCGGCGTCCGCGGTGTCCGTCGACCCCGCCTGCTCCGGCCCGTCGATGGCCACCGTGTCGCGCGCGGGCGGTGTCGTCGCCGTGGGGGCGGGTGCCTGCCGGCTCCCCGCGGGCACCGGGCTGGTGCCGGTGCTCCCCTGCTGCGGCACCTCGACGGCACCCGCGGCGTGCGCCGCCGCCACCGAGGCGGCGACCGCCTGGGCGATCGACTCCGGCGTCGGACCGGCCGGCGGGCCCGGCGGAGCGGCGGGCGGCGGAGCGGCCTCGACCGGCGCGGGGCTCCCGGGGCCGGCGTTCATCGTGGCCGGGGTGAGCAGCTGCGGGCGGCGCAGCACGTACGGCGAGTACGGGAACCCCTCGCCGTTGAGCTCCTCGACCGAAGGGCCACGACCCTGGAGGCCGAGCGCCTCGAGGGCGGCGCGCACGTCGGCCGTCGTCCAGAGGCGGGGGTTGTCCACGCCGGCGTAGCGGCTGGCGCGGGCGATGCCGAGCAGCAGCGACCGGGTGTCCAGCAGGGCGACCTGGTCGCCCTCGCCGAGGTCGCCGTCGGTCGGCAGCAGGCCGCTGATGTCGCCGACCAGCACGGTCAGCCGGGCGATCCGGCCCGGCTCCAGCCCGGCACGCCGCAGGCGGACGGCGGTCTCCATGCCGGCGCGCATCAGCCCGTCCAGCGGGGTGGACCCGCCACCGGAGAGCTGGAGGACGGCGCCGCCGGTGCCGGGCGGGCCGATCGTCCACGGCCCCTCGGGCGAGGCGGTCACCACGCCGGTCTGCCGCTCCACCTCGGCGACGCGGACGACGGCGATGCCCTCGGGGACGATCAGGATCGCGTCGGAGAGCCGGCGCTGCAGCGGGCCGTCGGCGAACGGGATCGACGCGACGACCGCACCCCGGACCGCGTTGCCGGTGTCCCAGCGGACGAGCTCGGAGAAGAACGCCCGTTCCCCGTCCGTCTGCGGGGGCAGCGGGTTGAGGGGCAGCACGTCGTCCTCCGCACGGTCGGCGTCGCCGGACCCCCGCGGTACCGGCAGGCGCCGGCCGTCCGGCACCCCCTCCGACGCTACGTCATGTAACGGGTCGGTCTCAGCGACCGCGCCGAACCGGGCGCGAGATCACCGGCGCCTGCCGACCCGGGCGGCGGCCGTTGCGTACTGTCGGTCGCCGTGGCAGAGAGCGCAGGGCACCTGGTCTGGATCGACTGCGAGATGACCGGGCTGGACATCGTCAAGGACAAGCTCATCGAGGTCGCCGTCGTCGTGACCGACTCCGAGCTGAACGTGCTGGACCCGGGTCTGGACCTGATCATCGCGGCGGACGACGCCGACCTCGACGGCATGAACGAGGTCGTCGTGGAGATGCACCGCAAGTCCGGGCTCACCGACGCCGTCCGCGCCTCGACGCTCACCGTCGCCGAGGCCGAGCAGCAGCTGCTCGCCTACATCAAGCGCTTCGTGCCCGAGCGGCGCACGGCCCCGCTGTGCGGGAACTCGATCGGCACCGACCGCGGCTTCCTCGCCCGGGACATGCCGGAGCTCGACGACCACCTCCACTACCGGATGGTCGACGTCTCCTCGATCAAGGAGCTGGCCCGCCGCTGGTTCCCGCGCGTGTACTTCGCCCAGCCGGCCAAGGGCCTGGCGCACCGCGCGCTGGCCGACATCCTCGAGTCGATCCGGGAGCTGGCCTACTACCGGCGCACCCTGTTCGTCCCCGCCCCCGGCCCGAGCAGCGACCAGGCCAAGGGCGCGGCCGAGGAGGTCGTGGGCTCGTTCGCCGCGCTCCTCGAGGCGGGCGACCCCGGCGCGCAGCCGGCCGTCGGCGGGGCGTGACGCACCCCGCTCCCCCGGGCTGACCGGAGCGCTCACCCGCTCCGGTATCGTTGCTCCGGTTCCCCTTCCGGTGCGCGCACCGGCGGGCGGGCATGGTGGGTGTAGCTCAGCTGGTAGAGCACCAGGTTGTGATCCTGGGTGTCGCGGGTTCGAGCCCCGTCACTCACCCCAGCGGTGAAGGCCCTGGTCAGTTCGCTGACCAGGGCCTTCGTCTGTTCCGGCGCCGCCGCTGGCGCCCCCGGAACGCCGCTGCCCCCTCGCCTGGGGGGCAGATCGGGGGGCAGTGACGGGGCGACTGCGCACCGCAGACAGCTCCCGACGGTGCGGCTGGTCCTAACCGACCAACCCCACGGAGCCACCCCCCATGTCCCTCAAGCCCCCCAGCCTCTGGATCGAGAAGCGCGGCCACCAGCACCGCGTGTACTGGCGCAACAGCCTCCCCGGCCTGCCGGCCCGGTCCTACCTGCCCTTCTACGGCCGCGCCGAGGCCGAGAAGTTCGTCGGCATGGCCGCCCTGCTCGGCCTCGACAGCTCGCGCCAGGTGCTCGACACCGACGACCCGCAGGCCGCCGCCGCGCTGCTGCAGGCAGCGCTCGCCACGCGAGGCCTCGCGCCCGCCGACCCGGCGCCGGCCCCTGCGCGGCTGGCACCAGCCGGACCGCCGCCGCTGTCCGCAGCGCCGTCCGACCCCCGGCTCACCGGTGTGCCGTTCCGCACGCTGTGGCAGACCTTCCTCGACCGCCAGCACCACGTGGAGGAGGGCACCCTCGAGGACTACACCAGCTACGGCACCTACCACCTGCTCCCCTTCTTCGGCGACACCGACATCGGCCTCATCCTCCGGACCAAGCCGCTGCGCGCCGCCGACGTCCCGGCCGGCGCCGTGTACATCGAGGACGGCTGGCTGAAGGAGATGCTGAAGAAGGAGCGACGCAACAACGTCGGCCGCCCGATCGCCGGCACCATCCTCAGCCACAAGTTCATCAACAACGTCCTCGACGTCCTCGGCCAGTGCTTCGACGTGGCGCTCGCCGAGCGGCCGCCGCTGCTGAGCGACAACCCCGCGCGCGGCATCCGGCTGCCCAAGCACGACCGCCGCGACATGCACTTCCTCAACGACGCCGCCGCCTACGCCGCGCTCCGCGCCGCCATGCACGGCCACTTCCAGGTCCTGCTCGACTTCCTCGTCGGAACCGGCGCCCGCTACGGCGAGGCCGCCGGCCTGCTGGTGCGCCACCTGCACCTGGACGCGGAGCGCCCCTACGTCGACATCCGGCTGGCGCTGAAGTGGCGCGGCAAGAAGTGGAAGCTCGGCCGGCCGAAGACCCGGTCGTCGATCCGCCGCATCCTGCTGCCCTCCCGCCTGGTCGAGGTGCTGCGCCCGCTGGTCGCCGGCAAGGGCACCGACGACCACGTGTTCACGATGGTCGAGGGCGGTCCGCTGCACCACGGCAACTTCTCCAACCGGTACTGGAAGAAGGCGGTCAAGGCAGCCGCCGGCGCACAGGTGCCCAAGGGGACCCGCGTACACGACCTGCGGCACACGCACGCCGCCTGGCTCCTGTCAGCAGGAGTCGCCCCGCTGGTGGTCGCCGCCCGGCTCGGTCACAGCTCGGTCACCACCACGCAGAACGTCTACGGCCACATCACCACCGAGGCCGACGACCGCGCCATCGACATCGTCGACGGCCGGTTGCCCGAGGTCCTCGCCCGCGACGACGAGGGCGCAACCCTGGTGGAGCTCACCGCGGCGGAGAAGCGGCTGCCGGTGTTCCAAGACATCGACGACGAGGACGACGTCGCCGCGTGACGCCGGATCCGGCCGACTCCTGTGCCGCTCAGGTTTCACTCGTGACATCTCGCGAGCTGTCGCCTGCCCCGTCGGGGTGATGTCCACCGCGGGCACTCAAGTCTGGTTGGGACATCAGCCGAACAACTCCATGTCAGCGCACCAGATGTCAGTCGACGGGTGACTGTGCTGACCACAGGCTGCGGCGGGGTGGCATTTCCACCCGGCCGCCGCACCCGCAAGGGTGCCGGCCCCGGGCCTCGTCCCCGCGACGAGCCCGGGGCCTCCATGCGTCGTCGACCCAGAAGGCAGTCGTGCCCGCCGACCGCGCTCAGGCGGGCTGCGCAGAGTCGGACCCGGGCATGGTCACGGTTCGATCGTGCTCCGCGAACCCGACCCCTTGAGCCAGCCTCTGGAACTGTCGGTGCCGAGCCCGGCGGTCGGCGCCGGCGGCGGCGGCGGCGGCGGCGGCGGCGGTCGAGCACCGCAGCACCTGAGCCCACCTGGGCCGGCCGCGACAGTCCAGACGCGCTCAGCCGGCCGTCCGGTCCGGCTGGTAGGTGTAGGCGGCGTCGCGCACGGCCTCGTCGGTCTCCAGGCCGGCGCCCAGCGCCCCGCCGACGGTGGCCAGGGAGCTGGTCAGCCAGGCCAGCTCCACGTAGTCCGACAGACCCACCGCATGCGCCAGCCCGTCGGCGAACAACGCCGACGGCACCAGCAGCAGGGCACCGGCCAGGGCCAGTACGAACAGCGCCGCGTACAGCGCCAGCACGCCGAGGACGACCGTGGCGGTGGTCGCCAGGTTGAACAGCGCCACCTGCTTGCGCACGCGTCGCTCCGGGGCCCCCTCCCACAGCTGCGCGCCGACGATCAGGGTGACCGCGATGGCCACCACCGACCCGAGTGCCACCGCGGTCAACCGCGCCCAGCCGAACGCGTCGGCCAGCCGCCAGATGTCGGAGGTGACCAACGCGAACACGCCCGCGGCGATGGCCGCGGTGAGCGCCCGGGACAGGCCGGCGGCCAGCCGCCAGGGCCGGTTCGCGCGGACCATGCCCAGCAGCAGCCGTGCGTTGCCCGACAGCACCCGGGCGGTGAAACGGATGCCCTCGGCCGACTCGGCCGGCTCGGAAGCGAGCTCCCGCAGGCGCCGCCGGAGACCGACCGGATCGGAGCCCGCGCGGGGGCCGAGCAGCGCCCGGATGAGGTCGAGCGTGGTCTTCAGTGCCCGTCGGCGCAGCCCGACCGCGCCGAGCGCCGGCAGCGACAGCACTGCCACCCCGTGCACCGGGCTGGCGTGCGCCACGACCGGGCGACGGTTCGCCGCCAGTGGCAGGTAGGTCAGGCAGACCGCCAGGTCCCAGCCCTCGGCCAGCAGCCGGGTGCGGGCGGCGGCGACGATCTCGGCGTCGTCGGCCGGTGGCTGCACCAGGCCGTCCTCGCTGCACCGGACGTCCCACCGGATCTCGGCGTGCTCGGCGGACAGCTGCCGGCTCAGCTCTCCGGTCAGCCAGCCGGCGAGCTCGGTCGCGGCTCCGGGTGCGGCCACCAGGCCGACGACGACGTCGGGCAGCGCACCGTCAGCCGGTGCCTCGTCCTCGTCGCCGGGCGGCTGGTCGCCTGGGTGGGGAACCGTCACCGGCGCCTCAGCCGCGGCCGGTGCGGCCGCGGTCGGCACCGGGCAGGTCGGCCCGCCCGTCGCCGTCCGTGCCGCCGCCGCCGTTCGGCGACGGCGGCACGCCGCCGGCGTCTGCGCCGGCGCTGGAGTCCTGCGCGGCCTCGTGCGCGGCGGTCAGCTCCTGGCCGGTGGCCGATCCGGCCGGCGGGGCGGCGTCGGTCTCGGCGCCGCTGGAGGCGGCCAGGTGCAGCCTGCCGTCGCGGACGGTGATGCTCACGGTGTCGCCGGGGTTGAGTTGTCCAGACAGCAGCATCTCGGCGAGCTCGTCATCGAGTTCGCGCTGGATGGTGCGGCGCAGCGGACGGGCGCCGAACTCGGGCTGGAAGCCGCGGTCGGCCAGCCAGTCCAGCGCCTCCTCGGTGATCTCCAGGGTGACCTGCTGGGCGTGCAGCCGGCGGCGGGTCTGCTCGAGCAGCAGGCCGGTGATCTCCCGCAGCTGCTCGCGGCCCAGGCCGCGGAAGATGATGATCTCGTCGATGCGGTTGAGGAACTCCGGCCGGAACGACTGGCCGAGGATCTGCATCAACGGCTCACGCAGCCCTTCGAGGTCGTGGCCGGCGGCGGTGGCGGTGAGGATCCGGTCGGCGCCGATGTTGCTGGTCATGATCACGACCGTGTTGGAGAAGTCGACCGTGCGGCCCTGCGAGTCGGTCAGCCGGCCGGCGTCGAGCAGCTGCAGCAGGGTGTTGAAGACGTCGGTGTGCGCCTTCTCGATCTCATCGAGCAGCAGCACGGTGTACGGGGTGCGCCGCACGGCCTCGGTGAGCTGGCCGGCCTCCTCGTAGCCGACGTATCCGGGCGGGGCACCGACGAGCCGGGAGACGGTGTGCCGCTCTTGAAACTCGCTCATGTCGAAGCGCACCATGCGGTTCTCGTCGCCGAACAGCGCCGTGGCGAGTGCCCGGGCCAGCTCGGTCTTGCCGACGCCGGTCGGCCCGAGGAACAAGAAGGAGCCGACCGGCCGGTTCGGGTCCTTCATCCCGGCACGGGCGCGGCGGACGGCACGGGCGACGGCGCTGACGGCTTCCTCCTGCCCGACGACCCGGCCGTGCAGCGTCTCCTCCAGCCGCAGCAGCCGGGCACGTTCCTCCTCCGTCAGCTGCGCCACCGGGATGCCGGTGACCCGGGAGACGACCTCGGCGACGTCTTCCGGCGTGACCTCCACGACCGGCGTCCGGCCGCTGCGGGCCTCCTCCAGCTCAGCGCGGGCCGCGGTCAGCTCCTCGCGCAGCTGCGCGGCGCGCGTGTAGTCCTCCTCGGCGACGGCGCTGTCCTTCTCCCGTTCCAGCGACTGGACGCGTTCCTCGGCCGCGCGGGTGTCGGGCGGAGCCGTACGGGACCGCAGCCGGACGCGAGCAGAGGCCTGGTCGACCAGATCGATGGCCTTGTCGGGCAGGAACCGGTTGGTGATGTACCGGTCGGAGAGCTCCGCGGCCGCGACCAGAGCCTCGTCGGTGATCCGGACCTGGTGGTGGGCCTCGTAGCGGTCCTTGAGGCCGCGGAGGATCTCCACCGCGTCCTCGACGGAGGGCTCCGGAACCAGGATCGGCTGGAACCGCCGCTCCAGGGCGGCGTCCTTCTCGATGTGCCGGCGGTACTCGTCGATGGTGGTGGCGCCGACCACCTGCAGCTCGCCGCGCGCCAGGGCGGGCTTGAGCATGTTGCCGGCGTCCATCGACCCCTCCGCGGCGCCGGCGCCGACAAGGGTGTGCAGCTCGTCGAGGAAAAGGATGACGTTGCGGTCGGCCGCGCCGACCTCGTCGATGACGTTCTTCAGTCGCTCCTCGAACTCGCCGCGGTACTTGCTCCCGGCCACCATGCCGGCCAGGTCGAGGACGACGACGCGCTTGCCGGCCAGGGTGTCGGGCACGTCGCCGTTGACGATCCGCTGGGCGATGCCCTCGACGATCGCGGTCTTGCCCACGCCGGGCTCACCGATGAGCACGGGATTGTTCTTCGTCCGGCGGGAGAGGACCTCCAGGGTCTGCTCAACCTCGTTCTCCCGGCCCACGACCGGGTCCAGCCGGCCTTCCCGGGCCATCTCGGTTAGGTCGCGGCCGTACTCGTCCAGCGTCGGGGTTGCCGACTGGCCCTGCCCGCCCTGCCGCCGCTGCCCCTGGCCGTGCTGCCCGCGCCCACGGCGCCCGCCTCCGCCGGCCGCCGGCTCGTCGGCGTCCTCGAGCTCCACCGCGCCGGCCAGGGCCTGCCCGGCCGGAGTCTCCGGGTTGTTCGCGATCCCGAGCAGGATGTGCTCCGGGCCGATGTAGGAGGCCCCGGCCTGCCGCGACTGGGTATGGGCGTCGAGCAGCGCACGCTTGGCCGCAGGGGTGAGGTCGAGGGTGCCCTCGTGCTGCTGGTCGTGGTCGACCAGCGATTCCATCTGCTTCGCCAGTGCCTCGACGTCCACACCGGCGCCGGTGAGCATGCCGCGTGTGGGCTCGAGCTGGGTCGCGGCCCACAGAAGGTGCGTGACGTCGATGTCGGCGCTGCCCCGCTCGGCGGCCTGTCGGGCGGCGGTGTTGAGCAGCTCCCGGGCCTGGTCGGACAGCAACCGGGAGATGTTCACGCGCTGCACGGCCCTCGGCCGCCCGCCGCCGCCGAAGGGGTCGCCGCCGAAGAAGCGCTCGATGAGGTCGTCGAAGGAGCCGCCGCCGAAGCCGCGGGCGAAGGGGTCGAAGGTCACTGTGCCACTCCTGTACCGCTCGTGAATCCGTGGTGTCGGTCCTGCGGCGTCCTGCCGTCCCGGGCACCGCGATGTCGGGTCGTGCCGGGGAGGAGGCCGCGCACCCCGGGCACCGGGCTCAGCTGCCTTGCTGCCCGTCCCCGCCGGAGCTCTGTCCCTGCTCCTCGCCGCTGACGGGCAGCTGCTGCTGGCCGCCGCCGTGCTGAACCTCGATGCGGCGGGGCTGCGCCTGCTCCGACACCGGGACGGTCAGGTAGAGCACGCCGTCGTTGTAGGTGGCCTGCACCTTGCCGGTGTCCAGCCCGTCGCCGAGCTGAAGCTGCCGGGTGAACCGGCCCTGCGGTCGCTCGGCCAGCAGCACGTTGGCGCCCTGCTGGTACTCGGCGCCGCGCTCGGCCCGGATTGTGAGCATGTTCCGCTCGGTGGTGATCTCCACGCTGCCCGGGTCGACTCCGGGCAGGTCGAGTGCCACGTGGTATCCGTCCTCGGCCTGCCACACGTCCATCGGCATGCCCATCGGCGTTCGTGTGCCGCTCATCAGCTGACTGGTCAGCCGATCCAGGCTCCGGAACGGATCCCCGAACGGGTCGAAACGCATCACACTCACCGCAACTCCCAAGGCAGTCGTCGATCACTCGAGCAGTCGCGCACCGTCGCGCTCGACTGGAGGGCCGCGGCTTGGCCCGTTCTCCCGGTCGCCTCCGTTTCAGATCCGCAGGACCATGACGTTCGCGCTGCGCAGGCGCCATCCGGCGACGAGCAGGAGCACGCCGGCGAGCAGGGGCGTAGACACCCAGCACCGTGGCCAGGGCCAGCGCGCCCACGTCCGGCCGTGCGAAGATCACGACTCCGGCGGCGATGGAAACGATGCCCAGCACGGCCAGCAGCCATTCACCGGTGATTTCCCGCCGCAGCCGCACTGCCGCGACCACTTCGAGCACCCCTGTGACCACCGCCCAGGCGCCGGCCAACAAGGTCAACCCCCGCGCAGTGACGCCCGGCCACAGTGCGGCGATCACCCCGGCAACCACACTGAGAGCGCCGGCCACCAGGTACAGCCACCGCCTGCGCGAGTCACCGTCGCGGTCCAGGCCGCTGGCGAACATCCCGACGCCATCGACAACCGCGTAGGCAGCGAACAGCAGCGCCAACGCCAGCACCGTCGCACCCGGCCACACCAGTGCCAGCACACCGAACAGCACCGCCAGCACCCCGCGCAGCAGCAGCACCTGGGACAGGCGGCGCGCGACGTTCACACCGCCCCGATTCCCCGTCATCTGATCGTTATGCACGAAATGCTGCCGGTTCTCCACCGTCCCGCAACAGCGCCCCGCTACGGCCGCGCACTGCCCCGGCGCAGCGGTCCGGCCCGGCGCCGGGCGGGCTGCGGTGACCGTCGTTGCACCCCGTGGTCTCGCGGCCCAACGCGTCCAACCCCCATCGTGTCGCGCACGTCGGAGTGGGGGCGGCCTGTCCACGGGAGACGCAGTTCCGTTTCCGCCCACCGGACACGTGCAGGCCAAGCGCGAAAGCGTCGGCTGGTTGTCGAACTTAGGGGGCAGATTGGGGGGCAACCGGACGCTCAGGATCGATCAGGAACGCTCAGGGACGATCGGGGATGTCGGAGAAGCCCGGTACCTTGCGGATTCACCGGGCCAACAGGCCCGGGACCGGCCTCACTCGCGGGTTCGAGCCCCGTCACTCACCCCACGAGGAGAGGCCCCGGTCAGGCGACTGACCGGGGCCTCTCCGCATCTCGCCGTTCTCGGCCCGATCACCGCGCCCGACGGGCGCGCAGGGCCAGACCGACCACGGTCACGGGCAGGGCCACTGCCGCGACGCCGCCGGCGAACGCACCGATCTGGACGGCGCCCGAACGATCAGCTGCCAGCTCGCCCGCGCCGATCGCTGCCGCCGCCACGGCGGCGCCGAGCAGCCCCAGCCCGGTGATCGCCCGCCGCACCCCCGCCTCCTCGGCTCCGCTCTCCTGGGGCCGCAGGACCACCAGGGCGCCCGCCGCCGCCAGTCCGGTCGCGACCGCCATCAGGAGGACCGCCGGCCACATCACGTCGCGATCTCCATGGCGACCTCTGCTCCTCGGCTCGTCGGTGCGCCGTCCGGCCCTGGTGGCGGTCCGGGGGCCCCTTCCCCGGTGCCGCCCCCACCGCTCTGCCGTGGACGAGTCGTCACGGGATCGTCACGGCAGCCGCACCGGTGTGGAGATCTCGTGACGACCGGCGGGACACTCCGGGGCCGGGGTTCCGTCCTCGGCGACCGCGTCGCACGGTCGTCCCATGCACGCGATCTGGGTCCAGACCCCGCACAACCTGCACTGCCCGCGGTGCGACCGGCGCCTGGTGCAGCAGGCCGGCGTCCACTTCCACAGTCGCCTGCAGTCGCACGTGTACGTGGGTGAGGTCGGCACGCTCGCCTGCCCGAACGGGCACCGGCTGCCGGAGCGGAACGAGCTCTACACGCACCGGGAGCGCCGCGGGTACGCCCCCGTGGCCCCCGTGTCGCAGGTTCCGCCGCCGCACCGATGACCCTCACCGGGCACGGCCCGCGGTCGCCCGCCCCCGACCGGGACGGGCACCCAGCGGCTCGGGTGCTCACCATGCGCGTCTCCTCGATGTCGGGGGAAGGTCGGCGGCCGATGGGCCGCTGCCACGCTGACGTGAGGACATTGCGATCACCATGACCGGGACCCGGCGATCCGATGACGGTTCGCCGGTCCCCGACCACCCGCTCCGCCGCCGGCCCCGGTCCGGGGTCGCGCAGCTCCGCGCCGCCACACCGGCGTCGCTGCAGAAGCCCGTGCGGCTGCGCGAGAGGCACACCAGACCCACGAGGCGGTTCGCGCCGTCGACGACGGCGAGACGGCGCACTCCGGCGTCCCGCAACCGGCGAACACCGCTGGGACGTCCCCGGCCGACGCGTCGGCCGGCAGCACCTCCGGCCTCGTGATCATCACGTCGGCCGCGGTGACGGCGGTCAGCGTGCTCGTCATTCCTCGGTCGGGTCCTCGGCGGGGTCCTCGAAGTCGAACGGCTGGTCCGGGGACTGCCCCTCGGCAGCGACCATCGCCTCGACCGTGACCTCCCCCGCCTCCTCGAAGACGAACGTCACCGGGATCGACTCGGAGGAACGCAGCTCGGTCTGCAGGTCCTCCAGCACGATCGACGGCGCGCCCTCGGCCCCGACGTAGACGTTGTCGTCCTCGGGGACGCGGATGACCCCCGGCTCGCCGTCGACCGTGAGCGTGGCGTCCAGGAAGTCGGGGCCCCGGACGTCGACCAGGTCGTCCTCCGGCTCGCCCGTGTTCGCGATGCCGAGGTACAGCGGCGCGTCCTCGCCGGCCTCGTAGACGCCGTCCTCCGGGTACGCCAGCTGCACCTGCAGGAGCTTCAGGTCCTCGTTCACGGCCTCGTCGGGTCCCACCGCGCCGCTGTCGTCGACGTCGGGGGTCTCGTCCCCGCAGGCCGCCACGGCGAGGGCGGCCGCGATCACCGCGACTCGTCGTGGGATCGGGGTCCGGTGCTGTGCAGACATGCGTCGTCCTTCCTTCACGGGTGGCGGGCCGGAGTGCATCTCCACCGTGCGCGGCCTCGCGCCCGGCACGCCCGCGTCGACGCGGCGGTGACGCAGCAGCGAGCCGGGGCACCCGTGCGAAGCGGCTGCGGGGACCTGTCCCACCACGTCGGCCTTCCACTCGGACGGTTCCTGGGAGCACGTACGGGGTTCCCGGCGCCCGCTCCGGATAACGGCCCCGCGGCCTTCTGTCACGGAACTGACATGCAGCACAGCGGCCGTCCTCCGCCTCTGGACGGGCCCGCGGAGGCGCCGTGCCGATGCGGGCGGACCCCGGGCACGGTCACGACGACGGCCAGGACCAGCCCGCTCCGTGGGGGACGGCGGAGCCCGTCGGGCTCCCGCGACGCCGGCGTGCCACCGACGGTCTGGACGTACCGGGCGATCAGCCGACGCACCGGGCGGACGCCCAGCGGATCCGGCGCCGCTGACGGATCGCCGGCGGCGTCGAGCAGCAGCAGGTTGTCGTCCAGGGCGGCGATCGCCACCGGCACGGACTCGTCGGGTGCCCGGCTGCGGAAGCAGTGCAGGACCGGGTACGCGAGGTGCTGCTGCGCGACGGTGGCCAGCGGCCCGCTGAGCCCGATCAGCTGCTGGGCGAGGGCGGGGCCGAACGCGTCGCCGGTCCAGGCACCGGCCACCATGGCCCCGCCGGTCGGACCGAGCGCCCGGATCTGGGTAGCGAGGGCGCACCCGACGTGTGATCGGTCCGGCGCCCTCCCCCAGGGTCGACGTCGTCGCCAGGACGTCGACGAGCACCGCGACGACCAGCACCGCCCGTGGACGCGACGACGCCGAGCACCCTCACTCCCCCAGCGCCGTCACCGCGCTCAGCAGCGCGGCGTAGAACCCGAGCCCGGTGAGGAACCAGCCGTAGCTCGACCGGCCGGTGGACGGCAGCTCCTCCTTGAACACGTTGAGCAGGATGGATCCACCGAGCAGCGCGGTGAGGAGAGCGACGACCACCGTGCTCGTGGGTGCGAACAGGGCGTCCAGCCCCCACCCGAGCAGGAGGGCAGCGGCGAGGAGGGCCCGCCCGCTGCGTGGGAACCGGCGGGGGTAGTGCTCCTCGAGCGATCGGTCGGTGAGCACGAAGTGCAGGCCCATCGCGAGGGCGAACAGCACGGCGAAGGCGACGCCGGTCCGGAGCCGCAGGGCCATCGTGTAGGTGATCAGGGCGTTGTAGACCATGAACGACCCGAGGTGCAGCCAGTAGACGCCGGCCGGCTCCCGTGCTCCCTGCCCCGTGGCTGCCCGCGTCCGGGCCAGCCGCTCCAGCCCGTAGAAGGCGGCGAACCCGGCGAGCGCGACGAGGAAGATCCCGAGGTCCAGCAGCGGTGTCGGCTCGAGCACGTCGCTGAGGGCCTCACCGATCGCCTCGTTGCCCTCGGCGAGCTCCGGCAGCAGGTGCAGGAAGACGTACGCCACCGCCAGGCCGCCCGCGAAGGAACCGGTCACCCGCTCGGGGACCAGCGGCAGCCGGCGGATGCGTGACGCCGCCACGTGCAGGGCGGCCAGCAGGAGGCTGATCACCAGCGCCCCCACCACCGACCCCGCCGTCGTGAGATCCCCGTCCACCCATGCCCTCCCGCCGCCGGTTGCCGACGACGTGGCGTTCCCTGACCGTGCCGCGGTAGTCGGTGCGTCGATGACAGATCCGTGACGATCCCCGCGCTCGGCCTTCCTCCCGCGCGCAGGAGACGCACAGTTCGGACGTGGACCGTTCAGGCCGTGCGGACGCGGGCACACTGCCCGACGTGCCGCAGTCCGTACTGGTCATCGAGGACGATGCCCGCATCCGCCGCGTGGTCGAGATGACCCTGCAGCGGGAGGGGTTCGAGGTGTGCGAGGCGGCCTCCGGCGAGGAGGGGCTGGCGCGCCTTGGCGGACGGCCGTTCGACGTGGTGCTCCTGGACCTCCGCCTGCCCGGGATCGACGGCTTCCAGGTGTGCCGCGAGATCCGGAAGACCAGCACGACCCCGGTGATCATCCTGACCGCCCGGTCGGACAGCGACGACGTCGTCGCCGGGCTGGAGGCCGGGGCCGACGACTACGTCACCAAGCCGTTCGTGCCCAAGGAGATCGTCGCGCGGGTCCGCGCCACCGCCCGGCGCACCCGCGGTGGCGGCGAGCCACCGACGATCGTCGTCAACGGCATCGAGGTGTCCCCGCTCGCCGGGACCGTCACCCGCGACGGAGCTCCGATCGAGCTGACGAAGACGGAGCTGCGCCTCTTCGTCGAGCTGGTCGCCGACCGCGGCCGCGTCCTGAGCCGCGAGGACCTGCTCCAGCGCGTGTGGGGCTACGACTACTTCGGGGACTCCCGCCTCGTCGACGTCCACATCCGACGACTGCGGAAGAAGGTCGAGGCCGATCCGGCCCGACCGGAGGTCGTCACCACGGTGCGGGGCCTGGGGTACCGGGTGCCGGCATGAGAGCCGCCCGCTGGCCGGGCACCCTGCGCGGCCGCGCCACCCTGGCCTTCACCGCCGTGGCGGTGGCACTGAGCATCGTGCTCGCCGTCGGGGTGTGGCTGGGGGTGTCGCGGTACCTGCTCGTCGGCCGGGAGCGGGCCACGCTGGCGCAGACGACGGCCAACGCGGCGCAGGTGCAACGGGCATCCGGGGCTGCTGGCCTCTCCACCGAGCAGCTGCTGTCGCAGCTCCCGCGGGAGACCGGGTCCACGTCCCTGCTGGCCGACGGCGACCGCTGGATCACCACGTCGCTGACCGTGGGCCGCGCCGACATCCCGGCGGAACTCCGCCAGGCCGTCCTCGAGGGCACCCCCGCCCGCCAGCGGTTCGACGTGGACGGGCAGACCGTCCTCGGGATCGGGCTGCCGCTCGCGTCCGGCGGCGGCTACTTCGAGGTGTTCCCCCTCGACGAGCTGGACCACACCTACCGGGTGCTCGCCGGCGTCCTGGCCGGCGCCACCCTGGCCGTGGTCCCCGCCTCCCTGCTCGTCGGCAGCTGGGCCACCCGACCCACGCTCCGCCCGCTGGACCGCGTGGCCGGGGCGGCCGCGGCGATCGCGGCCGGCGATCTGAGCGCGCGCATCGATCCGCAGGGCGATCCGTCCCTGGTCCCGATCGCCCGGTCGTTCAACGCCACCGTGGCCGCCCTGGAGGAGCGGGTCCGCAGCGATGCCCGGTTCGCCGCCGACGTCAGCCACGAGCTCCGCAGCCCGCTCACCACGATCCTCGGGTCGCTGGCCCTGCTGGAGGCGTACGCAGACCACCTGCCCGCGGACGGGCGCGAAGGGCTCGAGCTGCTCCGCGCCGAGGTCTCCCGCTTCGAGCGGCTGGTGGCCGACCTGCTCGAGATCTCCCGCGCGGATGCCGGCGCGGAGGACGCCGTGCTCGAGGACGTCCGCCTGGCCGACCTGGTGACCGAGTCGCTGTCCCGGCGGCAGACCACCGGCGGGCCGGACGTCCCCCTCGTGGTCTCACCCGACGGGCGCGCGGTCGTGGTCCGCGCCGACAAGCGACGCCTGGAGCGGGTCGTCAGCAACCTGGTGGAGAACGCCGAGAAGCACGCCGGCGGCGCCACGGCGGTCCGGGTCGAGGCCGGCCCCGCCGAGGCCCGCGTGCTGGTCGACGACGCAGGCCCCGGCGTCCCCGAGGAGGAGCGGTCCCGCGTGTTCGAGCGATTCGCCCGCGGGCACGACACCAACCGGGCCCGGTCCGACGGCGCGGGGCTCGGGCTGTCGCTCGTCGCCCGGCACGTGCGGGCCATGGGCGGCAGCGTCGCGCTGTCCGAGAGCCCCGAGGGCGGCGCACGGCTGACCGTCACCCTGCCCCGCCAGGAGGTGCCGTGCGACGACTGATCCTCTGCTGCCTCGCCGCCGGCACGGCGCTCGCCGCGTGCGGCGTGCCGACGCAGGGCAGGCCCGAGGCGCTGGCCGTCGACACGCCGGCGCCAGCGCCCCTCGAAGAGCCGACGGTCGACGACGGCGTCGTCGAGCTGTGGTTCGTCCGCGGCCGTCAGCTGGAGGCGGTGTCCCGGCCGGTCGGCCCGGCCGACGTGCACGCCGCCCTCGACCTCCTCGTCGCCGGCCTGACCCCGGCCGAGGCCGCCGCCGGGCTCCGCACGGCACTGGCACCGCAGACGCTGCGGCACAGCGGACCGGCGGCCGACGACGCCGTGGTCACCGTCGCGGTCACCCGTGAGTTCACCGGCCTGGTCGGGGGCAACCAGCAGCTCGCCGTCGCCCAGATCGTCTGGACGGTGACCGAGTTCCCCGGGGTGGACGGTGTCCGGTTCAGCGTCGAGGGCCGCCCCCTGGAGGTGCCCACCGACGACGGGCTCACCGACGAGCCGGTCGACCGGGACGACCACCGATCGGTGGCTCCCCGGTGAGGGCGGGCTGCCACCGGTCCGCGTCAGCTCGCCGGTGCAGAGCGTGAGCGGGGACCCGGGCACACGGGTCGTGGCATCCCCCGGCCACCTGGCGGCGGCCGGCCTCACAGCGATCGCGGTGTCCTTCGCCTTCGCCCGCTACGGGTACGGGCTCTTCCTGCCGCAGTTCCGCGAGGCGTTCGCCCTGTCCACCGAGGCGGCGGGCCTGCTGGCCGCGGCCGGGTACGCCGCCTACCTGCTGGCGCTGGTGGTCACCGGAGCGGTGGTCTCCCGAACAGGCCCGCGGCTGCTCGTCGTGGTCGGCACCTCCGCCGCGACGCTGGGTACGGCGATGGTCGCCGCGGCGCCGAACGCGCTGGTGCTCGCGATCGGGGTCTGCGTCGCCGCGACGAGTCCGGGTGGGTGCTGGGCGCCCTTCTCCGACGCCGTCGCCCGGCAGGTGCCGCCGGATCGGCAGCACCGCACCCTGTCGGTGATCACGTCCGGCACGACGTTCGGCGTGCTGGTCTCGGCGCCGGTGGCTTGGCTGACCGGTGCGGCTTCCACCTGGCGGCTGGCGTGGGCCGGCTTCGCGGTCGTCGCCCTGATCTCGGCCGTCTGGAACGCGCTGCTGGTGGCCGGTGGCCCCGACCCGCGGCGCACGGACGCGCCGGCGGGCGCATCCCCGTGGCGCTGGCTGCGGCGCACGGGCAGCGCACCCCTCCTGCTGGGCAGCGCCGGGTTCGGTCTCACCAGCACCGTGTACTGGACCTACGCGGTTGACCGCGTAGCGGGCGCACCGACCATGCCGGACGTCGCGGCGCCGGTGTTCTGGGTGCTCGTCGGCGGCAGCGGGATCCTGGGTACCGCTACCGGGTCCCTGGTGGCCGCCGGCGGGCTGCGCCGGACGCTGGTCGTCACCTCGCTCGCTCTCGGCCTGGCTTCCGCGGTCATGGTCCTGCCCCCGTCCTGGGCGTCGGTGGCGTCGTCCGCGGTGCTCTTCGGCTCGAGCTTCATGGTCCTGTCCGCGCTGCTGGTGATCTGGTCCGGCGAGGTGTTCCCGGAACGACCGGCCACCGGCTTCAGCGCCGCGCTGTGCGCCCTGGCCCTCGGCGCCATCGCCGGGTTGCCCCTGCTCGGTGGCTATGCCGATGCCCGCGGGCTGCCGGCCATGTTCGCCGTCAACGCCGTGCTGGCCCTCCCGATGCTGCTGCTGCGGCCCCGGTTCGCCCGGCCGTCCCCGTGAGGGGGGCGACGACGTGCGCCGGGGCCCGGTCAGCGGAAGGGGGCGAGCGGTCAGGCATCGCGGGCCCGCACGCCCTCCAGGCTCGACCCGTTCCCGAGCTTGCCGGCCGGGATGACGCTCAGCGAGCCGTCGCTCTCCAGCACCACGGCCGCGATCGACGTGAGGTCACCGGAACCCGTCGACCGCACGGCCTGCCGGATCTCGTCCATCGACACGCGCTCGGCTGCGAGCGCCCCCGGCAGGGCGCACCCGTCGCGGAGCAGCAGGGTGGGCCGCGCGGTCACCACCGCCCGCCCGCCCGGCCAGCGGACGGTCCCCCACGCGACCAGTGACTGCAGCAGCGCCAGCACGGCCAGGGCGAGCGCACCCTCGGACCAGGAGACGTCGCTGTTGAGCAGGATCGTCGCCAGGGTCGAACCCAGCGCGACAGTGACGACCAGGTCGAAGGCGTTGAGCTTGGCCAGCGTCCGTTTCCCGGACAGCCGCAGCACCACCACCACGGTCAGGTAGGCAGTGGCCCCGATGACGGCCACCCGCACCAGGTCGGACCACGAGTCGAACCACACGGCTACTCCCCTCTCCCAGCCCGCCGGTAGAGCACCCGGCCCGGCGCCGACGTCGTTCCGTGCACCACGGTGCTCGCGGCGACGACCAGGCTGCCGGCCGCCAGGACGACCGGGTCCACGGCGAGCCGTTCGGCCTCCATGGCCAGGTAGAAGAGGGCGGAGACGCCGATGGGGCCGAACCAGCCGAGGAAGACGGCATCGGGCCGGCCGAGGCCGAGCGGTCGGCGCAGCGCCCACAGCACGGGCAGCCGGCGCAGGAGCAGCACGCCGACGACCAGTGCCGGCCCCCGCCACCCCAGCTCGGTCCACGCCGACCACGGCAGCACCGCCCCGAACCCGACGAACAGCGGGAGCACCAGGAACCGGTTGACCGCCTCGTCGATCGGCACGTCGTCGGTCCGGTCGGAACCGGTCGCCACGTGGTTGAAGGCCAGCCCGGCGACGAACACGGCGAGGATGCCGTCCACGTGCACGAGCCCGGCGGCGCCCAGGACGGCGAAGGCGAGCACCGCGGTGAACAGCAGGCGCGGACCCGGGCTGGTGGATCCGTGCTCCTCACCCGCGCGCAGCGCCCGCCCCCCGAGCCAGCCGGCCGGCACGCCCAGCAGCACCGCGCCGGCGACCTGCCACACGGATTCGGCGACCGCCGCCCCGAGGCTGTCGGCACCCGCCACGGCGAGCGCGAGCAGGACGAGGGGCAGTGCCAGACCGTCGTTGGCGCCCGACTCCAGCGAGAGGATCTGCCGGTCACGGGCCGGCAGGTCCTCCTCGGCGGGTCCGCCGGTCACGACGCTGGAGGCCAGCACCGGGTCGGTGGGGCACAGCGCGGCACCGATCAGCACCGCGGCACCCAGGCCGACGCCCAGCAGCCAGGCGGCCAGTCCCGCGGTGACACCGGCCATGACCGGCATGGCGACCGCCAGCAGGAGCAGCACCGGGCGGAGCTGGTCCCGTGCGGCGGCGACCGGGTAGCGCAAGGCCACCGCCATCACCGAGACGGCCAGCAGCAGCCGCGTGGTGGTGTGCAGCCAGGTGCTGTCCTCGGTCATCGGCGGCACGTCCAGGAGCCCCAGCAGCTCGGGCCCGAGCAGCACGCCGGCGGCCAGCGCCAGCACCGGCTCGGACACCGGCAGCCGGCGCAACCGCTCGGACAGGGCGGCCACGGCCAGGCCGAGTGCGCCCGCGGCGACGAGCAGGACGTCGATCAGCACGTGGCCCACCCCGCCGTCACAGCTGCGGGCGGACGCCGGCTTCGCCGCGGAGGTCCGATGGCTGCAGCGGCCCGTCGCCGTCCACGGCCGCCCGCCCCGGGCCGCGCCGCCCCAGCGGGAGCACGGTCCGCTGCCGGGCACCCTCGAGCTCCAGGGCGAGGGCCGCGTAGAAGGCGACGCCGGCCAGGACCAGGCCGACCCAGCCGGCCGCCGCCTTCCACCCGGCCGAGCCGGTGAGCTCGTAGCCGCCGGTGACGAGGAAGCGGGTACCGGCCAGAGCCATGACCAGCGCGGGGACGAGCTTGCTGCCCGCTGCTGAGGCCGCCGGGATGAACATGGCCGCGCCCGCCGTCAGCAGGAAGACGCCGAGACCGTCGCTGACCGCTCCGGGCGGGGACGTCAGCGTGGTGAACCCGACGACCGCCCAGGTGCCGGACAGCACCCCCATGCCGGTGGCCGCCACCGGGTCGCGGGCGAGGAAGCCGACGACCGACGACAGCAGCTGCAGCGGCACGGTGGCGGCCAGGGCCGTGAGAGCGGCGATCCGGCCCTCGGTGGGGGCGATCCACTCCAGCTGGACGGCGGCGAACAGCACGGTCGAGACGGCCAGCGCCAGGAAACCGAGGGGTAGCGGGGTGGCGATGGGCCGGAGGACGACGCGGGTGCCCACGGGTTCGGACATCAGCTCACCAGCGCCTGGGTCGCGGACTCCTTGAGCTTGGCGTTGGCCCAGCGCATCTGCCGCAGCGTGTCGGGGTGGCAGCGCTCGGCCAGCGCGAGCAGCTCCCGCTTGCGCGCGCCCTGCGCCGCCTGCGCCAGCAGCTCCCAGTCCAGCGACACCCCGGCTGCCTCCCGGTGCACGTGGCGGAGGTCGGCGAGCAGCAGCAGGCCGGGTTCTGGGCGGCGGCCCAGCAGGTCCGACGTCGCCTGCTGGATCCGCTCCAGGATCCCCGGCTCGCCCTCGGGCTCGGGATCGAGGTCGACGCCGAAGTCGGCCCCGATCCGGGCCAGCTCCGTGACGTGCCGCTGCGACCAGCCCGCGATGTCGCGGGCGACGTAGAAGACCTCGTGGTCGGCCTTGTGCCGGTCGGACACGGCCAGCAGCACGCGGGCCAGGTGGTTCTCCGACCGGTGCAGCTCCTCGATCGCCAGGCCCAGCTTCACCGTGCACCTCCCTGCTCCAGCGCCAGCGCGTCGTCGCCGCCCCGGGTGGGTGGCACGTCCGCCGACACCGGCCGCGAGCCGGTGGTCGTCGGCGCGAGCGACGGACCGTCGCCGGCAGCCAGCCGGGTGACGGCGGCCGCGGCGGTCTTGAAGATCGGCTGCTTGGAGCAGGCGTCCCAGTCGGTGAGGGTCAGCTCGTTCGCCGCCCGGTCGTGGCCGTCGGGCTCGTGGCCGGCTGGTTGGTCCCAGTAGCCGTAGTGGAACGGCAGGAACAGCACCCCCGGTCGGATGCCGCTGACCCGCACCTTCGCCTCCACCCGCCCGCGCGGGGTCCGCACCTCCAGCAGGTCACCTTCGGCCCATCCGTGGTCGGCGGCGTCGGAGGCCGACATCTCCACCCACACCTCCGGCGCGGCAGCCTGCAGCTGCGGGGCGCGGGCGGTCTTCGTGCGGGTGTGGAAGTGGTACAGCGTGCGGCCGGTGATCAGCTGGAACGGGAAATCCTCACCGACGAGCTCGTGCGGCGGCAGGTACTCCGCGGCCTTGAGCACCGCCCGGCCGGTCGGGTTGAGCGCCCTGTACTCGGTCTCGTCCAGCGGGGCGCCGGTGACCAGGTCGCGGCCGTAGCTCTCGCAGTAGTCCGGCTGCGCCCAGAACTGCCCGTCGACGTAGATGTGCTCGGTGCCGTCGGGGTGCTCCTCGGTGACCGGCCACTGGATGCCGCTGCCGCCGCGGAGCTTGTCGTAGGACAGGCCGCTGTAGTCGCACGGCCGCCCCTTCGAGCACTGCTTCCACCCCTCGAACGCACCCTCGGGGTCCGACCACTTCACCAGCGGGGCGCCGTCCTTGTCCCGCAGGTCGAGCCGTCGGGCGAAGTCGATCAGGATGTCCAGATCCGGCCGCGCCTCCCCCGGCGGGTCGACCGCCTTCTCCGACAGGTGCACGGTGCGGTCGACGTTGGTGAAGGTGCCGGTCTTCTCGCCCCACGTGGCCGCGGGGAGGACGACGTCGGCGAGCTGCGCGGTCTCGGACAGGAAGATGTCCTGCACGACGAGGAACAGCCGGTCCTGCGACAGCAGCGACCGGATCCGCGCGAGCTCCGGCAGGGAGACCGCGGGGTTGGTCGCGGTGACGTAGAAGAACCGGATGGATCCCTCTTCGATGTAGCGCAGCTGCTGCATGATGTGCGTCGGCGGCGAGTAGTGCGGGATGTCCATCGGGTCGACGTTCCAGACCTTCGCCAGGTCCTGGATGTGGCTGTCGTTCGACCAGTTGCGGAAGGCCGGCAGGTCGCCGTCGGCGCCGGCCTCGCGGGTGTTCTGCGCGGTGGGCTGGCCGTTCATCTGGAGGATCCCGCAGCCCGGCCTGCCGAGCATGCCGCGCACGACGTTGACGTTGTTGACCTGGACGGCGGCCGCGGTCGCCTGGTGCGACTGGTAGAAGCCCTGGAGCACCGTGGAGAGCAGCCGCTGGGCGTGCCCGATGATCCGGGCGGCGCGGCGGATGTCCTCGGCCGGGACGTCGCACACCTCGGCGGCCACCTCGGGCGGGTAGTCCTGCACCCGCTTCGCCAGCTCCTCGAAGCCGACGGTGTGCGCCTCGACGTACTCGGAGTCGACCCAACCGTTGCCGATGATCTCGTGCAGCAGCGCGTTCATCAGCATCACGTTCGTGCCGGGGCGCGGGGCGAGGTGCACCGTGGCCGCGCGGGCCACCGGGGTCTCGCGGGGGTCGACGCAGATCACCTGGGGCGGGTTGGGGCCGGCCAGCCGGTCCAGCACCCGGCTCCACAGCACGGTCTGGGTCTCGGCCATGTTGTGCCCGTAGAGGCAGATGACGTCTGCGGAGTCGATGTCGGTGTAGGAGCCGGGTTGCCCGTCGGAGGCGAAGGTCTCCTTGAGCGCCGCCGCCGCGGTGGCGGTGCACAGTCGCGTGTTGCCGTCGACGTGGTTGGTGCCGATCCCGCCGTGCGCGATCAGGCCGAGCGTGTAGTACTCCTCCAGGAACAGCTGCCCGGTCGTGTAGAAGGCGATCGAGCTCGGCCCGCGCTCGTCCAGCAGCTCCCGGCACCGTCCGGCGACGGCGTCCATGGCGGTGTCCCAGTCGGTCTCCACCAGCTCGCCGTCCCGGCGGATCAGCGGCCTGGTCAGCCGGTGGGGCGAGTTGTTGGCCTGCCAGCCGTAGAGGTCCTTGGGGCCCAGCCGGCCGTGGTTGACGCGGTCCACCGCGCGGCCCCGGACGCCGACGATCCGGTCGTCCTTCACGGCGATGTCCAGACCGTCGCCGTTGGAGTGCAGGATCGTCGCCGACTGCACCCAGCGGTCGACGTCGTCCTCGGTCAGCCCGTCGGCGAGGAAGGAGTCGACGCGGGTCGGCCAGGTCTCCCCCGGCCCGTACGGGGTGCGCGTCCCCCACGGCTCGCCGATCCGGTCGATCCGCCCCATCACGTCCTCCTCCGATCACGAACGGCCCGGTCGAGCCGACCGACCCCTACCCGTGCCGGCTACCCCGCTGCTCGCGGCACATGACAGATCTGTGACATCGGGGCGGTTCGCGCGCGAGCCGGGGTAGGCCACGGGTCCCGGTGGGATGCGCAGGCGTCGAGGGGACGCCCGCCGCCGGCGCATGGAGGAGGATCCCGTGACCGTTGCCAGCCAGATGCTCGAGACCTACCCGAAGGACCTCGGCGGTGTGGACCGCGACAAGCTGCGGGAGTGCATCGAGGCCTGCATCGAGTGCGCCCAGGCCTGCACCGCCTGCGCCGACGCGTGCCTGTCCGAGGACATGGTCGCGGAGCTGAGGAAGTGCATCCGCACCAACCTCGACTGCGCGGACGTCTGCGACACCACCGGCCGGGTGCTGTCCCGCCACACCGGCTACGACGCGAACCTGACCCGCGCGGTGCTGGAGGCGTGCGCCGCTGCCTGCAAGGCGTGCGGCGACGAGTGCGCGGAGCACGCCTCGATGCACGAGCACTGCCGCGTGTGCGCGGAGGCGTGCCGGCGCTGCGAGCAGGCCTGCCGGGAGCTCATCGCGTCGCTGGGCTGACCAGCCCGTCCCTGCCCCCACGCCTCGCGCCGCACGACCCGGTGGACGCGTCCGCGTCGCGCGGGGCGGCGGGGCACCCCCGACCCGAGATCGGAGCCCACCCATGCCCTCGAAGGCGCAGCACGACGACCAGCAGCACCGGGACGACCGGAGCGGCAGCAGCCCGATGGACAGGAAGATGTACCTGCGCTTCGGCGCGATGATCCTCACCGCGATGGTCGTCATGTACGCGGCCATGTTCGCCGGCACCTACGAGTGGGGCCACGTCCGGTTCAGCGAGAGCCGGGTGTTCATGGCGCTCACGATGGGCGGGACCATGGGCCTGGTGATGCTCGGCTGGATGCTGAACATGTACCGCAGCACCAAGGCCAACGTCGCGATCGTGGTGGCGAGCCTGGTCCTGCTCGGGGTCGGGGTGTTCCTCGACCGCAGTCAGACCACCGTCCAGGACGAGTCCTGGATGAGCTCGATGATCCCGCACCACTCGCTGGCCATCACCCGGTCCGAGCGCGCCGAGATCTCCGACGCCCGGGTCTGCGAGCTCGCCGTCTCGATCAGCGAGGCGCAGCGGCGGGAGATCATGGAGATGGACTGGCTGCTCGACGACATCGACGAGAACGGGGTGGCCGCGACGCCCGAGGAGGCAGCGGCCCGCCCCGTCCCCGAGTTCGACGTCTCCGCGCTTCGCAGCTGTGCGACGGACTGACGGCGGGCGCACCGGTTGGACCAGGACCGCCCGGGTAGCCCTCGCGCTCCGCGAGCGCCTGCCGGAGAGAGGTCCCCCGATGACGAGGAACACCGCGCGCCACCGCGGCCGGTCGCGCGGATGAGCAGCCGCGTCGGACAGGGCAGCGCCGAGCGGTCACGGGGCCCGTTGTGGGTCTGGCCCGCGACATCCGGAGCGATCGCGGCGGCGGCCGCCTGGGCGTTGGGGCAGGTGCGACCGCGCAGCGGCGTCCTGGCCTCGCTCTGGCCGAGCGACAGCAGTGCACCCGGGGCGCTGCTGCAGGTCGTGGCCACCGGCTCGGTGACGATCACCACCCTGACGCTCAGCCTCACCGTGGTGGCGCTGCAGATGGCATCGCAGCAGTTCTCGCCCCGGCTGCTGCGCGACTTCGCACGGGACCGGGTCACCAAGCAGGTCCTGTCGGTGTTCGCCGCCACCTTCGTCTTCGCCGTCACGGGTCTGCGCGGGGTCGACTCGGCCACGCCGGTCGCCACCCTGGTCTGCGTCGGGGCCGCCGTCCTCGGCATCGCGTCCTTCGCCGCGCTGCTCGCCTTCATCACGCACATCTCCGCGCTGCTCCGGGTGGACACGATGATGAAGCGGCTCCACGACGAGACCGATCGCGCCATCGACGGCTTCTACGCCCCCTACGGGGACCGGTCCCTCCGTTCCCCCGACGAGCTGCGGCTCGACGCGGACGGCGGGTGGTCGGTCCGGGCGGCCACCAGCGGCTTCGTGCGCGTGATCGACGTGGCGACGGCGGCTGGTGCCGCCCAGGAGCACGACGCCGTGGTGCGGATCGAGGTCCGACCCGGGGACCACGTGACGCGAGGAGCCCCGGTGGCCACGGTGTGGTCCTCGGGTCGCGGGTCCCCGGCGGAGGAGCTGCACGAGGCCGTCCGCCGGGCGATCGACCTCTCGTACGAGCGGACCATCGACCAGGACGCCGCCTTCGGCATCCGGCAGCTCGAGGACATCGCCATCAAGGCGATGTCCCCCGCCATCAACGACCCGACGACCGCCGACGCCGCGGTCGGGCACATGGCCGACCTGCTCGTGCGGCTGACCGGACGCCGACTCGGCGCCGCGCTGCACGAGGACCAGGAGGGCGTGGGCCGGGTGGTCGTGCCCGACCGGGACCTGGAGTACTACCTGGAGCTGGCCTGCGGCCAGCTGCGCCGGTTCGGCGCGGACGAGCCCACGGTGCTGATCTCGCTCCTGCGGATGCTCCGCGACGTCGCGGTGGCCTGCCGGGACGACCACCAGCGGCCCGACGTCGCCGACGCGGCGGACCGGGTCCTGGCCCAGCTCTCCCCCCGGGACGGCGACTCCGACACCGGCGGCGTGCACGACATGCACCGCCGAGTCGGCCAGGCGCTGCGCGGGCGGGTCGAGGAGGCGTTCGCCGACCGCGCCGGTGAGACGCGGTCGATGTGACCGTGCTCAGCGACCGACCTGGGCCGGCGACTCACCGCCCTCCAGGTCGCCCTCCGTGTCGAGGTAGGCCTGCTGCAGCTCCGCGAGCAGCGAGGGATCCGGCTCGGCCCACATCTTCCGGTCGACCGCCTCGAGCAGCCGCTCGGCGATGCCGTGCAGCGCCCACGGGTTCGACTTCTCCATGAACTCGCGGTTCTCCGGGTCGAGCACGTAGGTCTGCGCGAGCTTCTCGTACATCCAGTCGGCGACCACGCCGGTGGTGGCGTCGTAGCCGAACAGGTAGTCGACGGTGGCGGCCAGCTCGAAGGCGCCCTTGTAGCCGTGCCGGCGCATCGCGGCCAGCCACTTGGGGTTGACCACCCGCGCCCGGAACACCCGGGCGGTCTCCTCGGTCAGCGAGCGGGTGCGCACCTGCTCCGGCCGGGTCGAGTCGCCGATGTAGGCCGCCGGGGCGCGGCCGGTCAGCGCGCGGACGGTCGCGACCATCCCGCCGTGGTACTGGAAGTAGTCGTCGGAGTCGGCGATGTCGTGCTCGCGGGTGTCGACGTTCTTGGCGGCGACGGCGATCCGCCGGTACGCCGCCTCCATGTCCGGCCGGGCCTGCACGCCGTCGAGGTCGCGGCCGTAGGCGTAGCCACCCCACACCGCGTACACCTCGGCGAGATCGGCGTCGCCGCGCCAGTCGCGGGAGTCGATCAGCGAGAGCAGCCCCGCCCCGTAGGCACCCGGCTTGGAGCCGAACACACGGGTGGTGGCCCGGCGGCGGTCGCCGTGCCCGGCCAGGTCGGCGTCGACGTGGGCGCGCACGTAGTTCTGCTCCGCCGGCTCGTCGAGGCCGGCGACCAGGGTCACCGCGTCGTCGAGCATGGTCACCACGTGCGGGAAGGCGTCCCGGAAGAAGCCGCTGATCCGCACGGTCACGTCGATCCGCGGCCGGCCGAGCTCCTCCAGCGGCACCGGCTCCAGCGCGGTGACCCGGCGGGAGGCCTCGTCCCACACCGGGCGCACGCCGAGCAGGGCCAGCACCTCGGCGACGTCGTCGCCGGAGGTCCGCATCGCCGACGTCCCCCACACCGAGAGCCCGACCGAGCGCGGGTGCTCGCCGGTGTCGGCCACGTACCGCTCGACCAGGGACTCGGCCATCGCCTGCCCGGTCTCCCACGCCAGGCGGGACGGGATCGCGCGCGGGTCGACGGAGTAGAAGTTGCGGCCGGTCGGCAGCACGTTGACCAGCCCGCGCAGCGGCGAGCCCGACGGCCCGGCCGGCACGTAGCCGCCCTCCAGCGCGTGCAGCGTGGCGTCGAGCTCGTCGGTGGTCCGCTCCAGGCGGGGCACCACCTCGGCCACGGCGAACCGCAGCACCGCCGCGACGCCGTCGTCGTCCCGGCCGAGCACCTCGCGGACGACCTCGTCGACCGCCGCCTCGACCCACCCGCGGGCCTCCATGCCGCCGACCAGGGCGGCCGCGGTGGCCTCGACCTCGTCGGTGGCCTTGAGCCCCGCGGATCCGTCCTCGGTCAGGCCCAGCGCCTCGCGCAGGCCGGGCAGCGCGACCGAGCCGCCCCAGATCTGCCGCGCGCGCAGCATCGCCAGCACCAGGTCGACCCGGTCCTGACCGGCCGGGGGCGAACCCAGCACGTGCAGGCCGTCGCGGATCTGGGAGTCCTTGATCTCGCAGAGCCAGCCGTCGACGTGCAGGATCATCTCGTCGAAGTGGTCGTCCTCCGGCCGCTCGTTCAGGCCCAGGTCGGAGTCGAGCTTGGCCGCCTGCAGCAGCGTCCAGATCTGCGCGCGGACGGCGGGGAGCTTCGCCGGGTCCATCGCGGCCACGTTGGCGTGCTCGTCGAGCAGCTGCTCCAGCCGGGCGATGTCGCCGTAGGTCTCCGCGCGCGCCATCGGCGGCACCATATGGTCGACCAGCGTGGCGTGCGCGCGGCGCTTCGCCTGGCTGCCCTCGCCGGGGTCGTTGACGAGGAACGGGTAGACCAGCGGCAGGTCGCCGATCGCGGCGTCCGGGCCGCACGAGGCCGACAGCCCGACGGTCTTGCCCGGCAGCCACTCCATGTTGCCGTGCTTGCCGACGTGCACCAGCGCGTGCGCGCCGAACTCCGAGCGCAGCCACCAGTACGCGGCCAGGTAGTGGTGCGACGGCGGCAGGTCGGGGTCGTGGTAGATCGCGATGGGGTTCTCGCCGAAGCCGCGCGGCGGCTGCACCATGACGACGACGTTGCCGGCGCGGAGGGCGGCGAAGACGATGTCGTCGCCGTCCACGAACAGCGCGCCCGGCGGCTGCCCCCAGTGCTCGACCATCGCGTCGCGCAGGTCCTCGGGCAGCGTGTCGAAGAAGGCGCGGTAGCGCTCCGCCGGGATGCGCACCGGGTTGCCCGACAGCTGCTCCTCGGTGAGCCAGTCGGCGTCCTGGCCGCCGGCGGCGATCAGCGCGTGGAACAGCGCGTCGCCGTCGAGGCCGGCCACGCCGGGCAGCGCGTCGGGCCCGTCGAACGGACCGATGTCGTAGCCCTGCCCCTGCATCGCGGCGAGCAGCCGGACGACCGACGCCGGGGTGTCCAGGCCGACGGCGTTGCCGATGCGGGCGTGCTTGGTCGGGTAGGCCGACAGCATGACCACGATGCGGCGCTCCGCCGGCGGGGTGTGCCGCAGCCGGGCGTGCGCCACCGCGGTGCCGGCCACACGCGCGGCCCGCTCGGGGTCCGGGACGTAGGAGGTCAGCCCGTCCTCGTCGGTCTCCTTGAACGAGAACGGGACGCTGATCAGCCGGCCGTCGAACTCCGGGATCGCGACCTGGTTGCCGACGTCCAGCGGCGAGAGCCCGTCGTCGTCGGCCAGCCACTCCTCGCGCGAGCGGGTCAGGCACAGGCCCTGGATCACCGGCACGTCGAGCTCGGCGAGCTGGCCGACGTCCCAGGCGCCGTCGTCCCCACCCGCCTGCGCGGTGGCCGGGCGGGAGCCCCCGGCCGCCAGCACGGTGACCACCAGCGCGTCGGCGGTGCGCAGCGTGGCGAGCAGCTCGTCGGGCACCGTGCGCAGCGACGAGGTGAACACCGGCAGCGCCCGGCCGCCGGCGTCCTCGACCGCGGCGCAGAGGGCCTCGACGAAGGCGGTGTTCCCGGCCAGGTGGTGCGCCCGGTAGTAGAGGACGGCGACGACGGGGCCGCTGCCGCGCGACTCGCGCTCGAGGACGCCCCAGTCGGGTGCGACCGACGGCGGCTCGAACCCCTCGCCGGTGAGCAGCACGGTGTCGGACAGGAAGCGGTGCAGCTGGACCAGGTTGCCCGGCCCGCCCTGGGCCAGGTAGCCGTGCGCGGCGGTGGCCACGCCCATGGGGACGGTGGACAGCTCCATCAGCTCGGCGTCGGGCGCCTGCTCACCGCCGAGGACGACGACCGGCGCGGGACCGGCCAGCAGCGGGGCCAGCATCTCCTCGTACTGCCGCCGGACACCGAGGATGCGGACGACGACCAGCGGGCTGCCGTCGACGAGCGCGGCGATCCCCGCGTCGTCCAGCCGGGCCGGGTTGCCCAGCCGCCAGCCGGCGCCCGAGGCGCGGGCGGACAGCAGGTCGGTGTCGCTGGTGGACAGCAGGGTGAAAGCGGGGTCGCTCACGGCGCGTTCCTCACTCGGGGTCCGCGCCCCGGGTCGTCGGGCACGGCAGCCGGAGTGTCTGGCTCACCCGTCTCCGGGCTCACAGTGGCGGGACCGCGTCGGAGTTGCACCGACTTCCTCGCTGACTGCCGTGATGCGGGGACCGTACCTGGCGCCCCCAGTAGCCTCGCCAGCGCCATGACCGCCGCTCCCCCGCCCCGCGACCGGCCCGACGCCTGCCCCGGAGCGCTGCAGACCCACGCCGCCGCCGACGGCGGGCTCGCGCGTGTGCGCGTCCCCGGTGGGGCGCTCACCGTCGCCCAGCTGCGGGTGCTGGCCACCGCCGCGCACGAGCTCGGCGACGGCGCGCTGGAGCTGACCAGCCGGGGCAACGTGCAGCTGCGCGGCGTGCGGCCGGGTGCGGAGCCCGAGCTCGGCGATCGGCTGGCCACCGCGAGGCTGCTGCCCAGCGCCACCCACGAAACGGCCCGCAACGTGCTGGCCAGCGTGCTCAGCGGCCGCGCGGGCGGGCTGCTCGACGTGCGCCCCTGGGTGACCGCCTTCGACGCCGGGATGTGCGCCGACCCGTCGCTCGCCGCGCTGCCCGGGCGCTTCCTCGCCGCGTTCGACGACGGCCGCGGCGACGTCGCCGGCATGGGTGCCGACGTCGGTCTGCTCGCGCTGGACGGCGGCGCCGTCGCGCTGCTGCTGGCGGGGGCCGACAGCGGGGTGCGCGCGGCACCGGAGGAGGCGGTCGCGCTGGCCCTGGCCGCCACGCGGGCGTTCCTCGCTGTGCGGGCCGGCCAGGGCGGCACCGCCTGGCGCCTCGCCGAGCTGGCCGACGGTCGGGCGCGGATCGCCGGTGCGCTGGGCGGGCCGCGCGCCGAGCCGGTGCCGGCACCGGCGTCCCCGCCGACCGGCCCGGCCGGTGCGGTGGACCAGCACGACGGGCGCACCGCGCTGGTCGCCGTCGTCCCGCTGGGCCGGCTCACCGCCGGGCAGGCCGAGCTGCTGGCCGCCACCGCCGGGCACGACCTGCAGCTCACGCCCTGGCGCAGCGTGGTCGTCCCCGACCTGCCCGACGCGTCCGCGGCCGGGGAGCTCGCCGCCTCCGGCCTGGTGCTCGACCCGGGCAGCGCCTGGCTGCGGGTCACCGCCTGCGCCGGCCGGCCCGGGTGCGCGAAGTCGCTGGCCGACGTCCGGGGCGACGTCGTCCGGGCGGTCTCGAGCGGCACCCTCCCGGCCGGCGGCGCCCGGCAGCACTGGGTCGGCTGCGGGCGCCGCTGCGGCCGGCCCACCGGCGACGTCGTCGACGTGGTCGCCACCGGCGCCGGCTACCGGGTCGGCTGAACGCCTACTTCCGCCAGAACAGGTGGTGGGTCACGCCGCTCGGGCTGGGCACGACGTCGCAGTGGAAGCGGTCAAGGAGCTCGTCGGGCTTCTCCCAGAGCCGCACACCGGCCCCGAGCTCCACCGGTGCCACGGCCACGTGCAGCGTGTCGACGAGGTCGGCGTCGAGGAACTCCCGGATGGTCGTCGCCCCGCCACCGAGCCGCACGTCCTTGCCGTCGGCCGCCTGCCGCGCCTGCTCCAGGACCGCGGCCGGTTCGCCGCCCACGAAGTGGAACGTGGTGTCCGACAGCGTGAACGACGGGCGCTCGTGGTGGGTCATGACGAACACCGGGGTGCGGAACGGCGGCTCCTCGCCCCACCAGCCCTGCCACGCGTGGTCCTGCCACGGGCCGCGCTGGGGGCCGAACTTGTTGCGGCCCATGATCTCGGCGCCGATGTTGTGCGTGAAGTCGCGGGTGAAGTAGTCGTCCAGGCCGCGGGTGCCCCCGGGATCGGTGCGGTTCGGCCAGCTCGCCGTGGCCCCGGCCCACGACATCAGGGCTGCCGGGTCGGCGTGCCCGAACGGCCGTTCCAGGCTCTGGCCCTCGCCGGCGCCGAAGCCGTCGCTGGACACGGCGAAGTTCTGCACTCGCAGCAGCTGCGTCACGGCTCTCCCTCGGGTGCGTGTGGTCGACGACGGGAGGACCGTCGCGGCCAGCGGAAGTCATCGGTCGTGCGGGACGTAGCCTCCTCGCCGATGTCCGAGCAGAGCTACGAGTACGAGAAGGACGGCGCCGAGATCTACCGGCAGTCGTTCGCCACCATCCGGGCCGAGGCGGACCTGGCGGGTCTGCCCGAGGACGTCGCCCGGGTCGCGGTCCGCATGATCCACGCCTGCGGGCAGGTGGACCTGGTGGCCGACGTGGCGTGGTCCGACGGCGTCGTGGCCCGGGCCCGCGCCGCCCTGGACGCCGGCGCCCCGGTGCTCTGCGACGCCCAGATGGTCGCCTCCGGCATCACCCGCCGGCGGCTGCCGAAGGACAACGACGTCGTCTGCACCCTGAACGATCCGCGCACCCCGGGGCTGGCCGCGGAGCTGGGCACCACCCGCACCGCCGCCGCGCTGGAGCTGTGGCGCGACCGCCTCGACGGCGCCGTCGTCGCCATCGGCAACGCACCCACCGCGCTGTTCCACCTGCTGGAGATGGTCGCCGCGGGCGCACCCCGGCCGGCCGCCGTGCTGGGCATCCCGGTCGGCTTCATCGGTGCCGCGGAGTCGAAGGAGGCGCTGGCCGCGTCCGACCTCGACTTCCTGGTCGTGCGGGGCCGCCGCGGCGGCAGCGCGATCACGGCGGCGGCCGTGAACGCGATCGCGAGCGACGTCGAGTGAGCGGGCGGCTGTACGGGGTCGGGCTCGGCCCCGGGGACCCCGAGCTGGTGACGGTCAAGGCGGCCCGGCTGATCGGTGCCGCCGACGTCGTCGCCTTCCACGCCGCCCGGCACGGCCGGTCGGTGGCCCGTGGCATCGCCGAGCCGTACCTGCGCGAGGGCCAGGTCGAGGAGCTGCTGGTCTACCCGGTGACCACCGAGACCACCGACCACCCCGGCGGCTACCAGGGCGCCATCGACGAGTTCTACGAGGCGGCGGCCGCCCGGCTGGCCGCGCACCTGGACGCCGGCCGCGACGTCGTCGTCCTCGCCGAGGGCGACCCGTTCTTCTACGGCTCGTACATGCACATGCACAAGCGGCTGGCGCACCGGTACCCGACCGAGGTGGTCCCCGGCGTGACCAGCGTCAGCGGCGCCGCCGCGGCCGTCGGCCGCCCCCTCGTGGAGCGGGACGAGGTGCTCACCGTGCTGCCCGGCACGCTGCCCGCCGACGAGCTCGCCGAGCGGCTGGCCGGCACCGACTCCGCGGCGGTGATGAAGCTCGGCCGCACGTTCCCGCAGGTCCGCGAGGCCTTCGCCCGCGCCGGCGTGCTCGACCGCGCCCTCTACGTGGAGCGGGCGACCACCGACCGGCAGCGCACGGCGCCGCTGGCCGACGTCGACCCGGCGAGCGTCCCGTACTTCTCGCTCGCGCTGCTGCCCAGCCCGCTGACCGGCGAGCTACCGGTGGCGGACCGGGCAGCCGACGAGGACCGGCCCGCCGGCGAGGTCGTCGTCGTCGGGCTCGGCCCCGGCGCGCGCTGGTGGACCACGCCCGAGGCGGCCGACGCGCTGGCCGGTGCCGAGGTGCTGATCGGCTACGGCCCCTACCTGGACCGGGTGCCGGCCAACCCCCGCCAGGAGCGGTTCCCGACCGACAACCGGGTCGAGGCCGAGCGGGCCGCGCACGCCCTGGAGCTGGCCCGCTCGGGTCGGCGGGTCGCCGTCGTCTCCAGCGGCGATCCCGGCGTGTTCGCCATGGCCACCGCCGTCCTCGAGGTCGCCGAGCGGGCCGAGTTCGCCGGCGTCCCGGTGCGCGTGGTGCCGGGGCTCACCGCCGCGCAGGCCGTCGCCTCCCGGGCCGGCGCCCCCCTCGGCCACGACTTCTGCGTGCTGTCGCTCTCCGACGTCCTCAAGCCGTGGGACGTCGTGCTCGACCGGCTCCGGCACGCGGCCGCCGCCGACCTGGTGATCGCCCTCTACAACCCGCGGTCGAAGCACCGCCCGCACCAGCTCGGCGAGGCGCGGGCGGCGCTGCTGGAGATCCGGTCGCCGGACACCGTGGTCGTGGTCGGCCGCGACGTCGGTGGGCCCGAGGAGCGGCTCACCGTGACGACGCTGGGCGACCTCGACCCGGGGACCGTCGACATGCGCTGCCTGCTGATCGTCGGCTCGTCGCGGACCCGCGTGACGCCGGCGGGCAGCGTCGTGACCCCCCGGACCTACCCGTAGGCCGGGCTCACCGCCCGGGGTAGGGCGCGGCCCTCAGCGCCCGGGCGAGGTGGGCGGCGTTCTCGGCCAGGGTCGCCGTCGTGGACGCCACCGCCTCGGGGGTCTCCTCCAGCTCCCGGTAGTCGGTGCCGCCCATGGCCTGGTCGTTCCAGTAGGTCGAACCCTGGGCCGGGATGGTGAACCCGATGTCGTCCAGCGCCTGGAAGGCATCGGCGACGATCTTGTGGGCGCCGTCCTCGTTCCCGACGACGGCGACGACGGCGACCTTGCCGGTCACCAGCGGCCGGCCGCTGTCGTCGGTCTCGCTCAGCTCGCCGTCGAGCCGCTCCAGCACCCGCTGGGCCACGCTGCTCATGTGCCCGACCCAGGTGGGGGTCGAGAACACCAGGATGTCGGCGGCCATCATCCGCTCGCGGATCGCCGGCCAGGCGTCGCCGTCCCCCATGTCCACCTCGACGCCGGGCCGGACGTCGTGGTCGACCACGCGGACGACGTCGCCGGTCACGCCGTGCTTCCCCAGCTCGTCGAGGACCTGGCGCGCCATGAGGTCGCTGCTGGACGGAGCGGGCGAGGGCTTGAGGCTGCACACGAGGGCAAGGGCACGGAGCGACGCGGTCTCGGTCATGCCCGGCACCTGCCCAGCCGACCTGGGCGTTCACACATGCCGGAGCACCCAGGCCGTCGCCTCCTCGACCGTCGCCACGGTCGGGACCCCCGGCGGCAGCGGCGGGCGGCGGACGAGCACGACCGGCACCCCGAGCTCCCGGGCGGCGGTCAGCTTGGCCTCCGTCAAGTGCCCGCCCGAGTCCTTGGTGACGACGACGTCGACCCGGTGCTCGCGCAGCAGCGCCAGCTCGTCGGCGACACTGAACGGCCCCCGCTCCAGCACGACCGTGGTCCGCGCCGGCAACGGCGGTTCCGGCGGGTCGACGGAGCGCACCAGCACCTCCTGGGTCAGCCCGGCGAACGCGGCCAGCCCGGAGCGACCGGTGGTGAGGAAGACGCGGGCGAACCCGGCGACGGCCTCGGCCGCCTCCTCGAGCGAGCCGACCCAGCGCCAGTCGTCCCCGGGTTGCGCCCTCCACCCCGGGCGCTGCAGGCGCAGCAGCGGGACGCCGGTGACCTCGGCCGCCCGCGCCGCCGAGGCGGTCATGACTGCGGCGAACGGGTGCGTCGCGTCGACCACGGCGCGGACCGGGTTCGCCCGCAGCCACGCGACCAGCCCGTCGGCCCCGCCGAAGCCGCCGATGCGCACCCCGCCCGGCGGCAGCGCCGGATCGGCGACCCGGCCGGCCAGCGAGGACAGCACGTCGACCCCCTCGGCGTCCAGGCCCGTGGCCAGCCGCCGGGCCTCCCCGGTGCCCCCGAGGACGAGCACCCGTCCGGTCACGCGCACCGGCCAGGCATGCTGACCACGTGAGCAGGGACGGCGCCACGGGGCTGCGCTACGGGTGGACGACGGGCGCCTGCGCGACCGCCGCCACCACCGCGGCCTACACCGCCCTGCTCACCGGCGAGTTCCCCGACCCGGTGCGGATCGACCTGCCGAACGACAGGCACCCCTCGTTCGCGCTGGCCACCGAGCAGCTGGCGGCCGACGCCGCCTCCGCGGGCGTCGTCAAGGACGCCGGCGACGACCCGGACGTCACGCACGGCGCGCTCGTCTCGGCCCGGGTCACCCACGGCGAGCCCGGCACCGGCGTCACCTTCCGCGCCGGGGAGGGCGTCGGCACGGTGACCAAGCCCGGCCTGCCCCTGCCGGTCGGCGAGCCGGCCATCAACCCGGTGCCGCGGCAGTTCATCCGCGAGCACGTCGCCGCGGTCGCCGCCCGCCACGGCGGCACCGGCGACGTCGTCGTCGAGATCTCGGTCGAGCACGGCGAGGAGCTGGCGCGCAGGACCTGGAACCCGCGGCTGGGCATCCTGGGCGGGCTGTCGATCCTCGGCACGACCGGCGTCGTCGTCCCGTACTCGTGCTCGTCCTGGATCGACTCGATCCGGCGCGGCATCGACGTCGCCCGTGCGGCCGGCCACCGGCACGTGGCCGGGTGCACCGGCTCGACCAGCGAGCGGGTGGTCACCGAGCTCTACGGGCTGCCCGAGGACGCGCTGCTGGACATGGGTGACTTCGCCGGCGCGGTGCTCAAGTACCTGCGCCGCCACCCCGTCCCGCGGCTGACGGTCGCCGGCGGCATCGGGAAGCTGGCCAAGCTCGCCGACGGTCATCTCGACCTCCACTCGGGCCGCTCCCAGGTGTCCACGGAGTCGCTGGCCGCCATGGTGCTCGGAGCCGGGGGTTCCCCGGAACTGGCCGACGGCGTGCGCGCGGCCAACACCGCGCTCGACGCGCTGCAGCAGTGCCAGGCCGCGGGTCTGCCGCTGGGCGACCTGGTCGCGGCCGGCGCCCGCGACACCGCGCTCGGGGTGCTGCGCGGCGCCCCGGTCGAGGTGGACGTCGTGGTCATCGACCGCGGCGGCACCGTCGTGGGGCGCGCCTAGCGGCATCTCGTGGTCGAGTACAGGTGGCTGTCGGGGAACTCCCCCGCGGTCAGCACCGCCCCCACGACCACCACCGCCGTCCGCTTCACGCCGGCGGTCTCCACCTGCTCGGCGATGTCGGCGAGGGTGCCGCGGAGGATCAGCTCGTCGTCCCGGCTGGCCCGCGCGACCACCGCCACGGGGCAGTCGGCGCCGTAGTGCGGCAGCAGCTCGGGCACCAGCTCGGTGATCCGCTGCACGGCCAGGTGCAGCACCAGCGTCGCCCGGGAGGCGCCCAGCGTGGCGAGGTCCTCGCCCGGCGGCATCGGCGTGGAGCGGGCCGACGTGCGGGTGAGGATGACCGTCTGCCCGACCCCCGGCACGGTCAGCTCCCGCTTGAGCGACGCCGCCGCCGCGGCGAACGCGGGCACCCCGGGGACGACGTCGTAGGGCACGCCGTGCGCGTCGAGGCGGCGCATCTGCTCGGCCATCGCGCTGTAGACCGACGGGTCGCCGGAGTGCAGCCGGGCGACGTCCAGCCCCGCCTCGTGCGCGGCCACCAGCTCGGCGGTGATCTGGTCGAGGTCGAGGTCGGCGGTGTCGACGAGGCGGGCGCCGGGCGGGGCCGTGTCCAGCAGCTCCCGCGGCACCAGCGCGCCGGCGTAGAGGCAGACCGGCGCGGCGGCGATGATCCGCGCCGCGCGCAGCGTGACCAGGTCGGCGGCCCCGGGCCCCGCTCCGATGAAGTGCACGGTCATGGCGCTACCGAACCACGGAGAAGATCGTGACCGGCATCGCCGGCTTCCAGCCGGTGTAGGAGCCGACCGGCCGGGCCCGCTGGACGCCGATCCGCACCAGCTCGCCACCGACCCGGGCGAACCAGCCGGCGAGCACCGCCTCGCTCTCGACGGTGACCGCGTTGGCGACCAGCCGGCCACCCGTCGGCAGCGCCGCCCAGCAGGTCTCGAGCAGCTCCGGCGTCGTGGCCCCGCCGCCGACGAAGACGGCGTCGGGCGCCGGCAGCCCGGCGAGCGCGCCGGGCGCCCGGCCCTCGACGACGCGCAGCCCCGGCACCCCGAGGTGGGTGGCGTTGCGGGCGATCCGGGCGGCCCGCTCCGGGTGCGCCTCCACCGCGACCGCCCGGCAGGAGGGGTGCGCCCGCATCCACTCGATGCCGATCGACCCGGCACCAGCACCGACGTCCCAGAGCAGCTGACCGGGCAGCGGCGCGAGGTGCGCCAGGGTCACGGCCCGGACCTCGCGCTTGGTCAGCTGGCCGTCGTCCTCGAACGCGGCGTCGGGCAGGCCGGGGACCGTGGGCAGCGGCACGGTGCCGGGATCGGCGGCCACCTCGACGGCGGTCACGACCAGCGGGTCCACGACCCCGTGCGGCCACTGGGCGGCCGCGCCGGTCAGCGCGTGCTCGTCCGGTCCCCCCAGCCGGGCCAGCGCGGTCACCCGGCTGGCGCCGTAGCCGAGCCGGGCGCACAGCCCGGCCACCTCGGCCGGGGTCCCGCCGTCGGACCCGAGCACGAGCAGCCGCCGTCCCGGGGTCACGTGCGACGTCACCAGCTCCAGGGCGCGGCCGACGACGGTCACGACGGCGATGTCCTCCACCGCCCACCCGAGCCGCGCGCACGCCAGGCTCACCGAGGAGGGGTGCGGGACGACGTCCACGGCCTCCGGCCCGAGCAGGCGGACCAGCGAGCTGCCGACGCCGGAGAGCATCGGGTCGCCGCTGGCCAGCACCACCACCCGGCGCTCCGGGTGCTCGTCGAGCAGGCCGGTCAGCGCGGGTCCCATCGGCGAGGGCCAGGGCAGGCGCTCGGCCGGCACGTGGTCGGGCACCAGGCCCAGCTGCCGGGTGCTGCCGCGCAGCACGTCGGCGGCCTCGATCGCGCGGCGGGCGGCCGGCGACAGGCCGTCCCACCCGTCGGCGCCGATGCCCACGACGGTCACCGGCGCGGGTCCGTCCCGCTGGTCAGCACGCACGACGGGCGATCCTAGGCACCGGCCCCGCGGAGCCGGTTGACACGATGAGCGGCGATGGACACCCCGATCGCGACCGGTCTGGCGCTGGGCGCCGCCGCCGACCTGCTGCTCGCCGACCCCCGCCGGTACCACCCGGTGGCCGGGTTCGGCGCCGTCGCCGACCGGCTGGAGCGTCGCGTCTGGCGCGACTCCCGGGCGGTCGGCAGCGGCTACGCGCTGGGGCTGGTGACGGCCGCCGCCGGCCTGGGCGCGCTGCTGGACCGGGGCACCCGCCGCCGCCCGGCCGCCCGGACCGTGGTCACCGCCGCGGCCACCTGGGCGGTGCTCGGCGGCACGTCGCTGGGCCGGGCGGCCGGGCGCATGCGCACCGCGCTGGAGGCCGGCGACGTCGAGGCCGGTCGCGCGGCGCTGCCGGCGCTGGCCGGCCGCGACCCGAGCGTCCTCGGGGTGGACGGGCTGGCCCGGGCGACCGTCGAATCGGTCGCGGAGAACACCTCCGACGCCGCCGTCGCCCCGCTGTTCTGGGGTGCGGTGGCCGGCCTGCCCGGGCTGCTCGGCTACCGGGCGGTGAACACGCTCGACGCGATGGTCGGCCACCGGTCGCCGCGGTACGAGCGCTTCGGCTGGGCGGCGGCCCGCCTCGACGACGTCGCCAACTGGGTGCCTGCACGGCTCACGGCGGCGCTGACCGTGGCCTGCGCGAGGGCGTGCGGCGGCTCGGCCGGAGGGGCGCTGCGCACCTGGCTCCGGGACGGCGCGTCCCACCCGAGCCCCAACTCCGGGCGGTGCGAGGCAGCGGCCGCCGGCGCCCTCGGGGTCCGGCTCGGCGGACGCAACGTGTACGGGTCCCGGGTGGAGGTCCGCCCGGCCCTCGGGTCGGGTCGCCCGCCCGCACCCGCCGACATCGGACCGGCGATCCGGCTCTCCCGCGCCGTCTGGCTGGGTGCCGCGGTGCTCGCGGTGGCCGCCCGGCTCGGACGGGGGCGGGCGTGAGCGGCGCGCTGCTGGTCGCCGGCACCACGTCGGACGCCGGCAAGTCGGTCGTCACCGCCGGCATCTGCCGGTGGCTGGTGCGCCAGGGCGTCTCGGTGGCGCCGTTCAAGGCGCAGAACATGAGCAACAACTCGATGGTCACGCCCGACGGCGCCGAGATCGGCCGGGCGCAGGTCATGCAGGCGGCCGCCGCGCGGGTCGAGCCCGAGGCGGCCATGAACCCGGTGCTGCTCAAGCCCGGCGGTGACAACGCCAGCCAGGTCGTCGTCCTCGGTCGGGCGGTCGCCGACGTCACCGCGCTGTCCTACCGGCCGATGAAGGCCGCGCTGCTCGAGCAGGTCCTCAGCAGCCTGGCCGACCTCCGCGCCCGCTTCGACGTGGTGGTCTGCGAGGGCGCGGGCTCCCCCACCGAGATCAACCTGCGCGCCGACGACATCGCCAACATGGGGTTGGCCACCGCGGCCGACCTCCCGGTGCTCGTGGTCGGCGACATCGACCGGGGCGGGCTGTTCCCCGCGCTCTACGGCACGGTCGCGCTGATGCCGCCGGCCGACCAGCGGCTGGTCGCCGGGTTCCTGGTCAACAAGTTCCGCGGCGACGTCCGCCTGCTCGAGCCCGGGCTGGTCGAGCTGGAGCGGCTCACCGGCCGCCCGACGCTCGGCGTCCTGCCCTGGCTCGGCGGCCTGGAGCTCGACGTCGAGGACTCCCTCGGCATCCCGGCCGGTGGCACCCTGACCGCGCCGCCGCACGGCGAGGACGTGCTCCGCGTGGCGGTCGCCCGGCTGCCCCGGCTGTCGAACTTCACCGACCTCGACGCCCTCGCCGCCGAGCCCGGCGTCCTCGTCCGCTACGTCACCCGGCCCGAGGAGCTCGCCGACGCCGACCTGGTGGTGCTCCCCGGCACGCGGTCGACGGTCGCGGACCTGGGCTGGCTGCGGGCGACCGGGCTGGCCGAGGCGGTGCACCGGCACGCCGCGGCCGGCGGGCCGGTGCTGGGCATCTGCGGCGGGCACCAGATGCTGGCCCGCACCATCACCGACGACGTGGAGTCCCGGTCCGGCACCGTCGATGGGTTGGGGCTGCTGCCCACCGAGGTGCGCTTCGCGCCGGAGAAGACACTGGGGCGCCCCTCCGGGTCGGCGCTCGGTCACCCGGTGCGCGGCTACGAGATCCACCACGGGGTGGTCACCGTCGACTGGGACTCGGCCGCACCGGCCGCCGAGCCGTTCCTGGACGGCGCCCGGGCGGGGTCGGTCGCCGGCACCACCTGGCACGGGGCGCTGGAGAACGACGGGTTCCGGCGCGCGTTCCTCGCCGAGGTCGCCCGGACCACCGGGCGCCGGTTCGTCCCCGCCCCGGGCACCGACTTCGCCGCCGTCCGGGAGGCCCGGCTCGACCGGCTCGGGGACCTGGTCGCCGAGCACGCCGACACCGCGGCGCTGTGGCGGCTGGTCGAGTCCGGTCCCCCGGCCGGGCTGCCGCTGCTGCCGCCCGGGTCCGCCGCCCGCTGACCCCGGGGCTGTCGGCCCGCGAAGCGGTTGTGGTTCCATGACGCCGCCACACGCGACGGCAGTGGAGGAAGCCCGGTGAGATTCCGGCGCGGTCCCGCCACTGTGAGCCGGTTCTCCGGTTAGTCAGGAACTCCCGCCGTCGCGCTCCTGCCACCTCCGGGCGTGGACACCCGGGGAGAGGACGCGTGACCCGTGCGCCGTGCTCGCGCATGACCTACCCCTTCAGCGCCGTCGTCGGCATGGACGACATGCGGCTGGCCCTGCTGCTCAACGCCGTCTCCCCCGCCGTCGGCGGTGTGCTGGTGCGCGGCGAGAAGGGCACCGCGAAGTCGACGACGGTCCGGGCCCTGGCCGCGGTGCTGCCGCCGGTCGCCGTCGTGCCCGGCTGCCGCTTCGCCTGCGACCCCGCCGCGCCTGACCCGGCCTGCCCCGACGGTCCGCACGAGCCGACCGCCGGCGGTCCGGTCCGCCCCGCGCGGCTGGTCGAGCTTCCCGTCGGCGCCTCCGAGGACCGGGTCGTCGGCTCGCTGGACCTCGAGCGCGCGCTCACCGAGGGCGTGAAGGCGTTCGAGCCCGGCCTGCTGGCCGCCGCCCACCGCGGCGTGCTCTACGTGGACGAGGTCAACCTGCTGCACGACCACCTGGTCGACCTGCTGCTGGACGCCGCCGCCATGGGCACCGCCTACGTCGAGCGGGAGGGCGTCTCGGTCCGGCACGCCGCCCGCTTCCTGCTCGTCGGCACCATGAACCCGGAGGAGGGCGAGCTGCGGCCGCAGCTGCTCGACCGCTTCGGGCTCACCGTCGAGGTGGCCGCGCCGCGCGACCCCGCCGAGCGGGCCGAGGTGGTGCGCCGCCGGTTCGCCTCCGACGCCGATCCAGCCGGGTTCGCCGCCGCGTGGTCGGCGCAGGAGTCCGCGCTCGCCGACCGCATCGCCGACGCCCGCGCCCGGCTGCCGCACGTCGTCCTCTCCGACGCCGCGCTGCGGCAGGTGACCGCGGTGTGCGCCGCCTTCGACGTCGACGGCCTGCGCGCCGACCTGGTCACCGCCCGCGCGGCCATCGCGCACGCCGCCTGGTCCGGCCGCGACGAGGTGACCGAGGACGACGTCCGGGTGGCCGCCCGCCTGGCGCTGCCGCACCGCCGCCGGCGCAACCCCTTCGACGCCCCGGGTCTGGACGAGGACACCCTCGACCAGGCGCTGGCCGACAGCCGCCCCGAGGACGACGGCCCGCACGACGACGACCCGCACGACGACGGCCCCGACGGCGGCCCCGACGGCGGCCCCGGCGACGGTGGGAGCACGCCTCCCCCGCCGCCGGCCGGCGCCCGCGAGGGCCAGAACGGCCGTCCCGGCCCCGAGGAGCCGGGCGGGCCGACGACGGCGCCGCGGGGCGAGGGCGGTGGCTCGACCTCGGCCGCGCCGGCGCCCGACCAGGCCGCCGTCGCACCGTCCGACCCGTTCCGCGCGCGGCGGCTGGAGGTGCCCGGCCTCGGCGCCGGTGCCGCCGGCCGGCGCTCGCGCGCCCGCTCCGAGCGCGGCCGGGTCGTCGGCTCCACCCGGCCCACCGGAGCCGTCACCCGGCTGCACCTGACCGGCACCGTGCTCGCCGCCGCGCCGCACCAGCGGGCGCGCGGGCGCAGCGGCCCGGGCCTGCGGATCGTCCGCGAGGACCTGCGCCAGGCCACGCTGGAGGGCCGCGAGGGCAACCTGGTCCTCTTCGTGGTCGACGCCAGCGGCTCGATGGGCTCGCGGGCGCGGATGGCCGCGGTCAAGGGCGCCGTGCTGTCGCTGCTGCTGGACGCCTACCAGCGCCGGGACAAGGTCGGCCTGGTCACCTTCCGCGGGGCCGCGGCCGAGGTCGCGCTGCCGCCCACCTGGTCGGTGGACGCGGCGGCCGCCCGGCTGGCCGAGCTGCCCACGGGCGGGCGGACCCCGCTGGCCGCGGGGCTGCTCAAGGCGCACGACGTCCTCCGGCTGGAGCGGATCCGGGATCCGCAGCGCCGCCCGCTGCTCGTCGTCGTCACCGACGGCCGGGCCACCGGGGCGCGCGGGAGCGCCTCCCTGGCCGACGCCTCCGCGGCCGCGGCGCTGCTGGCGGCCACGGGCACGCCCGCGGTCGTCGTCGACTGCGAGTCCGGCCCCGTCCGGCTGGGCCTGGCCGCGACGCTCGGGACGGCGCTGGGCGGCCAGACCCTCCGGCTGGAGGAGCTGGCCGCCGACGCGCTGGCCGCCACCGTGCGCAGCGCGAGGGCCGCCTGATGCCGCAAGGGCAGGTCACCGCCGTCCCCCAGGACGGGCTCACCACGAAGCAGCGCCGCAACCGGCCGCTCCTGGTGGTGCACACCGGCGAGATGAAGGGCAAGTCCACCGCCGCCTTCGGCATGGCGATGCGCGCCTGGAACCAGGGCTGGTCGGTCGCGGTCTACCAGTTCGTCAAGAGCGCCAAGTGGAAGGTCGGCGAGGAGAACGCGCTGACCGCGCTCGGCCGGCTGCACGAGCAGACCGGCGAGGGCGGGCCCGTGGTCTGGCACAAGATGGGCAGCGGCTGGAGCTGGTCGCGCCGGCAGGGCACCGAGACCGACCACGCGGCCGACGCCGCCGAGGGCTGGGCGCAGATCAAACGGGATCTCGGCGCGCAACGACACAGGTTCTACGTGCTGGACGAGTTCACCTACCCGATGACGTGGGGCTGGGTCGACGTGGACGACGTCGTCGAGACCCTCACGAACCGTCCCGGCACCCAGCACGTCGTCGTCACCGGCCGGAACGCGCACCCGGCGCTGGTCGAGGCCGCCGACCTGGTGGTCGAGATGACCAAGGTCAAGCACCCGATGGACGCGGGCCAGAAGGGCCAGCGAGGCATCGAGTGGTGAGCCGGGTGCCGCGGGTCGTCGTGGCGGCGCCGAGCAGCAACGCGGGCAAGACCTCGATCGCCACCGGCCTCATCGCCGCGCTCACCGCCCGCGGGCTCACCGTCTCGCCGCACAAGGTCGGCCCCGACTACATCGATCCGGGCTACCACGGTCTCGCGGCCGGCCGCCCGGGCCGCAACCTCGACCCGTGGCTGGTCGGCGAGGAGCGGATCGCGCCGCTGTTCCTGCGTGGCGCGCTGCACCCGCGCCCGGCCGACGTCGCCGTCGTCGAGGGCGTGATGGGGCTGTTCGACGGCGCCACGCACCCGTCGGTCGAGCCGGGCTTCGCGTCCACCGCGCACGTCGCCGGCCTGCTCCGCGCGCCGGTTCTCCTGGTCGTCGACGCGTCGTCCCAGGCGCGGTCGGTGGCGGCGCTCGTGCACGGGTTCGCCACCTACGACCCCTCGGTGCGGCTCGGCGGCGTCGTCCTCAACCGGGTCGGCAGCGACCGGCACGAGGCGATCCTGCGCGAGGCGCTGGGCGCCGCCGGCGTCCCGGTGCTCGGTGCCGTGCGCCGCATGGACCAGCTGCACACCCCGTCCCGGCACCTGGGCCTGATCCCCGCCGCCGAGCGCTCGGACGCCGCGCTCGCGACCGTCCGCCGCCTCGGCGAGGTCGTGGCCGCCTCGGTCGACCTGGACGCCGTGCTGGCGCTGGCGCGGTCCGCTCCCCCGCTCGGGGCCCGTCCCTGGGATCCCGCGGCGGAGGTGGCGGCCACGCCGGGCCGGCCCCGGATCGCGGTCGCCGGGGGGCCCGCCTTCACCTTCGGCTACGCGGAGAACGCCGAGCTGCTCGAGGCCGCCGGGGCCGAGGTCGTCCCGGTCGACCCGCTGCGCGACGAGGCGCTGCCCGACGGCACCGCCGGCCTGGTCGTCGGCGGCGGGTTCCCCGAGGTGCACGCGGCCGAGCTGTCGGCCAACGAGACGCTCCGCGCCGACGTCGCGGCGCTCGCCGCTGCCGGCGCACCCGTCGCCGCGGAGTGCGCGGGGCTGCTCTACCTCGCCCGCGAGCTCGACGGCGTGCCGATGTGCGGGGTGCTCGACGTGGCGACGGCGATGTCACCCCGGCTCACCCTCGGCTACCGCGCCGCCGTCGCCGTCACCGGGTCGGTGCTCGCGCCGGCCGGCACCCGGGTGCGCGGCCACGAGTTCCACCGCACGCATGCCGACCCGTCCGCCGGTTCCGCCCCGGCCTGGCGGTGGTCGGCCACCGGAGCCGAGGGCTTCGTGGCCGGTGGCGTGCACGCCTCCTACCTCCACCTGAACTGGGCCGGCAGCCCCCGGCTGGCCCAGCACCTCGTCACCGCCTGCGCCGCGACCCGCCGATCGGAGAACGTCCGTGCACATCGCTGAAGGTTTCCTCCCGGCCGAGCACGCGCTCGGGTGGACGATCGCCGCCGCGCCGTTCGTCGTGCACGGTGCCCGCGCCGTCGTGAAGGAGGTGCGGGAGAACCCGGAGTCGACGCTGCTGCTCGGCGCGGCCGGGGCGTTCACCTTCGTGCTGAGCGCCATCAAGCTCCCCAGCGTCACCGGCAGCTCCAGCCACCCGACCGGCACCGGCCCCGGGGCGATCCTGTTCCGGCCGCCGGTGATGGCGCTGCTGGGCACCGTCGTCCTGCTCTTCCAGGCGCTGCTGCTGGCGCACGGCGGGCTGACGACGCTGGGGGCCAACGCGTTCGCCTTCGCCGTGGTCGGGCCGTGGGCCGGGTACGCCGCCTACCGGCTCACCCGCGGGGCGGGCGCCGGGCTGCTGCCGGCGGTCTTCGCCGGCGTCGCGCTGGCCGACCTCGCCACCTACGTCACCACCTCGCTGCAGCTGGCGCTCGCCTTCCCCGACGCGGAGAGCGGGCTGGCCGGCGCGCTGCTGAAGTTCCTCGGCGTCTTCGCGGTCACCCAGGTCCCGCTGGCCATCGGCGAGGGGCTGCTCGGCGTCCTGCTGTTCCGCGTGCTCACCGTCAACGCCCGTCCCGAGCTCGAGCGGCTCGGTCTGCTGAAGCCCGTTCCCGTCGCCGCCGGAGGTGCCGCATGACCCGCCGCACGCTCGTCACCGCGCTGCTCGTCCTCGCCGTCGTCGCGCTGTTCGCCGTCCCGCTCCTGCTCGACGGCGGCACCTCGGAGTACGGCGGCACCGACGCCGCGGTCACCGAGGAGCTCGAGGCCGACGGCTACACCCCGTGGGTCGACTCGCTGTTCAGCCCGGCCGGCGAGGTCGAGTCCGGGCTGTTCGCGCTGCAGGCCGCCCTCGGCGCCGGGGTCCTCGGCTACGTGCTGGGCCTGCTGCGCGGCCGGCGGTCCGCGACCCCGGCGGTCGCCGCGGGGGCCGGCGACCGGTGACCGGGCTGGCCGTCGACGACGCGGCGTGGGCCAGCGCGTGGCGCCGGCGCGCGCCCGGCGACAAGCTGCTGCTCTGCGGCGGCCTGGTCGTCACCGCCCTCGTGCTGCCGGCCTGGCCGGGCAGCGTGCTGGTCGGCGTCGTCGCGGTCGGGCTGGCCCTCGGCCCGGCGCGGGTGCCCGCGCGCACCTTCGCGCGCGCCGTGCGCTGGCCGCTGGTCTTCGTCGCGGTCGGCGCGCTGACCGCCGTCGTCACCGTGGACGGCGGCGGTCCCGGGTGGGCGCCGGACGCGGCCGCCCGTGCCGGCTCGCTGGTCGGGCACGCGCTGGCCGGCAGCGCCGCCGTGCTGCTGCTCGCCACGACGACGCCGATGTCGGACCTGCTGCCCGCGCTGCGCCGCGCGCGGGTGCCGGCCGCTGTCGTGGAGGTCGCCTCGGTCGTCTACCGGCTGCTCTTCGTGCTGCTGGACAGCCTGCACACCGTCCGCGAGGCCCAGGCGGCCCGGATGGGCTACTCGTCGCTGCGCCGGTCCTACCGCTCCTGCGGTGCCCTGGCCGCCGCCGTCCTGGTCCGGTCCTGGGACCGCGCCCGCCGGATGCAGGACGGGCTGGCCGGCCGCGGTCTGGAGACCGGGCTGCGGGTGCTGCCCGAGACGCTGCCGTCGTCCGCCGCCTTCCTCGCCGCCGCGGGAGCCGGGATCGCCGGCATCGTGGCGGCCTCGCTGGTGCTCGCGTGAGCCACCGCGCGCTGGCCGCCCAGGGGGTGGTCGCCGGCTACGCCCCGGGCGACCGGGTGCTCGACGGCGCCGCGCTGTCGGTGCCCGCCGGCCGGCGGCTGGCCCTGCTCGGCGCGAACGGCTCGGGCAAGACCACCCTGCTGCGCTGCCTCTCCGGGGCGCTGCGCCCGACGGCCGGCGCGGTCACCGTCGACGGGGTCCCGGTGGCGTACTCCCGGGCGGGCCTGCGCGCGCACCGCCAGACCGTCCAGCTCGTGCTGCAGGACCCCGACGACCAGCTGTTCAGCGCCTCTGTCGCGCAGGACGTCTCCTTCGGCCCGCTCAACCTGGGCCTGGCCGAGGACGAGGTCCGCGCCCGGGTGGCCGAGGCGCTGCAGCTGCTCGCCGTCGAGCCCCTCGCCGGCCGGCCCACCCACCAGCTCTCCTACGGCGAGCGCAAGCGGGTGGCGATCGCCGGTGCGGTCGCGATGCGCCCCTGCGTGCTGCTGCTCGACGAGCCCACCGCCGGCCTCGACCCGTCCGCGGTCGCCGAGACCCTCGCCGCGCTGGCCCGGCTGCAGGAGAACGACTCCACCGTGGTCATGAGCACCCACGACGTCGACCTCGCGCTGCGCTGGGCCGACGAGGTGGCCGTGGTGGTGGACCGCGTCGTCGTCCAGGGGCGCCCCGACGAGGTCCTCGGCGCTCCCGCCCTGCTGGAACGGGCCCGGCTCGACCGGCCGTGGGCGCTGACCGTGGGGGCGCGGCTGCGCGCGCTCGGCCTCCTGCCCGAGGGCTCGCTCCCGCGCACCACCGAGGACCTGCTCGACGCGCTCCCGGCGGTGCACCCGTGATCACCGTGGGCCTGGGGACGGCGAGCGGGGTGAGCGCCGAGGAGGTGCTGGCCGCCGTCGACGCGGTGCTGCCGCCCGGGGCCACCGCCGTCCGCCTGGCGACCCTCGACGCGCGGCTGCGCGAACCGGGCCTGCGGGAGGCGGCGGTGCTCCGCGGGTGGCGGCTGGTCGGTCACCCGGCCGCCGCGCTGGCCGGGGTCGCGGTGCCGACGCCGTCCGAGCGGGTGGCTGCGGCCGTCGGCACCCCGTCGGTCGCCGAGGCCGCGGCGCTGCTGGACGGCGGCTCGCTCACCGTGCCGAAGACCGTGGTCGGGCGGGTCACCGTGGCGGTGGCTGTGAGCGGACAGGTGGGTGAGCATCGCAGCGAGGAACGAGCGAGGAGCGGAGCCCACCGCGGGAGCGAACGGTGGGTGCAGTGACCGACCTCCGCCACCACGGCGACGCCGAGCTGGCCCCCGGCCTGGTCGACCTGGCCGTCAACGTGCGGGAGGGCGCGCCGCCGCCGTGGCTGCGCGCCGTCCTGCACGCCTCGATCGACGCCGCGGCGTCCTACCCGGACCCTGCCCCCGCCCGGGCCGCGGTCGCCGCCGCGCACGGCCGCCCGGTCGAGGAGGTGCTCCTCGCCGCCGGTGCGGCCGAGGTGTTCGTCCTCCTCGCCCGGGCGGTGCGCCCCCGGCTCGCCGCCGTCGTGCACCCCTCCTTCACCGAACCCGAGGCAGCGCTGCGGGCGGCCGGTCACCCGGTCACCCGCGTGCAGCTGCGCGCCGACGACGGCTGGCGGCTCGACCCGGCGGCCGTGCCGGAGGACGCCGACCTCGTCGTGCTGGGCAACCCGACGAACCCGACCTCGGTGCTGCACCCGGCCGCGGGGATCGCGGCCCTCGCCCGGCCCGGCCGGGTGCTCGTGGTCGACGAGGCCTTCGCCGACACGGTGCCCGGTGAGCCGGAGTCGCTCGCCGCCCGGCGGGACCTGCCCGGGCTGCTGGTCGTGCGCAGCCTCACCAAGACCTGGGGGCTGGCCGGCCTGCGCGTGGGCTACGCGCTCGGGCCGGCACCGCTGATCGCCCGGCTGGCCGAGCAGCAGCCGCACTGGCCGGTGTCCACGCCGGCGCTCGCCGCGCTGGTCGCCTGCAGCACGCCGGGGGCCAGCGCCGAGGCCGGCGCCGCGGCCCGCGAGCTCGCCGAGCGGCGGGAGGTCCTCCTCCGGGAGCTGCCGCCGTCCGTCGCCGTCGAGGGCGACCCGCGCTCCTCGTTCGTCCTGCTCCGCGTCCCCGACGGGGCGCGGGTGCGGGAGGAGCTCCGGCAGCGGGGGTGGGCGGTGCGCCGCGGCGACACCTTCCCCGGGCTCACCCGGGACCACCTCCGCGTCGCCGTGCGCGCGCCGGCCGTCTCGCGCGCGTTCGCCACAGCCCTCACCGACGTCCTCCGATCCGCCCCGACCCCCGAGGAGGTGCCATGAGCACCACGTCGCTCCCGGTACCGCTCCACCCGGTCGCCCTGCACCTGCACGGCCGGCGGGTGGTCGTCGTCGGTGGGGGTACCGGCGCCTACCGCGCGACGGTGGGGTTGCTGGACGCCGGCGCGCTGGTGACGGTGGTGAGCCCGGTCGTGGTCCCGGCGCTGCAGGCGCTCGCCGAGTCGGGCTCGCTGGCGTGGGTCCGGCGCCGGTATGCGCCCGGCGACCTGGACGGCGCCTGGTACGCCGTCGCGGCGACGCAGGACCCCGCGGTCGACGGGGCCGTCGCCGCGGACGCCGAGCACGCCCGGGTGTTCTGCACCCGCGCCGACGACCCCGGGGCATCCAGCGCCCGCCCCACCCTGGCCGAGCCCGGGGCCACGCTCCCCCGCGACCGCCGGCGCGGCCGGGTGGTGCTCGTCGGGGGCGGGCCGGGCGACCCGGGGCTGATCACGGTTCGCGGCCGGGACGCGCTGGCGCAGGCCGACGTCGTGGTCGTCGACCACCTGGGCCCCCGCTCGCTGCTGGCCGGGCTGCGGCCCGACGTCGAGATCGTGGACGCGTCGAAGCTGCCGCGCGGACGGGCGATGCCGCAGGAGGAGATCAACGCCCTGCTGGTGCAGCACGCGCGAGCCGGCGCGCTCGTCGTGCGGCTCAAGGGCGGGGACCCGTTCGTGTTCGGCCGCGGGATGGAGGAGCTCCTCGCCTGCGCGGCCGCCGACGTCCCCGTCGAGGTCGTCCCCGGCGTGACCAGCGCGGTGGCGGTCCCGGCGGTCGCCGGGGTCCCGGTCACCCACCGCGGGCTCACCCACGAGTTCGTCGTCGTCTCCGGCCACCTGCCGCCGGACCACCCGCAGTCGCTCGTGGACTGGTCCGCGATCGGCCGGCTGCGCGGCACCGTGGTCGTGCTCATGGGGGTGGAGACCGCGCCGGCGATCGCGGCCGCGCTCGTCCGGCACGGCCGGCGGCCGGACACCCCGGTCGCCGTCGTGGCCGACGGCACGACCGGCGACCAGCGGACGGTCCGGACGACGCTGGCCGAGCTCGGGACGGCGATCGCCGCGGAGTCGGTCCGCCCGCCGGCGGTGTGGGTCGTCGGCGAGGTCGTCGACGTGGCGCGGGGGCGCTGACCGCTGGAGCACGGGGTGCCCGACGTCGGGTGCGCCTACCCCCGGGGGTATGTACGGTGGACGACGTGGACATCCCCCGGGGCGAGCTCGCCGACGTCGTCGCCGACGGCCGCATCGCAGCGGCCGGGCCGCGCAGTTCCTCGGCGGGAAGGGCTTCGACGTCGCCGACCTCGACGGCGGCATGACCAGGTGGATCGCCGAGGGCCGCCCGACGGCCTGAGTCCGCATCTCACCCGCTGACACCCCAGCCCCGTACCGTGAGGAGACATCGTGCAGATCGACGTCATCGAGACCACCGGGCTCGGCGACCGCAGCTACCTCGTCAGCGCCGAGGGCGTGGCGGCCGTCATCGACCCGCAGCGCGACATCGACCGGGTGCTCGCCCTCGCCGAGAAGCGGGGGGTCCGCATCGCGGTGGTGCTGGAGACCCACCTGCACAACGACTACCTGACCGGGGGCCTGGAGCTGGCCCGGGCGGTCGGCGCGCGCTACGTCGTGCCGGCCGGCGACAGCGTCGCCTACGAGCGGGTGCCGGCCGCCGACGGTGACGTCCTCGAGGCCGGCCCGCTGCGGCTTCGGGTGCTGCACACCCCCGGGCACACCCACCACCACGTCAGCTACGTGCTCGCCGACGCCTCGGGCGCGGTGCAGGCCGTGTTCACCGGCGGCTCCATGCTGTACGGCTCGACCGGGCGGACCGACCTCGTCGGGCCCGAGCACACCGACGAGCTCACCCACGCCCAGTACCGCTCGGTGCGCCGGCTGGCCGACGAGCTGCCGGCCGGGACCCCGGTGTTCCCCACCCACGGCTTCGGCAGCTTCTGCTCGGCCACCCCGACCAGCGGCGACTCCTCCACGGTGGGCGAGCAGCTCCGGGTGAACCCGGCGCTCACCCAGGACGAGCAGACCTTCGTCGACCAGCTGATCGCCGGGCTCACCGCGATCCCCGCCTGGTACAGCCACATGGGCCCGGGCAACGCCGCCGGGCCGGCGCCGGTGGACCTGTCGGCGCCGCGCCCGGTCGACCCCGCCGAGCTGGCCGAGCGCCTGGCGGCCGGCGAGTGGGTCGTCGACCTGCGGACCCGCACCGCCTTCGCCGCCGGGCACCTGCCGGGCGCGCTGAACTTCGAGCTGGCGATCGCCAACTTCGTCACCTACGTCGGCTGGCTCGTGCCCTGGGGCGCGCCGCTGACCCTGATCGGGGAGACCGAGCAGCAGGTGGCCGAGGCCCGCCGCGAGCTGGTGCGCATCGGCATCGACCGGCTCGCCGGCGCCGCGATCGGCAGCCCCGAGGAGCTGGCCGCCGGCCGCGACCTCGCCGCGTACCCCGTCAGCGACTTCGCGGGCCTGGCCACGGCCATGGCCGCCGATCCGGAGCTGGCCGTCGTCGACGCCCGTCGTGCCGACGAGCGAGCCGGTGGCGGCGTGCGCGGTTCGCGGCACATCCCGATCCACGAGCTGGTCGACCGCGTCGACGAGGTCCCCGACGGCGACGTGTGGGTGTACTGCGGCTCCGGTTACCGCGCCTCGATCGCCGCCTCCCTGCTCGCCCGCACCGGCCGCCGCCCGGTCCTGGTGAACGGCAGCTACGGCGACCCGGACACCGGTGCGGCCGCCGTCGGCCTGCACGACGACTCCACCACCCGCTGAACCCTGAGGAGATCCCCACCATGTGCCGAGCGGTTGCCTGCAGCACCTGCGGCAAGACCACCTGGGCCGGCTGCGGCCAGCACGTCGACCAGGTGATGGCCCGCGTGCCCAGCGCCCAGCGGTGCCCCGGCCACCCACGCCCCGAGCGGTCCGGCGGCTGGCTGACCCGGCTCACCCGCCGCCGCTGACGCCGGCCCCCCTCGCCGTGCCGGCGCTGGTCCACCTCGCCGGCCAGGACCTCCAGCAGGCGGCGGCCACCCCCTGGTGGTCGTCGGCACCACCGCCGTCGCCGGGTGGATCGCCGTCCAGCTGGTGGTCGACGCCCTGACCTGCGCAGATCCCGGGCCCCCGCGCCGTAGCGTCGCGCCGTGAGCTACGACGCGCTGGCCGAGAGCCTGCGGCTGCTCGACGGCGCCCCTCCGGCCGCGGACGCCCGGCTGAGCCGGCGGGTGCGCCACCTGCCGCTCGCGGTGGACCGGGTCGACGACGTCGCCGCGACGATGTTCCTGCGGCGGGGCGTGAACGGCGCGCCCGAGATCGACGTGCACGTGCTCGAGCGGGTCGACGGCCGCTGGGTGCTGCTCGGCGGCGGAGGCGGTCCCGGCGAGGAGGCGGTCCGGCCACGGCCGGCGCTCGCCGCGCTGGGCGGTCCGGCGGTCAGCTCCGGCGGCGGCTCGACGGCGCGCCGGCACAGCGGGTGGTGGCCGCGCATCCGCGACAGCTCCGTGCACCACGCGGAGGTGTTCGCGGCGCGCGAGGTGGCCGCCCTGCGCGTCGACGACCGGGTCGTGCCGGTCGCCGCCCACGGGTGCGCCGTCGTCGTCTGGACCCGCCGGGCACCGGCCATCACGGCGCTGGACCGCGACGGGGAGGAGCTCGGCACCGTCGTCCCCCTGCGGCTGGACCAGTGCGCCATGCCCCCCTGGTACTGACCGGCCGGTCAGGCCCCGGTGCGCTCCCGCCGGACCACGGTCAGCGGCAGGCGCAGCGCCCCGGGTGCGGACGGCGGCACGACCGGCCGGCGCGGCGGCACCGGGTCCACCGGCCGGTAGCGCTCCCCCGGCGCCGGGCGCCGATCCGGCTCGCCCTTGTTCGGCCACAGCGCCACGGCCCGCTCGGCCTGCGCGGTGATGGTCAGCGAGGGGTTGACGCCGAGGTTGGCCGACACCGCCGAGCCGTCGACCACCGAGAGCCCCGGGTAGCCGTGCACCCGGTGGTACGGGTCGACGACGCCGTCGGCCGCCGTCGCGCCGATCGCGCACCCACCGAGGAAGTGCGTGGTCATCGGGATGTTGACCAGCTCGGTCATCGCCCCGCCCGGGTCGCCGCCGATCTTGGCCGCGATCCGCCGCACCGCCTCGTGCCCGCCGGGGATCCAGGTGGGCACCGGGTCACCCGGGCCGGGCCGGCTGGTGAGCTTGCGGCCGAACCGCCGCTTGGCCCCGGACACCACGATGCTGTTGTCCAGGCTCTGCATCACCAGCGCGATGACCGTGCGCTCGGACCACCCGCGCACCGACAGGCTGCGCGCGAAGGCCGCCGGGTTGCGCGCCACGACGCCGAGCGCCTTGAGCCAGCGGGGCAGCCGGCCGCCACCGTCCACGAGCACCGTCTGCAGCAGGCCGATGGCGTTGCTGCCCTTGCCGTAGCGCACCGGCTCCAGGTGGGTGTGCTCGTCGAGGTGGAACGACGAGGTGATCGCGACGCCCCGGCTGTAGTCGGTGGGCCCGCCGCGCCGGCCGGTCGCCGCGAGGACCGCCTCGGAGTTGGTGCGGGTCTGGTGGCCCAGCCGCGGCGAGAGCGCGGGGAGCGTGCCGCCGTCCTTCATCGCGTGCAGCAGCCGCTGGGTGCCGTAGGTGCCGGCGGCCAGCACGACCTGGTCGCAGGTCCAGCGCCGCACCGTGCGCGTCGCGAACCAGGCACCGCTGCGCACCGCCTCCACGACCCAGCCGCCGCCGGGCCGCGGCCGCACGCTGGTGACCGTGGTCAGCGGGTGCACCACCGCGCCGGCCCTCTCGGCCAGGTACAGGTAGTTCTTCACCAGCGTGTTCTTGCCACCGACCGCGCACCCGGTCATGCACGACCCGCACTCGGTGCAGCCGGTGCGCTCCGGCCCGACGCCGCCGAAGAACGGGTCGGGCACGGTCTTCCCGGGCTCGCCGTAGAAGACGCCGACCGGGGTGGCCACGAACGTCTCGCCCACCCCCATCTCCTCGGCGACCTCGCGGAAGATCTCGTCGGCGGCCGTCGTCGTCGGGTTGGTGGTGACGCCGAGCATCCGCGAGGCCTGCTCGTAGTAGGGCGCGAGCTCGCTCTCCCAGTCGGTGATCCCGGCCCACTGCGGATCGCGGAAGAACGCCGACGGCGGCTTGTAGAGGGTGTTCGCGTAGTTCAGCGACCCGCCGCCCACCCCGGCGCCGGCCATGACCAGCACGTCGGGCAGCAGGTGGATCCGCTGCACCCCGTAGCAGCCGAGCTGCGGGGCCCACAGGTAGCGGCGGAGGTCCCAGGAGGTCTTCGGCAGCTCGTCGTCGGCGAACCGGCGGCCGGCCTCGAGCACCTCGACCCGGTAGCCCTTCTCGCTCAGCCGCAGCGCGGCGGTGCTGCCGCCGAAACCGCTGCCGACGACGACGACGTCGGTGTGGCGCTCAGACGTGCGCAACGGGGGCTCCTTCGTGCCGCGGCGCGGGCGCGAAGTCCGCGAGGTCGAGCCGGCGCAGGCGGCGCCGGAAGGTGAGCGTCGACGCCGGCCAGTTCGTGGTGTTGCGGCCGCTCTCGGTGAGGTACCAGCTGCGGCAGCCGCCGGCGAACACCGTGCCGCCCACCCGGCGCTGCACCCACGCGTCGAAGGCGGCGGCGACCTCGGGGCGGACCTCCAGCCAGCGCCGCCGGCCGCGGGCCAGCTCCTGCACCGCCTGGACGACGTAGCCGACCTGCGCCTCGAGCATCACGATGATCGAGTTGTGCCCGAGGTTGGTGTTCGGGCCGTAGAGGACGAACAGGTTCGGGAAGCCCGGCACGGTGGTGCCCAGGTAGGCGCTGGCGCCGTCGGCCCACTGCGCGTGCAGGTCGCGGCCGCCGCGACCGGTGAACCGGACCGGCGCCAGGAACTCGGTCGCGGCGAACCCGGTGCCCAGGACGATCGTGTCGACCTCGCGCTCGGCGCCGTCGGCGGTGACCACCGAGTGCTCGCGCACCTCGGTGATCCGGTCGGTGACCACCTCGACCTGCGGCAGCTGCAGCGCCGGGTACCACTCGTTGGACATCAGGATCCGCTTGCAGCCCATCGGGTCCGTCGGCGTCACCTTGGCCCGCAGCTCCGGGTCCGGCACGGCCTTCCGCAGGTGGGCGAAGAACCGCTTGCGGTGGGCGAACAGCAGCCGCGGTTCGGTGTTGAAGCCGAGGGTCCGCAGCTCGTTGGAGAAGTAGTTGGCCTCCCGGGACAACCGCAGCAGCCCGGGCACCCGCGCGAACGCCCGCTTGGCCCTCTCCCGGTAGGCCCGGTCGGGCTTGGGCAGCACGTAGGGGGCCGAGCGCTGGAAGACGCTGAGCTTCGCGGTCCGGCCCGCCACCGCGGGCACGAACTGGATGGCGCTGGCGCCGGTGCCGAGGACCGCGACCCGCTCGCCGGTGACGTCGTGGTCGTGCCGCCACTGCGCGGAGTGGAACAGCGTGCCCCGGAACCGGTCCAGGCCGGGGACGTCCGGGGTGCTGGGCCGGCTCAGCTGCCCGAGCGCGGTGATCAGGACATCGGCCTCGTGCGTGCCGCCGTCGGCGAACCGCAGCCGCCAGGTGGCGGTGCCCTCGTCGAAGGCGGCCTCGGTCACCTCGGTGCCGAACCGGATGAGCGGCAGCAGCCCGAAGTCGCGGGCCACGTCGCGCAGGTACTGGTGGATCTCGGCCTGCGGGGCGAACCGCCGCGACCAGTCGGCCTTGGGCGCGAACGACAGCGAGTAGAGGTGGGAGGGCACGTCGCAGGCCGCACCGGGATAGGTGTTCTCCCGCCACACCCCGCCCACGTCGTGGCTCTTCTCGAACAGGAAGACGTCGGTGAGGCCGGCCTGCCGGAGCCGCACCGCCATGGCCAGCCCGCCGAAGCCGGTGCCGACGATCGCGACCCGCGGGCCGGCCATCAGCGGGCCGTCCAGTTCGGGGCCCGGCGCTCGACGAACGCGGCGATCCCCTCGGCCGCGTCGGCGCTCCGGATGACCGCCGCCATCTCGGCGTCGTTGCGCTCCCACGCCGCCGCCTCGTGCGGCAGGTCGCCGTTCACGACGCCCAGCGCGAGCCGCTTGCTGGCCTGCACCGCCAACGGCGCGTTGGCCGCGACCTCGTCCGCCAGCCGCAGCGCCGCCGGCAGCACCTCGGCCGCGGGGACCACCTCGTTGACCAGCCCCCACCGCAGCGCGTCGTCCGCGCCCATCGGCCGGCCGGTGAGGATCAGCCGCATCGCCACCTTGCGGGGCAGCTGCTCGGGCAGCCGGAGGACACCGCCGGCCGCGGCGAAGATGCCGCGGGAGATCTCCGGGAGGCCGAAGACCGCGGTGTCGGCGGCGACCGCGAGATCGCTGGCCAGCACCAGCTCGGTGCCGCCGCCCAGCGCGGCCCCGTTGACCGCCGCGATCACCGGCGTGCTGATCGGGTGCCGCACGAACCCGCCGAAGCCGTAGTGCTCCCGGCCCGCGGCGAGCGGGCGTTCCCCGCGGCCGAGGGCCTTGAGGTCGGCGCCGGCGCTGAATGCCTTGTCCCCGGCGCCGGTGAGCACGACGCAGCGGACGTCGCGGTCGGCGTCGGCGGCCTCGAGCGCGTCGGCCAGCCGGGTCGCGACGTCGGCGTCGATCGCGTTGCGGGCCTGGGGGCGGTCGATCGTGATCACCAGGGTGGCGCCGACCCGCTCGGTGCGGACGGCGGGCTCCTGCGCGGGGGTGCTCATGCGGCTCTCCGGGGATCAGACGGTGACGGCAGGGGTGCCGCCGGACAGGGTGACGCGGACGGTGCGGCCCACGTGCGAGGTCGCGCCGTCGGGCAGGGCGGCGAGCGACAGGGCGGCCGCGGTGGCGGAGTCACCGGGCGCGGAGGCCACCGCGACCCGCTCCCCGGTGGGGGTGCGCCCGACGACGAAGGCCTGCTGCGGCGCGCCGTCGCGGCCGTGCTCGACGGTGGCGGTCTCGATCGCGAGCTCCCGACCCCCTGCTTCGGCGGCGGGCAGCAGCGGCGGGGCGTCGGGGTGGTCGACCGCGACCGGTTCGGGCCGGCCGACGTAGCCCTCGGGGTGCGGCCGTCCGCCCAGGAGCACGGCGTGCTGCTTGGTGAGGAAGCCGCCGTTGGCGTGCACGAGCCCGACGTCGCCGGTGCCGCGCAGCTGCAGGGCGGCGGTGGCGATCGCGTGCAGCGAGTAGGTGTTCAACGGCCCGCCGAACGACGCGTGCCCCCCGGCGACGCTGAGCACGGCGTCGGGGTCGTACTTGAGGTGCAGCCCGGCCAGCTTCGGGACCACCGGGAAGCAGCTGTAGACGTCGACCAGCGCGAGGCCCTCCGCCTCCGTGGACGCCTGGCCCAGGCAGCGGTCCAGCGCCAGCCCGAGCGCCTCCGACCGCCCGAAGCCGGTGCGGCTCAGCGGGTCGACGTCGTCGGCGCCCGCACCGCCCCACACGTGGACGAGGCGGTGCTCGGGGATGCCGGCCGCGCGCGCGGCCCCCAGCGAGGTGAGGACGACGGCGGCCGCCTGGTCGACGACCGGCATCGCGTTGACCGCCAGCGGGTAGGGCTCGCAGACCATCCGGTTGCCGGGGCCCACGGTGGCGATCTGCTCGGGGGTGCGCGGCTCGGGATTCCAGGCGGCCGGGTGGACGGCGGCGATCTCGCTGTAGTCGGCGTAGAGCCGGGCCGACCAGTCCGCGTTCTGCTGCGGGGTGAGGCCCAGGTCGGCCTGCAGCCGGTTCTCGAAGAGCGGGTAGACGCGGGTGGGCAGGAAGAGGCCGGCGTCGAGCATCGCCGGCGTCCCCAGGTCGTCGAGGTCCAGCGGCGGCGGACCGCCCGGCGCGGCGCTCCAGCCCAGGTCCGCGACGGGGTCGACGCCGGCCTTGCCCAGTGCGCCCACCGACGCCTGCGCCTCGCCGCCGACGAGCAGCGCGACCTCGCTCTCACCGGCGGCGATCGCGGCCGCCGCGGCGTCGAGCAGCCGCGCCGGCAGGTGCCCGCCCAGCGGGGTGTTGCCGGCGGTGCGCGGGGTGGCGCCGACCCGCGCGGCGACCGCGGCGGCGAGGTCGGCGTAGGCCCAGCTCGCGGTGCGGACGGCGTGCACGGTGTCGGCCTGCCGGAGCAGCTGCGGGGCACCGGCGTCGGCGGCGGCCAGCTCCAGCGCCTCCACCATGAGCGCCAGCGGCTCGCGCGCGGCGTCCGTCGTCCGGTCGCGGTTGGCGCGCAGCTGGCCCACGCCGGCCAGGACGGGGGTGCGGAACTCGTCGGGCACGGAGGATCTCCTCGGATCAGAGCCGGGCGGCGGCGGTGTACAGCGCGGTCAGGTGGTCGAGCAGGGCGCGGATGTCGGTGGTGCCGGGCCCGGAGGCGTGCGCGATCAGCAGCTCGACCAGCCCGCCGGTGAGGACGGCGGCGCTCAGCTCGACGTTCCCGGCGGGCGTCCCCGACGGCCACAGCGACCGCATGAGCCGGGCGGCCAGCGCGCTGAACGCCTCCAGCAGGACGCGCCGCTCGCGGCGGAACTCCTCGGTGGCCAGCGACTCCATCAGCGCCACCCGGACGGTCCGCGGATCGGCGGCGAACCAGTCGGCCAGCGCGCCCAGCACGGCGCGGGCGCGCTCTTCCGGGCTGCCCGCGCTGCCGTCCAGCGCCGTCCGCACCGTCGCGTGCACATGGTCGGCGATGCGCGCGGTCACCGCCCGGAAGAGGTCCTCCCGGCTGCCGAACAGCTCGTAGAAGTAGCGCGGGCTGAGCGCGGCCGTGCGGCACACGTCGGACACCGTGCTGGCGGCCCAGCCGCGCTCGGCGAACACCTCGAGGCCGGCGTCGAGGAACTGCTGCAGCCGGCGGGCCGAGCGCTCCTCGGCGCTCATCCCCGCGTACAGCCGCTCGGTCACGCCGCCTCCCGATGCCTAAGTGGAACGGGACTTTACAAGATGAAAGGCGGTGGTCAAGATGTCGCGGCAGTCACTTCCCCGAGCACCGAGGAGCACCGTGAACGGCTGGGACACCGACGAGCGCAGGGCACTCCGGGCGTCGGCCCGCCGGTTCACGGAGGCCGAGATCGTGCCGCACCTCGCCACGTGGGAGGAGGCCGGCGCGGTGCCCCGCGAGCTGCACGCCAAGGCCGCCGCGGCCGGCCTGCTCGGCGTCGGCTTCCCCGAGGAGGCCGGCGGCGAAGGCGGCACGGCGGTCGACACCTGGGTCGTCGCCGAGGAGATCATCCAGGCCGGCGGCTCGAGCGGGCTCGTCTCCGCGATCTACACCCACGGCATCGGCCTGCCGCACCTGATCGAGGCCGGCGACCCGACGCTGATCGAGAAGGTCGCCCGCCCGGTCCTGGCCGGCCAGAAGATCGTGTCGCTGGCGGTCACCGAGCCCGAGGGCGGCTCCGACGTCGCCGGCCTCACCACGCGAGCCGTGCGCGACGGCGACGACTTCGTGGTGAACGGCACCAAGCTCTACATCACCTCGGCCACCCGCGCCGACTTCTTCACCGTCGCCGTCCGCACCGGCGGCCCCGGCGCCGGCGGGATCTCGCTGCTGCTGGTGGAGCGCGGCATGCCCGGCGTGGAGGTGTCGGCACCGCTGAAGAAGATGGGCTGGCTGTGCTCCGACACCGCCGAGGTGTCGTTCTCCGGGGTCCGGGTGCCGGCGGCCAACCTCATCGGCCGGGAGAACGAGGGCTTCTACGCGATCATGGGGCAGTTCGCCGCGGAACGGCTGAGCCTCGCCGTCCAGGCCTACGCCACCGCGCAGCGCTGCCTCGACCTGACCCTCGACTGGATCACGCAGCGGAGCACCTTCGGCAAGCCGCTGGCCCGGCGGCAGGTCGTGCAGCACCGGGTGGCCGAGATGGCGCGGCAGACCGACGTCGCCCGCACCTACACCCGCGCGGTGATCGACGACTGGCAGGCCGGGGAGAACGTGTTCGCCCAGGTCGCGATGGCGAAGAACACCGCGGTCGCCGCCTGCGACTCCGTCGTCGACGACGCCGTCCAGCTCTTCGGCGGGCTGGGCTACATGCGGGAGTCGGAGGTCGAGCGGCACTACCGCGACAGCCGGATCCTCGGCATCGGCGGTGGCACGACCGAGATCATGACCGAGATCGTCGCCAAGCTGCTCATCGCCTGACCCGCGCAGCTTTCGGTACCGAAAGCTGGGTAGGGCGCACCCGTGCCCCGTTCGTCCCGACCGCGGCCGCTGCGCCGGGAGCCGCGGTGGGCCCGGGAGCTGCGCGACGGCGGGCACCCGTGGCTGCTGGTGGGTCCGCAGCGCGGCAACCACGCCGCGGGCCTGCCGGACCTCGCCGAGGGCAACGACGTGCGGCCGCTGGTCGACGGCCGCGCCTACCTCGCGGCGCTGGCCGAAGCGCTCGGCCGGGCCGGAGGTGGCGCAAGGGTGCTGTTCGCCGGCTGGCGGGCCGACGCCGACGAGCTGCTCCAGGACGGCGGACCGACGCTGGCCGAAGCCCTCGTGGCGGCGGTGGAGCGGGGCGCGCTGGTGCGCGGCCTCGTCTGGCGCTCCCACCCCCGGGCGCTGGGCTACTCGGCGGAGGCCAACCGCGAGCTGGCCCGCGCGGTCACCGCGGCCGGCGGCCGGGTGCTGCTCGACCACCGGGTCCGCCCGGTCGGCAGCCACCACCAGAAGTTCGTCGTCGTGGCGGGCGCGGACGGCGCCGAGGACGTCGCCTTCCTCGGTGGCCTGGACACCGCGCGCTCGCGCCGCGACGGGCCGGCGCACGACGGCGACCGGCAGACGCGGCGGTTCTCCGCCCGGTTCGGGCCGACCCCGGCGTGGCACGACGTGCAGCTGCGGCTGACCGGTCCGGCGGTCCGCGACGTGGAGACCGTGTTCCGGCAGCGCTGGGCCGACCCCACCCGGCTGACCCGCTGGCCGTGGCACACCCTGCCCGACCGGGTGCGGGGTCTGCCCCGCGCCGCCGATCCGCTCCCCGCGCCCGGCCCCGCGCCGGCACCGGTCGGCAGCCGCACCGTGCAGCTGCTGCGCACCTACCCGCGGCGGCGTCCGGCGTACCCGTTCGCGCCGCAGG
>NZ_QOHJ01000031.1 GCF_003319185.1 Blastococcus sp. TF02A-30
AGATGTGTATAAGAGACAGGGCCGCCCGACTGGACGACGACGCAGTGGACCCGACGCAGGCCGACGGCAGCATCCCGCACTTCCTCGTGCCCGCCGCCGGCTGGGGGTCGAGCGCCGACTCCAAGGAGGCCAAGACGCTGGTGCCGCAGCGCGTCAAAGACGTCAAGGACTGGCGCAAGCAGTTCCGACGTCGCCCCAGCCGCCACGACGTCACCACCCTCGTGGAACTCGGCCACCAGGTCGAGGACCTGTGGACGATGGCACTGCGTCGGCTCACCGTGGCCGAGCAGCAGACGAGCCGCGACATCGCCCTGTGGGGTCGCGACGAAGCCCCCTCGCATCGACAGGTCGTCACCCGGGAACAGGTGGAACAGTCCCTGGCCGACCCCGACGGCGCCTACCAGCGGCTACGGCTCGTCATGGACGCATGGTGCGCCCTGTGGTTCTGGCCACTGACCACCCGAGTGGCCCCGCCGAGCTGGGCCGAGTGGATCGACGCCTGCACAATGCTGC
>NZ_QOHJ01000008.1 GCF_003319185.1 Blastococcus sp. TF02A-30
GTTGAACTTCGGGAGCGCTGGTGCCAGGTTCCGGAGCAGGTTGGCGTGCATCTCTGCTGCCTGCGGGACGTTGAACTTCGGGAGCGCTGGTGCCAGGTTCCGGAGCAGGTTGGCGTGCATCTCTGCTGCCTGCGGGACGTTGAACTTCGGGAGCGCTGGTGCCAGGTTCCGGAGCAGGTTGGCGTGCATCTCTGCTACCTGCGGGACGTTGAACTTCAGGAGGGCAGGCGCCAGTGACGGCATGACGTCAAAGGCCGAGGGTGGCTTCGGAAGGGCGTTGAGCGCACGGTTGGCCGCCTTGACCTGGGACGAGGTGACGACGTGGCTCACGCCCCGCAGGTGAGCGGGTGGCTTCTCTTCAGACATGAAATCGCTCCGGTGTAGTAGGGCCGCTACCTACTAGCCGCGAGATCGAACCGAAACGACAAAAAATCTTCGAGCCGTCGTACGTGTCCCACGTCACCGGCTGATTGTCCCTCAGCGGTACGACAGTCCGGGGTCCCTGACGATGGGCGGCCTAGGTCGTGGGTACCGGTCACGGGGTTGCTGTGCTTGCCTGCCACAGTCGCCGTCAGGCTGCTCACGTCACGGAGCCTGAGGTGAGGGCGGGCGGCTCGGGGAGTAGCAGACGCTGGGGACTGCCCAGGGTTCGGTTGACTCCTCACCTGTGAGGCTGCGGCCTCGCTGGAAGGATCAGCATCGTGCCCAAGCCGTTCCCCAAGGAGTTCCGGCGGGACGTGATCGCAGTGGCCCGGCAGGGCGACCAGTCGATCGCGCAAGTAGCCCGGAGCTTCGGGGTCTCTGAGTCCTGCCTGCAACGCTGGCTGAAGATCGCCGACCGCGAGGACGGCCTTGCCACTGAGACGTCCTCGACGGCCGCTTCGAGCGCCGGCGTCGACTTGGAGGCGGAGAACCGCGAGCTGCGCAAGCGGGCCAAGCAGCTCGAGCAGGAGAACGAAATCCTGCGCCGGGCGACCGCGTACTTCGCCCGCGACGTGCTCCCAAAATGATGTACCCGCTGGTCCAAGACCTCGCCGCCGAGAAGATCCCCGTCGCGGTGACCTGCCGGGTGCTCGGGTTCTCCAAGCAAGCCTTCTTCAAGTGGCGGGCCAATCCGGTCAGCCAGCGCGACTGGGACGACGCGCACCTGATCAACGCCGCGATCGACATCCACCACGACGACCCGGAGTTCGGCTACCGGTTCATCGCCGACGAGCTCGCCGATCAGGGCCTGCGGGCCTCGCGCAACCGGGTCAACAGGCTGTGCTCGTCGCAGCGGCTGTGGTCGGTGCACTCGCGCAAGCGCGGCCTGAACCGCAAGCCCGGCCCGCCGGTGCACGACGACCTGGTCGAGCGCGACTTCACCGCCGAAGCGCCCAACGAGCTGTGGCTTACCGACATCACCGAGCACCCCACCGCCGAGGGCAAACTCTACCTCTGCGCGATCAAGGACGCCTGCTCCAAGCGGATCGTCGGCTACTCCATCGGCGCCCGGATGACCTCCGACCTGGCGGTCAACGCGCTGGCCAACGCCCTGGCGCTGCGCGGTGGCGTCGGCACGATCGTGCATTCCGACCGCGGCAGCCAGTTCCGCTCCCACGCCTACGTCCGGACCCTGCGCGACGCCCAGCTGCGCGGCTCCATGGGCCGGGTCGGTGCCTGCGCAGACAACGCCGCCATGGAGTCGTTCTTCAGCCTGCTGCAGAAGAACGTCCTCAACCGCCAGCGCTGGGCCACCCGCGAGCAGCTACGCCTAGCGATCGTCGTCTGGATCGAGAAGACCTACCACCGCCGCCGGCGCCAGGACGCCCTCGGCCGCATGACCCCCATCGAGTTCGAGACACTGACCCAGACCGCTCACGCGGCCTGACCGCCCCTACCGATCAGAGTCAACTGAAGTCTGGGCAGTCCCCTTCGTCGGGCAGCAGCGGGGTGCGGACGCGGTCGGCGAACTGTGCCATGTACTCGGGGGATCCCCAGTCCGCGTCGATGTCCGCCGTCTGGTGGTCGTTGCCCTGCTCGGTCATGGCGTCAGCATGCCGTCCAGGCCGGACCGGTGGGTCGGGTCGGCGTGGGGTCAGCGTTCGGCGTGGTGGCGAGCCTGTCCGGCCGTCAGAACAGGGTGTCCTGCGCTGACTGGACCTTGGGCTTGGTGCGGCGCGTGATCATCGGCGGCGGCGCCTTCGACGTGGCCCGCTTGGCGATGACCTTGTGGATGTCGCCGTCGCCGGAGCGGCGGATCAGTTTTCGGGACACGGTCCAGGTGCCGTTGCCGTCGTTGGCTGCCAACCCGGCTCGTTCCAGTAGTGCCATGGCGTCGCGGACGACGGAGAGGCGGCCGATGCCGTACTCGTTCTGGAGTTGGGTGGTGGTGGTCTTCTCGTCGATAGTGATGTCGGTGGTGCCGCCGCCGTACATGGTGCGCCAGGTCCTGGTCCACAGGTGGGTGGCGAGGTAGAGCGGCTGGATGGGGTCGTTGATGAAGCCGCGTGCGGACTTCGTGTCGGCGAAGAACCGGGCTTCGACTGGCAGTCCTTCGCGCAGTTTCGTGCCGATGTGCGGGTCGCGGTCGCCGCTGTACAGGTCGCCGTTGGACGGGTCGGGCAGCCGCTGGAACAGGTAGTAGGACTCGGTGCGGGCGAACTGCACGATGCACGGCGGCCGGGGTGGGCTGTACGGGTGGTCGGGGTTGGAGAGGCGGTCGGTGAGGATCCGCTGGACGGCCAGCAGGCCGATCTTCATCTGCACGAGCAGCATCACTTCGACGTGGTGCACGGGAGCGAGTCCGCCCTGCGCGTCGGGGACGTGGGCGAGGGTGGCGTAGCGGCCGATCTGGGTGCACAACTTGTCGACGCTGCCCTCGTGCTGGGCGAACTGAGCGATCTCGCCGACGATCGCGGTGCCGTCGGTGAACAACACAGTGAAGTCCGGCGTCCAGTAGTTCTTCTTCTGGCCGGGCACGGGGATGCGCGGGAACCGCTCGAAGTGGGCGACTGTGTCCTTCAGGCCCTTGACCGTGGTGAACAGCCACTCCAGCGCGGAGACGACATCGACGTGCTGGTCGTAGGTGGCGAACCCGTCGAGCAGGTGCTGTTCTTCGGCGGCGTTGCCGGATGCGGGTGGCGGCACGGGCTCAGAACGGGACGACCAGGTCGTCGAGGGACACCGACTCCGGCCGCTTCGCTTCGGTGATCTCCAGCGCCTCGAACCGCTCCCCGAGGTTCTGGGTCAGGCGGGTGAGCGCGCCCAGGCTGGAGCGGAATCCGGGGTGCACCTCGATGGCATCGGGGGTGGTCACGAACACGTCGAAGTTGGATCCGTCGGCGGAGTCGGTGACCACGACGTGTAGGTAGGGGTTGCGGTGCAGGACGGCGATCACGAGGCCGCGCTGGCGCTCCAGTTCGGCCAGCACCTCGCCGGTGGCCTCGGCGTCGATGAGGATCGGCGCGGGGAGACGGATGCTGATCGGCTCCGGCGGCGGAGCGTCCACGCGGCGCTCGCGCCCGGCCATGAGCGCCCGGCGGCGGAACGCGGCGGTCGCTAGCCGCCCGAGGACGACCCGGTCGAACAGGCGGAAGTCACCGTTGTAGAAGGTCGCGCCCGCGCGGCGACGCAGGTGCAGGCTGATCCGTTCGGCGATGTGCAGCGTGAGGGTGCGCACGGACGCGCCCTCGGCTTCGGCGTTGCCGATCGCCTCATGGTGCGAGGGGCGCAGCGAGCCGGATCGGGCGGCCCAGCCTCGGTTCAGCGAGGACAGGTCGGAGCGCTTGCGGGCGGTCAGGCGGCTGACCTCGACCTCGCCGAACTCGGACAGGGCGGTTCCGATGTCGGCGAAGTCGTCATGGTCGAGGAAGACCGGCACGATCTCGGGGGCGGCTTTGACCACCCACCGTTCGACCTTGCGCCAGCGCGGGTCGGTGGTGGGGACACTGCCCACGAGGTGGAAGACGCCATCGTGCGCGGTTGGCCAGGCGCCGAGGACGAACGGGCCGTGTTCGTCCTCCACCCGCAGCAGGGAGACCAGGCCGACGGTGCGCAAGTCACCGGCGACGAACTCGGCGATCACCGTTAGCGGGTTCGCGTCTCCGACGATGACCGTCTCCACGGCGATCTGCTCAGCGGGGGAACCGGAGGCGCGGCTCACGGCCTCAGCCAGTGAACCGAGGTCCTGCCCGAGGTCGGCGAACTGCCACAGCAGGGAGTCGAAGCGGGTCGTCTCCGCTTCGCGTCTCCGGCCAGCCATCGCTCCCCTCCCTGTTCGCCGTGTGACCTGCGAACTCACATCATTCACGTCGGCAGCCGGGCGGCGCACCTACAGGCCAGCGACAACCCGATCGGGTCAGCCCCGTTCGTCGCGGTGCGGCGGCCGGGGTGGGCTACTCGGACGTCGGTGGCGGCAGGGTGTCAGCAGGGTCAGACACGCAGCCTCGGCTCGGCGCACCTGAACGTCGCCCGCTCCCGCCCTGCCGGTGGCGGGGCGCGAGCGGGCGACGGGGCTCAGGCCGGGCGGCAGGCCGTCGGGGCGCAGCAGGCAGCGGCGGCCTGGCGGCTGCGGCTGAGGGCTGCGGTGAGGCGGCCGGTGGCGGCGGCGAGCCGGGTACCGAGGCTGACGCGGGCGATCAGATGGGCGCAGCAGTTGGCAAGCGCCTCGCGGCGGAGGTCGGCCATGCGGGCTTCAGCGAGTAGGGCGGCCTGGTAGGGGTGCATCGACAAGTTCCTCAGCAGCAGGCGGCGGCCTTGGCCGTCGTCTTGGTCTCGGCGGTGATGTCGGCGGGCACGTCGATGGGCATCTCGTCGGCGGCGGCGGTGGTGCAGCAAGTGCCGTCTCCGGCGACCTCGGACATTTCGAGCGCGGTCTTGCCCTCCAAGTCGGGGCGCGCGTCGCCCTTGACGGTGTAGACCTCCCACGGCTCGCCGCCCGGACCGGTCACCCAGACCTTGTCCTGCACCGCGTAGCAACAGGTCGTGTTGTCCTCGACGCGGGTGGCCAGGCCCGCGTCTGCCAGCCGGTTGACCGCAACCGCGACCTCATCGCTGGTGGGGACCTCGACGCCCAGGTGGTCCATCCGGGTGGCCTCGCCGGGCTCGCCCTCCAGGAGGACCAACTTCAGCGGCGGCTCAGCGATGGCGAAGTTGGCATAGCCGGGGCGGCGCTTGGCCGGGGTGGCGTTGAACAGCCGGGAGTAGAAGTCCACGGCGGCTTCGAGATCGGCGACGCGGAGAGCCAGTTGAACGCGGGACACGACGGTCACGTTCCTTCCAGACGGTCAGACACATCGACGGGCGTCGATGTCTGCTGCGTACTATCAACAGGAGTTCGATAGTTGTCAATACGATGACCGTCGTTACTATGGGCGTCGATTAACCGCACCGAGGGAGAACCCATGACTGACCCCGGCTTCGCCTGCTGCACCCCGCTCAGCGGCGCGTCGATGAGCACCGAGCAGGCCGAGCAGGTCGCCCCGCTGCTCAAGGCGCTGGCCGACCCGGTGCGGCTGCGGCTGGTCAGCCTGATCGCGTCCAGCCAGACCGGCGAGGCGTGCGTCTGCGACCTCAACGACGCCTTCGACCTGACCCAGGCCACGATCAGCCACCACCTGAAGGTGCTGCACTCGGCCGGGGTTCTGGACCGGGACAAGCGCGGCGTGTGGGTGTACTACGCGGTCAAGCCCGAGGCCCTCTCGGCGGTCGCGAACCTGTTCACCCCCGCTGCGCTGGCCGGGGCCACGGCGTGAGCGACGCGATCCGCGAGACCGCCGCGCCTGGCACCACGGGGGAGACGCCGGTCCTCCAGCGGCTGTCCACGCTGGACCGGTTCCTGCCGGTGTGGATCATCGCCGCAATGGCGGCCGGGCTGCTGCTCGGCCGGTTCGTGCCGGGCCTGGATGACGCTCTCTCGGCCGTGGAGATCGGCAACGTCAGCCTGCCGATCGCCATCGGCCTGCTGCTGATGATGTACCCGGTGCTGGCCAAGGTTCGGTACTCCGAACTGGACCGCGTCACTGGCGACCGGCGCCTGCTCGGCGCCTCCCTGGTGCTGAACTGGCTGGTCGGCCCGGCATTGATGTTCGCCCTGGCCTGGCTGCTGCTGCCCGACCTCCCCGAGTACCGGACCGGCCTAATCATCGTCGGGCTGGCCCGCTGTATCGCCATGGTGCTGATCTGGAACGACCTGTCCTGCGGCGATCGCGAGGCCGCCGCTGTGCTGGTCGCGATCAACTCGGTCTTCCAGATCGTGGCGTTCGCCGCGCTGGGCTGGTTCTACCTCCAGGTGCTGCCCGGCTGGCTGGGCCTGGCCACCACCTCGGCCGAGTTCAGCGTCTGGGCGATCCTCCTGTCCGTGCTGGTGTTCCTCGGCATCCCGCTGCTGGCGGGGTTTCTCACCCGCACGCTCGGCGAGCGCCGCAAGGGCCGTGATTGGTACGAGGGTCAGTTCCTGCCGCGCATCGGCCCGGTCGCGCTCTACGGGCTGCTGTTCACGATCGTGCTGCTGTTCGCCCTCCAGGGTGACGCGATCACCAGCCAGCCGTGGGACGTGGCCCGCATCGCCATCCCGCTGCTGGCCTACTTCGCGCTGATGTTCGGCGGCTCGTTCCTGCTCGGGATGCGGCTGCGCCTGGGCTACGCCAAGACCGCCACCCTGGCCTTCACCGCCGCAGGCAACAACTTCGAACTGGCCATCGCGGTGGCGATCGGCACCTTCGGCGTCACCTCCGGCCAGGCCCTCGCGGGCGTCGTCGGTCCGCTCATCGAGGTCCCCGCGCTCGTCGCGCTCGTCTACGCCGCGCTGTGGGCGCGGCGGCGGTTCTACCCATCCACCAGCGCCATGTAGGAGGCGTCATGGAGTCCCAGCAGTACCCGCCGATCGGACCCGATGACCTGCTGCACCGCATCGCCGAACGCCTCGCCGAGCGGTTCGTCGGTGTCTTCTCCCGCGAGACCGTCGACCAGTACGTCTGCGACTCCTACGCCCTCCTCGACCGCACCAGCCGGATCAAGGCGCACCTGCCCGCCCTGACCGAGAACTTCGCCCGAGAGCGGCTTACCGCCCTCGCCCACACCCAGGAGTTGATCGTGTCCGACAAGCCCACCGTGCTGTTCGTCTGCGTCCACAACGCGGGCCGCTCCCAGATGGCCGCCGCCCTGCTCGACCACCACGCCGCCGGGCGCGTTCAGGTGCTCTCCGCCGGATCCGCCCCCGCCGACTCGGTCAACCCGGCCGTCGTCGAGGCCATGGCCGAACTCGACCTGGACATCTCCAAGGAGTACCCCAAGCCGCTGACCACCGAGGCCGTCCAGGCATCCGACGTGGTCATCACCATGGGTTGCGGCGACGCCTGCCCGATCTTCCCCGGTAAGCGCTACCTCGACTGGCAGTTGGAAGACCCCGCAGGCAAGGGCGTCGAGGCCGTTCGCCCCATCCGCGACGACATCGACCGCCGCGTCCAGGGCCTGCTCGCCGAACTGCTGCCCGCCACCGCCTGATAACCCGTCAGCCTCGACCGCTATCATCGCCCTATGACGATGAAAGCGGTCGAGATCGCGGGCACTGCGCCGCCGGTCAGCGAGGCCACCGCGCTGTCCGCCGCTGCTTGCATGTTCCGCAGCCTCGGCGACCCCGCCCGCCTGGCGATCCTGCGCCACCTCGCCCTGGGCGAGCACAAGGTCGTCGACCTGACCAGCCACCTCGGGCTGGCCCAGTCCACCGTGTCGGCGCACCTGGCCTGCCTGCGCGACTGCGGCCTGGTCACCTCCAGGCCGCAGGGGCGGGCGTCGATGTGGTCGCTGAACCACGCCTCGGACCTCCTGAACCTGCTGGCCGCCGCCGAACGACTGCTGGCCGCCACCGGCGACGCCGTCGCGCTGTGCCCCACCTACGGCGAGGAGACCGCCCAATGAGCGCCCCCACGATCACCTCGCAGGCCCGCCGGGCGATCCGGCTGGAGCAGTTCACCATCGGCTACAACGTCATCGAGATGATCATCGCGGTGGCCGCCGGGCTGACCGCCGGACTCATCTCCCTGGTCGGATTCGGCATCGACTCCGGCATCGAGGTCGCCGCCGCCACCGTCGTGCTGATCCGGCTCTACGCCGAGGTCCGGGGCGGCGAGCCGGACGAGGTCAAGGAGCGGCGGGCGCTGAAGTTCATCGCCGTCACCTTCTTCGCGCTCGCCGCCTACGTCACCTACGAGGGCATCAGCCGCCTGTTCGGCGACGACAAGCCGGAGACCAGCCTGGTCGGCGTCCTCCTGGTCGCCGCCTCCGTGGTGATCATGCCGCTGCTGGCCCGTGCCAAGCGCCGCGCCGGGGAGGCGCTTGGCTCCCGGTTGGTCATCGCCGACGCCGCCGAGACCCGGCTGTGCGCCTGGCTGTCGGTCTCCACCCTGATCGGCCTGCTGGCCTTCACCGCGTTCGGCTGGACCTGGGTCGACGCCGTCGCCGGGTTCGTGATCGCCGGGTTCGCGATCATGGAGGGCAAGGAAGCCTGGGAAGGCGAGATCGCCTGCGACGACGATGACTGTGATGACGACTGAGCCCCGCGCCAGCCGGGGCCGCTCATGAGCGCCCTCGTCGTGTACGTCGTCGGCCGCGACGCCTCGGACCCGACCGAGGCAACCATCGGCTGATCGGATGCGCCCTGCGACGCCACGGATAGACCCAGGGCAGCCTCGTAGGCTCGGGGCGGCGTCATGCCCGACACACCCCCTGACTTGACGGGAGACCTCCTCCTTGCTCCGCCGGTGCGCCGCTCTCGCCCTTGCGGGCGGGCTGACGCTCACGCTGACCGCCTGTACGACCGAACCGTCGGACACCCACGCAGCCGACTCACACCCACGCCCGGCGGCGGATGTCGGGATGGAACACGTGCACGGGCTGGGCGTCGATCCGGCCGACGGGATGCTCTACGCCGCCAGCCACTACGGCCTGTTCCGCGTGCCCGAGGACGGCGACGCGGAACGGGTCGCGGACCGCTACCAGGACACCATGGGGTTCACCGTGGCCGGGCCGAACACCTTCGTCGGCTCGGGGCATCCGGATCTCCAGGAGCCGGACCTCCCGACTCACCTGGGCTTGATCCGCAGCACCGACGCCGGAGAGACCTGGGACATCGTCTCCCTCGGCGGTGAGGTGGACTTCCACGCCCTCCGGGTGGCGCACGGGCGCATCTACGGCTGGGACTCCACGACCGGCCGCCTGCTGGTCTCCGCCGATGAGGGCTGGACCTGGGACACCCGCAGCACCCTGGACCTGCGCGACCTGGCCGTGCACCCCGAGGACCCCGAGGTGCTTCTGGCGACCACCGAGCAGGGCCTGCTGCGCAGCGGCGACGGCGGCCGGACGTGGACGGCCGTTCCGACTGCTCCCGGCGTCACCGTGCTGGCCTGGCCCGCCACCTCGTCGCTGTACGGAGTCACGCCCGACGGCGCCGTTCACGAGTCCCCCGACGGCGGAACGACCTGGACCGAGCAGGGGTCGGTCCAGGCGGAGCCTGAAGCACTGCTCGTCGACAACCGAGACGGTGTCGAGAGCATCTACCTCGCGGTGTCTCCGGCGACCATCCTCGTCAGCACCGACGGCGGCGCTTCGTTCACCACCCGCTACGCGGGCTAACCGGCCTCGCACCTGGGTACTCGCCGTAGGCGACTGCCTGGACGGTGCGGCTCGACTGTTGGCTCCTCGCTTCGGGTCGGGGCCGTGTTCAGCCGTGCTGAGGGCCTAGCGGCCGATCCGATGACCCTCGCTGGAGAAGTCTTTGGCAAGGTGGAATACCCCCAGGGGGTACTAGCCTTGCAGGCGGCACAGCCCACCGACGAGAGGGAGCGGTCATGCCAACGCAGCAGCAGACCACCGTGCTGGAGGTCTCGGGCGTGCACTGGGCCTCGGAGAAGGCAGTCGCGGAGAGCGTGCTCGGAAGGCGCCCCGGCGTGCTCAGCGTCGAGGCGAACCCGGTCTCCCAGACGGCCACGGTCACCTACGACCCGTCGCGCACGTCGGTGGCGGAGTTGGCGGGCTGGGTCCGTGACTGCGGCTACCACTGCGCCGGACAGTCGGTTCCGCAGCACGTCTGCGACCCGGCCACCGAGCCGCGCGACCACGCGACGGCGCACGACGGTCACCGTCCCGCCGAGACCGCGAAGGCACCGCACGACCAAGCGGCGATGACGGCGCCCTCCGCCGAGTCCGAGGACGAGCACGCCGGGCATGGCGAGCACGCGGGGATGACGCCGCAGGACGCGATGGGACACGGCGGGCACCACGCCGGGATGTCGATGGACGACATGGCCCGCGACATGCGCGACCGCTTCCTGGTCGCGGCGCTGCTGTCGATTCCGATCCTGCTGTGGTCCCCGATCGGCCGGGAGGTCTTCGGCTTCCAGGCGGCGGCGCCGTTCGGGCTGCGCGACGACGTCTTCTCGCTGATCCTCTCGCTGCCGGTGATCTTCTACTCGGCCTGGATCTTCTTCGACGGCGCCTACCGCGCCCTGCGCGCCCGCACCCTGGACATGATGGTCCTGGTCGCGGTCGCAGTCGGCGCAGGCTGGCTGTACAGCCTGGTCATCACGCTCACCGGGGGCGGTGAGGTCTTCTACGAGGCCGCCACCGTGCTGACCGCGTTCGTGCTGCTCGGCCACTGGTTCGAGATGCGCGCCCGTGGCGGCGCGAACGACGCCATCCGTGCACTGCTGGAGTTGGCGCCACCCCGCGCGGTCGTGATCCGCGACGGCCAGCCCGTCGAGGTGCCCACCGCCGAGGTCGTCACCGGCGATCTGCTGCTGATCCGGCCCGGCTCGAAGATCCCCGTGGACGGCGTCGTGGAGGACGGCGAGTCCGAGGTCGACGAGTCCATGGTCACCGGCGAGAGCCTGCCGGTGCACAAGGCCACCGGCTCGGAGGTCATCGGCGCCTCGGTCAACAGCACCGGCACCCTGCGGGTGCGGGCCACGAAGGTGGGCGCCGACACCGCGCTGGCGCAGATCGTGGCGCTGGTGCAGCAGGCGCAGAACTCCAAGGCGCCGGGCCAGCGGCTGGCCGACCGCGCCGCCTTCTGGCTGGTGCTGGTGGCGCTGATCGGCGGCGGCCTGACCCTGGCCGTGTGGCTGCTGGCCGGGGCCTCGTTCGCCACGGCGATGCTGTTCGCGATCACCGTCGTGGTCATCACCTGCCCCGACGCGCTCGGACTCGCCACCCCTACCGCGATCATGGTCGGCACCGGCCTCGGTGCGCAGCGTGGCGTGCTGTTCAAGAACGCCACCGCGCTGGAGACCGCCGCCCGGATCGACACCGTGGTGATGGACAAGACCGGCACCCTGACCAAGGGCGAGCCGGAGGTCACCGACCTGGTGGTCGAGGGCATGGCGGAGGACGAGTTCCTCGCCCTCACCGCCGCCGTCGAGCGGGAGTCCGAGCACCCGCTGGCCGACGCCGTGGTGCGCGAGGCCGACGCCCGTGGCGTTCCGGTCCTGGCCGCCGAGCGGTTCCGCAACGTGCCCGGTCATGGCGCAAGCGCCGAGGTCCACGGACGTCGGGTGCTGGTCGGCAACGCCAAGTTGATGGCCGACGAGGGCGTCGACCTCGGCACGCTGGGCGCCCGGCGGGACGAGTTGGCGGGCAGCGGCCGGACGGCGGTGCTGGTCGCGGTCGATGGCCGTGCCGTCGGGGTGATCGCGCTGGCCGACGCGGTCCGGGAGACCTCGGTCGCGGCCGTGACCGCGCTGCACGAGGCCGGGGTGCAGGTCGTCATGCTCAGCGGCGACAACACCGCCACGGCCCGGCGGATCGCCGACCAGTTGGGCATCGACACCGTGATCGCCGAGGTCCTCCCCGGCGACAAGGCCGCCAAGATCACCGAGTTGCAGCAGGTGGGCAAGCGGGTGGCGATGGTCGGCGACGGCGTGAACGACGCCCCGGCGCTGGCGCAGGCCGACCTCGGCATCGCCATCGGTGCGGGCACCGACGTTGCGATCGAGACCGCCGACGTGGTCCTCATGCGCTCGGACCCGCTGGACGTGCCGATCGCGTTGCAGATCGGGCGGGGAACGCTGCGGAAGATGCGGCAGAACCTCGGGTGGGCGATCGGCTACAACGCGATCGCGCTGCCGATCGCCGCCGGGGTGTTCGAGCCCGCGTTCGGGCTGGTGCTGCGGCCGGAGATTGCGGCGCTGTCGATGTCCGGCTCGTCGTTCCTGGTCGCGGTCAACGCGCTGCTGCTCAAGCGGCTGCGGCTGCCGGAGGCCCCGGAGGCACCCGCTCCCGAACCGGCGGCGCCCCGAGCCCCGCAGCCGGTGTCGCGCTGACCCGACCTAGCCTGAGATCAACGACGCGAGGACGGAGGTGAGCAGCATGCGTGGGCGACGAGGGTGGGTCCTGCTGCTGCTGGCCGCCGTCTTCGCCATGCACGGTCTCCAGTGCGCCGCTGCGGACTCCGGGACCACCACCGCTGCGCATGGCACCGTCCACACCACCCCGGCCCAGCCCGACCCCGTGCTGCACGCGGTCGGGCCGGGCATGGTCATGGAGTCGGCCGCCGCCATGACCGCCGCAGCCCCTGCCGCCGTCGTCGCCGGGGCGGCGATCGGCGCGTCCCTTACGGAAGGCCACGACGGCGCGCCGCACCCGGCCGGACACCTGTGGGCGTTGTGCCTGGCCGTCCTTGCCGCCGGGCTCGCCGCGATTCTGCTGGTCCTGACCGGGCGCCTCGGCGAGTTCCGGCTGCCCCTCACGCGCCGCACCACCGGCGGCCCCTGGGCCTGGCTGCGCCCACCACGGCCACCGGACCTGTACTCCCTCTGCCTGATGCGGATCTAGGCCGAACGTCGCGTCCCCTCGTCCCCAGCCTCGACGGCTGCGGCGACGCCTTCGCACGTTCCCTCAGACCCGTATTCAGGAGATCGACATGACCCGCAAGACCACTCTGCTCGCCGGTGCCCTCCTCACTGGAGCACTCGCGCTCACCGGCTGCTCGGAGGACTCCGGCGCCTCGCACATGGACTCCATGGAGAGCGGCAGCGCCGACTCGACCAGCACGTCCGCCAGCGAGAACGCGGCGTTCAACGACGCCGACGTCACCTTCGCCCAGGGCATGATCCCGCATCACCAACAGGCCATCGAGATGGCGCAGATGGCGTCCGAGCGGGCGCAGGACCCGCGCGTGCTCGGCCTGGCCAGCCGCATCGAGGCCGCACAGCAGCCGGAGATTGAGACTCTGACCGGCTGGCTAAAGGAGTGGGGCGCCGAAGACGACGGCATGGGTGGCATGGAACACGGCGGCGGAATGATGTCCGAGGAGGACATGAACGCCCTGATGGCCGCCTCAGGTGCGGAGTTCGACCGGCTGTTCCTGGAGCAGATGATCGAGCACCACACCGGCGCGGTGGAGATGGCCACTACCGAGGCCGGTGAGGGCCAGAACACCGAGGCGCTCGCGATGGCCAACAACATCCGCGACACGCAGAACGCCGAGATCGCCGAGATGCGGCAGTTGCTGACCGAACTGGGCGGCTGAGTCTCCCGGCGGCGGCGCCGGAGTGCATCCCGCCGCCGCCGGGCAGTAGCCGGTGGTCAGCCGAGGCTGGCGATCAGGTCGCGGCACGCCTGCTCGCAGCGGCGGCACGACTCAGCACACACCCGGCAGTGCTCGTGCATCGAGGCGTGCTGCTCGCACTCGTCGCCACACGCCTTGCAGGCTGCGGCGCACGCTTCGAGGACCGCGCGGGTGAGGTTGGCGTCGTAGCCGGTGTGCCGGGACAGCACCCGCCCGGTGGCGTCGCAGATGTCAGCGCAGTCGAGGTTGGTGCGGATGCACTTGACCAGGTCCGCGACCATGTCCTCGCTGAGGCAGGCGTCGGCGCACGCGGTACACGCCTGGGCGCACTCGACGCACGCCTCGATACAGGCCCGCAACTTGTCCTTGTCGACCACGCCGAGGTCCTTCGGGTAGGTGTCGAGCATCTGCGCGGCGACAGTCATAAGCCCTCCTCAGGGCCAGCGCGCGACGGCCCGTATGCCGTCGGCGAGATCCACTGGCACTCCGAGCCCCTACCCGTGACGTTCGCGGGTAGGCAACTTGTCCCCGGTGGGGACTACGGTCCTGGCCGGTCGGAGCCGGATGACAGACGGCTCCGCCGCGATCCCAGGGTGGATGGCCGCGCCCTGGGCTCACGGGCCCTCTGGACCGCGTAGCGGTCGGCCCAGAAGGTTGTCCGAGTCAGATGACCGCGACTCGGGCACCCCGCTCCGGCCCCAGAGAACTGGGGTCGGAGCGGGGCCATCCGGCATGACGGTGACGTGGCCACGGTGACCGCTAGTCGGTACGCGGACCCCGCACTTCTCACGGACTGGAACAGGGCACGCTGTCAACGCCGCGCTGTACACGCCGGACAACTTGGTGCGGGCCATCAAAGTCGCGACGGTGTGGCCGCGCTGGCTGCCCGAGACGTGGACCGAGGAGAATCGTCGCGACGCGACGGGCGACGACTGAACTCGATGCTCGGCCGTCCACCGAGGTCCAAACCGGCAGGTCAGGACGCTGACGCGTCCCTTCTCTACTGCCCGCTCAGGCTCACCGCCGGGCGCATCCGCAGGTATGAATCCCTGCACTCCAGTGGAGAATCACACCTGGCGGCGGTGGAGGGTCGAGATGGCTACTCCTTGTGACCTCCGGTGACCTGGCCTTTTGCTCTTTCGCGTACCGCCCGCTCCTCCCGTCGCGCGGGGTGATCCCGGGTCCACCGGGGCCTCGCCGGCCCGGGAGACCCCGGTGGACCCGAGGTGGACGGCGAGCTCATCGGTGCGCCGGGTCGGCCACCCCGGCGTCGACGTCGTCGGGCACCCACTCGAGCAGGTCACCGGGCTGGCAGCCGAGCACCCGGCACATCGCCTCCAGGGTGCTGAACCGCACCGCCTTGGCCCGGCCGTTCTTCAGCACCGCCACGTTCGCCGGCGTGAGGCCCACTCGCTCGGCGAACTCGCCCACGCTCATCTTCCGCCTGGCCAGCTCGACGTCGATCCGCACGACGATGGGCATCAGATGACCGCCTCCATGTCGCTGCGCAGGTTCGTCGCCTGCCGGAGCAGCGCGCGCATGACGACCATGAGCAGCCCGAGGACGGCGCCGGCGAGCAACAGCAGGAACAGCAGCAGCGGGCCGCCCGGGTCGTCGGCGGCGAACCCGGCGACCAGGAAGACGCCGAGGAAGACCAGCCACGCCGCGGCGATGGCCCACACGATCGCGTCCACCCAGCGCAGCGCGCCCTCGGTGAAGATGCGGTCGGCCGCCACCAGGGACAGCAGCTGCCAGGTGGCGACGACGACGACCTGCACGCACAGCACGAGGAAGCCCGCGACCAGCGTCGCCGGCCAGCGCAACCAGGCGTCGTCCGGCTGCTCCTCGGCCATGTGCGCGAACTGGCCGGGAAGCGAGAAGAACTGCAGCAGCAGGAGCACCCCGAACAGCAGGACCAGGAAGATGCGCAGCAGCTGCACCGCGCGACGCTCGGCGATCATGCATCGACCATCGGTCAGCATCTATCGAAAGTCAATAGGCCATGCCGGACGGGTGTGCCGACGGTGTGCACCGGTGGCGCACGCCGGGCCGTGGAGTGCGTCGTGGCCGCACAGCGATGGCCACGACACGCGAGCGGAACCGGCCGGTCGGCGCGACCGACCGGTCGATGACCGTGTTTGCGCAGGTCAACGCGCCGCATGTCGACAAGGCGGTGCAACCGGGGACGGGTCACCGACCGCCCGGAGGGGGTGCTGCAACGGTTCGGGAACGGGCGGTCGGAGGCGGGTCGCGACCCGCCGATGACGAGCGCGGACCGCCCTAGCGTTCTGCCTGTCCGCGGTACTTCCCGCCGCGGCGAGGGTGCTGAGGAGTGTCCCCGCGTGACCATGGGCGCGACGATCGTGTGGCCGGCAGTGGCGGTGCTGGGCTTCCTGCTCTTCACCGGTCTGGTGGTGGCGCTGGGGGCCAGCTCGACGGCCCGGTACGAGTTCGAGCGCAACGGCGCCCGGGAACCGCAGCACGCCCCGGCGACGCGGGGCGCGCACCCCGCCGGCCGCCGCGCGCCGAGCGGCCCCGCCGGAGCGGGGGAGGCGCCCGAAACCCAGGCCGGCACGCAGGCGGTCGGGCTCGCCACCCGCTTCGCCCCCGCCCCGGTCACCGGCGGCCCCGCGTGGTGGCTGGTGGCCGAGACGGCGCTGGTGGTGGCCGGCCCGTTCGAGGACCAGGTGGACGCCGAGTGGGCGGCGCTGGGCGGCGGCATCGACGCGGTCACCGTCTACGGCGCCCGCCGCGCCGACGGCACGGTGGCGCCGCGCCCCTCGCCGCAGGAGCGGTCCTGGCTGGCCGAGCTCGGCGAGCAGCTCGACCGGCTGCCCGAGGACTGGGACGCGCTGCTCTCGGACACCGACCCGCTCACGACGCTCGTCGTCGAGATCGCCGCGGCGCTCGTCGAGGCCGGCCTGCCGCTGCACGACACAGCGGAGGGCCGCGCGTCCGGCGGGGTGTGCCTGGTGCCCGAGCCGGTCGCCGAGGGCGTCGTCGTCGGCTGGCGCGCGCACGACCGGATCGCCGTGCAGCAGGTGCGCGGCCCGGCGGCCGGAGATGCGGTGGCGCAGCTGATGAACGCCGCCGTCGCCGACCTGCTCGTGACGATGGGCTTCGTGGTCGAGCCCTTCGGCGAGTCCGGCTCCTGCCTGGTGACCGCGCTGCGCTGAGCCGGCGGGGGGAGGCCCCGCTCAGACCGGCTCGGCGGTCAACCGCGCCAGGTGCTGCACGACCAGCTCCCCGCCGTCCTCGGCGAAGTCGTCCCGGAGCGCCCGCAGGACGTCCAGACCGGAGGCGTCGGCGGCCCGGACGCCGCCGAGGTCGAGGACGACGCGGCTGTGCCCGCTGCCCCGCAGCGAGTCGGCCGTGCCGCGCAGCAGGTCCGCGCCCTGGGCGGTCAGGTGCCCCCGTGCCCGGATGACGCCGAACCGCAGGTCCACGGTCTCCGACAGCATCACGCCGCTCCCTTGCCCCGCGCGGACTCCAGGGTGAGCACCCGCCACAGCCCGGTGCGGTGCAGCAGGTCGAGGGTCCGGCGGTTCGCGCCGCGCAGGACGACCGTCCCGCCCCGGGCGCGGCAGATGCGGTGGGCCCACAGGAAGCTGGCCACCGCGCTGCTGGAGAGGTGCTGCACCCGGGTGAGGTCGACGACCAGCCGCCGGGCGCCGGCCAGCAGCGCGTCGTGCAGCAGCCAGCGGACGTCGGCCAGGCCGTCGGCCAGCAGGTCGTCGCTGAGCTGGATGGTCACCTCGTCGTCGACCTCGTCGAGCCGGCTGCGGGCAGCGGCCCGCACGAGCGCGGATGTCGGCATGCGCTTCTCCTCGGGGTCGGCAGCACCGGACCTGGCCCAGACTGGCCGCGGGACATTGCGATCCGCCGGGACGCAGCTTTGCGATTGCATGACGGCTCCCCCTCGTCCCGGAGATCCGCTGCGAGGCGGTGGCAGCATGGCGGCCGTGGTGCCGCGCCTGCTGGTCGTCGAGGACGACGACTCGATCCGCACCGCGCTGCGCTGGGCGCTGGAGGACGAGGGCTACGACGTGGCCGAGGCGGTCTCCGGCGAGGAGGCGGTCCGCGCGGTGGCGGTCGCGGCACCCGACGTCATGGTGGTCGACCTGATGCTGGGCTCGATGGACGGGTTCGCCGTCATCCGCGAGGTCCGCCGCGAGCACGACCTGCCGATCATCGTGGTGAGCGCGCGGGCCGACACCCACGACATCGTCGCGGCGCTCGAGGCCGGCGCCGACGACTACGTGACCAAGCCGTTCGAGGTCAAGGAGATCACCGCCCGGCTGCGTGCGCTGCGCCGTCGGGCGGGCAGCGGCGCGCCGGACCTGCCACCCGACGAGGTGGTGCTCGACAAGGACCCCGCCGCGCCGCTGGTGCTGCGGGAGGCCCGCGGCACGGTGCACCGGGGCGATCAGCAGCTGCCGCTCACGCTCACCGAGTTCCGGCTGCTGTGCGAGCTGGCCGGCTCGCCGGGGCGGGTGTTCAGCCGCCAGGCGCTGCTGGAGCGGGTGTGGGAGCACGGCTTCTTCGGTGACGAGCGGATCGTCGACGTGCACGTGCGGCGGCTGCGCACCAAGGTCGAGACCGATCCGAGCGCGCCCCGGCTGGTCGTGACGGTGCGGGGCCTGGGCTACCGGCTGGATCCGCAGTGAGGTTGGCGCTCGGGCCGCGCGGGCTCCGGGCGCGGATCGTGCTGGGGTTCGCCGCGGTCACCCTGCTGGTGTCGGTCGTGCTGGTGAGCACCACGTTCCTCGCCGCCCGCAGCTACCTGCTCGACCAGCGCGAGTCCTCGCTCACCCGCCAGGCGTTCGCCGACGCCAACGTGCTCAACAGCCGGCTGGCCACCGCCGGCGCCGACGTCGGCGACCTGCTGGCCGAGCTGGTGCCCTCCGGCGGCGCCGACGTGGTGCTCCGGAGCGGCGGTTCCTGGTACTCCTCGAGCCTCGACGTCGGCGCGCGGGACGTCCCGGAGGAGCTGCGCGGCATCGTCACCGACGGATCGGCCGGCACCGCGCGGATCGACACCGCCCACGGCCCCGCGCTGATGGTCGGCGTTCCGCTGCGCGCCGCCGGCGTCGAGTACTACGAGGTCGCGCCGCTGGTCGAGCTGCGCCAGGTGCTCGCCACCCTCTCGGCGGTGCTGGCAGCGGCTGCGCTCGCGGCCACGGCCGCGGGTGCCGGCTTCGGCGTGTGGGCCGGCCGGCGGGCCGTCCAGCCGCTCGAGCAGGTGGCCGGCGCCGCGACCCGGATCGCCGGCGGCGAGCTCACCACCCGGCTCCCGCCGACCGACGACCCCGACCTGGTCGCCATCGTCGGCGGGTTCAACAGCATGGTCGACGCGCTGGCCGCCCGGATCGAGCGTGACGCCCGTTTCGTCGGCGACGTGAGCCACGAGCTGCGCAGCCCGCTGACCACGCTGGTGACCAGCGTCGAGGTGCTCGGCGCCCGCCGCGACGAGCTGTCGCCCCGCGCCCAGCAGGCTCTGGCCCTCGTGGAGACCGAACTCGGCCGGTTCCGCCGCACGCTGGACGACCTGCTGCAGCTCGCCCGGCTGGACGACGCCGCGGCGCTGGACGAGGCCCGTCCCCTGCCCCTGGCCGCGCTGGTCCGCGAGCTGCTGGCCGCCACGGGCCGGCCTGCCGACCTGCTGACCGCCGATCCCGACGAGCGGACCACGGTGCGGGGGGACAAGACCAGCCTGGAGCGTGCCGTGCGCAACCTGCTCGACAACGCCGACCGGCACGCCGGCGGCCCGGTGCACGTCGGCGTGCAGCGCCGGGACGGCAGCGTCGTCGTGACCGTGGACGACGCCGGGCCGGGCGTCGCCCTGGAGGACCGGGAACGCGTCTTCGAGCGCTTCGCGCGGGGGCCGCGGGCCGCCCGCCGGTCGCTGCCCGGGGCCGGCCTCGGCCTGGCCATCGTGGCGGAGACGGCCGCGCGGCACGGGGGAGCGGCCTGGTGCGCCGACGCTCCCGGCGGCGGCGCGCGGTTCTCCCTCTCGGTCCCGGCGGTGGACGCGTGATGCGCCGGGCCGCCGCCGTCCTCGCCGCGGTGCTGTGCGCGGCCGGGTGTGGGGTGCCGACCGGCGGCGAGCCGAGCACGATCCCGGCGTCGGACGTCCCCTACGGCCTGGCCGAGCCCAGCGCGCCCCCGACCGCCACCGCGCCGCCGGAGGTGCTCGCCGACACCTCCGAGGTGTACCTCCTCGCCGCCGGGGACGTGCTGGTGCCGCGTGGCCGGGAGCTCGACGGCAGCAGCCGCCGGGAACGCCTCTCCGACCTGCTCGAGCAGCTGGCGGCCGGGCCGACCGCCGCCGAGCGCGACGAGCAGCTGTCCACGGCCCTGCCCCCGGAGGTGCGTCTGTCGGTGACCGCGCTGGACGACGGGACGGCGACGATCGAGATGGACGCCGCCGCCCAGGCGCCGTCGGGGATCGCGAGCCGCCGGGCCGTCGCGCAGATCGTGCTGTCCGCGACCACCGTGCCCGGCGTCCGCGCGGTGCTGCTCCACCTGGCGGGGGAGCCGATCGAGGCGCCGTTGCCGTCGGGGGAGCTGACCGGGCGGCCGCTCACCGCCGAGGACTACCGGCCCCTGACCACGCCGGCACCGTCGGCCGTGCCCGCGGGACCGCCGGCCCCCGAGGCGACCGCCGCGCCGCCGTCGTGACCCCGGTCAGCTGCCGAGCAACCGGGCTTTCTGGGCGCTGAACTCCTCCTCGGAGAGGATGCCCTCGTCCCGCAGGGTGGCCAGCTTGCGCAGCTGGTCGGCGAGGTCGGGCCGCGGCTCGGCCGGCGGCGGGGGAGCCGCCGGGGCCGCGGGCGCGCCGAGAGCCGCCCCGGCCATGCCCGGGTTGACGTGCAGGTACTGCGACTGCCGCTCCACCGTCTTCCTGGTGCGCGCCTCGCTGACCAGCGGGGCCAGCAGGTCGAGCACCGCGTACGGCCCCTCGACGTCGTCGAGCACCACCTGCCCGCTGGTCGTGCCGTCGATGCTGCCGGTGAGGGTGAACGCGTCCTGGTTGGTGCCGTAGGCGGGGTCCTCGAGGTCGAGGACGACGTCGCCGATGTCCTTGCCGCGCTGCCACACCGCCTGGCGGACGTCCATGTCGCGGATCGCCCACAGCGGCACGCTCTCGGTGCGGGTGCCCAGCAGCCCGCTCTCGACCCACACCCGGTCCTTGGTGATGCGGTACCGGGCCGTGGCGACGCCGGTCGCGCTGGTGGCCGCGTTCCTGCTCTCGCCGAACCACAGCGTGGCGGGGTCGTCGGCCCACTGCTCGGTGCGCTTCGCGTGCTGCTCGGCGAGCTTCTGCTTGCCCTGGTCGGCCAGCGCCCTGCCCTGGTCGGCGACCTGCTTGAGCCGGTCCTTCCAGCCCAGCTTCCCGGCGGGGGCGGCGGCCGGGACCGGCGGCGGGGGGACGACGGCGTCGAACGGCGGCGGCAGCTCGGCGGGGGGCGGGTCCTGCCCCTGGGTGCCCCGGTCGGAGACGTGCTCGGTCCAGCCCAGGCCGCTCCAGTAGCGCAGCTCGTGCGCACCGCTGGGATCAGGCAGCCAGCTCGCCTCCGGCATCGGTGCTCCTCCTCGTGACGTCCCGCTCGGGCCGCGCAAGGATGCCAGCGCCGACCAGGTCGCGGGGCTCTCCCGTGCGCGGCTCCACCGAGCGCACCGGGGCCAGCAGCCACACCTCCACCACCAGGTCGCGGAGCGCGGCGATGCTCCCCAGCCGGCGCGGCAGCCGGGCCAGGGGGCCGTCGGCCGTGCGGCAGGTGACGGTCACCGAGCAGAGCAGGTCGCCGTCGTCGTCGCGGGCGCCTCCGCCGCGGAACGGCAGGGACCGGTCGGCGACCGCGGCCCAGCCGCCGGTGGACCGGGGCACGGCCGTGAGGACGGCGAGGTCGCCCAGCCACCCGGCGTCGTGCGCGGTCAGCAGCCGGCCGCCGGTGCGGGGCCAGGGCACCGCCGGCTGGACGACGCGGACCCGCGCGCCCAGCGCGCTGAGCACGCGGGCCGCGGTGCAGACCTGCAGCCGCCGGCGCGTCCGGACGGCGCTGCGGGGCAGCAGCAGCCCGCGGACGGCGGCGACCGCGACGACGCCGGCCGCGCGCAGCAGCCGGCCGGTGCGGGGGGCGGGATCGAGGGGCACGCGGGCAGCCTCCCGAGGGCCGGTGTCCTCCGGGTGACGGGCGCGGGAACCCGCCTCGGGGATCCGGTGCACGGACGGCTTCCCCCGAAAGAGCGGAACGGCTTCGGCCGTTGTGCCGGGCTGCCGTTGAGGAGGGGGTGAGGACCCTGGCGTCGCTGCGTGCGCGCGAACCCCGGGCGGCCGCGCGCACCGCCGTCGCGGTGCTGGCCGTCTGCGCCGGGATGCTGGCCGTCGTCGGCGTGCTGGGCCCAGCGGACGCCGGGGACGCCAGCTCCTCGGTGGTCTGGGGCTGCGTGGCCGGGCTGGCGTCGGTCGCCTGGTTGTTCCACCGCGTGCCCGCCGAGGCCCTCGACCGGTGCGGTGCTTTCACCCTCCTCGCCGTCACGGGCGTCGCGGCCCTGGGCCTGACCGCGGCCGCCGCCGGGGGCACGTCCACGCGGGCGCAGGCCTTCCTCGCCTTCGCCGTCCTCTACGGCGGGTTCCACCTGCGCGCGGCGGGCGGGCTGCTGGTCACCGCCGCGGCCGTGGTCTGTGGGGGCTTCCTCCTCTTCGACGGCCGCTCGGGCCAGGGCGCGCTGACCGACTTCCTGTTCTTCGGGTCGATGCTCACGGTGATCGGCGTCCTGCTGGTCCGCTCGTCGGAGCGGCAGGAGCGCATGATGGCGGCGCTGCGGCGACAGGCCGACGTCGACGCGCTCACCGGCCTGGTCACCCGCCGTGTCCTGGACGCCGCGCTGACCGCGGCCCTCGCCGCCCCCGGCAGCCGCGACCGGGTCGCGCTGGCGGTCATGGACGTCGACGACTTCAAGGCGATCAACGACCGGCACGGCCACCCCGTGGGCGACGACGCGCTGGCGCACCTGGCGCGCGTGATCGGCGCGCAGACCCGCATGGGCGACGCCGTCGTGAGCCGGCTGGGCGGCGACGAGGTCGCGCTGCTGCTCACCGGGTGCACGCCCGAGGTGGCCGCGCGCCGCGCCGGGCAGATCCTCGAGGCCGTCCGGTCGACGCCGCTGGTCCTGCCCGACGGATCGCTCCTGGCGCTGTCGCTCAGCATCGGCCTGGCCTCCGCGCCGCGCACGGCCGCGACCTGCGCTCGCTCTACGCCGCGGCCGACGAGGCGCTCTACGCCGCGAAGCGGGCCGGCCGGGACCGGGTCGCGGTCGCCGCCTCCTGACTCACCGGATCCGCCGGGCCGCCGCCAGCAGCGTCGGCACGGTGAGCCGGCCGTCTGCCAGGCCGAGGTCGGTGACGTCGTCGAACACCCGCTGGTCGTGCGCCGCCGCGCGGAAGGTGGCGTCCATGAGGCGCGGCCAGCGGCTCAGCGCGGCGGCGGCCGAGGAGTGCCGGAGGTGCCGGCCCAGCCGGCGCCGCAACGCCGTCCGGTAGGACCGCCCGGCCTCCGCCCCGTGCGCCGCCGCCGCTCCCGCCAGGGCGCCGGAGAGGACGGCGTAGAAGATGCCCTCCCCGGTGAGCGGGTTGATCAGCGAGGCGGCGTCGCCGGCGAGCAGCACCCGCCCGTCGGGCTGGCGCGGCCGGCCGGTCGACAGCGGCAGCCGGTGCGCGCGCAGCTCGGCGGGCGCCACGCCGGGCAGCAGCCGGTGCAGGCCCTCCACCAGGGCGGCCCGGGTGGCCCCGCCCGACACCAGCTCCCCGTAGCCGACGTTGGCCCGGCCGTCGCCCAGCGGGAACGACCACGCGTACGCCGGCCAGCGCTGCTCGGTGGTGGCGATGACCTGCACGCCGCGGTGCTCCGGCAGCTCCGGCGCGTAGCCGCGGATGGCCACGGCCAGCCGGTCGGGCGGGTTCGGCGCGATGCCCAGTGCGCGCCGGACCACCGACTCCGCGCCGTCGGCGCCGACCAGCACGCCCGCGGTCAGGACGCCGTCGACCTCGACGCGCCCGTCCCCGGCGGTGATCCGCCGGACCCGGTGCCGCCGCAGCTCCGCACCGGCGCGCACGGCGGCGGCCAGGACCCGCTGGTCCAGCACCTTCCGGGGGACGTCGTGCGCCGGCCGGCGCAGCGGCCGCTCGACGCCGGCCCCGCCGGGGGAGCGGAGCCGCAGCCGCGGGACTGGTGGGAACCCCTCCGTCACGGTCGCGGGGTCGACGCCGAGCCGGGCCAGCTCGTCGAGCGCCTCGGCCGCGATGCCGTCGCCGCACACCTTGTCGCGCGGGAAGTCCTCGCGGTCCAGGACCAGCACCCGGGCCCCCGACCGGCGGGCGGCCAGCGCGGTGGCGGCGCCGGCCGGCCCACCTCCGACGACGACGACGTCCCAGTGCTCCACCCGCCGAACGCTAGGCAGGGCAGGGGCGTCCGGCGACCCCGGCGCGATGATCACGAAGAGGTCACGGGCCGGTGAGACCCTTGACACAGGTATGTAAGGACGGTGTCCTAACAAACATGACGGCCCTCGGGGAGAGCACGCGGCAGCGGCGACTGCTGCGCCCGACCGCCAAGGTGCTGCCCGAGCACGCCCGCGCGCACAACCGGTCCCTGGTCCTGCAGCAGCTCTTCCACGACGGCCCGCGGTCCCGGGCCGACCTCGCCCGCACCACCGGGCTGACCCGCGTGACCATCTCCGACCTGGTCGGCTCGCTGCTGTCCGAGGGGCTGGTCACCGAGCTGGGCACGAGCGCGGAGGGGCGGCCCGGCAAGCCCGGCACCCTCGTGGGGCTGCGCACCGACGGCTTCTCCGTCGTCGCCGTCGACCTCGCCGACGACGAGCGCATGCACGGCGCGGTCCTCGACCTGTCGGGCACCGTGCTGGAGCGGCGCTCGGCGGCCGTCGAGGGGCGCACCGGCGCCGCCGCCGTCGAGGCGCTGCTGGAGCTCTGCCGCGAGCTGGTCGCGGCCGCCCCCGAGCAGGTGCTCGGCGTCGGCGTCGGCTCGCCCGGCGTCGTCGACCCCGACGGCACCGTCCTGCAGGCGCCCAACCGCGACTGGTTCGACCTGCCGCTGGCCTCCCAGCTGGCCGGGGCCCTCGGCGTCCCGGTGCACGTCGCCAACGACGCCAACACCGCCGCGCTGGGCGAGTTCACCTACGGCGGCGCCTCGGGCGGCGGGCTGCTCGTGCTCACCGTCGGCGGCGGTGTGGGCGCCGGCATCGTGCTCGACGGCGTCCTGGTGCAGGGGCACGAGCACGCGGCCGGCGAGATCGGGCACGTCACCGCGGTGGACGAGCGGGACGACGTCGACGGCGCGCCCCTCGGCCGCCCGGCCCGCTGCGCCTGCGGCCGGTCCGGCTGCCTGGAGACCGTGCTGTCGGTGCCGGCGATGCGCCGCCGCGTCGAGGGTCTGGACGCCGAGGGCCGCGCCGCCGCGCTCGCCTCGGTGGGCCGCCGGCTGGGGATCGTGCTGGCGCCGGTCGTCAGCGCACTCAATCTCTCCGAGGTCGTGCTCAGCGGACCTCGGGAGCTCCTGGACGGGCCCCTGCGCGATGCCGCGCTGGGCGCTCTCCGCGAGCGCACCATGCCGGTCGTCAGCAGCTCCCTGCAGCTGCGGATGACCTCGCTCGGCGAGGACGGCGCCCTGTCCGGGGCCGCGGTGCTCGTGCTGTCCGGCCAGCTCGGGGTCTCGTGACGACCCCGAGCCGGCCAGTTGCAGGTCGGAGAACCACACCCCAGTGGCGGCGCTGTCCGGCACCGTCCGCGCTTCGGGAAGGAACCCCAACATGAAGAGGGTACGCAGAGGCGGCCTGGCCGCCCTGAGCGTCGGCATGCTCCTGGCCGTCGCCGCCTGCGGCGGCGGAGAGGACGACGCAGCGGCGAGCGGAGACGAGGAGATCACGCTCTGGCTGGCGGGCAGCGACACGCCGCAGGAGCTGCGCGACTACCTGGTCGAGACGTTCGAGGCGCAGAACGAGGGCGCCACGCTCGTCATCGAGGAGCAGGACTGGAACGGCCTCGTGCCGCGCCTGCAGACCGCCCTGGCCTCGGAGGACCAGACCCCCGACCTGGTGGAGATCGGCAACACCCAGAGCCCGACCTTCACCAACGCCGGCGCCTTCACCGACATCAGCGACATGGTCGGGGACCTGGGCGGCGATGACCTGCTCCAGGGCTTCGTCGAGGCCGGGTCGGTCGACAGCACCGTCTACGCGGTGCCGTACTACTCCGGCGCCCGGGCGGTCTTCTACCGCAAGGACCTGTTCCAGGCGGCCGGCATCCAGGTGCCCACCACGCTCGAGGAGTTCGGGGCCGCGGCGAAGGCGCTGCAGGCCGCGAACCCGGGCGGGGCGCCGAACTTCTCCGGCTTCTGGTTCCCCGGCCAGGACTGGTACAACGGCATCGCCTGGATCTACAGCGCCGGCGGCGACCTGGCGGAGAAGGACGGCGACCAGTGGGTCGGCGCCCTCTCCAGCCCCGAGTCGCAGGAGGGCCTGGCCGCCGTCCAGGACCTGTTCGCCAACGCGACCACGGCCCCGCGCGACGCCGACTCGGCCGAGCCGTGGATCCCGTTCAACAACGGCGAGGCGGCCATGTTCTCCGCGCCGACCTGGGCCCGCTGGAGCATCGACCTGCCCGAGTGCAACAAGGGCGTCGACCCCGAGGACGAGTCCGAGGCGGGGAAGGCGCTGCTCGCCGAGCAGCAGGCCTGCAACGAGGAGAAGACCGGCATCTTCCCGCTGCCGGGCAACGCCGCCGGCGAGCCGGCCACGGTCTTCGCGGGTGGCTCGAACATCGCCATCCCGGCGAAGTCGCAGAACCAGGACCTCGCCAAGAGCCTGCTGGAGATCATCTTCAGCGAGGAGTACCAGACGATGCTGGCCGAGAACGGCCTCATCCCCGGCAACAGCAGCTACGCGGACGCGCTCGGCGACGACGTCTACGCGCAGGCGGCCCTGGCCGCGGCGCTCGACGCCAAGCTGACCCCGCCCGCCGAGCGGTGGGCCGAGGTCGAGGGCGACCGCATCCTGGAGGACTTCTTCCAGGAGATCGCCGGCGGCGCCGACCTGGCCGAGGCGTCGGCGAGGGCGGACCAGCTGATCACCGAGACGCTCAACTGATCCGCTGACCCGGTTCCCGGGGGCGCGACCGCCTCGCGCCCCCGGGAGCCGCCTCTCCTCGGAGCCCGCCATGACCGCTCCCCGCACCACCCCGGCGCCGCCGGCCCCGCCGGTGTCGACGCCGGCGCCGGACGTCCCGGTCGAGCCGGCTCCGCGCCCCGTCGTCCGCGCCCGGCCCCGCCCGTTCCGCGCCCGGCTCTCCCCCTACCTGCTGCTCGTCCCGGCCCTCGTGCCGGTCGCGGTCGCGCTGGGCTGGCCGCTGCTGCGGCAGTTCGTCATCTCCTTCCAGGAGTACGGCCTGGCCCAGGAGTTCGGCCAGCCGGCCGAGTGGGTCGGGTTCGACAACTACACCGCCCTGCTCTCCGACCCGTACGTCTGGGGCGTCATCGGCCGCTCGATCGCGTTCTGCCTGGTCAACGCGGCGCTGACCATGGTCGTCGGCGTCGGGCTGGCGGTGCTGCTCACCCGGGTCGGGACGGCGGCCCGCACCGTCCTGCAGGTCGGCCTGCTGCTCGCGTGGGGGACGCCGGTGCTGGCCACCATGACCGTCTGGCAGTGGCTGTTCGACTCGCAGTACGGCGTCATCAACTGGCTGCTCGCCGGGCCGCTCGGCGCCGAGGGCATGCGCCAGCACTCCTGGATCATCGAGCCGGCGTCCTTCTACTTCGTCGCCACGGTGATCGTGGTCTGGATGTCGGTGCCGTTCGTGGTCTTCAGCGTCTACGCGGGCCTGCTGCAGGTGCCCGACGAGGTCATGGAGGCCGCCCAGCTGGACGGCGCCGGCCCCTGGCAGCGGCTGCGCCACCTGCAGCTGCCCATGGTGAAGCCGGTGCTGATGATCGTCGGCCTGCTCCAGGTCATCTGGGACCTGCGGGTGTTCACCCAGATCTACGTGCTGCAGCGGGCCGGCGCCCCCACCCGGGAGACGCACCTGCTGGGCACCTACATCTACTCCCTGTCGAAGGAGTTCTCGATGGCCGGCGCCATGGCCACGATCATGCTGGTGATCACCCTCGGGCTCACCGTCTTCTACATCCGCAGGATGCTGCGGGAGGACGTGTGAGCACCGCCGTCCCGACCCGGGCCCGCGGCCGGCGCACCGGGGGAGCGGGTCGCCGGGCGCTGGGCGCGCTCGCCGTCGTCCTCGCGCTGGTGTGGGTCTTCCCCATCTACTGGATGGTGAGCAGCGCATTCCTGCCGACCAATCGGCTGCGCACTTCGGAACCGTCGTTCTTCCCGGTCGACGGAACGCTCTCCAATTTCCGCCGGGTGTTCAGCGACGGGACGTTCTTCGACGCATTTCGCGTGTCCCTCGCGGTCACCGGGATCACGCTGGTCGCGGCAATCCTGTTCGCTTTCCTGGCGGCGCTCGCGGTGAGCCGGTTCCGTTTCCGGGGGCGCAAGTCCTTCATCGTCACGATCCTGGTCGTGCAGATGATCCCGGCCGAGGGGCTGTTCATCTCCCAGTACCGGCTGCTGGACGACTGGGGCCTGGTCAACGCCGTCCTCGGGCTGACCGTCGTCTACGTGGCGGCGATCCTGCCCTTCACCGTCTGGATGCTGCGCGGGTTCGTCAGCGGGGTGCCGATCGAGCTGGAGGAGGCGGCCATGTGCGACGGCCTGTCCCGCACCGGCGCCTTCTTCCGGATCACCTTCCCGCTGCTGGCGCCCGGGCTGGTCGCGGCCGGGGTCTACGGGTTCCTGCAGGCCTGGAACGAGTACACGCTGGCGCTGGTGGTCATGACCGACCCCGAGCAGCGGACCCTGCCGCTGTGGCTGCAGGGCATGGTGGAGGCCAACAAGGCCACCGACTGGGGCGTGATCATGGCCGGGGCGACGCTCATCTCGGTGCCGGTGATCGTCTTCTTCCTGCTCGTCCAGAAGCGCATGAGCGCGGGGCTGGTGGCCGGGGCGGTGAAGGGGTGACGGCGGACCGGCCTCCGCGGGGGACGTGGTCGGTCGGCCTGGACGTCGGGGGGACGAAGGTGCTGGGCGTCCTGCTCGACGAGCGGGCCGTCGTCCGGGACCGGCTGCGGGTCCCGACCCGGCGCGGGACCGCCGGTGTGGTGGCCGCCGCGGCCGACGTCGTCGAGCGGCTGTGCGCCGGGGCGGGGCTGGCGCCGGCGGACCTGGCCGGGGTGGGCGCCGGCGTGCCGGGGCTGGTCGACCCGGGGACCGGCCGGCTCTCCTACGCGGTGAACCTGGGCATCCACGAGCCGGACGTCGATCTGGCGCCGATGCTGTCCGCGCGCCTGGGCGGGGTGCCGGTCGTGGTCGAGAACGACCTCAACGCCGCGGCGGTCGGCGCGGCCGCGGCGCTCGGCCTGCGCGGCGACCTCGCCTACCTCGCGCTCGGCACGGGCGTCGCCGCCGGGCTGCTGCTGGGCGGCGAGCTGCGTCGCGGGGCCCGGGGCGCGGCCGGGGAGATCGGGCACGTGCCCTACGACCCGACCGGGCCGGCCTGCCCCTGCGGGCAGCGCGGCTGCCTGGAGCTGTACGCCTCCGGCTCGGCGATCGACGCCGCCTGGACCGCGCGCGACGGCCGGCCCGCCGCGACCGACCTGTTCGCCGCCGCCGCGGCCGGCGACGCCGGAGCGGTGCGGATCCGCGACGCGTTCGCCGACGCCGTCGCCGCGGCGGTGCGGCTGCTGGTGCTCACCTGCGACGTCGAGCACGTCGTCCTCGGCGGGGGAGTCGCCGAGGTGGGCCGGCCGCTGCTGGACGCCGTCGCCGCGCGGCTGCGCCGCCAGACCGCCGGCTCGCCGTTCCTGCGCAGCCTGCACATCGCCGAGCGGCTCCAGGTGACCCCGCGGGACGTGCCGGTGGCGCCGATGGGGGCCGCGCTGAGCGTCCGGCGGCCGTCGCTCGCCGTCCGAGAGGGAGCATCCTGACCCCGTGGAGGTGGTGATCCTTCCCGACGCCGACGCGGTGGCGCGGCTGGCGGCCGACCGGGTCGCCGCGGTGGTGCGCCGTCGTCCCGACGCGGTCCTCGGCCTGGCCACCGGCTCGTCGCCGACCGGCACCTACGCCCGGCTGGCCGCGGCCGTGGCCGCCGGCGAGCTCGACCTGTCCCGGGCGTCCGGGTTCGCGCTGGACGAGTACGTCGGCATCCCGCGGGAGCACCCGGAGAGCTACGCCTCGGTGATCCGCCGGACGGTCACCGAGCCGCTCGGCATGGACCCCGCGCGGGTGCACGTGCCCGACGGGCGGGCGGCCGACCTGGCGGCGGCCGCCGAGGAGTACGACCGGGCGATCGCCACCGCCGGCGGGGTGGACGTGCAGCTGCTCGGCATCGGCGCCAACGGGCACATCGGCTTCAACGAGCCGACGTCGTCGTTCGCGTCGCGGACCCGGATCAAGACGCTGGCCCCGCGCACGCGGGCGGACAACGCGCGCTTCTTCGACGACCCGGACGAGGTGCCCACGCACTGCCTGACCCAGGGGCTGGGCACGATCCTCGAGGCGCGCGAGCTGCTGCTGGTGGCGCAGGGCGAGGCGAAGGCCGAGGCGGTGGCCGCGGCCGTGGAGGGCCCGCTGAGCAGCATGTGCCCGGCGTCGGCGCTGCAGCTGCACCGCCGGGCCGCCGTCCTGGTCGACGAGGCAGCTGCCTCGCGGCTCCGGCTGGCGGACTACTACCGGTACACCTACGCGCACAAGCCGGGCTGGCAGGGCGCCTGACTCAGCCGGTCACCCGCCGGCCGCCGGCCCAGACCGCGCGCACCCGCCAGTCGCGGTCCAGGACGACGGCGTCGGCGGCCATGCCGGGGGCGAGCCGGCCGAACCGGTCGTCGAGCCCGAGCGCCCGCGCCGGGGTCGCGGTGAGGGCGGCGACCGCCTCGGCGGGGTCGAGGCCGAGGACCTCGACGGCGGTGCGCAGGGCCGCGTCCAGGGTGAGGGTGGAGCCGGCCAGCGTGCCGGTCCCGGCGAGCACGGCGACCCCGGCGGTGACCTGCACGTCCTGGTCGCCGAGCCGGTAGCCGCCGTCCGCCGCCCCGGCCGCCGCCATGGCGTCGGTGACCAGCGCGACCCGGCCGGGCGCGGCGGCGAACAGCACCCGCGCGGCGGCGGGGTGGACGTGCCGGCCGTCGAGCACCAGCTCGAGGGTGACCCGCGGGTCCTCGAGCGCCGCGCCGACCGGCCCGGGCGCGCGGTGGTGCAGGCCCGGCATCGCGTTGAACGCGTGCGTGAGCAGGCTCGCGCCGGCGTCGACCGCGCGGGCGGTGAGGTCGAGGTCGGCCTCGGTGTGCCCGACGGCGACGGTGACGCCGGCGGCCGCGAAGGCGCGCACGGCGTCCAGGCCGCCGGGCAGCTCGGGGGCGAGGGTGATCTGGCGGAGCACGCCCCGGCCGGCGTCCAGCAGCCGGTCGACGGCGGCCGGGTCCGGGGGCCGCAGGTGCCGGGTGTCGTGCGCCCCGTGCCGGGACGGCGCGAGGAACGGGCCCTCCAGGTGCGCGCCGAGCACCGCCGGCTCGTGCGCGGCGACCTCGGCGACGGCGGCCAGCCCGGCGGCCAGCCGGTCGAGCGGCCCGGACACCAGGCTGACCAGCGAGCGCGTCGTCCCGTGCGCCCGGTGCAGGGCCAGCGCACCCCGGATCGCGTCGGCGCCGTCCTCGGCGGAGTGCCCGCCGCCGCCGTGCACGTGCAGCTCGACGAAGCCGGGGGCGAGCCACGCGCCGTCGAGGCGCACCACCTCGTCGGCGGGCGGCGGGGCGCCGGTGCCGGTGCTCTCGACGACCGCGCCGGCGAACCGCACCCAGGCGTCGTCGACCACGCCGTCGGCGTCCACCTTCCGCGCCCCGGCCAGGACGGTGCTCGGCTCAGCCACGGAGCGCCTCCGCCGCCGCGTCGGTGCACGCGCGGGCGGCGCCGTGCGTGGCCAGCGCCGGGCCGGGCACCAGCCGCAGGTCGTCGGGCAGGCCGAGCGCGACGGTGACGGCGTCGGGTCGCTGCCCGGTGAGCGCGCGCAGCCACGTCTCCTGCCACGGGCTGCGGCAGGCGTCGCGGACGGCGACGACGAGCGGCCGGCCGGCGGCGCGGGCCAGCACGTCCTCGGCGGACGGGCCGGGTTCCCGGACGGTCACCGGCTCGGCCATCAGCCCGAGGGCGTCGAGCGGCTCGGCCAGGCTCCACTTGGCCTCCCCGACGGCCATGTTCGCCTCCGCCCGCAGCTCGACGACGACCGCGGGCGCCGGGAGCGGGACCAGGTCGCGGCTGCGCAGCGCCCGGCGGGCGGCTTCGGCACCGATCCCGTCGCCGTCCTCGGCGGGCGGCGCGGCGGCCGCCGCCAGCCGCTCCCGGAGCGCGGTCACCCGTCCGGCCGCCTCGCGCAGCCGTTCCTCGGTCAGCGTGCCCGCGCGGAGGTGGGCGGCCACGGCCGCCCGGATCGCCGCGCAGTGCTCCTCGCCGTCCTCCGCGCCCACCAGCAGCAGGTCCGCGCCGGCGGCGAGGGCGAGGGCACCGGCCTCCGGGATGCCGTGCGCGGCCCGGACACCGGCCATGTCCAGGGCGTCGGTGACGACCACCCCCGCGAAGCCCAGCTCGCCGCGGAGCAGGTCGACCAGGATCCGGCGGCTGAGGGTGGCCGGCCGGTCGTCGAGCGCCGGGAAGACGACGTGCGAGGTCATGACCAGGTCCGCCCCGGCCGCGACGGCGGCGGTGAACGGGGGGAGCTCCCGGCCGCGGAAGACCGCCTCGTCGACGTCGATGACCGGCAGCCCGAGGTGGCTGTCGACGGTGGTGGCGCCGTGCCCGGGGAAGTGCTTGGCGGTGGCGGCGACCCCGGCCGCGCGCAGCCCGCGGACCGCGGCAGCGCCGTGCCGCGCCACCAGCGCGGGATCGGCGCCGAAGGAGCGCACGCCGATCACCGGGTTGCGCGGATCGCTGTTGACGTCCACCGAAGGGGCGAAGTCGACGGCCACGCCGACCCGGCGCAGGTCGCGGCCGATGGATCGCGCCACCGCCTCGGTGAGCGCCTCGTCGTCGACCACGCCGAGAGCCAGGTTGCCGGGGTAGCGGCTGCCCGTGAGGTACTCCAGGCGCGTGACGTCGCCGCCCTCCTCGTCGAGGGCGACGAGCGCGTCGGGCCGGGCGGCGCGGACCGCCGCGGTCAGCTCGGCGACCCGGGCGGTCCCGTCGGCGGCGCCGGCGAGGTTCTGGCCGTAGAGGCACACCCCCGACAGCCCCTCGCCGAGCGCGTCCGGCACCCATTCCGGAACAGCCGTGCCGGCGAATCCGGGCATCAGGCAGCCATTCACCAGCGCGTCGATCTCGGACATGGCCCTCTGCTCGTCGTCGGGGAGGTGTCGCCATTTCCGGCGCGGCGGTGATCATCGCACGGAAAAGGTGTCCCGGGGAGAGCGGAAATGGCCGGCGCGCGCCATTCCGGGTCAGCGCGAGAGGAGGGCGCGCCAGCCGTCGCGGTCGTGGACGACGGGCTGCGTGGTGTCGATGAACTCCAGCAGCGCCCGGGCGAAGCGCTCGGGATCGGCCAGGTGCGGCCAGTGCCCCGCGTCGCGGAACACCTCGACCCGGGCCGACGGCACCAGCCGGCGCACGGTCTCGGCGTGCTCGGGCGGCACGATCGGGTCGCGGTCGCCCCACATGACCAGCATCGGGATGGCCTCGGCCAGGTAGAGCCGGTCGATCGCGGTGACCGACTGGCCGCGGGCGTCGACGACGCTGCGCAGCGTGCGCAGGAACGCCCGGCGGGCCTCGACGTCGTGCAGCGCGAGCATCGCGTCACCGGCCTCGGCGAGGTCCCGGGCCCGGTGCCAGCCGATCGCCCGGCCGAACGCGTCCAGCAGCCGCATCCCGGTGCGCAGCGGCAGGGGCAGGTGGGTGAGCGCCGTGAGCACGGCCTCGCTGCCCGGCAGCGTCGCCGCGCGCAGCGGCAGGCCCAGCTCCGGGCCGAGGCCGCCGCTGCTGACCAGCACGAGCCGCTGGCACCGCTCGGGGAACTGGTAGGCGAACTGCAGCGCGATGCCGCCGCCGAGGGAGTGCCCGACGACGGTCACCTGCTCGATGTCGAGCACCGAGAGCAGGTCGCGCATGCCGTTGGCGTAGCCGGCGACGGAGTAGTCACCGCGCGGCTTGTCCGAGGAGCCGTGCCCGAGCAGGTCGGGCGCGATGACGGTGTGCGAGGCGGCCAGCCGGTCGATGACGCCGGCCCAGGTCTGGGCGGTGTTGCCGATGCCGTGCAGGAGCAGCAGGGGTGGGCCGTCGCCGGCGCGCACGAAGGCGCGCCGGTGCCCGTGCACCACCCGGGACTCGCGCGGCAGCGGCGTCGACGGCACGGCCCCAGTGCACCACGGATCGTGTTGCCGAGGGGTTACACCTTCTGCCACTTGCGGCCGGGGTGCCGGTAGCCCTCGACGAAGCGCAGCAGCCCGGCGGCGTCCTCGACCACGCCGAGCGCGTCGAGCCGGGCCGCGTCGAGGTAGCCGTCGTCCACCATGCGGCGGAGCTGGGCCAGCAGCGGCTGCCAGAACCCGTCGACGTCGACCAGCGCCGTCGGCTTGGCGTGCAGGCCGAGCATCCCCCAGGTCCAGGCCTCGAACAGCTCCTCGAGGGTGCCGGCGGCGCCCGGCAGCGCGACGAAGACGTCGGCCAGGTCGGCCATCACCGCCTTGCGCTCGTGCATGGACTGCACGACCTCCAGCCGCGGCAGGCCGGGGTGGGCCACCTCGTCGTCGACCAGGTGCTGCGGGATGACGCCGACGACCTCGCCGCCGGCCGCCAGCGCGGCGTCGGCGACCACGCCCATCAGCCCGACCTTGCCGCCGCCGTAGACGATGCCGACCCCGGCGCGGGCCAGGTCGGTGGCGAAGGCGGCCGCGGCCGCGGCGTGCGCGGGCGGACCCGCGTGCGATCCGGTGAAGACGGCGACCCTCACGCCCCGCCGCCGTAGTACCGGTAGACCGGCTCGGCGATGCAGACCGGCTTGTCGCCGCCCTCGCGCTCGATGACGCAGCTGAAGGTGAGCTGCTTGCCGCCGGTGATCTCCTCCACCCTGGTGAGCGTCGCGGTGAGCCGGAGCTTCGCGCCGACCGGCACGGGGGAGGGGAACCGGACCTTGTTGAGGCCGTAGTTCACGCCCATGGTCGTGTCGGTGACCGTGAGCACCTGGGTGAACAGCACCGGCAGCATCGACAGGGTGAGGTAGCCGTGCGCGATCGGGCCGCCGAAGGGGCTCTCGGCGGTGGCGCGCGCGACGTCGACGTGGATCCACTGGTGGTCGCCCGTGGCGTCGGCGAACAGGTTGACGGCCTCCTGGGTGACCTCGACCCAGCCGCTGGTGCCCAGCTCGCTGCCCTCGAGCCCGGACAGCTCGGCCATCGTCGTCGTGGTGCTCATGCCTGGGGTTCCTCCGTCGGACGCGCGGGATGCCTCCTGCAACCTAGTGCTCCGGGTCGTCCGGGCTCCGGGAGCACCGGCGTCGCGGAGCCGGTTCACTGGAGGGCGTGGAGTCGACCGACGGCTGGACGTTCTGCGCCCAGGGGCACAAGCACTGGGGGCGCGCCGGCGCGGCCGGTCTGTTCCTGCACCGCGACGACGGCGACGGGGTGGAGGTCCTGCTCCAGCACCGCGCCTGGTGGTCGCACCACGGCGGCACCTGGGGGACGCCGGGTGGTGCGCTGCACGTGGGCGAGACGCCGGCCGACGGGGCGCTGCGCGAGGTGGAGGAGGAGCTCGGCCTGACCCGCGACGACGTCGTCCTCGGGGCGCGCTCGGTGGACGACCACGGCGGCTGGGCCTACACGACGGTGCTCGCCCGGCCGTCCCGGCCGATCGCCGCCGCCGAGCTCCGGCTGGACGGCGAGAGCGACGGCGTCGCCTGGTGGCCGCTGGCCGACCTGGACGCCGTCGCGCTGCACCCGGGCCTGGCGGCGTCGCTGGACCGGCTGCGGCCGCTGCTGGGCGGGGCGGGGTAGCGCGTCAGGTGTGATGCGGTACCGCCCGGGGCACTGGCACGGAGCACCCTGCACCACCCGAGCACCCCGAGGAGCCGGCCCTGTCCCGCCCTGCACGTCACCGAGCTCCCGACCGTCGGCGGGCGGCGCGCCTCCTGCTGGTGCTCGCCGCCGTGTGCGCGGCGCTGCTCGTCGCCGCGCCGCTGGCCGCCGTCCTGTCCGGCGGGTCGGGCGGCACGTCGACCAGCACGCCGGACGACGACGTCTTCACCGGCGGCACGGGCGAGGGCGGCGGTGCGGGCACGCCCGGCGGCGGCGGTGGTGGTGGCGGCCTGGCCACCGAGTCCGCGCAGCGGCCGGCGCCGGACGCCCCGGGCGCACCCGCCGGCGGCGGCACCGGTTCCCCTGACGTGGGCGGTGGCACGGCGGTGGGGGACGGCGGCTCCGGCGGTGGCACGACCGGCTGGACCGCCGGGAGCGGTGCGGGGACAAGTGCCGCGGTCCCACCGGCATCCGGCGGAGCGGCAGCCGCGGTGCCGGGCACGAGCGCCGGCCGGCCGGCGGCCGAGCCCGCACAGCAGCAGCCCGCCCAGCAGCAGCCCGCCCAGCAGCAGCCGACCCAGCAGCAGCCGCAGCAGCCCGCGCCGCAGCAGCCGGCGCCGCAGCAGCCCGCTCCCCAGCAACCGTCGCCGGCGCCCGAGGAGGACGCCGCCGGCGTCCCCTGCCCCTGCACCGTGATCAACGGTGTGCTGGTCAGCCTGTCGCGGCTGGTGAACGGCGTGCTGCCGCCGGTCGGTGGGCTGCTCGGCGGCTGAGCCCGCGGGCTAGGTTCGGGTCATGACCGCGCGCGACGACGTCTCCGAGATCTTCGACAGCTCCGCGTGGCGGCCGGTCGAGGGCTTCGACTTCAGCGACATCACCTACCACCGCGCCGTCGACGCCGGCGTCGTCCGGATCGCCTTCGATCGGCCCGAGGTGCGCAACGCCTTCCGGCCGCAGACCGTCGACCAGCTCATCACGGCGCTGGAGCACGCCCGGCTGTCCACCGACGTCGGCTGCGTGATCCTCACCGGCAACGGCCCCAGCCCCAAGGACGGCGGGTGGGCGTTCTGCTCCGGCGGCGACCAGCGGGTGCGGGGCAGGTACGGCTACGAGCACGCCGAGGGCTCCAGCGGCCGGCTGCACGTCCTGGAGGCGCAGCGGCTGATCCGGTTCATGCCCAAGGTCGTCCTCTGCGTCGTCCCCGGCTGGGCGGCCGGTGGCGGGCACAGCCTGCACGTCGTCGCCGACCTCACGCTGGCCAGCGCCGAGCACGCGCGCTTCAAGCAGACCGACGCCGACGTGGGCAGCTTCGACGGCGGGTTCGGATCGGCCTACCTCGCCCGCCAGGTGGGGCAGAAGTTCGCCCGCGAGATCTTCTTCCTGGGTGACGAGTACTCCGCGGCCGACGCGCACGCCATGGGCATGGTGAACCGGGTCGTCCCGCACGCCGAGCTGGAGGCGACCGCGCTGGAGTGGGGCCGGAAGATCGTGGCCAAGTCACCCACCGCCCAGCGGATGCTGAAGTACTCGTTCAACCTGATCGACGACGGCCTGGTCGGCCAGCAGCTGTTCGCCGGCGAGACGACCCGGCTGGCGTACATGGCCGAGGAGGCCGTCGAGGGCCGCGACGCGTTCCTCGAGAAGCGCGACCCCGATTTCAGCCGCTTCCCCTGGCACGTGTGACGAGTGGCCGATCAGCTTTCGGTACCGAAAGCTGAGGGGACGAACCAGCTCTCGGTACCGAGAGCTCGAGCAGGGGAGGCCGGAGTGATCGTCGAGGTGATCACGGGGGCGGACGAGCGCCCGGAGGCGCGGGTCGTCGACGTCGACGACCTCGGGCGGCTGCACCTGGCCCTCGGCCAGGTGACCGACACCGAGGCCGCCGAGGTGCTCGAGCGCTCCGGCCTGGGGCGCCTGGCCGATCCGCAGACCGCGTGGCTGGACGCCGCCGCGCTGCGGGCCGCCGCGGAGCCCCGGGCGACCGCCGGCGACTGGATCCAGCAGTGGGACGCGATGGTCGCCCAGGCGCGCAGCCAGGGCTGGCTGTCCGACGACGGCGCCAGCATCAAGGTGCACGTCGAGAGCGCCGCCGGCGCCTGACCTGCGGTGCCTGTCACGCAACCCTGCGTTGCATGACCTTTCATGCAGGTCAGCGACTCGGGGAAGAGTTCACGCCCGGTCATTGTGGTGACTCCACCTGACAGGCAAGTATGTCGCGGTGCAGATGACCCACCGGGACCTGGATCGGCCATGACCGGAACTCCGGGACGCCCGCTCAGCGCCGAGCTGTCCGAGCAGCTGCTGTCCGTCGCCGTCGACATCCTCGCCGACGAAGGCTGGGGGCGGCTGAACAGCGACCGCGTCGCCGCTCGCGCGCGGGCGGGCAAGGCCGGCATCTACCGCCGGTGGCCCACGATGGCCGCCCTCGCCCGCTCCGCCGTCTCGCGGTTCCAGCTGGTCCCGGTGCCGGAGGACACGGGCTCCCTGGGGTCGGACCTCCGGGCCCTCGTCGACCGGTGGGGCACCCCGCTGGACCGCGAGGAGCGCGCCGTCGCCAGCATCGTCGGCGCCGCGCGGCACGAGGAGGACCTGCGCGCCGGTCTCGACGCCGCGCTGGTCGCCCCGCTCGCCGCCGCGGTCGCCGAGATCGGTGCGCGCGCGACGGGCCGCGGTGAGGAGATCGCGCCGGCCCGCCTGGCGCTGCTCGGGTCGGTGCTCGAGGCCTTCTGGTGGCAGCGCTTCACCGCGGCCGGTGACGGCGCGATGCTCGCCGAGCAGGTCGACCGCGTCGTCGACGAGGTCCTCGTCCCGCTGGTGCGCCCCGCGGCGGAGTCCGTCGCCGCCTGACCGCGTCGCCGCCTGACCGCCGCCTCAGCCCGCGCGGCGCCCGGAGGCGGCGGGGAGCGCCCGCCCGTGCAGGCGGTGCGCCTCGTCGTGCAGGTGCCCGAGCACGCGGTCGGCGACGTGCTCGACCGCGGCGCTGACGGTCGCCGCGTCGGTCTCGCCGGTGACCACCCGGCCCCGGTTCTCGACGATGAGCACGCGCACGGCCGACAGCCACATGGCCGCGACGAGCGGCGCGGTGACCTCGGGCGGGAACGCCATCGGCCGGCCGGCTGCCTCCTCGTCCCGCCAGGCCTCCAGCAGAGCCGCGGCGAGCCGGCGCTCGGCCTCGGCGGCCAGCTCCCGCTCGCGGGCCCGGAGCGTCTCCGACGCCTCGACGGTCGCCACGTAGGACCGTCGCTCCGCGCAGGCCAGCGAGCCGAGCTGCCCGGCGACCAGGGCCAGCAGGTGATCGCGCAGCGCGGTGAGCGGCGAGGTCCCGGGCGTCCGCGTCCGGACGGCCTCGGCGGATCCGGCCACCCACGGGGTGCGGCCGTCGAAGAAGAGCTCCTCCTTCGTCGCGAAGTGGTTGAAGACGGTCTGGACGGCGACGTCGGCGTCGCGGGCCACGTCGGCGATGGTCATGGCGTCGAACCCCCGCTCGGCGAACAGCCGGTGGGCGGTGCTGCGGACCAGCTCCCGGGTCCGTGCCTTCTTCGCCGCGCGCCGGTCGCTGAGCTCACTCACGGTGTGGATCTTAGCGACGGAAAGTATCGGGTGCTCGTGCTGGAACCGGGCGTTATCGATATCTCTCGTCCCGTCGTGGTGCGCCCGCGTCCTCCAGCACCGTGCGCCGCCACGTGCCCACCAGCACCGCGAGGTCGATGACGTCCAGGTCGGCGGCGACGTCGGCGATCGTCGTCCGCCACGCGCGGGGCGCACCCGCCGGGGGTACCGGGTGCTGCAGGTCGTAGGTGGCGTCGGCCTCGCGCACGACGGCCGCGACGCCGGCATCGGCGGCCGCCTCCTCGCGCAGGCCGCGCAGCGTCACCTCGAACAGGCGGGTGCAGGACACCGAGGCGCCCGGGTGGGCGGGCCCGGCACCGGGTGCGGGCGCGAGGACGGCGCCGCAGCCGGGGCAGACCTCGGTCGGGGCGGCGTCGTCGTCGGGCACCCGCCCGATGGTGCCGCACCCGGAGCGGCCAGGCACGATGGCCGCCGGACGACCAGGACGACGACGTCGAGCGAGAGGGGCCGCGGGATGCGGACCAGGGCAGCGGTGCTGCGGGAGCCGGGCACGGACTACGAGATCGTCGAGCTCGAGGTCCGCGATCCCGGACCGGGCGAGGTCCTGGTCGAGATGGCCTACGCGGGGCTGTGCCACTCCGACGAGCACCTGCGGCACGCCAACCCGGGTGGCCGGTACCCGATCGTGGGCGGGCACGAGGGCTCCGGCGTCGTCACCGCCGTGGGGCCGGGCGTCACCGGCGTCGCCCCGGGCGACCACATCGTCACGAGCTTCCTGCCCGCCTGCGGGCACTGCCGGTTCTGCGCGTCCGGCCGGTCCAACCTGTGCGACAAGGGCGCCACGATCGCCACCGGGCTGCTGCCGGGCGGCCGGTACCCGTACACGCTCGACGGCGAGGAGCTGGGCGGCTTCTGCATGGTCGGGGCCTTCGCCCGGCACACCCTGCTCAGCGAGTTCTCCTGCGTGAAGATCGACCCCTGGCTGCCGCTGGACACCGCGGCGCTCACCGCCTGCAGCGTGCCCACCGGCTGGGGCTCGGCCGTCTACGCGGGCGGCACGCGCCCCGGCGACGTCGTCGTGGTCGTGGGCCTCGGCGGCGTCGGCGTCAACGCGGTGCAGGGCGCGGTGCACGCGGGCGCGATGCACGTCATCGGCGTGGACCCGGTGGCGATGAAGCGGGAGTTCGCCGAGACGGTGGGCGCGACCCGCACCGTGGCCTCGACCGACGAGGCGGTGGGCCTGGCCCGCGAGCTGTCCCGCGGCACCGGCGCCGACGTCGTCGTCGTCACCGTGGGGAAGATGTCCGCCGAGGTCCACGACGGCGCGGCGGCATGCCTGGGCAAGGGCGGCACGCTGGTGCTCACGGCGCTCGGCGACCGCCCCTCGGACGGGCGGGTGACCCTGAACGGGCAGGTCACCACGGTGTTCGAGCACCGGGTGCAGGGCACGATGTTCGGCTCGTGCAACCCGTTCACCGACATCCCGCGGCTGCTGCGGCTGCACGAGGAGGGCCGGCTGGAGCTCGACCGGCTGATCACCCGCCGGTACCCGCTCGACGAGGTCAACCAGGGCTACCGCGACCAGGCCGCCGGCGAGACCGTCCGCGGCCTCCTCGTCCACGCCGGCTGACGCAGCTTTCTGTACCGAAAGCTGCGTTTCCGGCGCAGCTTTCGGTACAGAAAGCTTCATTCGGGGCAGTGGCGGCGCATGAGCTCTCCGCGCATCGCCGTCCTCGATGTCGACGGCACCCTCGTCGACACCAACTACCAGCACGCGCTCGCCTGGTACCGGGCGTTCCGGTCGCTGGGCGAGACGTTCCCGGTCTGGCGGATCCACCGGCTGATCGGGATGGGCGGTGACCGGATGCCGGCCGCGCTGGGCGGGGACGAGCTCGAGGAGCGGATCGGTGACCGCGCCCGCGAGCGCTGGACCGAGGAGTTCGACGCGATGATCGACGAGGTCGCCCCGCTGCCGGGCGCGCGGGACCTCGTCGTGGCGCTGCGCGACCGGGGGCACCGCGTGGTGCTGGCCAGCTCGGGCCAGGCGGAGCACGTCGACCACTCCCTGGACCTGCTCGACCTGCGCGACCTCGCCGAGGCGTGGACCACCAGCGCCGATGTCGAGTCGAGCAAGCCCGCGCCGGACCTGCTGCAGGTGGCGCTGGAGAAGCTCGGTGAGCCGGTGGACGCCCCGAGCGTGATGATCGGCGACTCGGTGTTCGACGTGGAGGCCGCCGAGAAGGCCGGGATGCCCGCGCTGGTCGTCCGCTCCGGCGGCTTCGGGGACGACGAGCTGCGCGCGGCCGGCGCCGTCTCGATCCACGACACCCCCGGTGACCTCGCCGCCGCGCTGGACGACCTCGACCTGGGCTGAGCTCACGCCCGGCCGAGGAGGCGCAGCATCTCGGCCGGGTGGTCGGTGATGATCGCGTCCGGCCCGAGCTCGCGGGCCAGCTCCATGTCGGCCGGGCGGTTCACCGTCCACACGTGCAGCTGCTTGCCGGCGGCGTGCGCGTCGGCCACGAACCCGGGGTCGGCGCGCAGCACGGCGATCGAGGGGCCGAGCGCCGTCGCCGCGCCCGACAGCAGCTCCCGGCGCACCGGGCGCAGCCGCTTGCCGATCAGCTGGACGGTGGGGACGCCGGGGGCGAGGTCGTGCATCCGGCGCACGGCCAGCTGCGAGAAGCTCATCACCCGGACGGCGGGGCGGCCGGCCCACTCCACCGGCCCGGCCGAGCCGAGGAGGCCGAACCGGCGCAGGCAGGCGACCAGCTCCTCCTCGACCTTGCGGGTGTGCCGGGTCGGGTGCTTGGTCTCGATGGCCAGGCGCACGGTGCCGGGGGTGGCGGTCACGTAGTCGAGCAGCCGCTCCAGGGTCAGCACCCGGCCGTTCTCGACGTCGGGCTCGTCGGTGACCGAGGTGATCTCGTCGTCGGCCCACCGGCTGCGGCCGCGCGGCCGGCGGGCGCCGAAGTGGAACTGCTCCAGCTCGGCCAGGTGCATCGCCGAGACCACGCCGCGGCCGTTGGAGGTGCGCCGGATCTGCCGGTCGTGCACGCAGACCAGGACGCCGTCCCGGGTGAGCCGGACGTCGCACTCGACGGCGTCGGCGCCGAGCTCGGCGGCGAGGCGGTAGGCGGCGAGGGTGTGCTCGGGCGCGTCGCTGGTGGCGCCGCGGTGGGCGACGACCTCCGGGGACGTCACCGGGGGAGGGAGGCGATCGGCACCCGGGGATCCTCACCCGAGGGCCGGGCGTGGCGCGAGGCGACCCGCGGATCAGCCCGCCTGCAGCATCCGGTACTCGGGGATCGAGGCCATGGGCGGCCGCTCGTCGATGTCGACGGCGCTGCTGCGCGGGACGAAGCCGGTGCCGTCGTGCCGGAACTGGGTGAGCAGCCCGCTGGCGGCGGGGGCGCCGCTGCGGGCGAGCACGGTGGCCACCACCTGCGCGGCCATCGCGCCCAGCGCCTCCTGCGACTGCGAGGTGTGCCGGCGCTCGCCGAGGTCGACCTGGGCCAGCGAGCCCAGCCCGCCCTCCCGGAGCAGGTCGACCAGCAGGCCGACCTCCACGCCGTAGGAACCGACGAACGGCACCTGCTCGAGCGCCGAGCGGCGGCCGGCGTACTCGCCGCCCAGCGGCTGGACGAAGCCGGCCAGCTCGGGCCACAGCGCGTTGAGCAGCGGCCGGGCGGTGAGCTCGGTGACCCGGCCCCCGCCGGCCGGCACGCTCACGCCGTCGACCTCCAGCGGGCGGGTGTAGCAGCCCTTCACGTACTGGACCTGCGGCTCGGTGAGCAGCGGCCGCAGCAGGCCGGGCACGTAGTGGGCGACGTCGCCCTTGAGGTCGGCGTCGAGGAAGACCAGCAGGTCGCCGGAGGTGGCGGCCAGCGACTTCCACAGCGCCTCGCCCTTGCCGGGGCGGGTGCCGTGGCCGGGCAGCACCTCGGTGGTGGCGACGACGTCGGCGCCGGCGGCCCGCGCGACGGCGGCGGTGGCGTCGGTGGAGTCGGAGTCGACGACCAGCAGCTCGTCGACCAGCGGCACGCGGCGCACCCAGCGCTCGGCGAGGTCGGTGACCAGGCGGCCGACCGTCGCCTCCTCGTTCCGCGCCGGCAGGACCACGCTGACCCGGTGCCCGCCCCGGCGCTTGGCGTGCAGCAGCGCGGGCACGTCCAGCCCGGCCAGCGAGGTGGCGGACGACGTGCGGCTCCGGAACCAGGCGCGGGCGTCGGGTCTCATCGCCCCACTGTCGACGATGAGCGCCGTCCCCCGCCAGGACGGCGGGCCGTGTTCACGCGTTCGTCACGGGGATGTCGGCCACGCGGACGGGGCTACTCCAGGGTGCCGGTGTGGATGACGTCCTCGGCGACGTCGCGCAGCTTCTCGTTGCGCTGCATGCTCGCGTCGCGCAGCGCCTCGAAGGCGACGTCCTCGGCGATCTTGCGGGTGGCCATGAGGATGCCGATGGCCATGCCGATGCGCCGGTTGGTGGCCAGCGCCGCTTCCAGGTTGGTGGTGTGCTCGATGGCGGCGGCCAGCTCGCCGCGCAGCCGGGTGACCTCGGCGGGGAGGAAGACGTGCGGGGCCCCGTCGAGGACGGGGACGTCCTCGACCCCGGTCCGGGGGGTCGAGGAGGGGTCGCCGGAAGGCGGACGGATCAAAGCGGATGTCCCAGGCGCGAGATGCCGAAGAGGCGATGACTCCTTGCGCCGCCTCTTGGACGCCCGGTGCCCGCTCACGTTACCAGCGCTCAGGACCGAGCGGCCAGGTCAGGGGCGAGCGGCGCCGATCGGGTCGTCGGCCAGGGCGGTGCGGCTCTGCTCGCCGACGGCGGCGCCGTCCCCGGTCGGCTCGGGGTGGCCGAGGTCGGTCAGCCAGCCGCGCAGCACCCGGTGCAGGTGCTCGGCGCCGACGATCTCGCCGGGGTCGGCCCACGCGGCCGGGTGGGTGAGGAAGCCGTGCTGCTGCGGGCCGCCGAGTCCACCGTGCGAGCCGACGTGCGGCTCGAACGCCGAGGCCTCGTCGGTGGCCGGGTCGTACCGGCTGTTGATGACGACGTCGGCGCAGTGCGGGAAACCCGAGACGCGGGCGACCAGCGCGGGGGCGTGCGGGCCGTAGGGCAGCAGCGGATCGGTGCCGATCACCACGCCGGTGGCCAGCCGGTGCAGCCCCTCCCGGCCCAGGACGACGGGGCCGAACTCGTCGGAGTGCACGAGCACGAAGCCGACGCCGTCGTGGTCGACCAGCCCGGGCAGCAGGTCGGGCCAGTGCCGCTCGATCTCCTCCAGCGACGCCCGGCCGGGCAGGTCGGGGAAGGAGACGAGCGCGGTGTGGCCGGAGACGGCGCAGACGACGCCGGGTGCCACGCGGGGCACCTCGCCGGCGGCGGGCTCCAGCGGGTGGTCGTGCCCGGCGGCGCCTTCCACGCGCTGCCGCAGCCGGCGGGCGATCGGCCCGCTGCCCTCGGCCAGCGCCGCCCCCAGCTGCCAGTTCTCGGTGGTGCGCCGGCTGTCGCGCGGCCCGGTGAGGTGCCGGCGCAGCGGCTCGGCGGGGTTGCCGCACAGCGCGCCGACCAGCTCCTCGATCGAGTGGCCGAACCGGTCGGCGAACGCCCAGCCCTGGGTCTGGCCGTGGTCGGAGAGGCAGACCAGGTGGTACTCCCGCGGGGCCAGGGCGCTGGCCCGGTGCAGCCGGCCGATCTGCTGGTCGATGCTGCGCAGCACCTCGAGGGTGTCGAACCGCTCGACCCCGGAGTGGTGGCCGACCTCGTCGTAGCCCAGGAAGTCGGCGTAGACCACCGGCCGTCCGTCGAGCATGTCCTCCAGCAGCGCGGAGACGACGACGTCGCGGGAGATCACCGTCGTCCCGGCGCGGGCGAACGGGTACAGCCCGCCGCGCGGCACCCGTGGGCGGACGTCGGCGCGGCGCTGCTGGGCGGCGGCCCGCAGCTCGCGGTGCACGTCGACCAGGGAGACGCCGAGGGTGCGCAGCGCGTTCACCGGGTTGGCGAAGTAGGCGTAGTACCCGGCGCCGACGCGGTCGCGGCCCCGCCGGCGCCGCCGCGCACCGGCGGGGACGACGTGCGACAGCGAGCTCATGGTCAGGCTGACGAACCGCGCGTCGCCGGTGAACAGGTTGCCGCGGCCGGCGCCGTCACCGGCCAGCAGGCCCCGCCCGTCGGAGTGCCGGCGCTCGACCTCGGCGGCGTCCCGGGGACGGGACACCTGCACCAGCCGGTCGTGCTCCTTCTCGTACCAGCGGAAGCCGGGGATGTCGTGGTTGGAGCCGTGCAGGATGCCGCAGACGCTGGCGCCGGTCTGCGAGCTCCAGTCGGTGTGCCAGGGCCGCAGCACGTGGCTGCCCTCGCGCAGCCACGCGGCGAGGGTGGGCATCGTGCCGTCGCGGACGGCCCGTCGGGCGACGTCGTGCCCGAGGCCGTCGATCTGCAGGAAGAGGACGCCGGGCGGGAGCTCCTCGCGGGAGCGGCCGGCGGCCCGGCGGCGGGCCCGGCGGAAGAAGATCTCGTCCTCGTCGACCGCGAGCAGGCTGTTGACCACCCCGGAGACGGCGGCCATGGCCACGGCGACGACGACCGAGGTCGTGAAGCTGTGCACCTCGACGCCGGGGATCGCGGAGAAGATGCCGAGCACGCCGGCGCCGAGCAGCAGGAAGCCGCCGACCCCGAAGGTGAACAGGGCCAGGGGCAGCGCGATCCGCAGCACCAGGGGCCAGACGGCCGCGGTGAGCACGCCGAGCAGCAGCGCGGCCACCGGCGGCTGCCACCACGAGCGCATGGCGAAGCCGCTGAGCCAGCGGTCGAGGGCGATCAGCGCGCCGGTGGCCGCCGCCCAGGTGAGGACGACGCGGGCGAGCGCGCGGCCGGTTTGCAGCAGCCGGCCGGTGGGGGCGGGTGCGCTCATGCGGGCTCGCAGCGCGCCGGCTCGGGCTCGGGCTCGGGGACGGCGCGCCGGCGGCGGGCGCCCACGAGGTTGAGCACCGCGCCGACCAGCAGCACCAGCAGCGTGGCGGTGAGCACCGCGACCAGCGGGGAGTCGAAGATGCCGCCGCTGACCACGCCGAGCAGCGCGTAGGCGAGCGCCCACAGCAGGGCGGCGGCGGAGGAGGCGGGCAGCAGCCGGCGCCAGGGGTAGGCCAGCGCCCCGGCGGCGAGCAGCACGGGGATCCGCCCGGCGGGCAGCAGCCGGCCGACGACGATGATCTGCCAGCCGTGCCGGCGGAACTGGCCGCGGACCTCCTCGATCCGGTCGGCGTGCTGGCCGCGGGACACCCAGCGCACGGCGGCCGGCCCGCCGGAGCGGCAGACCGCGAAGGTGATCAGGTCGCCGATCAGGGCGCCGGCCGTGGCCAGCGCCAGCACGGTGGGCAGGCCGAGGTCGTTGCTGGTCGTCGCGAACGCGGCGGCGGAGCCCACGACGGCGCCGGTGGGCACGACCGGCACGACCGAGCCGACCAGCACGCCGAAGAAGACCAGCGGGTAGCCGACCGACGAGGCGGTCTCGGCGGCGGCGGTGAGCGCGCTCACGATTGCACCCCCGGCGAGAGCGTCACGGTGTCGCCCGGCTGCGCGACGACCACGGTGGTGTCCAGGCCGCGGGCGGCGACCTCGGCGGCGAAGGTGCGCGGCGGCTCGGTGAGCAGCCGGCGCATGCGGGTGCGCAGCGGGCTGGGCAGCCGGGTGGTGCCGCGGGGCGCGAGCGTGCCCCAGTGCACCGGGACGGCGTAGCGGGGCCGCAGCCGGGCGACCGCCTCGGCCGCCGCCACCGGGTCGAGGTGCCCGGGGCCCAGGTTGAGCCCCCAGCCCCACACCGGCAGCACGGCGACGTCGACCCCGCGCTCGCCGAGCAGGTGCATGCCGTCGTGCAGGCCGGTGTCGCCGCTGAGGAAGACCGACCAGCTGTCGCCCTCGACCAGGTGGCCCAGGGCGGGGGAGTCGGGTCCGGAGGTGAGCCGCGGGCCCCACCGGTGCCCGCTGTGCCGCGCGGCGACGGCGGTGACCTTGAGCCGGCCGTCGGTCAGCGACTCCCCGGGGGAGAGCTCCGCGACGTGCGCGAACCCGTGCCGGCGCAGCCACCGGCCGGCTCCGCGGGGGGCCACGAGCCGGACGTCCGACCCGAGCAGCCGCAGCGAGGGCAGGTGCAGGTGGTCGGCGTGCAGGTGGCTGAGTAGCACGAGGTCGACCCCGGCGCGCACGGCAGGCTCCGGGGCCGGCACCACCCGCCGCAGCGGGCCGACGCGGGAGGTGAGCAGGGGGTCGGTCAGCAGGCTGCGCCCGGCCAGCTCGACGCGCACCGTCGAGTGGCCGACGAACCGCAGCTCCGGACCTCCCACGCGGCCAGTATTCGCCGGAGGGGTGACGGAGCCCAGGGACCAGGCGCGGAACCGGGGGTGTCCCCGACCGGAACCAGGGATCACCCCGACCCGGCTCCCGCTACCGAGAGCTGGCGGGGACGCCGAGCTTTCGGTACCGAAAGCTGGGGACGCCGAGCTTTCGGTACCGAAAGCTGGGGGGCGAGCCGAGCTTTCGGTACCGAAAGCCGGCATGTCAGGGGGTGGGGACGGCGGACAGCAGCGCCGCGGCGTCGTCCACCGTCAGCCCGTGCGGCAGCGCGCGGCCGTGCAGCAGCTGCACCCCGGCGGCGACCGCGCCCTCGTGCGCCGCGGCGGTCGAGATCCCGCCGGCGATGACCCGCAGGTCGAAGCCCGACGTCGTCACGCAGATGGCGCGCAGCACCTGGAGCGCGCGGGCGAGGTCGTCGCGGGGGGCGAGCACGTTGAGGTCGATGCGGACCACGTCCAGCGGCAGCCGGGCCATGAGCGCGAAGAGGCTGTGGCCCATGCCGTAGTCGTCCAGGCACAGCTGCACGCCCTGGTCGCGGGCGGCCACCAGCTCGGGCACGAGTTCTGCGGAGCTGGTCAGCAGCGTCTCCTCGGTGAAGGAGAGCAGCAGCCGCGCGGGCGCCAGCCCGGTCTCGGCCAGGACGGCGGCGACGTCGGCGGCCAGGCCGTCGGGGGTGACGTGCCCGGCGGGCAGGCTGACCGCCACGCCCACCGAGGGGTCGGGGAGGGCGGCGATCGCGCCGGCCGCCTCGCGCAGCAGCCAGCGCTGCAGCTCGGCGCTGCGCCCCTGGCGCCCGGCGAAGCCCCACAGCTCCAGCCCGCCGACCTCGCCGTGCTCCGGGTGGCGCCACGTGGGCACCGCGTGCAGCAGCTCGATCCGGCCGTCCGGGGTGCAGGCGGCGTCCAGGCGCAGGGCGAACACGCCCTCGGCGACGACCTCCTGGAAGTCCGGCTCGGCCTCGACGCCCGCCGGCGGCGCGGTGGACCCGGCGACCCGCACGCAGCCCTTGCCGGCCCGCTTGGCCTCGCGCAGGGCGGCGTCGGCCTCGCGGAAGGCGACCTGGCCGCCGGCCGCGTCGAGCACGGCGACGCCGACGCTGGCGCCCAGGGCGAAGGTCCAGTGCTCCACGCGGTGCGGCATCGCCATGACGTGCACGACCCGCTGGGCGACCTCGACCGCCTCGTCCAGGCTGCCGGTGACGACGACGGCGAACTCGTCGCCGCCGAGGCGGGCCAGCACGTCGCCGTCGCGGACGACGGTCCCCAGCCGGCGGGCGACCTCGACCAGCAGCTGGTCGCCGGCCTCGTGCCCGGCGACGTCGTTGACCGCCTTGAAGCCGTCCATGTCCAGGACCAGCAGGGCGCGCGGCCCGGGAGCGGCCGTGCCCAGCTCCTGGAAGAGCATGGCGCGGTTGGCCAGCCGGGTGAGGTGGTCGGTGTAGGCCATGCGCTCGAGCTCGCGCTCGCGGCGGCGGCGGGTGGTCACGTCGCGCAGGTAGACGACGCGGCGGTCGCCGCCCCGCTCGGTGGAGCTCACCTCCAGCTCGCGGACGCCGTCGTCGCCGGCCGGCACGTGCACGTGCAGCGACTGCCCGTCCGCGGCGCCGCGCCCGGTGGCGGCGCGCAGCAGCGCCCGGTCCTCGGGGACGACGACGTCGAGCAGCGAGACCTCCGCGCCGGCGTCGGGGATGCCGAGCAGCCGGCGGGCGGCGGGCGAGGTGAACAGCAGGCGGTGCTCGCCGTCGGTGATGGCGACACCGTCGGAGCTGGCCTCGATCAGCTCGCGGAAGTCCTCCTCGGTGCGGACCAGCCACTCCGACACCTGGCCGTCCTCGCGGATCCGCAGGACCAGGCGCAGGGCCATGAGCGTGAAGACGACGGCGCAGCCGAACTCGGCGAGGTCGGACAGCGGCCGGTTCTGCAGCAGGCTGACGGTGATCGCGGCGGGCAGGCTGATCAGGGCGGTGACGACCAGGGCCAGCCCCAGCGGGGACACCACCGGGGCCGAGGCGCGGGCACCGCGCTCGTCGAGCCGCAGCGGCGCCCGGTACGCGGCCGCGGCGGCGGTGACCAGCGCGACGGCGACGGCGACGTCGGAGACCGCCACCCACAGCGGCGAGGGGGCGACGATGGCCGTGGCCTCCGCCGCCGCCGCGGTGGCCTGCAGCGCGACGGCGCCCATCAGCGTGCTCGCCGAGGAGCGCAGGGCGCGGGTGGAGACGGTGCACGCCGCACCGGCGCAGCCGAGCATCACGGCGGCGTAGGCGCCGTACAGCAGCACCAGCGAGCGCAGGTCCTCCGGCGCGTCGGCCGGGTTGACCACCGGGGTGCGCAGCACCTCGGTGAGGACGACGAGCGCCACGGTGACGACGAGCCCGTCGACGGCCAGGGCCGCCCAGCGGGTGCGGCTGACCCGGCGGGCCAGGAGGGCGCAGGTGACCAGCGGCGAGGTGGCGCCGAGCACGAGGACGACGTCGTCCACGCCGAACGCGTCGAACGCGGGGCCGGGGAACGCGCCGGCCAGCAGCTGGGCGACGGCGAACATCGCCGAGCCCACGACCAGCGGGTACCAGGTCCGGGCGGTGGAGCGGTCCATGGCGCGGACGCGGCGGTGCACGGTCCACGAGCAGGTGGCGGCGACGGCGAACAGGACCAGTTCGTCCCACTGCATGCCCGTGCCGTCGGGGGCGCTGAACGGCACCGCCGCGGCCAGGCCGAGCAGGCCGAGGAGGAAGGCCCGGCGGAGGGCGCCGGGGACGGCGCGGTAGCCGGTCACGACGGCACCCCCGGCAGGTCGGGTGCGCGCGGCACCGGGACGGCGGCGGCCGCCGGCTCGTCCGCGCGCCAGCCGCCGGCGGTGAGCTGCGCGGCCTCCAGCGGGCGGGAGAACACGTAGCCCTGCAGGTAGCGGTGGCCCATGTCGCGCAGCAGCGCCAGGGTCGCGGGGTTGGTGACGCCCTCGACGACGACCGGCAGGCCGAGGCTGGAACCCAGCTGCAGCACCGCGCGGCACATGGCCCGGCGGGCGGGGTCGTGCTCGACGTTGGCCAGGAAGTACTGGTCCATCTTCAGCACGTCGACGGGCATGCCGACGAGGTAGGCCAGCGACGACCAGCCGGTGCCGAAGTCGTCGACGGCGATCCGCACGCCGAGCCGGCGCAGCGCGGCGAGGTCCTCGATCACGTGCGCGTCGTCGAGCAGCACCGACTCGGTGATCTCGACGATCAGCCGCTTCGCGGGCAGGCCGCTGCTCTCCAGGGCCGCGAGCACGTCGGGCACGAGCTCCCCGCTGCGCACCTGGCGGGCGGAGACGTTCACGGCGACGCCGAGCTGGTCGTCGATCGCGGCGACCGCGGCGCAGGCCTCGCGCAGCACCCAGCGGCCGACGTCGACGATGAGCGGCGACTCCTCTGCAAGGGGCACGAACTCGGCGGGGGAGACCTCGCCGAACAGCGGGTGGTGCCAGCGCAGCAGCGCCTCGACCGAGACGGTGCGGTGCATGACGACGTCGACGACCGGCTGGAACACCAGGCGCAGCTCGCCGCGCTGCAGGGCGCCGTCGAGGTCGGTGCGCAGGGCGGTGCGGCGGTCCTGGGCGGTGCGCAGCGCGTCGTCGTAGCGGTGCACGGAGCCGGGCCCGGCCCGCCGGGCGCTGCGCAGGGCCAGGTCGCCGCGGCGCAGCGCCTCGCCCGGGTCCAGGTCGGCGGTCAGGGCGCTCAGCCCGGCGGCCGCGGTGAGGTGCAGGGTGCCGGTCTCGGTGGCCAGCGGGCCGACGGTGGCGATGAGGCGGGTGGCCACGGCCTCGGCGTCGGCGACCGAGCCGTCGACCAGCACGACGAAGTCGCCGTCGGTGCCGCGGGCCAGCCAGTCCTCGCCACGCAGCGCGCGGGTGAGCCGGGCGGTGAGCGCGCGCAGCGCCGTCGCCTCGGAGCCGGGGGTGAGCACGTCGGCGTCCCAGCCGTCGATGCTGATCAGCGCCAGGGAGGTGGGCCGGGGGCCGGCCGCCCGCTGCACCGCGCCGAGCCGGCGGACCAGCGCCGTGCGGTTCGGCAGCCCGGTCACCGGGTCGGTGAGCGAGAGCTCGAGCAGCTCGGAGTCGATCCCCGGCGACGGCGCCCGGGAGGTGACGTCGCGGCAGTACAGGACGAGCGCACCGACGTCGGGGTCGGTGCGCAGGTCGCGGACGGTGGCCTGGATCAGCCGCCAGCGGCTGTCGACGTGCCGCACGCGGGCGGTGCGGACGGCGGCCTGCTCGGTGCCGGCCAGGGCGGCGAAGAAGACCGACCGGTCGTCGGGGTGGACGGCGTCGGGCAGCGGCATGCCGGCGAGGTCGTCGGGGTCCAGGCCCAGCAGGCCGACGACCGCCTCGGAGGCGAAGGTGACCCGGAGCCGGTCGTCGACGATGACGACGGGGTCGACGCTGCTCTTCACCAGCGTGCGGAACGAGCTCTCGCTGCGCTGCAGGGCGCCGGTGAGAGCGGTCTGGCGCTGCCAGAGCAGGGCCTGGAAGCCGATCAGGACGGCGAGGCCGAGCAGGGCGGCCAGCAGCCCGAGCGTCGTCGGCCGGGCGAGCACCGCGGCGAGGACGGCGAGCACCGCGATCCCGACCGCGAGCACGAGGAACCGCCCGGGGCGCCCGCTGCGGGGCGCCGCCGGGATCGCAGCCACGGGCTGCGCCTCGGGGGCGGGGGTCACGGTCTGGTGATCGGGAGGGCGTCGGCGGGGCTGCAGTCGGGGCGGCGGCGGTGTCACCCGTCCGGGTGGTGGTGGTCGTGCGTGGCGCGACGGCCGCGATCACCTGCCGACTTCGAGCACTCAGCGCGACACTTAGGCTGCTCTCCGTGGCAGAGCTCAGCATCCGGACGGCGACGGCGGCGGACGCCGACGCCGTCGGCCGCATCTACGCCCACTACGTCGAGCACAGCGTGGCCACCTTCGACCTGGAGGTGCCCGGGCCCGGGTTCTGGCCGGCGAAGATGGCCGACCTGGTCGGCGCCGGGCTGCCGTTCCTGGTGGCCGAGGTCGATGGCGAGGTCGCCGGCTTCGCCTACGTGTCGCCGTGGCGGGCCAAGCGGGCCTACCGGCGCACGGTCGAGGACACGATCTACCTGGCGCCGGGTTACGAGGGCCGCGGCCTGGGCACGGCGCTGCTCTCGGCGCTGCTGGACCGCGCCCGCGAGGCCGGCTCGCGCGAGGTGATCGCGGTGGTCACCGACAGCGGCGACGCCTCGATCCGGCTGCACACCTCGCTCGGGTTCGCCGAGGTCGGCCGGCTGCGGGCCGTCGGGTTCAAGCACGACCGCTGGCTGGACACCGTGCTGCTGCAGGCCTCGCTGCACGGCTGAGGTCCCCGCGCCTTCTTGCGGTTCTCTTGCGCTTTCCGCGCGGGTCCCGTGCGGCTGGGCGCGCAGTGTCGTCCCCGAGACCGGAGCGGACCCTCCCTCCGGCGGCACCTCGGGGGAGAGAACACCGTGAGCGCGACCATGAGCAGCACCGCCCGCCGGTCCACCGTGGCCAAGGTCGTCGGCACGATCGGCGTCGTCGGCGCCGCGGCCGCCGTCGCCGGCCTGGGCACGTTCGGTGGCTTCACCGCCTCGACGTCGCCGGTGGACACGGCCGTGGACGCCGGCACGCTGTCGATCGACGTCTCGCAGGCGGGCAGCTCAGCGCCGATCCCGGCCACCGCCGGCCGGATCATGCCGGGGCAGACCTACTCCTTCCCGATGGACCTGCGCAACGGCGGCGACGTCGACCTGTCCCGCCTGGTCATCACCTCGCAGGCCAGCGCCTCCAGCAAGCTCGACAGCGACGCGGAGCACGGCCTGCAGCTGTCCGTGCGGTCGTGCGACGTCGACTGGGTCCGCAGCGGCGACGCGTGGAGCTGCGCCGGCGACGTCGTCGACCTGTACGCCGGGCCGGTCCTGGTCGACCAGGCGCTGACCGGCGCCCGCAGCCTGACCGCCGGCGGCGTGGACCACCTGCTCACCAGCGTCTCGCTGCCCACCACGGGCGGCAACGCGCTGCAGGGCGAGACCAGCACGCTGTCGGTCGTCTTCACCGGCACCCAGCGCGGCGGCACCGACCGCTGACGCCGCCTCCCGCGTGATCAGCCCGGGCCCGCCGGGCCCTCGCCGTTGAGCGAGGCCCCGGCGGGTCCGTCCTGATCACCGCGCCATCGCGGCGCGGATCCGCCGCACCAGCTCCTCAGGCCGGCGCAGCTCGGTGGCGGTGACGAAGAGGCCCCGCCACCCTGCCGCGGCCAGCCGGGTGAGCCGCCGCCGGTCCCGGGCGAACTGCCCCCGCTCGCCGTGCCAGGCGCCGTCGTACTCGATGGCGATCCGGAGCTCCGGGTAGGCGAAGTCCACCCGCGCCACGAACCCGTCGGCATCGAACACCCGGAACTGGGCGACGGGCGCCGGCAACCCCGCGGACCGCAGGACCAGCCGCAGCCGGGTCTCCTGCGGCGACTCGGCCAGCCCGTCGGCCAGCGCGACCACCTCCCGGGCCAGCAGGCTGCCGCGGCACCGGGGCAGCGCCGCCACGGCGTCCCGGACGTCGGTCAGCGAGGCCAGGCCCGCGTCGACCAGCCGGTCGAGCAGCACGACGCCGTCCTCGAGCGGCCCGCGGCGGGCGAGGTCGACGGCGGTGCGGACCCGGCCGGTGCGGGGGAGCCCCCGCTGCGGGTGGACGACGTCGCCGTCCAGCGATGCTGCCCGGACGACGACGCCGCGACCAGGGTCCCAGCGAACCCCGGGCGGGAGCACCACCTCGACCGGGTCGTCGTCCGTGGCGAACTGCTCGCCCGCCCACAGCACGGCCGCGGTGAGCCCGCCGAAGACGGCGCCGGGCGGTGCGGCCACCCGGACGCCGCGGGCGCGGAGCACGTGCGTGAGCGGCAGGGCCGCGTCGGCGTAGACGTCACGGCGCAACCGGCGCCAGGCGGTGCTGCGCAGCTGATCGGCGGTGAGAAGCCCGGCCGCCACCGCCCGGGTGCCCCGGAACACGCGGCCGCGCAGGGCCGGTGGTCGGGCGGGCGGGACGGGCACCGACGGAGGGTGCCGGAACCGGGGGCCGGTGCGCGGACGTCGTCCACAGCCCGGTGATCACCGCGGACCCGCCGGGGCCTCGCAGCGGGACGAGACCCCGCTGCACCCGTGGTGATCACGGCGGAACGCCGCCCCGCCGCCCGGCGTTGAGGAGGAGGCTGGCTCCAGCTCCGCCCTGAGATGCCGATGTACCGGTGTCGGGAGCTGCGCGAGCGAGGAGGACTGATGGTGGAGTACCTGCGCCGGCTGCAGATGGAGCGGCCCGTGCTGTTCTGGGTCGTGGTGCTGGCCGGCTTCTACGTCGCCTTCCAGCTCCTGCTCTTCGTCGCCGCGGTCGTGCTCGGCCCGTTCTCGCTGCCGCCCTGGGCGCCGCTGGTCGCCGTCGTCGCCGTGCTGGTGATCATCGCCCGCCGGCAGCAGCGCTAGCGGTACCGGCCGCGCATGGACGGGGGACGTCGGGAGCAGGTGGCAGGTCCGGAGCGGGACTGGTCGCCGGGGCGGCTGCTCGCGGCCCGGGTGCTCGCGGGGGTGCTCGCGCTGGCCGTGGTCGTGCTGACCGTGGTCCTCGCGGTGGTGCTCGCCTTCCTCGAGTTCTGGCTGGCACCCGTCGCGGTGGTGGCCGTGCTGATCGCCGCCGCCGTCGTGCTCTGGTACGCCGGGCGCGCCTAACCGGCCTGACCGGCCTGACCGGCCAGGCGGAGCAGCGCGGAGCGGATCTGGGCCGCATCCATCGGATCGGTGGACAGCGCGCTGTGCAGCACCAGCCCCTCGACCAGCGCGTCGACCTCCCGCGCGGTGACCGGGTCGAGGTGCCGCTCGAGGCTGCGCCGGCTGCGCTGCATCCACCCCTGGGTCACGGTCCGCAGCGCGGGCTCGCGGGCCGCGGCGGCGTACAGCTCGACGGCGAGGAGGAGGTCGCGCGGGGAGTCGAGCAGGTCGCCGGTGAGGTGCTCGACCAGGGCCTCCAGCGCCGCCGCCCGGTCGGGCGCCGCGCGCATGCGCTCGTCGAACCGCGCCGCGACGACGTCGACGTGCCGGGTGAAGGCCTCCGCCTGCAGCTCGGTCAGCGACGAGAAGTGGTAGGTCAGCGACCCGAGCGGGACGTCGGCGGCGCGGGCGATCGCCCGGTGGGTCGCCGCGGGCACCCCGTGCGCGGCGATGACCTCGAGCGCGGTGTCGACCAGGCGGTCGCGCCGGCCGGGGTCGTACCGGCGCGCCCGGCGGACCGGGGCGTCGGTCATGCGTCCAGGTGCTTGACCACGCGGGCGGGGTTGCCGACGGCGACCACGTCGGCCGGGAGGTCCCTGGTGACGACGGCGCCCGCGCCGACGACGGTGTTCTCGCCGATGGTGACGCCGGGCAGCACGATCGCCCCGCCGCCGAGCCAGACGTTGTCGCCGATGGTGATCGGCTGCGCCGCCTCCCACTTGTCCCGCCGCGGACCGGGCTCGACCGGGTGGGTGGGGGTCAGCAGCTGGACGTTCGGCCCGATCTGGACGTCGTCGCCGATGGTGATGGCCGCGACGTCGAGGGCGACCAGGCCGAAGTTGGCGAAGCAGCGCGCACCGATGCGGATGTTGCTGCCGTAGTCGACGTAGAACGGCGGTCGCAGCTCGGTGCCCTCACCGATCTCGCCGAGCAGCTCCTCGAGCAGCTGCCGGCGCAGCGGGCCCTGGCGGACCGACGTCGCGTTGTAGGCGGCCATCAGGTCGAGCGACCGGGCCGAGGCCTCGGCGATCTCCGGGTCGTCGGCGATGTACAGGTCGCCGGCGAGCATCCGCTCGCGCATGGCCCGGGTGTCCTGCGCCTCGGTCGTCATAGGAACGACTGTACGCATCGGCGGACGGTGGGCCGTGCGGGTCGGGCCGGGCCGCCGGACGTCCAGCCGCGCCACGGCGCGGCCAGACGTCGGGCCACGCGGCTCGACGCCCGACGGATTTCGACCCCGAGTCGCGGACCGCCCGGACACCCGCCACCATCTGCCCATGACCTCCGTCCAGAGGCATGACGCAGCGCGATCCTCCCGGCCCGTCGACCGGGTCCGCGAGGAGCTGCGCCGCGTGGTGCTGCTGCTCGAGACCGCCGACGCCCTGGACCTGCGCGCCCGCCGCAGCACCGATCCGGTGCAGGCCGCGCAGCTGCACCAGCACGCGGAGGAACGCCGCCAGGAGGCCGCCCGCCTCCGCAGCCGGCTGGGCGCCCTGCGCCGGCAGTCGCCGGCGCGCCGACCCGCCTTCGGCTAGGGCCGGCAGGGGTTCCGGACGGGCGCGACACGCAATCGCGAGCGCCGTCGCGCCAACGGCCCGCAACGGTGGCAGAGTGACGCGAGTGAAGACGTGGCTCGACAGCTGGCCGGTGTACCGCCAGCTCACCGGCTCGGACCCGATGGGTCGCGGCAAGGCCGCCCGCAGCAAGGCGACCGAGGCGACGGTGTCGCGCACCGCCACCGCCGACCGCGTCGCGAAGAGCGTCTGCCCCTACTGCGCCGTCGGCTGCGCGCAGAACGTGTACGTGAAGGACGAGAAGATCGTCCAGATCGAGGGCGACCCGAACTCGCCGATCAACCGCGGCCGGCTCTGCCCCAAGGGCAGCGCGAGCAAGCAGCTGGTCACCAGCCCGACCCGCGTCACCACGGTCAAGTACCGCCGTCCGTTCGGGACGGAGTGGGAGGACCTGGACCTCGACACGGCGATGGAGATGATCGCCGACCGCGTCCTGGAGGCCCGCGAGAAGGGCTGGCAGGAGGAGGACGGCGGCAAGCGCGTCAACCGCACCATGGGGATAGCGAGCCTCGGAGGGGCGACCCTCGACAACGAGGAGAACTACCTCATGAAGAAGCTCTACAGCGCCATGGGCGCGATCCAGATCGAGAACCAGGCCCGCATATAGCACTCCGCGACGGTGCCCGGTCTGGGTGCCTCGTTCGGTCGTGGCGGCGCCACGAACTTCCTGGAAGACCTCGCGAACTCCGACTGCATCGTCATCGAGGGTTCGAACATGGCCGAGTGCCACCCGGTGGGCTTCCAGTGGGTCGGTGAGGCCAAGGCGCGCGGCGCCAAGATCATCCACATCGACCCGCGGTTCACGCGGACCAGCGCGATCGCCGACCTGCACGTGCCGCTGCGCATCGGCACCGACATCGCGTTCCTCGGCGGGCTGATCAACTACGTCCTCGAGAACGAGCTGTACTTCGAGGAGTACGTCCGCGCGTACACGAACGCCGCGGCGATCGTGAGCGAGGAGTTCGTCGACGCCGAGGACCTCGACGGCCTGTTCTCCGGCTTCGACCCCGAGACGCAGACCTACGACGAGACCAGCTGGCAGTACGAGCCCGGCAGCCAGGACGCGAGCACCGACCACCCGGCCGAGGCCGCGGAGCAGGAGCGCGAGGAGCAGCACCCCGACGTCAAGCACTCCGACCGCGCCCAGGCGGCCGGCAGCGGCGGGCCGCCGATCCCGAGCAAGCCGCACCGCGACGAGACGCTGCAGCACCCGCGCAGCGTGTTCCAGATCCTCAAGCGGCACTACGCCCGCTACACCCCGGAGATGGTGTCGCAGGTGTGCGGCATCGAGCCGGCGGTGTTCGAGCAGGTCGCGAAGTGGGTCACCGAGAACAGCAACCGCGACCGGACGACGGCGTGGGTCTACTCGGTCGGCTGGACGCAGCACAGCGTGGGCGCGCAGTACATCCGCACCTGCTCGATCCTGCAGACCCTGCTGGGCAACATCGGCCGTCCCGGCGGCGGGATCATGGCGCTGCGCGGGCACGCCAGCATCCAGGGCTCCACCGACGTCCCGACGCTGTTCAACCTGCTGCCCGGCTACCTGCCGATGCCGCACGCGATGCAGCACGACTCGCTCGAGGAGTACGTCGCCGACGCCGCCGGCAAGGCCGGCTTCTGGGGCAACAAGCGGGCCTACATGGTCAGCCTGCTCAAGGCCTGGTGGGGTGATGCGGCGACGGCGGAGAACGACTTCGCCTTCGACTACCTGCCCAAGATCAACGGCGACCACAGCAGCTACCGGACGATCGCCGACATGATCGAGGGGAAGGTGCACGGCTACTTCCTCGTCGGCGAGAACCCCGGCGTGGGGCACCCGAACAGCCGGATGAACCGGTTCGGGTTGGCCAACCTCGACTGGCTGGTCGTCCGCGACCTGCAGATGATCGAGTCGGCGACCTTCTGGAAGGAAGGCCCCGAGCACGAGACCGGCGAGCTGGCGCCCGAGACGATCGGCACCGAGGTCTTCTTCATGCCGGCGGCCACGCACGTGGAGAAGGAAGGCACCTTCACCCAGACGCAGCGGGTGCTGCAGTGGCGGCACAAGGCCGTCGAGCCGCCGGGCGACTCCCGCAGCGACCTGTGGTTCTACTTCCACCTGGGTCGGATCCTGCGCGAGCGGCTCAAGGACTCCACCGACCCGCGGGACCGCCCGCTGCTCGACCTCACCTGGGACTACCCGACCCACGGGCCGGAGGTGGAGCCCAGCGCCGAGGCGGTGCTGCAGGAGATCAACGGCTTCGGTCCGGACGGCACGCTGCTGAACTCCTACATGGAGATGAAGGACGACGGCTCGACGACGGGCGGCTGCTGGATCTACTGCGGCGTCTACGCCGACGGCGTCAACCAGGCCGCGCGGCGCAAGCCGGCCAAGGAGCAGGGCGTCGTCGCCACCGAGTGGGGCTGGGCCTGGCCGCTCAACCGCCGGATGCTCTACAACCGTGCCTCGGCCGACCCCGACGGCAAGCCGTGGAGCGAGCGCAAGAAGTACGTGTGGTGGGACGAGGACGCCGGTGAGTGGACCGGTCTCGACGTCCCCGACTTCGAGAAGAAGAAGCGCCCGGACTACGTGCCGCCGGAGGGTGCCAAGGCGCAGGACGCTCTGGCCGGCACCGACCCGTTCGTCATGCAGGGCGACGGCAAGGCGTGGCTGTACGCACCGGCCGGCCTGGTCGACGGGCCGCTGCCGACGCACTACGAGCCGGCCGAGTCGGTGGTCGAGAACGGGTTGTACAAGCAGCAGGCGAACCCGACCCTCGAGATGATCGAGGGGCCGTGGAACCGGGCCAACCCCGCGCGCAGCGAGGTCTACCCGTTCCAGGTGACCACCTACCGGCTCACCGAGCACCACACCGCCGGTGGCATGAGCCGCACGCTGCCCTACCTCGCCGAGCTCCAGCCGGAGTTCTTCGTGGAGGTCAGCCCGGAGCTGGCCCGGCTGCGCGGGCTGGAGAACAACCAGTTCGCGACGCTGATCAGCGCCCGGACGGCGATCGAGGCGAAGGTGCTGGTGACCGAGCGGGTGCGGCCGATCAAGCTGGCCGACGGCACGGTCGTGCACCAGATCGGCATGCCCTACCACTGGTCCTACGCAGGCATCTCCACCGGTGACGCCGCGAACGACCTGCTCGGGATCGTCATGGACCCGAACACCCACATCCAGGAGTCCAAGGTCAGCAGCTGCGACATCGTGCCCGGACGGCGGCCCCGCGGGCCGGAGATGCTCGAGCTCGTCGAGTCCTACCGCAGGCGGGCCGGCGTCCCGTCGGGGAAGGTCGGCGTGAACGGCCGCGACCCGGTCGAGGCGGAGGCCGGGGAAGGGGCGACGGCATGACGATCAGCTCGGCGAGCCCGGCCTTCACCGGCCGGGACCCGGAGAACCGGCTGTTCGGGCCGCTGCCGGACGTCACGCAGGAGGCCGGCTACGAGCCGGAGCACCCCAAGCGGGTCGGCTTCTTCACCGACACCTCGGTGTGCATCGGCTGCAAGGCCTGCGAGGTGGCGTGCAAGGAGTGGAACACGCTCCCGATGGACGACTCGCACGGCAACCGCGACGCGCTCGGGCTGTCGGGGATGTCGTTCGACAACACCGGCCAGCTGGGCGCGAACTCGTGGCGGCACGTGGCGTTCATTGAGCAGAGCCGCACCGTCGACCTGCCGATGCCGACCTTCGGCCGGCCCGGCGACGACCGGCACGACCACGGACCGTCGCCCGCGGCTGCCGGGGACGACGTCAGCCTGGCCAACGCGCAGCAGAGCGTGCTGAACGCCGAGGCGCTCAGCGAGTTCGATCCGCAGACCGGGCAGAGCGGCGGCGACAAGCAGATCCGCTGGCTGATGAGTTCCGACGTGTGCAAGCACTGCACGCACGCCGGCTGCCTGGACGTCTGCCCGACCGGGGCGCTGTTCCGCACCGAGTTCGGCACCGTCGTCGTCCAGGGCGACATCTGCAACGGCTGCGGCTACTGCGTGGCGGCCTGCCCCTACGGCGTCATCGACCAGCGCAAGGACGACGGCCGGGTCTTCAAGTGCACGATGTGCTACGACCGGCTGACCGACGGGCTCCAGCCCGCGTGCGCCAGCGCCTGCCCCACGCAGTCGATCCAGTTCGGCGACCTCGACGAGCTGCAGGAGCGCGCCGACGCCCGGCTGGCGACGCTCAAGGCGCAGGGCGTGGAGACCGCCCGCCTGTACGGCCGGGACGAGGACGACGGCGTCGGGGGAGACGGGGCGTTCTTCCTGCTGCTCGACGAGCCGGAGGTCTACGGGCTGCCGCCGGACCCGGTGGTGACCACCCGCGACCTGCCGGCGATGTGGCGGGCGGCCGGCAAGGCCGCGGCGATGATGGTCGGGGTCGCCGTGACGGCGATCCTCGGCTCGAGGAGGAGCCGGTGACCGGCGGCATCACCAGCCCCGACGCGGGCTGGCGGCAGGCCGACCGCGGCCCGGCGACGCAGCGGACCGGCAAGAAGCGCCGGCGCGGTGGCGGTCGCGGCCGCGCCGAGATGCCGATGGTCGACGACGTCGAGTTCACGTCGTACTACGGCCGGCAGATCGTGAAGACGCCGGTCTGGAAGAGCCCCGACGTGCCGCTGTACCTGTTCCTGGGCGGCGCCGCGGGCTCCTCGGCGATCCTCGGGGCGCTGGCCGACGTGACCGACCGGCCGAAGCTGACCCGCGTGGCGCGGTACACCGCGGGCGGCGGCTCGATCCTGTCGGTGGTCTTCCTGATCCACGACCTGGGACGGCCGGAGCGGTTCCTGCACATGCTGCGGGTGCTGAAGCCGACCTCGCCGCTGTCGGTGGGCACCTACATCCTGGCGCCGTTCAGCGCGGCGGCCGGGGCGACGGCGGCGGTCGAGGCGCTGGGCTGGTTCCCGAAGCTCAAGCGGTTCGGGGGAGCGGTGGCGGCGCTGTTCGGTGGGCCGCTGGCGACCTACACCGGCGTGCTGCTGGCCAACACCGCAGTGCCGTCGTGGCACGAGTTCCACACCAAGCTGCCGTTCGTGTTCGGCGGCTCGGCGATGGCGGCCGGCGGCGGGATCTGCATGGCGCTGGCGCCGCTGGACGAATCCGAGCCCGCCCGCAAGATGGCGATCATCGGGGCGGGCATCGAGCTGGCCGCGATCCGCGGGGTGGAGCACAGCGAGAGCATCGTGTCGGAGCCGTTCCACGAGGGCCGGCCCGGGAAGCTCATGCGGGCGGCGAAGGCGTGCACCTCGGCGGGGCTCGGGCTGGCCGTGCTGGGTGGGCGCAAGCGGTGGGGCGCGGTTGCGTCAGGAACGCTGCTGGCGGCCGGCTCGCTGCTGACCCGGTTCGGTGTCTTCGAAGGGGGCATCGCTAGCACGAAGGACCCGAAGTACGTGGTGATCCCCCAGCGCGAGCGGCTGGCCAAGGGCGAGCACGACCACGCGTCGACCATCACCCGCTGAGGCTTCGTCACCGTTCGACAGCGGCCGTCACATCCGTGTGCGAGAAGTCGTCGCCCCTGAACAGCAGCGGCTCGCCGGTTTCTCTGGCGAGTGCGTAGGCGAAGCAGTCGCCGAAGTTCAAGCCGGCTGGGTGGCCGCTGCCCTTGCCGAAGTCGCGGTACGCCTGACGGGCGATCTCCGCCTGCCGCCTCGTGACCGGTTCGACGGTGATCGGCACCGCGGCCACCAGATCGTCGAATCGGCCGCTGAGCACGGGGTCACGGTTGGCATCGACGACGATGGCGGCCTCCAGATAGGTCGCGGCCGACGCGCGGGCGCTCCGTGCCGTTGCCAGCGCGCGGATGTAGCGATCGGCGTCCGGTTCGCCGCGCAGTATCGCGACGATCGCGGAGGTATCGACGATCACCGGGGCAGGCCCGCACCGTCGTAGAGGAGATCGCCGTGGTCGGTGCTGCCGTACGGCTGGACCCACCGGCCGGCTGCGTCCTGGCCGATCTCGCGCAGTCGAGCAGCCAGCTCGTCCGCCGGGACCGCATCCTGGCTGCGCAGTCGCTCGAGACGTTCCCGAACCGCGACGGCTACCGCCCGGGTGACGCTCTCACCGGTCGCAGCAGCGAGCTGGCGCGCCAACTCTTCGGCTTCCGGGTTCTTGATGTTGAGCGCCATGGTGGAAACGGTACCGCTGAAGTACACCATTCCACCGATACCGGATATCGGCACTCGCGCGCCGACGAGGGGCGCGGGCGCCGTAACGGACCGAGTTGGGGCACCGTCGTCGTGCAGGGTGAGATCTACACCGGTTGCGGCCACTGCGTGGCGGCCTGCGCGTAGGGCGTCATCGACCGGCGCTGCCACTTCGGCAACGGGCGCGCCGTGGCCCGTTCGAAGGGGTCACGGCGATCTACTCCTACGCCCCTTCGGGCGGGACGCTGAACGAGGGCGGCGTCAACCGTTGATGTCGTGGTGCTGAGGCAGCTCCTGGGCGACGTTGCCCTTCACAACCCACTCGCGGGCTGCGTCACCGTGGTGCGCCACGACCATGCGGGCACCGCAGTGGCCGCACGCCTCGGTGAGCCGGACGCGGGGATCCCAGGACCGGTTGAACCGGTGCCTGAACGCCCGCGGACGCCTGCCACCACGGGACCGGTGGAACGCCCCTCGCTCGTCGTGGTCTACGGCGACGTCAACTCCACCATCGCCGCCGCGCTGGTGGCCGCAAGCTGCTCATCCCGCTGGCACACGTGGAGGCTGGCCTGCGGAGCTTCGACCGGGCGACGCCCGAGGAGGTCAAACGGGTCGTCACTGACCGGCTGTCTGATCGCCTGGTCACCAGTGCCGACGCGATCGACCCGTACGTGTCGATTTGGAATGCGGCTGAGCACGGTGATCCGGAGCGGCTGATCAAGGGCGAGAGCGGCCTACGTCAGGCGATGGAGGAAGCCGACCTCGTCGTGCTGCTGCAGGCGCACGACGACTACCTCGGCGGTGCGCTCGACGGTGCGCGGGTGTTCGATACCCGCGGCGTGCTGACCGGTGAGGGCGTCGACCGACTCTGACGAGGGCCTGGCCGGACCCGCGGCGCAATGTCGCGGTCTCGGCGCCCGATGGCCCCAGGTGTCGGCGCCGCCGGGCCGTCGGAGCTCGAGCCGCGCCGCCGACCGAGGCGCAGGTGAGGCCTGGGACTTCTGGGACGGAAGCCGCGGTGCTGCAGGCAGGGTGCCGCAGCTGCTCCCGGGGGGCGTCTAACGTCGCGGGCTCGGACGTACGAAGAAGCGGGGACCCGGTGGGCAGGCACGGAACTGAGGCGTTGACCGACGCTTCGCAGGAGACCGATTCGTACTGGGACGCGGATGAGCCGTCGTCAGACAGTCGCAGACCCCGGTGGCGGCGAGCCCTGGTCGTCCTGGGCGCCGGCGTCCTCGTCCTCGTGCTTCTCGTAGCCGGGGGCGCGTGGTACCTGACGAACCGCTATGCGGGGAATCTCGAGCGGGTCGATGCTTTCGCCGGCCTGGACGAGTCGCAGCGGCCGGCCCAGGCCACCGCGGGTCCGGCAGGGCAGGCGCCGCTCACCTTCCTCGTCGTCGGCTCCGATACCCGTGCCGATGTGCCCGAGGGTGAGACGCCGGACGGTCGGTCCGACGTGATGATGCTGGTGCGCTTCACGGGTGACCGGCAGAACGCCCAGGTCATCTCACTGCCACGTGACTCGTGGGTGCCCGTCCCGGGAGCCGGCATGGCCAAGTTGAATGCCGCCTATGCCTGGGGTGGGCCCAGCCTGCTCATCCAGTCGGTCGAGAGCCTCACCGGCGTGCGCATCGACCACTACGCCGCCATCGATTTCCAGGGCTTCGTCGAGATGACCGACGCGCTCGGCGGCGTCGACGTCCAGGTGGCCGAGACCACGAGCAACGGCCCCTACACGTACACGGCAGGGCTCAACCACCTCGACGGCGAGGAAGCGCTCTACTACGTCCGCCAGCGGTACGGCCTCGAGGGCGGCGACTTCGACCGGGTGAAGCGCCAGCAGCAGTACCTGCGTTCGATCTTCACGAAGCTCTCCGAGCAGAACGTGCTCAGCGACATGGGCGCGCTGGACGGCTTCCTGGTCGCCCTCACCGACGCGATGTCGGTCGACGAGACGCTGGGCAACACGGCGCTGCTCGACATGGCCTACGACCTGCGGTCGCTGCGGCCGGGCGCGGTCACGTTCCTCACCGCCCCCGTGGCAGGAACCGGGCGGGAGGGCGCCCAGAGCGTCGTCTACCTCGACGCGGCCCGGTCCGAGCAGATGTGGGAGTACCTGCGCACCGATTCGCTGACCGAGCACGTGGCCGAGTTCGGCGAGGACACGTTGCCCGCGGTGCCGAACTAGCCGGGGACGGGCACCGGCGGCAGCCGGTCGATGCGGACGGTCTCGTGGGCTTCCGGGCGGACCTGCCGGGCGATGCCCACGAGCAGGGTGCGCAGCGCGGCGGCGACGTCGTCCACCACGCGTTGATGCACCTGCGCCGGCCCGTCGATGGGATCGTCGATGTCCTGGTCCGGTACGCGGTGCGCGCCCCGGGCGGCCGCGAGCCGACCGGCCAGCGCGCTGCCGCGCTCGCTGGGCGGAACGGCCGCCAGCCGGTGCGGCGGCAGCCCGCGGCACAGCTCCGCGGCCTCGCGCAGCGTGAACGTCTTGCGGAGTGCCCGCGGGTCCAGCGTCAGGACCGCCTCCCGGTGCTGAGCGGTCATCGTGAGGACGACGTCCGCCCAATCGACGTCCGCCGGCGACAAGCGCCGAGCGACGTGGCTGCCGGCATCGAGCCCGCGCAGCTCCAGGGCTGCGGCCGTGAAGGGGTGCGCCGGACGTCCCGTAGGAGCGTGCGTTCCGGCGGAGCGTGCCTCGATCTCCACGCCCAGGTGCCCGGTCGGCCACGCCTCCGTGAACACGTGAGCGGCTGCCGACCGGCAGATGTTGCCGGTGCACACGAACAGCAGCCTCATGGTGTCCTGTTCGGCATCGGCCGGGCGCAGCTTGAGCCGGTGGACCCGGGCGTCCGGCGATCTTGATGCGGGCTGCGGCGGGTGCAGGGAGACTGGAGCCGTGCATGCTCCCCTGGCCGCCGGCTCCACGTTCCGCGTGCTGCTGGTGTGCACGGGCAACATCTGCCGGTCCGCCATGGCCGAACGGTTGGGGCGCGCCTACCTGGAGGAGCGGCTCGGTGGGGGCGCCGGCCAGCTCCGGTTGGAGAGCGCCGGCACGCGTGCGGTCGTCGGGTCGGCCATGCATGCCGACAGCGCGCTCGTCCTGCAGGGTTACGGCGCCCGGTCCGGGGACTTCCGCGCGCGTCAGCTGGACAGTGCGCTCGCCGGGGGAGCCGACCTCGTCCTCACCATGACCCGGGCTCACCGCAACGACGTCATCGGGTACGCCCCACGCGCTCTGCAGCGCACGTTCACCCTGCGGGAGGCAGCCGCGCTGCTGCGGTCGATCCCCGACGACGAGGTGGCAGGGGATGACCTCCCCACCAGGGCTCGCGCCCTGGTGGCCCGGATGGCTGCCGCGCGCGGACGCCGCCCCGGTGGGGAGAGCGACGACGTGCGCGATCCCATCGGCCGACCGTTGGAGGTCCACGAGGAGGTCGGCGAGCTGGTCGCCGCCACGTTGATCCCTGTTCTCGACCGGTTGATCGGCGGCGGGAGCCGGGGACGGGCCGGCGGCCCCAGTCCGGCTCGCTCTCACCAGGCGAGCGGCTCCGCCGCGTGATCCACTTCGGGGACGAAGTGTTCTAAGAGGCCGACCGGAGGGTCCGGGCTCTGTGCGACGGCCGACCCCCTTCTACGAGCCCGACTTCCAGGAGCTGCTCGCGCAGAGCCTGAGTTCGGGCCGGCGACCTTCAGCACCGATGTGGCCGACGCTGTAGGTGGTCGAACTCGCCCGCGAGGTGCTGGACGCCCGCTGCTCGGCAAGCGGATCGCGGTGCTCGGCGCGGCCTTCAAGCCGGACAGCGACGATATCCGGGACTCCCCGGCGCTCAACGTCGCAGCCCAGCTGCAGCTGCAGGGCGCCGTCGTCCGCGTCACCGACCCGGCCGCGATCGAGAACAGCCGCCGCGAGTGGCCGCACTTCGACTACGCCGACACCGCGGGTGCTCGACGGGCGCAACGCCCTTTCCCGCACCGCGTGGACCGACGCCGGGTGGACCTACCGCGCCCTGGGACGCTGCGTGGGGTAGCCGGCGCCCTCCGAGAGATTCCGGCGCATCGGGGGCCTCGGCGCTGTCGCCCGTACCATCGGCCATCGAGAATGCAGACGGTGCGGTGCTCGATGCACCGCAACCGGGCGCGTCCGGTTGGCTCGCCACGTCGATCATCGTGGCGCCGAACGGGTCGCCACTCCCCGGAGTCTGGAGGATCAAGTCATGCGGCATTGGCACCGACGCGGCGCGGCGTGCCGTGCCATGCTCGTCTACTCACCCGGCGGTCACCGCAGAGAACTCGAGTTGGCCGTCGAGGATCTCGGCATAGGCGATCTGCTGTGCGCCTCCTTCCGGCCGCTGCAAGCAATCACGCTGAAGGGAGCGCCATCCCGGACCAAGGTGGTGGCACTGGTGCATCCACGGCGGCGACTCGGTCACCTTCTGGTCAATGCGGCTCAATCTGCCTACTGGATCCTGCGGTTCCGCCCGTGCGTGATCGCCACGAGCGGCGCGGACGTGGCAGTTCCGAGCATCGTGCAAGCATCTGTTCCGCAGGGCGACCCTCTTCATCGAGAGCGCTGGAACACTGGGGCCCACCCTGGCCGGCCGGCTCTGCCGGCGGTCAGCCGATCTCCTTCTGGCGCAATGGCCAGAACAAGCGCGCGCCCATCCGCATGCGGTGCTGCTGTCCGAACCTCTGCTGTGAGGCAGTACTGATCGTGTTCAGGGAGGCACTGCTCGTGCGCGGGGACGGTTCTCGTGCGCGGTGCGTTGACTTGTCGAGGACGTGGCTCAGCAGCCCCGGGATGCAGTGGGGCGATCACCGATCGATCACCGCGACCGGCGTTCCACGCCGACCGTCGACGTGTGAGGAGAGACCAGCTTGTCCCAGAACCCGACGGCCATCGTCATCATCGTGACGTACAACAGTGCAGCGGTCATCGAGGCGGCCCTCGCAAGCCTTCCTGACCACGAGGTGAGAGTGGTCGACAACGGCTCCACCGATTCCACGGTGGAGCTTGCCCGGCGGTTCTCGAACGTCCATGTGCACGAGGGCGAACGGAACCTGGGTTACGGCGCTGCGGTCAACGTCGGCGCCGGGCTCCACCCGGGCAGGGACATCTGCCTGATCAATCCGGATGTCGTCGTGTCTCCGGGCGCAATCCAGGAGTTGGCGCGACGCTGCACCGGATGGCCGATCGGAGTGGTCGCCCCTCGACTCCTGAATACCGATGGCTCCTTGCAGTTCTCCGCCCGCAACCACCAGACCCTGGGCGTCGTCCTGGCGAGCCGCACGCCCCTGGGGCGCACCCGCGTAGGGCAGCGCCTGCAGACGTGGCACCATGCGCCGTCCATCGGTGACGTCGTCCAGGAGGTGCCTTGGGTGACGGGCGCGGCGATGTACATGAACAGGCGCGCCTACGACGCGGTAGGAGGTTTCGACCCCTCCTACTTCATGTATCACGAGGACCAGGAGGGACTGCCCAGGGTTCGGTTGACTCCTCACCTGTGAGGCTGCGGCCTCGCTGGAAGGATCAGCATCGTGCCCAAGCCGTTCCCCAAGGAGTTCCGGCGGGACGTGATCGCAGTGGCCCGGCAGGGCGACCAGTCGATCGCGCAAGTAGCCCGGAGCTTCGGGGTCTCTGAGTCCTGCCTGCAACGCTGGCTGAAGATCGCCGACCGCGAGGACGGCCTTGCCACTGAGACGTCCTCGACGGCCGCTTCGAGCGCCGGCGTCGACTTGGAGGCGGAGAACCGCGAGCTGCGCAAGCGGGCCAAGCAGCTCGAGCAGGAGAACGAAATCCTGCGCCGGGCGACCGCGTACTTCGCCCGCGACGTGCTCCCAAAATGATGTACCCGCTGGTCCAAGACCTCGCCGCCGAGAAGATCCCCGTCGCGGTGACCTGCCGGGTGCTCGGGTTCTCCAAGCAAGCCTTCTTCAAGTGGCGGGCCAATCCGGTCAGCCAGCGCGACTGGGACGACGCGCACCTGATCAACGCCGCGATCGACATCCACCACGACGACCCGGAGTTCGGCTACCGGTTCATCGCCGACGAGCTCGCCGATCAGGGCCTGCGGGCCTCGCGCAACCGGGTCAACAGGCTGTGCTCGTCGCAGCGGCTGTGGTCGGTGCACTCGCGCAAGCGCGGCCTGAACCGCAAGCCCGGCCCGCCGGTGCACGACGACCTGGTCGAGCGCGACTTCACCGCCGAAGCGCCCAACGAGCTGTGGCTTACCGACATCACCGAGCACCCCACCGCCGAGGGCAAACTCTACCTCTGCGCGATCAAGGACGCCTGCTCCAAGCGGATCGTCGGCTACTCCATCGGCGCCCGGATGACCTCCGACCTGGCGGTCAACGCGCTGGCCAACGCCCTGGCGCTGCGCGGTGGCGTCGGCACGATCGTGCATTCCGACCGCGGCAGCCAGTTCCGCTCCCACGCCTACGTCCGGACCCTGCGCGACGCCCAGCTGCGCGGCTCCATGGGCCGGGTCGGTGCCTGCGCAGACAACGCCGCCATGGAGTCGTTCTTCAGCCTGCTGCAGAAGAACGTCCTCAACCGCCAGCGCTGGGCCACCCGCGAGCAGCTACGCCTAGCGATCGTCGTCTGGATCGAGAAGACCTACCACCGCCGCCGGCGCCAGGACGCCCTCGGCCGCATGACCCCCATCGAGTTCGAGACACTGACCCAGACCGCTCACGCGGCCTGACCGCCCCTACCGATCAGAGTCAACTGAAGTCTGGGCAGTCCCGACATCTGCCTTCGACTGCGCAAGCAGGGGTGGCGAATCCTCTACGTCCCCACTGTGACGTGCACACATGCTCATGCCCGCGCCAGCGGCTCGAACCTGCGAGCCGCGCGCCGGCACCTGGCCAGCACGGTGAAGTTCTACCGGCGACACCCGGAGGCCCTCCACCGCCGTGGTCTCGCAGCAACGAGGTACCGACTAGGCAGGTCGAAGGCGTAGTCCCTAACCTCGTCGCATGCGCTCGCTCGTTCAGCTGTGTCACGGGGCGGTCGCCACAGTGCTCGCGTTGGCACTGGTCACCGGTTGCGGCGGGTCCGACTCCACGGGGTCGTCGGATGCAGGTGTCGATGGCAGAGCGCAGCCGTGTGCCGAGCCGGTGCAGGCCGACCGTCTCCCGACCTGCGCGGCGGACTACGTCTACCTGCGCGGGGTCAACACCCAGGGCGGAGGCGGATCGCAGCACGACCCGACCCGCATCCCGGGCGTCGTCGACACCGACTATCACTGGAACGGCCAGGAGTTCTACGACTTCCTGTACTCGAGAGGGCACCGCATCGTGCGCCTCGACTTCCTGTGGGAGCGGGTGCAGCCCGAGCTGGGCGGCGAGTTGGACCCGGAGGGGCTCGCCGAACTCGAGGCAGCGGTGCAGCGGGCGGCGGACGCAGGTCTGCTCGTGCTGCTGGACATGAAGAACTACGCGCGCTACTGGCTGGAGAACGACACGCAGGTGATGTTCGGGGCCGGGATTACTACCAACGATTTCGCCGACGCGTGGGGCAAGCTGGCCGCCGCGTTCGCTGATCAGCCGGCGGTCACGGGCTTCGGGCTGATGAACGAACCGTGGGGCCTCCCGGACGCTCCTGCCGGCCAGACTTCGGTGTGGAAGGAGTTCAGCCAGGCCGCTGTCGATGCCATCCGGAGGACAGGTGACACGCGATCGGTTTTCGTCGCCGGCGACGAGTGGGGTGGCGCTTGGGGCTGGGCCGACATCAACGGGGAGCCGTGGATCGACGACCCCTCCGACAATGTCGTCTACGAAGCACACATCTACTTCGATGCGAACAGGTCGGGCACCTACCAGGAGACCTACGCCAGCACCGAAGCGCAGGCGATCGCACAGGGGTGGCCCGACCTGCCCTCCCGTATCAGGGACGAGGTGGACAACTTCACCGACTGGCTCGCTGAACACGGGGAACGCGGGTTCGTCGGGGAGATCGGCTGGCCGAGCGGGCCAGAGGCCGAGGCGTGGAACGCTCTCGGCGACGTCGCCTATGACGTACTGAACGACGCAGAGGTGGGGGCCACGTACTGGGCGGCCGGGGAGTGGCTGTCCTCGGACGGCGGTATGTACAACCAGGACGCGTACAACCGGGCTTTCCTGGAGCCGCAGTCGCAGACGGACGTGATCGAGGCCGAGGAGCACCTGTCCCGCGAGCGATGAGTCATGTTCGGGTGACAGCGCGTGCTTTCCCCGGACATCTCGTACTGCTTGCCTGCTAGCTTGGGGCGGCGGGACCGAGGTGCCCGCTCGTTGATCTCAGCAGAATGGACTTCATGTATCGGGATGTTGCGGTGGTTGGCGCCGGAGCCGTGGGGCTCGTCGTCGCTAAACAACTCGCAGACGCCGGTATGGACGTGGCTCTGGTCGAGGCCGGAACGGCTCATGGGGGTCTGCGGAACCGCGTGATGTCGGGCGTCATCTTCGACAAGGCTCGCCACGACGGGGTCTCGAACGGTTGGACGACGGGGCTCGGCGGCACGACCCAGCTGTGGGGCGGGCAACTGTGGGCCTGGGAGGACTACGAGTTCGAGGAGCGCCCCTACCTCGACGTGCATGCGCCTCGCTGGCCGGTCACGCGCAAGGACCTACAGGAACCGTACGAGACCTTCCTCCGCGTCGTCGGTGCCAGCGCGCGGATCAGGCGTGAGCTGCTGTCCACCCCGGTGCTCGAGCCCTCGGACGCAGAAGATTCGGTCTACACGAAGTACTCTGCCTGGCTGCCGTGGCGGAAGCGGAACTTCTACCGACATCTGCGGCGAGAGCTGGCCGCCTCGGGGCGCGTGACGGTTCTCGCCGACCGCATCGCGACGCGGATCGAGACCCATGGAGCCGACCGAGCCATCGTCCTGCTGGAGGGCGCTGGCGCCGACAGGTCCAGTGTCGAGTGCCGCCACGTAGTGCTGGCTGCCGGGACGCTAGGCAACATCGGCCTGCTGCAGGAATCGCAGGCCTCCGCGTCCCCGTGGCTGGGGCGTGGGTTCATGGACCACGTATCCGGTCGCTACGCGACGCTCACCGTCAAAGACCCGGTCCGCTTCGTGCGAGCCATGGGCGCGCGGTACTCCGGCACCAGTCTTCTCACCCCTCGCTTCGTCATGCGTCCGGGTTATGCCGAGAAGAACAGGCTGCTCAGCGCCTTCGCCCACTGGGACGTCGAGCTCCCGAAGGCGAGTTCGTACGCGATCCTGCGCGAAGCGCTGCGCAGTGCTCAGCGCGGAGTTCCTCGCCTGAGCGGTGTCGATGCCGTGCAACTGTTCCGCCGCGCTCCTCGAGAGCTCGCGTTCGGCGGCTACTGCGCAGCGGTGCTTCGACGTCGCCCCGTACCAGGTAATGCCCTCGTGCATCTGCAGGTCGAGATGGAGCAACCACCCCGCTTCGACTCGTCCGTCCGGTGGGTTTCGGACGGTGGTGACCGCAGGCTGCACGTGAGCTGGGACATCGGGAAAGAGGAGATGGAAGCCTTCCAGCAGTTCGGGGCCTCGTTCTTGGATTCGTTGGATCTGGATGAGCTCGGTCTCGACCTGGTGGCGCGCCCAGCGGACCCCGAGTTCCGGGACACCTATCACATGATGGGTGGAACACGCATGGCTGCCCTGGAGGACGAGGGCGTCGTCACGGAGGATCTCACCGTGCACGGCGCTCCGAACATCCTGGTGACAGGCGCGAGCGTCTTCCCCAGCGGAGGCGTCGCCAATCCCACGATGACGGCGGCCGCCCTTGCCCTCCGGGCGACAGCGGCGATGAAGGACCGGTGATGATCGGATGACCGCACTGCCACTCGGTATGGGTGTCGCCACGTTGATGCGCGAACCCTCGGCGAGACAGCGGCGCCGCCTGCTCGATCACGCCTACGAACTGGGGTACCGCCACTTCGACGTGGCCCCTGTGTACGGCCTCGGAGCCGGGGAGACAGAGCTCGGGAAGTTCGTCGCGGGGCACAGCGATGTCGTCGTCACGACGAAGGTCGGACTGGCACCGGGGCGCGGTGCGCGCCTGGTGTCGCACGTCCAAGGTCCACTACGCGCGGCGCTGCGGACTTTCCCGGCCCTTCGAGCGGTGGCGAAGAACCGTTCCTCGGCGGCCGCCACCTCCGTGGAGGTGACTGCCGACGCGATGATGTCGAGCGTTCAGCAGAGCCTCGAGCGGCTGCGCGTGGACGCCATCGACCGCCTCCTCCTGCACGAGGTCCCTGCGACGGACCTGTCCGAGGCCGCCCTGCGGGCTGCGGAGAACCTCGTGGAGCGTGGTGCGGTACGGCGGTTCGGAGTGTCCGGCCCGCCTGAGGTGATCCGGGCCAGTGACGTGGATAATCACGACCTCGTGACCGTCGTGCAGACCTCCGATTCGCTGGCGCCGTCGACCTACTTCAGTCGGCGTGACGTCGCATGGGTGCACTACGGGGTCCTCTCCATGAATTTGCATCGTCTGGCCCCGGTGCTGGACGACCGGCCACGTCAGGAGTCGCTCGAGCAGCTCCTGGATCGGCCCCTCCGCTCGCTCGAGCACCTGGCGGGTGCACTGGTCCTTCTGTCGGCGGCGGCTCGCCCGGGGGCCACCGTGCTGGTGGGAACGACCAGTGAGGCACACCTCGCGACCGCGGCGCAGGCCGTGGAGGGCGCCCTCCCGGAGGCGGAGGCTGTCGCGAGGGCGAGGCGGATCCTGACCGATGGGCGTTGATCTGTTCTCGGGCGCCTGTCGCGTCCGCGCCGGTCATCACGGAAAGCTGTGATCGATGCGCTTCAAGGTCGATGGTTCGCGACGCGATACGACGAGGGTGGACGCGTGACTACAGGCACGTCCCGATCAGCCGATCTGAACGGGAAGCAGTCGGACGACGTGTCGCCCAGCGACGCTGAGCCCGTCGTGCCTTCGGTGGTCAACGGATCCTGGTCCAGCCGGTCGAGGGCTTGGCGAGGTCGGCTTCCGCTGCTCGCGGCTGTCGCCGTCCTGCTGATCGTTCCGGCCCTGGTCGGCTATCTGGTAGCGGCGAGCCAGCCGACCGTTTACGGGGCCCGGTCGGAGTTGATCATAGCGGTGCCGGAGAGTTCCAACACCGCGGAGCAGCAGACAGCCACGCTCGTCAGCATGCTTGACAGCCGAGCGGTCCTCGAGCCGGTGGCGGCCGAGTTCGACGAGGACATCCAGGCGCTGCGGGAACGGATCAGCAGAGAGCAGGTCGAGAGCGGAAACGTCATCCGTGTCACCGTCGAGGACTCTGACCGAAATGCGGCGCTGGGCATGGTCTCGACGTTGACGCAGAACTACGTGGCCTTGGTGACCGGGCTGGCGGCTGACGCCGGCCAGTCCCAGTACCTGACCGATGAGATCGCTCGCCTGTCGGCGCAACAGGTGGACCTCCGTGGACGGCTGCTGCAGCTGTCCGGGTCGGCGGCGGACGCCGACGTAGAGCTGGCGCGGCAACTGCGGGTGGACAGCGATGTCCTCCAGCAGCGGATCGCCGACCTCGAGCAGCAGGCAGTGGAGACGGAAGCGCAGCGGGTGGAAGCCGTCCCCCTCATCCGCCCGCTGGCTGAGCCCTACCTGCTCGAGGAGGCGGTGGGACCCCAGCCACTTCGCACGGCAGCCGCGGGTCTGCTCGTCGGCATCGTGCTGAGTGCAGGATTGCTCACCGTCGTCTTGCGCAGGCGGACACTGCATGACGGATGAGTCCCGCAACCGAGCGGCACCACCCGGTGTCGCGCCGACCGAGCCGCTCCCGGCCTCACTCGCGCCGGAGGGCGGCGACCCTCCGGTCAGTGAGCCCATCCGGAACAGCGTCACGGTCGCGGTCTGGACTCTTCTCAGCCGGCTGACGGGGCTGCTCAAGGTCGCCGTCATCGCGGCGGTCCTCGGCCCCACGTACATGGGCAACCTGTTCCAGGCGACGAACCTGCTGCCGAACATCACCTTCGAGCTCCTGACCGGAGCGTTGTTCACGTCGCTTCTCGTGCCCGCGCTGATCAAGCATGCCGATCTCGGTGACCGCCGGTCGGTCGAACGCCTGGCCGGTGGCTTTCTCGGGCTCGTTCTGCTCGCATTCCTCGTCGTATCCGTCGTCGTGGCGCTGGCTGCCCCCTGGATCATGCAGATGCTGGCCGTGGGTATCCCCGACGAGGCGGTCGTGGAGGCCCAGACCAGTGCTGGCTCGCTGCTCCTGTGGTTGCTGATCCCGCAGGTGATGCTCTACGGCGTCATCGGTTGTGCCTCAGCGGTCCAGAACGCGTACGGGCGCTTCGCCTTCACCGCAGCAGCCCCCGCTGTCGAGAACGTCGCGATCATCGGAATCCTCGTGGGCTACGGGGTGACGTTCACTGACGGAACGGACCTCGCAACGGTCGAGACGCGCCAGATCCTCTGGCTGGGGATCGGGACGACGTCGGCCGTGGCCCTGCACGCGGCCGCACAGTGGTGGGGGGCATGGAGGGCCGGCGCCGTACTTCTGCCGACGGTCCGCTGGCGCGATCCCGAGGTGCGTCACCTCCTGAGGCTGGCCATCCCGTCACTCGGCAATGCCGGGATGACCGCATCCCGGACACTCGGCGTGCTCGTTGTGGCATCCAGCATTCCGGGTGGTGTCGTGGCCTTCCAGCTGGGCTACAACTTCTACACCCTGCCCGAGGCCCTCGTCGCCAGGCCATTGGCGCAGGGCATGTTGCCGGATCTCGCCCGCGCTCATCGCAGAGGCGACCGGCGCGCATTCTTCGAGCATCTCCGGAACGCGGGCCGGCTCGCGCTCTTCGTGGCGGTCCCGGCGGTCGTGGCCTACCTCGTGCTCGCCGAGCCCATGGCACGGGCCGTGGCCGGCGGCAACATGGCAACCGACGAGGGCATCGCCCTGCTCAGCGGTGCCATCACCGGGTTGGCTCTGGGGGCGCTCGCGCAGTGCGGAGTGCTGTTGTGCACGAACGCCTACTACGCGCGCCGGGACGCCCGCACGCCGTTCGTCGTCACAGCCATCAGGTCGTTGCTGGCGCTTGCCTGGATGGCGTACTACTTCACAGCAGCGGAGGGCATCTCGCTCCTGACGCTCGGTCTGATCATCACCGTGAGCGACGCGCTCGCCCTGCTGATCCTGCTCGTGATGCTCGGCTTCGAGCGTCCAGGAGGCGGACTTGACCTGCCGATCAGCGCGGGCAGGGCGGTAGCCGCGTCGGCGGTCATGGCGGTCGTCGCGGTGGGCATCGTCCGACTGGTGGAGGGCTGGGCCTCTGACTCGATCGCTCTGCTGGCGGCAGCCCTGGTCGGTCTGCTGACCTATGTCGGCGCCCAATGGATCACGCGCTCGCCGGACCTCGAATTGTTCCGCAGCCATGTCGGCCGGCGCCCTGTCCCCGAGATCGGTAAATCCGCGCCATGACAGCACTCGGGACCAGACCCGGTCCGCAGGCCCCGGCACGTTTCCGCCCGGTCATGCCGGTGCACTGGTGGCTCGTCGTCCTCGCCGCAGCGGCCTGCGGCGGAGCGGCAGTCGCGATCTCTCCGCTCATGGCCGGCGCCGCCACAGGGGCAGCGGCCGTGGTGGTCCTCGTGATCCACCGCCCGGAGTGGGCCGGCTACATCTATCTCGGACTCACGCCGCTCATCGTCGGTTTACAGCGAGGCATGCTCATCCCGGTCATCCGCCTGAACGAAGCCCTGCTCGGCCTGCTGTGCCTCGCCGTGGTCCTCGGATCGGTGCGGCGGTGGGCGCTGGCGGGGTTCCCCCGCCTCGACGTCCGAGTCGTGGACCTGGCAGTCCTGGGGCTGGCCCTCTTCAGCTCGGTCACCAGCCTGCTCTGGATGTACGCACGGGCCGTCGACATCACCGCTGATGACATCCTCTTCGCACTCACGTTGTGGAAGTACGGCGCGCTCTACCTCCTGTTCCGGATCACCATCCGGTCCGAAGCGCAGGTGCGCCGGGCGATCCTCGTCGCCCTCCTGGCGTGCGTCCCTGTCGCGGTCCTCGGAGTTCTCCAGGCGGTGGGCGTGGGCCCTGTGCTCGCGTTCCTCGTTCCCTTCGCCACGGACGAGGGCCCGGCGGCGCTGGCGAACAATCGTGCGTCCTCGACGATCGGCGCCCCGATCCCGTTCGGTGACGTCATGGTCATGGTGTTCGCCCTCGCGCTCGGCTGGCTGACGCATGTACGGGCCCACCGTCTCCCGATGGCGGCGATCGCTGCCCTGTTCGGCATCAGTGCGGTCGCGTCCGGACAGGTGTCTAGTTGGCTGGGTCTCCTCGTCGCGGGACTGGTCATCGGGTGGGCGATGGGCCGCTTGCGCCATGCCGTCGCAGGTATCGCGGTCCTGGGGGCGGCATCGGCGATCGCGCTCCAGCCCGTCATCTCCGCCCGGGTGCCAACCGGTGGAGGGGTTCCGACCGCATGGACCGGCGAGGATGGCCGGATCGGGAATCTCTCGGAGTTCATCTGGCCGCGGATCGGCGAGGGGGTCAACTGGCTCTTCGGCGTCCGCACCTCGGCTCGCATCCCCGCTCCGGAAGTCTGGCGTGAGTGGGTGTGGATCGAGAGTGGCTACACGTGGCTGATGTGGAACGGGGGGCTGCCACTGACCGCGGCCTTCGTCGTGTTCGCCGTGTCGGCGCTGAAGGTCGCTCAACGCGTCGTGAGGGACGGCACTCCAGCATTCCGGGCTGTGGGTCTGGCCGCGCTGGGTGTCCTGGCGATGGAGGTGGTCCTGATGGTCGTGGATCCCCACCTCACGATGCGGGGTGCCGCCGACCTGCTGTTCCCGATGATCGCGCTGTGCGTCAACTGGCATCTCGGGTTCTCGCGCACGGCGACGTCGGCCGCAGGCTCCGGCGCGCCACCCCCGTTCCCTGGTCCAGGCGTCGGTGGATCGGTGAACGCGGCGGGAGCGCAGTCACGTGCGTAACGGGTGACCGGCAGTGCCGGCGAGGAAGAGGAGCCAACTGATGAGGCACTGGCACAGATCCGGCTCGCCGTGCCGGATGATGCTCGTCTACAACCCCGGCGGACACCGGCGGGAACTGGAAGTAGCGATCAAAGACCTGAGCCCAGAAGTGGTCCTGTGCGCGACTTTCCCTCCGCTGCAGGGGATTTCTTTCGCGCGGGTGCCGCAGTCCGAGAGGACGGTCGCGGTGATGCACCCACGAAGGCGGGCCGGGCGCCTGATGGTCAATGCGTTCCAGTCCCTCGTCCACATCTTGCGCTTCCGGCCCTGCGTCATCATCACCAGTGGGGCGGATGCCGCGGTGGCCAGCATGGTCATCGGCAGAACCGTCTTCCGACGCCGGACGGTCTTCATCGAGAGCGCCGGAACTCTCGGCCCCACCCTTGCCGGACGGCTGTGCCATCGTTTCGCCGATCTCATGCTGGTGCAGTGGCCCGAGCAGTCGCAGATCTACCCGCGCTCCGTCCGATTGGAGGCACCGCTGCTGTGAATCTCTGCCTCGTGGTGGGCACCACTCCTTACGGGTGGGACGACCTCGTCCGTGCCGTCGATGATGCCGCCCAGACGCATGGGCTGACCGGCTGGGCGCAGATCGGTAACGGGTCCTACGAGCCCAGCGCTCTGTCCCATGATCGGTTTCTGCCGCACGCGGCCATCCTGGAGCGGATGAAGTCGGCGGATGTCGCCGTGATCCACGGCGGACTCGGCAGCATCGGGGACGGCTTGCGCCACGCGCAGCGGCTGGTGGTCGCTCCTCGCTCGCTCGGAGTCGGCCGGCACGGGCGGCAGGAAGCGCCCAACGATCAGTGGCCCGTGGCGCTCCGCCTCGCCGAGATGTACGGCTTCGCATGCGTCTCTTTGACAGAGCTCGGTCCCGCCATCGCATCCCAGCTCGAGGCGCCGCCCCAACGATGGACCGTGGCGCCGACCAACGCGCCGCGGATCATCGAGGAGTGGCTGGAGTCCGAAGGCGTTCGCGTCCGCGAGCAACGTTGATCCGGTGGCGCCGTTCCGCCGTCCTCCGTGCGGGGGACGTCTGCCCTCCTAGGTCAGTCGTCGAACTCGTCCCGGCTATCCTCGTGCGGTGACCCGACGGCCTCCGCTGCGAGACCTCTATGCAACCGATTTCGCGGCAGCCTGTGCGGAGATGGCCGAGGCCGTAGCGCAATTTGAGCCGGATCTCGTCGTCGGCATCGAGACCGGTGGGGCCCGTGTAGCGGAGGCCATGGTCGATGGATTGGGTTCGCCGCAACTCGTGGGAGTCCGTGTCCAGCGCCCTGCCACCAAGCTGAAGTCTCGGATGTCCCTCGGCCGCCTTTTCAGCAGATTGCCGCGCGGTGTGGTGGACCTTCTTCGTTGGGCCGAGGTCGAGATGCGTGAGGCAACGCTGCGCAGCCAGGGTTCGTCGGTGGAGTCGGGGGCCCGCGCGTTGCTCGCAACGTCCGCATTGCAGGATGCCGCCACCGGGGCCCGGCGCGTTCTCATCGTCGACGACACCATCGATTCCGGTCGCACGCTATCCGTCGTCAAGCGCGCGGTAGAGCTGGCCGAACCGGCGGCGGAGATCCGGACCGCGGTTCTCGCCTCTACATGGCGGCGACCGCCCGTTCAGCCGGATTACTGCCTCTACGGTCGCTGCCTACTCCGCATGCCTTGGAGCTTCGATGCTGAGCGGCCCTGAGGTTCCGGTGCTCGCGTGCGATCTGGACGAGACTCTGCTGCGCGTCAACACCTTCCCCGCGTTCGTGCGTTTCGCTCTCCGGCAGTCGCTCGTCGAGCGGGACGTTGTGGCGTGGACGACGCTCGTCTCCGCCGTCATCAAGCGAAAGTTGCTGCGTGGTTCGCACGTGGCATTCAAGGCCACCGTTCATGGCGTCGGCCGTCGCCTGGCGCTCACCGCCGTCGCGGAATGGGCGGACGGCATGGTGCAGTCGCACCTCAATGCCGACGTGCACCGCCTGGTGAGGAGCTGGCGGGGCGATACCGTGCTGGTCACTGCGGCACCGAGCATCTATGCCGATCTGATCGGCGCCCAGGTTGGATTCACCCTGGTGCAGGCCAGCGATCACCGTGCCGGGGAGTACGTGGAGAACGTGCATGCCCGAAAGGCGGATTGCCTGAAGCAGGTGCTGACCGGGCCGCTGCAGTGTGCGATCACCGACGATCCCCGGTTGGACGGTCCGCTGCTGGCATTGGCCGTCGAGCCTCTGATCGTGGACGAGGCTGGAGCGGTGAATCCCTACGTCGGTCCGGTGCGGGCGTAGCTCACGACCGGCTGCTTGGAGTCCGATCCCGACGAGGTCAGTGAGTCTCGTTACAGGCACGCTTGAGTCTGGGCCTGTCGTCACAGAAAGTAGTTATCCGACAGCCCGGAACCTCTTCCGCGGTGCATAGGTTCCGGTACGGTCAGCCCGCTGCCTCGATCGCTTCGTCACCAAAGTTACGGTGAGTCACCTGCAGGGCGGCCACGGGGAGGGTAGGGATCGCCATGTTCGGGATAGACCTGGTCAGCAGCCGTACTTCACGTGCTGAGCCGTCGGTGCGCTCGTCCGAGAGCGAGGCGCATGGGGAGGGGGCGGGCACACACCGCGGTTGGCGGAAGGCCTACGTCAAGAGTCTCATGGTGGCCGACATCCTCTGTGCGGTCGTAGCCGGCTTGGCGGCCTACCTCATCCGCTTCGGAGCGAATGCTGGAACCCCGGTCAGGACCTCCCTCCTGCCCGTTCTCCTGCTCCCTTTGGTGTGGGGTGCGGCCATGCTCGTCAGTCGCGCCTACGAGCAGCGGTACCTCTGGTTGGGCCCCGAGGAGTTCCGGCGTGTCTTCAACGCCGCGGCGATGTTGCTCGCTGCGTTGGGAACCATCTCGTGGGCGTTCAAGCTCGAGTTGGCCCGTGGTTTTGTCGTGGTCGCCGTTCCGCTCGCGGCGTTGCTCACCCTGCTCCAGCGCTATGGGCAGCGGCGATTGCTGCATGCAGGGCGTCGGCGTGGCAATTTCCAGCAGACGATGATGATCGTGGGACACCGAAGCGCCGTCGCCGCGCTCCGGGAGCAGATCGATCGAGAAGCGCATCACGGCTATCGGGTCGTTGGCTGCTGCTTGCCGGATGGCCATGCCCTGGACAACGCGGAGGCGTTCGATGGCATCCCGGTGCTCGGATCCCTCGACGATGTGGCTGCCATGGTTCGCGAGCACCAGGTCGACGCTGTGGCTGTGATGCCATGTCCCGAGTTGGACGGGCCCACGCTTCGGCGGCTCGGTTGGGACCTCGAGAAAACGCGTGCGGAGTTGCTTCTTGCCCCCGCTGTGACGGATGTCGTCGGCTCACGGGTCAGCATCCGTCCAGTGTGCGGCCTGCCCTTGCTGCACATGGAGCGGCCGGAATTGACCGGTGTACGCCGGCTGACGAAGGAACTCTTCGATCGTTCGGCTGCATTCGCGGGAATTCTCCTGCTGATGCCCGTTCTCCTCGGCTTGGCCGTCGCGGTCAAGAGCACCAGCCGAGGCCCGGTGCTTTACAAGCAGGAGCGTGTCGGGCGCGACGGCCGGACGTTCTCGATGCTGAAGTTCCGCAGCATGGTGGTCGACGCCGATCGCATGGTCGGCTCTCTGGTCGCCGAGAGCGAGGGGAACGAAGTCCTCTTCAAGATGAAAGCCGACCCGCGCGTCACGCGTGTCGGCAAGGTTCTCCGGCGCTACTCACTCGATGAACTTCCCCAGCTGATCAACGTGCTGCGCGGCGAGATGTCGCTCGTGGGGCCGCGGCCGCCGTTGCCTACGGAGGTCGAACGCTATGGGTTCGACATGCACCGGCGTTTCCTGGTGAAGCCGGGGCTCACCGGCCTGTGGCAGGTGAGCGGGCGGTCGGACCTGTCCTGGGACGACTCCGTGCGCATCGACGTCCGCTACGTCGAGAACTGGTCCCTGACCTTCGATTTCATGATCCTGTGGAAGACGCTGGGGGCTGTGCTCCGAGGCTCGGGTGCCTACTGACGGCACCATGCCTGCCGATGGCAAGTCCTGAGCCGACGTCGTCGGCGTTCACCCTCCTGTGCGTCTGCACGGGCAGCATCTGCCCCTCTGCCTTCGCCGAGCGCCTGACCCGGGCCGTCCTGCAGGAGCTGATGGGGAAGCGGGCGGCGACGGTTCGCGTCGCGAGTGCCGGCTGCCGCGCGGTGGTGAACGCGCCGATGCACGAGGACACCGCGGTGGTGCTCAAGGGCTACGGCGCCGAGGCCGGCGACTTCCGTGCCCGTCCGCTCGACGAGCCGATCGCCGGCAGCACCGACCTGATGCTCACCATGACCCGCGCCCACCGCCGGCAGGTGCTCGAGCGCCCTCTCCGGGCTCTGCAGCGCACCTTCACCCTGCGGAGGCGGCCGACCTGCTGGCGTCCGTCCCCGAGCGGCCACCGGGCCCGGGCGCCGAGAACATGCGCCGGCTGGTCGCCGACCTGGCCGCCGCTCGGTCGCAACGGCAAGGCGGTGTGGACGACGACATCCGCGACCCCATCGGCGAGCCGTTGGAGGTGCACGAGGAGGTCGGCGAGCTGATCACGACGTCGCTGATCCCCCTGCTCCAGCGGCTCGCCGCGACCGTGAGCTGAGGTCCGCTCAGCGAGGGACGTCGGGAAGCGCCTGGTCGCCGAACTGCTCGGCGTTCTGCGTCAGCGAGTCGTTGCGCAGGTACTCCCACATCCGCTCGCCGGCGGTCGCGTCCAGGTAGACGACGCTGGACGCACCCTCCCGGCCGGTGCCGAGCACGGGGGCCGGGAAGTACTCCACCTCGCTCGGCCGCACGTTGCGCATCGAGACGGCCAGCCCGAGCAGATCGGTGTTGCTCAGGGAGTCGTCCACCGTGACCGCGTCCGTGACGGCCCGCAGCGTCGAGTCCAGCCGGCCGGGGTTGCTGAAGGTGTTCGAGCTGAACAGTTTGCCGAACATCGCCTTGAGATACTGCTGCTGCCGCTTGACCCGGTCGAAGTCACCGCCCGGCAAGTCGTATCGCTGGCCGAAGTACCAGCGGGCCTGCTCGCCGTTCAGATGGTTGATGCCGGCCTTGGAGGTGTACGGCCCGTTCTGCGTGGTCTCGGCGACGACGACGTCGACGCCGCCCAGGTCATCGGTCATCTGGATCAAACCGTCGAAGTCGATGGCCATGTAGTGGTCGATGCGCACCTGGGTGAGCTGCTCGACAGTCTGGATGAGCAGCGTCGGCCCGCCGAAGGCGTAGGCAGCATTGATCTTGTTCATGCCGTGGCCGGGGATGTCGACCCACGAGTCGCGGGGGATCGAGATCAGCTGCGCGTGCTGCCGGTCGCCGGTGAACCGGGCGATCATGATCGCGTCCGACCGTCCGCCCCGGTCTTCTCCTTCTCCGGCAGCGACGCGAGTGTCCGAGCCGACGAGCAGAAAGGTCACCGGGTCGTTGCGGCGGCCTGGGCAGGCGTGGTCGGGACGGGCCGGACGTCCTCGTCCAGCCCGTCGAAGACGTCGGCGACCCGGTCGACGTTGCCGACGTAGCGCTCGGTCAGGTACCAGAGCCCGCCACCGACGGCGAGGGCCAGCACGAGGGTGAGCACGCCGAGACCGGCGAGGACCCGGCGCAGCCGTCGCCGGTTGTCGCGCGGTGTCTCGTCGTCCGAGAAGGGGGAACCCTCGTCATCGGCGAGGAGCGGGCGGTAGCCCTCGGTGCCCTGCTGCGTGCCTGCGCGCTCGTCGGTGTTCACCACGACCCCCGTCTGCCGAACATCCGGGCCGAGGGTACGGGGAGGCCAGGCGGGCGACGGTGATCGTCACCCCGGCGGCGGAGACGTCAGCAGGCGCCTCAGCAGAGTGGGGCGGGAGCCTGGTCGCGCAAGTAGCGCTCCACATCCGACGTCCAGGCTGCCGGCCGGTCGGCCGCGTCAGCCAAGCGGATCCCCCTGCTCACGACCACCGCGAGACCGACGGCGAGCACAGCCCAGATCAGTCCGGTGATCAGCAACCAAGTCATGATCCCTTCCTACGGGTCGTGTCGTGATCCTCAGTGATCCGACGCGGGCAGAAAGTGACGAACTCGTCCGGGCGCTCTGACATGCCGGATGTGCCGCAGAGTGGCGCTACAGAAACCGGTCCGCTACATCGCACGCCGGAGGAGGCTTCCGGAGGCGCGACCACGCTGTGCGTGATCCACTTCGAGGGCGAAGTGGTGCCGAGTGCCCGGAGGGTGACATGCGGATCTCCGTCATCGGCTGCGGCTACCTCGGAGCCGTGCACGCGGCCTCGCTGGTGGAGCTGGGGCACGAGGTCGTCGGCATCGACGTCGACGACCGGAAGGTCCGGGCCCTGTGCGACGGCCGGGCGCCCTTCTACGAGCCCGACTTCCAGGAGCTGCTCGCGCAGAGCCTGATTTCGGGCCGGCTGACCTTCAGCACCGATGTGGCCGACGCTGCAGGTGCGCGGGTCCACTTCGTCTGCGTGGGAACCCCGCAGAAGCACGGCGAGTACGCCGCGGATCTCCGCTTCGTCCAGGCGGCCGCCGAGTCGCTGCTCGAGGTCGTCGAGCCCGGCGACCTCGTCGTGGGGAAGTCGACCGTCCCGGTGGGAACGGCGGCCGGGCTGTCGCAGATGTTCGGGGAGAAGGTCCCGGGCACGCTCGTCGCCTGGAACCCCGAGTTCCTCCGCGAAGGATTCGCGGTGCGCGACACCCTCTACCCCGACCGTCTCGTCTACGGCGTCCCCGACGGTGCGGACGGAGAGCGGATCACCGGGGTCCTCGATGAGGTCTACGCCCGGATCGTCGGACGCGGAGTGCCGAAGGTGGTCACCGACTACGCCACGGCCGAGATGGTCAAGACGGCCGCCAACTCCTTCCTCGCCACGAAGATCTCCTTCATCAACGCGATGGCCGAGCTGTGCGAGGCGACGGGCGCGGACGTGAAGCAGCTCGCCGACGCGATCGGCTACGACGATCGCATTGGCCGGAAGTTCCTCAACGCCGGGCTCGGCTTCGGCGGCGGCTGCCTACCCAAGGACATCCGCGCATTCATGGCGCGGGCCGGGGAGCTGGGGGCTGACCAGGCGCTGACGTTCCTGCGCGAGGTGGACAACATCAACATGCGCCGCCGGATCCGGATGGTGGAGCTGGCCCGGGAGGTCTGCGACGGGTCGCTGCTGGGCAAGCGGGTCGCCGTCCTGGGGGCGGCGTTCAAGCCCGATAGCGACGACATCCGCGACTCCCCGGCGCTCAACGTCGCCGCGCAGCTGCAGCTGCAGGGCGCCGTCGTCCGCGTCACCGACCCGGCGGCGATCGAGAACAGCCGCCGCGAGTGGCCGCACCTCGACTTCGCCGAGACTCCCGAAGAAGCCGCCGAGCGGGCCGACGCCGTTCTGGTGCTCACCGAGTGGAAGCAGTACCGGGCGCTCGACCCGGTCGAGTTCGGCAAACACGTCGCCCAGAAGCGGGTGCTCGACGGCCGCAACGCGCTCTCGCGCACCGCGTGGACCGAGGCAGGCTGGACCTACCGGGCCCTGGGCCGCCGCGCCGGCTGAGCAGGGAGCTCAGAGCCCCGGCCGCGCCTGCCCGCAGCGGCACGAGTAGATGCCTGCGTTCCCGAGCAGGTCCTCCCTGGCCCAGCGGAACCAGTGGACGTGATGGCTCCGGACCGGTCGCAGCAGCACGCCGACAACGGTTCGAGGGCGGGCCAACCGCATCCGCATCGCACGCCATCCTTCGGGAGCCCGTGTTGCCGTACGAGGCTGCTACCCCGCATCCGACAGCAGGCAGCGTCGCGGCGGTAGACATTTCGGCTCGGCGGTCGGCGCTGGGACTGCTGCGCGGCCCGGGGGGCGTGGGACGGGACGGCACCACCGGGCCGCCGAGGTTCCGCTCGCTGTGCGCGCCGCCCGTCCCGTGTCTTCGCAGCCACACTGTGACGTTGCGGTCACGAAGGGTGCCGAGCGTCTCCAGCTGGCGCCCTCGACCCTGCCGCGTCCCCGGCCGGCCGTGGACGACCAGCTCGTCGTGGCCCCGGCTGCGCCCGAGCCGTTCCGCGCCTTCCGGTCCGACCGCCTCGACGGCCGCCGGGCCCACCGGCTCCGCCCGTTCGTCGTCCTCCTCCCGCTGCTGCTGATCGCCGTCTTCGTCGCGCCGGCCGAGTCGCCGGCGGCCGCGAGCTCCGACGTCGTCGTCGTCCACGCGGGGGAGCGGGACCGGCTCCCGGTCGCGCTCGACCCGGTCTAGCTGAGCGCGCAACCGCTGCTGGTCTCCATCGGGCCCGGGCCCGGCAACGCCGCCGCGCGGCGGCTCTGCGCGAACCCCGGCGACCGCCCCGTCCACTGCTTCGAGCCGAACCCGATGACCACCCAGGGCGAGGCGCGGGCGATCGGCCGGCTCCTCGACGAGCACGGCTGGCGCAGCGTCACCGTCGTCTCCAGCAGCTACCACCCGGCGCGCGCTCGCGTGCTCGTCGAGCGCTGCACCGACGCCGCCGTCGCGGTGAAGGCGGCGCACCCGCAGGCGTCGGTCGCCACCTGGGCGCAGTACATCGGCCACGAGCTCGGCGGACTGGTGGAGGCCGCCGTCCAGGACGCCTGCTGACCTCGTTCGCCCCACCGGCCACCGCCGCCCCTGCTCTGCGGGCGAGTCGCCGCCGGGCGCGGCGCCCGGCTACCGTCGGGCACTGACGATTCCGCCGAGACGGCGGGACCCGGGCGGTGTCACCGCACCGGAGGACGACAGCGGAGGTTCCTCGACGATGCGCATGCTCGTCACCGGCGGCGCCGGCTTCATCGGCGCCAACTTCGTGCACCTGACCCTGCGGGAGCACCCCGAGCACGAGGTCACCGTGCTCGACGCGCTCACCTACGCGGGCAACGAGGCCTCCCTGGCCCCGGTGCGCGACGACATCGAGTTCGTGCACGGCTCCGTCGCCGACGCCGACCTCGTGGACCAGCTGGCCGCGCGGCACGACGTCGTCGTCCACTTCGCCGCGGAGTCGCACAACGACAACTCGCTGCGCGATCCCTCGCCGTTCCTGCAGACGAACCTGATCGGCACGTTCACGATCCTCGAGGCGGTGCGCAAGCACGGCATCAAGCTGCACCACATCTCCACCGACGAGGTCTACGGCGACCTCGAGCTCGACGACCCGGCGAAGTTCACCGCGCAGACGCCGTACAACCCGAGCAGCCCGTACTCCTCGACCAAGGCCGGCTCCGACCTGCTGGTCCGCGCGTGGGTGCGCTCCTTCGGCATCCACGCCACGATCTCGAACTGCTCGAACAACTACGGGCCCTACCAGCACGTCGAGAAGTTCATCCCGCGGCAGATCACCAACGTGCTCTCCGGCCTGCGCCCCAAGCTCTACGGCAAGGGCGAGAACGTGCGCGACTGGATCCACGTCGACGACCACAACTCCGCGGTGCACACCATCCTGGAGAAGGGCCGCTCCGGCGAGACCTACCTGATCGGTGCCGACGGCGAGAAGAACAACCTCGAGGTGCTCCAGCTGATCCTCGAGCTCACCGGCCAGCCGGCCGACGCCTTCGACCACGTCACCGACCGCGTCGGCCACGACCTGCGCTACGCGATCGACGCGTCGAAGCTGCGCGACGAGCTGGGCTGGACGCCGCGCTACACCGAGTTCCGCGACGGTCTGGCCGCCACCGTGGACTGGTACCGCGAGAACGAGGCGTGGTGGCGTCCGCAGAAGGACCAGGTCGAGGCGGCCTACGCCGCCCAGGGCCAGTGACCGCGCTCATCCTCGGCGCCAACGGCCAGCTCGGCCGGGCGCTGCAGCGGGAGTTCCCCGACGCCGTCGCGCTCGACCGGTCGAAGCTGGACGTCACCGACCGGGAGGCCGTCCGCGACTACCCGTGGGCCGACGTCGACCTCGTGCTCAACGCCGCGGCCTGGACCGCGGTCGACGCCGCCGAGGACCCGGCCAACCTCACCGCGGTCCGCGCCGCCAACGTCGACGCCGTCGGCCACCTGGCCCGTGCGGTGCGCACCTGCGGCGCCACCCTCGTGCACGTCTCCAGCGAGTACGTCTTCGACGGGCAGCACGAGGGCCCGCACCCCGAGGACTGGCCGGCCCACCCGCTGTCGGTCTACGGCAAGAGCAAGGCCGACGGCGACGTCGAGGCCGGCCACGTCACCAAGCACTACATCGTCCGGACGACGTGGGTGGTCGGCGAGGGCGGCAACTTCGTGCGCACCATGGCCGGCCTGGCCGACCGCGGCATCAGCCCGAACGTGGTCGACGACCAGATCGGCCGGCTCACCTTCGCCGACGACCTCGCCGCCGGCATTCACCACCTGGTGACCACGCAGGCGCCGTTCGGCACCTACAACCTCACCGGCGACGGCGACCCCGTCTCGTGGGCCGACGTCGCCGCCGAGGTGTTCGCCGCCCGCGGTCGCTCCGCCGACGACGTCGGGCGGGTCAGCACCGAGGAGTACTTTGCCGGCAAGACCGGCATCGCGCCGCGGCCGCGCAACAGCGTCCTCGACCTGGCCAGGATCAAGGCCACCGGATTCGCGCCGCGCGACTGGCGCGACTCGCTGCGGGAGTACCTCGCCGCGCTCTGACCTGCGCGGTTGTACCCCCGGTGAGGCACACCGCGGGGGCTGCGCCCGGTAGTTCCGGACCCATACGTTCCACTCGCTGCACCACGGTCCGCCCGCTCCCGGGCGGACCCGGCTCCGGGCGGCAGAACGGGGACGACATGGCGGTGCAGGACGAGGTCGCGGCGGTCGAGTTCTACGAGGAGACCGGGCTCTCCGCCGACGAGATCCGCGCGGCCCGCCGGGCCCTCGACGCCGAACGTCGCGCGCGGTCCACCGACCGGCAGTAGCCCGGACCGGGACCGGCCGGCCCTGACCCCGCCGGCCGGTCCCGGTCCTCACCCCCAGGCGCCCTCCGACGGCGGGGCGAGCAGCCCGTCCTCCACCGCCCGCACGTAGAGATCGCGGCGCGTGGGGGCCGGGCGCCCGGCCTGGGCGTACTTCGCCCGCACCCGCCGCAGGTGGGTCTTGACCGTCTCGGCGTCCAAGCCCAGCCGCCGGGCGATCGTCGGCACCAGGTCGCTGCCCGACACGTAGGCGAGCAGCACCTCCCGCTGGCGCGGTGCGAGCCTCGGCCGCACCGGCGCCGGGGTCGGCTCCCCGGCGGCCGCCGTCCGCACGACGGCGACCGGGTCCCCGCCCGGCGGCAGCACCGCCACCGCGCAGCCCCGCTCCCGCAGCCGCGCCGCGATCGCGGGGGGCGGCGGCTCGGCGCACAGGCAGACGTCGACCCGTGTGCCGAGCACGGCGAGCAGCTCGGCGGACTCCGCCCAGGCGACCGCGTCGGCACCGTCCAGGGCGCGCAGGGCCGTGGCCAGGGAACGGCGGCGCCCCTCGTCGGCGGCCACGACGGCGATGCGCAGCCGCGCGCCGCCGTCCCCTTCCGGCCCCCGCCCGTGCCTCATCCCCGGTACCGTGCCACCGCGAACCCGGGCATGCACCCCGCTCTTCCCAGGACGGAGGCGTCATGACCACCGCCGAGCCGGCGCACCGCACCGTCTCCCTGCACGAATGGCACGTGCTCGGCCCCGATGGGCTGCCGAGCCGGCACCGCACCGTCCACGTCCTGCGCGCGCTGCGGCCCGGACTGCGGGCCTACACCTTCCGGTTCGACAGCCGGGAGGCGCGGGTGACGGCGATCCGCGGCGCCCGAGCCGCCACCCCGCGCACCGAGCCCGACGGGCTGACCGCCGTCGACCTGGTCTTCCCGCAGCCCATCGCCGCAGGGGAGACGGCCTCCCTCGAGTACGAGACCGTCTTCGAGTGGCGCTCGCCGCCCGCGCCCCAGGTGCGGCGGGCCGCGCGATCCCGCGTCGAGCGGCTGGAGATGCGGGTGCAGTTCTCGCCCGAGCGGCTGCCGGAGGAGCTGCGGTGGGCCGTCTGGGACGGGTACGGCCCGGACGCTCGGGTCCGCGCCGCGGAGGTGGTGGCGCTCGACCACGACTGCGCCGCGCACCGCTTCGTCGACGAGATGCAGGGCGTCACCGTGGGCTTCACCTGGACCTGGCCTCCCGGGAGGGGATCCGCAGCGGAGTGACGCGGGGGTCGGTTGGGGCGCGACACGGGCCCGTCGTGACGGAGTGGTCTCAGGTTCGGGCCCCTGCCTGCCGATGATCAGGACGTGGTGTGGGCATGGGTGGTCGGCGGGCTGGCGGTGTGGCTGGTCCTCGCCGTGACGTTCGGCGTCGTCCTGGGCCGTGGGATCCGGCTCGCCGACCGCCGCGAGCTGCGCTCGGACACCCAGCTCACCACCGCCGACGTGCCCGGCCTGGCCGCCGCCCCGGCACCCGCCCCGGTCGCCGCCCGGGTCCGCCGCCGCGCCGTTCCGCTGCCGCCCGTCGGCATCGCGCTGGCCGGGCTCGCCGTCGCGCTCATGACCGTCGGCTACGCCGTCCGGCTCGGCGAGTTCGACGGGCCCTTCGCCCGCGCCCTCGACATGGACGCGCCCTTCGCCCTGCCCCGCATGTTCGTGGCGTCGGTCTTCGCCGCCGCCGCGCTCGCCGCCGTCGCCGGTGCGGGCCGGCTGTCCGGCCGCCGCGGGTGGTGGCTGGGCGTCGCCCTCGTCGGCGGGCTCATCGCCTCGGTCAAGGCCGGTGGCACGGTGCACGCCGACGGGATGCAGGCCCTCCGCGACGCCGTGGGCGAGGCCGGCGCGTTCGCCGTCAGCGCCGCCCTCGCGCTCGGCGCCGTCGCCGGGCTCTGGTTCCTCAGCCGCACCGAGCGCCGTGACCGCCGCCGCGTCCTCGGCACCCTCGCGCTCTACGCCGTCGCCTCGGTCGGGCTGTCCGCCGTCTCCGGTGCCGTGCCCTCCGGGCTGGCCGCGACCGCCACCTACCTCGAGGAGTCCGGCGAGGCCCTGGCCGCCGTCTCGTTCCTCATGGCCGTGCTCATCGGCGTCGCCCCGCGCCTGGTGCTGCCGGCCGACTGGGCGCTGCGCCGCGCCGCGGACGCCGAGACCCTCGACGTCCCCGCCGCCGTCCGGCCCCTCTCCCGCTGACGGCATCCCGGTTCAGGAGGATGAGCGCCTCCGACCCGGACGGACGTGCCATGACCCAGACCGATTCCGACACCGCCGCCGCCCTGGCGCGCGCGGCCGGCGAGCTGCTCCTCGTCGTGCGCCGCCGTGCCGACCTGCCCGACGCGGCGGCCCGCAAGGCCGCGGGGGACGCCGAGTCGCACCGGTTCCTGGTCGACCAGCTCGCCCTCCTGCGCCCCGGCGACGCCGTCCTCTCCGAGGAGGGGGCCGACGACGCCGCCCGCCTGACCGCGGAGCGGGTGTGGATCGTCGACCCGCTCGACGGCACCCGCGAGTTCTCCGAGCCCGGCCGCAGCGACTGGGCGGTGCACGTGGCGCTGTGGGCCGACGGCGAGCTGGCCGCCGGTGCCGTCGCGCTGCCGGCCGAGGGCGTGGTGCTCAGCACCGGTGAGCCCCCGGTGCTGCCCGGCGCCGTCGAGGGGCCGATCCGGCTGGCGGTCAGCCGCAGCCGGCCGCCGGCGCTGGTCGAGGACCTCGCCGCCCGGCTCGACGGCACGCTGGTGCCGATGGGTTCGGCCGGCGTCAAGGCGATGGCCGTCGTGCGCGGCACGGCGGACGCCTACGTGCACGGCGGCGGCCAGTACGAGTGGGACTCCGCCGCTCCGGTCGCCGTCGCCCGCGCCGCGGGGCTGCACACCAGCCGGCTGGACGGCTCCCCGCTGCGCTACAACCAACCGGACCCGTGGCTGCCCGACCTGCTGATCTGCCGGCCCGAGCTGGCCGACCGGCTGCTGGCCGAGCTGGCGGGCCTGGGACCGCCGCGGTGACGCCCCGCCGCGCCGGGGTGCTCCTCGCCGGCTACCTCGTCGTCGTCGCGGTCCTCGCCTTCTCCCCGCTGCAGCGCAGGCTGGCCGACGGGGCGAGGTCGCTGCTCGCCGAGACGGTCCCGGCCACGTGGAGCGGCCGCGGCGTGGGCGAACCGCTGGCCAACGTGGTCTTCTTCGTGCCGCTCGCGCTGCTGCTGTGCCTGGCCCTCCCGCGGGTTCACCCGCTGGCCGTCCTCGTGGGCTGCGTCCTCGCCTCGGTCGGCATCGAGGTGACCCAGGCGGTGTTCCTCCCGGCGCGGACGCCGTCGGCCCTCGACGTCACGGCCAACTCGGCGGGTGCCCTGCTGGGGGTCGTCCTCCACCAGGTGCTCCTCGCCGTCCGACGTTCCCGCGACCGGGACGGCGGGGTCCCTGACGCCTAGCCCGACGTCCGGAGCGCGGCGCCCCGCTCAGCTGAGGGCGGCCAGGACCTGGCGGGCGCACTCGTCGACGCTCCGCCCCGCCGTCTCCACGGTGACCTCGGCGTCGGTCGGCGTCTCGTACGGGTCGCTGATCCCGGTGAACTGCGGGATCTCACCGGCCCGCGCCCTGGCGTACAGGCCCTTGCGGTCGCGGGCCTCGCAGTCGGCCAGCGACGTCGCCACGTGCACGAGAACGAAGCTGCCGGGCCCGGCCTGCGCCTCCACCTCGCGGCGGACGTCGGCCCGCACGTCGGCGTAGGGAGCGATCGGCGCGCACACCGCGATGCCACCGTGCTTGGCGATCTGCGCGGCCACCCAGCCGATCCGGCGCACATTGGTGTCCCGGTCCTGCTTGGAGAAGCCGAGGCCGGCCGACAGGTGGGTGCGCACCTCGTCGCCGTCCAGCAGGGTCACCGTGCGGCCGTCCTCGACCAGCAGCTCCACCAGGCGGGCCGCGACCGTCGACTTCCCGGCGCCCGAGAGCCCGGTGCAGAAGACCACCCGGCCGCCGGTGCGGGCGCCGCTGCCCTCGACCCGGCTGCCGATCAGCCTGGCCCCGTAGGCGGCGGCGAGCTCCTCGGCCGGCACCTCCGGAGCACCCGGCGTCACCGGCACGTGGACGACGACGACGTCGCGGCCGGTCCGCTGCCAGGCGGCGGCCTGCGCCGCGAGGCTCCCGGAGTCGGCGGAGAGGCCCGCGGCCGGGAGCAGCGCGAGCACCCGGTCAGGGAGAGCGGCGTGGTCGTCCGGCGGCGTGCCGACCCACGCGGCGGGGGAGGTGCCCCCGAGCTGGTCGCGCACCGCACCCGGGCTGCGCCAGCGGGGGAGCTCGACGACGGCGAGGTCGCCGCCTTCCGTGGTGGCGACCAGCACGCCCTGCGCGTCCTCGTACTCCTCCGCCTCGGGCAGGCGGGGGCGCCCGGCCAGGCCGAACCCGTAGCGGGCAACCGCGGCGACCGCGGCGTCGTCGAGCCGTGCGCGCGATGCCATGCGCCCATCTTGCAAGGTGGGCTCCGGAGCCGTTGCCACACCGGTGCGGGTGCGACAGCCTGGCACCGGCAACCCCGTGCACCGGAGCGGAGGTTCTCCGTGCCCCAGCTCGACCCGCCCCCGGCCCTGTGGCCGGTCGAGGCCGGCCTCCTGCGGCGGGCGCACGCGCCGGACGTCACGATCGACACCGAGGCCGGGCCGCCGGTGCACCTCCTGCTGGTCACCGAGTGGCTGGAGAGCATCGCCTTCCACCTCTCCTGGCCGTGGACCAGCGGGGACCCGGTCTGCAGCGCGCGGCAGGCCTACCGGCTGGAGGACGCCGCGGGGCACGCCCTGCCGCTGATCGACTCGCGGGTGATGCCCCTGGCCGGCCGCATGAACGAGGTGACGTTCTTCGACACCACGTCGCTGGACGGTCCGCAGACCCTGGCCCTGCGGCTGCGCTGCCGCCTGGCCGTGCCGCTCGACATCCCCGTCGGCGGCTGAGCCGCTGCCGCTGCCCGGCCGCCGCCGCGCGCGGAGGCGTTGGCCGGGCGGCGGCCGCCACCGATACTCGGCGGCGTGGGTTGGGACCTGGACGTGCTGGAAGCGATCGATGCCCACCGCACCGCATGGGCGGATGCTCTCGCCACGGGCCTGATGGACGCCGGCCAGCCGACCGCCACCTACGTGGCCGCCTTCGTGGTCGCGCTGCTCTTCGCCGGCATCTTCCGGGCCTGGGGCGCGGTGGCCGCGGCGCTGGTGGCGACCGTCGCGGCCACCGCGATCGCGGAGTGGGCCAAGGAGGTCGTCGGCCGGCCGCGCCCACCCGGCGACCTCGCCCTGGTGCCCACCGACGGCACCGCCATGCCCTCGTCGATCGCTGCGCTCACGGCCGGCGCGGCCGTCCCCATCGTGCTCTGGGGGTTGCGCCGGTCGGACGTCGTCGGGCGGGTGATCGCCGGGGTCCTCGTCGCGGGGACGCTGCTGGTCGGCGCCAGCATGGTGTACCTGGGGGCGCACTGGCTGAGCGACGTGCTGGTCGGCTGGGTGCTGGGCGCGGCCCTCGGGATTCTCGCCTCACGCCTGCTCGACCGCCGCTCCACCCTCCCGGACCGGGCCGCCCGGACGTAGGGCACCCGCGCGGCCGGCGGCGGAACGACTCAGCGGTGCCGGTGCAGGGGCGACCGCTTCCGGGGTTCGGGTGCGGTGGCCGCACCGGCGTGGTCGTCGGTCGTCGGGTGATCGGACCGGCTGGTGCCGGCCGGTGGGTGGACGGCACGGCGCAGCGGGCCACCGGAGCCCCGGCCCCTGCGAGCGCGGGGCGGCGGCGCGGCGCGGGGCGGCGGCGCGGCGCGGAGCGGTGGCGCGGCACGGACCGGTGGCGCGGCCATCGTCGTGGGCCGGGGGCGTTCCTCGCGCGCGTCGGAGCGGCGGAGGTACCACCCCGTCAGGAGGGCTAGCGGGAGGGCGAGCGCCATCCACGCCAGGGCCGCGATCCACACCCAATCCATTGAGGCCGCCCGATCACATCAGCGTCCCTACGGTGCAGCCAGAGTCGCATGCTGCCGGATGGCCAGTGTGCGGCGTCCGCCCGCGCGGCGACAACGCGAGCGCGGCCGGCATCCCGTCCCGCTGGGCGGCAGCGGAGCGTCGGAGCCGCCTCGTCGTCGGCTCGTCGCCCTCCGCCAGCGTTTCCCCGCCGGCTGGGCCGGACGCCGCCGGGTGGTCAACCCCGCCGGGGCCGCAGGAACGGGACCTCCCCCCGCGCCGCGTCCAGCAGCCGGGGCAGCCCGTCGAGGCCGGAGCGGCGCAGGAACTCCCCGAACGCAGTGGTGCCCGGGCCTGCCGCCACCGGACCGTGACGCCCGTTCCCGGGGCCGGTGCGGAAGCGTGAGCGCAGGACGACCTCGCCGTCGCGGCCCCGGTGAGCCAGGCGGACGACCGCCGGGCCCCGGCTGGTCACCTTCACCGCCGCGGCGATCGCGACCAGCGCGGGGAGCAGCAGCAGGGCGACCAGGACGGCGATCGCGCGGTCGAGGGCGCCGACCGCGTCCCGTCCGCGTCCGGGTGCCCGCCCGACCCGCGCCAGCGCGAGAGCGACGGCGGCCGTGAGCAGGACGAGCAGCGCTGCCAGCGGGAGCCCGCTCCAGGCGAGCGCGCCCGCCGTTGCGACGGCCGCGACGGCACCGACCAGCGTGCGGGACCGCCTGGGGTTGCGGCGTCCCGCGGGGTCGGTCGGCGGTTCCGGCTGCGGCGGCGGCGTGCCGCCGGAAGAGGTGCCGGTCAGTTCCCCGGCGCGGATCCGGACGCGCGGAGCCGGCGCGCCCGCCCCGTGGCCGAGCGCGCGGTGCAGGGACGTGGAATGCCTCATCACGATCAAGTCCTCGAAGGTGCGGGGGATGCACACGGGCTGACGGAGCCGGCCGCACCGGCCGGGCAGCGACGTGTGCGCTGGCGGAGGTGGCGCGCGCAGGGCTGCGCGACGCGACCGGCCGTCAGTCGGGCCGGGTCCCCGGCTGGTGGTCGCAGCTCAGGGCCGGACCGGAGAGCAGCCCGAGCATTCGCGCCTGCGCGCGGGTGAGCGTGGCGTTCAGGGTTCCCGCGGTGACGGCGAGCTCGTGGTCCACGCCGCCGCCCTGACCGGAGGCGCCGGCAGCGGAGCCGGTGCACCCGCCGCCGGGCGCGTTCGGCGAGTGCGCCGGGGCCACCGGTGCGGCCGGGCCAGAGCCTGCCGGCGGGGGAGGCGGTGGTGGGGGCAGCGGGAGCGGAGGCGGGGCCGATGCCGGAGCGGCGGTTGCGGCCGGGTGCGTCGTGGCACGGACGGGAGCGGCACCGGGGAGGGCTGCCCCCGTGCGCCGGTCCGGGCCGTCGACCGGTGGGGGGCCGTGCGGCGACGTGCTCATCGGCCGGTCCACCGTCGGGCCGCCCACCGGGGTCGCGTTGACCGCAGCGGCCGGGACGCCGGATCCGGCCGCTGGGGCGGTGGGCCCGGCTGCGGCGGCGGTGGACCCGGTCGCGGCCGCGGTCGACTCGGCCGCAGCGGTGGAGCCGGTCGTGGTGGCGGTGGAGTCGGTGGCCGGGGCGGTGGAGTCGGTGGCGGGCGCGGTGGGGTCGGTGGCGGGCGCGGTGGGGTCGGTGGCGGTGCCCTCCGCCGGTGCCGTCGTCGTCGCCGGTGCGGTCCCGTTCCCCGTCGGTGCGTCCGCCCCGGTCGTCGTCGTGGCCGGGGTCGTGGTCCCCGTCGTGCTGCCCGTCGTGCTGCCCGAAGCGGGAGCGGGCGCCTCGTCAGCCGGCCGGGGGTCGCTGGTCGGCGGGCTCGGGCGCGGGCTCGGGCGCGGGCCGGGTGCTGAGCCGGCCCCCGGATCGGGGGAGCTCGTCCCGGCGCCGTCGGCCGGGGGTGGTGCGGGGACGGGATCCGGGGTGTGCGGGACCGGCGCCGGCGGGGGCGGGGGTGCGGACTGCGCCGCCCCGGCGGGCCGGTCCGTCGCCGCCGGCGGTCGGGGAGCGGGCGTCGCGCTGCTCGGCGGAGGCGGGGCGGCCGTCTCCGCGGCCCAGGGCTCGGCCCGCTCCTGGCCGGACTGCGACGCGGAGGCCGGCTGCGCGGCGGGGGTGCCGGACGGCGCCCCGGCCTGGCCGGGGGCGGTGGCCTGGCCGGGGGCGGTGGCCTGGCCGGGGGCGGTGGCCTGGCCGGGGGCGGTGGCCTGGCCGGGGGCGGTGGCCTGGCCGGGGGCGGTGGCCTGGCCGGGGGCGGTGGCCTGGCCCGGCGCGGTGGTGAGGCCGGGCGGGGCGGCCGCCGAGCCGCCGCCGGTCTCCGCGCGGGCGTTGCCGGACAGCGCACCGAGCAGAAGCCAGGCGCAGGTCAGGAGCAGGAGCACCAGGGGCACGCGGAGGGGGAGCCCGCGCAGCGCGACGGCACGGTCCGCCCCGCCGTCGTCACCCGCCATCGTGGAGGTCCTCCCCGGGCGCACTGCTGCGCCCTGCTAGCGCACGCTGGACCACACGGGTGGGACGGGGCAACCACTACGCGCCTCGCGGAGCCGGCTCCCGGCCTGCTGTCACGCTGAGTAGTCGCGCACCACCGCGGTTCCGGAATGGTGGTGCCGGGTGGAGCGGCTAAGCGCCGGTCCAGCCGAGCAGGTCGTCGGCGGTCCGGGTGTTGATCACGCGATCGGGATCCACGCCGCACTCGACCGCCCGCTCGCAGCCGTTGCCCTGCCAGTCCAGCTGGCCGGGGGCGTGCGCGTCGGTGTCGATGGCGAACTCGCAGCCCAGCTCCACGGCCAGGCGGAGCAGCCGGCGCGGCGGGTCCAGCCGCTCGGGGCGGGAGTTGATCTCCACCGCCGTCCCGAACTCGACGCAGGCGGCGAACACCGCCTCGGCGTCGAAGACGCTCTCCGGCCGCGGCTTCTGCGTGCCGTTGCGCTGCCGGCGGCCGATGACCAGCCGGCCGGTGCAGTGCCCGAGGACGTCGGTGTGCGGGTTGGCCACCGCGCGCAGCATCCGCTCGGTCATGGCCGTCGCGTCCGCGCGCAGGTCGGAGTGCACGCTGGCGACGACGACGTCGAGCCGGCCGAGCAGCTCGTCGGTCTGGTCGAGACTGCCGTCGACGTTGATGTCGCACTCGATGCCGGTGAGGATCCGGAACGGGGCCAGCTCCTCGTTCAGCGCGGCGACGACGTCGAGCTGCTCCTCCAGCCGCTGGGGGCTCAGCCCGTTCGCGACGGTGAGCCGGGGCGAGTGGTCGGTGAGCGCCATGTACTCGTGGCCGAGCGCCATCGCCGACTCCGCCATCTCGCGGATCGGGCTGCCGCCGTCGGACCAGTCCGAGTGCACGTGCAGGTCGCCCCTGAGGGCGGCCCGGAACTCGGCGACGTCGTCGGCGGCGGGCACCAGCTCGGCGAGGTCCTGCTCGAGCGTGGCGAGGTACTCGGGGACCCGGCCCTGGTGCGCCTGCACGATGACGGCGGCGGTCTTGGGGCCCACGCCCTTGAGGTCCTTGAGCGTGTTGGTGCGGATCTTCAGGTCGAGTTGGCCCTCGTCGAGGCCGTCGACGACCGCCGCCGCGGTGCGGAAGGCCTGCACCCGGTAACTGGGCTCGCGGGCGCGCTCCAGGAGGAAGGCGATCCTCCGGAGCGCGGCCGCGGGCGGCAGCGGTGTGCTCAGCTGCGGGCCTTCTTGATCCGCTTCTCGGCCTGCTTCTGCGCCTTGGCGGCGCGCTTCTGGGCCTTCGCGAAGCTCTTCTCGGTGCCGTCGGCGGCCTTGCGCGCCGCGCGCCGGGCGCGGTAGCCGACCGACGGCTTGCCCTCGGTGTCGACGGCGGCCAGCAGCAGGCCGCCGAGCAGACCGGCGTTCTTCAGGAAGTTCGAGATCTGGCCGAAGCGCTCGGTCGGGTCGTCGTGCTCCCAGAACCGGTGCCCGGCCAGCGTCGTCGGCACGACCGAGGCCGAGAGGACGAGCGCGGTGAGGCGGGGCAGCTTGTTGAGCGCGAAGAGCGAGCCGGCCGCGACCTTGATGGCGGCGTCGGCCTGCACCCACTGCTGGACGTCCTTGGGCACCTGCACGGGCAACTGCTTGTCCGCCGTGTCGGCGATCTTCTCCACCACGGGGCGCGCGCCCGGGACGCGGTCCTGCGGCTTGCGCAGGGTGCTGATGCCGCCGTAGACGAACGGGGCGGCGAGCAGGGGCCGGGCGATCCGGCGTACCAGCATGGTGACCTCTTTCCCTCTGGACCTCGGTGGGCGTCGGGTCGTGCACTGCCCGGAAGATCGTCCGGGCAATCCCCGCCGCCGACCGTAGTGATCACCGGGCGGCTCCGCTCCCCGGCGGTGCGGGACGGGTCCGCCCCCGCGCGCTCCGGGGACGGGGCTACTCGTCGCGCGCCCGGTGGGCCGAGGGCTGGGCCACCAGCCAGTCGACCAGGTGCTCGCCGGCGACGTAGGACACGCCCGCGCAGACGGTCACCTGCTCCGGGAAGACGGCCCAGACGACGACGACCGGACGGGGCGGGGGCAGGTGACCGCCGGTGGTGGTGGACAGCGCCCGCACGACGGTGGAGGCGGTGGCCGGGAGGGACCGGTGCGCGCCCCGGGCGGTCCACGCCGCCGCGGGATCGTGCACCGGGGTGATCGTGGCGCCCTTGTGGTCGACCGTCACGACTCCCTGCCACGCCCTGCTGGCCAGCAGGAAGAGGCCGCTGGGCCCGGCGACCAGGTGGTCGATGCGCTGGCCGCCCGGCAGCCGCACGTCGTGGTCGACGTCCCAGCCGGTCCGGGCCACGTCCCGGAGCGCGTGCGCGGTGCGGCGCCGCGCCTCGTTGCCCGCCGCCCACGCGTGGACGCGGGCCGCCGCTGCCGCGATCGCGCGCAGGGAGCTCGACGCCCCCGCGTCCACCCGGTCGTCGGTCAGGGCCCTCACGGTTGTCTGCGTCATGGTCCAGCCATTCGACGAGCCGGTGCGATGCCCGGGAAGCTAGCGCCGTCCCGGACCCGGTCACCACGGGTTCGCGCCGCTACGTTCGGTGACGGCCGGGCGTCGAGCGGCCCGGGTCGCCTCAGGCCGACCGGCAGCAGTACACGGTGAGCGGCGGGCGCTTGCGGAAGAGGAACTCGGTGGCCGCGGCGCCCATCTCGCCGTCGAAGGCGACCCGCTGCGGACCGGAGCCGGACCGCACCCGCAGCTCGCGCGCGGTGAACTTGCCGTAGCTGCGGCTGTGCTCGCTCACCCCGAGGAGCGTGGCCAGCACCGCGCGGGTGCGGCCGAAGCGGAGGTCCGCGCGCAGGTACTGGACGTCGAGCAGGCCGTCCTCCAGCCGCGGCCGCCAGGCGGGGGAGAGCCCGCGCGGGGTGTAGAGGCAGTTGCCGACGAAGAGGATCCACACCCGCAGCGGCCGGCCGTCGACCTCCAGCTGCAGCGGGGTGCCGGTGCGCAGCACCTGGGCGGCGGCCACGGTCAGCGCCAGCCACTTGCCCAGCCGGCCGCTGAGCCGGTCGCGGCGGCGGACCATGTCGGGGTAGGCGCCGATGCTCGACGTGTTGAGGAACGGCGTGCCGTTGACCTCGGCGACGTCGACGGTCACCGCCTCCCCGGCGAGCACCGCGTCGACCGCGTCCTGCGGGGTGATCAGCCCGACGTCGCGGGCGAAGTGGTTGAGCGTGCCGGCGGGGATGACCGCCAGCGGCAGGCCGTGCTCCAGGGCGACGGCGGCCGCGGCGGCGACGCTGCCGTCGCCACCGGCCACACCGAGCGCCCGTGCGCCGTCCCGCGCCGCCGCTCCCAGCAGCTCGGCGACGCCGGCCTGCTCGGTCAGCTCCAGCACGCGGGCGCGGGGGAGGAGGCGGCGGATGTCCTCGGCGGGGTCGTAGTCGTCGGGGCCGGAGCGCGGGTTCACCGCGACCGCCAGCCCCTCGCCCTCGGGGAGCGCGGGGGCCTCGTGCGCCTGCCGCACCCGCGCCGGCTCCGTGGGCCGCACCCGCCACCAGTGCTGGGTGGCCGCCGCCACGCCGGCACCGACGGCGAGGCCCGCGACGACGTCGCCCGGGTAGTGGACGCCCACGTGCACGCGGGAGTAGCCGACGGTCAGCGCGAGCGGGGCCAGCGCGGCGCCGGCGAGCGGGACCTCCATCGCCAGGCCGGTGGCGAACGCGGCGGCCGAGGCGGAGTGCCCGCTGGGGAACGACGTCGACGTCGGCGGGCGGCGCAGCAGCCGGTCGGCGCTGATCCCCCCGGTCTGCGGCCGGCCGCGCCGGAAGACGGGCTTGAGGACGGCGTTGACGACCGCGCTGGTGATCGCCATCGAGCCGGCGCCCCGGACGGCACCCCGGCGGAGGGCCCCGCGGCGGGTGGCGAGCAGCGCGGCCACGACCACCCACAGCTTGCCCTTGTCGGCGGCGCGGGAGAGCCGGCGCAGCCACCGGTCGGCCGGCGAGGTGGGCAGACCTCCGACGAGCGCGTGCAGGCGCGCGTCGAGGTCACGGGGGAGGGCCACGGCGCGGACGGTAACGCGAGCCGGCGCCCGCCCGCCGTGCCGCGCACCCGTTCCGGGGAACCCTGCGGGCGGGCGTCGTCCGCGCGGGATCGCAGCCGGCCTCGCGGTCGACCGCGCGCTCGGCTGCCGCACCGCGAGGTCGAGTGCGTCCGGCGGGCCGACGTCTGCGGCTCAGGCCTTCTGGCGGGCCCGGTAGGCGGCGACGGTCGATCGGCTGGCGCAGGTGTTCGAGCAGTACCGGCGGCTGGCGTTGCGCGAGGTGTCCACGTAGACGTCGTCGCACCCCTCGGCCGAGCAGACGCCCAGCCGCTGCCACCCGTGCTGGACCACGACCTGCGACAGCCCCATCGCGACCGTCGTCGTCAGCTGCTCGAGCGCCGGTGCGTCGGGGCGCGCGTAGTGCAGGTGCAGCGGACCGTCGTGGTCGGTGGCGTACGGCCGCGGCCGGGCCAGCGCCAGCAGCTCGTTGAGCCGGGTCAGGACGTCGGGCTGCGACTCGGCCAGCGCGACGGCGCGGATCAGGTCGGCGGCGACGGCGGCCCTGTGCGCCTCACCGGGCGACAGCTCGAACGACGTCCCCGGCGTGAACCACTCGTCGTGGGAGCCCAGGAAGGCACGAGCCCACTCCGGGTCCTCGCGATCGGTGTTCGCCAGCTCGATGGCCAGCTCGACCGCAGTTGACCCGTAGGTGTCGTAGTCCATGTGACTCCCTACTGATCCGTGCTAGCGTCGGAATACGTAGGGGGTCAACGAGCCTTGACCGCCTACCGATTCCCTTCCCCGCAAGTGTGTGTGAAACGAGCTCGTCCGTGCGTGCGTACCTGTCTGTCTGGCGGCTTCCGTCCGCTCCCGTCCTGCTGATCGCCGGGTTCGCCGGTCGCCTGCCCTCGTCCATGGTGCCGCTCGCGCTGCTGCTCATGGTGCAGCAGCAGACCGGTTCCTACGCGATCGCCGGGCTCGCGGCGGCCACCCTGGGCATCGCGTCGGCGGTCATGGCCCCAGTCCTGGGCCGGGTGGCCGACCGCCGTGGCCCGCGCCCGGTGCTCCTGGCGCAGGCCGCCGCCTACCCGGTGCTGCTCGCCCTGCTGATCGCCGTCGTCCTCGGTGGCGCCCCGACCGGCGCCGTCGTCGCCGCCTCGGCCGCCGCCGGTGCCGCCACGCCGCTGGTCTCCGGCACCGTGCGCGCCCTGTGGTCGCGGGTCGACGCCCGCATCCGGCCGACCGCCTACGCGCTGGACGCCACGGCGACCGAGCTGGTCTTCGTCGTCGGCCCGTCGCTGGTCGCCGTCCTCGCCGTGGCCACCGCGCCCGCCGTGGCGGTGGCCCTCGCCGGCGGCCTCGCCGTCGCCGGCACCATCGGCATCGCCGCCTCGGCGGCCACCCGCGCCTACGTGCCGTCGGTCGGCGTGAGCAGCCGCATGTTCTCGACCGTGCTCGCCCCCGGCATGCCGCGGGTGCTGGTCAGCGGCTCGGCTCTGATGCTGGGCTTCGGGGCGCTGGAGGTCGCCGTCCCGGCCTTCGCCGACCAGATCGGCGCGCCCGGCATGTCGGGGCTGCTGCTCGCGGTGTGGGCGCTGGGCTCGACGATCGGCGGCCTGTGGTTCGGGGCCCGGGTGCTCAGCATCTCGCTGCCCCGCCAGTACCGGCTGCTGCTGCTCGGCGTCACGATCGGCCTGGCCCCGCTGGCCTGGGTCTCCAGCCCGTGGGCGCTCGGCGCGCTGCTCTTCCTCGGCGGGACGGCGATCGCGCCGACCCTCACCGTGCAGAACACCCTGGTGGGCTCCATCGCCCCGCAGCACGCGACCACCGAGGCGTTCACCTGGCTGTCCACCATCACCGTCGGCGCCTCGGCGGTGGGTGCGGCGGTCGGTGGCGCGCTCATCGAGAGCCCGGCCGGGGTCAGCGGCAGCCTGGCCCTGGCGGCCCTGGGTGCGGCCGCGGCCGTGGCCATCACCCTCGTGCCCGGCCGTCGCGCCGCCGTCGGGCGGGCCGAGCGGCGGGATCCGGTCGCGGCGTGACCACAGGCCCCCCGGGCGGAACCCGCCCGGGGGCGCTGGTAGTCTCTCCGTCGGCGGTTACGAGGGAACTCGGACCCCGGGAGGCTTCGCCTAGTCCGGTCTATGGCGCCGCACTGCTAATGCGGTTTGGGTTAATCCCCATCCCGGGTTCAAATCCCGGAGCCTCCGCGCAGGACAACTGAACACAGGCACCCGTAGCTCAACGGATAGAGCATCTGACTACGGATCAGAAGGTTAGGGGTTCGAATCCCTTCGGGTGCACGTCTGGTTGAGACACCGAGCGGCCCCGCACTTCGACGGAAGTGCGGGGCCGCTTCGTCGTCCCGGCCGGCCGGCACGTCATCCGGATCCACGCGGAGACGGAACCGGTAGGCAGAGCGGAGTCTTCTGGTTACGGTCCACGCTGGAAGTGTGCGTGCGTGTTCACGGGGGAGGGGCTCGCCGGAGTCCCCAGGAGGTGTCCGTTGGGCCGGTTCACCAGGCTGCGCCGAGCCGCAGCCGCCGTGGTCCCAGCTCTGCTCGTCGCCGGCCTGTCCGGCTGCGGGGGTGATGCCACCGCCGACACGACCGTCCCGCGTGACGTAGCCGGCGGCGCGCTCGCCGTGGTGGTCGGCGCGCACGCCGCCGCGCCGGCCGCCGACCTCACCGGGCCCGCCGCCGCCGCGCGTGACCAGGCGGTCTCCCAGCAGTCGGCGTTCTCCGTCGTCGTCGCCGACGGCGCGCCGTACGTGGCTGCCAGCGGGGTGCTGGCGGTGAGCGGGGACGACGCGACGGAGCAGCGGGCCGGCAACCGGCAGCAGCTCGAGGAGGCGGTCACCGCCGCACGACCCCGGACGCCGGAGACCGATCTCCTGGGGGCGCTCCGGGTGGCGGCCGACAGCATCCGGCAGGAGCCGGGGCACCGCCGGATCCTGGTCCTCGACCCAGGGCTGTCCACCGCGGGAGCGCTGGACTTCCGGCGAGCCGACCTGCTCGACGCCGTGCCGCAGGAGGTCGCCGACGCGCTGGGCAAGACCGATCAGCTGCCCAACCTCAGCGGCTTGTCCGTCCAGTTCGTCGGGCTGGGTGTAACCGCCGAGCCGCAGCCGGCGCTCACCCCGATCCGCCGCGCCCAGCTCCAGGAGCTGTGGACCACGATCGCGACGACGGCGGGCGCCACCCACGTCGCGGCCGAGCCCGGGGCGGGGGACGGACCGCCCGCGGGCGACCTGCCGCCGGTGAGCTCCGTGGCGGTGCCGCCGGGGTACAGCTGCACGGGCACGACGATGACCATCACCGGCGGCGAGCTGGCGTTCCACCACGACACCGACAGCTGGTTCGACCCGGAGACGGCCGAGCGCATCCTGAAGCCGATCGCCGACCAGATGCTGGCCGGTCAGCTGTCGGCCGTGCTGCGCGGGACGACGGCGGCGCTGCGCGATCCCGCCGAGCAGATGATGCTCAGCTACCTCCAGGCGCAGGCGGTGGCGAACCTGTGGCTGGAGTTCAAGGTGCCGCAGCAGCAGCTCACCGTCGTCGGGCTGGGCAGCGAGTTCCCCGGGCGGATCGAGGAACGCACCGCGACGGGCGACCTCGACCCGATCGCGGCCGCGGCGAACCGCACCATCACGATCACCTTCTCGGCCCCGGTGACCTGCTGAGCGGACGCCTCACCCGCACGGGCGGACGGGGCGGGACCCGAGGGTGATCGCGCGGCTGCGCTGGGTAGGCTCCCTCGCCACGGCCCTCCGGGGCCGGACGACGAGGGGGCGCCGTGAACTGGATCCTCTGGCTGGCGATCGCGTGGCCGGCCGTCGTCCTGCTGGCCGCCTTCCTGCTCGGGCGCGCCCTGCGGGCGGCTGATCGAGCCGACGAGCGGCGCCGCCGCCCCGCCTGGCCGACCTGGCGGGTGCGGCCCGGCGCGGGCGAGACCTCCCGCCGTCGGACGCCCGCGGGCCCGCGCAGCGGCGGCTGATCCGCGGCCGGACGAGGCCCGATCCGGCAGGCGCGGAACCGTCCACCAGCGCCCGGGTCGCCCCTACAGTGACCGCGTGCGCAGGCGATCCCCGGCAGGTGGCCGATGACGGGGCTGGTCGTGGCGTCGTCCTACGGGCCCACCGGGGCGAGCAGCCGGGTGCGGGTCCTCGAGTGGCTCTCGGTCCTCGGCCTGCAGGCCGAGGTGCTGGACTACATCGGGACGGCGAACGTCCGGCCGGGCACCCTCCTCCGCCGCCCCCGGGAGGTGCTCCGGGCCGAGCGGCGGTTGCGACGTCTCCGATCGGGCCCGCCGCCCGAGCGGTTGCTGGTGTCGCGCTCGATGGGCCCGTTCACCGGAGGTCGCCTCGAGGCCGCGCTGCTGCGCCGGGCCGGCTGGGGCGTCTACGACTTCGACGACGCCCTGCACGCCGACGACCGCGGCGGCATCCACCGGTTCTTCGGCGAGGGCGCCGGTTGGGCGCCGGCCGTGCGCGCCGCCGACCTGGTCATCGCCGGGAACCAGCACCTGGCCGACGCCGCGGCCGGGCTGGCGCGCGAGGTGCAGGTCATCCCCAGCTGCGTCCACCCGGACGCCTACCCGATGAAGCAGGAGTACGCGGTCGGGCCCGAGCCCCGGCTGATCTGGGTGGGCTCCCCGTCGACGGAGCGGTACCTGGAGGCGGTGGCACCGGCCCTGCTCGAGGTGCACCGGCGCACCGGCGCACGGCTCACCGTGGTGAGCGCCGGCGACCGCCCCCTGGGCGAGCTCGACACCATCACCGACCGCGTGCAGTGGGACGGCCCGCGCACCGACGCGCTGCTGGCGCAGGCCGACTGCGGTCTCATGCCGCTGCCGGACACCCCGTTCACCCGCGGCAAGTGCGCGTACAAGCTGCTGCAGTACGGCGCCGCCGGGCTGCCGGCGGTCGCCTCACCGGTCGGCGTGAACGCCGAGGTGGTGCGCCAGCTCGACGGGTGGGCCGCCTCGGAGGCCGACGACTGGGTCGACGCGCTCGTCGAGGTGCTGACCGCTCCGGAGGCGGCCCGCCGGGCCCGCGGCCGCGCTGCCCGGCGGGCGGTAGAGGAGCACTACAGCTACGCGGCGTGGGCGCCCGCCTTCCGCCGCGCGCTGCGGCTGCCGGAGGAGCCGACGGCGTGGACGCCGGATCAGGAGGCCCCGGCCGAACCCCTGAGGTAGATGTCCTGCAGCCCCGACCAGATGGTGGTGGGTCGGAAGTCGCGCAGGGCCCGTTCCCGGGCCGCCTTGCCGGCCGCGCGGACGCCCTCCCGGTCCCGCTCGCACGCCCGGATGGCCGCGACGAGTTGCGGCACGTCGCCGGTCTCGACGAGCCAGCCGGTCTCCCCGGGGACCACCGAGTCGCGCGCCCCGGTCGCCGTGGTGGTGATGGTCGGCACCTGGGCGAGCGCGGCCTCGAGCACCACGTTGGGGAACCCTTCGCGCCGGGTGGGCAGGCAGAACACGTCCATGCCGGCGTAGGCCTCGTACGGGTCGAACGTCCAGGCGTCGACCCGGATCGCGTTGGTCCCCAGGTCCGCCAGCGCGGCGCCCAGTTCCTCGTCCTCCACCGGGCCGAGCAGCATCAGCTTGACGGGGACGTCGTCGAGCGAGCGGAAGGCCGCCAGGAGGTCCTGCACGCCCTTGTCGAAGGAGATCCGCCCGACGAAGCCGACGACGAGGTCGTCGGGAGCCACCTTCCACTCCTCGCGCACCGCCTCGCGGTCGACGGCGGCCAGCCCGGGGTCCCAGCGCTCGGGGTTGACGCCGTTGCTGCTGCCCTGGGCGATGACCACCGGCACGTCCCGGCGCCCGAACAGCCGCCAGCGGGCCGCCTCGTCGCGCAGGCTGTGGCTGACGCAGACGACGTCGGTCGCGAGCAGCACCGTCAGCCGCTCGGCGAGCCAGAGCACGGCCAGCTGCAGCCGGGACCGGGTGCTCTCCAGCCGCAGCCCGCGCATGATGTAGACCCGCCGGGGCACCCGGGTCACCCACCCGGCGATGCTGCCCAGCAGGCCGGCCTTCGGCGTCCCCACGTTGAGCACGTCCGGCCGCAGCCGGCGCAGCAGCCGGATCCACCGGACGAGCGCCAGCGGGTCCTGGCGCAGGTCGATGTCGCGGGCCATGGGCAGCGGGTGCACCGTCACCTGCTCCCGCTCCCGCACGGTCTCGAGCGGGCCGCCGGGGGAGGTGACCAGGTGCACGTCCCAGCCCTGCTCCCGGAACCAGCCCAGCTGGCCCCGCAGCAGCGTCGCCGACGACTCCGGCACGGTGATGCCGTACACGATGCGGCCCGGGCGGCCGGTGCTCCGCTCCCGGGACCTGCGCAGACCCGTCATCAGGCTCCTCGCCACTGCGTCAGCCAGCCCTGGAAGACCAGCAGGTTCCACAGCTCGTTCGTGTGGTCGCGCCGCCCGCTGCGGTGCCGCTCCCACGTCGCCCGCACCGCGTCGGCGTCCAGGAGGCCCTGCCGCCGCAGCGTCGCGGGCGTCAGCAGGTCGTCGGCCCAGGCGCGCAGCGGCCCGCGCAGCCAGTCGCCGAGCGGGGGGCCGAACCCCATCTTGGGCCGGTCCACCAGCTCGGCGGGCAGGACGGTGCCCAGCAGCCGCCGGAGCACCAGCTTGCCGACCCCGCCGGCCAGCTTGTGCTCCAGCGGCAGCGACCAGGCCAGCCGGTAGACCGAGGGGTCCAGCATCGGGATCCGCGTCTCCAGCGAGACGGCCATGGCCGCCCGGTCGACCTTCACGAGGATGTCGTCGGTCAGGTAGCCGATCGCGTCGGCCAGCATGAAGGACTCGGCCGGGGTGCCGAGCGAGGGCAGCCGCGGCGGCTGCGGCGGGACCCCGCCCAGCACGTAGCGGCGGGGCGTGACCGAGGTCAGCTTGTCGTAGAGGTCGCGGGCGTCGGTGAAGCCGGCGATCGCCCCGAGCTTGTGCACCCGGGGACCGAGGCCCCCGGTGGGCCCGCGCCGCAGACCCGCCCGGCCCACGGCGTCCCAGGCGGCGGGGCTGAGCCCCAGCGCGGCGCGGCCCGCCGCACCGCGCACCCCGCGCGGCACCCGGGTCAGCGGACCGTAGAGCCGCTGGGAAGTGATGTGCCGGTTGTACCCGCCGAAGAGCTCGTCGCCCGCGTCGCCGGACAGGGCCACCGTGACGTCGGCCTGGGCCACGCGGGCGACCAGGTGGGTGGGCAGCTGCGAGGGGTCCGCGAAGGGCTCGTCGTACATGGTCGGCAGCTGCGGGACGACGTCGAGGACGTCCTGGGCGGACAGGGACACCGTCGTCTGCTTGGTGCCCAGCGCCGAGGCGACCGCCGCCGCGTAGGACGACTCGTCGACGTCGGGGTCGTCGAAGCCGATCGTGAAGGTGCGGACCGGCTGGTCGGACACCTCCTGCATCAGCGCGGTCACCACGGTGGAGTCGATCCCGCCGGAGAGGAACGCCCCGACCGGCCGGTCGCTGACCGTCGACCGGTGCACGCTCTCGCGCAGCCGCTCGTGCACGGCGGCGACCGCGTCGTCCAGCGAGCCGCGGAAGGGCTCCATCCGGGCGCGCACCGCCTCGCCCACCGCGTCCCAGTGCACCTGCAGGCCGATGTCCTCCGCGCCGATCCGCTCACCGAGCTCGACGCACAGCGCCGCCCCGGCGGGCACCTGCCGCACGTCCTCGTAGATCGTCGCCGGCTGCGGCACGGCGCTGCGGGCGAGGAAACCGGCCAGCGCGGCGTGGTCGAGGGCGGGGCGGTGCCCGGTCACCGCCACGAGGGCCTTCAGCTCGCTGGCGAAGACGACCGACCCCTCGTGGTGGGTCCAGTACAGCGGCTTCTCGCCGAAGCGGTCGCGGACCAGCCACATCCGGCGGCGCGGACCGTCGACGTAGGCGAAGGCGAACATGCCGCGGGCCCGCCGGGCCGTCTCCACCGGGCCCCAGGCCCGGCAGGCCAGCAGCAGCACCTCGGTGTCGGAGCTGGTCGTGAAGCGCTCGCCCCGCTGCTCGAGCCGGGCGCGCAGCTCCCGGTAGTTGTAGATCTCGCCGTTGAACGAGACCGCGTGCCGGCCGTCCTCGGTCGCCATCGGCTGGGCCGCGTGGGTGGAGAGGTCGATGATGGCCAGCCGTCGGTGCCCGAGCGCGACACCGAGCCCGGCATCGGCCCACCTGCCCTCACCGTCGGGGCCGCGGTGCCGCAGGGCAGCCAGGCCCGCGCTGATCCGGTGGTCCAGGGCCTCGGCGGAGCCCTGCACCAGGGCTCCCGCCACCCCCGCTATCCCGCACACGACGCGGACCGTAACGAGGTCGTCGGGATCGCGGAACGGTTCCGCTCGCGGTCGTCGCCGGCGGGGCGGGGGGTGTTCGCGGAGGCCCGCCAGGGCGGGAAGAAGCCGTCGGTGGAGACGGTGCCGGTCAGCTCCCGGTAGCGGTCCGGGTCGTGCACGAGCTTGGCGACGTGGAAGGTCCGCAGCGCGCCGTCGGGCTCGAAGCGCCGCTTGAAGACGAACAGCGAGGACTCCGACCGTCCCCCCACGCCGCCCCCCAGGTGGAAGCCGGTGAACCCGTGCGCCTGCGCCCACTCCGCACCCGCGAGGAAGCAGGCGTTGGAGGCCCCGATGGTGCGGGCGATGTCGGCCGATCCGCCGAGGTGGTAGTGCAGCCACGGGCCGTGCGTGAAGCAGAGGAGGGCCGCGACCAGCTCGCCGTCCAGCCGGCCCTCCACGAGCACGGTCCCGAGGTCGGCCTCGTGCTGCTGTAGGCGGGTCCAGTACTCGTCGGGGAAGAAGAAGAACGGCGCGGCCTCCTGGCGGCGCATGGTGGTGTCGTACAGCTTCCGGAACTCCTCCAGCGGGCCCGGGGCGGTGCGCACCGCGAGGTCGAGACCTGCCCGCTCCGCCTTGCGGGCCGCCCGCCGGTGGTGCGGGTGCATGTGCTGCCGCAGGTCGCGTCCGCGCGAGACGTCCCACGCCACCGTGGAGCCCAGCTCCACCAGGTCGGCGGTGGGCGGGACCAGCTGGGTGTTCTCCAGCAGCGGGTGCAGCCGGAGGAAGGTCGTGACCACCCCGTTGGCCCGGGCCCACCGGTCCAGCGCCGGCCCCCACCCCGCCACACGGTGCGGGGACACGGGACCGCCGTAGCCGTAGGGGGTGGTGGCGTCCCACCCGCCGCCGCCGGGCAGGGGGCGCAGCAGCAGGGGGAGCGCCAGGTCACCCCCGGCCGTCCGGACGCGGAGCAGGACCGGGTGGGTGCCCGGCGGCTCCAGCGCGGCCGACGCATCGTGGTAGGCGGCCAGCAGGTACGTGTCCCGCCCCCCGAGCTCCGCCACCACCTCGTCCCACCGGCTCGCCGGGACGACGGTCACGTCGCCGACGCTCCGCACGACGGTCGCCGCCGTCATGGCAGATCCCTTCCCTGCAGCGCACCCGCGGTGCGGTCCCGGAGGCGGAGAGTGCGCCAGCGCACGATCGCCGCCATCACGACGTAGGTGACGAGCACGCCCCACGCGATCCCGGCCGTCCCGAGCAGCTGGTAGCCCCCGGTCGCGGTCGCCACCAGGACGAGGCAGCCGGCCAGGGCGCCCACCGCCCCCGCGCGCAGGTCCCGCAGACCGGCGCACGCCGCGGAGTCCACGTGGTAGCTGGCATAGGGCAGCGCCGCCGCGCAGAGCACCGGCAGGACGTCGCGCGCCGGCGTGAACGTGTCGCCGAGCAGGAACGGGATCGCCACCCAGCCCGCGCCGGCCACCGCCACGGCCAGGACGGCGGTGAGCGCCATGACCCGCAGGTACAGGTGGCGCCACGGATCGAGCGTGCCGGCCTCCGCCACCCGGCGGGTCAGCATGGGGGCGAGCGCGACCGGGGCCACCCAGGAGATCTGGGCGAGGGAGGAGGCCGCCGCGTAGATGCCCACCTCCGCCGGGGAGCCGGCCGCGCCCAGCACCAGCCGGTCGCCGATGACGACGAACGACTGACCGGCGGCGGCCACCAGCGCCACCCGGCTCAGGCGCAGGTAGCCGCGCGCCTCGGACCACCACTCCCCGGCGGCCAGCGGTGCCCGTCCCCGCGCGAGGGGATCGGCGGCGTACCCGACCAGCACCTGCGCCGTGATGGCGCCGGCGTAGCAGGCCGCCCCGGCGTACAGCGCCGACCCCGGGGTGAGCTGCCCGGTGGCGTGCAGGCCGGCGATCGCCAGCAGCTGGAGGGCCGCGGCGGAGACGTCGATGGCCATCGTCGTGCGGTGCCGGCCCAGGCCGTGCAGGCCCTCGCGCAGGAGGTGGGCGCTCAGCGCGGTGGCCGAGTAGACGACGAAGGGCACCGCCAGGGCGGTGTCACCGGTGGACAACCGCAGCAGGACGGCGAGCGCCACCGTCGCGCTCAGCAGCACGTGCGGCACGGTCAGCAGGGCGGCCAGCCGCAGGTAGCGGGACCACGTCCACCACCGCCCGGGCTCGGCCAGCACCACGTGCGACGCCTGACCGGCACCGAGGCTGCTGACCAGCAGCATGAGGGTCGCGACGGTCGTGGCCAGGACCAGGTCGCCGCGGTCCCCGGGCCCGAGCCAGCGGGCCGAGAGCAGGGCCACCCCCATCTGCACGGCCATCTGCACGGCCGACCACGCCGGGAGCTGCAGGCCGCGCAGGAGCGGGCGCAGCCGCTGCCCGCGGCGCGGTGGGGGTGAGGGCGCGGTCTGGCGGACGGCCTCGTCGGACACCGACGTCACGGCGCCACCCCGCGCCGGGGACCTCGGCTCATGCGGCACCGCGGCGGGCGTCCGTGCCCTCCCGGGCAGCGACGCCGCGGTCGTCGGCCGCACCGGGGACGTCGCCGGTGAACAGGTGCATGGTCGCCGTCCCCGGAGCGGAGATGCCCTGGCGGCGCAGGACCATCCGCAGGGTCGCGAGCAGGATCCGCGCGTCGACCACCGGCCCCACCGTGTCGACGTACTCGACGTCGGCGGCGAACTTCTCCCCCCAGGTCAGCTCGTTGCGCCCGCGGACCTGGGCCAGGCCGGTGACGCCCGGCCGGACCTCGTGCCGCCGGAACTGCTCCGGGGTGTACCGGTCGAGGTACTCCACCAGCAGCGGCCGCGGGCCGACCAGGCTCATGTCGCCCCGCAGCACGTTCCACAGCGTCGGCAGCTCGTCCAGGCTCGTGCTGCGCAGCCAGCGGCCGAACGGGGTCAACCGCTCGCCGTCGGTGTCGACGCCGTCGGCGCTGGTGAGGATGCGCATCGTCCGGAACTTGACCAGCTCGAACGGGCGGCCGTGCAGCCCCGGGCGGACCTGGCGGAAGAGCACCGGGGAGCCGAGGTCGCGCCGCACCGCCACCGCCACCGCGGCCATCACGGGGGCCGCCACGACCAGCCCGGCGCCGGCGACGGCGACGTCCACGGCGCGCTTCACCCGGAGGTAGGCCCGCCGCCGCGCGGTCACCGGTGCCGTCCCAGGAAACCGCGCAGGCTGCCCTCGACCGCGTCGACCTGGTCGTCGGTGAGCGCCGAGCCGCTCGGCAGCGTCAGTCCGGTGGCGAACAACCGGTCCGACGTCCCGTCGAGGAAGCTGCGGGCACCGGCGAACACCGGCTGCTGGTGCATCGGCTTCCACAGCGGGCGGGACTCGATGTCGTCCGCGTCGAGCGCCGCCCGCAGGTCCTCGGCGGACCACCCGGCCTCCGCCGGGTCGACGAGGACCGCGGTGAGCCAGCAGTTGTCGGCGTCGTCACCCGCCCGCTGGAACACCCGCACCCCGGGGACCGCGTCGACGAGCGCGGCGTACCGTTCCCGCAGCCGGCGACGGCGGGCGATCATCTCGTCCAGCCGGGACAGCTGGGCCAGGCCCAGGGCGGCCAGGACATTGCTGAGCCGGTAGTTGTAGCCGACCTCGGTGTGCTCGTAGTGCACGGCCGGCTGCCGGGCCTGGGTGCTCAGGTACCGCGCCCGCTGGGCGAGGGCCGCGTCGTCGGTCAGCAGCATCCCGCCGCCGCTGGTGGTCATGATCTTGTTGCCGTTGAAGGAGACCGCGGCAGCGAGACCGTGGGCACCCGCCGGCCGGGACCCGCGGCGGGCACCGAGCGACTCGGCGGCGTCGGAGACGACCGGCACGCCGTAGCGCTCGCACACCGGCAGCAGGCGTTCGTAGTCCGCGCACCGGCCCAGCAGGTCGACGGGCACGACGGCGGCCACCCGCTCGCCGTTGCGCCGGAGGGTCGCCAGGGCCTGCTCCAGCAGCTCGGGGTCCAGGTTGCCGGAGCCTGCGTCGCAGTCGACGAAGACGGGCTCGGCGCCGGTGTACACGGCCGCGTTCGCGGTCGCGGCGAACGTCAGCGTCGGGACGACGACGACGCTGCCCGGGCCGGCCCCCACCTCGAGCAGCGCCAGGTGGAGGGCGGCGGTGCCCGAGGAGAGCGCCACCGCGTGGCGGCGCCCGCAGCGCTCGGCCACCCGCTCCTCGAAGGCATCGACGAACGGGCCGAGCGGGGCGACCCAGCCCGACCGCACCGCGTCGGCGACCGCGCGCTCCTCCAGGGGGCCGACGTCCGGGGTGGAGAGGAGGATCCGCTCGCGCTGCGCCGTGGTGGTCGCGGTCACCGGGACACCGCCCGGACGGCGCGCCGCTCCTCGTCGGCGAGCTGCCTGGCGGGCACCCTCCGTTCGTCCCCCCAGATCTGGTCCACCAGGTGCGGCGAGCGCAGCTCGGCCAGCTCGGCGGCGTCCAGCACGGGCACCCGGACGTGGCTGATCATCGGGTGGACGGGGCGCTCGCCCTGCTCCGTGGCCGCGAACAGGTCCTCGTGCAGCTTCTCGCCCGGCCGCAGCCCGGTGAACAGGATGTTGATGGGCCGGCCCTCCATGCTGATCAGCTGCGAGGCGACGTCGGCGATCCGCACCGGTTCCCCCATGTCCAGGACGAGCGCCTCGCCGCCGTGCCCGATGGCGCCGGCCTGGATCACCAGCTGCACGGCCTCGGGGATGGTCATGAAGTAGCGGGTGACGTCGGGGTGGGTCACGGTCACCGGGCCGCCGCGGGCGATCTGCGCGGCGAAGGTCTCGAGGACCGAGCCGCGGCTGCCCAGGACGTTGCCGAACCGGACCGAGAGGTACTGCCCCTTGCTGCCGACGGCGTACGTGGCGGTCAGCCGCTCGGCCATGCGCTTGGTGCGGCCCAGGACGTTGACCGGGTCGGCGGCCTTGTCGGTGGAGACGTTGATGAAGTGGCTGACCTGCACCGAGGCAGCGGCGTCCAGCACGTTCCGGGTGCCCAGGACGTTGGTCTTCCAGCCCTCGCCCGGGTACTGCTCGAGCATGTTGACGTGCTTGAGGGCCGCGGCGTGGAAGACCACGTCGGGCCGGCGCTCGGCGAAGAGCTGGCGGAGCGCCTCGCCGTCGCGGATGTCGGCCAGGATGGCCTGCGGGAGGTCCAGCCGGGCCTCGCCGAACATCGTCAGCTGCAGGGCGTGCAGCGCCGACTCGTCGCGGTCCAGCATCATCAGCTCGGCCGGGCCGAAGCCGGCGATCTGACGGCAGAGCTCCGAGCCGATCGAACCGCCGGCCCCGGTGACCAGGACCCGCTTGCCCTCCAGGTACCCGGCGATCTCGTGCACGTTCGTGTCGATCTGCCGGCGACCCAGCAGGTCGGTCACCTTGATGTCCCGGACGTCGCGGATGCCGACCCGGCCGTTGAGCAGGTCGGAGAACCGGGGGAGCACCTTCACCGTCAGGCCGGCTTCGGTCGCCGGGATGGAGATGTCGCGCACCAGCGCCGCGTCGGCCGAGGGGAGCGCGATGACCAGCACCTCCGCGCCGGTCGCGGCGACCGCGGCGGCGATGCGCTCCCGGCCGCCGAGCATCCGGACGCCGCGGATGCGGGCGTGCCGCTTGTCCGGGTCGTCGTCGAGGAGGCCGACCGGGAGGTACGGGCTGGCCGGGTCGCCGAGCATGGAGCGGATCAGCTGCTCGCCGGCGTCGCCGGCCCCGAAGACCAGCGTCGGCTGCCCGGTCCGGGGCCGGACGGCACCTTCGCGCTGGCTGCGGATGACCAGGCGGACCGCCAGCATGAGGACGAAGGCGAGCGCCGCCCCGACGGGAGGCACGCTCAACGGCAGCAGGCGCGGCGTCCCCGCGGCGACGTCGACGGCGAGCAGGACGAGGGCCGTCATCCCCACCGCCAGGCCCAGTGCCTTGAGCTCGTCCGCGCTGCCCACGCCGTAGCGGCCCTGGTGCAGGCGCAGCGCCCCCGCCGCGGCGGGGAAGGCGACGGTGGCCACGAGCAGGCCGGTCAGCAACCCGCGACCGCTGGTCTGCGTCAGCGACCCCTCGTACCGCGCCGCGGTGGCGAGCACCAGCCCGGCGTGCAGCGTGAGGACGTCCACGACGAGGATGGCGCCGCGGACGAGCCGCCAGCGAGTCGCCGGCATCGCCTGAGCCATGTCTTCGCCCCCGATTCGACTAGGTGGGCCGTGGTCTGCGGTGGAACCGCACCCCGGCTGCCGATCGACACGGAAAGTAGTGCTGAACGAGGACGTGTCGACCACTTCGCGTCGCGGCTTCTGAGCCGGACCGGAGCCGTTCCCGGCCCGTGGAGGTGAAAGCGCAGGTCAGGCCGCGATTTCTCGTACCGTCCGCTGCTGATCACCCTCCGTGGGCACGGCCTGTCGATGCAGCACGGCGAGGGGCCGTTCACCCACCGTCACCATCGGGCCGCAGGGAGCGCTCGTCCGCTCATCACGCTCGGTGACGACTGGGTGGCTCCGGGCGGTGCGGCTCGCCGATCCGCGCGTGACGCTCCGTCACCCCTACTGCCGGGGGCGGGACGCCGTTAGCGTCGCGGCCCGCAGGCGCCGGCGTACCGCGCCGCGGCGCTCGACGACGAGGAGTGCAGCGTGACCGTCCTGATCACCGGCGTCGCAGGGTTCGTGGGCAGCGCGCTCGCCCGGCGCCTCCTGGCCGCGGGCGAGAGCGTCGTCGGCGTGGACTCGCTGACCGACTACTACGACCCGGGGCTGAAGAAGGAGAACCTCGCGACGATCCCGGGCGAGGGGTTCACCTTCGTGGGCCAGGACCTCAACACCGCCGACCTCGACGCGCTGCTGGCGGGGGTGCAGGTCGTCTTCCACGAGGCCGGCCAGCCCGGCGTCCGGAAGTCGTGGGGGGAGGACTTCGCCACCTACGTCGACGCCAACGTGCTGGCCACCCAGCGCCTGCTCGAGGCCGCGCGCCGAGCGCCCGATCTGCGGCGCCTGGTGTACGCGTCGTCGTCGTCGGTGTACGGCAACGCGCAGGTCTACCCGACCAGCGAGGACGACGTCCCCAGCCCGCACAGCCCCTACGGCGTCACCAAGCTCGCCGCCGAGCACCTCTGCACCCTGTACGCGCGCAACTTCGACGTGCCGACGGTCTCCCTGCGGTACTTCACCGTCTACGGGCCCGGCCAGCGCCCGGACATGGCCTTCAACCGCTTCATCCGGGCGGCGCTGGCCGGCCGGCCGATCGAGGTCTACGGCTCGGGGGAGCAGATCCGCGACTTCACCTTCGTCGACGACGTGGTCACGGCGAACCTGCTCGCCGCGACGAACCCGGTGCCACCCGGCGCGGTCTTCAACGTCTCGGGTGGCACGAGCATCAGCGTCAACGAGGTGCTCGACGTGCTCTCCGGCATCGCGGGCCGCCGGCTCGACGTGCGGCGCACGGAGGCGGTGGCCGGCGACGTCGTCCGGACCGGGGGCTCGGCGGACCGGATCAGGCGGCAGCTGGGCTGGGAGCCGACCGTGGACGTCGAGAGCGGCCTGCGGGCCCAGTGGCGTTCCCTGGGCGGCGACGCCTGACCCGGAACGGTCCGTCCCGGCCCGGCCGGGACGGACCGCGGGGCCTCAGGCCCCGACGGGCTCGAGCGCCCCGGCCAGCTCGGCCCCCAGGGTGGCCCCGAAGGCGCTGATCCGGCCGCAGTGCTCCATGTGCCAGACGGGCCGTCCCGCGACGACGTTCCCCGCCAGCAGCGGGCCCATGACGTAGAAGCCCGGTGCCGCGGCCAGGTCGGGGCCCACGTGCACCCCTCCGCCGGAGGGGGTCAGCCGGCACACCCCGTCGGCGACCAGCCGCTCCAGCAGCGGCGGGGCGGCGAGGCGCAGGCTGCCGGACGGGCCGGCGCAGTTGACGACCACGTCGGCCGGCGGATCGACCACGTGCTCGCCGCCGTCGGCGCCGTACCGGACCCGCGTGCGGCCGTCGGGACCGTCGACCAGGTCGACGAACGAGCCGGCGACGAGTTGCAGCCGTCCCCCTGCGGCCAGGTGCTCCACGACCTCGCAGTACTCCCACCCGGCGCGTCGCTGGTGCCGGCCGAGGGCCACCCCCCACCGGTCGGCGAACTCGACGGTCTGGTCCTCCGCGAGCAGGGGCAGCACCCGGCCGACCGCCTGCGAGATCGGCCCGAGGGTGTCCGCGACCGACAGGCCGGCGGAGCGGCCGCGGGCGATGTCGGCGAGCGCGGCCTCGTAGACCGAGACGGCGGCCGCGGTCCCGGCCCGCTCCAGCGCCTCCAGGCGCTCGGCGCGGAACGGCCGGGGCTCGTGCTGCTCGTCGAGCCGCTCCGGCAGCTGGCCGCTGGGGGAGACGACGGTGAAGGTCGCCTCGTCCGCACCGAGGCGGTCGTTGATCTGGAACAGCATGTCCATGGTCCCGGCGTTGGCCCCGAGGACCACGACGTGGGCGGGGCGGTCCCGCACCCCGCGCACGGCGGCGGCGATGCGCGTGACCGCCTCGCCCATGTCGTCGAAGGGGTCGTCGACCAGCAGGGGCCCCGGGAGCCCGGTGTCGCGCCGCAGCCGTGACCGGACGGGGGCGGAACCGACGGCGAGCACGGCGTGCGACGTGTCGACGACGCGGCCGGCGCAGCGCACCCGGTAGCCGTGAGCGGCCTTCTCGACGGCGACGACGTCGTCCCGCAGGACCTCGGTGGTCGCCAGGCCCCGTGCGGCTGCCTGGTCGATGGCGGCCCGGGTGCGCCGGCCGAGGTACTCGCCGAAGGTGTACCGCGGCAGGTAGAGGTCGTCGAAGTCGTCGCGCTCGACGGCGGCCCGGTGGCGCTCCCACCAGCGCGTGGAGAACGGCCCCCCGGCGGCCCGGAACTCGTCGAACACCCAGCCCTTGTTCTCGCTCAGCCAGCGCACGAACAGGCCGCGTTCCGGTTCCGGCAGGAAGTCCCGCAGCGGCGTGATGAGCAGCGCCGTGGGAGCTGCCCGGGACCCGTAGGGGACACCGGTGAACGGGTCGGGGGCCCGCTCCACCACGGCGATGCGCACGGGCCGGTCGCGGGGAGGCCCGTCCAGCGACCCCAGCAGGCTCAGCACGACGTAGGACGTCGAGGCGCCGGCCCCGACGAAGAGGAGGTCGAACATCTGCGGGTCCACGGGCTGCCTCTCCGCCGGGAAGGTGGTCGGTCGGGGTGCGGGGATGCGGGTCACGGGACGACGAGCCCGTGCTCGGCGTGACCGGGCCGGACCAGCGTCCAGTCCGGTGGGGGTTCGCCGGTGCGGTCGAGCAGGATGCGCGCGGGGTTGCCGACGGCGGTGCAGTGGTCGGGGATGTCCTGCACGACGACCGCACCGGCCCCCACGCGGCACCACCGGCCGATGCGGACCTTCGGGATCACCACCGCCCCGGCCCCGATGTGCGTCCCCTCGCCGACGTGCACGTGCCCGCAGAGGGTGGCGTGCGGGCTCACGTGCGCGTAGTCCTCGACGACGCAGTCGTGGTCGACGCTGGCGGCCGTGTTGACGAGCACCTGCCGTCCCAGGCGGGCGTTGGCCTGGACGACCGCGCCGTGGAGCACCACCGTCCCCTCCCCGACCCGGGCGGTGGGCGCGATGATCGCGGAGGGGTGGATCGCCTGCGCGAAACGGGCGTCGAGCATGCGGTCGAGCTCGGCCCGCTCGCCGTTGATGCCGACGGCCAGCACGACCGGGACGTCGACCGGCGGGAAGGTGCCGAGGCCGACCCGCCGGATGCCGGGGTGCACGTTGACGCTCGCCGGGTGCTGGTTCTCCGGCCGGTCGTTGTACTGCCGGCGGACGCCGATGCCGCGCGCCCGCAGCACGTCGATGACCACCTGCGCGTGCCCGCCGCAGCCGTAGACGTCGTGCACCGACCGCTGACCGAAGCTCACCGTCACCTCGTTCCCGGGCGCCGAAGCCCCCTCCGGACCGATCCGGCGCCCCCCGCTGGAGCGAACCGACGGGGACGTTAAGGGCAACCGGGCCCTTGGCAACCGTCTCCGATCGCGGCACGGCGCCGTTCCGCCGTGTCGTGCCTCCGGCCCCGGCATTCCCGCACCCACCGTCCGTGATCGGTCACGGAGCGGTGAAGCGGGGCGGGGAGGAGTGGTCCGCGTCGGGTCGATCGGTGGTGGCGGTGCGCCAACACCTGTCGTGTGCCGCAGCCGGCCCCTACGGTCCGCAGCCATCCCGACCGCCCCCGCGGGCCGGGGCGGCTCACGGAGCGGAGGAACTGTGCGCATCTCGGTCGTCGGTTGTGGCTATCTGGGTGCCGTCCACGCGGCGGCGATGGCCGAGTTGGGTCACGAGGTCGTCGGCGTCGACGTGGACGAGCGCAAGGTCGACGGGCTGTCCCGTCGCCGGCCGCCGTTCTACGAACCGGGTTTCGACGAGCTGCTGAGCCGCTCGCTGGAGTCCGGCCGGCTGCGCTTCAGCACCGACGTCGGCGAGGCGGCCGGTGCGCAGGTGCACTTCGTCTGCGTCGGCACGCCGCAGCGCCGGGGCGAGTACGCGGCGGACATGCGCTACGTGGACGCGGCGGCGGAGTCGCTGCTGGAGATCCTCGAGCCGGGTCAGCTGGTGGTCGGCAAGTCCACCGTGCCGGTGGGCACGGCGGCCCGCCTCGGCGAGATGGTGACCGGCAAGGTGCCGGGCGCCCTGCTGGCGTGGAACCCGGAGTTCCTGCGGGAGGGCTTCGCCGTCCAGGACACGCTGCACCCCGACCGGCTGGTGTACGGGCTGCCGGCCGGTGCCGACGGCGAGACGGCCCGGGCGCTGCTGGACGAGGTGTACGCGCCGATCGTCGAGCGGGGCACTCCGCAGGTGGTCACCGACTACGCCACCGCGGAGATGGTGAAGACGGCGGCGAACTCGTTCCTGGCCACGAAGATCTCCTTCATCAACGCGATGGCGGAGCTGTGCGAGGCCACCGGCGCGGACGTGAAGCTGCTCGCCGACGCGATCGGCTACGACGACCGGATCGGGAGGAAGTTCCTCAACGCCGGCCTCGGCTTCGGTGGCGGGTGCCTGCCCAAGGACATCCGCGCGTTCATGGCGCGGGCCGGGGAGCTGGGCGCCGACCAGGCGCTCACGTTCCTCAAGGAGGTCGACAACATCAACATGCGGCGGCGGATCCGCATGGTGGAGCTGGCCCGGGAGGTGCTGGACGGGTCGCTGCTGGGCAAGCGGGTGGCGGTGCTGGGTGCGGCGTTCAAGCCCGACAGCGACGACATCCGCGACTCCCCGGCGCTCAACGTGGCCGCGCAGCTGCAGCTGCAGGGCGCCGTCGTGTGCGTCACCGATCCCGCGGCGCTGGACAACGCCCGGCGGGAGTGGCCGCACCTGGACTTCTGCCCCACCGCGGAGGAGGCGGCGGAGCGCGCCGACGCCGTGCTGGTGCTGACGGAGTGGAAGCAGTACCGCGAGCTGGACCCGGTCACGTTCGGCCGCGTCGTCAGGCAGAAGCGGGTGCTCGACGGCCGCAACGCCCTCGACCGCGAGGCCTGGACGGCCGCCGGCTGGACCTACCGCGCCCTCGGCCGCCGCGCCGGCTGAGGTGCCGTCCCGGGGGGAGGGCGGCGCCGCTCCGCGGGTGCGACCGCGGTGGGCGGTGCTGCGCCGGCGACGCACGTGGGTGGCCGCGGCCGCCGGGGGTGCCGTGCTGGTCACCGGCGCGGCGCTGCACTACCTGGTGTTCCCCTCGAGCGATCCCGGGCTGCCGGCGGACGCCGTCGTCGTGCTCGCCGGCGACCCGGAGGTGCGGCTCCCGGTCGCGCTGCAGCTGGCCGGCGCGGGACCGGGCCTGCTCGTGGTCTCCGCCGCCGACGGGGAGGTGAACGCCCCGGCCCGCGCGCTGTGCGAGGCGCCACCCCGCGACGTCGTCGTCCTCTGCTTCGAGCCGGAGGCCCCGCAGAGCACCCGCACCGAGGCGCAGGCCATCGGGGAGCTGGTCGAGGAGCGCGGCTGGACCCACGTCACCGTGGTGACCAGCACCTTCCACATGGCGCGGGCCGACCTGCTGGTCGGCCGGTGCACCGACGCCGAGGTCGCCGTCGTCGAGGCGCGCCCGAGGCTGTCCGGGGTGCAGTGGGCGCGGCAGGTGGCCGCCGAGGTCGGCGGCCTCGGAGGTGCCCTCTTCTCCGATCCCTGCTGACGGCCGGCCGTCAGCAGGCGTTACGCCTGCCCGGATCCGGCCGCGGGGACGACGTCGGCGTCGGGGTCCTCGTCGGGCGGGGACTGCTCCGCGGTGCCGGGCCGGGGGATGAGCGGGCCGGCCCCCCGGCGTCCGGTGTCGGGCGCGTACGGCTGCCGCTCGGTCGTGGTGGCCGCGGAGCGGGGGACGCGGTTGAGCACCACGCCCAGCAGCCTGGCCCCGACGGCGGTCAGGGCCGACGCCGCCTCGGCGAGGTCGGTCCGCGTCGTCCTGCCGTGCCGGGTGACGAGGAGGACCCCGTCCGACGACGCGGCCAGCGCGGCGGCGTCCACGACCGGGAGCAGCGCCGGCGCATCCACCACGACGTGGTCGTAGGACGCGCGCGCGGCGGCCAGGAACGCCTGCATCTCCGGCGAGCCCAGCAGCCGGCCGGGATCCTCGGGCATCGGCCCGGCGGGGAGCACCTCCGGCCCGCCGGCGTCGGCGCGCTGCACCAGGTCGTGCCAGTCGGCGGCCCCCGACAGCGCCGAGGTGAGCCCGAGATCGCCGTCCGGCAGCCCCAGGTAGCGGGGCAGTCGCGGCCGCCAGAGGTTGGCGTCGACCAGCAGCACGCGGCGCCCCGACCGGGCGAGGGAGACCGCCAGACCTGCCGCGACCGTCGACTTCCCCTCGTCGGGCGCGGGGCTGGTCACGACGACGACGCGGGGAGCGGTCGTCCGACCACCGTGCCCGACGGCCTGGGCGGCGAGCCGGAACGCCCGGTCGGCCGGGGAGGCCGTGTCCATGGCGCCCGACACGGGCGGGCGCCGCAGGCTCCGCTGCTCCGGCAGGCGGACGACCGGCGCGCCGCCGCTCGCGTCCCGCACGGCGTCGACGCCGCGCACGGTCCGGTCGGCGCGCTGGCGGGCGACGGCCAGACCCAGGCCGACCAGGAGGCCCAGCACCACGCCGACGACGAGGTAGCGGGGCACCGACGGGCTCACGGGGGTGGCGTCGAACGTGGCGGGCTCGATGACCTGCACCGCGATGGTGGGCCCGAGGGTGGCGGTGGGGTTCTCCAGCGCGGTCACCTGGGCGGTGAACTGGCGGCCGAGGGAGTCGGCGATCGCCTGGGCCCGCTCGGGCGAGGTGTCGGTGACCGTCACCTCGAGGATGTCGGTGTCCGGCACCGGCACCGCGGTCACCTTGCCGAGCACCTGGTCGGCGGTCAGCGGCACGCCCAGGTCGTCGACGACGAGCTGGGCCGTCGGTGACGTGGACAGCAGACGGGCGTAGGAGTCCATCCGCTCCTGGGTGAAGAGCGACCCCTGATAGGCCGACGGGGCGTCGGTCGTCCCCGCCATGGTGACGAACAGCTGGGTGGAGGACACGTAGGTCCGCACGGCGGTGGCGCTGAGCAGGTAGGCCGCGCCCAGCCCGGCCAGGACGGCCAGGACCAGGATCCACCGTCCGGCCCGGATGGCCTTGAGTACGTCGTTCAGCCGGAACACCCCGTTTCGTCGGTGGGCCCTGGCGGGTCTCCCCGTAGCCGCGGTCGGCCGACGGCCGACCAGACGGCTCGGGACACTAATCAGCGATCCGGCCGCTGAGACCTACTTCTCGCGCGGCGCACGGCCGATCGGGGGGCGCGGATCCGCCGGACCGGCTCCCGGAGCCTGGACGACCGCGTTTCGGTTCGGAGCGTGATCAGGCGGTGACGCTCGCAGATCCACCTTCCGATTGCGGAGCGTGGTCGTATCACCGCTGACAGCCACCGGATCCGCCGCCGGCGCCGGATCGCGGGATCCGCTGCGTCACCGACCTCGTCCGGGGCGTCCGGAACCCCTGGACGAGGCCGTTCCGGCAGGTACCGTGCCGGTGCTCCTGCTCCCGGCGACGGGGTCGGGGCACCCGCGGACCCGTCGGGGGTCCGCTCGGTGGCGGGGACGGTATGGACCTCGGGGACGTGCTGCACGCAGTCCGGCGCGGGTGGGTGCTGCTGCTCGGCGGCGTCCTGCTCGGGCTGGCGCTCGCCGCTGCGCTGACCGCGGCGGCCACCCCCCGCTACGCCACGACGCTGCACCTCTTCGTCGCCTCGACGGACCGCCCGGTCCCCGTCGCGGCCGGCGACGCGAACGACGGGCTGGACGCCGACGAGTCCGACGCCGTCTACCAGGCGGCGCTGCAGGCCCGGGAGCGGGCCGCCTCCTACGCCGAAGCGCTGGAGAGCGAGCAGCTGGCGGCCCGGGTCGTCGACCGGCTCGGGCTCGGGCTGCCCGCGAGCGAGCTCGCCGACGGCGTCCGGGCCACGGTGGAGCCGGGCACGGTCGTCGTCGAGCTGACGGTGACCGATCCGTCCGCCGCCCGCGCGCAGGACGTCGCGGCGGCGCTCGCGGAGGGCGCGGTCACCTGGGTGGAGGGGACTGAGGACCCCGTCGGCCTCGCGCAGGCGCGCACCGAGCTCGTCCCCGTGTCGGCGGCACCGGCCGAACCCCGCCAGGTCAGCCCGGACCTCGAGCTCGGCCTCGGGCTGGGCGGAGCGCTGGGCTTCCTGCTGGGTCTGGGGCTGGCCGTCTGGTACGACCGGGCGCGCGCCACCGTCGCGACCGAGGCCGACGTCACCGAGCTCACCGGCGCCCCCCTCGTGGGTGCGCTGGGCGAGCCGGACCGGCACGCGGAGGACGCGGGAGGCACCGGGGGCGCGGCCCTGCTGAGCAACCTGGCACTGCGCGACGCCGCCGGGTTGCCGCCGGTCGTGGTGGTGACGGGCACCGACCGCCGCGACGGGGTGGCGGCGGTGGTCCGCGCGCTCACCGAGGCGCTGGTCGCCGACGGACGCCGGGTCGCGGTCGTGGTCGCCGACCCCCGGCCGGGCAGCGGCGGCACGGCGACCGGCATCGACGGGCTCGGCGAGGTGCTGACCGGCGCCGCCACGCTCTCCGCGGTGTCGCGCCGGATGGCGGAGGGGCGGGTGGTGGTCGTCCCACCGGGCAACCTGTCCGGTGACCACGGCGGCCTGCTGCGGTCGCCCGCCGCGCGGGCCGTGCTCGACGCGCTGGCCGCCGGGCACGACCACGTGCTCGTGCAGAGCGCGCCGGTGCGCGGGCCTGCGGATGCGCTCCCCCTCGCCGGGCCCGGGGACGGCTGCCTGCTCGCCGCCCGGTACCGCGGCGCACGGAAGGGCCGGCTGGCGGCCGCGGCACGCGTGGTGCCCGCGAGCGGTGCGGCGCTGCTCGGTGTCGTCCTCACCGACGTGCCACCGACGGCGGACGTCGTCGACCCCAGCCACAGGTACCGGGCCGACGCCGAGCGCGGCGGGGCCGTCGCGACGCGTCGGGCGGTGCTGGCGACGGCGGGCGGGGGTGACCGGTCCTGACCCGGCTCGCGCGCGGCGGCCGGGGGTGGCGCCGTGTCTGACACCTACGCGTCGATCCTCTCGGTCGTGCTCACCGCGTGGACGGTGGTGGCGTACTCCCTGGACCGGCGGTTGTTCCTCGCCGTGGTCCCGCACAACGCGGCGTGGGCCGCGGCCTGCGCCGTCCTCGGCTCGGGGGTCATGAACTTCGACCCGCTGTCGGCGTTCGCCTGGGCGGTCGTCACCGGCGCGATCGTCGCGTTCAACATGGGCGTCGTCCTGACCCGCGGTCGCCGCGACCAGGACCCGGCTCCCCGCGCGGCGGCCGGCCCCCTGACCACCTACCGCGTCTACCTCCTGCTCCTGCTCGCCTTCTCCGCCGGCTTCGCCGTCTACCTGCGGACGGTGGACTCCGCCTTCGGGCTCGACGTGCTGCTCACCGATCCGAGCTCGATCCGGGCCTGGTCGGAGGACGGGCCGGGGTACCTGGAGCAGTTCCCGCTGTACGGCAAGGTCCTCTTCTACCTGGGCCCGCTCTGCTTCGCGCTGACGGTCGTGCCGGACCTCGTGCAGGGGCTGCGCAGCCGGCCGCTGGTGCTGCGCCTCGCCATCGCGGCCTACCTGCTGCTGGCGCAGGCGGCGACGCTGCAGCGGACCAACATCTTCGTCGCGGTCGCGATGGTGCTGGGGATCCTGCTGCTGCGGGCGGGCTCCGGTGCGGCGCCCGCGCGCCGGACGCCGCCCGGCCGGCGGCTGGCCGGGCTCCTCGCCCTCGCCGTGGTGGGCGTGGTGACCTTCCAGGGCATCGCGGTGGCGCTGGGCAAGACGGGGGCGGAGGACGCCGCCGTGGTCGCCTCCGTGGACCCGGCGATCCGGGACACCCCGCTCGTCGGCGTCTTCCACTACGCCACCTCCGGCATCCCCGCGTTCGGCAAGCTCGTCGAGAGCCGGGACGAGCGGTGGCCGGACCCCAACGACCTCGGCAACGCGTACGGGGACTTCAACCCGCAGACCTGGGGGCGGGCGACCTTCGCCGTACCGCTCAAGCTGGTGCCGGGGACGACGCCCTGGGCGGAGATCGCGCCGTTCACCGAGATGCCGGCCAAGACCAACGTCTACACCTGGCTGGAGCCCTGGTACCGCGACTTCCGCGCGCCGGGGGCGATCCTGGGGGCCCTCGTCGTCGGCATGCTCGTCGGCACCGCGGCGAAGCACGCCGCGCGCTCCCCGCGGGCGCTCGTCCTGGGCGGCCTGCTGGTCGGCTTCAGCGGGCTGGCGACGTTCGTCAACCGCTACGCCGCGGTGATGAGCATCGTGCTGTACCTGGTGATCTGGTGGATCGGCCGGCCACGCCCGGCCGGCCCGGCTCCGCGCGCCGGCGCGGACGAGGTGGCGGAGGTGGGTCGTGCCGGATGAGCCCGTGCCGGCTGCGGACCGGCGGCCCGACGACGCCGGACAGGCGTCCGCCCGGAGCCGCCGGCGTTTCCTGCAGGGTGCCGGTGCGGCCGCCGTGGTCGGCGCCGGCGGCTTCCTGGGGTGGCGGGCGCTCGCGGACGGCGAGGGCAGCGGGGGCTCGCCGGGATCGGGCGGTAACCGGGTGACCCCCACGCCGCCGCCGTCGTCGATGGCCGACGTCGTCGCGTACGGCGCGGTGGGGGACGGCTCGACCGACGACACCGCCGCCTTCGAGGCCGCGCTCGCCGACTCGCCGTACGTCTACGTGCCCCCGGGGTCCTACGTCCTGAGCCGCACGCTGGAGATCCCCGAGACGACGCGGCTGGTCGGCGGGGGCAAGTACAACACCGTCCTGCTGCACGCCCACGACGACGACTTCGCGCGGCTCGCCGCGCGCAGCTCGCTGGCCGAGCTGTCGGTGGAGGGCCAGGGGTCCGTGCACTCCGGCCGCGGGCTGGTCCTGTCCGGCTCGGACGGCCAGCAGTCGCTGCAGGCGGTGTCGGTCGTGGACTTCGACGGCTACTGCATCGACTTCGAGAGCCCCGACGCCGGATCGCAGTTCCGCGCCACGCAGGTCGACGTCGGGCGCACCGGCGGGGACTCCGGCTCGGAGCGCTACGCCGTCCACATCTCGGAGGACCAGCAGCTGGCCTCGGTGCCGCGCTCCTTCGTGCAGCTGGAGACCCAGGGGCTGTGCGCCATCGACTTCGGCGGGTGCAACGACACCTACGTCGTCGCGTCGACCCTGGGCGACCTGCGGTTCACGGAGGAATCGCGCGGCGTCAACATCAGCTCCAGCCGGCTGCTCAACCAGGAGAGCCTCACCATCGCCGGGCACGGGATCACCATCGTCGGCTGCGACATCGCGCCCCAGCTGACGATCGCCCCCGGGGCCGACCACGTCGTCCTCGCCCCCAACGCGTTCAACCGGCTGCCGGTGATCGACCGGTCCGGCAACGACCGGCACCAGCTCCCGCCCGACTACGGCTCCTGAACGACCCGGCCGGGGGTGATCCCGGAGCGCCGCGCCCGCTGGAAACCGGGACCGATGGGTGGCTTCCCCGATGCCGTCGCGCCCTGCGCGTCGCCAGGCTGCTCGCCGGGCGATCCGCCCTCCGGAGTCGGGCGAGCCCGACTCCGAGACGCCAGGTGGCCGGATGGGCCGCGCGCCGTGGCGCCGCGAGGGTCGATCCCGCACGCAACCAGGGACGACGACAGGAGACTGCAGTGGACATGTCCGGCAACATCGCCGGCCGGATGGGGCGGTGGAGCGCCCGGCACCGCAAGACCGCGGTGCTCGGCTGGTTGGCCTTCGTGGTGCTCGCCGTGGTGCTGGGCGGGATGCTCCAGCGCGGCGAGCGCACCGGCTCGGAGACCGAGGTCGGCGCGCCCGCGCGGGCCGCCGAGATCCTCGACCGCAACGGCTGGGAGGAGCCGGCCTCGGAGATGGTCCTCGTCCAGCGCGCCGACGACGTGGCGCAGGGCGCCGCCGACGCCGCGCTGACCGACGTCGTCGCCGCGCTCGCGGCCCAGCCCGACGTCGAGAACCTGACCAGCCCGCTCGACGGCGCCCCGCTGACCTCGCCCGACGGCCGGTCGGCGCTGGTGACGTTCGACATCCGCGGCGATCCCGACACCGCCGAGGAGCGGATCGAGCCCATCCAGGACGCCGTCGCCGCGGTCGCAGCCGACCACGACGACGTGCTGGTCGAGCAGTTCGGCGGCACCAGCGCGGAGCTCGCGCTGGGCGACGTGCTCGAGGACGACTTCACCCGCGCCGAGCTGCTCTCGATCCCGATCACGCTCGCCGTCCTGCTGCTGGCCTTCGGCGCGATCGTCGCCGCGGTGCTGCCGCTGGTCTTCGCGCTCAGCGCGTTCGCCGGCGCCGTCGGCCTGCTGGGCTTCACCAGCCAGATCTGGGGCGTCGACGACAGCGCGCAGATCGTCATGCTGCTCATCGGCCTGGCCGTGGGCGTGGACTACTCGCTCTTCTACCTCAAGCGGGAGCGGGAGGAGCGGGCGCGCGGCGCCGGTCCGGTCGACGCGCTCGACATCGCCGCCGCCACCTCGGGCCGGTCGATCCTCATCTCCGGCATCACGGTGGTCGTCGCGATGGCCGGCATGTTCCTCACCGGCTTCGCGGTGTTCAGCGGCATCGGCTCGGCCACGATCCTCGTCGTCGCCACCTCGGTGCTGGGCTCGCTCACGGTGCTGCCGGCGCTGATGAGCTGGCTCGGCGACAAGGTCGAGAAGGGCCGGCTGCCGGTCATCGGCCGCCGCGCCGCCGGGCCGGGCCGGTTCTGGCCGGCTGTGCTGCGGGTCGTGCTGCGCCGGCCGCTGGTCGCCGCGGTGGTCGCCGGTGGTGCGCTGGTCGCGCTCGCCGCCCCCGCGCTCACCATGGACCTGCGCAACGAGGCGGTCACCGACCTGCCGCAGGACGTGCCGGTCATCCAGACCTACGAGCGGATCGCCGAGGCGTTCCCCGGCGGGGCATCACCCGCCGAGGTGGTCATCGAGGCCGACGACGTCACCGCGCCGCAGGTGCAGGCCGCGATCGCCGACCTGCGCGAGCAGGCGCTGGCCACCGGTCGGATGAACGAGCCGGTCGAGGTGGAGACCAACGAGGCGGGCACGGTCGCCGTCGTCTCGGTGCCGCTGGACGGCGACGGCGAGGACCAGGCCTCCCGCGACGCGCTGGCCGCCCTGGAGGACGACGTCGTCCCGGCGACGGTGGGCGCCCTGGACGGCGCCACCGTCGTGGTGTCCGGCGAGACCGCGTCGGGTGTGGCGTTCGAGCGGCTCATGGCCGAGCGCACGCCCTGGGTGTTCGCCTTCGTGCTGGTGCTGGCGTTCGTGCTGCTGCTGGTGTCGTTCCGGTCGGTGGTCATCGCGGCCACCGCGATCGTGCTCAACCTGCTCAGCGTCGCGGCGGCATACGGGGCGCTCGTGCTGGTCTTCCAGGAGGGCTGGGGCGCCGACCTGATCGGGCTCGACCAGACCGGCGGCATCGTGAACTGGATCCCGCTGTTCCTCTTCGTGATCCTGTTCGGGCTGTCGATGGACTACCACGTCTTCATCCTCAGCCGGATCCGCGAGGCCCGGGACCGCGGCCGCAGCACCCGCGACGCGGTCACCTCCGGCATCACGTCGTCGGCCGGGGTGGTGACCAGCGCCGCGGTGATCATGGTGTTCGTCTTCCTGACCTTCGTGACGCTGTCGCTCACCAGCCTCAAGCAGATGGGCATCGGCCTGGCGCTGGCGGTGCTGCTCGACGCCACCGTCGTCCGCGCGGTGCTGCTGCCGGCGGTGATGCAGCTGCTCGGCGAGCGCAACTGGTACCTGCCGCGCTGGCTGGAGTGGCTGCCGACGCTGCGGCACGAGGCCGCGCCGGCTCCGGTGGTCCTCCCGACCCAGGCCGACGGACGACGCGACGAGGAGGTGCCGGTGCTCGCCGCCCGCGACTGACCGCCCTCCGCGAGATCTGCACACTCGGGGCATCCACGCCGCTGGGCGCCACGAGTGTGCAGATCTCGCACGTCATGGGTGCGGCGGCCCCATGACGGATCGACGACGCCCATTGCGATCCGTTGACGTCTGCGTGGGATCCGTGGGGCCGACGCCGCCGGCGGGCACCGGAGGGGGCGAACCGTCGTCGTCCGAGAGGTCCCGTGTGCCGCGCCGTCCGTCGAGCGAGCTCCCGCTGCCCGCGTGGGAGGAAGCACCCCCCACCGGGTCACGCCGCCGTCGGGCACTGCTCCGGCTGATCCCGGCGCTGCTGCTCGCCGGCGCCCTCACGGCCGGGTTCCTGCTGCCGTGGATCGGCGGCGCGGCCCGCGGCGTCGCCCTCGCCTCCGACGTGCTGAGCCCGGCCTCCGCCGACCTGCTGCACCGCACCCCGGCGGGCAACACCCGCGTCCTCGCCTCCGACGGTTCGCTGATCACCGAGTTCTACCGCCGCAACCGCACCGTGGTGCCCGGCGAGGCGATCGCCCCGGTGATGAAGGACGCCGTGGTGGCGATCGAGGACGCCCGCTTCTTCGAGCACTCCGGCGTCGACGGCCAGGGCCTCGGGCGGGCGCTGCTCAAGAACGTCCTCGCCGGGGAGGTGGTGCAGGGCGGCTCGACCCTCACCCAGCAGCTGGTGAAGCAGATCCGGCTGCAGGCGGCCGGGACACCGGGCGAACGCGCGGCGGCGACGGAGGAGACCGTCGGGCGCAAGGTCCGGGAGGCGCAGCTCGCGCTGGGCATGGAGCAGGAGTACGGCAAGGACGAGATCCTCACCCGCTACCTCAACCGCGTGTACTTCGGCGCCGGCGCCTACGGGGTGCACGCCGCGGCGCACGCGTACTTCGGCGTGACGCCCGACGCGCTCACCGTGGCCCAGGCCGCCACGCTCGCCGGGCTCGTGCAGAGCCCCTCCAGCTACGACCCGTTCGTCTCGCCGGAGGCGGCGACCGAGCGCCGCGACGTGGTCATCGGGCGGATGCTCGACCTCGGCACGATCACCCCGCGCGAGGCCGCCGAGGCGCGCGCCGAGCCGGTCGTCCTCACGCCGGGGACGCCGAGCCCCCGCGGGTGCGTCGACGCCCGCATCGGCGGCTTCTTCTGCGACTACCTCGTCGAGCACCTCACCGGCACGCTCGGGCTGACCCAGGACCAGCTGGAGACGGGCGGGCTGACCATCCGCACGACGCTCTCACCGCCGCTGCAGCGGTCCGGGGACGCCGCGGTCACCGCCGCGCTGGCACTCGAGGACCCCCGCGCCGGCATCTTCACCGCCGTGGAGCCCGGCACGGGGCGGGTGCTGGCGATGTCGGTGAACCGCCGCTACGGGGTGGACGCCGCCGATCCGACGCAGACCTCGGTCAACCTGGCCACCGCCGCCGGGCAGGGGGCCGGGTCCACGTACAAGGTGTTCACCGCGGTCTCCGCGCTCGAGCGGGGCTTCGGGCTCGAGCACCGGATCACGACGTCCGATCCGTACGTCTCCTCGGTGTACCGGGACGGGGACGGCGCCTACGACGTCCGCAACGCCGGCCGGTACCCGCGGACGCTGGACATGGAGGAAGCCCTCTACCGGTCGTCGAACACCTACTTCCTCGCGCTCGAGGACCAGCTGGGCTCCGTCGCGGGCCCCGTGGACGCCGCCCTCCGGATGGGGCTGTCCTCCCTCGCGCCGGTGGCGGAGGAGGTCATCGCGGAGAACCGGGGCTCGTTCACCTTCGGCGCGGAGGCGACCAGCCCGCTCGCCCTGGCCGTCGCCTACTCGACCCTGGCCGCGAGCGGGACCGCGTGCGAGCCCACCCCGGTCGACGCGGTCCTGGACCGCGACGGCGAGCCGCTCCTGGGCGCCGACGGGGAGCCGGTGGTGCCGGCCGACCGCTGCACGCCGGAGGCGATCCCGGCCGGTGTCGCGGACACGATCACCCAGGCGCTGCGCAAGGACGTGGAGCCCGGCCACCCGGGGCAGACCGGTCGGCGGGCGTACGTGCCCGGCTACCAGATCGCCGGCAAGACGGGCACGACGCAGGACAACTACTCGATCGCCTTCGCGGGCTACACGCCCGGGATCGCGGCCTCGGTCATGGTCTACAACCCGGTGCGCAACCAGGACGTCGGTGGCTTCGGTGGCGGCACGGCGGCCACCATCTGGCGCGAGGCGGTGGCGCCGGTGCTGACCCAGCGCGCGCCGGTCCCGTTCCCGCCGGCGGACCCGGAGCACGTGACGGGGCAGTACCGCACGGTCCCGGGTGGCTGCGCCGGGGGGCCGGCGGAGAGCTGCCTCGCCCTGCTGGCCGGCTCGGGTCTGGCAGCGACGGCCGTGCCGGTCGACAGCGCGCGGCCGGCGGGACAGGTCGTCGGGGTGCAGCCCGGTGCCGGGACGACGGTGCGGATCACGACCGACACGGTGACCGTCCTGGTCAGCAACGGTGCCCGGTACGTGCCCCCGGCGCCGCCGCCGGAACCCGCGCCCACGCCGGAGCCGGAACCCGCGCCCACGCCGGAACCCGAACCCACGCCGACACCGGAACCCGCGCCCACGCCGGAACCCGAGCCCACGCCGACACCGGAACCCGCGCCCACGCCGGAACCCGAGCCCACGCCGACACCGGAACCCGCGCCGGTCCCGACGCCGACACCGGAACCCGCGCCGACACCGGCACCGACGCCTGAGCCGGCACCGGAACCCGAGCCGGCGCCGGAACCCACGCTCGCGCCGACGCCGACGCCGGAACCCACGCCGGAGCCGGAGCCCACGCCGACGAGCAGCCCTGGGGCGAGTGGGTGAGTGTGGGGGCGGGAGGCCGGTCCTGACGGTCTGGCCGCGTTGGTCGGTCCATCCAGCAGTGGATGGCCACTCTTAGCCGGCTCTCCCGCCCCGCACCAACTGTGAGCCAGGCCACTCCCGGCCGTCAAGAGCGCCCGGGAGTGTCGCCGTCCCCGGGCGTGTCAGACCCGGCGCAGCACGTCCGGTGACAGCTGGTCGACGGCGGTGTGCCCGGTCAGGCCGAGGGTGAGGTCGAACTCGGCCAGCACGTCCTCGATCACCTGCCGGACCCCGTCCTCGCCGGCCAGCGCCAGCCCCCAGGCGAACGGCCGGCCCAGCAGGACGGCCCGCGCGCCGAGGGCGACGGCGGTGAAGACGTCGGCGCCGCTGCGGATCCCGCTGTCCAGCAGCACCGGCACCCGGTCGCCGATCGCGGCGACGACGTCGGGCAGCGCGTCCAGCGCCGGGATCGAGCGGTCCACCTGCCGGCCGCCGTGCGTGCTGACGACGACGCCGTCGACCCCGGCGTCCACGGCGCGGCGGGCGTCGTCGGGGTGGAGCACGCCCTTGAGCAGGATCGGCAGGCTGGTGCGCGCGCGCAGCCAGGCCAGGTCGTCCCAGGTGATCGACGGCCGCGAGTAGATCGACAGGAACGTCTCGACGGCGGCCCGCGGCAGCGGCGAGCGCAGGTTCTCCCGCAGCGAGCCCGGCCAGGCCCGTGCCATGCCGATGAGCGCGCGCACCGCCGCCGGGGTGGGCCGGGGCTGCGCGTCGCGGGCGGCCGAGGCGCCGGGCTGGTCGGGCGCCGGCGTCTGCGCGGCGCGCTCCTCGACCAGCCGGCGGAAGACCGGGTCGGAGGTGTACTGCGCGATGCCCTTGCCCAGGGCGAACGGCAGGTGGCCCAGGTCGAGGTCGCGCGGCCGCCAGCCGAGCATGGTGGTGTCGAGGGTGACCACGAGCGCGTCGCAGCCCGCCTTCTCCGCCCGCCCGACCAGGCTCTCGACCAGCTCGTCGGAGGTCGACCAGTAGAGCTGGAACCAGCGCGGCGAGCCGCCCATCACGGCCGCGCACTCCTCCATGGACACCGAGGCCTGGTTGGAGAAGACCATCGGCACGCCGGTGGCGGCCGCGGCCCGGGCCACGGCGAGGTCGGCCTGGCGGTGGACCAGCTCGATCGCGCCCACCGGGCCGAGCAGGAGGGGGGCGGGCAGCCGGCGGCCGAAGAGCTCGACGCTGGTGTCCCGGCTGCTCACGTCGCGCAGCACCCGGGGCACGACCTGCCAGCGGTCGAACGCCGCGCGGTTGGCCCGCTGGGTGACCTCGTCGCCGGCGCCGCCCGCGACGTAGGCGTACGAGCGCGGGTTCAGCGCCTTCTTGGCCCGCGCCTGCAGCGCCCGGGCGGTGGTCGGCACGCGCGGGAGGTGGCCGTAGACGCCCGCCCGGTACACCTCGTTCTGCCGGCGGCGGCCGGTCCCTGCTTCGCTCACCCGGCCACCGTAGTGACCGAGCTCTCAGCCGGTGCGCCCGGCCTCTGGGCCCGACACGCCAGGCGACACGCCGCCCGCTCCCCGAAAAGTCCGGTGACGGGGTGGCGACGAAGCGTGATGTCCGTCATCATCGGGAACCGGAACGGATCGAAAACGGGGAGCAGGTATCAGGACGATCCAGCGGGGCGCCACGGCGCCCGGGGCACCGCGGCCGCTCGTGCACGCGGGCGTGGTCACCTGCCTGGTGACGCTCCTCCTCGGCGCGGCCGTCGCGGTCGCCGCACCGGCCGCTGCGATCGACGACCCCACCCGTCCCGACGCCCGGGTGACGCACGGTCCCAGCTGCCGTCCGGGTGGGCTGGCCGTCGAGGTCGTCGCCGGCACGCTGCCCTACTTCGTCCGGCTGGCCACGACCCGCACCCCCGGCGGGGAGGACGAGGCCGAGCTCCAGCCCGGTCAGAGCGTGGTGCTGAGCACCGACGACGTCGCCCCCGGCGAGACGATCGACGCCCGCCTGGAGTACCGGGCCCGCGACGGCTCGGGGACCTCCTCCGTCGACGAGCTCGAGGACTGGACGTTGACCCGGCCGACCGAGGAGGACTGCGCGGCCGTCGTCTCACCGCCGCCCCCGGCCCCGACCCCGTCCGCTCCGACGTCCCCGGCACCCTCGGCCCCGACGACCAGCGCCCCCGGGACGACGACGCCCCCGCGGCCGACGGCCGAGCCGTCCCGGCCGGCGCCGTCCACGGCCCCCACCCCGGCCCCCACCGGCCGGCCGACCGCCCCGGGGGAGACGCCGGTCCCCTCCGCCGCACCGCGGCCGACTGCCGAGCGCGTCGCTCCCGGCGCCGCCGTCACCGTGCGGGTCGCCGGCTTCGAGCCCGGCGAGCGGGTGACCATCGGGCTGGCCGGCAGCGACGTGGTCATCGGCGAGGCGACCGCCGCGGCCGACGGCTCGGTGACCGCCGAGGTGCTCATCCCGGAGCAGGCGGATCTCGGCCCCGCCGCCCTCGCCGTCGTCGGCGACCGGTCGGCCGCCGTCGCCGACGTGCCGCTCGAGGTGGCCGCGCGCACCGAGGAGGTCGCCTCGGGGGCCGTGGGTCTGGTGCCGTTGGTCGCCGCCGCCGGAGCGCTCGTGGTCACCGCCGGGGTGCTGGTGCCGGTCGCCGACCGCTCGCGCCGGCAGCGCCGCTCCGGACGCGCCTGAGGCGGTTTCGACGTCCCTCGACGGGGGGACGATGTCCGCGTGCAACGGTCCGAGGACGCGCTCGCGCGCGGGATCCCCCGGGATCCCGCCGCTCTTCCCGGTGTCGCTCCCCGCCCCGCCGAGACGTGGCTGCGCATCGTGCAGGTGCACGACCGCATCACCCGGCGGGTCGACTCGGCGCTCCACCTCCAGCACGGTCTCTCCCTCACGGGGTTCGAGGCGCTGCGACGGCTCGCCGAGTCGCCGGGCGAACGGGCCAGCATGGGGGAGCTCGCCGACGCGCTGGGGCTGTCCCGTCCCGGGGTCACCAGCACGGTGACCCGGCTGGTCGAGGAGGGCCTGGTGCTCCGCGAGCGCGTGGGCGCCGACAAACGGCTGCTGCACGCGCGGCTCACCCCCGCCGGGCGGGAGCGGTTCGAGGAGGCGCGGCACACCCACGACGACCTCGTGGCCCACCTGCTGCACCTGCTCGGTGACGACGCCTCCGTCGTCACCGACGCCCTGGCCCGGGTCTCCGCGGCCGCCCGCTCCCGCCGCTGACCCCGTGCAGCTCGGTACCGAGAGCCCGGGTCGGCGGCCCGATCGGGTGCGTCGGGCGAACACTTCAAGCCCGTAGTGTTTCGCCGGAACGAGATCGGGCACGACGACGATCATGCTGGCGCAGGTCACCGTGGTGGTGCCGACGATCGGGCGTCCCTCCCTCGACGTCCTGCTCGACGCGCTGGCCTCCTCGTCCGGTCCCCGCCCCGCCGAGCTGGTCCTGGTCGACGACCGCCCGGCGGGGGAGCCGCTGCGCCCGGAGCGGCCCGGTCTGCCGCCGGTCCGCGTCGTCCGCACCGGTGGCGGTGGCCCCGCTCGCGCCCGCAACCTCGGCTGGCGGACCGCCCGCACCCGGTGGATCGCCTTCCTGGACGACGACGTCGTCCCCGACCCCGACTGGTACGAGCGGCTCGCCGCCGACCTGGCCGACCTCCCGTCCGACGTGGCCGGCAGCCAGGGCCGCGTACGGGTGCCGCTGCCCGCGGACCGCCGGCCCACCGACTGGGAGCGCGGCACGGCGGGCCTGGCGACGTCGAGCTGGATCACCGCCGATCTCGCCTACCGCCGCGACGCCCTGGCCGCGGTCGGCGGCTTCGACGAGCGCTTCCCCCGCGCCTTCCGCGAGGACTCCGACCTGGCGCTGCGGGTCATGGGCACCGGCGCCCGGCTGGTACGCGGCGAGCGCTGGATCACCCACCCGGTGCGGCCCACCGGCCGCTGGACCAGCGTGCGCGTGCAGAAGGGCAACGCCGACGACGTCCTCATGCGCCGGCTGCACGGCGCCGACTGGCGGGCGCCGCACCGCGCGAACGCGCCGCTCGGCCGCCGCCCGCAGCACACCGCCGTCACCGCCGCCGCGCTGTCCGCCGTCGGGCTGGCCGCCGCACGGAGGCCACGGGCGGCCGCGCTCGCGGCGGCCGCGTGGCTGGCGGGCACCGCCGAGTTCGCCTGGAAGCGGATCGCCCCCGGGCCGCGCGACCGCGCCGAGGTCGGCACCATGCTGGCCACCAGCGCGCTCATCCCGCCGCTGGCCACCTGGCACTGGCTGAAGGGCGTCGTCCAGCACGCCGGCGTCCGCCCCTGGCGGGGACTGCCCGACCTCGTGCTCTTCGACCGCGACGGCACGCTCGTGCACGACTTCCCCTACAACGGCGACCCCGAGTGGGTCCGGCCGGTCGACGGTGCGAAGGAGGCGCTCGACGCGCTGCGCGCCCGCGGGGTGAAGGTCGGCGTGGTCAGCAACCAGTCCGGCGTCGCCCGCGGCCTGATCACCCGGGACGACGTCGACGCCTGCATGGCCCGGCTCGAGGAGCTGCTCGGCCCGTTCGACACCGTCCAGTACTGCCCGCACGGCCCGGACGACGGCTGCGACTGCCGCAAGCCCGCGCCCGGCATGGTCAAGGCGGCCTGCGCCGAGCTCGACGTGCACCCCGACCGCTGCGTGGTCATCGGCGACATCGCCGCCGACGTCGACGCCGCGGCCGCTGCCGGCGCGGTCGGGATCATGGTGCCCACCCCGGTCACCCGCCGGCAGGAGGTCGAGGCGGCGGCCCGCCGCGCGGAGACCCTGAGCGGCGCGGTCGAGCAGGTGCTGGCGGGGGAATGGTGACCCGCACGGTGCTCGTCGCCCGGCTCGACAACGCCGGCGACGTCCTGCTGCAGGGCCCGCTGGTGCGCGCCGTCGCGCACGGCGCCGACCGGGTGGTCCTCCTGGCCGGGCCGGCGGGGGCCGCGGCCGCCCGGCTGCTGCCCGGCGTCGACGAGGTCTGGACCTGGGCCTGCCCGTGGATCCTCGGCGACCCGCCGCCGGTCGACCCGGCCGACCTCGCCGCCCTCACCGACCGCGTCCGGGCGCTGGCGCCCGACGAGGCGGTCATCTCCACGTCGTTCCACCAGTCGCCCCTGCCCCTGGCGCTGGTGCTCCGCACCGCCGGCGTGCGGCGGATCAGCGCGATCAGCGTCGACTACCCCGGGACGCTGCTCGACGTCCGCCACCGCGTCGACGACGACCTGCCCGAGCCCGAGCGGGCGCTCTCCCTGGCCCGCGCGGCCGGGTTCGAGCTGCCGCCGGACGACGACGGACGGCTGGAGGTGCGCCGGCCCCTGCCCCCGGTCGCGCACGAACCCGGCTATGTCGTCGTCCACCCGGGTGCGTCCGTGCCGGCGCGGGCCTGGCCCGCCCACCGGTGCGCCGAGGCGGTCGAGGCGCTCGCCGACGCCGGCCACCGCGTGCTGGTCACCGGCGGGCCGGCCGAGCGGGAGCTGACCGCCGCCGTCGCCGGCACCCGCGGCGTCGACCTGGGCGGGGAGACCACGCTGGCCGAGATGGCGGCGCTGCTCGACGGCGCCGCCGCCGTCGTCGTCGGCAACACCGGCCCGGCGCACCTGGCCGCCGCCGTCGGGACGCCGGTCGTGTCGCTGTTCGCGCCGGTCGTGCCGCCCGAGCGGTGGGCGCCGTACGGCGTGCCGACCGTGCTGCTGGGCGACCAGTCCGCCGCCTGCGCCGGATCCCGGGCCCGCGAGTGCCCGGTGCCCGGCCACCCCTGCCTGACCTCGGTGACCGCGCAGGACGTCGTCGCCGCCGTCGAGAAGCTGGTGAGCGCATGAAGGTGCTGGTCTGGCACGTGCACGGCTCCTGGACGACGGCGTTCGTCCAGGGTCCCCACGAGTACCTGATCCCGGTGACCCCGGATCGCGGCGCCGACGGTCTCGGCCGCGCCCGCACCTGGGACTGGCCGGCGTCGGCCCGCGAGGTGACCCCCGAGCAGCTGCGCGACGAGCAGGTCGACGTCGTCGTGCTCCAGCGGGTGCGCGACCTGGAGCTGGTGCGCGAGTGGCTGGGGCGCGAGCCCGGCCGCGACCTGCCCGCCGTGTTCCTCGAGCACAACGCGCCCGGGCTGGAGCCCGACGCCGAGCCGGTGCCGTACACGCGGCACCCGATGGCCGACCAGGACGCCGTCCCGATCGCGCACGTCACCCACTTCAACCGGCTCTTCTACGACAACGGCCGGGCGCCGACGACGGTGATCGAGCACGGCATCGTCGACCCCGGCGAGCGGTGGACCGGCGAGCTGGCCCGCGCCGCCGTCGTCACCAACGAGCCGGTCCGCCGCGGCCGCACCGTCGGCGCGGACCTGCTGCCCGGCCTGGCCGCGGTGGCGCCGGTCGACGTCTTCGGCATGGGGCTGGCCGGCCTGCACGAGCAGCACGGCCTCGATCCCGAGCGCGTGCAGCTGTTCGACGACCCACCGCAGGCGGCGATGCACGCCGAGCTGGCCCGCCGCCGCGTCTACGTGCACCCCGTGCGCTGGACCTCGCTCGGCCTCTCGCTGCTGGAGGCGATGCACCTGGGCATGCCGGTGGTCGCGCTGGCCACCACCGAGGCGTTCGAGGCGGTGCCGCCGGAGGCCGGCGTGCTCTCGACCCGCCCCGAGCGGCTGTGGGAGGGCGTGCGCACCTTCCTGCACGACGCGGACGCCGCCCGGCTGGCCGGCAAGGCCGCCCGCGCCGCGGCACTGGAGCGCTACGGGCTGGACCGCTTCCTGGGTGACTGGGACGCGCTGCTGGGAGAGGTGACGCGGTGAGGATCGACCTGGTGTCGGAGCACGCCAGCCCGCTGGCCGCGATCGGCGGCGTCGACGCGGGCGGGCAGAACGTGCACGTGGCGGCCCTGGCCGCGGGGCTGGCGTCCCGCGGGCACGACGTCACGGTGCACACCCGCCGGGACGACGACGCGCTGCCCGAGCGCGTCGTCACGCAGGACGGCTACAACGTGGCGCACGTGCCGGCGGGCCCGGCGCGGGAGCTGCCCAAGGACGAGCTCCTGCGGCACATGCCGGAGTTCGCGGCCAACCTCCGGCGGACCTGGGCCGAGCACGCCCCGGACGTGGTGCACGCGCACTTCTGGATGAGCGGGCTGGCCTCGGTGGCCGCGGCGGGGCGCCCGGGGGTGGGTGGGGTGCCGATAGTGCAGACCTTCCACGCGCTGGGTGCGGTCAAGCGCCGGCACCAGGGCGCGGCCGACACCTCGCCGGCGAACCGGGTGGAGCTCGAGCGCTCGCTGTGCCGCACCGTCACGCACGTCGTCGCCACCTGCTCCGACGAGGTCTTCGAGCTGCGCCGGCTGGGCCTCGACGGCGACCGCGTCTCGGTCGTGCCCTGCGGCGTGGACACCTCGGTCTTCACCCCCGAGGGGCCGGTGGCCCCGCGCGGCGACCGGAAGCGGCTGCTGGTGCTGGGCCGGCTGGTCGAGCGCAAGGGGCAGGACGACGCCGTCCGCGCGCTGCGCGCGGTGCCCGACGCCGAGCTGGTCGTCGTCGGCGGGCCGGCGGTGGACGCGATCGACACCGATCCGGAGGTGCGCCGGCTGCGGGCGATCGCCGCCGAGGCGGGCGTGGCCGACCGGCTGGTCTTCGCCGGGTCGGTGGCGCGCGCCGACGTCCCCGCGTGGGTGCGCTCGGCCGACGTCGTCCTGGCCGTGCCCTGGTACGAGCCGTTCGGCATCACGCCGCTGGAGGCGATGGCCTGCGCCCGCCCGGTCGTGGCCACCGCGGTCGGCGGGCTGCAGGACACCGTCGTCCACGGCGTCACCGGCGATCTCGTGCCCCCGCGCGACCCCGAGCGGCTGGGCGAGGTCCTGGCCGCCCTGCTCGCCGATCCCGACCGGCGCGCCGCCTACGGCGAGGCCGGGCTGATGCGGGCGCGCAACCGCTACCGGTGGAGCCGCGTGGTCGCCGACACCGAATCCGTCTACCGGCAGGTGCTGACCAGCCGCCGTCTCGTGGAGGTCGCCCGATGAGCACCGCCCCGCACTCCTTCTTCGAGAACGTCGTGCACGACGTCCCGGAGCCGGGCACCTGCACGCACCTCACCGGCGCCGACCACGTGCGCTCGCTGCAGGCCGCGCTGCGCTCGCTGGACGGTCAGCTCGACGCGCTGGACCGGTGGGGGCGGACGCTGGCCGACGTGCTGTGCGGCGAGTCCCGTGGCCGGCTGCTGGCCGCGGGCAACGGCGGCAGCGCGGCGCAGGCCCAGCACCTCACCGCCGAGCTGGTCGGCCGCTACCGGGCCGACCGCCCGCCGTTCTCGGCGATCTGCCTCACCGCCGAGACCTCCTCGCTCACCGCGATCGCCAACGACTACCCGGCCGACGAGCTGTTCGCCCGCCAGGTCGAGGCGCACGGCCGGGCCGGCGACGTCCTGGTGCTGCTGTCCACCTCGGGCCGCTCGCCCAACGCCGTCGCCGCGGCCCGGCGGGCCCGCGAGTGCGGGATCACCACGTTCGCCCTGACCGGGCCGGCGCCCAACCCGCTGGCCGCGGCGGTCGACGACGCGGTCTGCATCGACTCCCCCTGGACGGCGACCGTGCAGGAGTGCCACCTGGTCGCGCTGCACCTGGTCTGCGCGGCGTTCGACGCCGCGGTGCTCGCCGCGCCGCCCCGGGTGCCGACCGGCCCGACCCTCGGGAGCGCCCGGTGAGCCGCCCGCTGGTGGTGGTCGGCGACGCGCTGCTCGACGTCGACCTGGTCGGCTCGGCGTCGCGGCTCACCCCCGACGCGCCGGTGCCGGTCGTCGAGGACGTCGAGCGCCGGGAACGGCCCGGCGGTGCGGCGCTGGCCGCGGTCATCGCCGCGTCGGCCACCGCCCGCGAGGTGGTGCTGGTCGCGCCGCTGGACTCCGACGACGGGGCGGCGCGGCTGCGCGAGCTGCTCGCGGGCCGGGTCCGGCTGGTGCCGATCCCGGCCACCGGCGGGACGGCCGTGAAGCAGCGGATCCGGGTCGGGGACCACTCGGTGGCCCGGCTGGACTCCGGCGCCCCGGTGGCGACCCTGGGAGCGCTGCCCGACGAGGCCGCGGCGGTGATCCGCGACGCGGCGGCGGTGCTCGTGGCCGACTACGGCCGGGGGACCACGGCGGCCCCGGACGTTCGGGCCGCGCTGGCCGGCGCCCGCGGCCCCGTCGTGTGGGACCCGCACCCGCGCGGGGCGGACCCGGTCCGCGGCGTCCGGCTGGTCACGCCCAACGCCGCCGAGGCCGCCCGGGTGGCGCCGGACGTCCCCGGGGAGGGGCTGGCGGCCGTCGGGACCCGGGCGGAGGCGCTGATCTCGCACTGGGGCGTCGGCGCGGTGGCGGTGACCATGGGCGCCCGCGGCACGCTGCTCTCCTACGGCTCCGGCGCCCCGATGGTCGTGCCCGCGGTCGCGGTCACCGGCGGGGATCCCTGCGGAGCCGGCGACTCCTTCGCTGCCGCCGCGGCGCTCGCGCTGGCCGACGGCGCGGTCACCGGCGAGGCCGTGGCCGCCGGCGTCGCCTTCGCGTCGGCGTTCGTGGCCCGCGGGGGCGCCTCCGCCTGGGACGCCGCCGACCGCGACGCGCCGAACGTGGTCGCCGAGCCCGGTGCCGAGGGCGTGATCGCGCGGGTGCGCGCGGCCGGCGGCACCGTGGTGGCCACCGGCGGCTGCTTCGACCTGCTGCACCCCGGCCACGTCGCCACGCTCCGGGCCGCCCGCGGCCTGGGCGACTGCCTGGTGGTGTGCATCAACTCCGACGACTCGGTGCGCCGGCTCAAGGGCCCGTCGCGGCCGTTGGTCACCGCCGCCGACCGGGCGCGGGTGCTGGAGGCGCTGGAGTTCGTCGACGCCGTCGTCGTGTTCGACGAGGACACCCCGTCGGAGGTGCTGGACCGGCTGCGCCCCGACGTCTGGGCCAAGGGCGGCGACTACGCGGGCGCGGAGCTGCCCGAGACCGAGGTGCTGCGCCGGTGGGGCGGCCAGGCCGTCGTCCTGCCGTACCTCGACGGCCACTCGACCACCGCCCTGGTCGAGCGCTCCCGTGTATGACAGCGGACCCCCTCGAACCCGCTGCCGGTACCGGGAGCTCGACCGCGCGCGTTCAGCTTTCTGCACCGAGAGCTGACGACGGCGGCCGGCCGGCGGCGGTCGTCCTCCGGCCGCTGGGGCTGGGGGACCTGCTCACCGGGGTGCCGGCGATCCGGGCGGTCCGCGCCGCCGTGCCCGAGCACCGGCTGGTCCTCGCCACCACCGAGCAGCTGCGCCCGCTGGCCGAGCTGATCGACGCCGTCGACGAGGTGCTGCCGGCCCGCGAGCTCGAGCCCCTGGACTGGAACGGGCCGCCGCCGGAGCTCGCCGTCGACCTGCACGGCAAGGGTCCGGCGTCGCACGTGGTGGTGGCCGACCTGCACCCGGCACGGCTGCTGACCTTCGACAGCCCCGGGTACCCCGGCCCGACCTGGTACCCCGACGAGCACGAGGTGCGCCGCTGGTGCCGGCTGGTCTCCGAGGGGCTCGGGGTCGAGGCCGATCCGGACGCGCTCGACCTCGCCGTGCCGCCGGTGCCGCCGCCCGTGCGCGACGTCGCGGTCGTCCACCCCGGTGCCGCCTACCCCGGGCGCCGCTGGCCACCGGCCCGGTTCGCCGCCGTCGCCCGGCACCTCGCCGACTCGGGGCACGACGTGCGGATCACCGGAGGGCCGGCCGAGGTGGAGCTGGCGCGGGAGGTCGCGGCCGCGGCGGGCCTGCCGGACGACGCGGTGCTGGCCGGCCGGACGACGTCGCTGGGGCTGGCCGCCGTGGTGGCCGCCGCCCGCGTGGTGGTGTGCGGCGACACCGGCGTCGCGCACCTGGCGACGGCCTACCGCCGTCCCTCCGTGGTGCTGTTCGGCCCGGTGTCACCCGCGCTGTGGGGACCGCCGCCGCGCGAGCAGCACGTCGTCCTCTGGCACGGCGACGGCACCGGCGATCCCTGGGGCGCCGAGCTCGACCCGGCGCTGGCCCGCATCACCGTCGACGAGGTCGTCACCGCCCTCGACGCCGTCCTGGCCCCGTCCGGAGGCTCGCCCCGAGCGTGCGAGGGGTGAGAGGGACGGGGTCCTTCATCAGCCGCGCTGGCGGAGGGCGTCGAAGAGCACGTCCTGCAGGTCGTTCTCGTCGACCGCGGAGTAGGCGGCGCCGCCGGTCGCGTCGGCGATGCGCTCCAGCGCGCTCAGGTCGGCCTCCGGGCCGAGGGCGATGCCGATGACCTTCACCGGGCGGTTGGCGTCCACCTCGGCGGCCAGCGTCTGGACCAGCGTCTCCAGGCCGATGCTGTCGGTGTCCTCGTCCTGCCCGTCGGTGATGATCACGACGCTGCTCACCGAGGTCGGGTCGAAGTCGGCCCGGGCCGCGCGGACGGCGGCCAGCGTGGTGTCGTAGAGGCCCGTCCCGCCGGGGGAGAGGCGCCCGGGGATCGTGTCCAGCTGGTCGGTGAGGACCTCGCGCTGGGTGGACCCGTTGACGTCGGCCTCGAGCGCCCGGGTGGGCACCAGCTGGGTCCAGTCCTGGGTGCTCTCCAGCTCGCGGGCGAAGACCCACAGCCCGATGGCGGAGCGGCCGGGGAACAGCGAGAGCGCGCTCTTCGCGGCGTCCCGGGCCAGGGTGGCGCGGGTGCCGCCACCCACGGCGGCCTCCATCGAGGTGCTCACGTCGAACACGGCCAGCAGCCGCGAGGGCTTGGCCAGGCTGGAGAGCCGGCCGAGCAGCCCCTGCACCTCCGCGGGATCGAGCTCCAGCGCCTGAGGCGCCTCCTGACGCGTGCCGGTGCGGTCGCCGGCCAGGGCGGGGGCGGACCCGTCGCCGGTGCGGAAGCCGGCCTCGCGCGCGGCCTCCTGCGCCGCCTCCGACGTGAGCGCCGCGACGACGGCGTCGACCGCCTCGGTCTCCTCGGGCGAGCCGACCCGCAGCACCGGGTAGTCCAGCGACGGCGAGCCCTCCGACGGGTAGACGGCGATGAGCAGCGGGTCCGGGTTGCCCTCGTTCCCCGCGTAGACCTCCTGCTCGCTCACCGGCACGAGGGCGGCGTCCTCCGCGCCGTCGGCCGCCTCGGCCAGGGCGTCGGCGGCGGCCGGTGCGCGGGAGGCCGAGAGCACGGCCTCGACGACGGCTTTGTCGGCGTCCTCGCCGCCGCCCAGGGAGCTGCGCACGGCGGCGAGGGCGGACAGGCCCTCCGCGCTCGCCGCGAGGTCGGGGACGGCGAGCGGGCGGTCGGTGGTGAGCGCCTGGCCCCACGTGGGGGGTGCGTTCGCCCAGCCGAGGGCGTCGACCGCGGCGCGCGAGGTGGCCAGCACGACGGGGGAGGAGGCCACCGCGCCGTCGGCGGAGAGCTCGGCACCCTCCGCGCGGGCCGACCACAGCGAGGAGTCGGGGATCCACACGTCGGGCAGCGCCTCGGCGTCCAGGGCGCCCAGGTCGCCCACGGTCTGCAGCGGCTCCTGGGCGGTCACCTGGGCCCGGACGCACTGCTCGGCCAGGGCCTCGTCGGACAGCAGCTCGCCGGCCAGCTCACCCAGCTCGGGCGCCACCGTGACGTCGACGACGGGCGGCGAGTCGCAGTCCTCGCCCCCGGCGGTGACCCACCAGGCGACCCCGCCGACGAGGAGCAGGAGGACCAGACCTGCGGCGATCAGGAGGACGGGCGGCGCCGGACGTCGGGTTGCGGTGGGATCGGCGTGGCGGCCCATGCTCGCTCTCTGTCATCGACTCGGTGGCAGTCGCGGCTCCCCCGAGACCGCGGCCCCCCAGAGTAGTGGGGCAGCCGCCACGGGGTCCAACGCTCCGCGTCACCTGCCGATGACGAAGGGTTAGCCGGCGCGCACCTCGAGGGCGCCGACCCGCTCCCGGAACCAGGCGACCGTGCGCCGCAGGCCCTCCTCGGAGGTCACCTCCGGCTGCCAGCCCAGCAGCTCCTGCGCCTTCGTGGTGTCGGGCCGGCGGACCTTGGGGTCGTCGACGGGGAGGTCGATGAAGTCGACGGGGGAGTCGGACCCCGTGAGCTCCACGATCCAGCGGGCCAGGGCGAGCATCGACAGCTCGTCGGGGTTGCCGATGTTCACCGGGCCCGCGTGCGGCGAGAACGCCATCGCCAGGATGCCGCGGACGGTGTCGTCGACGTAGCAGATGGAACGGGTCTGCGAGCCGTCGCCGGCGACGGTCAGCGGCCGGCCGGACAGCGCCTGGCCGACGAACGCGGGAATCGCGCGGCCGTCGTCGGCGCGCATGCGCGGCCCGTAGGTGTTGAAGATCCGGACGATGCCGGTGTCGGTGCCCTTCGACGTCCGGTAGGCGGTGGTCATCGCCTCGCTGAACCGCTTGGCCTCGTCGTAGACGCCGCGCGGGCCCACCGGGTTGACGTTGCCCCAGTACTCCTCGGTCTGCGGGTGCTGCAGCGGGTCGCCGTAGACCTCCGAGGTGGAGGCGAGGACGTAGCGGGCGCCCTTCTCGTGCGCCAGGCCCAGCGTGTGGAGGGTGCCGAGGCTGCCGACCTTGAGCGTCTCGATCGGCATCTTGAGGTAGTCGAGCGGGCTGGCCGGCGAGGCGAAGTGCAGGACGAGGTCGACCGGGCCGGGGACGTGCACGTAGTCGGTGACGTCGCAGCGCACCAGCCGGAACCGGGGGTGCTCCAGCAGGTGGACGACGTTCTCCGGGGAGCCGGTGAGGAAGTTGTCGAGCGCCACCACCTCGACGCCGCGGTCGAGCAGCTGCTCGCAGAGGTGCGAGCCGAGGAACCCGGCCCCTCCGGTGACCACCGCCCGGCGGATCGTGCGGACCTCGCGCACCGGCTGTGCCATCGCTGCTCCTCGTGCTTCCCGGGCGCCCCTGCGCACCCCTCCGTGCCGCCCCTACCCGGGCCGGCCGAGCGCACACACTTCGGCGGCGAAGTGTTCCCGCGGAACACGCGGACGGGCCGCCGGATCCTGGTGGATCCGACGGCCCGCCGTGGTGACGTGCTGGAACGGCCTCGTCCAGAGGCTCACCCCGAGCTTGCGAGGGATGAGTGGGACGAGGTCCTGCTATTCGTTGAAGGCGGGCTCGTCCGGGATGCCGTTCTCCGGCGGAGCCGTCTCCTCGCCGTCCCACTCCTCGATCTCGGCGTCGCCGATGTCGGTGATCATCACGGGACGGACCTCCTCGGCGGTGGTCCCGACGAGGCGGCTGATCGACATGCCACCGGTGCCCATGTGGCTGTCCTCGCTGTACCGGAAGGGTGCCAGGAGCGGGCCCTCCCACTCGGCGCCGACCGTCTCGATGGCCTCGACGAGGTCGTCGCGGGTCGGGTTCTGGCCGGCGGCCTGCAGCGCCTGGATGGTCGTGTAGGCCATCGACATGCCGTACAGCTTGTAGTTGGTCAGGTCGCTGCCGTCGCCGTTGGACTCCCAGATCTCCTGGAACTTCTGCACCCACGGGTCGTCGGGGGCGTCGACGGTCGGCAGGTAGTCGGTGGTCAGCATGCCGTCGAGCACGCTGGCGTCACCCACGGCGCCCTGCGAGAAGTTGGCCAGCAGCCGGCCGACCAGCTCGGTGTCCGACCCGACGTTCGAGTAGAACCACTGCGGGTCGTAGCCCAGCTGCAGCGCGGTCAGCTGCGACAGGGCGGTGTAGCTCGGCACGTTGAAGCCGACGACGAAGTCCGCCCCCGAGGCCTGGAGCTCGGCGATCTGCGGGCCGACGTTGGTGTTGCCCGGCGTGTAGCGCACCGCGGCCACGATCTGGTCGTCGATGTACTCGCGGACGCCGGCCTCGCCGTCCTCGCCGAAGTCGTCGTCCTGGAGGAAGAGACCGACCTTGGCATCCGGGAACTCCTCGGCGATGTACTGGCCGATGATCTTGCCCTCGGACATGTAGTCGGTCTGCCAGCCGAAGGTGTACGGGTTGGTCTCCGGGTCGTCGCCCCAGAGCAGCGAGCCCGACGACACGAACAGGTCCGGCACGCCCTCGCTGTTGAGGAAGTCCAGGACGGCGCTGTGGGTGGGGGTGCCCAGGCCGCCGACGATCGCGAAGACCTCGTCCTCGAGCACCAGCTGGTTGACGACCTGGCTGGTGTTGGTCGGGTTGTAGGCGTCGTCGCGGTAGATGTAGTCGATCTGCCGGTCGTACACGCCGCCGTTCTCGTTGACGTAGTCGAAGTAGGCGTCGACGCCGAGCGGGATCTCGCTGTAGCCCGGCGCGGCCACGCCGGTCAGCGGGTAGTGGGCACCGAGCTTGATCGAGTCCTCGGTGATGCCGATGTCGGAGGCCTCGTTGGCGCCACCGCCACCGCCGCCACCACCGCTGTCGTCGTCACCGCCGCCGCAGGCGGCGACGGAGGACACGACGGTGGCGGCCGCGAAGAGCGACACGAGACGTCGGGAGGATCTGGACAACAGTTCTCCTCTGGTGCGGCCCGGGCATCGGTGCCCGGGAGTCGGGTTGGGGGGGAGCGGCCGGGGTCGGCGGGTCGATCGGGTCGTCCTCACCCCCTGCTCGTCGAACCGGCGGAGGCGGCCATCGCGCGCTTGGCCCGCATCGTGAGCCAGCGCATGCGGATGGTGCCGACGAAGCCGGCGGGGGCGAAGAGCATCGCCGCCACCAGGACGACGCCGTAGACGAACGGCGCGAGCTGCGCGGCCTCGGTGCTGTTCAGGCCCCACTCGGTGCCCAGGTCGGTGACGAACGGCGGGAGGAAGACCAGCAGCGCCGAGCCGAGCAGGGCGCCGAGCAGGCTGCCGAGGCCGCCGAGCACGATGGCGGTGAGCAGCGAGAGCGAGAGCACCAGGGTGAAGCCGCTGGGGGCGGCCAGCCGCACCACGATGGCGAGCACCCCGCCGGCCAGGCCCGCGGCGCAGGCGCTGACGGTGAACGCCAGCACCCGCCACGTGCCGAGGTTGATCCCGGCCAGCTCCGCGGCCACGTCCTGGTCACGCACCGCGCGCCAGGTGCGGCCGATCCGGCTGCGCACCAGGTTGGCGAGGAAGAAGTAGGTGATCAGCAGGCAGACGACGCCCACGTAGGCCAGCCACTTGGTCCCCGAGGCGGGGTTGCCCGAGACGGTGTCGATGAAGCTGGTGAACCACTCCGGGGCGCGCGGCGCGCGCACGGTCATGCCCTGCTCGCCGCCGAACGTGTCGTGGAAGTAGATCGCCAGGCCGGGCAGCCCGACGGCCAGGGCCAGGGTCGCGCCGGCGAGGTAGGGCCCGTGCAACCGGGCGGCCGCCACCCCGACGATCGCGCCGACGACGGTCGCGGCCAGCGCCGCCAGCAGCAGGATCAGCGGCAGGGGCAGGGGGTCCTCGCCGCGCTCGACGTCGAGCATCAGCGCGGTCGTGTACGCGCCGACGGCCATGAGCGCGCCGTGCCCGAGCGAGATCTGGCCGTTGAGCCCGGTGAGCAGGGTCAGGCCGCCGGCGGCGATGGCGTAGTAGGACAGCGTCGCGAACTGGGAGTTGCGGAACGGCGAGGTGGACTCGAGCAGGATCACCGCGCCCACCGCGCACACGACGAGCACCAGCAGGTGGCGCAGCAGGGTCGACTTCGGCAGGAAGCTGCGCCCACCGGTGGCCTGCGCGGACGGTGCGTTGGCCGCCGCGGTGGCGGTGACGGGCGCCTCGTCGGTGGCGGCGCCGGCGCCGGAGGGGGTCTGGGAGTCGGTCATCGTCATGCCCTCCGAGCCACGCTGCTGGCGAACAGGCCGCCGGGTCGCACCAGGAGCACGACCATGAGGATCACCAGCGCGCTGACGTTGACCAGCGCGCTGCCGCGCTCGACGTAGCCGCTGACGTAGGACAGCGCCAGGCCGAGGATGAGCCCGCCGACGATCGCGCCGACCGGCGAGTCGAGCCCGCCGAGCACGGCGGCGACGAAGCCGAAGACGATCAGGCTGTCCATGTAGGCCGGGTAGACGAACTCGCCGCCGGCGATGAGCAGGCCGGCCAGCGAGCCGACGACCGCCGCCAGCGCCCAGCCGAGGGTCAGCATGCGGCCGACCTTGACGCCGAGCAGCCGGGCGACCTCCTGGCCGAAGGCCGAGGCGCGCATGGCCAGCCCGACCCGGGTGAACCGGAAGAGCGCGATCAGCAGCGCCATCGTGACCACGACGGCGCCGATGACGAAGACGCTGTTCGGGGTGAAGGCGATGCGGGAGTCGCCGACCTGGAAGCCCTCCAGCCCGAAGGGGGCGGGGAAGGACTCGAAGGATGAACCCCAGATGATCGCGATCAGCGCCTGGATGGCGACGAAGAGCCCGAGCGTGACGATGACGGCGTTGAGCTCCGGCCCGCCCTCGACCGGGCGGATGACGACCCGCTCGACGACCGCGCCGAGGACGAACCCGGAGGCCAGTGCCACGATCAGCGCCACCCAGTAGGACTGGCCGTTCTGGATCAGCGACAGGGCGATGAACGCGGTGGCCGCGGCCATCGAGCCCTGCGCGAAGTTGACGATGCGGGTCGAGCGCCAGATCAGCACCAGGGCGAGGGCGAAGGCCGCGTAGACCATGCCCTCGGTCAACCCGGTGAGGGTGACGTTCACGAACTTCTCCACGAAGGAGCGCCTTCCTGCTGCGGGGAGTGGGGCAGATCGGGTGGGTGGGTCAGAAGCCCAGGTAGGCGTGCCGGAGGTCCTCGTCGGCCATCAACGTGCGGGCGTCGTCGGTGACGACGACGCGACCGAGGTTGAGGACGACGCCGACGTCGGCGACCGACAGCGCGCTGCGTGCGTTCTGCTCGACGAGCAGCACCGACAGCCCCTCGCGGTCGACCAGCTGGCGCAGCAGCCCGAAGATCTGCGCGACGATCCGCGGGGCCAGGCCCAGCGACGGCTCGTCCAGCAGCAGGATCCTCGGGTTGGCCAGCAGCGCACGGCCGATGACGAGCATCTGCCGCTCGCCGCCGGAGAGGGTGTGCGCGTGGTTGTTGCGCCGCTCGGCGATGCGCGGGAAGAGGTCGTAGATCCGGTCGAACTCGTCCTTGCCGACCTTGCCGCGGAACAGCGAGCCCACGCGGAGGTTCTCGTCGACGGTCAGCTCGGCGATGACGCCCCGACCCTCGGGCACGTGCGCCATGCCCTTGCCGACCATCGCCTCGACCGGCGCCTTGGTGATGTCCTCGCCGTTCAGCCGGACGGTGCCCGACGTCGGGCGGACCAGCCCGCTGATCGTGCGCAGCAGCGTCGTCTTCCCGGCGCCGTTGGCCCCGAGGACGGCGGTGATCCGCCCGGCGTCGGCGCGCAGCGAGACGCCGTCCAGCGCGCGCACGGGCCCGTAGGAGGAGGTGAGCCCCTCGACCTCGAGCACCGGCCCGGTGGTGGCCCCGCCGCGGGCGGAGAGGGCGGTGGCGCCGTGCGGCTCAGCCATGGGTGCGGCCTCCGTCCGTGCGGGTGGGGTGGCCGGTCAGCGCCGCGGCGTCCGCCTCGACGTCGACGTCGTCGCCGAGGTAGGCCTCGGTGACCGCCGGGTCGGCCTGGACCTCGGCGGGCGTGCCGGCGGCGATCTGCTTGCCGGAATCGAGGACGGTGATGCGGTCGCAGACGCGCATGACCAGGTCCATGTGGTGCTCGACGAGCAGCACGCTCATCCGGGTGCACACCGAGCGGATGAGGTCGCCCAGCTCGTGCATCTCGTCCTCGGACAGGCCGCTGGCCGGCTCGTCGAGGAGCAGCAGGTCGGGTTCGGCCACCAGCGCCCGGGCCAGCGCGACCCGCTTCTGCACGGGGTACGGGAGGCTGCCCGGGTAGCGCCCGGCGTAGCCCTCCGCGCCCAGCTCGGCGAGCGCGGCGCCGGCGCGCTCGCGCAACCGGCGCTCGTCGGCGTCGGAGGCGGGCAGCGCGACCAGGGCGGAGAAGAAGCCCGCCTTCGCGTGCCGGTGCGCCCCGACCATCACGTTCTCGAGCACCGTGAGGCCGGGGAACAGGCCGACGCCCTGCAGCGTGCGGGCGATCCCGAGCCGGGTGAGCTTGCTGGGCTGGAGCCGGCGCAGCTGCTCACCGCGCCAGGTGATCGTCCCGGCGCTCGGGCGGACGAGGCCGCAGGCGACGTTGAACAGCGTCGTCTTGCCCGCGCCGTTCGGCCCGATGAGGCCGTGGACCTGCCCGGGCTCCACCGTCAGCGAGACGTCGGAGAGCGCGGTGACGCCGCCGAAGGCGACGCTGATGCCGCTCAGCTCGAGGCGGGAAGTGGGCGTTCGGTGCTCGTGTGGCTGGCTGCCGGGGTGCGGAGGCGGCTGCGCCAAGGGGCCCACTGCTCCTCTTCGTCGGGGAGCGCCGACCGGCAGGCCGGTCGGCGTCGATTGGGTCACAGGTACGTCCCGCTGAGACTGCCCGCCCGTGGTGGCGGTCACAATGGGCTGACCGCACAGTCCTGGCCCGGCCGTGTTGTGCTGTGTGCGGCGCGTCACGAGAGGAGGGGATCGAGTGCAGGCCTTCCGGCCGGAGGTTGCCGAGCGGCTCCGTGAGCTGAGCCCGCTCCTGCTCGACCAGCTCGACTCGATGACCGAGCGGATGGTCGAGGTGCTGGTCCGCACCGAGCCGTCCTACCGGGAGCTCGTCGCGCACTCGCCGGACGAGCTGCGCTGCTCCACCCGCGCCAACCTCGAGGGCGGCCTGCGCACCCTCATCGGCACCGGCTCGGGCCGTGGCCGGCCGGCGGTGGCCGACGCCCGCGAGGTGGGCCGCCGGCGCGCGGCGCAGGGCATCCCGCTCGAGGCGGTGCTGCGCGCCTACCGGCTCGGCGGGCAGGTCACCTGGGAGGCGCTGCTGACGGTGTCCCGCCAGGGCGGGGGGCGGCACGACACCCTGCTGCTCGAGGTGGCCGGCTCCGTCTGGCGCACCAACGACGCGGAGTGCGCCGCGCTCGCCGAGGGCTACCGCGAGGAGCAGCGGCGGCTGGCCGGCGTCGACGAGGAGGCCCGCCAGCAGGTGCTCGACGGGCTGCTCGACGGCCGCGGCGGCGACCCGGCGTTCGTGCGCACCGCCTCCGAGCTGCTCGCCGTCCCGCTGGACGGCCGGCTGATGGCGGTGGTCGCGCTGCCCGGTCCGGACGGGGGCCCGGCGCTGGACGCTCCCGGCAGCGCGCTGCTCAAGCGCGGGGTGCGCTCGGTGTGGGGGCTGCGGTCCGGGGCGCAGGTGGGCATCGTCGCGCTCGGCGCGCTGGGGTCGGGGGAGGTGCTCGCCTGGCTGCAGGCGGTCGCCGTCGGACCGGTCGGGGTCTCCGCGGTCGTCGACGGCGCGGCGGCCGCGGGCTCGGCCTACCGGCTGGCCGAGACCGCGGCGCGCACGCTGCCGCCCGAGGCGCGGCGGGTCGTGACGATCGACGAGCGGCTGCCCGAGGCGCTGCTGAGCAACTCGCCGGAGATCAGCTCGCGGCTGGTGCGGCAGTCGCTGGGCGGGCTGCTGGAGCTGCCGGTCGACGAGCGCACAGTGCTGCTGGACACGCTGTCGGCGGTGCTGGCCTGCGACGGCTCGCCGACCCGGGCGGCCGACGAGCTGTACTGCCACCGCAACACCGTCATGCACCGGCTGCGCCGGATCGAGTCGGTGACCGGCCGGAAGTTGGCCGATCCGCGCACCCGGCTGCTGTGGCAGCTGGCGCTGCTCGGCACCGAGCAGCGCCCCGCCCGCCGCTCTGCCTAGCTAGGAGTCGTCCGAGTGGGGCGAGCCGTAGTTCACCGCGGCGCCCTCTTCGTCATCTAGGACCCACCAAGCGTCGATGGAGTCGACCTCGACGATCAGGTTCTCCAGTGCGATCGGCGTTCCGCCAGGAGGCGTCAGCGAGGCCTGCTGAAACGCGAGACGAGACGCGCTGGCCGCCGCTTTGGTGACGCGCGGGACGTCAGCCAGCCTGACGTCGTCGATGCTGAAATCACCATCACTTTCGTCGTAGTACCGGTCGAAGACCTCGCGGTCCTGAGCCCTGCGCTCGGCTCGGCGTTCATCCTGCCTTTGAAGCGCCTGCGTGGCAGTCGACGATGTCTCCGCTGGCCAGTTCGGAAAGAAGGCGCCCACCGCGCGCTCGACTGCAGCGCTAGCCGATTCGGTGAACTGACTGTCCGGCCCGATGACGCCGCGGATGATGGACCCGTTGACGAGGACGCCGACAGCGACAGGGATGCCGGACGACCCGAGCGTGGCCATCAAGTCCAAGCGGTGGTCGGGTTCGCTCGCGTACCACTGGCGATCGAGCCGCTTAATGAGAGCGCTGGCGTCTGTGGCTTCGTTAGAAGGAGGCACGCGTCAGCCTCTGCAGTTCGACGATGTCGGTCCTGACCGGAAAGGCGATCACAGCGGCTCGACGCTCCGTCGGGAGCTTCCTGCGCGAGACGGCGGAGTCAAGCCGCTCGATGACCCACGTGCGCATGAGCTGGCTTGGGGCGATTCCTCGGGCCGCAGCTACCGTGCGCAGTTCTTCCAACCTGTCGGTAGGGATGCGAATCGAGTAGACCTGCGATGGTTCCTTCGGCGGCCGGACGGCGACAGCGGGGGCGTCGTCATCGACGTCCTCGAGGTCGATGATGGCCGCGAGCATCTCGCGGTCCCGCTTACTCACTCTGACCTCCCTGTATGTAAAGACGCCTGTCTGCGTTGTTCGCAGTCACCCCGGAACCGCCGTTCCAGGTTCTGCCATGTGGATCGTCCGACCAGATCCAGACCTTGAGCACCTCTCCTCGTCCGAAGGCAGATGGGGAGAATCCCACTACTTTCAGGGAAGCTGTCTCTGGCTTGTCGGCGCCGGCCACGCGGACGATGCGTCGAGGATCAAGCGCTGCTTCCGTGCACCACTCCGGCTCCAGCGAGGGCTGACCGTGCTGTCGTTGCGGGCGTGAGCGGACATGGTCGCTCGCCTCCTCGGACCACGCGATGCCATCAATCTGCAATGCCGCGAGGTCGACCCCCTTGTATTGGGGTCGACCTTCCACGCAGGCAAGTATTACGTCGTAATACGGAGCTGGCAAGCGGCTACTGGAGATAGGTCTCCACGGTGCGCTCCGGGCGGACCTCTGCCTCGTCGGGGTCCTCGTCGTACTGCCGCTTGGCCCGGCGCTGCCGCAGCAGGTCCCAGCACTGGTCCAGGTCGGCCTCGAGCTTGCTCATCCGGGCGCGGGTGTCGTCGGTGTGCTCGGCGCTGTCGCGGAGCTTGTGCTCCTCGTCGACCAGCGCGTGGATGCGGCTCAGGATGTCGGTCTCGTCCATGCCGTCGATGCTGCCCCCTGCCGGGGTCGTGAAACAGCCCTCAGGCCGGGTCGGGCACCCAGCCCTCGACGAACGCCGCCAGCCGCCGGGTGACCGCGCCGCCGGAGCGGCCGAGCGCGAGCAGCGCGGACCGCTCCAGAGGCACCCGCACCGCACGCCGTCCCGGTCGCCGGGTGACGGCGGCGTGCCCGGCGGCGACGAGCTCGGGCCAGGGGCGGTCCAGCTGGGCGCGCACCCGGGCGAGTGCCTGCTCGGTCGGGGCCGCGTTGCCCTCGACCATCGCCGTGACGAACGCGGGATCGCTGCCGATCACCCGGGTGCCGCTGCCGAAGCTGCCGGCCGCCAGCGACAGCGCCAGCGGCCCGGCGTCGGCGGCGGCCGCGGCCAGCGCCGCCGCGAGCAGGTGCGGGACGGCGCTGATCGCGGCGACGGCGTCGTCGTGCTCGGCGGCGGTCGCCGGCACCACCTCGGCACCGACGGCGAGCGCGACCTCGGCGACGCGCAGCCAGCGCGGCAGCTCGGTGCCGGCCTCCAGGCAGACCGCCCACCGCGCGCCGCGGAACAGCTCGGGGTCGACGGCCTCGTGGCCGGACCGCTCGGTGCCGCACATCGGGTGCCCGCCCACGAAACGGCTCCCGAGCGCGGGGGACAGCGCCTCGAGGACCGGCCGCTTGACCGATCCGAGGTCGGTCACCGTCGCCGCCGGGTCGACGACCAGCCCGTCGAGCGCGGTCGCCATCGCCGGGAGCGGGACGGCGAGGACGACGACGCCGCTCAGCTCCCGGGTGATCGCCACGCCGCGGGCCGCCGCGGCCTCGCGGGCGGCGGGGTCGACGTCCCAGCCCGACACCGGCCGGCCGGCCGCCGCCAGCGCCGCGGCGAGCGAGCCGCCGAGCTGCCCCAACCCGACCACGGCCACCGGCGGGGCGGGCATCGTCGGCACCGGGAACGCGGGGGCTCCACCCGGAGCTGCGGCGTCGGCCATGATCAGAGGTTATGACCCCCCGCTCGTTCCTCCTGAGCGCCGAGCTGGCCGACTACGTGCGCGCGTCGTCCGAACCGCCCGACGAGGTGGCTGCCGCGCTGATCGCCGAGACCGCGGAGATGGCCGCGCGCGGGGAGGCCCCGCCCACGCTGCAGATCGCGCCCGAGCAGGGTGCGCTGATGCAGCTGCTGACGACGGCGGTCGGTGCCCGCCGGGCGATCGAGATCGGCACCTTCACCGGCTTCTCCGCCCTGTGCATCGCGCGCGGACTGCCGGCGGGCGGCTCGCTGCTCTGCCTGGACAACGACGCGGGCTGGACGGCGGTGGCGCAGCGGTACTGGGCGCGCGCCGGCGTCGCCGACCGGGTGGAGCTGCGCCTGGGCGACGCGCTGGAGACCCTGCGCGGCCTGCCCGCCGAGCCCACCTTCGACCTGGCGTTCGTCGACGCCGACAAGACCGGTTACGCCGGCTACGTGGAGGAGCTGCACCCGCGGATGACCGCGAACGGGATCGTGCTGCTGGACAACACGCTGCGCTCGGGACGGGTCCTGGACCCGCGCGACGAGTCCGACCGGGCGCTGGTCGAGCTCAACGCCGCGCTGGCCGCCGACCCGCGGTGGGAGACGGCGCTGATGCCGCTGTCCGACGGCCTGACCCTGCTGCGCAAGCGATGAGCGGGCTGGAGCCGCGCCCCAGCTACGCCGTTCGCATCTCCCGCCCCGACGGTCGCTGGCGGGTGGAGCTGCTGGCCAAGCACGCCGGCGGGGTGCTGGAGGCCCTGGAGCAGGCGCTCGGCGAGTTCGGCGAGGACGGCTGGCCACCGCCGGTGGTGGTCGTCGTCGACGCGGGCCTGTTCTTCGTCGCCCTGCGGCACGGGCCGGGCGGGATGGTGCGGGCGCTGATCTCCGACGCGTCGATGCAGGAGTGGGTGCTGGTGAGCGAGGTCCTGGAGCGCTACGGCATCGGCGCCGAGAAGGACTTCCTCTACGACGACGACGAGACCGGCTCGCCCGACGGCGATCTGGACCTGTTCGCCGACGACGGCCTGCCGGCCGCGGAGCTGCGACCGATCCTGACCGCCGACGACCTGTGGGCCGACGAGATGGTGACCGCCATCGCCACCCGGCTCGGCTTCGCCGACGAGCTGGCCGCGGCGGTGACCTGGTGAGCGTCTCGGCCGTGGTCTTCGACCTCGGCGGCGTGATCACCGAGAGCCCGATCACGGCGTTCACCGCCTACGAGCGGGAGGCGGGGCTGCCCGAGGGGCTGATCGTCCGGCTGAACTCGACCGATCCCGACACGAACGCCTGGGCGCGGTTCGAGCGCAACGAGCTCGACGTCGCCGGCTTCGCCGCGGCGTTCGAGGCCGAGGCGGCCGCCGCCGGGCACCGGGTGGAGGCCGCGCGCGTCCTCGCCGCGCTGCAGGGGGAGCTGCGGCCGCCGATGATCGCGGCGGTCGGGCGGCTGAAGGACGCCGGCCTGCCGCTGGCGCTGCTGTCGAACAACGTGGCGCCGATGGAGCGCACCGGCCGGCTGGGGGAGCTGCTGGGGCTGTTCGACGCCGTCGTGGAGTCGTCCGTCGAGGGCGTGCGCAAACCGGAGCCCGAGATCTACCGGCGGGCGCTGGACCGGCTGTCCGAGGCGGTCGGCCGGCGGATCGAGGCGGCCGACTGCGCCTACCTGGACGACCTCGGCATCAACCTCAAGCCGGCCCGGGCACTCGGTTTCTCGACGATCAAGGTCGTGGACCCCGCCGTCGCGCTGGCCGAGCTGTCGGCGCTGGTCGGCTTTCCGCTGGACGGCGCCGCGTGACCGCCGACCTCGACGCCGCGATGGCGCGCGCCCTGGAGCTCGCCGCCGCCGCGCAGGAGTGGGGTGACACGCCGATCGGCGCCGTCGTCCTCGGGCCCGACGGCGCGGTCCTGGCCGAGGCGGCGAACGAGCGGGAGAAGCGCGGTGACCCCACCGCGCACGCCGAGGTCCTGGCGCTGCGCGCGGCGGCGGCGGTGCACGGCGACGGCTGGCGGCTGACCGGCTGCACCCTCGTGGTCACCCTCGAGCCGTGCACGATGTGCGCCGGGGCGAGCGTGCTGTCGCGGGTCGACCGGGTGGTCTACGGCGCCGACGACCCCAAGGCGGGAGCGGCCGGGTCGCTGTGGGACGTCGTCCGCGACCGCCGGCTCAACCACCGGCCCGAGGTCACCGCGGGCATCCGGGCCGAGGAGAGCGGCGCGCTGCTACGTGCTTTCTTCCGCCGGCAGAGGGGCCTGTAGTCTCTTCGGCGGTGGCGTGTCCGAGCGGCCGAAGGAGCACGCCTCGAAAGCGTGTGAGGTGAGAGCCTCCGTGGGTTCAAATCCCACCGCCACCGCCAGCTGACGAAGGCGGCGCCCCGTGCGGGGCGCCGCCTTCTCGCGTCTCAGGCGATCTCGTCGCGCTCGAGCAGGAGGCGTCCGTCGTCGCCGCGGACGAACCGCAGCTCGTGCCGCTCCGTCGTCGACGAGCCGTCCGGGCGCACGTAGGTGATGTCGGCCAGCGCGCGGTCGTCGCCGTCGGCCTCGATGCCGCTCACCTGCACGCGGGAGAACCCGCCCCAGAACCCGGCGAAGTTCCCGAAGGGGAAGTTCTCCTGGAACCCGGGGCTGGTGAGCTCGTACGCGGCCTCCAGGTCGCCGGGCACGAGGGCGAAGAACTCGGTCACGGCGGTCGCCGGGTCGCCGGCCGGCTCCCCGCCCTGCGGCTCGCCGTCATCGGGCTGCCCGGTGTCGGCCGGTGCGTCGTCGGCCGGTGCGTCGTCCGCCGGGGCCTCGTCGGCCGGGGCGTCCGGCTGCTGCTCGGCGGTCGTCTCCGCCGACGTGGTCGGCGCGGTCTCCTGCGCCTCGGTCCCGGGATCGCCGGAACCGTCCGGCCGCAGGAACAGGAAGAGGACCAGAGCGGCGACGGCGGCGGTCAGCAGGCCGGCGGCGAGCCAGGCACCGCGTCGACGACGCCTGGGCGCAGGGACGGCGGCGGGGGGTGGCGTCGTGGGCGGGGGAGCGGCGGGCCGCGGGGACGGCGTCGCGGCCGGGGGAGCGGTCGGCGGCGGGGACGGCGTCGCGGCCGGGGGTGCGGCGAACACCTCGGTGCGGGGGCGTTGCGGCGCCGAGCTCACGTCGGTGCGCGCCAGCAGCACGGTCGTGGTGTCGCCGTCGCGGCCGGCCGCCAGCCGGGCCAGCTCGTCGCGGACGTCTGCCATCGACGGCCGCTCGGCGGGGTCGGCCGCGAGCATGCGCTGCAGCGGGGCGGCCAGCGAGCCCGCCCGCAGCGGCGGCCGGATCTGCCCGCCGGCGACCTTGTGCAGCATGCCGAGGGCGTTGTCCTCCATGCCGAACGGCGGCTGCCCCTCCAGGCACGTGTAGAGCGTGGCGCCGAGGGAGAACACGTCGCTGGCGTGGGTCATCTCCCGGCCCTGCGCGACCTCGGGCGCGAGGAAGGCGGGCGTGCCGGTGATCTGCCCGGTCTGGGTGAGCGTGACGTCGCCGCTGGCGTGCGAGATGCCGAAGTCGGTGATCTTCACCAGGCCCTCGACCCGCTCGCCGCGCCCGATCAGGATGTTGGCCGGCTTGACGTCGCGGTGCACGATGCCCGCCGCGTGCGTGGCCGCGAGCGCGTCGGCGACCTGGGCGCCGATCTGCGCGACCTGGTCGACGCGCAGGACGCCGTCCTGGCCGAGCACCTCCGCCAGGCTGCGCGAGGGCAGGTACTCCATGACCAGCCAGGGCGTGCCCTCCTCGAGGGCGACGTCGTAGACGGCGATCGCGTGCCGGTGGCTGAGCCGGGCGGCGATCCGCCCCTCGCGCAGCGCGCGCTGGCGCTGCTCCTCGGCCAGCACCGGGTCCGTCGCCGAGGTCAGCACCTGCTTGACCGCCACCTCGCGGCCGAGCCGCTCGTCGCGGGCCAGCCAGACGGCACCCATCCCGCCCCCGCCGATCTGCGACCGCAGCCGGTAGCGCCCGGCGACGAGGCGCCCGGGCGCGGTGACGGGTCGGGTCATCGGCGGTTCAGACGCCCGACGGGGTCCCGTACCGGCGCGCGTACTCCTCCTGGGCGCCGGCGGGGAGGGCGTCGTAGAGCTCGCCCAGCTCGGTGTGCACCTGCGGGTCGAGGTCGTCGAAGATCTGCTGCCAGGTCGGCGCCTCGTCGTAGCTGCGGGTCAGCAGCAGCTCCCAGGCGTGCGCCTGGCGGTCGCGCTTGTCCCGCTCGGCCAGCACCTCCGACAGGTAGGCGTCCTTGGCGGCGGTCTTCTCCGCGTTCGTGGCACCGGCCGGCAGGGCCGCCGGGTCGCCGCCCTTGAGGACGCCGACGATGGCCGCCACCACGTCCGGGCGCAGCTCGGTGCTCTCGCTCATGTCCGCCTCCTCCTGCGATCGCCTCGGCCGAGGCGTTCCCCGGTCGCCGCGCGGGCAACCTCCTGGGGTGCAGGATGCCGCACGCCCGGCCCCCCGGCGCTCCGAGCGGGGCGCGCCGGACCGGGCGGCTGACCCTCGCGGGGGCGCCCGGTAGGATCTGGGGCGCACGTGGAGGATTCGCCTAGTGGCCTATGGCGCTCGCTTGGAAAGCGGGTTGGGGGCAACCCCTCGGGAGTTCGAATCTCCCATCCTCCGCAGCACCGGGCCCGCCTCGTCCGCACGGACGAGGCGGGCCCGTCCCGTTCCGGGCCGCGCCGGGCGCCGACCTCGGGGCGCGTCCTCCGGGCTCGCGGTCGACCGAGAGCCTCGCCGCCGTACCGCGGGGACGACACCGCACCGCGGGGACGACGTCGCACCGCGGGGACGACGCCGCACCGCGCGGCCGGAGCACCGGACCACGTGCTCTACAGTGGGTCCAGACCCCTCGTGCGGCGTCACCCTGTGAACCTCCCCAGGGCCGGAAGGCAGCAAGGATAAGCGGGCTCTGGCGGGTGCGCGGGGGGTCCTTTTCTTCCCCTCGTCACGGTCCTGCCCCGTTCGGTGCGGGCGGCACGAGGCCGGTCGAGGTGGAGCTCTCCGTCGTCCGGACCCCGGAGGGGGTGCGCGTCGAGGACACCGGGGCCGGCGAGTTCCTCCTGCACCTCGTGCGGTGAGCTCCCGGGACGTCGGTGGCCCCACGTAACCTCGCTGCGTGGCCCTGGCTCTCTACCGCAAGTACCGCCCGGCGACCTTCGCCGAGGTGGTCGGCCAGGAGCACGTCACCACCCCGCTGGTGAACGCCATCGACGGCGGCCGGATCAACCACGCCTACCTGTTCAGCGGTCCCCGCGGCTGCGGGAAGACCTCGTCGGCGCGGATCCTGGCCCGCTCGCTGAACTGCGAGCAGGGCCCGACATCCACGCCGTGCGGTGTCTGCGGCTCCTGCGTCGCCCTGGCGCCCGACGGTCCGGGCTCGCTCGACGTCATCGAGATCGACGCCGCCAGCCACGGCGGTGTCGACGACGCCCGCGACCTGCGCGAGCGCGCGTTCTTCGCCCCGGTGAACAGCCGCTACAAGGTCTACATCGTCGACGAGGCGCACATGGTCACCACGCAGGGCTTCAACGCCCTGCTCAAGGTGGTCGAGGAGCCGCCGGAGTTCCTCGTCTTCGTGTTCGCGACCACCGAGCCGGACAAGGTGCTGCCGACGATCCGGTCGCGCACCCACCACTACCCGTTCCGGCTGGTCCCCCCGACGACGCTGCGCGGCCTCCTGGAGAAGACCTGCGCGGCCGAGGGCGTCACCGTCGAGCCGACGGTCTTCCCGCTCGTGGTCCGCGCCGGCGGTGGCTCGGTGCGCGACTCGCTGTCCATCCTCGACCAGCTGCTGGCCGGCGCCGGTCCGGAGGGCGTCACCTACAAGAGCGCCGTCGGCCTGCTCGGGGTCACCGACGACGCGCTGCTCGACGAGACGATCGACGCGCTGGCCGCGCACGACGCCCCGGGCGTCTTCCGCGCCGTCGACCGGGTGGTCGAGGCCGGCCACGACCCGCGCCGGTTCGCCACCGACCTGCTCGACCGGCTGCGTGACCTGATCGTGCTCGACGCCGTCCCCGACGCGGGCGGCAACGGGCTGCTCGACTCCCCGTCCGACCGGCTGGACCTGATGAGCCAGCAGGCGCAGGCGCTCGGCTCGGCCACGCTGTCCCGGATGGCCGACACCGTGCACGAGGGCCTCACGGAGATGCGCGGGACGACGGCGCCGCGGCTGCTGCTCGAGCTGGTGTGCGCCCGCATGCTGCTGCCCGGCACCGACGGGTCCGCCGTGGCCACCCTGCAGCGGCTGGAGCGCCTCGAGCGGCGCATGTCGATCGCCGGGGAGCACGCCGGCCGGCCGGGTGCCGAGGCACCGGTCGCGGCCGCCGCACCGGTCCGGGAGGCCCCGGTCACCCCGGTCCGGGAGGCCCCCCGGGCCGCACCGGCAGCGGCGCCCGAGCCGGCCGCCCCCGCGGCGCCGCCGGCCGCGGCCGGTCCGCGCAAGGAGTACGTGCGGCCCTCGCAGCGCGCCGCGGCCCCCGCCGCGCGACCCGAGCCGGCGGCTCCGGCAGCGCCCGCGGCTCCGGCCGCCGACGACTGGCCCGAGACGGTCAAGCCGGGATCGGGCGCCCGCACCGCGAAGCCGGCCGCGGCGAAGCCCGCCCCCGAGCCCGCGGCGCCGCCGGCGGAGCAGCCCCGCCGCACCCCCGCGGTGGCGCAGGGCGAGCCCGACATCCCGCTCCCGCCCGAGCCGACGGACGACGAGGACTGGCCGCACCCGGCCGAGCCGGCGGCGGTCCGCGCGGCGCAGGAGCGCGCGCAGCAGCCGCCCGCCCCGGCGGTGCCCCGCCCGGCGGCCGAGTCCGCGCCCGCGCCGCGGGGTGCCGAGCCCACGCCCGTGGTCACCGCCGACCCTGCCCACTCGGCCAACCCCGACCAGCCGGCCGGCGGCGGCGAGCTGGGCACCAGCGACGTGCGGCGGGTCTGGCCCGAGCTGCTCAAGGTGGTGCGCGGGCACAAGCGCACGACCGAGGCGCTGCTCAAGAGCGCGCAGGTGCAGGACCTGGCCGGCGGCACGCTCACCCTCGCCGCGACCTCCCCGGCGCTGGCCAAGATGCTCGGCGACGACCTGAACAAGGACGTGATCCGGCAGGCGCTGCTCGAGCTGCTCGGCGTCCGGTGGAAGGTCCAGGTCGTGGTCGAGGGCGCCGGTGCGGCACCGGGCGCCGCGGTGACCCCGGAGGTCGCCCGCGAGGCGGCGCGCCAGGCCGAGGCGGCCGAGGCCCGGGAGCTCATGGCCGAGCGCGAGGCCGAGGCGGCCCGGCCCGAGGGGGAGCGGGCGCCCGCCGTCGACCCCGAGCAGGCCGCCCTGCAGCTGCTCAAGGCCCAGCTCGGCGCCCAGCCCATCGAGGGGTAGCCACGACCAGCCGCGCCGCCGGACGTCCAGCCGGGCCACGACGCGGCCACACGTCCTCCCGCGGGGCTCAGCCCCCTCTGGACGACCCCACCCGTCACGCCGGTACCGGGAGACCGCTGCCGGTCGTACCCGGGGCCTACCCTCGGGTCATGTTCCCCGGAGGCCAGCCCGACCTGTCGCAGCTCATGAAGCAGGCGCAGCAGATGCAGCAGCAGCTCGTCGCCGCTCAGGAGCAGCTGGCCGAGGCCGAGGTCACCGGCACCGCCGGCGGCGGGCTGGTGTCGGCGACCATGACCGGCAGCGGCGACCTCACCGCGCTCACCATCGCGCCGGCCGCCGTCGACCCCGACGACCTCGAGACCCTGCAGGACCTCGTGGTCGCCGCCGTCCGCGATGCGAAGCGCGCCGTCGACGAGCTGGCCGCGCAGACCATGGGCCCCCTCGCGGGCGGCCTGGGCGGCCCCGGCGGCGGCCTGGGCCTGCCCGGATTCTGACCGCACCGCTCCCCGAACCAATACCAGAAGGAACACCGTGTACGAGGGTGCCGTCCAGGACCTCATCGACGAGCTCGGCCGGCTGCCCGGCGTCGGGCCCAAGAGCGCGCAGCGCATCGCCTTCCACCTGCTGGCCGCCGAGTCGGCCGACGTGAGCCGGCTGGTCGCCGCGCTCACCCGCGTCCAGAAGGAGGTCCGCTTCTGCGTGACCTGCTACAACGTCGCCGAGGGCGAGCAGTGCAAGATCTGCCGCGACCCGCGCCGCTCCGACGACGTGCTGTGCGTGGTGGAGGAGCCCAAGGACGTCGTCGCCATCGAGCGCACCCGTGAGTTCCGCGGCCGGTACCACGTGCTCGGCGGCGCGATCAGCCCGATCGACGGCGTGGGTCCCGACGACCTGCGGGTCAAGGAGCTCATGACCCGGCTGATGAACGGCCAGGTCAAGGAGCTGATCATCGCCACCGACCCGAACCTCGAGGGCGAGGCGACCGCCGCCTACCTGGCCCGCCTGGTCGGCCCCATGGGGCTCGCGGTCAGCCGGCTGGCCAGCGGCCTGCCCGTGGGCGGCGACCTCGAGTACGCCGACGAGGTCACGCTCGGCCGGGCGTTCGAGGGCCGCCGCCGCATCGACGCCTGAGGAGGGACCCCGGTCCGCCCACCCTTCGCACGCTCGGGGCGGGCCCCTGACCGGGGCCGCTCCAGCGCCTCGCGTGAGGCTCCGCTCACATCTGGGGGCGGCGGTTGGCGATCGGGCTCGCGCGCAGGGGATGATCGTCGCGTGCGGAAGGGGTGTGCGTTGACGAAGCGTCGCGCCATCGACCTCATGCGCACGGCCAGCCGGCTCTAGCCCGGGCCCTGCCGGGTACCGCGGGATCGTCCACCCGCGAGCCGGCCCTGCCGTCCGTGTGCCGCACCCCCGAGCCTGCCGAGGCCCCCCGTGATCGAACTGAACGACGTCCGCAAGGTCTTCCCCGCCCGCCGCGGGGCGGCCGAGGTGACCGCTGTCGACGGCGTCACCCTCTCGGTGGCCGACGGCGAGTTCGCCGGCGTCGTGGGCCCGAGCGGCTCGGGCAAGAGCACGCTCGCCCGGATGGTGAACCTGTTGGAGCGGCCGACGTCGGGCAGCGTCGTCGTCGACGGCCAGGTGCTCACCGACCTCGACGACGACGGCGTCCGGCGGGCCCGGCGCACCGTGGGCATGGTCTTCCAGCACTTCAACCTGCTGGACTCGCGCACCGCCGCGGGCAACGTCGAGCACCCGCTCGAGCTGGCCGGCGTCGGCAAGGCGGAGCGGCGCCGCCGCGTCGCCGAGCTGCTCGACCTGGTCGGCCTCGGCGACCGGCACGCCTCCCGGCCCGCGCAGCTCTCCGGCGGGCAGAAGCAGCGGGTCGCGGTCGCCCGCGCGCTGGCCGCGCGGCCCAAGGTGCTGCTCTGCGACGAGGCCACCAGCGCGCTCGACCCGGCCAGCACCGCCGGCGTGCTCGACCTGCTGCGCCAGGTGCGCGCCGAGCTCGGCCTCACCGTCCTGCTGATCACCCACGAGATGGCCGTCGTCCGCGCCGTGTGCGACAGCGCCGTCCTGCTCGACTCCGGCCGGGTCGTCGACGGCGGGCCGCTGACCGAGGTGCTGTCCCGCCCGCACTCGCCGCTGGCCGCCCAGCTGCTGCCCGCCCCGGTGGTCGCCGGCGCCACCGGCGACCTCGTCCGTGTCACCGTCACCGAGGCCGCGCCCGAGGGCCGGGTGCTGCGCACCCTGGCCGGTGAGCTCGGGCTGGACGTCGAGGTCGTCGGCGGCTCGGTCGAGACGGTCGCCGGCCGGCGGTTCGGCCGGCTGCTGCTGCAGGTGACCGGCGACGACGGCCGGCTCGACGCCGCGCTGCAGCGGCTGCGCGACGGCGGCTCGCTGGTCGAGCGCGCGGTCCCGGGTGACGAACCCGAGCCGATCGACGAGCACGACGAACCCGAGACGGGGGAACCGGACCGGCCGGCGGTCCGGAGCCTCCTCGACGCGCCGGAGGTGCAGCGGTGAACGACTGGGACCGCATCGCCCCGCAGCTGGCCGAGGCCACGTGGGACACGCTCTACATGGTGGGCGTCAGCACCGTGCTCACCGTGCTCATCGGCGTCCCGCTCGGCGTGCTGCTCACCGTCACCGCGCCCGGCGCGCTGTCGCCGCAGCCGCTGGTGCACCGCGTCCTCGGCCTGGTGGTCAACCTGGGCCGCTCGCTGCCGTTCATCATCCTGCTGGTCCTGGTCGCCCCGGTGACCCGCGAGATCGTGGGCACGACCATCGGCTCCACGGCCACGATCGTGCCGCTCACCATCGGCGCCGTCCCGTTCCTCGCGCGGCTGGTGGAGACCAGCCTGCGCGAGGTCAGCCCGGGCAAGGTCGAGGCGACCCTGGCCATGGGCGGGCGCCGGCGCGACGTCGTCCGCACGGTCCTGCTGCCCGAGGCGCTGCCGTCGCTGGTCGCGGGCGTCACGGTCACCGTCGTCGCCCTCATCAGCTACTCGGCCATGGCCGGCGCCATCGGCGGCGGCGGCCTCGGCGACTTCGCCATCCGCTACGGCTACCAGCAGTTCCGCACCGACATCACCGTGGCGACCGTGGTCCTGCTGCTGGTCGTCGTCCAGCTCCTGCAGTGGACCGGCGACCGCTGGTCGCGCCGGCTCGCGCACGCCTGAACTCCCCGCACCACCCACCCCCGCAAGGAGAACCCCCGCATGCACCGCCCCCGTACGTCCGCCCTCGCCGCCGTCGCCACCGCGTCGCTGCTCGCCCTCACCGCGTGCGGGGGAGGGGACGCCGAGCTGTCCGGCGCCGACGAGCCGCTGCGGGTCGGCGCCTCGCCGGTGCCGCACGCCGAGATCCTGACCTTCATCGACGAGGAGCTCGCCGAGGACGCCGGCCTGGACCTCGAGATCGTCGAGTTCACCGACTACGTGCAGCCCAACGTCGCCCTCGACGACGGCTCGCTGGACGCCAACTACTTCCAGACCGTGCCCTACCTGGAGGAGCAGGAGGCCAGCGCCGGCTACGACTTCACCCCGCTGGAGCCGGTGCACATCGAGCCGCTGGGCCTGTACTCGAACTCGCTCACCGACGTCGCCGACCTGCCCGACGGCGCCACGGTCGCCATCCCGAACGACCCGACCAACGCCGCCCGCGCGCTGCGGCTGCTCGAGGCCAACGAGCTGATCACGCTGGCCGACACCGGTGACGCCGCGCCCACGTCGCTCGACATCGAGGGCAACCCGAAGAACCTGGAGATCCAGGAGGTCGAGGCCGCGCAGCTGCCCCGCTCCCTGCAGGACGTCGACGCCGCGGTCATCAACGGCAACTACGCCATCGACGCCGACCTGTCCCCGGCCGACGACGCGCTGGTGCTCGAGGAGGCCGAGGGCAACCCGAACGCCAACCTGCTCGTGGTGCGCACCGGTGACGAGGACGACGAGCGGATCCAGCAGCTGGAGGAGCTGCTGCACTCCGAGGAGGTCCGCCAGTTCATCGAGGACACCTACTCCGGGGCCGTGCTGCCGGCCTTCTGACCTGCACCGGCGAGCCCGGGCGCGCGGACCGCAGGGTCCGCGTGCCCGGGCTCACAGCTGCAGTCACGACGTCATAACGGTGTCGGAACAAGATTCCTTGCGTCGTTCACCCCGTGTTAGACCTACATCCTCCATGGCCAGAGGTGGCCGCCGGGCGCTCGTGCGCCCGATTCTCCGCGAGAACGAGGTAACGGATGATTTCCGGTCTGAGCAGCCGTCGGCGCATCGCCGCCACGGCGGGCGTCGTGGCGACGTCCCTGGTGCTCGCCGCCTGCGGTGGCGGCGACGACGAGGGTGACGGCGGCGGCTCCGGCGGTGGTGGCGGCACGCTGACCATCGGCACCACGGACAAGATCACCTTCCTCGACCCGGCCGGCTCGTACGACAACGGCTCGTTCGCGGTCATGAACCAGGTGTTCCCCTTCCTGCTGAACACCCCCTACGGCAGCCCGGACGTCGAGCCGGACATCGCCGAGTCGGCCGAGTTCACCTCGCCGACCCAGTACACGGTCACCCTGAAGCCGGGCCTGAAGTGGGCCAACGGCAACGACCTGACCAGCTCCGACGTCAAGTTCACGTTCGACCGCCAGCTGGCGATCGCCGACGAGAACGGCCCGTCGTCGCTGCTCTACAACCTCGACAGCGTCGAGACGCCGGACGACACCACGGTCGTGTTCAACCTGAAGAGCGAGAACGACCAGGTCTTCCCGCAGATCCTGTCGAGCCCGGCCGGCCCGATCGTCGACGAGGACGTCTTCTCGCCGACCGAGGTCACCCCCGACCAGGAGATCGTCGACGGCAACGCCTTCCACGGCCCCTACGTCATCACCGGCTACGACCAGAACAACCTGGTCTCCTACGAGGCCTACCCGGACTACCAGGGCCTCCTGGGCGCGCCGAAGACCGAGCAGGTCAACGTCAAGTACTACGCCGAGGCCTCGAACCTGAAGCTGGACATCCAGCAGGGCAACATCGACGTCGCGTGGCGCAGCCTGACCGCGACCGACATCGAGGACCTGCGCGGCAACGACGACGTCCAGGTCGTCGACGGCCCCGGCGGCGAGATCCGCTACATGGTCTTCAACTTCAACACCCAGCCGTTCGGCGCCACCACCCCCGAGGCCGACCCGGCCAAGGCCCAGGCGGTCCGCCAGGCGATGGCCGACCTGCTCGACCGCGAGGAGATCGCCGAGCAGGTCTACAAGGGCACCTACACCCCGCTGTACTCCCACGTCCCCGAGGGCCTGACCGGCGCAGTCGAGCCGCTCATGGAGAAGTACGGCGACGGCAGCGGTGGCCCCGACGCGGACAAGGCCGCCCAGCGGCTCGAGGCCGCGGGCGTCGCCACCCCGGTGCAGATCAACCTGCAGTACTCGAACGACCACTACGGCCCGTCCTCGGCCGACGAGTACGCCCTGATCAAGGACCAGCTGGAGTCCAGCGGCCTGTTCACGGTGGAGCTGCAGACCACGGAGTGGACCCAGTACTCCGAGCAGCGCACCGCGGACGCCTACCCCGTGTACCAGCTCGGCTGGTTCCCGGACTACTCGGACGCCGACAACTACCTGACGCCGTTCTTCCTCACGGAGAACTTCCTCAGCAACCACTACGAGAACCAGCAGGTCAACGACCTGATCCTGCAGCAGGCGACCACGGCCGACCCGGCCGCGCGCCAGGCCCTGATCGAGCAGATCCAGGACCTGGAGGCCGACGACCTGTCGACCCTGCCGTACCTGCAGGGCGCTCAGGTGGCGGTCGTCGGCTCCGGCGTCGAGGGCACGGAGGACACGCTCGACGCGTCCTTCAAGTTCCGCTACGGGGCCCTGAGCAAGGGCTGATCCCAGCCCCTGGGACACTGAAGGCACCACGGCCCCGGGTGATCCGCCGCGTGCGGGTCGCCCGGGGTCGCCTGTGCAGGCACCAGTTCGACGAGTGGGAGCGATGACCACGACCACCACCGAGCTCACCGGCGGCGGGGCCGCCCCGGACGCCGCACCCGCTGCGGCGTCGCGGCGCCGCAGCGGCGGTGGGCTGGGCAGCTACCTGCTGATCAGGTTCCTGCTGATCTTCCCCACCGTCTTCATCCTGGTGACGACGGTCTTCGTGCTCATGCGCCTGACCGGTGACCCGATCACCGCCGCGCAGGGCGGCCGGCTGCCGGCCGAGGAGCTGGCCCGGCGGATCGCCGAGGCCGGCTACGACCGGCCGATCCTGGTCCAGTACTGGGAGTACCTCACGCAGATCGTGCGGGGCGACTTCGGGACGGCGATCAGCGACGGCCGCGAGGTCACCGACATGCTGACCACGTTCGGCGCGGCCACCCTCGAGCTGGCCTTCTACTCGCTGATCGTCGCCTTCGTCGTCGGCATCCCGCTCGGCCGGCTCGCCGCCTACCTGCGCGACCGCTGGCCCGACGCCGTCCTCCGCGTGTTCGCGATCCTCTGCTACGCCACCCCCGTCTTCTTCGCGGGTCTGCTGCTCAAGCTGGTGTTCGCGGTGAACCTCGGCTGGCTGCCCGTCGCCGGCCGGGCCTCCACCGGCGCGGAGATCCAGCTCCAGTCGCTCGAGGGCCGCACCGGCATCTACCTGATCGACGCGATCAGGCTCGGCGACGGCGAGGTGATCCAGGACGTGCTGGAGCACGCCGTCCTCCCGGCCATCGCGCTGGGCCTGCTCACCGCCGGCGTCTTCCTCCGGCTGGTGCGCACCAACGTCATCGGCACCCTCGGCAGCGGTTATGTGGAGGCCGCCCGGTCCCGGGGGGTCAGCGAGCGGCGGCTGCTGCGCAAGCACGCCTACCGGCCGGCGCTCATCCCGATCGTCACCGTCATCGGCCTGCAGATCGCGCTGCTGCTCGGCGGCGCCGTGCTCACCGAGACCACCTTCGAGTGGAAGGGCCTGGGCTTCCAGCTGGTCGAGTACCTGCAGGCCCGCGACTTCGTCGCCGTCCAGGGCATCGTCGTCCTGGCCGCCGTCATCGTGGCGATCGTCAACTTCGTCGTCGACGTCATCGCCGCGCTCATCGACCCCCGGGTGAGGTACTGAGATGGCCACCGCTGCCAGCACCGTCGAGACGGCGGCCGACGTCCCCGCCGCCGGCCGCCGGCCCCGCGGGTGGCGCGGCCTCCCGGTGGTCCGCCAGCTGCGGCAGAGCGTCGGGCTCCAGCGCGGCATGCTCGTCGCCGGTCTGGTGCTCACCGGGATCTTCCTGCTGACCGCGATCTTCGCGCCGCTGCTGGCGCCCTACGAGTACAACCAGCTGCGCGACCCGTCCGGCCCCTTCGGCGCCCAGCAGGAGCCGTCGTCGGCGCACTGGCTCGGGACGACGGTCGGCGGCTACGACGTGTTCTCCCGCGTCATCTGGGGCACGCGCACCGCGCTGCTGGTCATCGTGGCCGCGGTGCTCATGTCGATCGTCATCGGCGTGCTGCTCGGCCTGGTCGCCGGGTACTTCGGCGGCTGGCTGGACCGGGTCCTCGTCGTGGTGGCCGACGCCATCTACGCCTTCCCGTCGCTGCTGCTGGCGATCGTCGTCGGCATCGTGCTCAACGGCGGTGAGTCCAGCCTGCGCGGCGGCATCATGGCCGCGGCCATCTCGATCACCGTCGTCTTCGTGCCGCAGTACCTACGGGTGGTGCGGGCGGAGACGGTGCGGATCAAGGCCGAGGCCTACGTCGAGTCCGCCCGCGTCATCGGCGCCTCGCACTGGCGGATCATGTCGCGGCACGTCTTCCGCAACGCCACCCGGACCCTGCCGCTGATCCTCACGCTCAACGCCTCCGAGGCGATCCTCACGCTGGCCGGACTGGGCTTCCTGGGCTTCGGCATCGAGCCGACGGCGGCCGCCGAGTGGGGCTACGACCTGCAGAAGTCGCTGTCCGACGTGACCAGCGGCATCTGGTGGACCTCGCTGTTCCCCGGCCTGGCCATCGTGCTCGTCGTCCTCGGGCTGACCCTGGTCGGCGAGAGCCTCAACGACCTGGCCGACCCGCGGCTGCGCACCCGGCGGCGCGGCCCGGCCACGCCCGCCGACGTCGCCGAGACCTCGGTGATGCCGGGCGCCTACGCCGCGGACACCCTGTACGTGGACCAGAAGGGGTCCGAGCTGTGACCACCACCCCCGCCCGTGACGTCGTCGACATCGAGAACCTGTCGGTCACCTTCGCCACCGACGCCGGCGACGTCGCCGCCGTCCAGGACGTCAGCCTGGCCGTGACCGCCGGCGAGGTGCTGGCGATCGTGGGGGAGAGCGGCAGCGGCAAGACCGTCACCGCCCGCAGCATCCTGGGGCTGCTGCCCGAGACCGCGCTGACCCGCGGCGCGATCATGCTGACCAGCAAGGACGGCGGCAGCACCTCCGACGTCGTCACGCTCTCCCGCCGCGACCTGGGCCAGGTGCGCGGCCGCGACGCCGCCATGGTGTTCCAGGAGCCCTCCACCGCCCTGAACCCGGTGTTCCCGGTGGGCTGGCAGATCGCCGAGGGGCTGCGCGCCCACGGCGGTCTTTCCAAGAAGGAGGCGCGGGCCAAGGCGGTCGACGTGCTGCGCCGGGTCGGCATCCCCGACCCCGAGGTGCGCGTCGACCACTACCCGCACCAGTTCTCCGGCGGCCAGAAGCAGCGCATCGTCATCGCCCAGGCGCTGGCGCTCGACCCCGGCGTGATCATCGCCGACGAGCCGACGACGGCGCTCGACGTCACCGTCCAGGCCGAGATCCTCGACCTGCTGCGCCGCTGCCGCGACGAGTTCGGCGCCGCGATCGTGCTGATCACGCACAACATGGGCGTCGTCGCCGACCTCGCCGACCGGGTCGCGGTCATGTACCAGGGCCGGATCGTGGAGCAGGCCGACGTCCGCACGCTGTTCTCCGCCCCGCAGGACGAGTACACGCGGCAGCTGCTGGGCTCGGTGCCGCGGCTCGGCGAGGGCCGTGCCCGCACCGCCGAGCGGGCCGCCGCCCGGCCGGCCGGCTGGGCCGCGGCGACCCCGGTGGTGGAGGCCCGCGACCTGCGGATCGTCTACCCGGGGCGGCTGCGCCAGCCGGACTTCGTCGCCGTGAAGGGCGTCTCGTTCAGCATCCGCCCCGGCGAGGTGCTGGGCCTGGTCGGCGAGAGCGGCAGCGGCAAGACCACGATCGGCCGGGCGATCGCCGGGCTGACCAAGGTCACCGGCGGCTCGCTGCAGGTGCACGGCGTGGAGATGAACGGGGTCAAGGAGCGCCGGTTCCGGCCGGTCCGCGAGCGGATCGGGTTCGTCTTCCAGGACCCGGCGTCCAGCTTCAACCCGCTGCTCACCATCGCCGACGCCGTCGCCGAGCCGCTGGTCGTGCACGGGCGGGCGAAGAACCCGCACGAGGCCCGCGGCCGGGTCGACGAGCTGCTCGAGGCGGTGCAGCTGCCGAAGAGCTTCGGCGACCGCTTCCCGCACGAGCTCTCCGGCGGTCAGCGGCAGCGGGCCAGCCTCGCCCGCGCGATCGCGCTGGACCCCGAGCTGCTGATCGCCGACGAGCCCACCTCGGCGCTCGACGTCTCGGTGCAGAAGCGGGTGCTGGAGCTGTTCGACGAGCTGCAGCGCGAGCTGGGATTCGCCTGCCTGTTCATCAGCCACGACCTCGCCGTCGTCGATCTGCTGGCCGACCGGATCGCGGTGCTCTACAAGGGCGAGCTGGTCGAGGAGGGCACGGGGGAGCAGGTGCTCGGCGCGCCGCAGCACCCCTACACGCAGCGGCTGCTGGCCTCGCTGCCCGTGCCGGACCCCGACGCCCAGGCCCTCCGCCGCACCGAGTGGAACCGCCTCCGCTCGTAGCCCGCCCCTACTCGAGGACGACGTCGTCGCCGCGGCGCACGGCCCGGCGGACCCGCAGCCTGGCGATCCTCCCGGCCGCGGCGACGAGCTCGGTGTAGCCCGGCGTCGGCCCGTGGTAGCCGAGGAAGCCGCGCGGCCCCTCGACCATCTCGCCGGTGCGCACGTCGTAGCGGCTCTGGTGCCAGGGGCAGACCAGGCAGCCGTCGTCGTCGACCGTGCCCTGCGACAGGTCGGCGAGCTGGTGCCGGCACAGCCGGGAGACGGCGAAGTAGCGGTCGCGCCCGTCCGGGCCGGGGCCGCGGTTGCCCACCGCCCAGTCGCCGACGCGGCGCACCGTCCCCGGCGGCAGGTCGGCGGCGGGGATCCGGTCGGGCTCGGTCACGGGCGCTCCTCGTGGTGGGGTGGTCGGCCGCCGCTTACCCACAGCGGCCGGGCCGGACGCCTGCCCGCGTCGGTACTGTCGGATCCCCGTACCGATCTGCTCCCGGAGGTGGCCGTGCGCCGGCTGTTCGTGGTCCTGGGGGCATCCGCCCTGCTGGGCCTGACCGCGGCTCCGGCCCTGGCCGAGGAGCCGTTCCGGCTGCCCGACCAGATCGCGGACGAGGCCGGGGTGCTCGACGGCGGCGAGGAGTCGCAGGTCGAGGATGCGCTGCAGGAGCTGCAGACCGAGGACGGCATCCAGCTGTTCGTCACCTTTGTCGAGACCTTCGACCCCGGCACCGCCGACGAGTGGATCCGGGACACGTACACCCTCTCCGAGCTGGGCGGCAACGACGCGCTGCTCGCCGTCGCCGTCGAGGAGCGCGACTACCGGTTCTTCGTCCCGGACGGCGCCGACGTCACCCAGGCCGAGGCCGAGACCCTGGCCGGCCAGGCCGTCGAGCCGGAGTTCGCCGAGGGCAACTGGGGTGCGGGCGCCGTCGCCTTCGCCGACATCGTGCGCACCGGCGAGGCCCCGGGCGACGGGGGTGACGGCGGCGGGGGCGCGCTGCTGGTCGTCGGCGCGATCGCCGTCGTCGGCGGTGGCGCGTACCTGGTCTCCCGGAGCCGCCGCCGCAAGCGCGAGGCCGCGCCGCCGGTCCAGCGGCTGGAGCGGCCCGACCCCTACGCCGGCACCTCGACCGAGGAGCTGCAGGGCAAGGCCAGCGAGGCGCTGCTCGCGCTGGACGAGGCGGTCACCAGCTCCCAGCTCGACCTCGACTACGCCCGCGCCCAGTACGGCGCCGACGCGGTCACCGGCTTCGACCAGGCGCTGGCGGCCTCCCGCGACGAGCTCAACCGGGCCTTCCAGCTGCGCCAGCAGCTCGACGACGACATCCCGGAGGACGAGCCGACCACCCGGCGGATGCTGGCCGAGATGCTCGAGCTCACCCGGGCCGCCGACACCCGGCTCGACGAGCAGGCCGAGGCGTTCGCCCGGCTGCGCGACCTCGAGCGCAACGCGCCGCAGGTGCTCGAGGCCCTGGCGCCCCGGATCGCCGAGCTGCGCGACCGGATCCCGCGCGAGGAGCAGCAGCTGGCTGCGCTCGCCGAGCGCTTCGCCGACACCGCGGTGGCGCCGGTGCGCGACAACGTCACCGAGGCCCGCGCCCGGCTGGCTGCCGCCGAGGCCGAGGTCAACGAGGCGCTGGACGCCCTCGGCGCGGGCCGCAACGGCGACGCCGTCGGCGACGTGCGCGCCGCGGAGGACGCCGTCGCCTCGACGACCACGCTGCTCGACGCCGTCGGCCGGCTGGCCACCGACCTGCAGGAGGCGACCGGCCGGGTGGCCGCCGTGCGCGCCGAGACCGAGCGCGACCTGGCCGAGGCGCGCGCGTTCGTGGCCTCCGGCAACCGCGGCGGGCTGCCGCCGCAGATCGCCCGCGCCGAGCAGGCACTGACCGCCGCGGACGCCGCGCTCGCCGGGCCCCGCCCGGACCCGCTGGCCGCGCTGCGCCAGCTGGAGGAGGCCGACATCGCCCTGGAGCAGGCGCTGTCGGTGGCCCGCGACGCCGACGAGCAGCGCCGCCGGGCGGCCGCGGCCCTGGACCAGGCGCTGATGACCGCCCGCTCGACGATCGGATCGGCCCGCGACTTCATCGCCACCCGACGCGGCGCCGTCGGACCGGAGGCCCGCACCCGGCTGGCCGAGGCGCAGCGGCACCTCGACGTCGCGGTCGAGCGGGGCGGCGACGACCCGACGGCGGCGCTCGCCGACGCGCACCGCGCGATCTCCTTGGCCCGGCTGGCGCTGGAGCTGGCGCAGCGCGACGTCTCCGGCTGGGGCGGCGGCTACGGGCCCGGCGGGTACGGGCCCGGCGGCTTCGGCGGCGGGTACGGCGGCGGCTACCGCCGCGGCGGGGTCGACCTCGGCAGCCTCGTCCTCGGCGGGATCCTCGCCGGTGGGATGCGCGGCGGCTGGGGCGGCGGCGGCTTCGGCGGCTCCGGCGGTGGAGGCGGCGGCGGCGGTGGCTTCGGGGGCGGCCGGTTCTGACCCGACCGCCCCCCGGGCCTCACGTCGCCCGCGCCAGCACCTCGGCCGGCGGCGTGCGCAGCGCCAGCCGGGCGGGCACCTCGGTGCTGGCGAAGGCGATGACCACCACGACCGCGGCGGTGGCCGGCAGCAGCCACCACGGGCCCGCCGGCCACGGCCGTCCGGTGAACCCCAACCCGACCAGGACCAGCGGCACGGCGGACAGCAGGACCCCCGCGAGCACCGCCGCGGCCGACACCAGCGCCGCCTCACGGCGCACCACCGACCGGACCTGGCGGGGTGTCGTCCCGACCAGGCGCAGCGCGGCGAACTCCGCCCGGCGCTGCGCGGTGGACGCCACCAGGGCGTTCGCGATGCCCATCAGCACGTAGCCGAGCAGCACGACCAGCACCGCCACGTTGAGCCACACCTCCGGCGGGGTGCTGCTGTCGGGTCCGCCGTCGGCACCGAGCACCGCGATCCCGGGCCAGGACGCAGCCAGTCCGGCGAGGCGGTTCTGCGTCGCCGCGCTGCCGTCGGTCCGCACCAGCAGGCGCTGCGCCAGGTCGGTCGTCCGGTGGCCCTCCACCAGGTCGGCGGAGAGGACGACCGGCCCGACGCCGAGCTCGCGGTCGTAGACGGCGGCCACCCGTGCCTGCACCGGGGTGCCGTCGCCCAGGGTCAGCGCCACGTCGTCGCCGGCGCCGGCGTCCTGCGACCGCGCCAGGTCGTGCCCGATCGCGACGACCGGCCCCTCGAACCGGTCCACGCCGCCGGCCCGCACGTCGAGGTCGAGCACCGACGACACGTCGCCGGAGACCACCAGCGCACCGGCGGGCTCGACGACGGCGTCGCCGAGCGTGGTGCCCGTGAGCAGCACGGTCGTGTCGGCCGCCGGGACCACCGCGTCCACGCCGGGGACGGCGGCGACCTCCTCGGCCAGCCCCTCGGGGACGCCGCCGAGCGCGCCCGCGTCGATCGTCGTGCCGGCCAGGACGGTCTCCGCCCCGTCGCGGGACGCGGCGTCGGCGACCGTCGTCTGCGCGTACGCGTAGGTGAGGACGAAGACCACGGCCATCGCCAGGGTGGTGATCGCCCCGGCCGACCGTAGGGCGTAGCCGTGCAGGTTCGCCACCGCCAGCCAGCCTGGCGCGCCGCTGCGGGCCGGCAGCCGGCCGGCCAGCCCGCCGCTGACCCGGCGCAGCAGCGCCGGCCCGGCCAGGGCGAGGCCGATGGCGGCGAGCAGCCCGGCCATGGAGGTGGCCGCCGCGCCGAGCGCGTCTCGCACCAGCAGCGGCGGGACCGCCAGCGGCACGGAGGCGGCCATCAGCAGCAGCCCGGCCGCGGTGCGGATCCGGGAGGGCTCCCGGGGGCCGGTGCGCGACTCGCCGAGCACCGTGGTGACCGGCTCGCGCGAGGTGCGCCAGGCCGAGCTCCGGGCGGCGACCTGCACCACGAGCAGCATGAGCAGCACCCCGCCGAGCGCCGGGAGCGGTGAGGTGGTCAGCGGCAGCTCGTCGGGGAGCAGGCCGATGTGCACGAGCAGCGCGCGGAAGCGGCCGGCGAGCAGGTAGCCGAGCGCGACGCCGGGCACCACGGCGACGGCGGCGACCAGCGTCGCCTGCAGCGCGACCAGCCGGCGCAGCTGCCGCGGGGTGGTACCCACCGCCCGCAGCAGGGCGAGCTCGGGCCGCTGCCCGGTCATGGCGACGCCCAGCGCACCGGCGACCAGGAAGCCGACCAGCAGCAGCGGCACCCCGGCCAGCGAGCCGGCGATGACCACCAGGGTCGAGCGCGCAGCGGCCACGCCCGGGAGGACGACGTCGCCGCGGTCGCCGCCGGTGGAGATGACGAGGTCGGTGCCGGCCACCGCGTCCCGGGCGGCCTCGGCCACTCGCTCCGTCGCGCCGGGCTCGGTGGTCAGGCCGACGAGGTCGACCCGGCCGGCCAGCTCCGCCGCGTGCGCGTCGTCGAAGAGCACCCCGGCGCCGGCCGGGCGCACGATCGCGGTGACGCGGTACCCGCCCTCCCGGCCGTCGACGACGACGCGGGCGACGTCCCCGACGTCCAGGCCCGCCGCGGCGGCGAGCGACGCGTCCACCGCCACCTCGTCGTCGCCCTGCGGCGCTGCGCCGTCGACCTGCGGCCCGGGGAGCAGCGCGGTCGAGGACCAGCCGTGCCCGCTGGTGGCCGGGTCGTCGGCCGGGGCGACGCCGTCGTCACCGAGCACCGCGGCCGGGAAGCCGACGTCGGCCACGGCGGCGGTGACCCCGGGCAGGCCGGCCAGCTCCGCGGCCAGGTCGGCGGGCACCGCACGGCGCTCGGGCAACCCGACGTCGAGGTCCTCGGGGACGGGGGCGGTCTGGTCGGCCGACACGATCACCGACGCGCCGTCGAGCCGGCCGGCCGGCACGTCCGAGCGCAGCCCGGACTCGAGCAGCACACCGGTGCCGGTGACGATCGCGCTGCCCCCGAGCACCGCGCAGAGGACGGCGACCAGCGACGCCGGCCGGCGGCGGGCCATGCCCGCGGCGAGCCCGGTGAGCACGGCTCAGCCCTCCCCGAGCGCGACGAGGCGCGCGCCCAGGACCGCGGCGGTGGGGGAGTCGAGCGCGTCGACCACCCGGCCGTCGGCCATCACGAGGGCACGGTCGGCGCGGGCCGCGGCCGCGGGGTCGTGGGTGACCATGACGACGGTCTGGCCCAGCTCGTCGACGAGCTCGCGGAGCAGGTCGAGCACCTGCCCGGCGCTGGCCCGGTCGAGCGCGCCGGTGGGCTCGTCGGCGAAGACCACGGCCGGGCGGGCCACCAGCGCGCGGGCGATCGCGGCGCGCTGCTGCTGGCCGCCGGACAGCTCGCCGGGCCGGCGGGCCAGGTGGCCGCCCAGGCCGACGCGGTCGAGCAGGAAGCGGACCCACTCCGGCTCCGGTGCGCGACCGGCCAGCCGCAGCGGCAGGGTCACGTTGTCGGCCACCGACAGGGCGGGGAGCAGGTTGTAGGCCTGGAAGACGAAGCCCACGTGCACGCGGCGCAGCTCGGTGCGGCGGGTCTCGTCCAGCCGGCCGATCTCCCGGCCGGCGAGCAGCACCTGCCCGCTGGTGGGGGTGTCCAGCCCGGCCGCGCAGTGCAGCAGCGTGGACTTGCCGGAACCGGAGGGCCCCATGACGGCGAGGAAGCTGCCGCGCGGCACGACCAGGTCGACGCCGTCCAGCGCTCGGACGTCCGGCGGGTGGACGCGGGTGACGCCGGCCAGCTGGACGGCCGGGGTCCCGTCGGGAGCGGCCGGCAGCGGCGCGACCGCGGGTGCCGCGGTCACCGGCTGCGCAGGTGCGCGACGACGAGCGCCGCCACGCACACGGCCGTGACCGCGCCGAAGGCGACGGTCAGCGCGACGGGGAGGACGCCGAAGGACGCCAGGCTGTTGCCGGCGACGCTCAGCGCCAGGAGGGTCCACAGCAGCGCCCGCAGCGGGCTGCCGGGCACGAGGGGTGCGGCGGGCGGGGCCGCCTCGAGGCGGTGGGGATCGGGCACGGGGAGCTCCTCGGGAATCGGGTTCGGGTGCTCCTCGAGCCTTCGTCGGCCGACCCCGATCGCCCATGCGGCCAGCAGGTCTTCCCTGGTACAGCAGGCTGTACTTCCTCGTCCCGGGTGATGACGCAGGGCCCGTGGCCTCCTAGCGTCGGGGCGTGCCGATCCCGCCGTCCCCGGGGCGTGCCCGGGCCACCGGCGTGCGCCCGGCTCCCGACTCCGTCGCCCGGAGGACGCTGGCGGCGCTCGAGCGGCTCGGTGGGGCGCTCGGCACGGCGCTGCTCGCCCTGCTCCTGCTGGTCGGGGTGGCGGCCGTGGCCGCGGCGTCCCTGGCGGGGGTGGGGCTGTTGCTGGTCCCCGCCACGCTGCGCGCCGTGCGCGCGCTGGCCGACCGCGAGCGGGCCCGGCTGGGCCGGTGGGGTGCCGAGCTGCCCTCGCCCGGCCCGGTGCCCGACGGGCTGCGCACGGCGCTGACCGACCGCACCGTCCTCCGCGACGTGGGCTGGCTGGCCGCGCACGCGACGGCGGGCTTCGCGGTGAGCCTGCTCGGCATCTGCCTGCCGATCTACGCGGTCCGCGACGTCACCTACCCGCTCTGGCGGTCGCTGCTGCCCGCCGACCTCGCCGACGACCGGCCGTGGTGGTGGGCGGTCGACACCGGCGCCGGCCAGCTCGCCGTCGCCCTGCTGGGGCTGGGCTGGGCGGCGCTGACCGTGGGCCTCGCGCCGGTCCTGGCGCGGGCGCTGGACGCGGCCGCCCGCCGGCTGCTCGCCCCACCGCCCGGAGCGGACCTGTCGTTGCGGGTGGCCCAGCTGACCACCAGCCGGGCGGCGGCGCTGGACGCGCACGTCGCCGAGCTGCGCCGCATCGAGCGCTCGCTGCACGACGGCGCGCAGAACCGGCTGGTGGCGGTCACCGTGCTGCTCGGCGCGGCGCGCCGGTCGCTTGTCCGCGACCCCGCGGCGGGCGAGGAGCTGCTGGCGCGGGCGCAGGACGCCGCCGAGCTGGCGCTGGCCGAGCTGCGCGGGGTGGTCCGCGGCATCCTGCCGCCGGTGCTCGCCGACCGCGGGCTCGCCGAGGCGCTCGACGGGCTCGCCGCCGGGTGCCCGGTGCCGTGCTCGGTCGCCGTCCACCTGCCGGTGCGCTGCCCGGCCAGCGTCGAGGCCACCGCCTACTTCGTCGTGGCCGAGGCGCTGACCAACGTGGCCCGGCACAGCGGCGCGCGCAACGCCGCCGTGGACGTGCGCCGGGAGGGCGCGCGGCTGCGGGTGCGGATCTCCGACGACGGCCGGGGAGGCGCCGACGAGCGCAGCGGATCGGGGCTGGCCGGCATCCGCAGCCGGGTGGAGGCGCACGACGGCACGCTGCAGGTGACCAGCCCGGCCGGCGGGCCGACCGTGGTGGAGGCGGAGCTGCCGTGCGGATCGTGATCGCCGAGGACGACGCCCTGCTGCGCGAGGGGCTGGCGCTGCTGCTGCGGGCCGAGTCCCTGGACGTCGTCGCCACCGCGAGCAACCCCGCGGAGTTCCTGGCCGCCGTGGACGAGACCCGGCCCGACGTGGCGATCGTCGACGTCCGGATGCCGCCGACGCACACCGACGAGGGCATCGTCGCCGCGGTCGAGGCGCGCCGGCGGCACCCCGGGCTGGCGGTGCTGGTGCTCTCGACCTACGTCGAGCAGGCCTTCGCCACAGAGCTGCTCGCCGACGGCGCGCACGCCCTGGGCTACCTGCTCAAGGAGCGCGTGGGCCGGGTGGAGCAGTTCCTCGAGGCGCTGCACCGGGTGGCCGACGGCGGCAGCGCGATCGACCCCGACGTCGTCGCGCAGCTGTTCGCCCGCAGCCGGCCCGATCCCGGGCTGGACCGGCTGAGCGCCCGCGAGCGCGAGGTCCTGGCGCTCATGGCCGAGGGCCTGGGCAACACGGCGATCGCCGGGCGGCTGTTCGTCACCGAGGGCGCGGTGCACAAGCACATCCGGAGCATCTTCGCGAAGCTCGACCTGCCACCCACCGACATCACCGACCGCCGGGTCAGCGCGGTCCTCCGGTACCTCGACGCCGTGCCCGGGCGCTGACGCGACGGAGCCGCTCGGAATCGTCGGACCCCGGTGCCATCGTGACCTCGCCCACACATCAGAGGAGGAGCGATGCCCACTCGAGACACCCCGTGGCCGGCCGGGACACCGTGCTGGATCGACTACGCGGCCCGCGACATCGAGGCGACGAAGGAGTTCTACGGCCGGCTGCTGGGCTGGACGTGGTCCGGCGGCGAGCCGGAGTTCGGCGGCTACACCAACGCCGAGAAGGACGGACGGCGGGTCGCCGGGCTCGGCCCGCTCATGGGCGAGGACGACCAGCCGTCCTGGACCACCTACTTCGCGACCGACGACGCCGCGGCGACCGCGACCAGGATCCGGGAGGCGGGGGGCACGGTGCTCGTGGAGCCCATGGAGGTGGGGCCGTCGGGCACGTTCGCCATCGCGCTCGACCCGCAGGGCTCGGCGTTCGGGCTCTGGCAGGCCGCCGAGCACACCGGTGCCCAGCTGGTCAACGAGCCGGGTGCGCTGGTCTGGAACGAGGCCGCGGTCGCCGACCCGGACGCGGCGCAGGCGTTCTACACGGCGGTCTTCGGCTTCGCGTGGGACCCGGTCGAGGGCATGGCGCCCTACGCCACGTTCCGCACCGACGACCGTCCGCTGGGCGGGCTGGGGAGGACCGAGCCCGGGCTGCCGAGCGGCTGGGCGGTCTGCTTCGCGGTGAGCTCCACGGACGAGACGGTCGCCGCCGTCGAGGCCCAGGGCGGCAAGGTGCTGCACCCGGCCGAGGACACCGAGTTCGGCCGGTTCGCCGTGGTCGAGGATCCGTGGGGCGCCGCGTTCTCGGTGATGCAGATCTAGGAGGGAACCTGGCCGTAGGCGTGCTCGGGCCGGAACCGGACGACCAGCCGCCGGTCGGCGACCATCGCCGCCCGGTACTCGTCCCAGTCCGGGTGCTCGCCCGAGACGCCGCGGTAGTAGGCGACCAGCTCCTCGACCGTGGCGTCGTGCGGGTCCGCGGCCACGGGCGTGAGCTCCGCGGTGCCCTCGACGGCCACCCACGTCCAGAAGTCGCGAGAGGTCACGTGCAGCGTGACGCGCGGATCCCGGCGCAGGTTGCCGGTCTTCGCCCGGGCGTCGGTCACCGAGACCCGGATCAGCCCGTCGTCCCAGGCGTAGCCGACGTTGGACAGCTGCGGCCGGCCGTCACGCTTCAGGGTGGCCAGCACCCCGGCTCGGTTGCCGGCGACGAACTCGAGCATGCGCAGGTCCAGGGTCATCGGCTCACCGCACCCGGCCGCGGGCCTTGAGCGGGATGGCCGGCAGCGGCGGGGCCTCGAGCCGGTCGCCGTCGAAGCCGACCACGGTGCCGAAGCGCTCGTCCTCGGCGTTCCACTGCTCCGCGTACCGGGAGATCTCCTCACCGGTTCGCCCGACGAAGTTCCACCACATGACCAGCTGCTCCTCGAACGGCTCGCCGCCGAGCAGGAGCAGCGTCGCCGGCTCGTCCGCGCGCAGCCGCACCGTCCGCCGTCCGGTGCCGAGGTAGACCATCGAGCCGTGGGCCAGCGGCGCCCCCTCGACCGTCGCCGACCCGCCGGCGGCCAGCACCGCGTGCTCGAAGTCCGGCTCCAGCGGCACCTCGACGTCGGCTCCCGCGGCCAGCCGCAGGTCGACGCCGACGAGCGGGGAGTAGGCGGTGCCCGGCGAGGTCGCCCCGCCGAAGGAGCCCATGAGCACCGTCGTGGTCAGGCCGTCGGAGGTGAAGCCCGGCAGCGTCGCGTGGTGCTCGAAGTGCGGGGCCACCTCGCGGTGCGCGTCGGGGAGCGCCACCCACAGCTGGGCGCCGTGCAGGAACCGCGGGTGCACGGCCGGGGACTGCTCGGAGTGCGCGATGCCGTGCCCGGCGGTCATCAGCGCCAGCTGGCCGGGGCCGAAGGTGACGTCGCTGCCGACCGAGTCGCGGTGGTGCACCTCGCCCTGGAGCAGCCAGGACACGGTCTGCAGCCCGGTGTGCGGGTGCGGCGCCACCTGCATGCCGGGGGAGGAGGTGACGTCGTCGGGGCCGTAGTGGTCGACGAACGCCCACGCGCCGACCATCCGCCGGCCCAGCGTCGGCAGCAGCCGGCGCACGGAGGTGCTCTCGCCGAGCAGCACCTCCTTGCCGGGGAGGAGGTCCAGCGCAGGGCCTGCGGCGGTCACCTCGAGGCCGCCCATCTCGCGGGCGGCCGGACGGCGATCGAGGTTGCTCATCGGATCCCCCTAGTCGTCCTGGCCAGTCTCGCCCCGGACGTCGTCGTGCGGAACACGTCGGCCGTAGCTCGCCGGGATCGCGCCCAGGCGGCCGGCCTGGAAGTCGGTGAAGGCCTCCATGACCTCCTGCCGGGTGTTCATCACGAACGGCCCGTACATCGCGATCGGCTCGCGGATCGGCAGCCCGCCGAGGACCACCACGTCCAGCGCCGGCGTCCGCGACTCCTGGTGCACGGCGCCGTGGATCGTCACCGTGTCGCCCGGGCCGAGGACGGCGAGCTGCCCGGTGCGGACCGGTGCGCCGTCGATGCCCACGGAGCCGGCCCCGGAGAGCACGTAGACGAGGGCGTTGAAGTCCGGTCGCCAGGGCAGGTCGAGGGTCGCGCCGGGGGAGACGGTGGCGTGCACCATGGCCATCGGCGTGTAGGTGGAGCCCGGGCCCGTGTGCCCGGCGACGTCGCCGGCGATGACCCGGAGCAGGGCGCCGGCGTCCGCGCTCGCCAGCAGCACCGACTCGTGGGCCCGCAGGTCCTGGTACCGGGGTTCCACCCACTTCTGCGCGCGGGGCAGGTTCACCCACAGCTGCAGGCCGTGGAACAGGCCGCCGCTGACCACCAGGTGCTCGGGCGGCCGCTCGATGTGCAGGACGCCGCCGCCGGCGGTCATCCACTGGGTGTCGCCGTTGCTGATCGTGCCGCCGCCACCGTGGGAGTCGGCGTGCTCGAAGGTGCCGTCGATGATGTAGGTGACCGTCTCGAAGCCCCGATGCGGGTGCCACGAGGTGCCCTTGGGCTCGCCCGGCGCGTACTCGACCTCGCCCATCTGGTCCATGTGGATGAACGGGTCGAGGGCGCGGAGGTCGACGCCGGCGAAGGCCCGGCGGACCGGGAAGCCCTCGCCCTCGAAGCCCGAGGGTGCCGTGGTGACCGTCCGGGTCCGGCGACGGACCGTGCGCGGCTGCGGGAGCGGGACGCGCGGCAGGGTGGTGGTGTCCTCGACGGTCACGGCAGGCATGGCAGCCTCCTTGGTTGAGGTCTCAACTAGTGGCCACCGTAACGGCGCCGGCCGCCGTTGTCTTCCCCCGAGATCTGCGCACTCGTGGCGTCCTGCCCGCGGAAAGGCCCGACTGCGCAGATCTCGCGGGGAAGGGAGGCGGCCGCGGTCCCCGGACCTGCGGCTTCGACACGCGCGCGCAACACTGCCGATCTAGGTTCGGCTCATGGCGGACCTCTTCGACGGCTACCCCCTGGGTGGGCAGTGGGACGAGATGTTCGGCGCGGCCGGGGAAGCACGCCCCGCCTACGCCGGGCTGTTCGCCTCGCTGCAACCGATCGACGGCGAGGAGCTGGCCGCGCGCGCCGACCTGCTGAGCCAGACCTACCGCGACGCCGGCGTCACCTTCGCGCACGCCGGTGAGGAGCAGCCGTTCCCGCTCGACATCGTGCCGCGGGTGATCGGCGCCGACGAGTGGGACGTCATCGAACGCGGCGTCGCCCAGCGGGTGCACGCGCTGGAGGCGTTCCTGGCCGACGTCTACGGCGCCGGCCAGGTGTTCACCGACCGCGTCGTCCCGCGCAGCGTCGTCACCACCAGCGCGCACTTCCACCGCCAGGCGCACGGGCTGGTCCCGCCCAACGGCGTGCGGGTGCACGTGGCCGGCATCGACCTGGTGCGCGACGAGGCCGGCGACTTCCGGGTGCTCGAGGACAACCTCCGCTCCCCGTCCGGCGTGAGCTACGTGATCACCAACCGGGCGGCGATGAGCCAGGTGCTGCCCGAGCTGTTCGCCGACCACCGCATCCAGCCGGTCGACGACTACCCGACCCGGCTGCTGGCCGCGCTCAAGGCCGCCGCGCCACCGAACGTCGCCGACCCGACCGTCGTCGTCCTCACCCCGGGCGTCTACAACTCCGCCTACTTCGAGCACGCGCTGCTGGCCCGCCAGATGGGCGTCGAGCTGGTCGAGGGCCGCGACCTGGTCTGCGCCGGCAACCAGGTGAGCATGCGGACGACGGACGGCCAGCGCCGCGTCGACGTCATCTACCGGCGGATCGACGACGAGTTCCTCGACCCGGTGCACTTCCGGCCCGACTCGGTGATCGGCTGCGCGGGCGTCCTCAACGCCGCGCGCGCCGGGCGGGTGACGATCGCCAACGCGGTGGGCAACGGGGTCGCCGACGACAAGCTGCTCTACACCTGGGTCCCCGACCTGATCCGGTACTACCTCAACGAGGAGCCGGTGCTGCAGAACGCCGAGACCCACCGGCTGGACGACGAGGACACCGTGCAGTGGGTGCTCGGCGCGCTGGACCAGCTGGTGCTCAAGCCGGTCGACGGCTCGGGCGGCAAGGGCATCGTCATCGGCCCGCGGGCCGACGAGAAGACGCTGGAGGAGCTGGCGGTGAAGGTGGCCGCCCGGCCGCGGGACTGGATCGCGCAGAAGCCGATCGGGCTGTCCACCTGCCCGACCCTGGTCGGCGGCCGGATCGCCCCGCGGCACGTGGACCTGCGCCCGTTCGCGGTCAACGACGGCGACAAGGTGTGGGTGCTGCCGGGCGGGCTGACCCGGGTGGCGCTGCCCGAAGGGGAGCTGGTGGTCAACTCCAGCCAGGGCGGCGGCTCCAAGGACACCTGGGTGCTCAGCCGGCCGCGGCAGAGCGCCGACGTCCCGCCCGAGCCGGACCTCACCACGATCGAGTTCACCGCCGCGGACCTCCCCGAGGAACCGCCGGCGCAGGACCCGGGCCCCCTCAACGACAACGCGCTGGCCCAGTCCCAGCAGCAGCAGCAGCAAGGGAAGGACGCCGCATGCTGAGCCGGATCGCGGAGTCGCTCTTCTGGATCGGCCGCTACGTCGAGCGGGCCGACGACACCTCGCGCATCCTCGACGTGCACACCCAGCGGCTGGTCGAGGACCCGTGGATCGACGAGCGCCGCGCCTGCGCCAACCTGCTCGCGCTCATGGGCACGCCGGTCCCCGACGACGAGGCCGACACCGAGCGGGTGCTGGCCACCCTGGCCTTCGACCGGTCCAGCCCCAGCTCGATCGTCGGGGCGCTCTCGGCCGCCCGGGAGAACGCCCGGGGGGCCCGCGAGGTGCTCAGCGCGGAGATCTGGGAGTCGCTCAACGTCACCCACAACGCGCTCCCGCAGCAGCGCACGATGGCCCGCCGGTACGGCCCGCACTCGCTGTTCCGGTTCGTCCGCGAGCGCTCGGCGATGGTGTTCGGGCTGGCCGACGCCACGATGAGCCGCGACGAGAGCTGGCTGTTCCTCATCCTGGGCCGCTCGCTGGAGCGGGTGGACATGACCTCGCGGATGCTCTCCACCCGGGTGCTGGCCGGCGACGCCGCGCCGTCGTGGACCCTGGTGCTCCGCTCGACCGGCGCCTACGAGCCCTACCTGCGCACCTACCGCGGCGTCGTCGACTCCAGCCGGGCCGCCGAGTTCCTGCTGCTGGACCGGCTCTTCCCGCGCTCGGTGTTCGCCTCGCTGGAGCAGGCCGAGGCGTGCCTGGCCGAGCTGGAGCGCTCGCCGGTCCGCGACGCGATCCGGATCGGCGTGGCCGGCGAGGCGCACCGCATCGTCGGCCGGGCCCGCACGATGCTCGAGTTCATGAGCACCCCGGAGCTGCTGGCCCAGCTGCCCGCCCGGCTGGAGGAGCTGCAGCGCACCTGCTCGGCGGCGAGCGCAGCCGTGACGCACCGGTTCTTCACCGAGCAGGCGCCGCAGGTGTGGGTGCCGGAGGAGGCAGGGTGAGCCCGACGCAGGGGCAGGTCCAGACGACGTCGCCGGTGCGGTCGCCGGGTTCCCGGTGGCGGCTGCAGGTCGTGCACCGCACCCGGTTCTCCTACAGCGGCCCGGTCCGCTCGTCGTACAACGAGGCGCGGCTGACCCCGGAGAGCAGCACCCGCCAGACGACGCTGCGCTCCCGCGTGGAGATCGAGCCCGCGGCCAGCGCCTACGCCTACCGCGACTACTGGGGCTCCACGGTCACCGCCTTCGACCTGCACACCCCGCACGCGGAGCTGGTGGTCACCGGCACCTCGATCGTCGAGGCCGGCCCGGACCTGCTCAACCACGACCGGCTCGGCTGGGCGGCGCTGGGGTCCCGCGAGGTGCGCGACCAGTTCGGCGAGCTGCTGGCGCCCACGGCGCTCACCGCCGTCGACGAGGACGTCGTCGCCGCGGTCCGGGACTTCGTCGGCGGCGCGCACCCGCACGAGGCGGGCCCGCTGGTGTGCCGCTTCGTGCGCGACTCCATGGAGTACCTGTCGGGCTCGACGAACGTGAAGACCAACGCCATGCAGGCGTGGCGGTCGGGCAAGGGCGTCTGCCAGGACATCTCGCACGTCACCGTGGGTCTGCTGCGTGCCCTCGGGCTGCCGGCCCGCTACGTGTCCGGCTACCTGCACCCGAAGCCGGACGCCGCGATCGGCGCCGCGGTGACCGGCGAGAGCCACGCCTGGGTGGAGTGGTGGGACGGCGGCTGGAACGGCTTCGACCCGACCAACTCCGTCGAGATCGGCACCCGGCACGTCACGCTCGGCCGGGGCCGCGACTACGGCGACGTGCCGCCGTTCAAGGGGCTGTTCAGCGGGCCGTCCAGCGAGGGGCACGCCGTGACCGTGGAGGTCACCCGCCTCGCCTGATCCTGCTTTATCGCGGGAAAGCGGGACGGCGGATACTGGTCGGCGATGAGCGCACCCCTGAACCTGGTCAACTTCGAACGGGTGCACAAGGCCTTCGGCACGACGGTCGTCCTCGACGACGTCTCCCTCGGCCTCGCCGCCGGCGAGCGGATCGGCGTCGTCGGCCGCAACGGCGGGGGCAAGTCGACGCTGCTGTCGCTGCTGACCGGTGCCGACGAGCCCGACTCCGGGCGGGTCACCCGCCGCGGCGACCTGGCGATGGGGGTGCTCGACCAGCTCGGCACCCTGCCGGCGGGGACGACGGTGCGCGACGTCGTCCTCCCGGAGTCGATGTTCGCCGCCGAGCACGAGTGGGCCGCCGACCCCGCGGTCCGCAGCGTGCTCGCCGGGCTGGAGCTGGACCGGATGGGCCTGGACGCCCCGGTCGCGCCGATGTCCGGTGGCGAGCGCCGCCGGGTGGCGCTGGCCGCGCAGCTGATCCGGCCGCTGGACCTGCTGGTCCTGGACGAGCCGACCAACCACCTCGACGTCGAGGGCGTCGCCTGGCTGGCCGAGTACGTGCGCGGCCGCGCCGGCGGGCTGGTGGTCGTCACCCACGACCGGTGGTTCCTCGACGAGGTCTGCACCACCACGTGGGAGGTCGCCGACGGGAACGTGCACTCCTACGAGGGTGGCTACTCGGCGTACACCCTGGCCCGGGCCGAGCGGGCGCGGATCGCCTCGGTCACCGAGGAGCGCCGGCTGAACCTGGTCCGCAAGGAGCTGGCCTGGCTGCGCCGCGGCCCGCCGGCCCGCACCAGCAAGCCGAAGTTCCGCATCGAGGCGGCCCAGGCCCTGATCGCCGACGAGCCGCCCGCGCGCGACTCGATGGCGCTGAAGGGCTTCGCCGCCCGGCGGCTCGGCAAGACCGTCTACGACGTCGAGGACGTCGACTACGCCGTCCCCACCGACGACGGCCCCCGCACCCTGTTCAGTGACCTGACCTGGCACGTCGGCCCGGGCGACCGGATCGGCATCGTCGGCGTCAACGGCGCGGGCAAGACCTCGCTGCTCAAGCTCCTCGTGGGCGAGACGCAGCCGGACTCCGGCCGGGTGGTGGTCGGGCAGACCGTGGCGCCGGCCTACCTCTCCCAGCACGTCACCGAGCTGCCCGGCTCGCTGCGCGTGGTCGAGGCGGTGCAGGACGTCGCCCGCATCGCCCGGATCGGCAACCAGGAGATCTCCGCGTCGTCGCTGGCCGAGCGGTTCGGCTTCGCCGCCAACCGCCAGTGGACGCCGGTCGGCGACCTCTCCGGCGGCGAGCGGCGGCGGCTGCAGCTGCTGCGGCTGCTCATGGCCGAGCCGAACGTGCTGGTGCTCGACGAGCCGACGAACGACCTGGACATCGACACGCTCACCGCGCTCGAGGACCTGCTCGACAGCTTCCCCGGCACGGTGCTGGTGGTCAGCCACGACCGCTACTTCGTCGACCGGGTCTGCGACAAGGTGGTCGCGCTGCTGGGCGACGGCTCGCTGGCCGAGCTGCCCGGCGGGGTGGACGAGTACCTGGCCCGCCGCGCCGCCGGCGGTGCGCCGCTGACCACGGCGGCGGGCGGCGGCTCCGGGACCGCGTCGGCACCGGCCCGCTCGGGGCCGTCGGCGGCCGACGCCCGCGCGGCGAAGAAGGAGGCGGCCAAGCTGGAGCGGCGGATGCTCAAGCTGGACGCGGACGAGAAGAAGCTGCACGAGGAGCTCGCGGCCGCCGCCGTCGACTACGCCCGGGCCGCCGAGCTCGACGCCCGGCTGCGGGCGCTGCGGGCGGAGAAGGAGCAGGTCGAGGAGGAGTGGCTGGCCGCCGCGGAGGTCGCCGAGGGCTGACGCCGGCCCGGCCGCTCCTGGCTCACCGTGAAGGGTCCTGGCTCACCACCGACGGTGAGCCAGGACCCTTCGTGATCAGGAGACCTGATCGTTCCGGCCGCCACGCGGTCAGGCGAGGGCGGCCTCGGCGCGGGAGCGCTGGATCATCCGGAGCCCGACGACCACGGTCGGGACGGCGCCGACCAGGGCGAACGCGGCGAACGGCAGCGGGGCGAACGCCATCGAGGCCGAGGCGACCAGGGCGGCGACGGCCGGCGCGAACAGCCACCAGCTGGTGACGCCGGCGCGAGCCAGGCCGGCGAGGACCACGAGCGGGCCGAGCAGGCCGAGCAGGGTCAGCGTGCCGACGACGGCCACGGCGGGGGAGCCGGAGACGTCCTCGAACAGCGCCAGTGCGGCGCCCGGCTCCAGGTGCCGGCCGATCGCGCCGGTCCAGAAGTCGTACAGCACCATGCCGGTCACGCTGACCAGGCCGACGGCCGAGAGCAGCGCGCCGGTGATCGTGGTCGCGCCGCCGCGCCGGCCGCGGACCAGCGCCGGAGCCGCGAGCCAGGCCAGCGCCATGACCAGGTTGCCGTAGTGCAGCAGCAGCGCCGACAGCGCCGTGCGGCCCTCGTCGCGGGCGAGTGCGGCGATGTAGTCGGCGTTGGCCATGGAGTCCTGCGGCGGGGAGGTCGCCATGCCCGCGACGTAGAGCAGCGAGCCGGCGATCAGGGCGCCGCCGGCGATCGGCAGCAGCCGGGCGCCGGCGCTGCGGGGGGTCGGGGCCGCGTCGGCGGCCGGGGGGACGGGCGGGGTGCGGAGTTCGGTCGTCATGGCCGGAGAAGCTAGGAACGGCGGGACCCCCTCGGCGTCCGCCGCCCGGGACCGATCGCCGTCCGCCGCGCGGGGGAGGCGGGAGGAGCCCGGCGTCCGTCGCGAGAGGGATGCCCGGGGGGCCACGCGGCCCCTAGCGTGCTCGCCATGCCCCGCTGGCCCGTCTCGTCCACCGGTCGCAGCCGCCTGATCTGGGCCGCCGTCGGTCTGGTGCTGGGCGGCATGTCCGTCGTCGAGACCGCGACCGACACCGTCTTCGACTACGGCATGGCCACCGCGCTGCCGGGGGTCGCCGTGGGCGTGCTGCTGGCGCTCAGCCCGCGGTGGCCGGCGGTGGCCGCGCTCGCGGGTTCCCTCTCCGTGCTCGGCAACTACGCGCTGGACACCCCCGGGCCCGGCGGCGCCCAGCTGATCGGCATGGGCGTCCTCGTGGGTCACGCCGCCGCGGTGCTGCCGGCCCGGCGCGGGGCGATGGTCGCCGCCGTCGCGGCGCTGGTGGTCGTGGGCTCGGGCTTCGCCTTCATCCCCTCGCCGTGGGAGGGCGTCTTCTACCTGCTGGTCGCCGCCGCCGCGTGGGGCGTGGGCGCGCTGGTCCGGCAGGTGCAGGCCCGGTCGCGCGAGCTGCAGGTGCTGGCCGGGCGGCTGGCCCAGCAGCAGGAGGCGGTCGCCGCCGCGGCCGCCGTCGCCGAGCGGTCGCGGATCGCCCGGGAGGTGCACGACTCCGTCGCCCACTCGGTGAGCGTCATGGTGCTGCAGATGGGCGGCCTGCGCCGGCTGCTGCCCGACCACCCCGAGGCCCAGGACGTGCTGCTCGGCCTCGAGCGGCTCGGTCGCGAGGCGGTCGACGAGATGCGCCGGGTCGTCGGCATCCTGCGGGAGGAGTCCGTCGGGGACCCCGCGCCGCAGCCCTCGCTGTCCCGGCTGGACACCCTGCTCGACGAGCTGCGCGCCGGCGGCATGCCGATCGAGCTGGTCGTCACCGGGGAGCCGGCCACGCTGCCCCAGCTGGTGGACGTCAGCGCGGTGCGGGTGGTCCAGGAGGCGCTGTCCAACGTGGTCCGGCACGCCGGTGCCGCGGCCACCCGGGTGGAGGTCGCGTGGAGCGGGGACCGGGTCGCGGTCACCGTCTGCGACGACGGCCGGCCTCGGGTGCCGGCGCAGCGCACCACCGGCACCGGGGTCGGCGGGCACGGGCAGCTGCACATGCGGGAGCGGGTGGCGGTCGCCGGCGGCAGGCTCGAGGTGGGCCCGGTGCGCGGTGGCGGCTACCGGGTGCGGGCGGAGTTCCCGGTGCCCGCGGCGGTGCCGGCGTGACGATCCGGGTGGTGCTCGTCGACGACCAGGCGATGGTGCGCACCGGGCTGCGCATGGTGCTCGCCGCCGAGCCCGACATCGAGGTGGTGGGGGAGGCGGCCGACGGCGCCGACGGGGTCCGCACCGTCACCCGGCTGCGCCCCGACGTCGTGCTGCTCGACGTCCGGATGCCGGGGGTGGACGGGCTGGAGGCGGCGCGGCGGATCCTCGCCGCCGACCTGCCCACGCGCGTCGTCGTCCTCACCACGTTCGACGAGGACGAGTACGTCGCCGCCGCGCTCCGGGCCGGGGTGAGCGGGTTCCTGCTCAAGGTGGCCCCGCCGGAGGACCTCGTCGCCGCCGTCCGCACCGTCGCCGCGGGCCAGGGGCTGCTCGACCCGGCGGTGACCCTGCGGGTGATCGAGTCCTTCGCCGCCGCGCCGGCCCCCGATCCGGCGCGGGCCGGCGCGCTGGCGCAGCTGACCGACCGGGAGACCGACGTCCTCGCGCTGGTCGCGGCGGGCCTGTCCAACGCCGAGATCGCCGCCCGGCTCTACCTCGGCGAGGCGACGGTCAAGACCCACGTCAGCCGCGTGCTGCTCAAACTGGCGCTCCGTGACCGGGTCCAGGCGGTCGCCTTCGCCTACGAGAGCGGGCTGGTCACGCCGGGCGGGTAGTTGAAGGTGGCCGGTAAGGTGGGGCTCACCGCCGGCTGTCGACCGACGTCAGTGGTGTCCGAGAAGCCCCCTGACTCCCCGGAGACCCGTGCTCGAACTCCTGCTTCTCCACCTCGTCGCCGCGACGGTCGCGCCGCTGCTCGTGCGCTGGTGGGGGCGGCAGGCGTTCCTGGTGCTGGCGCTGGTGCCGGCCGCCGGCTTCGCCTGGGTGGTGGCGCAGGCGGGGGCCGTGTCCGACGGCGGCGAGGTCGTCGAGACGACGCCGTGGGTGCCGGCCCTGGACCTCGACGTCGCGCTGCGGCTGGACGCCCTGTCGCTCACCCTCGCCGCGCTGGTCACCGGCGTCGGTGCGCTGGTGCTGCTCTACTGCGCCCGCTACTTCGAGCCCGACGACGAGGGCTCCGGCCGGTTCGCCGGGACGATGACCGCCTTCGCCGGCTCCATGCTCGGTCTGGTCCTGGCCGACGACCTGCTCCTGCTCTACGTGTTCTGGGAGCTGACCACCGTCTTCTCCTACCTGCTGATCGGCGGGTCGGGCGCGCGGCTGGCGGCGCGCCGCGCGGCCGGCCAGGCGCTGATCCTCACCACCGCCGGTGGGCTGGCGATGCTGGTCGGCCTGATCATGCTGGGCGAGACCAGCGGCAGCTACCTGCTGTCCGAGGTCGTCGCGAACCCCGGCGACGGGCCGTTCCTGGTCGCGGGCACCGTGCTGGTGCTGGTCGGCGCGATCACCAAGTCGGCCATGGTCCCGTTCCACTTCTGGCTGCCCGCCGCGATGGAGGCGCCCACGCCGGTCAGCGCCTACCTGCACGCGGCGGCCATGGTGAAGGCCGGCATCTACCTGGTCGCCCGCCTCGCCCCCGGCTTCGCCGACGTCCCCGGCTGGCGGCCGGTCGTGCTCGGGCTCGGGTTGGCGACCATGCTGGTCGGCGGCTACCGGGCGCTGCGGCAGAACGACCTGAAGCTGCTGCTCGCCTTCGGCACCGTCAGCCAGCTCGGCTTCCTGGTGGTCCTGGTCGGCGGTGGCAGCTACGAGCTGGCCGCCGCGGGCCTGGCGATGGTCGTGGCGCACGCGCTGTTCAAGTCCACCCTGTTCCTCTCCGTCGGCGTCGTCGACCACGCCACCGGCACCCGCGACCTGCGGGCCCTGTCCGGCCTCGGCCGGCGGCTGCCGGTGCTGGCGGTGGTCGCCACGCTCGCCGGGGCCTCGATGGCCGGCGTGCCGCCGATGATCGGGTTCGTCGGCAAGGAGGCGGCGTTCACCGCGCTGTGGGAGGGCGGGCTGCCCGACCGGACCGCCGCGGCCTTCGAGCTCGCCGGGCTGGTGCTGGGCTCGGTGCTCACCGCCGCCTACACCGTCCGCTTCCTGTGGGGCGCCTTCGCCCGCAAGCCCGACTGCGCGGAGACCGAGCTGGCGCACCCGCCCGGTCCGCTGTTCCTGGCCGCGCCGGCGGTGCTGGCCCTGGCGAGCCTCGTCGCCGGCCCGGCCAGCCCGGTGCTGGACCCGCTGGTGTCCGCCTACGCCGAGGACCTGCCGCTCATCGCCCCCGAGGCCGAGCACCTCGCGCTGTGGCACGGCCTGCAGCCCGCGCTGGCGCTGTCGGCGGTCACCCTGCTCGGCGGGTACGCGCTGTTCGCCCTGCGCGCGCCGATCGGCCGGTTCCAGCGGCGCGTCGCCGTCGGGGCGTCGGCCGACGAGGGCTACTGGAACGTGATGCAGGCGCTGGACCGGTTCGCGGTGCTGGTCACCGGCACCACGCAGCGCGGCTCGCTGCCCGCCTACCTGGGCACGATCCTCGTCGTCGTGCTCGCCCTGCCGGGGTCGGTGCTGCTGTTCCGTGCGCCGTGGCCCGACGAGTGGCGTGCCTGGGACACCCCGATCCAGGCCCTCGTCGGCGCGGTCGTGCTGATCGCCGCGGTGCTCGCGCTGCGCATCCGGCAGCGGCTGTCGGCGGTCCTGGTCGTGGGGGTCACCGGCTACGGCCTCGCCGTGCTCTTCGCGCTCCAGGGCGCGCCCGACCTGGCGCTCACCCAGTTCCTCGTCGAGACCCTGACCCTCGTCGTCTTCGTCCTGGTCCTGCGCAAGCTGCCGAAGGACATCACCGAGCGGCACCGTCCGCGCGAGCGCGCGGTCCGCGGTGCCATCGCCGTCGGCGTGGGGCTGTTCATGGGTGCCGTCGGTGCGGTCACGCTGAGCGCGCGGACCGCCACCCCGGTGTCGGTCGACTTCCCGGACGAGGCCTACGAGTTCGGCGGCGGGCAGAACGTCGTCAACGTGACCCTGGTCGACATCCGCGCCTGGGACACCCTGGGCGAGATCTCGCTGCTCGTCGTGGCCGCCACCGGTGTCGCCAGCCTGGTGTTCCTGCGCCGGCGGACCGGCTCGGTGGAGCGGCTGGACCCGGTGCGGATGGCCCGGGACGCCCGGAGGTCACGGCGCGCCCCCCGGCGGCGGTGGCTGGCCGCCACCGCGGCGCTGGCCCCCGAGCGCCGCTCGGTGGTGCTCGAGGTGATCACCCGGATCCTGTTCCACACCATCGTCGTCTTCTCGATCTACCTGCTCTTCAGCGGCCACAACGAGCCCGGCGGCGGGTTCGCCGGCGGGCTGGTCGCCGGCCTGGCGCTGGTGCTGCGCTACCTGGCCGGTGGGCGCTACGAGCTGGGCGAGGCCGCACCGGTGGACCCGGGGCTGCTGCTGGGCGCCGGCCTGCTCTTCGCCGGGGGCACCGGCGCGGTCGGGCTGGCGCTGGGCGCCGACGCGCTCCAGACGGCCATCCTCGAGACGACGCTGCCCGTGCTCGGCGACGTGAAGCTGGTGACGTCGCTGTTCTTCGACATGGGGGTGTACCTGATCGTGGTCGGCCTGGTCCTGGACGTGCTGCGCAGCCTGGGCGCCGAGCTCGACCGCCAGCTCGACGAGGACGACCCGATCGACGTGGCCCCCGACGAGGTGATCGTGCGATGACCCCCACCGTCGTCCTGCCGGTGATCACCGCCGGCCTCTACGCCGCGGGTGTCTACCTGCTGCTCGACCGCAGCCTGACGCGGGTGCTGCTGGGCTTCCTCCTGCTGGGCAACGCCACGAACCTGCTGCTGCTCTCGGCGGGCGGTCCGTCCGGGCTGGCGCCGATCCTCGGCTACGCCGAGCCGGAGGAGATGAGCGATCCGCTGCCGCAGGCGCTGATCCTCACCGCCATCGTCATCACGTTCGGCATCGCCGCCTTCCTGCTCGCGCTCATCTACCGCTCGTGGCGGCTGGTGCGGCAGGAGGTCGTCGGCATCGACGAGGAGGACCGCCGCGTGGCGTCGCGCTCCGGCATGGACGCCGACGAGATCGACCCCGACGACCTGGCCCCCGAGGACCGGCCGGCCGGGCACGCCGACAGCCTGCACGGGGAGGGGGACGACGTGGAGGAGCTGCTCGCGCGGCACTACGCGGGCATCCCGTCCGACGACGTCGACCTGCCGCCCACGCGGCGGAGCCGCTCGTGATCAGCGTCCTGACGCCGCTGCCGGTGCTGCTGCCGCTGCTGGGGGCGGCGGCCGCCCTGCTGGTCGGCGGCCGACACCCGCGGGTGCAGCGGTCGCTGAGCATCGCGGTGCTCAGCACGGTGCTGGCCGTCGCGGTCGCGCTGCTCTTCCTCGCCGACGAGCAGGGTGCGGTGGCGGTGTCGCTCGGCGGGTGGGACGTCCCGCTGGGGGTCGTGCTCGTCGTCGACCGGCTGTCCGCGCTGATGCTGGTGGTCGCGGCCACGGTGGGCCTCGGCGTGCTCGTGTTCGCCGTCGGCCAGGGTGCCGCCGACGGCGACGAGGAGACGCCGCTGTCGATCTTCCACCCGACGTTCCTGGTGCTCATGGCCGGCGTCGCCAACGCGTTCCTGGCCGGCGACCTGTTCAACCTCTACGTCGGCTTCGAGATCCTGCTGACCGCCAGCTACGTCCTGCTGACCCTGGGCGGCTCGGCCCCCCGCATCCGCGCGGGCGTCACCTACATCGTGGTGAGCCTGCTCAGCTCGCTGCTGTTCCTGGCCGCGATCGCGCTGGTCTACGCCTCGACCGGCACGGTGAACATGGCGCAGCTCGCCGGCCGCCTCGCGGAGCTGCCCGAGGGCACCCAGCTGCTCATCCACGCGCTGCTGCTCATCGCCTTCTCGATCAAGGCCGCGGTCTTCCCGCTGTCGGCCTGGCTGCCCGACAGCTACCCGACGGCACCCGCGCCGGTCACCGCGGTGTTCGCCGGGTTGCTCACCAAGGTCGGCGTGTACGCGATCATCCGCACCCAGACGCTGCTGTTCCCCGGCGGCAGCCTGGACACGGTGCTCATGTGGGCGGCGCTGGCGACCATGGTCATCGGCATCCTGGGCGCGGTGGCGCAGACCGACATCCGCCGCATCCTGTCCTTCACGCTGGTCAGCCACATCGGCTACATGGTGTTCGGCATCGCCCTGGCCAGCACGGCGGGGCTGGCCGGCGCCATCTTCTACGTCGTCCACCACATCGCCATCCAGACGACTCTGTTCCTCGTCGCCGGGCTGGTCGAGCGGCAGGGCGGCTCCACGGCGGTCGACCGGCTCGGCGGGCTCGCCAAGGCGTCCCCGCTGCTGGCGGTGCTGTTCTTCGTCCCGGCGATGAACCTGGCCGGGATCCCGCCCCTGTCCGGGTTCATCGGCAAGCTGGGGCTGCTGGAGGCGGGTGTGGCCGACGGCGGGTGGCTGCCGGTGGTGCTCGTCGCCGGAGGTGCGCTGACGAGCCTGCTCACGCTGGTCGCGATCTCGCGTGTGTGGAGCCGGGCCTTCTGGCGGCCGCCGGCCGATGCGCCGGCCGGCGACACGAACGCCGCGGCCGCCGACGACGCCGGACCGGAGCTGAACGCCGAGCCGCTGCCCCAGCCGCCGTCGTCGCACCCCGGCGAGCCGCAGGCGGACGGACCCGGTCCGAACGACGACGCCACCGGGGAACCGGTCGGCGCCGGTCCCGCCCAGGGGCGCGCCGGCACGCGGGCCCTCGCCCGCCGGGAGGCGTGGGAACGCCACGCCGCCGTGGCCACCGCCACCACCCCGGCCACCGACGGGCTCGGGGACGGCCCGGATGCGGTCCGGCCGGACCGGCCGTTGCCGCGGGTGATGCTCGCGTCGACGACGGCGATGGTTACCGTGACCGTCGCGCTCACCGCGCTCGCGGGCCCGTTGTACGCGGTGGCCGATCGCGCCGCGGACGACCTGCGCGACCGCACGCCCTACGTGCAGGCGGTCTTCGGCGAGGAGGCACCGTGACCGGCCAGGCGCCCGGGGGCGGCGCCGCCGCGGTCGGCCACCAGCTCCGGCACCAGCTGCCGCTGCTGCTGTGGCTGGTCCTCGTCTGGAACCTGCTCTGGGGCACGTGGTCCTGGGCGAACCTGCTGTCGGGCGTCGTCGTCGCGCTGGCGGTCACGCTGCTGCTCCCGCTGCCGCCGGTGGTGGGCGGGCTCACGGTGCGCCCGCTGCAGGTCCTGGCGTTCGCCGGCGCCTTCCTCGTGGACCTGGTGAGCTCGGGTGCGCAGGTGGCCTGGCAGACCCTGCGGCCCCGCGGGATCGACCGGAGCGCGATCATCCGGGTCCAGCTGCGCACGGACTCCGACCTGCTGCTGACCATCATCTCGGAGGCGGTGACCCTCGTGCCCGGGTCCATGGTGATCGACATGGACCGGGAGAACCGGACGCTGGCCATGCACATCCTGCACGCCGAGGACGAGCAGGACCTCGAGCGCCAGCGCGCCTCGGTGCTCACGGTGGAGGAGCGGGTGGTGCGCGCGTTCGGGTCGCCGGACGAGGTGGCCGCCCTGTCCGCCGGCGCGTCGGCGCGCGACCTCGGCGAACGGCGGCGGACGCCGTGACCGCGGTCTCCTGGGCGGCCTACCTGCTGCTCGGTTCCGGTGCGCTGCTGACCCTGGTGCGGCTCGCGCTGGGGCCCTCGCTCCTCGACCGGGTGGTCGCCACGGACACCCTGCTGGTGATCATCGCCGCCGGCCTGGCGGTGCACGCGGCGCTGCAGCGCGATCCGACGGTCGTGCCGGTGCTCGTCGTCGTGTCGCTGCTGGCGTTCGTCGGCTCGGTGTCGGTGGCCCGGTACATCGGCGGGATGCTCATCCACTCCCACCTCGGCACGGAGAGCCCGGACGCCGAACCGCCGGCCGGGGAGACGGGGGAGTCGCGGTGAGCGGCATCGACGGCGTGGCGGACGGCATCGCGATCGTCCTGGTGCTGCTCGGGGCGCTGCTGTGCCTGACCGCCGGGCTGGGGCTGGTGCGGTTCCCCGACGTGCTCGCGCGGATGCACGCCGGCACCAAGCCCCAGGTGCTCGGCGTGCTGCTGATCATGGTCGGCGGCGCCATCCGGCTGCAGGGCTGGTCGGCGACCTGGATGCTGCTCCTGGTCGCGGTCTTCCAGATGCTCACCGCTCCGGTGAGCGCGCACATGATCAGCCGGGTCGCCTACCGCAGGCGGCACGTCCGCCGCGACCGGCTGCTGGTGGACGAGCTGCACACGGGGGAGCGCTCCGACCGGGTGTACCGCGGCGACGAACCGGCCGATGCGCCACCGGAGGAGCCCGGCCGGGCGCTGGCGGAGAGCCGGCGCGAGGAGCAGGCGGAGGACGGCGCGGGCTGACCCGCGCCGCCCTCCCCGGGCTCAGCGCTGGGCGCGGTTGACCGCCGACACGACGGCCCGCAGCGACGCGGTGACGATGTTGGCGTCGATGCCGACGCCCCACAGCACCCGCTCGCCGACGGCGCACTCGACGTAGGCGGCGGCACGGGCGTCGCCACCGGCGGACAGCGCGTGCTCGGCGTAGTCGAGCACGCGGACGTCGACGTCGATGCCGGCCAGCGCGTCGACGAAGGCCGCGATGGGGCCGTTGCCCCTGCCCTGCAGGGTCATCGGGACGCCGCCGTCGGTGATCTCGACGACCATCTCGTCCAGCTGCTCGCCGTGGGCGGTGTGCCGGTGTCCGGTCAGGGCGAAGCGGCCCCAGGGAGCGGCGGGGTCGGGCAGGTACTCGTCGGCGAACGCCGTCCACATCTGCTCGGCGGTGACCTCGCCGCCCTCGTCGTCGGTGTGCCGCTGGATGACCGCGCTGAACTCGATCTGCAGCCGGCGCGGCAGGTCCAGGTGGTTCTCGGTCTTCATGATGTAGGCGACGCCGCCCTTGCCGGACTGGCTGTTCACCCGGATCACGGCCTCGTAGCTGCGGCCGACGTCCTTGGGGTCGATCGGCAGGTAGGGGACCGCCCAGGCCTGCTCCTCCACCGGTACGCCGGCGGCCTGCGCGTCGACCGCGAGCGCCGTGAAGCCCTTGTTGATGGCGTCCTGGTGGGAGCCGGAGAACGCGGTGTAGACCAGGTCGCCGCCGTAGGGGTGGCGCTCGTGCACGCCCAGCTGGTTGCAGTACTCGACGGTGCGGCGGATCTCGTCGATGTCGGAGAAGTCGATCTGCGGGTCGATGCCCTGGCTGAACAGGTTCAGGCCCAGGGTGACCAGGTCGACGTTGCCGGTCCGCTCGCCGTTGCCGAACAGGCAGCCCTCGATGCGGTCGGCGCCGGCGCGGTAGCCCAGCTCCGCGGCGGCGACGGCGGTGCCCCGGTCGTTGTGCGGGTGCAGGCTGAGGACGACGGCGTCGCGCCGGCCCAGGTTGCGGTGCATCCACTCGATCTGGTCGGCGTAGACGGTCGGCTCGGCCATCTCGACGGTGGCCGGCAGGTTGAGGATGGTCGGCCGGTCGGGGGTGGGCTCCCAGACGTCGGTGACCGCGTTGCAGACCTCGACGGCGAAGTCGAGCTCGGTGCCGGTGAAGGACTCGGGGGAGTACTCGAACCGGATCTCGGTGTCGCGCATCTGCTCGGCGAACTTGCGGACGACCTGCGCGCCGTGGACGGCGATGTCGACGATGCCGGCGCGGTCGGAGGCGAACACGACGCGGCGCTGGAGGGTGCTGGTCGAGTTGTAGAGGTGCACGATCGCCTGCTTGGCACCCTGCAGCGACTCGTAGGTGCGCTCGATCAGCTCGTCGCGGGCCTGGGTGAGGACCTGGATCGTGACGTCGTCGGGGACCAGGTCGTCCTCGATCAGCTGGCGGACGAAGTCGAAGTCGGTCTGGCTGGCCGCCGGGAAGCCGACCTCGATCTCCTTGTAGCCCATGCGGACCAGCAGCTCGAACATCCGCTTCTTGCGGTCGGGCGTCATGGGGTCGATCAGTGCCTGGTTGCCGTCGCGCAGGTCGACCGCGCACCAGCGGGGCGCGACGGTGGTGACCTTCTCCGGCCAGGTGCGGTCGGGCAGGACCACCGGGGTGAAGGGCGCGTAGCGGTGGATCGGCATCCGCGAGGGCTGCTGCGGGTTGCGCGCGTGCGGGTGCTGGGGGTGGGTGCTCACGGTCTCGGGCTCCTCTGGCGCGGGCTGGACTCAGCTCCGGTGGGGCGGTCAGCAGGCGCCGGGGACGCACTCCGTCGTCGGAGGGTCGCGGCAGATCACCGCGGCGAGGGGGCCGACCTAGGAGAGGGCCTCGCCGCGGCGGATAAGCAGGAGGCTGCCGCGCACGGGCCCACGGTAGCAGCGACTCAGCCGATGTCGCAGGCACACGGGCAGTCCTCGGCGTGGACGGGGCGGCCGGACCAGTCGTCCAGCTCGTCGCACGTCGGCGGGCAGGCGCACGTCGGGCCGCCGCCCGCTCGGAGGGCGAGTCGCCGGGCTGCGGGACCAGGTGGTCGGACGGGACGCCGTCCCGGCGGGTCCACCTGTCCCTCGTCGGGCGGTGCCGGTCGAACGTGTACCGCGGCCGGGTCCTCGAGTACCGCTCGCGGCCGTGCCACCAGTCCTCGTCGCCGTACCTGGTGTCGAGGTGGGCCGGAAAGCGCCGGTGGGCACCGTCCCGCACCGTGTCCGGGCGCATGGGCGCGACCTCCCCGCCGTCGGCGTCGAGCAGCGCGAGCCGCAGACCGGCCCGGGCGGCGGCCCGGGCCAGCAGCCGGGCGTCGAGGCCCTGCGCCCCGCTCTCCGCTCGCCCCAGCGCGGACTTCGACACGGCGAGGATCGCGGCCAGCTCCCGCTGCGAGAGGTCGGCGACGCGGCGGATCCGGCGCAGGCAGCCGGGCAGGTCGAACTCGTGCACGGGGCCGAGCATGGGCCGGCACCCGGCCCGCCGGGCTCGGCCGAACTCTTCTGTGGACAGTTGTGCTCTGCCCCACCGGGCGGGGCAGAGCACAACTGCCGTCGTGGTAGGTGTGCGACCCCCGGGGTTGTCAGAAATCCTTGCGCAGCCGGAGCTTCAGCGGGCGGCCGTCGGGGTCCACCAGGAGCCGGTAGACCGGGGTGGCCCACAGCCGCGTCAGCCGGGAGAGCTTCTCGGGTCGGTGCGGGCGCAGCCGACCGGGCGGTCGCGGGCCTCGCCGCCCGTCCTCGTGCCAGGCGGCGAGCGCGGCCGCCCGCTCCTCGAGCGTGGCCACGAAGCGCTCGGGATCGAGCGCCAGGTGGTCCTCGCTGCCGTCGGGTGCGAGGTCCAGGTGCTCGCGGGCCAGGGCCAGCCGCAGATCGCGGGCGAACACCCGCGCGCCGTCGCCGACGCCGCTGGGGTCCCGCGGTTCCCGGAGGTCGGGGGTGGTGTCGAGGACCGCCGTCGACAGCTCGCTGTCGTGCGTCCACGACCGGCGGTTGAAGTTGTCGCTGCCGATGCTGGCCCACACGTCGTCGACGACGCACACCTTGGCGTGCACGTAGACCGGTGTGCCCGCGTGGTTCTCGACGTCGAAGACGTGCACCCGCTCCTCGCCCCCGGCCCGCACGCACAGGTCGATCGCCTGCCGGCGGCCCACGTACTGGGGCGTCGCGTTGAACGACCCGCTCTGGTCGGGCAGCCGCGGCACCACGACGACCAGGTGCAGGTCGGGCTTGGCCTCGAGGGCGTCGGCGAACAGCTGCGCCACCTCGGCCGACCACAGGTACTGGTCCTCCAGGTAGATCAGCCGCCGGGCCCGCTTGACCGCCTTCGAGTAGCCGCGGGCGATCGAGCGCTCGCCGTCGGGGGCGAAGTCGTACGGCGGCCGGATCTTGGGGTAGCTGCGCAGCGTCTGCACCAGGTGCGGGCCGCACGGGGGCGGCGGCGGCAGCTCCGGCGGCAGCGGGTCGGCGTGCAGCCGCGCCCGCCGGAACCGGTCGATGACGTAGGAGATGGGGTTTCCGCTGTCCGGGTTGGTCGGGTCGGCCCACCGCTGGCGGAACACCGTCTCCAGGACGGCGACGGCCGGCCCGCGGATCTCCGCCTGGACGTCGTGCCACGGCGGCGTGGGCCCGTACGCCGAGGACATGTTCACCGCCTGCGGGTCCCCGCCGTGGTCGGCGTCGTCGCGACGGCTGTGGCACAGGTCGATCCCGCCGGCGAAGGCGACGTCCCGGGACGGGTCCGCCGGGCAGCGGATGACCACGATCTTCTGGTGGTGGCTCCCCGCGCGGCGCACCCGCTGGTCGAGGATGACCTTGCCGCCGTCCTCCTCGATCTCCACGTCCAGCGATCGGTTCTCCTCCGCGCTGAAGGACATGGCGTCGGTGTGGGAGCGCCAGACGAGGCCGCGCACGTCGACCCCGCGATGCGAGGCGGCGCTGAAGAGCTCGTCCACGGTGGGGCCGTCGGGACGCAGCCGCTCGTCCGGATCCCCCCGCCAGTCGGTGAACCACACGCGGTCGCCCGCACCCAGCTTCTCGACCTCCTCGACCAGCCGGTCGAAGTAGGTGACGCCGTGCACCAGCGGGCGGACGAGGTTCCCCTCCGTCCACGCCGGGAGCCTGCCGGCGGGGTTCCCGCGCTCCTCCGAGGTCAGCAGCCACTCCGACGGGTCGTCCACCCGGAGATCCCACCCCGTGGGATCTCCGGACGCAAGCGCCGGGATCGCCGGGTTCGTCGGTAGCCTGTGGACCCGTGGCCCTCGTCGTCCAGAAGTACGGCGGCTCCTCCGTCGCCTCCGCCGAGCACATGAAGCGTGTCGCCGAGCGGATCGTCGCCGCCAAGAAGAACGGCGACGACGTCGTCGTCGTGGTCTCCGCCATGGGGGACAGCACCGACGAGCTGCTCGACCTCGCCGGCCAGATCACCGACGAGCCGCCCGGTCGTGAGCTCGACATGCTGCTGACCGCCGGCGAGCGGATCTCCATGGCCCTGCTGGCCATCGCCATCTCCACGCACGGCTACGAGGCGCGGTCGTTCACCGGCTCGCAGGCCGGCGTCATCACCACCGGCAGCCACGGCAAGGCCCGGATCATCGACGTCACCCCGGGGCGGCTGCGCTCCGCGCTGGACGAGGGCTCGATCGTGATCGTCGCCGGCTTCCAGGGCGTCAGCCAGGACACCAAGGACATCACCACGCTGGGCCGCGGCGGCTCCGACACCACCGCCGTCGCCGTCGCCGCCGCCCTGCGCGCGGACGTCTGCGAGATCTACACCGACGTGGACGGCGTGTTCACCGCCGACCCCCGCATCGTCCCGAACGCCAAGCGGCTGGACACCATCACCTACGAGGAGATGCTCGAGCTCGCCGCCTCCGGCGCGAAGGTGCTCATGCTCCGCTGCGTCGAGTACGCCCGCCGCTACGGCATCCCCGTGCACGTCCGCAGCTCCTACTCACAGCTCCCCGGCACGACCGTGACCGGCTCGATGGAGGACCTCCCGGTGGAACAGGCGATCATCACGGGCGTCGCGCACGACCGCTCCGAGGGCAAGATCACCGTCTACGGCGTGCCGGACCGCCCGGGCGAGGCCGCCCAGCTGTTCCGCGTGCTGGCCGACGCCGAGATCAACATCGACATGATCGTGCAGAACGTGTCGGCCGAGGCCAGCAAGCTCGCCGACATCTCCTTCACGCTGCCCAAGAGCGACGGGCCCACGGCGCTGGCCGCGCTGGAGAAGGTGAAGCACACCGTCGGCTACACGGACGTGCGGTTCGACCAGCACATCGGCAAGGTCTCGCTGGTCGGCGCCGGCATGCGCTCGCACCCCGGCGTCTCCGCCAAGTTCTTCGGGGCGCTCGCCGACGCCGGCGTGAACCTCGAGCTGATCAGCACCTCGGAGATCCGCATCTCCGTGGTGTGCCGCGACACCGACGTCGACATCGCCGTCCGCGCGGTGCACGACGCGTTCGACCTCGGCTCCGACGTCGAGGCGGTCGTCTACGGAGGGACCGGACGATGAGCATGCGCCCGCTCAACATCGGCATCGTCGGCGCGACCGGTCAGGTCGGCGCCGCGATGCGGTCGATCCTCGCCGAGCGCGAGCTGCCGATCGCGTCGATCCGCTTCTTCGCCTCGGCCCGGTCCGCCGGCACCACGCTGCCCTGGGGCGACGGCGAGATCACCGTCGAGGACGCCGCCACGGCCGACCCCACCGGGCTCGACGTGGCGCTGTTCTCCGCCGGCGCGACCACCTCGCGCGCCCAGGCGCCCCGCTTCGCCGCGGCCGGTGTCATCGTCATCGACAACAGCTCCGCGTTCCGCCGCGACCCGGAGATCCCGCTGGTGTGCAGCGAGGTGAACCCGGCCGACATCGCGAAGGCGCACGGCCGGATCATCGCCAACCCGAACTGCACCACCATGGCCGCGATGCCGGTGCTCAAGCCGCTGCACGACGAGGCCGGCCTGGTCCGCATCGTCGCGAGCACCTACCAGGCCGTCTCCGGCTCGGGCATCGCCGGCGTGCAGGAGCTGCACTCGCAGGCCAGGGCCGTCGTCGACAAGGCCGACGAGCTGGCCTACGACGGCAGCGCGGTGGCCTTCCCCGACCCGGTCAAGTACGTCGCGCCGATCGCGTTCAACGTGCTCCCGATGGCCGGCTCGGTCGTCGACGACGGCTCGTTCGAGACCGACGAGGAGCAGAAGCTCCGCAACGAGAGCCGCAAGATCCTCGGCATCCCCGACCTGCGGGTCTCCGGGACCTGCGTGCGCGTCCCGGTCTTCACCGGGCACTCGCTGTCGCTGAACCTGGAATTCCAGCGTGAGATCCGGCCGGAGCGCGCCACCGAGCTGCTCTCCACCGCGCCCGGCGTCCAGCTGGTCGACGTCCCGACCCCCCTGCAGGCGGCGGGCAAGGACCCGAGCTACGTCGGCCGGATCCGCCAGGACCCGGGTGTCGACGGCGGCCGTGGCCTGGCGCTGTTCATCAGCAACGACAACCTGCGCAAGGGTGCCGCGCTCAACACCGTCCAGATCGCCGAGCTCATCGCCGCCCAGCGCTGAACGAGCTTTCTGTACCGAAAGCTGCCGTTCACCCCTCAGCTTTCGGTACAGAAAGCTGACGTTCAGGGCTGGACGTGGCGCAGGGCGAAGGAGAGCGCGACCTCGACCTGGCGGATCGTCTCCTCGATCACCAGCGAGCCGTGCCCGGCGTCGAACCGGTACACCTCGTGCGGCTTGCCGAGCTCCTCGAGCCGGCCCAGGTAGTTGTCGATCTGCCGGATCGGGCAGCGCGGGTCGTTGGCGCCCGCCACCACCAGCACCGGCGCGGCGACGGCGTCCACGTAGGTGATGGGGGAGGAGCGCACGTACACGTCGCGCACCTCGTCGGGTGAGCCGCCGAACAGCGCCCGGTCGTAGGCCCGCAGGCCCTCCATCTCGTCCTCGTACGCGGCCAGGTAGTCGGCGACCGGGACCTCGGCGATGCCCGCGGCCCAGCGCTCCGGCTGGGTGCCCAGGCCGAGGAGGGTGAGGAACCCGCCCCACGAGCCACCGGAGAGGATCGCGCGCCGCGGGTCGACGACGCCCTCGGCGACCAGCGCGTCGTACACCGCCCCGATGTCCTCGAGCTCGGTCAGCCCGGGCCGGCCGGTGAGCGCGTCCCGCCAGGCCGAGCCGTAGCCGGTGGAGCCTCGGTAGTTCACGTGCACGACCGCGTAGCCGGCGTCCACGTAGGCCGCGCGGCGGGCGCGGTAGGAGTCGTCGTCGGCCGCCTCGGGGCCGCCGTGGACCAGGAACGCCGTGGCGTGCGGGCCCTCGCCGGCGGGGCGCACCAGGAGCGCGTGCACGTCGCCGCCCGGCCCGGGCACCCAGCGGTCCTCCACCGGGTAGGCGGCCGGCGGCTCCTCGTCGGAGACGGAGAGGACGACGGGGCCGTCGGCGCGACGGATCACCGGCGGCTTCTCGGCGTTGGACCAGGCCAGCTCGACGGTGCCGTCGGGGCGGGCCGTGGCGCCGCGGACGACGCCGGTCGGGGTGTCCAGCTTCTCCAGCGCGCCGGTGGCCAGGTCGTAGCGGTACAGCTCGCTGCGCGCGGCGTGGTCGTGGCCGACCAGCAGGGCCGTGCCGTCGGGGTACCAGCCGGCGGTCACGTCGCCGGGCAGGTCGAGCACCAGCTCGGTCTCGGTGTCGGCCGCGACGTCCCAGACCAGCAGCTCCTCGCGGCCGCGGCGCTCGTGGCCCACCAGCAGCCGCCGGTCGCCCGGCAGCGGGGCGAACTCCAGCGCGTGCAGCCCGCGGCCCTCGCCGTCCCACTTCTCGGCCACCACGGAGTCGTCGCCGGTCCGCAGCACCCGCAGCGCCGGGTAGCGCGGGTCGCCGTGCTCGGAGTGCGACAGGACCAGCAGCTCGTCGTCGAGGGTGAGCGCGTCCACCGAGGCCGGGTCGGGGTGCCGGTAGAACACCCGGGGCCCGCCGTCGCGCGGGGCCAGCCACAGCTCGCTGCCGTCGTCGGTGCTGCGGCCGATCGCGACCAGCGTGCGGCCGATCTCCAGCCCGGCGGGGTAGGCCGGGCCCACCTCGGGGACGGCGACGGTGTCCTCGCCGCCCTCGAAGGGCTGGGTCATCCAGACGCCGAACTCGTCGCCGTCGGTGTCGGCGAACCACCAGACGGTGGCGCCGTCGGGGCTCAGCGTGCCGATCAGGGTGCCGTTGGGCCGGTCGGTGACCTGCCGGTGGGTGCCGGTCTCCCGGTCCCAGGCGTACTGCTCGACGACGCCGCTGACGTCGGAGCTGTAGAGGTTGCGGTGCGGGGCCTCGAGCGCCCAGTCGGGCAGCGAGACGCGGGGCGCGCGGAACCGCGCCTGCCACCGTGCGGTGACCTCGGGGGACAGGGCGGGGGCGGTCTGCTCGGCGGTCACGCCACCCATCTTCGCAGCGCCCCGGAACGACTCAGGGGCCGCCTTCCGGCGGCCCCTGAGTGCTGGTCGGGGTGACAGGATTTGAACCTGCGGCCTCGTCGTCCCGAACGACGCGCGCTACCAAGCTGCGCCACACCCCGAGGTGCGCCTGACGAGTCTAGCGCGAGGCCATCCGCTTCCCGTCGGTGGGTACGGCCCCCTCCCGACGCTCCCCCGGAGCGTGCGAGGGGTGAGGAGGAGGGGTCCCTCCTCAGGCCGGGCGCGCGGTGAGGGTCAGGAGCGTGGCCTCCGGCGGGCAGGCGAACCGGTACGGCGCGTACGGGCTCGTGCCCAGGCCGGCCGAGACGTGCAGCCAGGTGCCGTTCGGGCGGTCCGGCCCGGGCGGCGCCCACCGGTGCAGCCAGCGCACCCGGTCGCGGTCGATCCCGCAGTTGGTCACCAGCGCCCCGTAGAAGGGCACCCGCAGCTGGCCGCCGTGGGTGTGCCCGCACAGCAGCAGGTCGTGGCGGTCGGCGGCGAACCGGTCGAGCACCCGGGGCTCCGGGGAGTGGGCGAGGCCGATGCGCACGTCGGCGGTCGGGTCGGCGGGGCCGGCGACGAGGTCGTAGCGGTCGCGCTTGAGGTGCGAGTCGTCCACCCCCGCGAACGCGATCCGCCGCCCGCCCACGACCAGCTCGCCGGCGGCGTTGGTGAGGTCCAGCCAGCCGCGGTCGCGCATCCGGTCGCGCAGGTCGCGCCAGGGCAGCTCGCTGCCGTGCACCCGCTTGTGGTCGGGGAAGAAGTACTTCAGCGGGTTCTTCGGGCGCGGGGCGTAGTAGTCGTTGCTGGCCAGGACGAAGGCGCCGGGCCGGTCCAGGAGGGGGTCCAGCGCGCGCAGCGTCCCCGGGACGGCGTCGGCCCCGGCCAGGTTGTCGCCGGTGTTGACGACCAGGTCCGGCTCCAGGTCGGCCAGCCCGGCGACCCACTCCTGCTTGGACCGCTGGTCGGCGGTCATGTGCAGGTCGGAGACGTGTAGCACGGTCAGCGGCGCCGATCCCGGGGCGAGCACCGGTACGTCGAAGCGGCGCAGCGTCCAGCGGGTGCGCTCGTACAGGCTCGCGTAGGCAGCCGTCGCGGCTCCGGAGGCGAGGACGGCGGTCGGGACGGCGGTGTACCAGCGCACGCAGCCGAGCCTACGGGCGCTGCGCCTCGCGGTGGCGTGCAAGGCTGGAGGGGTGCCCGACCTCAAGGAACAGCTGCGCGCCGACCTGACCACCGCCATGAAGGCCCGCGACGAGCTGCGCACCGCCACGCTGCGCATGGTCCTCACCGCGGTCAGCGCCGAGGAGGTGTCGGGCAAGGAGGCCCGCGAGCTCAGCGACGACGAGGTGCAGGCGGTGCTGCGCCGCGAGGCGAAGAAGCGCCGGGAGGCCGCCGAGGCGTTCGCCGCCGCCGGCCGGTCCGAGCAGGCGCAGCGCGAGCAGGCCGAGGGCGAGGTGCTGGCCGGCTACCTGCCCGCGCAGCTCGAGGACGCCGACCTCGCCGCGATCGTCGCCGACGTGATCACCCGGACCGGCGCCTCCGGGATGAAGGACATGGGCAAGGTCATGGGTGCGGCGAACGGCGCCGTCGCCGGGCGGGCCGACGGCGGCCGGGTGGCCGCGGAGGTCCGCCGCCAGCTCGGCTGAGCTAGTCGCCGGCCGGCTCCTCGGGGGTGCCGGCTCCCTCCGCGGGAGCGTTCGGGTCCGGCGCCGCGCCGCCCTCCGGCTGCTGCGGGGCCTCGGGGGCCTGCGGTGCCTCCGGCGTCGAGGGCGTCGAGGGCGTCGACGGAGCCGGCCGGCGGGGCGCCGTGGGCGTCGGCCGGTAGCCCCCGCCCTTGGTGCCCGCGGCGACCGCCGGGTCCGGGGCCGCGAAGGGCGTGTTCGGCTGGCCGGCCAGGATGGGCGCCATCGCGTCGTGGAAGATCTGCGCCGGCGTGCCGCCGCCGTGGCTCCCGACGTTCACGTTGCCGAGCGGGTCGAAGTACATGACGGAGACCGCGTAGTTCGGCGTGATCCCGCCGAAGGCGGCCGTCGCGTTGTCCTGCGTGGTCCCGGTCTTGCCGGCGATCGTGTGCCCCGGGACGCGGGCGCGGGTGCCGGTGCCGTTCTCCACGACGCCGACCATCATGTTGGCCAGGGTGTTCGCGACCCCGGCGGGGATCGCCTCCGGCGTGCACCTGTTCCCGGTGTCGAGGACGTTGCCGTCGCTGCCGACGAACGGCTCCCCGTTGCGGTCCAGGACGCCGGTCACCGGCACCGGGTCGCACTGCGTGCCGCTGGCGGCGACGGTGGCGTAGGCGGTGGCGAGGTCCAGCGGGCTGGTGGCCTCCGGGCCGAGGGTGAAGGTGCCGTTCTCGTGCTCCTTCCACCACTCGGCGCCCTGCTGAGTGACCGGGTCCTCGAAGTTCATCCCCATGGCCACGGCGGTGTCGACGACCGGGTCGACGCTGCCGAGGGCGTCCTCGAGGGCGACGAAGTAGGTGTTCGACGAGGCCACCAGTCCCGAGGTCATGTTGTAGGTGGCGGCGTAGCCGGCGTTGTCGTTGCTCACGACCAGCGGGCCGTAGCGCTCGTCCCGGTACCCCTTGAAGACGCGCGAGGTGTAGGGCTGGGGGGCGTTGATCGTGTAGCCCGCCCCGAAGCCCTCCTTGAGCGCCGCGGCGGCGGTGAAGACCTTGTAGGTCGAGCCGGCGCCCTTGCTCGGGCGCACGGCGAGGTTCACCGACTCGCAGTCAGGGGCGTCGCAGCCGTACCGGCGGTTGAGGCTCATCGCCAGCACGTGCCCGGTGCCCGGCTCGACGGCGTCGAAGGCGGCGACCAGGGGGTCGCCCATCGGCGCCTGGTTCAGCACGCTCTGGTCGGCCGAGCGCTGCAGGTCCGGCCGCAGGGTGGTCTGGACGGTGAGGCCACCGTTCTTCACGTCGGCGTCGGTGAGCCCCAGCGTGCCGATCAGGTGGTCGTAGACGAAGGCGCAGAAGAAGCCGCCCAGCGAGGCGTCGATGCAGCCGTTGGGCGGGTTCACCCCGGGCGCCACCGCGACCGGCGTGGGGGTGATCTCGTCGAACTCCTGCTGCGTGATGTGGCCGAGGTCGAGCATCCGCTGCAGCACCTGGTTGCGGCGGACCTGCGCGTTCTCCGGGTTGTTGATCGGGTCGTCGTTCGTCGGGCTCTGCACCAGGCCGGCGAGCATGGCCGCCTGCGGGAGCGTCAGGTCGATCGCGTTGACGCTGAAGTACTTCTGCGCGGCGGCCTGGATGCCGTAGGCGCCGTTGCCGAAGTACACGAGGTTCAGGTAGCGGGTGAGGATCTCGTCCTTCTCGTACTTCTCCTCGAGCGCCATCGCCATGCGCGCCTCGCGCAGCTTGCGGGCCGGGGTCTGCTCCTGCGCCGCGGCGCGGTCCTCGGCGGAGGTGGCCGTCTGGATCAGCGTCTGCTTGACCAGCTGCTGGGTCAGCGTCGAGCCGCCCTCGCGCACCTCGCCCGCCGCCAGGTTCTTCACCAGGGCGCGCATGGTGCCCTCGACGTCGAGCCCGTTGTGCTCGTAGAACCGCGAGTCCTCGATGTCGACCAGCGCCTGCTTCATGACCTCCGAGATCTGGTCGGGCGCCACCGGCGTCCGGTTCTTCTCGTAGAAGTTCGTGATCAGCGAGCCGTCGGCGGCGAGCACGCGGGTCATCCCGGCGGGGGTCGCGTCGGTGAGCTCGTCGGGCAGCGAGTCGATCATGTTCGCCGAGTTGCGGGCCACCAGCCCGCCACCGCCCACCACGGGCATCAGGAGACCGGCCAGCAGCAGTCCGGCGATCACGATCGCGAGGGCCAGCCGGCCGACGATTCGACCCTTGGAGAGCGTGTTCTCGGGCATCGCGGCCCAGGATACGGCGGCGAGGCGCCCCGGACGCCGGGTCAGCCGCGGCGCGCGGGCAGGACCCGCGTCCGCGGCGTGCCGGTCGGCGTGTCACCGTCCGGACCGGTCAGGGCCTCGCCCATCACGCGCAGCCCGTCGAGGTCGTGCACGTCGCCGGCGGCGGCCGGGACGGTTCGGACGGCGACCTCCGGGTGGGCGCTGGTGAACCGGTCGGCCAGGTGCTGCTCGCGCGCGGCCAGGGTCATCCGCTCGGCGTGCACCCGCAGCGCGGCGGCGGCCAGCTCGGACTCGGGCCCGCCCGCCTCGAGGACCTCCTCGGCCGCGCCCTCGGCGCGCGTGGCCGACAGGGCCGCCGTCGCCGGTGGGTGCGTCCGGTTGACGACCAGCCCGGCCAGCGGCATGCCCTCGGCCGAGAGCCGGTCGACGAAGTACGAGGCCTCGCGCAGCGCGTCCGGCTCGGGGGAGGCGACCACGACGAACCAGGTCCCGGGGCGGCGCAGCAGCTCGTAGGTCGCCGTCGCCCGCTCCCGGAAGCCGCCGAACATCGTGTCCAGCGCGGCGACGAACGCGGAGATGTCGCGCAGCAGCTGGCCGCCGAGGATCTTGCTGACGATCCGGCTGAACAGCAGGAACCCGGCGCTGGCGAACTTGAAGCCCGTGCGGCTGGGCGCCATGAGCAGCCGGATCATCGTGCCGTCGAGGAACCGGCTCATCCGGTTCGGGGCGTCCAGGAAGTCCAGCGCGGACCGGGACGGCGGGGTGTCGACGATGATCAGGTCCCACTGCTCGCTGGCCCGCAGCTGGCCCAGCTTCTCCATCGCCATGTACTCCTGCGTCCCGGAGAACGAGGAGCTCAGCGCCTGGTAGAAGGGGTTCTCGAGGATCGCCTGGGCTCGCTCGGGCGTGGAGTGAGCGGTGACGACGTCGTCGAACGTCCGCTTCATGTCCAGCATCATCGCGTGCAGCTCGCCCGGGGCCCCCGGGACGTCCACCCGCCGCGGCTCGTTGTCCAGCTCGACCAGGCCGAGCGACTGGGCCAGCCGCCGGGCGGGGTCGATGGTGAGGACGACGACGGTCCGGCCGGCCTCGGCCGCGGCCAGCGCCAGCGCCGCCGACGTCGTCGTCTTGCCCACGCCCCCGGCGCCGCAGCAGACGACGATCCGGGTCTCCCGGTCGGCGATGAGCGCGCCCAGGTCCATGGCCGGCGCCTGCCGGCGGGGGCGGTCCGCGGCCGCGGCCGCGGCGCTCACGCGGCGACCTCCGCGCCCAGGTGGTCCTCGATGCGGCCGGCCAGCTCGAACAGCGAGCCGAGGTCGACGGGCCCGGTCAGCAGCGGCAGCTCGACCGTGGGCAGGCCGAGCGCCTCGACGTCGTCGCGCAGCTCGTCCTGCGCGGCCCACCGCTGGGCGTGCTCGACGGCCTCGGCGGCGAGGGCGTCGGCCAGCCCGTCGGCGCCGGGCAGGTGCGCGGCGGCCAGCGCCGGGGCGAGGTCGGCGCCGGTGAGCTTCCCCGCCGCCGCGCGCTCCATCCGGTCCACCGGCAGCACCGGGTCGGTGACCAGGTTGACCAGCACCGACCCCAGCGGCAGCTGCGCGGCCCGCAGTTCCGCGATCGCGTCGGCGGTCTCCTGCACCGGCATGTCCTCCAGGATCGTGACCAGGTGGACGGCGGTCTGCGGCGAGCGCAGCACGGCCATGACGCCGTCGCTCTGCGTCTTGATCGGGCCGGAGCGGGCCAGCTGCGACATCTCGCCGGTGACCCCGAGGAAGCGGGTGATCCGGCCGGTCGGCGGGGCGTCGACGACGACGGCGTCGTAGACCGGCCTGCCGTCGTGCCGGCGGGTGACCGCCTCCTTGATCTTGCCGGTGATGAGCACGTCGCGCAGGCCCGGCGCGATGGCGGTGGCGAAGTCGATCGCGCCCATCTTGCGCAGCGCCCGGCCGGCCCGGCGCAGGTTGTAGAACATGTCGAGGTAGTCGAGGAGGGCCTCCTCGACGTCGATCGCCAGCGCCTTGACCTCGCCGCCGCCGCGGGCGACCGCGATCCGCCGCTCCTCGTAGGGCAGCGGCGCGGTGTCGAACAGCTGGGCGATGCCCTGCCGGCCCTCGGTCTCCACCAGCAGCACCGAGCGCCCGTCGGCGGCCAGCGCCAGGGCCAGCGCGCCGGCGACGGTGGTCTTGCCGGTACCGCCCTTGCCGGTGACGACGTGGAGGCGCACGGGCGACGGGTCTGGGCTCACCGCTCCAGCCTAGGTGAAGGACCCCCCTCCCACCCGGGCCTCGCAGGCTCGCCCCGGGGCCCTGGAGGGGGGCCGTTCCAGCAGGTCGCCAGGGGCGCTAGCGTCGCCCCATGACCGAACCGGCCCGCCAGCGGTGGGAGTACGCCACGATCCCGCTGCTCGTCCACAACACCAAGGCGATCCTCGACTCCTGGGGCGTCGACGGGTGGGAGCTGGTGACCGTGCTGCCGGGCCCCGGTGGGGTCGAGCAGCTGGTCGCCTACCTCAAGCGCCCGGCATGACCGCGCCGGCCCAGGGCTGGCACGCCCGCCTCGCCGAGCTGGGCATCCGGCTGCCGCCCGTGGCCGCTCCCGTCGCCTCCTACGTGCCGGCCGTCCGCGCCGGCTCGCTGGTGTACACCTCGGGTCAGCTGCCGTTCGTCGACGGCGGGCTGCGCCGCACCGGCAAGGTCGGCGGCTCGGTCGAGATCGAGGACGCCGCCGCCGACGCGAAGGTGTGCGCGCTCAACGCGCTCGCCGCGATCGACGACCTGGTGGGCCTGGACAGCATCGCCCGGGTCGTGAAGGTGGTGGGCTTCGTCGCCAGCGCGGAGGGCTTCACCGGCCAGCCGCGCGTGGTCAACGGGGCCAGCGAGTTCCTCGGCAAGATCTTCGGCGAGGCGGGCAAGCACGCCCGCAGCGCCGTCGGCGTCGCGGAGCTGCCCCTGGGGGCGCCCGTCGAGGTCGAGCTCGTCGTCGAGCTGCGGGGATGACCCCGGCGGAGCCCAAGCAGGCGGCCACCGTCCTCCTGCTCCGCGACGGTGCCCCCGGGCTGGAGGTCTACCTCCTCCGGCGCACCCAGGGCATGCCGTTCGCCGGCGGGATGACCGCCTACCCGGGCGGCGGGGTCGACCCGCGCGACGGCGACACCGAGATCGGCTGGGCCGGTCCCGCGCCCGCGCAGTGGGCCGAGGCCTTCGGCTGCGACGAGCGCACCGCCCGCGAGCTGGTCTGCGCGGCGGTGCGCGAGACGTTCGAGGAGGCCGGTGTCCTCCTCGCGGGGCTGCCGGACGGCGCGGTCGTGCCGGACGTCTCCGGCGACGACTGGGAGGAGCAGCGCCAGGCCCTGCTCTCCCGGGAGCTGTCGCTGGCCGAGCTGCTGGCCGGGCGCGGGCTGGTGCTGCGGTCGGACCTGCTGCGGCCCTTCGCGCACTGGATCACCCCGCCCGTGGAGCCGCGGCGCTACGACACCAAGTTCTTCGCCGCGGCGCTGCCGGCCGGCCAGGAGGCGCGCGACGTCTCCGGCGAGGCGGACGAGGCGGACTGGCTCGCCCCCGCGGCCGCGCTGGCCGAGATGAACGGCGGCTCGCGGCCCATGCTGCCGCCCACGTCGCACACCCTCGACCAGCTGACCGCGTTCCCCGACGTCGCCGCGGCGCTGACCGGCTCGCCGCCGCAGCCGCTGCATCCGATCAGCCCGCGGTTCGAGGAGACCCCCGACGGCCGGTGGGCGGTGCTGCCCGACGGCACCCGGATCAGGCTGGTCGTGCCATTGCCTTCGTGATCCTCCGGATCACACCGCGGCCAGGAGCCGTTCCCCGGCCGCGCTGAGCCGTGCCGCCGCAACCGGCGGGGACCCTCCGGGACCGCCACCGGTCGCGCCCCCTCGCAGGGGCGCCTCCGTCACCTCGCGCGGCGGCGCAGCCGGTCCTCGTCCAGGACGACGACCGACTTGCCCTGCAGCTGGATCCAGCCGCGGTGCACGAAGTCGGCCAGGGCCTTGTTCACCGTCTCGCGGGAGGCGCCGACCAGCTGGGCCAGCTCCTCCTGGGTGAGGTCGTGCTTGACGCGCAGGCCGTCGGAGTCGCGGCTGCCGAAGCGGTCGGCCATCTGCAGCAGCGCCTTGGCCACGCGGCCGGGGACGTCGGTGAAGATCAGGTCGGCGACCGAGTCGTTGGTGCGGCGCAGACGGCGGGCCAGCACGCGCAGCAGCTGCTCGCCGATCTCCGGGTGCGCCTCGATCCAGGGGCGCAGCACCGACTGCGGCATGCGGGCCAGCTTCACGTCGGTGACCGCCGTGGCCGTCGCCGTCCGCGGGCCCGGGTCGAAGACCGAGAGCTCGCCGAACTGGTCCGACGGACCCATGACGGCGAGCACGTTCTCGCGGCCGTCGGGGGAGCGGCGGGACAGCTTGATCTTGCCGCTCATGACGATGTAGAGGCTGTCGCCGGGCTCGCCCTCGTTGAAGACCACGCGACCGCGGGGGAGGGTGATCGTCTCGAGACGGCTGATGACGGGGTCCACCGCGTCCTCGGAGAGCCCCTGGAAGAGCCCCGACTGGGCCAGCACCTCGTCCACTGCACGTCCTCTCACGCTGTTGCGCGGGCACAGCGGTGCCCGGTTCCGGAGCGAGTCTAGGCGGCTGTGCGGTCGGTCACCCGTTCGGCTGGTGGACGAGTCCCCCTTGCGAGCGAGTCGGGTCGCTCCGGGGAGGCGCGCTCAGACCAGTGGCGGGTTCGACGTGGCGCCGCGTCCGCGCCGGCGGCGGCGCCAGCGGAACAGCGCCCGCCGGATGCCGGAGTGGGCCAGCGTGTCGACCTCGCCGGGGGTGGCCGTGCTGAGGAACTCGCTGACCTCGCGCTGCGACGGCGGGCGCCGCAGGGGCTCCTCGACCCGCTCCATGACCAGCAGGAAGGCGATCAGCAGAGGGGGGAAGAGGATGACGCTGAGCGCGACCACTCCGACCTCCTGGTGAGTCCTGCCGTGTCCCGGACCGCCGTGTCCGCCGTCCATGGTCCCACGGACGGTCGCTGTCAGCAGGGCCGCCTACGCTCGACCGCGTGTCCGCCCCCGCCTCGCCGCCGGTCTACGCCCGCCCGGCGCCGCCCCGTCGGCCCACGCTCGCGGCCCGCACGGGGGCGTCGCCCTTCGACCCGGACGAGACGCCGCTGAGCCGCACCCGCCGGGCCCGCCGGATGGCGCGGGAGCTCGCCGCCATCCACCCCGACGCGCACTGCGAGCTGGACTTCACCAACGCCTTCGAGCTGCTCGTGGCCACCGTCCTGTCGGCGCAGACCACCGACAAGATGGTCAACAAGGTCACGCCCACGCTGTTCGCCCGCTACCCCGACGCCGTCGCGCTGGCGGGCGCCGACCGGGCCGAGCTGGAGCAGATCCTCAAGCCCACCGGGTTCTTCCGGGCCAAGGCCAACTCGGCGCTGGGTCTGGCCCAGGCGCTCGTCGAGCGCTACGACGGCGAGGTGCCCGGGCGGATGGCCGACCTCGTGACCCTGCCCGGGGTCGGCCGGAAGACCGCGAACGTCGTCCTGGGCAACGCGTTCGGCGTGCCCGGGCTGACGGTGGACACCCACTTCGGCCGGCTCGTCCGCCGCTTCGGCTGGACCGGGGAGGAGGACCCGGTCAAGGTCGAGGCGGAGATCGGCGAGCTGATCCCGAAGAAGGAGTGGACCGACTTCTCCCACCGGGTGATCTTCCACGGGCGGCGGGTGTGCCACGCGAAGAAGGCCGCCTGCGGCGCCTGCGGGCTGGCGAAGTGGTGCCCCTCCTACGGCATCGGCCCGGTCGACCCCGAGGTGGCCGCGAAGCTGGTGAAGACCCCGGCCGCCTCGGACACCGAGTGATGCGCCGGTCGGCCGTCCTGGCCGCCGCGCTGCTGGCGCTCACCGCGTGCACCTCCGACGACGGTCAGGACGACGACGGGGCGGCCCAGCCGTCGCCGGGCCCGTCGTCGCTGGTGGCCTGCGCCGAGCAGCCCGACCAGCCGGCCCGCGGTGCGGAGCTCATGCCGGCGCTGGTCCTCGACTGCCCGGGCGGCGGCACGCTGGACCTGGGCCGGGCGCCCGGGGTGCCGACGGTGGTCAACCTGTGGGGCACCTGGTGCCCGCCGTGCCGCGAGGAGATCCCGCTGCTCGAGGAGTTCGCGGGGACGGCCGGAGACGCGGTGCAGGTCGTCGGGGTGATCAGCAAGGACGGCCGGCCGCAGTCCGAGTCCTTCGCCGAGGACGCGGGCATCACCTACCCGAACGCGTTCGACGGTGACGGGGAGCTCATGACCGAGCTGGGCCTCAACGTGCTGCCCTTCACCTACCTCCTCGACCCCGAGGGCGGCGTCGCGCACGTGCAGACCGGTCCGGTGCGCTCGGTGCAGGAACTGCGCGACCTGGTGGCACAGCACCTGGGCGTGCAGCTGTGACCTCCGCCGACGGGCTGCCCGACTACCTGCTCCGCCTGCTCGAGCGGGCCGACGACCTCCCGCTGCGCCACCGGATGCCCCAGGCGAGCTCCACCGCCCGGCGCTCGGCGGTGCTGATCCTCTTCGGCGAGGGGCCCGACGGCCCCGACCTGCTGCTGATCGAGAAGTCGGCGCACCTGCGCAGCCACGCCGGCCAGCCGGCGTTCCCCGGCGGCGGCGTCGACCCGGGCGACGACTTCCCCGTGGGCACCGCGCTGCGCGAGGCCCAGGAGGAGGCCGGCATCGACCCGGCCGGCGTCCGCGTGCTCACCACGCTGCAGGAGCTCTACCTGCCGCCGTCGGACCGCCTCGTCGTCCCCGTCGTCGGCTGGTGGGACGACCCCCGCGACGTGACCGTCGGCGACCCGCACGAGGTCGCCCGGGTCGCCCGCGTGCCCTTGGCCGACCTCACCGACCCGGCCAACCGGTACCGGCTGCGCCACCCCAGCGGCTACCTCGGCCCGGCGTTCTGCGTCGCGGACATGGAGGTCTGGGGGTTCACCGCCGGCCTGCTCGACGCCGTCCTGGAGGCCGCGGGGCTGGCCCGGCCGTGGGACACCACCGACGTGCGGCCGATGGAGCTGGAGAAGGTGCGGCCCTACACGCTGCCGGGCTCGGGCGACGACGACCCGGCGGGCGACTCCGCCGCGCCGACCGTCGCCGATCCCGCGCCGGACGGGGCTCCGGCGCGTACGGTTCCGCCCCGATGACGGGGCGTTCTCGGAGACGGATGACGGCGGCCGGCGCAGGGGTCGCGCTCGCGCTCGCGCTGACGGGCTGCGGCGGCTCAGGGGACGACGGCCGGTCCTCGGCTCCCTCCTCGGCGGCCGAGGAGTTCGGCGTGGTGACCATCGCGGAGGACGGCGTCCAGGAGGTCACGCTCCGGACCCAGGACGACTTCGTCTTCACCCCCGACCGGTTCACCGTCGCCCCGGGCGAGGTGCGGCTGACCGTGGTGAACGCCGCCGAGGAGATGACCCACAACCTCGAGTTCGACGAGGGGGCCGGTCCCGAGCCGATCGGGGCGGGCATCGACTTCCTCGCCCCCGGCCAGGAGATGACCATCGACTTCACGGTCACCGTCCCCGGCGACCACCCGTTCACCTGCACCTTCCACACCCGGCAGGGGCAGGTCGGCACGATGACGGTCCGCGGCTGATGGCGGCCGCGCGCGGCCGGCGGGGGTGCTGACCGTGTCCTTGGCGGACGTGCTGCTCATCGTCCTCGCGATGGTCTTCGCCCTGTCCGGGTTCCGGCAGGGGCTGGTGGTGTCGGCCGCCTCCATCGCCGGGTTCCTCGTCGGGGCCGTCGTCGGCGCGCAGCTGTCCGGCGCGGTCGCGGACCGCATCGACGGTTCCAGCGTGAGCCGGGTCTTCGCCGCGCTGGTCGTGGTCCTCGCCGGCGCGCTGCTCGGCCAGATCCTGTTCGGTGCCGTCGGTCGCGCGCTGCGCCGCAGGATGACCTGGGAACCGGCGAAGCTCGCCGACTCGGTCGCCGGTGCGGTGGTGTCCGCCGCCGCCGTCCTGCTCGTCGCGTGGATGGTCGCCTCGCCGCTGGCCAGCTCACCGTTCCCCGCGGTGGCCAGCCAGGTGCGCCAGTCGGCCCTGGTGCAGGCCGTGGACCACGCCATGCCCGACGGCCTGCGCGCGGTCTACGACGACCTGCGCGACGCCATCGACCGGCGCGGGCTGCCCGACGTGCTGGACCCGCTCACGCCCACCCAGGTCCGCGACGTCCCCGCCCCCGACCCGGCGCTGCAGAACAGCCCGGTCGTGGCCGGGGTGCAGGACTCGGTGGTCAAGATCAGCGGGGTCGCCCCGTCGTGCTCGCGGCAGATCGACGGCTCCGGCTTCGTGTACGCGCCCGAGCGGGTCATGACCAACGCGCACGTGCTCGCCGGCGTCACCGAGCCCACCGTCGAAGCCGACGGCGAGCGGTACGACGCCACGCCGGTGTACGTCGACGAGGAGATCGACGTCGCCGTCCTGGCCGTCCCCGGGCTGCCCGAGACGGCCCTGACGTTCACGCCGCAGCCGGCCGCGGCCGGGGACGACGCGATCATCATGGGCTTCCCCGGGGGCGGTGACTTCTACGTCGGCGCGGCCCGCGTGCGCGACCGCGTGGACATCCGGGGTCCCGACTTCCGCGACACCCGCACGGTCGTCCGCGACGTCTACGCGCTGTTCGGCAGCGTCCGCGCCGGCAACTCCGGCGGGCCGCTGTTCGCCTCCGACGGCACGGTGCTCGGCGTCGTGTTCGCCTCGGCCATCGACGACCCGAACACCGGCTACGCCCTGACCGGACCGCAGGTGGCGGAGGCGGCGACGGCCGGCAGCCAGGCGCGCACCGCCGTCAGCACCGGCCCGTGCGAGTAGAAGGACCCCTTCGCCCCCCACCACTCGCTCCGCTCGCGGCGGGTCCCTGCGAAGGGGCCGCTCCAGCACGTCACGCCGGGCGCTGGCGCGCCCAGTCGGCGATGAGCCGGGTGATCTCGTCGGGGGTCTCCTCGGGGAGGAAGTGCCCGAGCCCGGGGAGCTCCCGCCACTGGTACTCGCCGGCGACGTAGCGGCCCGAGCCCCGCGCGCTGTCGGCGAGCACGCAGGGATCCAGCGAGCCGTGCACCTGCAGGGTGGGGGCGGTGATCGGCGCGGCCATCCGGCGCGCGTAGCGCAGCCCGTCGGGACGCAGCTGCGAGCGACCGGCCCACCGGTAGTACTCCATCGCCCCGTACGCGGCCTGCGGGATCCGGGCGGCGGAGCGGTAGCGCTCCACGGCGGCCGCGAAGTCGGCGGTCCGGGCCCACTCGGGCCCGGCCCAGCGCTGCAGGAGGTCGGCGACCGGGTCGTCGTCCACGCGGGTGAGCCGCCGCTCCGGCAACCGCGGCACCTGGAAACCCAGCGCGTGCCGCAGCGCCTTCCGCTGCCGGGCATCGGTCATGGCGGCCCGCAGCCGGCGCGGGTGGGCCATCGACAGGACGACGAGCCGGCGGACCGTGCGCGGGTGCAGCGCCGCCATCGTCCAGGCCAGCAGACCGCCCCAGTCGTGGCCGACGACGACCGCCTCCCGCTCGCCCAGCGCCCGGACCAGGGCGGCGACGTCTGCCGACAGGGTGGGCAGGTCGTAGCCGCGCGGCGGCTTGTCGCTGGCGCCGTAGCCGCGCAGGTCCGGGGCCACGACGTGGAACCCGGCGTCGGCCAGCCCGGTGATCTGGTGCCGCCAGGTCCACCAGAACTGCGGGAAGCCGTGCAGCAGCAGCACCAGCGGCCCCTGCCCCGCCTCGGCGGCGTGCAGGCTGATGCCGTTGGCGGAGATGTCGCGGTGGGTCCACGGCCCCGGCAGCAGGACGCTGGTGGCGTCCGGGGGGCCGTCCGGCAGAACGGTCACGCGGCGGTCGGCTACAGCTGGTAGTTCTCGGTGCCCTGCCGCCGGACCTGCCCGTTGCTCACCTCGGGGACGGCGCGGTGGCGCTCACCGGGGGCCTCGCGGTGCAGCACCTCGGGCAGGTCGTGCAGCGTCTCCAGCGTCCGCTCGGGCTTCTCGATCTTCTTCAGCATCCGCTTGCCGATCATCGCGGCGATGCCGGCGACCAGCAGGAGGAAGACGGTCACGATGAGGAAGGCCACCCACCGGGGCATCCAGAGGTCGAGCACCTCGGCCAGGGTGATGAACAGGTAGATGCTGGCGAAGGCGGCCAGGACACCGGCGGCGCCGAACAGGCCGACGCTGATGCCGGCCTTCTTCGCCGAGCTGCTGATCTCGGCCTTGGCCAGCTCGACCTCGCCGCGGAGCAGCGTGGACAGGTCGCCCATGGCGCTCTGCACGAGCGTGCCGATCGAGGGCTCGTCGGATCCGGTGGAGACGGTGGACCCGGTGGTCCGGCCGGTCACGCTGTGGGCCACGGCGGGGCCTCCTCGTCGGTCTGCTCTGCGGGCGGGAACTGCTGTCCGGGAAATCCTGCCCCACGCGGCGCCCCGGCGCGCCCTCACCTCCCCGGGTGGGGTGACCCCACCCGGGGGGGCGCGGCGTCGTTCAGTCCTCGGACGGCGTCGCCGGCAGCTTCTCCTTGATCAGCTCCATGACCGAGGAGTCGGTGAGCGTGGTGACGTCGCCCAGCTCCCGGTTCTCCGCGATGTCGCGGAGCAGGCGGCGCATGATCTTGCCGGAGCGGGTCTTCGGCAGCTCCTGCACGACCATGATCTGCCGCGGCTTGGCGATCGGCCCGATGTCGCGGGCGACGTGGTTGCGCAGGGTCTGCACCAGCTCGTCGCCGGAGTCCTCGGCGGTGCCGCGCAGGATGACGAAGGCGACGATGCCCTGGCCGGTGGTCGGGTCGCTGGCGCCCACCACGGCCGCCTCGGCGACGGTCGGGTGACCGACCAGCGAGGACTCCACCTCGGTGGTGGAGATGCGGTGGCCCGACACGTTCATCACGTCGTCGACCCGGCCGAGCAGCCAGATGTTGCCGTCGGCGTCCTTCTTCGCGCCGTCGCCGGCGAAGTAGACGTTCTTCCCGAACCGCGACCAGTACGTGTCGACGTAGCGGTCGTCGTCGCCCCAGATGGTGCGCAGCATCGACGGCCACGGCTCGGTGAGCACCAGCAGCCCGGTGGAGTCGTCGCCGAGCTCGTTGCCCTCGTCGTCGACGACCTTGGCGGAGATGCCCGGGAACGGGTGCTGCGCCGAGCCGGGCACCAGGCTGGTGACCCCGGGCAGCGGCGTGATCATGTGCGCGCCGGTCTCGGTCTGCCACCAGGTGTCCACGATCGGGCAGCGGCCCCCGCCGATGTGCTCGTGGTACCAGAGCCAGGCCTCCGGGTTGATCGGCTCGCCCACCGAGCCGAGCAGCCGCAGCGTGGTCAGGTCGAAGCCGGCGGGGATGTCCTCGCCCCACTTCATGAACGTCCGGATCACCGTCGGCGCGGTGTACAGGACGGTGACGCCGTACTTCTGGATCAGCTCGAACCAGCGGCCCCGGTGCGGGGTCTCCGGCGTCCCCTCGTACATGACGCTCGTCGCCCGGTTGGCCAGCGGCCCGTAGACGATGTAGCTGTGGCCGGTGACCCAGCCGACGTCGGCCGCCGTCCAGTAGACGTCGGTGTCCGGCTTGAGGTCGAAGGTCGCCCAGTGCGTGTAGGCGACCTGGGTCAGGTACCCGCCGGTGGTGTGCAGGATGCCCTTGGGCTTCGCCGTCGTCCCGGACGTGTACATGATGTAGAGCGGGTGCTCGGCGTCGAACGCCTCGGGCGTGTGCTCGGGGGACTGGCGGTCGACCAGGTCGTGCCACCACACGTCGCGGCCCTCGGTCCACTCGACGTCCTGCTCGGTGCGGCGGACGACGAGCACCGAGCGGACCCCCTCGGTGCGGGTGAGCGCCTCGTCGACGTTGGGCTTGAGGGCGCTGGGGGCCCCGCGCCGGTAGCCGCCGTCGGCGGTGATGACCACCTGGGCGCCGGCGTCGGTGATCCGGCTGGCCAGCGCGTCGGGGGAGAAGCCGCCGAAGACCACCATGTGGACGGCGCCGATGCGGGCGCAGGCCAGCATCGCGATCACCGTCTCCGGGATCATCGGCATGTAGATGGCGACCCGGTCGCCGGCCTGGACGCCGAGCTCGAGCAGGGCGTTGGCGGCCCTGCTGACGTCGTCCTTGAGCTGGGCGTAGGTGATGGTCCGGGTGTCGCCGGGCTCGCCCTCCCAGTGGTAGGCGACCTGCTCGCCGTGCCCGGCCTCGACGTGCCGGTCGACGCAGTTGTAGGCGACGTTGAGCTTGCCGCCGACGAACCACTTGGCGAAGGGCGGGTTGCTCCAGTCGAGCACCTCGTCCCAGGGCTGCTCCCAGTGCAGGCGCTCGGCGGCCTTCGCCCAGAACGCCAGCCGGTCGCGGGAGGCCTCGTCGTAGACGTCGGGGCCGACGTTGGCCTGCGCGGTGATCTGCTCGGGCGGGCTGAACGTCCGGCCCTCCGTCGAGGTCGTCGTCTCGCTCATGCGGTACCTCCCCTTCCGGCGGCGCGCCCTCTCCGGCGCTGCCACGCACGCGTTGTGGCTCCCGCCACACGGTAGGGCGCGCCGGCCTGCACGTCTGCCCCGGGGACGGTGGGCGGCTGGTTCCGCGCGACGGCCGGTCAGACTGACCCCGTGACGGCGCGGGTGCAGCAGGCGGTGGCGGCCCGCATCCCCGGCGCCGCCGCCCTCGGGCTCGTCCCGCCGCCCGGCGCGGAGGCGGTGCCGGCCAGCCGCCTCGCCGACAGGGAGTGGACCGCCGCGGTGGTGCGCGGTCGCGGCGGGGACGCACGGGTCGCCGCCACGGTGTGGTGGTACTCGGCGTCGGCGGTGCTGCTCAGCCCTCCGCTGGCCGGGTTGGTGGCCGGGCAGCCGCTCTCGGCCCGGCTGGCCGACACCGCGCTGTGGCTCTCGCCGGCCGGGCTGCCGGTCGCGGCGGTGTCGTCCGCCCCGGCCGGGGACCTCGGCGCCGAGCTGCGCGGGTCACTGGGCGCGGTCGTCGCGGCGGTGGCCTCCGCCGCAGGGATGCGGCCGCGGCCGCTCTGGGCGATCGCCACCGACTCGCTGGCCAACGGGCTGCTCGCGCTCGGCCGGGCGGTCGGGGACGTCCCGGGCGCGACGGCGCTGGCCGGCCGGGTGGCGGCGGCGGTCGGGCCGCCCCTGCCGGCGCCCCGCTACGAGGACGTGCGGGGACGCCGTTTCACGCGGCGGGCGTCGTGCTGCCTGGTCGACCGGCTGCCCGGCGGCTCGCTGTGCACGTCGTGCCCCCGACGCCCGCCCGCCGAGCGGCGCAGGTTGCTGGCGGCGGTCGCCGTCCGTAGCTGAGCGGCGCCCGAAGGTCTCGCAACGACCTCCCCGCCGGAGCATGATCCGGACCCATCGACTGGGGGAGGTCGCGTGACCGTCATGCCCGCCGCGTTCTTCGGCCACGGGAACCCGATGAACGCGCTGGAGGAGAACCGGTACACGGCCGCCTGGCGCGCGTTCGGTGAGTCGGTGCCGCGCCCGCGCGCGATCCTGGTCGTCTCCGCGCACTGGTACGTGCAGGCCACGGCGGTCACGGCGATGCCCGGCCCGCGGACGATCCACGACTTCTACGGCTTCCCGAAGGAGCTCTTCGACGTCCGGTACGAGCCGCCCGGGCTGCCGGGGCTCTACGAGGAGATCGCCGACGTCGTGCACCCGACCTGGGTGGGGGCCGACGTGGACAGCTGGGGCATCGACCACGGCACCTGGTCGGTGCTGGTGCACGCGTTCCCCGACGCCGACATCCCGGTGGTGCAGCTGTCGATCAACGCGCTCAAGTCCTTCGACTACCACCTGCAGCTGGGCGCGGCGCTCGCCCCGCTGCGCGAGAGCGGGGTGCTGGTGGTCGGCAGCGGCAACGTCGTCCACAACCTGGGCGGGGTCAGCCGGGCCATGCCGGACGCCGGGTTCGACTGGGCGCAGCGGTTCGACGAGCGGGCCAAGGAGTGCATGCTCACCGACCCGGTCGACGTCGTCCGCATCGACGGGCACCGCGACTACGACCTCGCCGTCCCCACTCCCGAGCACTTCCTCCCGCTGCTGTACCTGGCCGGCCTGGCGGGAGCCGACGGCGAGGGGGCCGAGGTGCTGGTGGACGGCTACGCCTACGGCTCGCTGTCCATGACCGCCTACACGGTGGGGATGACCGCCCCGGACGGCGGCGGGACCGGCATGGCCGCCTCGCTGCCCGACGGCCCCCCGGCGGACGGCGCCAACATCTAGGCGGGCCGGTGCAGGTCGGTGATCCGGGGGAACGGCCGGGTCGAGAACACGGCCTCGACCGGCACCCCGAAGAACTCCGCGATCCGCAGCGCCAGGTGCAGGGACGGGTTGTACTCGCCGCGCTCCAGGTAGCCGACCGTCTGGTAGTGCACGCCCAGCGCCTCGGCGAGCTCCCGCCGCGTGACCCCCTGCTCCGCCCGCAGCAGCGCGATGCGGTTGTGGACGGCGTCGCCGTCCGGGCGTTCACCGACCACGGATCAGTGCACCCACTGCAGGGAGGCCTCGCGGGCCGCCTCGACCTGGGAGCCGGACTGCCGGCGGGCCATCCGGCGCAGCACCCGCGGCGTCACCAGCGCGCCGAACACCGCCCACGCGCCCAGCACGAGAACCGTCATCCCCGTGCGCCAGGAGTCGCCGAGCTCCAGGGTGACGGCCTCCTCCGGGAGGAAGGCCGACCGCAGCCCGAGCCCGATCCAGTAGGTCGGGAACACCTGGGCCACCGCCTGGACCCAGCCCCACAGCGCCGTGATGGGGAAGAAGATCCCCGAGATGGCGGTGAGGAGCATGATCGGGAGCATCCCCCAGGTGCCGACCTTCTGGGTGCTGGGCACGATCGAGCCCAGGATCATGCCGAGCGGCAGCGTGGCCAGCAGGCCGAGGACGACCACCCACGCCACGGTGAGCCAGCCCCCGGCGCCCCGGTGCATGAGCCCGTCGAACAACAGGAAGCTCGGCACCAGGATGGTGAGCAGCGACGGCACCAGCCCGAGGGAGTGGTAGGTGAGCTGGCCGGTCACGTAGCCCTGCATCCCGTGCGGCAGCGCCTTGTGCCGCAGCAGCGTGCCGTCCTCCCGCTCCATCGCCAGGGCGAACGCGGGGCCGATGACGACGCCGAACGCCAGGAGCGCCCCGAGGATCGAGGGCAGCGCCCACGTCGGGTACATGAGCCCGGTGTCCTGGATCTCGTTGTCCCGGTTGAACCACAGGAAGACCAGCGTGCCGACGGCGGTGAACAGGTAGAACCCCTGGTCCTGGGGGCTGCGCAGGCTGAGCAGGAACTCGGTCCAGCCGCGGCGCAGGCCGAGGCCGATCGCGTGGCGGGTGGCGTTCACGGGACGACCTCCTGGAGGGCGGGGGCGGTGCGGGCGCCGGCCTCGAAGCGCTGCACCATGGCCAGGTAGGTGTCCTCGAGGCTCGCCTTCCGGACCTCGAGGTCGGTCAGCGCGTCCCCGTGCTGCTCGAGGAGCCGGCGCACGAAGGGGACGACGTCGTCGGTCGGGTGCACGAACCGCTCGCGGCCGAGCGCCCAGCGCACCTCCGCCGTCCCGGCCACCTGGCGGGTGAGCTCCTCGGCGCTGCCGTCGGCGACGATCCGGCCGTTGGTCAGGATGAGGATCCGGTCGGCGAGCTTCTCGGCCTCGGCGAGGTCGTGCGTGGTGAGCAGGATGCTGGTGCCCTCCAGGTCCGACAGCCGGTGCACCAGGTCGTGGAAGTCGCGCCGGGCCTGGGGGTCGAACCCGGCCGTCGGCTCGTCGAGGAAGAGCAGCTCGGGCCGGCCGATGATGCCGACGGCGACGTCGAGCCGGCGTCGCTGGCCGCCGGAGAGCGTGCCGATCTTGCGGTCGGCGTGCTCGATCAGGCCGACCGTCTCCAGCAGCTCGTCCACGCCGTAGGGCCGCGGCCGCTCGGGGGTCGAGTACGGCAGGAAGTAGCCGCCGAGCGAGGTCAGCAGCATGCGCGGGGTCCAGCGGGCGTGGTCGCGCCACGACTGGAGGACGACGCCGACGCGTGCCCGCCAGGCGTCGCCGGCCCGCGCCGGGTCCTCGCCGAGCACCTGCACCTGGCCGGCCGAGGGCAGCCGGAACCCCTCGAGGATCTCGATGGTGGTGGTCTTGCCCGCGCCGTTCGGGCCGAGCAGGCAGACGACCTCGCCGGGGTGCACGTCGAGGTCGATGCCGGCGAGCACCTCCTGCGTGCCGTAGGTCATCCGCAGGTCGCGGACTGAGATCACCGGATCGGGTCGTCCCGCGCCCATCGCCCCTCCTCGTCGAGCCGTGCCGAGATAGTAGAAGTGCTACATCTACAGCACAACTGCTTTCGAGATGACCGAGTTCTCCTGCCCGTTCGGAACTGTCGTACCTCGAACCTATGTTCGGTCCATGTCAGCGGCTGTCGGCGAGCGTTCCCCGGTGGAGGGGGCGTTGGTGGGGTGGTTGCTGGGACGGTCGCCGGTGGTGGACCGGTTGCCGGTGGGGGTGCTGTCCGACGAGGAGATCGCCGCGGAGCTGGCCCGGGTGCAGGCACGCAAGGCGATGGAGGCCGCCTACGAGGCGGAGCTGGTGATGGCGCTGGCCGCGCAGCGCCCGGACACCGATGATCCGCCGCCGGGGCACCCGGGTGCGCGGCGGCGGGGTACGGGGTCGCCGGTGCCGGGCACGTCGGAGTTCCTGCCCGATGAGCTGGCGCTGGTGCTCAACTGCTCCCGGGTGTTCGCCGACGGGGTGCTGGCCGATGCGCACCAGCTGGTGGAGCGGATGCCGGCGGTGTGGCGAGCGTGCGCGGACGGGGAGCTGGACTGGTTCCGGGCGCGGGTGTTCGCCGACGTGCTGGCCGATGCCTCCGGCGCGGTGCTGGGTGTGGTGGTGCCGGCGCTGCTGCCGGCCGCGGCCGGGTTGTCGTCGGGTCGGCTGCGCAAGCGGCTGGTGGCGGCGGCGATCGCGGCGGACGAGGAGTTCGCCGAGCGGCGGCGGGAGCAGGCGCAGCGGCGCGCCGATGTGCG